>CAWHVA010000024.1:0-181803 GCA_963832615.1 uncultured Acidobacteriota bacterium
ATTCGCATGGTCCCCGTCGAGCAGCTCTTCCGGCGATTTCCGCGACTCGTCCGCGACGTTGCCAAGCAGTGTGGCAAGGACGTGGCGCTGGAAGTCTCCGGCAGGACACTGACCTCGATAAGGGCATTCTCGACGCGCTCGCTGAGCCGCTCATGCACCTGGTTCGAAACGCCGTCGATCACGGCGTGGAGCATGCCGAAGAGCGCATCAGCGCCAGCAAGCCCGCTCGCGGAACGATCTATTTGAACGCCTACCATCAGGGTACCCAGGTGGTTATCGAAGTGCGTGATGACGGCCGGGGTATCGATCTCGCGCAGATCCGCACGCTTGCCGTGGAAAAAGGTGTCCTGAAAGTGGACGAAATCCAGCGCCTTTCTGACTCCGAAGCCCTCAACCTGATTTTCGAACCTGGATTTAGCACCGCTGCGGAAGTGACCGAGGTTTCCGGGCGCGGCGTAGGCATGGACGTCGTTCGCACAGTGCTGGACCGCCTGAAGGGTACGGTGCACATCGCGTCCAACAAGGGCCGCGGCACAACGATTCAGCTTCGTGCTCCTCTGACGCTCGCGAGCATCCAGACTCTGCTTTTTCGCGTCGGCGGCCGC
This sequence comes from uncultured Acidobacteriota bacterium, assembly GCA_963832615.1. Lineage (GTDB taxonomy): Bacteria > Acidobacteriota > Terriglobia > Acidiferrales > UBA7541 > Acidiferrum. The sequence continues at coordinate 606 of CAWHVA010000024.1, forward strand.
CTTTTTGCCGTGCCTCTTTCTTCCGTGGTGGAGATTACCCGCGTCAACGAGAACGAGATTCATCACATCGATCGACGCGAAGTTCTGCGCTTGCGTGAGCAAGTTCTAACTCTCGTACGCCTTAACAGCCTGAGCCGCATTCATGCTGTGGACGCCGAGCCGGAAGCAAAGAAAAAAAGGAACTTTGTAATCGTCATTGGCGCCGCCGAAAAGCGCTTCGGCTTGCTGGTGGACAGCCTTGTGGGCGAGGAAGAATTGGTCATCAAAGCGCTGCCATCGGACATCATCTCCAGCGATTTGGTCAGCGGAGCTTCGATTCTGGGTGACGGCACTGTAGTTCTGATTTTGAATGTGCCTGCCGTGCTGGCTCGGCTTTCGCGTGCCACTCCTCTGGGAGCTATCGCATGAGCGACAAGGTCCGCGTTCTGGTGGTGGACGACTCCGCTTTGATGCGAAAGCTGATTCCGGCGATCCTTGCCCGCGATCCGTCCATCGAAGTGGTCGGCACCGCCATGGACGGCGCGTTCGCTTTGAAAAAAATCGAGGAACTCCGGCCCGACGTGGTCACCCTGGACCTGGAAATGCCTCGCATGGACGGGATGGAGACCCTGCGCCTCATTATGCGCCGCGCTCCTTTGCCGGTAATTCTCTTCAGCACCCATTCGAAAGAAGGCGCCTATTCCACCCTCAAGGCCTTGGCGCTTGGCGCGGTGGATTTCATCCCGAAACCCACAGACGCAGCCGCAGGGCACCTGGAAACGATTGCGGACCTGCTGATCGAAAAGATCAAGGTTGCCAAGCGCGCTGCGGGTCGCAAACTACCCCCTGCAACAGTCCCAATCGAACCTCCTAGCCTGAAAAAGGGCGCGCGATCCACTCTGCCGCCAAGCCGTATCATCGCCATCGGCATCTCGACCGGTGGTCCGAACGCGCTGCAATTCGTGCTCTCACAGATTCCAGCCGACTTCCCATGCAGCATTCTGGTCGTGCAACACATGCCGGAGGGCTTCACGGAAATGTTCGCGCGGCGCCTGGACGAATGCTGCGCGCTGGACGTCAGTGAAGCGAAATCGGGCGACCTCCTGATCTCCGGGCGCGTCCTGATTTGCCCCGGAAATCGGCACATGATGGTGCGCCGCATGCCTCGCGGCGATATGGCCGTACTTTCCGATGGCGCGCCAGTGAACGGGCACCGCCCATCGGTGGACGTCCTCTTTCATTCCGTTGCCCAGGAATTCTCCCTCGCCGCAGTCGGCGTGATCATGACCGGCATGGGCGAGGATGGCGCGGACGGCCTGGGAATCATCAAGTCCGCCGGGGGAATGACTATCGCGCAGAGTGAAGATACGTGCGTGGTTAGCGGCATGCCGCGTGCCGCGATCCAAAAAGGCCACGCCAACAAGATCATCCCCCTGGAAGGCATTGGTGCGTACCTCGTCAATCAATATGGTGGCGGGGATCGCGTACCTTCAGAGAAATCCGACAAGCCCGAGAAGAGTGATCGGCCGGAAAAAGTCGAAAAGAACGACAAGAACGAAAGGACACCCGTTTCTTCCCAACGCACTTAACCGTGCAATGGGACGAAGGAGAAGGTCATGCAACAATTCGCGCCTCTGCATCGCAAAGACAACCAGTCGGTCCGCTACCTCGTGGTGGACGACTCCGTATTCGCCCGCAAGAATCTCATCAAGATGATTGAGATGTTCGGCGGGGAAGTGGCCGGCGAAGCCGGCGATGGCCTAACCGCCATCGCGGAGTTCAATCGCACCAAGCCCGACATCGTGCTCATGGATATCACCATGCCGCAGATGGAGGGCATCGAGGCCGTCGAGCGCATCGTCCGCCAGCATTCGGACGCGCGCATCGTCATGGTCAGCTCCGTGGGCTATCAGGAGAACATCCTGGCGGCGCTGCAGAAAGGTGCGAAGCACTTCGTCCAGAAGCCCGTGAAGGCCGAAGTGCTATACGAGATCTTGCGTTACGTGCTGAGTGACGACCCCAACGCAGCAGGTGCGCCCGTCGCGTTGGCTGGAGAGCGACGCGTATGAGAATGGAACTCATTCAACCGTTTATCAACGCCGCGGACGCGGTCTTCGCGGAGTCGCTTCAGGCGCCCACCAAGATCGTCGATCTGTCCATGGACGAAGAGACCTATCGACGCAAAGGCGTTGCCGCGCTGATTCTCATCAAAGGCGACATCGAAGGGCGCGTGATTCTGGACTTGGCTCCCGAAGTGGCCTTGAAGATTGCCAGCCATCTTGCGGGCGGCGCGGTACAGAGCGGTGAACAGGTCGCTCGCGAAACCGTTTGCGAACTCGCGAACATGGTCATCGGAAACTCCGTGACCTTGCTGAACGATCAGGGCTTTCGCTTCAAGGTGTTCCCTCCGGAAATTCACGTGAACGAGCAAGGCCTTGCCGGGGGCGCCGATACCGAAGCCATGGTGATTTGCATCGAAACGCCGTGCGGCGAGGTCTACCTCAACATCGCCATGCAGTATCTGCACCGTCGTCGCAAAGACCGCGATACCGCTGCAGTTCTCGACTAACCGCTGATCACAACCGCCTCGATTTGCATATCCACCCCTTGACTTCACGCGGGTTCGCGTGAAAACGTCGTTCGTTTTGGGGGATGCGATGACGCATATACCACGGTTTGCTTGCAACATGAACGCGATGACGAAGGAGGAGCGTGCGCGTTACGACGTCCTTCGGCGGAAACTGGAGCAGGCCGTTGAACGGGCGGAAGAACTCGAAAACGGCTATACCTTCCGCTTGCGAGACGCGTCGATGTCGCTGGAAGAGGTCGCGCAATGGGTCGAATACGAGCAGAAATGCTGTTCATTTTTTGGCCTGGGCGTCGAGGCTGCGCCACAGAAAGGTCCGATAGCGCTCAGGGTAACGGGAGAGCCGGGCGTGAAGGACTTTATTCGGATGGAGTTTGCGGGGATTCGGTTTGAGTGAGTGTTTGAGGTGGCCAGGGTCGTATGTTAGCGGCGGCTAGGCTCCCGCACTCCAACAGGCTAGTAGCGCCAGGAGGTTAGGTCGGCGCCTTGCGGTGCGGTTTTTTGGAGCCGGTCCAGGATAATTGGCAGATACATAGTGTTGTAGTGGAGGCGGGAGAGGTAATTGGGTTGGTTGGGGTCGCCGTTCCAGCAGTGTTCTGCGCGGTCGCCGTATTTTACTTCGCCTTCGTACGGGGGATTTGTGGTGGTCTTGAGGAAATCCTCGATCAGGTAGACGGCGTTGTTGAGCATGTAGTTGTCGGCGCTGCCTACGTAGATGCGGAGCTTGCCGCGGAGTTTGGGCCCTAGGGTGCCCCAGTCGCGCTGCAGGATGGCGCTGAGATCGTAGTGTTCCTTCCAGTACGCAGCGATGGCGGGATCGATGTCGCCGGTCTCTTTGTTGAAAATCGGCTGCGGGTAGCCGTCTTGACCGACCGGGCCGTAGACCGCTTGCCAGATGTCGTATTGTTCGCCAGAGCGGCCGTGCGAGCCTAACGCCAGTTCGTACTGGTTGACACTTTTCGTTGTCGCGATGGTGTGGCCGAGATAGTCGCGGAAACCGGGTTGCAACACTTGGGTGTGGGAACCCTGGATAAAGAACGCGTTTTTGTCCTTATACAGATCGATGTTTGTGTAGGCGCGGAAGTCCACAGGATCGGGACACGCGATGAACGCGCCATTGTAGTGATCGGGATAAAACATTTGTACCGCGATGGATTCCCAGCCGCCGGTAGACCCGCCGTACACGAAACGCGCCCATCCCTGACCGATGGCGCGAAATTGTTTTTCCAGCGCCGGAATCAGTTCGGTTTCGATGGCGTCGCCGTAGGGACCCAGATTCGCGGAGTTCACCGCGTACGAATCGTCGTAGTAAGGATTGGCGTGGTTGATCTGCGCGACCAGGATGCGCGGGAAGTTTGGCGCGATCCACTGCTGGTAGAACTTGTACTCTTCTTCTTGCTGGATGCGACTATAGCCGGAGATGTGGAACCGCTCGCTGTAATCGGGCTTGAGATTAGCGTCGGGCGGCTGGGTGCGGAAGCCCTCAAAGTCGTGGTTAAAGTGATCTTCGAAAATCGCCAGCGGGAAATGCGCGTTGGGATGGGCGTCGAAGCCTTCGGGGACGAGAATGTTGGCGCTGAGATACATTGGGCGGCCCCAGAATCTGGTGAGCAATTGGCTCTGGATGCGCATGTGCCGGATGTATTTGGTGTCCTTGGGCGGATCGATTGGAGTGATTTCCTGATCGAGGGTGATGGAAACACTTTGCGCGCTGGGGCCTAACGTGATTGTTTGCGGCTTGCTGTATAAATTTCCGGGAGATATGTTCCAGTGTTGGCCTTCGCCCTGATCCATGTGGAGTTTGACGGTGTGACCATCGGCGCGATGGAAGGTCTCATAGCGGTTGAGGACCACTTGCACGAAATATTCGCCGGGCGGAACGTCATGGAGATAGCGGACAGGATAACCGAAGGCGGAGTCGTCGATGGTCGCGGACTGGCTTGGCTGCCACTGATCGACATCGACGCCGAAGACCATTTGCGTTTTCGGCGAAAGGCCAATCTGCATGCGCGGCTCGGCGCTGGAGTCATTGGATAGGAGCAGCAGAAGACGGCCGTCGAGAGGTTGCGCACTCCGCTCTTTCGGGAAGGAGACGGAGAATTGCGGAGTCGATGGCGGCGGAGGTTCAGCGAGAAGGAATTCTGGAACAACGGCAGTCGCAAGGATGACCACAAACATGTGCAACGATCGGAGGGATGCGGCTCTGCAGATCTTCATTTGTCGAATTCTTCTCCAGGAGCGGCTTTGGGCATTGGAGCGATGGTGAGCCGCAAAGGCGGGAGGAAGGATACTGCCTTTTGGCGCAGAGATTCGAAAATAATTTGAATTTGCGATGGGAATCAACAGCCGCACCCTCGACAGCGCGGGAAAATTGCGCGAAGAATCGGGTTGCAGCCCGCTAGCGCCACCTCGCAGCGGGAGAGGCTTGTCCCTCCCGGCGTGAATTTCGAGCACAATTTCAAGCACAATGCTCCTGCGCGACTATCGATGATGTTGCAGGCTGGAGGAGAGATGGCGAAACAGGGAAAAGTGAAGTGGGGAGTGCTCGGTGTGGCGTCGATCGCTGTTCGCAAGGTGATTCCGGGGATGCAGGCGGGGAAATGGAGCGAGGTTGCGGCAATTGCTTCGCGCGATCTGGAGAGGGGGCGGAACGCGGCGCAGAAGTTGGGAATTCCGAAGACGTATGGGTCGTACGAAGAGCTTCTGAGGGACCCGGAGATTGAGGCCGTCTATATTCCGCTGCCAAACCATTTGCATGTGCCGTGGTCGATCAAGGCGGCGGAGGCGGGGAAGCACGTTCTATGCGAGAAGCCGCTGAGCTTGTCGGTGGCGGAGGCGAAGACGTTGCTGGCGGTTCGCGATCGCACAGGCGTGAAGATCGGCGAGGCGTTCATGGTGAAGACCCATCCGCAATGGCTGCGCACGCGGGAACTAATTCGCGCGGGGCGTATCGGCGACTTGAAAGCGATCATGGGCGTGTTCAGTTATTTCAATCGCGACGCCGCGAACGTGCGCAACGTGGTGGAATGGGGCGGCGGCGGGCTCATGGATATCGGCTGCTACCCGATCGTGACGTCGCGATTTATTTTTGGCCACGAGCCTGCGCGAGTGTCTGGGCTCATCGAACGCGATCCAGAGTTCAAGACAGATCGACTGGCATCTGCGATCCTGGATTTTCCGGCGGGACAGGCGACGTTTGTCTGTAGCACACAGATGGTCCCGTACCAGCGCATGCAGTTCTTTGGAACCAAGGGGCGGATTGAGATCGAGATTCCGTTCAACGCCCCGCCGGATCGCGAGACACGGATTCTTATCGATGATGGAAAAGACGTGTTCGGAAGCGGGGTTGTGACCGAGTCGTTTCCGATTTGCGATCAGTACACGATTCAGGGTGACGTATTTTCGCGGGCGATCCGCGGCGAAGGCGACATCCCGATGCCGATCGAAGACTCGATCAAGAATATGGAGGTGATCGAAGCAGTGTTCCGCTCGGCGGAGTCGGGAAAGTGGGAGAAGCTGCAAACGTAGTTGAGGGCTGGTTGCTCGATGTTGAAGTGGACACAGAGAAGAGTGTCTGAGCTACCTCGACTCTGACCACTGCACTGGTTCGACACGACCCACCAGAAAAACGTACGAGGCGGCGCCAAGCAGCGTCACGCCGCCGGTGATGGCGAAGGCCCAGAAGAATTCGCCGGTACGTTCCAGGATTACGCCAACGACAATCGGGGCGATGATGCCGGCCAGGTTGCCGCAGAAATTTTCCAGTCCAGCCCATTTACCGGCGGTTTGCGGGCCGGCCAGAATTTGCGTCATGGTCCAGAGATTGGGCGAGCACATGCCCAGTGCCACGCAGGAAAAAATCAGGATGGCCATGGCGACGGTGTGATCGGCTACCAGAAAAACAATCACGAAGCTGACGGATGCGAGAGCGAGACCTCCTCCGCAAAATGTTTTCAGGACGCGCGTCGGATTGCCACTGCGGGTAATCCAGCGATCCGCGAGCCAGCCGGATGCGAGCACTGAAATTGCCAGGGCCAGGAACGCGGAGCCGCCGACGAGAGACATCGTTTGCAACGAAAAATTCCGCTGGCGAACCAGATAAAACGGCAGCCAGGTGATCAGGAAGTACCAGAGATAGTTGAAGCAGAATAAGCCCGCGAAAGTGCCCCACGCGGAGCGTTGCAGTAGGATTTCCAGGATTCCGGCCGGCTTTGCGGATTTGGATAATGAGGCGAGGCCCGGGCCTTTCGGCATCCACTTGATCCATGGAAGCAGCCACAGCAAGCTGGCCACGCCCAGCACGATGAAGAAGAGCCGCCAGCCCACACGGGCCATCAGCAGCCCGCCTACCAACGTGCCTAACGCTGGGCCTCCAGCCCATCCGGCCGAGATCAGCCCGTTGGCGCGGCCTCGTTGCGAGGCGCGAAAATGTTTGGCGATGATTTTGTTGTAGGAAGGATACGCCACCGATTCACCGACGCCGAGAACCAGCCGGGCGGTTAGAAGCAGCGCAAAGCCGTGGACGAGGCCAGTGGTCAGGGTAGCGGCGGACCACACGAGAACGCCTAAGGCCAGAAGCCAATTCACCTCAAAGCGATCCACCAGCCACCCGGAAACGATCTGAAACGCCGCATACGTCCAGAAAAAAGAAGACAGCAGCACCCCAAGCTGCGATGGCGAAAGAAGCAGGTCATCTTTCAAAATCGGCGCGGCGATCGAAAGAGTTCCGCGGTCTACGTAGTTGATCAGGACCGAGATGGAAAGCAGTATGGCGACGCCGAAAAGGTTTAACGGTAGTCGCTCGGACTTCGTCGCTTGCTCCGCGGTAGGGAATTTCATGCTCGAGTTTGCGGGCATTCTCGAGTCTTCCGCCATCCTAAGCCTTCGCCGAGTTTCGCAGGTCCAGCACAACAAAAGTGATGTCGTCGTCCTGCCCCCCAACGGAGTGGCCAGACCACTGAGAGAGTTCATCGAGAAACGCGGACGAGAATTGTTCGGCGGACATATCCCCGTGAGTTTTCAGGAATTGCTCGAGACGCCCCTTGCCGTACTCTTCTTGTGCGGCATTCATGGCCTCGAAGGCGCCGTCCGTGTAGAGCAGTACGCGATCGCCGGGTCGGAACGCCACCTCCGTCGCGGAGTACGGAGCATCCGGAATCATACCGAGGATCGGGCCATTCTCTTCGATCCTGCGAACGGAAGAATCCGAATGCGAGGCGAGCATGATGGGCGGATGTCCGCCGCCCGCGTAGTGTAGGATGCCATTCTGAATGTCGATGAAAACGTAAGCCGCGGTGACGTAGTGCTCTTCGAACTTCCCGCACAGCGCGAGGTTCAACTCCGTAAGCACGCGCGCCGGATCCCGGACGTGCTCCGACTGTCCAGCGAAAGCAACTTTCACCATGGACGCGATCAGCGCCGCGCCAACACCATGTCCCGAGACATCAGCGATCAAAATACCGAGATGCTTCTGATCATCGACGGCAAAATCGTAGAAGTCGCCGGCAACCGCGCTCATTGGCACGTAGCGCGCGGCGATCTGCAAGCCAGGAAGCTTCGGGATTTGCCGGGGAAGCGTTGCGGATTGGATCTGCTGCGCAATTTCGAGCTCCTTGTCGATCTCCAGCAGGCGTTCTTCGGTGTCGAAGGTGCGATGCGCAGTGATGTATCCGAGGCAGCAAACGAAAACCAGGAAGCCGATAAATTCAATCTGGTGACCAAGGCCCTGCACGACCCCGAGACCCGCAAGGTTGGCTCGGACGACAAAGGCAAACCAAAACAAGAAACCCCCGACGAAAACGCGGACATCCCGCGTAAGGTAACTCCCTGGTCCGAGAGACCATCTCGTCCAAGAGAAGAGCACGATAACGATGCCTACGACGGTCAGCGTGAAGATGCTGCTCGCGGCGTTTAGTTTGGGCATGGGAACGCCGAACATGGCGCCGACAATCTCCAGAATCGCGAAAATCGCCTGCGTTATCAGGATCCAGCGAAAGAGCCTCTTTAGATCCTCGCGGACCAGCTGATAGAGGAACAAACCGAAGGGAAGAGCAATGATCCAGCTGATGACCGCGCTAACGTCTTTCCAAAATGACCGTGGGGCATCGATAACCGACTCGATGATGTCCAGATTGCCGAGAAGCCGTACCGCATACAAAATCGAAAAAAGTCCGAAGTAAATCAGTGAGAAATTGCGGGTCCTGAATCGAGCAAAAAACAAACCGATCGCGGCAAACCCGATCGCGAGAAGTAGCACCCCCACTCCGACGTTGAGGAGCTCCCAGCGCAGCTCCGCCGCAGTCATTGTTACAGGCGCAAGAAGGCACATCAGAGGCAGCGACATGGCACTCTCTTATACGCGGTCGGCTCCGGCAAGGCAACGAGCGCCTTCGTGGTGAGTCAGTTTCCGGTCAGCCGACAAGGCAGATGGGATGAGAAGGCCGGTCTCCAGCGGGATGCGTTACGCTCCCAATGATCGACGTGCTTTAAGCACAAAAAAGGAGACCGGCGATGAAGAAGATTAGCACTATGCAGGCATTTGGGAACGAAATTTTCAAGGAGCAAAAGCTGACGATCGGTGTGGATCTGGGAGATCGCTGGTCGTTCTACTGTGTTTTAGATGAAGCCGGCAAAATCATTCTGGAACAGAAATTGCCGACGACACCGGAAGCGATGAAGCAGACATTTGGAAAGATACCGCGAAGTCTCATCGCCCTGGAGACCGGAACACATTCGCCATGGGCAAGCCGGCTGTTAACGGAGCTGGAACACGAAGTGATCGTGGCGCACGCACAAAAGGTGCAATTGATCACCAAGAGCAATCGAAAAGATGATCGACACGATGCGCGGACACTGGCACGGCTGGCGCGAATCGATCCCGAGCTGTTGGGACCGGTGCGGCATCGCAGTGCCAAGGCGCAAATTCATCTGACGGTGATCCGCGCGCGCGCGGAACTGGTGAGTGCTCGAACGGCCTTGGTGAACGCAGCCCGCGGGTTGGCGAAGTCCTTTGGTCAACGACTGCCCAAGTGTGGCACACAACAGGTGAGCGGGAAGTTGGCCGAGGGATTGAGCGCGGAGTTGCGCGAGGTTCTGGAGCCGCTATTGCGAGAGGTCGAATCGCTGAACGAGCGCGTCAAGGAATACGACGAGCGGATGGAGAAAATCGCCAAGGAAGTGTACCCGGAAGTGTCCTTGCTCAAGCAGGTGAAGGGTGTAGGAACGCAGATCGCGCTGACGTATGTCCTGACGATAGAAGACCCACACCGGTTTCTGAAGAGTCGCGAGGTAGGTTGTTTTCTGGGATTGAAACCTGGCCGGAGGAACTCCGGGGAGAGCGAACCACAGAAGGGTATCAGCAAAGAAGGAGACCGCTATCTGCGAACGATGATGGTGCAGGGAGCGCATTACATTCTGGGGCCTTTTGGAGAAGACAGTGATCTGCGGAGATGGGGAATGAAGCTTGCAGAGCGAGGAGGAAAAAATGCCAAGAAACGAGCGGTGGTTGCCGTGGCTCGAAAGTTGGCGGTACTGCTGCATCGGTTGTGGGTAAGCGGAGAGGTGTACGAACCATTGCGCAATAGCCAGAAAGCGATGCGCGCAGTGGCTTAGAGAGTTTCGATCCAGACAGCCGAGCTTGACCGCCGAGTCCAGGTGACTGCGACTAACTCCTGGGGCCCAACTCCCACAGAAGTGGGGAGAGAGGTCGATAATCAGGTAGCAGCACCTACTGAACGAGAACACCCACCTTGCACCGGGCGAATATCGCTCACAAAGAGTGCGGATGGAAGGATGGCGACAGGGGCGGCTTGGCTGAATGGGAACTGACTCTAAGAAAGAAGAAAGTCAAAGTGTGCTTGACATCAACCGGCCTTCTCATGGAAGGAGTTATATCCCACAATCCCTTTCTGGCCAGTGACCGGCACTTTACCGAGTCGGTGTCCGAATTTGGACATTGGCTGCCCAAAAACGACCATTACCCTACGAGGCAGCCCATGGTAAGTGATTTACAGATGTGGGTTTTCCTATTGGCACGCGTGGTGCTGATCAACGCCGAAGGGACAAGAAACATGTCATTTTTCCGCGATCTAAGAGTTGCGTTCCACTCGCTGATGCGCAGCAAAGGGCTTGCGACCATTGTGATCCTCACGTTGGCGCTTGGCATCGGGGCCAACGCGGCCATCTTCACGCTTGTGCGGGGAGTGCTGCTCAAGCCGCTCGTCAACCGTGACGAAAACCGGCTCATGTACATCCGCCAGAGCGCCCCCAGCCTGGGAGACGACAACACAACGTTCTCCGTGCCCGAAATCAAGGACATCGAAGCCAGCGTCCATTCCGTGAGCGAGTTCGGCGATTTCTCGACGATGGGCTTTACGATGATCGGACTCGGTGAACCTCGCGGAGTTCAAGGTGGCGTCGTCGGCGGCACCTACTTCGAAGTCATGGGTCTGCGTCCTGTTCTCGGCCGCCTCATCGGACCTCAAGACGACGGTCCCAACGCCGCCGGCGTGATCGTGCTCACGTATCGTTTCTGGTCCACCGTTTTCAAAAAGGATCCTGATGTGATCGGCAAAACAGTTCACCTCAGCAGCATTGGCGATCGTTCCGCCACGGTCATCGGCGTCCTTGAACCCTCTGTCCCTTATCCCGCGGATACAGAAATCATCGCCAACGTCGTTACTAGTCCGCATCATCTTTCCGCCACGATGGTCACCGGCCGCATCCATCGCATGACCGAACTCTTCGCTAAGCTTGCTCCCGGCGTCACTCTCGACCAGGCTCGCACCGAGTTGCGCACCGTCTACGCCTCCATGCAGAAGGACCACACCGAAGCGTATCCCGATAACGGCGGTTACCGCATCGATGCCAGGATGCTCCGGGACCAGATTACTTCCGGCGCGCGTACCGTTCTCCTCGTCCTTCTCGCTGCCTCGGGCCTCGTCTTCATCATCGCCTGCTCCAACGTTGCCAACCTGATTCTCGCGCGGACGGTTCGCCGCGAGGGCGAACTCTCGGTCCGCGCCGCGCTCGGCGCAAGCACAGGGGCGCTGCGCCGCATGTTGTTAGCCGAAAGCCTTCTGCTCTGCGGCGCGGGCGCAGCAATCGCCGTAATGAGCGCGCAGCCATTGGTCACAATCCTGGCACGATACGCCTCGCGCTTCTCCGTCCGCGCGCTGGATTTGACGGTCGATTCCAGCCTGCTCTGGGTGGGAGTGGCGCTGGCGGTAGTCGCCGCGGTGATTTTGGCATTTGTGCCGCGCCTGCCCTCGGCTAACGGGGCGAATGGCATGAACCTTGCGAGCGGCAGCGTCCGCATCACCAGCAGCACCAGCCGCCGCCAGCGCATCTTCGCTGTCACGCAAATCGCCGCGTCTTTCGTGCTGTTGGCGGGCGCAAGCATGTTGATCACTACGCTGATCGGGTTGCAAACGACCCAGACCGGTGTCGATACGCGTCACGTCCTTGTCGTCGACGTTCCGGCGCTGTCCTACGGAAAAACGCCTCAGCAAGTCCTCGATTTTTACAAGGAATCGATGCGTCGCATCGATGCGCTACCCGGCGTCACCGAGACGGCTGTCGGAATGATCGCTCCCTGGCGTGACGCCGACAGCGTCGGTGTAGGTTTGCAATTCTCTGGTGATGGTCACGGCCATGGCAAAGACGATCCTCGCGCGCTGTGGCGTACCATCTCCCCCGGCTTTTTCAGCGCGCTTGGCGCTCCCATAATTGCCGGTCGCGATTTCACCGCGCTCGATGACAAGAATCGAGAGCCGGTCGTGATCGTCAGCGAGACTCTCGCACGGCACATGTTTCCTGGTCAGGACCCGATCAATCGGCATGTCTATTGGACCGATCCCGTGCTCGAGTTCCTTCCCGGCACGGAGAGCGAAAAAGCGCGATTCAGCTCGCCACACCGCATTATTGGGGTCGCTGCCGATGTGGACGACGAACATATCGTTCCTGCGCCCACCTCCACCATTTATGAGACCTTTGCAGACTCTCCAATGTTCGGCGGGCACCTCTTCATCCACACCACCACAAATCCTTATTCGCTTGTAACGCCGGTAACAAGAATTATTCGGGAGATGTCCGCTGATGAACCCGTTGAGCACGCCGCCACTCTCGAAGACATCCGTGCAAAAGTGCTCGCGCCAGACCGCTTGAACTCCCTAGTCTTTGGCGTGTTCGCAGGGGTCGCGTTGCTGATTGCCGTCGTTGGCGTCGCGGGCGTATTGGCGTTTTCTGTCAGCGCGCGGACACGCGAATTCGGCATCCGCTTGGCGCTTGGGTCACCGCCGGAAAATCTCCTCAGAGGTGTTGTCACGGAAGGCGTCGTGATGGCAGCCGTTGGCGTTCTGGCAGGCGCGGCGTTCGGGCTCGTCGTTGCGCGCGTGGCAGGCAGTTATTTCGGCGACTTAAAAATGCCGGGGGCATTGCCCGTGATCGTTTCTGCGTTTGTGCTCTTAGGCGCGGCGGTAGTCGCTTCGATGCTCCCGGCGGCACGCGCCGCCCGCATCGACGTCATACAAGCGCTTCGCTCGGAATGATTTGCCCGGCGCGCCCAAGTTTCCCGCAACCCGACGAATCGTCGAAGTGGAACGACTCCCGGGGCCCCGTCATCAAGATTTTCTCTGACAGTCAATCGGTGGCTAGATGTGTCTGTTGACATCTCGCCGCTTTAGGGGTGCGCGGAAGTCCGCGCCGATGAGGCGGAGCGGGAAGCCGCGCACGACAATTCTTTCTTTGGGTTTTGCGGTGAGGCCGCGCGGGATGCGCGTTTTTCAGCGCCCTAAGAATTGCCCGCGCGTGGACGGGTCCGCGCCACGATCGCGTCCGTCGCAAGGGTAGTCGTCAGGTACCACCCTGGGTACTTGTCCGCTAACACGACAAACCAGGCATTAAGCCGGATTTCTTCGAGCAAAATCGGAATTCACTACTGCAACTTGGCATACTCGGCTTTGGCTGCCTTCAAGATGGGCAGGCCGGGGTCAGCGTCTTTCCATATTGCGAGGAAATCCTGATAGGCCTTGAGAGTTCTCGCCTTGTCACCCTGCAGCGAATAAGCCCGTGCCAAACCTAAGCGCGCCAGCGCGCCCAAAGGAGAATTCAAGACAATGCCGCTATGGTCCAAAAACTTCTGAAATTCAGCGGCCGCTTCCTTCCCTTCATGAGTCCCCAGGTATGCCTGCCCGCGAATGTACACGGGGTATAGGTTATCGCCCACAATGCTCATATCGCCAAGCTCGTAGGAAACGTCTCGCAAAACGAGAAGGGCTTTTGCAGGATTCTTCCGGTAGAGTTCAATCGAAGCGCGGATCGTGGGCAGCCAGTATCTCTGCATCCACGTGTTGGAAGGAAATCGCCTCTCCAATTCGTCCCCAAGCGCTTGGGCGCGCGCTATGTCTCCTGAGCGCGCTAAGGCCAAGGCAGTAAGCAGCTTAGCCCTGCGTCCCGAAGAGATCGTAAGTGCCGTGGTAACAGCTTGTCTCGCCATGCCAGGATCTCCGAACTCGGCCTCATGCAGCGCATCGGCAATCTTTCCTTGCGCGGCCAATTCATTGAAGTGTACTCTGCGCGCAATTTCCACCCCCTTGTTTGATAATTCCAGAGAACTTCTCAAGCGACCCGAGTAAGCTTCTGTACGCGATTGAGCGAATAGCGCGAGAGCGGCACCGGAGTCCGGCGTCCCCGAGAGCGGAGCCAGTCGCGACCGCATCTCCTGTTCATTGTTTTCCAGAAACCCGATTTGATAGAGGAGAAGGTGCAATGCAGGCGCATCAAGGCCGCGCCCCAGAGCCCGCCGTGTTAGCTGTTCTCCTTCCTCTCGCCTGTTCTGACAAAGAAGGGCAGTGCTCGCATTCAAATAGGGGACGTACGAATTGGGGGCCAACCGTACGGCTTGCTGGGCTTCCTGAAGCGCGCGTTCGTAATCTCCCAGTGAGATGTGGGTGGCAGACGAATCGACCCACGGTCCGGCCTCCCGGGGATAAGTCTGCTGCCAGACCGGATAGACACTCAGCTCCCGATCTATATCGCCTTCAGTAGCATAATAGTACATTTCGATGATGAGCAGGCGCTCGCGTTCGCTTGCCTGCACGCGATTGTCAAAAGCTTTCTGAGCGAACTCGGACGCCAACTCACTCTCACCAAGTGCATCGTAAACAGCCGACATTTGGACGTAGGCAAAAGCAAAGTGGGGGTCCAGTTCGACTGCGCGCTTGAGAAATGGAAGTCCGGAATCCATAGGATGTTGCACTGAAAGACTGAGTGCCCTTAAAGCATCGAGGGATGAAGTGGTCACCTGCTGAAGTGGCGCGTCATATTTTTGAATCGAGGCGAGCGATTCGCCGAGCTTTTTGCGGATGTCCGAAGATGCCATACTCAGTGCATCCAAGACACTATCCTTGTCCTTTGCCAAAACTTCATCGCTGGCGATGGATTTCCCGTCCACGCAATTGGAGGCTCTCAGGGTGAGTTGGTACCGTGAACCGACTTGCGCAATCGTGCCATCCAGGACGACGGCGCTGGACGTGCGCTGACAAACCTCTCGGGCAATCTCAGGCGTGAGCCTTGAATCAGGTTTACGGCCCATCCGTTCCAAGGTCTCCTGGGTTTGCTCGTCCGAGAGGATGCTCAAGAATGGGGACTGTTCCAGTTGGACGGAGAGTCCTTGTCGCAGAGCGCCATCAAAGACGAGATCGCCTGTCGCGTTTGTGAAATCCGCCAGGACGATGGTGTCCTTAGCGGTGAGAGGATGAGGTCTCTCGTAGAAGAACCATGAGGCGAAAGTGGCTATTGCGACCGCCACCAAAGCGACGCCGGACGCCGCTTGCCGAGTGAACCGGCGCGTTTTTCCGACCGTCTCTGTCCGGGTAGAATCCCCGTTTTCTCCAGTAGCCGGCGCAGAAGCGGGCTGAAGTTCGATACGCTCCTGAGCTTCCGGAACGGGCATGACCACCGGTGCTTCTGGTGTGATCTTTCCGATGAACCTGTAGCCTCTTTTGGGAAGCGTCTCGATGTATTTGGGATTTTCTGCGGAATCGCCTAGGGCCTCCCGAATCTTGCTTATCGCCTCGGCCAAGCTGTGGTCGAAATCGACAAACGTGTCGTTCGGCCACAAGTTTTGGCACGCCTCCTCTCGTGTCACCACCTCGCCCGCATACTCCAGCAGCATCGTCAACAATTGAAACGGCTGGGCCTGTAATCGGACACGACGGCCGCTCTTGCGCAGCTCGCCGGAACGCAAATCCAATTCGAAGCGGTCAAACTCAATTCGGTGGGCTCGCGGCGCGGGGAACGGTGCTTCCCTTCGAACGGAGGGGGGCATGCGTTCACTCCTGACTAGATGCGGTCGCCGATACTAGCATCCAGAAATATTCGAGGTCAATCCAAAAGTCCGATCACCGCTGTCCTAAGTCCAGGTGAGCCATATACTTACTGAATGACTAGAAATTGATTGCGAAATGAGTATCCGGGCATTGCGCCAACCGGGCGACTCGTGCAAATTGCGCACCTCACACCTCAGCGTCCCGGAGGTTGGGCAGCAAAAATAGAGAACGCAAGAAATCCAGCAAATCGAGGAGAAGCCAATGTATCAAATTACTAGCAAAATCTTTCGAACGCGTTGGAGCGGGCGGTTCTCCGTTCTGGCTGCATTGGTAGGCTTGGGGCTTCTGTTTGCCGCCTCCGGAGCCAATGCTGGTTGCGCTGTTCCTTACAAAGCCGCGGCCGCGCCGGCGATACCTTTCGTCAGCTCACATTCGGAGGAAGAGGGGAACGGGAAAGCTAGCATCGTAGGCTTGTGGCACGTGATTTACACTGGAACTTCCGATGACAATTTTCCTCCCGGAGGACCTTACCCACCCACGCCGTTCCAGTTTGTCGAATCCTTCAAGACCTGGCATGCGGACGGAACCGAATTTGAAAATGCATTTCTTCCGCCTACGGGTGGGAATATCTGCTTCGGCGTATGGAAGGAAGTGGATGACTGCACCGTTAAGCTGCACCATATCGGATTGATGTTTAACCCTGACGGCAGCATCTTGAGCATCTTCACCGTCGACGAAACGGATAAAGTCGCTTCCGACGGCAAAACCTACAAAGGTTTCTTCGATTTCAAACTCTGGCCTCCCAGCTACGATTCAGTTGGCAAAGGACTGCCGATATCAGAGGTTAAGGGAACAACAGCCGCCACTCGCATAAGCGTCGGCTAAGTGGATCTCTAAGACTAGCAACGATGTTTGCGCTATCCGGTGGCGAGCGTGATTGTCCTCGCGTCACCTTCGCCACCTTCCCGCGCGTTCTTTCTGCCAGCTCGCCTGACGCATGATTTGGGCCATTTGACAGCACGATAAGTCCCGAGAAACGCAGTAACCGGAAACTGACCCACTACCAGCGGCTTCTGTGTGCGGACACGCTGGCCCCGCGAGGCTGCTAAGCCCGGAGCACCAATGCACTCGATGAAGTTCGAGCGAGCGACCGATCTTAGGTGATCAAAACAATTCGCAGCTACTATGTGGTGAACGCGCCCGTATCAGGGATACGGTGTTCATCGCTGAAACGCGCTGCGTGGTCTAAGGAACTTCTAATAGCAAACCAGCGCGACCAGCAAGTTAGCGCAGCGTTAAGTCGCCAGCGCCGAGGTGGGCGTGTAGCTTGTAGCGGCCGGCGCCCGTTTTCTGGAACGAGCGGAACAGGCCATCGCGCGATTCGCCGAACGGGCCGGCGGAGATATCGCCTGCGTTGACTGAAGCGTCGACGCGCCTGTAGTCGTTGGCATCGCCGACCTCGATGTTGAGATCGCCAGCGTGAAGTTCGACATCTTTATCGCCAGACACGCCTTCCACAGTTAAATCGCCGAACGGCATGCGGACAAACAGTGCGGAGACTTTGGGAACTTCGACGGTGATGGAAGGACCGTCTTTCAAGGCGCCGCTCGAGACCTGCAGGTCTGCGCGGTTTCCGAAATGCTTGAAGGTGACGGTCATCTCGCGCGCTTTTTCAGCATTGTGGCCGGTGGCGCGAACCGAGATCTTGTCTGTGTCCCGGCCCACGATCCGGAATTCACCGGAGCGGAAATCGAGGCGGATCAGCTGGCCGGACGCGAAATCGACGTCGAAAGGATGATCGTAAAGATTAGTGATGGAAAGCTTTGTTTGGGGTGAGCCAGACGGAACGAGGGAGGCCCCTATCACCAAAAGGGTAACCGACGCTAGAAGGATAGTTCCGAGTCGCATGAGCACACCTCTTTCTTGTGTCTGAAGTAACGCAACTGGCACTCGAAATGTTCCCGAAAGGTGAGCCTCTAACGGCAAGACTTGGCGCGAGACCCCGATCAGGCATATCGGAGATCAGCCGTAGCGAAGGTCGAACGGCGTATCCGCGAAGGCTAATTCGTAGTGCCGTACCTGCCGGTCGTAGCTCGCCAGGAATGCGGCGGCTTGCGGCGCGACGACGGCGGCCTCGCGATCGGGATGCGCGAAGGCGTCGATGGCCTCGAGGGAATGCCAGAAGCTGATGACCGTAATCTCGATCTCCGCGCCAGCTTCGCGCTTCAGGAGATTTGAGGCTACATAGCCCTTTTGTGCGCGCAGTTCGGGAATGACGTTGTCGGTGAAATGCCGTTCGTAGGCGGGCCAGTTCTCGGGAGTAGCGCGAGCGGACCAGAGGCGAGCGATCATGTGGCCTCCTTTGACCTCGCGGTTATAGCACAGTGCGAGTTGCGCCGCTTTGCCGGCCGTGGCCTTGCCTGGGTTTCAATCCTGACGCAAAGCGGCCATCGGATCGACCTGGGTTGCGCGCCGTGCGGGCACGTAACAGGCCAGCAGCGCGGAGAGCATCAAGACGGTCGCCACGACGCTGAAGGCGACGGGATCCATTGATCCGATGCCGTACCACATGCCGCGCATCAGTCTTCCGATCCCGTAGGATCCCGCCAAGCCAATGAGCAGACCGATCAGCCCCAGCGTCATGCCTTCCTTTAAGATCAAGCCAAGCACTTGGCCTTCCCCTGCCCCCAGCGCCATTCGCAGGCCGATTTCGTGCGTTCGCTGCGCGACCGCGAACGACATGACTCCGTAAATACCGAACGCCGCCAGACACAGGGCGACGAAAGCAAAGCCGCCAAATAGGGCAGCACCAAACCGTTCTCCGCCCAGCGATTCCTCCATGAGATGGTCCATGGTCTTTACATCTGCCATCGGTAGATCCGGATCGACCGAATGAATGACCGCGGCCAGGCTTTTGTTCATGCTCTCCGGATTGCTGGCGGTTCGTACGGCCATAGAAACACCTGGCCACGGGCTCTGGGCAAAGGGCACATCGATTTCCGGGAAGCCGTCACCGCGAGGCCCGCCATTGCGCACATTCTCGTAGACTCCGACGATCTGCCAGTCAATTGGCGGGCCGAGGTTTGTGACGCCAGGTATCAGTTGCTCGACGGTGATGCGCTGCGTCAACGGATCGACATCGGAGAAATACTTTTTCACGAAGGCGGAGTTCACGATAGCGACCGGCATGCCGCCGGCAGCATCAGCTTCTGTGAAGGCGCGTCCCCGCGAGATTCGGATTCCGAAAGCGTTGAAAAAACCGGGCGTCACCATGTTAAAGCCTGCGCCGGGGCGCTGCGAGCGGTCCGCGACCGGTTTGCCGACGATGTCGAAGGGCATGCCAAAGCCCGTGCCCTGCACAGGAAAACCCGTCGAGACCGACGCGGCGGTGATTCCAGGAAGCGCCTGAACTCGGTCAAGCAATTGGCGATAGAACGTGGTGATCTCCTCGGGACCTTTCAAACGCGCGGCGGGCATGGGTAATCCAAAGGTGAGGATGTGGTCCGTTTTGAAGCCCATGTCGACATGCGTGAGGTTCCAGAAACTGTGGATGGCGAGGCCCGCGGCGGCCAGCAGCGTGAGCGCCAAAGCAAACTCAGCTAAGACCAATCCATGGCGGACGCGGTTCTTTCCGCCGCTGGTGCCGCCCCGCCCACCTTCCTTTAGCGTTTCATTCAGGTTCAGGCGCGCGGCCTGAAGAGCGGGTGCGCAACCGAACAAGACCCCTGCGAGCATCGTCGCACCCAAGGTGAAAAGGAGGACGGGAATATTCAGGCGAACGTCCGCCTCCGAGGGCAGGGCGAATTGAGGAATCATGGCCATGATGATTTGGAGGAGCGCCCAAGCCAGACCGACACCGAGGGCACCTCCGATAGCTGCTAGCGCCAAACTCTCCGTCAGGAATTGGCTGAACAACTGAACGCGCGTTGCGCCGAGAGAAGCTCGGACCGCAATCTCTTTTTGTCGCGCGGTGCCGCGGGCGAGAAGAAGATTGGCCACGTTTGCGCAGGCGATCAATAGAACGAAGCCAACAGCGCCGAGAAGCATCCACAGCGCGCGGCGTACGTCGCGTTCAAGAAAGTCATTTTGTAGAGGTTCAACCGACGCGCTCCAGCCTTGGTTCGATTTCGGGTAGACCTCAGCGATGTGCTTGGTGACCGAGTCCATGTCGGCGTTCGCCTGCGCGATCGTGATGCCAGGCTTGAGGCGTGCCATTATCAATAACCAGTGGAATTCGTGATTGAGCTGCTCCGGCTTAAACGCCAGAGGAACGTAAAGCTGGCTTTGCACGCGATCGGTGGCGCCGGCGGCGAGTACGCCCACGACCGTATATTGCTGGCCGTCCATGCGGACCTGCTGCCCGAGGATGTTACGGTCGCCGCCGAAACGGTTTTGCCAGAGGCGGTAGGTGAGAATGACTTCGAGGTCTTTGCCAACTTGACCTTCTTCAGCAAGAAAGTCGCGGCCGAGCAGCAAGGGCTGCCCGAGAACGTGCAGGAACCCGGGGGTGCAGGGCTCGGCCTCCACTTGCTCCGGCTGGCTTGCGGTACTCAGGCTCATTTGTCTGCCGGTCCAAGCGGCTATGGACTCGAACACGGTGTTCTGGCGCTGCCAATCGAGGAAGGTACCTGCGGCGCTAACGTTGCGATTACCGTTCACCTTGGACCAGACCATGACGATGCGGTCGGGCTGGTTGTAAGGCAGCGGCGCAAGCAGCGTGGCGTAGACGACGCTGAAAATCGCGGTGTTGGCGCCAATGCCGAGCGCCAGGGCGAGGACCGCAACCGATGTGAAGCCTGGGTTTTTCCACAACAGCCGCAAGCCGAATAGGAGGTCGCGCCAGCGATTTCTCATCGGTTCTCCTCATCGTCCGCCGAAGTGAGCGGGCACGTTGCCATTAGACGACGGATGAAACTCCATGGTCTTGCTAAGAGACGCGATGCTTAAGAGGAAAGTTCAGCTCGGAATAAAACCATTGTGATGGGTCAGCGCCTCGTCAAGTTGCCGGGTTGATCAGGCGTTGAAGTGGTGGAGCGGCTGGTTGCCGAAGCAAGTTTTATGACATGCCACCTATTCCGCTGCGGGGAGAAATCCCTACTTTGAAGACACAGGTCGATTGAGGATCCCACCCCCCTGGGTTTTCTCACAAGTGTTCATTCTAAGGGGGTTATGCGCGCAGGAGGCGCTCGCTCGAACTCTCTTGGCTCTGCATAGGTCACTGGCGAGCAGCGTTGCTGACTCCGGATATCTCCGGATATAAGGAGCATCGGCGGCGTTAACCGGCGTTTTTCGGAAGGGAGGCGCCGATGAGGTAACGGTCAGGACCCGCCGGCGATGGAGGGGACCAGGAGGACGCGGTCACCTTCTTTCAGGGCGCAGGATTCGCCACCCAGGAAGCGGATGTCTTCTTCGTTGAGATAGACGTTGAGAAATTGGCGGATCTGGCCGGAGTCGTCGCGGACGTGGCGGCTTAGCTCGGGGAAGCGAGTGGTTAGCATATTGAGGGCGTCGGCGATGGTGGCTGCGGTGCAGTCGACCTTGGGCGCGCCGTCGGTGAAGCGGCGGAAGGCGGTGGGGATTTCGATGGTTACGGACATGGCGTGATTTCAGGCTCCTTACAAAGTTTACAGTCGACAGCTAACAGTTGAAGCGGGCTCGACAGGATCATTGCGTGTCCACACACATCGAAGAGAGATTCCTCCACTGCGCAAGCCGACCCATTCGCAGGAAGCGAATGGGGAAGAAAAAGTCGGCTCGCTCCGGTCGGAATGACGGTTTGGGCCTGTAACTTCATGCTCTAACGCTCGCAGGGGCGGCCAGTTGACTATCGAGGTAGGCCTCGAAGGCCTCGAGGCGAGGGGCGATGACTTCGGTCACCGGGAATTCGGCGGCGATAGCGTCGGTGGTTTTCAGGCCGTTACCGGTGATGGAGACGACCGTGGTTTCGTGTGGGTGAATGCGGCCTTCGCGGATTAGTTTTTGAGTTACGCCCGCGGTTACGCCGCCCGCAGTTTCGGTGAAGATGCCTTCGGTTTCGGCCAGGAGTTTAATCGCAGTTACGATTTCAGGGTCGGAAATGTCATCGGCCCAGCCGCCGCTCTCGAGGATTTGTTTGGCGGCGTAATTGCCGTCTGCGGGATTGCCGATGGCGAGCGAGCGCGCGATGGTGTTGGGTTTTTGCGGTTCGAAGCGGCTTAGGCCTCGCTTGACAGCCGTGGAGATGGGCGAGCAGCCAGTGGCTTGAGCGCCGAAGAACTTGACAGGCTTGTCTTCGACCCAGCCTAGGGTCACCAATTCGCGGAAGGCCTTGGAGATCTTGCGGATCAGCGAGCCTCCCGCCATGGGAACGACAACGTTGTCGGGCAAGCGCCAGCCGAGTTGCTCGGCGATTTCGAAGCCGTGAGTCTTTGAGCCTTCCGAGTAGTACGGCCGCAGATTGACGTTGACCAGGCCCCACTTGAAGCGATCGGCGATCTGCGAGCAGAGGCGATTGACGTGGTCGTAGTTACCATTGATGCGGACGATGCGGGCCCCGTAAACGGCGGTGTTTAGGATCTTGGCAGGCTCGAGATCGGCGGGAATGAAGACGCAGGCGTCAAACCCCTGCTGAGCGGCTTGGGCGGCCACGGCGTTGGCGAGGTTGCCTGTGGAGGAGCAGCCAACGGTCTCGAAGCCGAAGCGGCGGGCGGCGGCTAGCGCGGTGGCGACGACGCGGTCTTTGAAGGAAAGAGAAGGGAAGCAAACGGCGTCGTTCTTCACATAGAGATTTTTCAAGCCCCAGTGAGCGGCCAGTCTTCGTGCCGCGACCAGCGGAGTTCCGCCCGTGGCGTTGGGGGCAGGGAACTTTTCGGGTAGCGGAAGGAATTCTGAATAGCGCCACATGTTGAAAGGGCGGGAGGCTAGATCTTCGCGGCGGACGGTCTTTTTGAGGGAGGCATAGTCGAAGGAGACTTCCAGGGGGGAGAAGCAGTCTTCGCAGAAGGAGCGAGGACAGTTGCCCCAGGACTTGCCGCATTCATTACAGCGTAGTTCGTATGGATCGGACATGAATTCAATCACCTTTCATCATGGCACGTTGTCGACGGACCGGAGAATGTCTGTGCGGCTTAACGAAAGCGCCTGCCTCGGAAGGCGGCGATACATTTCCCGGGGCGTCGATCGCGTGATGATCTGTTAGGGCAGCAGGGAGGGGAAATTAAAAAACCCTCCGTGCCAAAGGCTTGGAGGGCTCTCAGAAATTCTTCTGGGAAACTCTAAAGCTCTTTAGCAGTTTTTTACGTGGAGCAAGTTGCCCTAAATCGCCACGTGTGCCGCAACCTGCGGCTGCCCTCTTTTATGCTTGAGAATGCAGGAGTTGTCAAGTCCCAAAATCCGGAACCGGCCCCCCCCGGCTGGGCTCAGATAACTTTGGGTGACAACAGATCAGGGGTTTCGCGCGTCAAATAGATGTACTGGGAGATTCGGAACCAGTTTAGGAGTAACATTCCCGGCAGGACGCATCGCATTTGCCAAACCAGGACCCGGCCTTTTGGCCAGTATCGGTTCTGGTGCATCGCTTGTGGCGCGCAACCGTGCACAAAGCGTGGTGTTATACTTTGCTGGCGGGCGTGAAGTCTTCCGAGGACAGAGGAGCAGGACGATATGGGGCTGCAAGTAAAAGAATTGTTCGATTGGGCGCGTCGACGGAAGATTTTGGCGTCAGCATTTTTGGTGATCACGCTGGGCGTGGGCATTATGATTGGCTCGATTGTATCGGGCAAGGTTTCGGCGATGAAGACGTTGACGTTCGCAGGAACCAACGCGACGCCGCTGGCGGTACCCGATCCGATTCCCTCCTCGAACTCATTCTCTACCATTGTGACGCGCGTGGAGCCGGCGGTGGTGAACATTGCCACCACCCAGGTGCTCGAGCGCAAGCCTTCGACCCGCAAGCGGCGCACTCCGCAAGGGCAGGGGAACGACCAGGACGATCCCATGCAGGACTTCTTCGACCGGTTTTTTGACGGGCGACAGGACGGGCCCCCGCAGGCGGAGCGCAGCTTGGGTTCCGGCGTAATCGTGGACAAGCGCGGCTACGTGCTCACGAATAATCACGTTGTGGAGCAGGCGACCAAGATTCAGGTGCAGCTCGACGGCGATCCGAATAAGTACACCGCGAAGGTGATCGGGGTGGACGAAGACACCGACTTGGCGGTGATCAAGATTGAAGCCAACAAGGAGTTGCCGACGGCAAAGCTGGGGAACTCCGACGGCGTGCAGGTGGGGGATTGGGTGCTGGCGATCGGAAGCCCGTTCGGGTTGAACGCCACGGTGACGGCGGGAATCATCAGCGCGAAGGACCGCGGTGGAATCGGCGGCTCCTCGCATCAGTTCCAGAGGTTCATTCAGACCGACGCGGCGATTAATCCGGGCAATTCCGGCGGGCCCCTGGTGGACCTGGCCGGCGAGGTGATCGGCATCAACACGGCGATCATTACCGGAAGCCGGGGCTATGAAGGCGTGGGTTTCGCGCTGCCGTCGACAGCCGCGATCAACGTATACAACCAGATTATCTCGCAAGGGCGCGTGACGCGGGGCTCGATCGGCGTGAGCTTCCAGGAAGAGCTTGGAACAAACGCGATTACGCTGAAGGAATTAGGAGCACAGAATGGCGTGGTGATCATGGGTGTCGAACCTGGGAGTCCAGCGGAAAAGGCGGGGCTCAAGGGCGGCGATGTCATCACCGCTGTGAACGGGAAACCGGTGAAGACGGGCAACGATCTGGTGAATCCGATCGCGCAGGCGACCATCGGCAGCAAGGTTAAGCTGAATTACGTGCGCGACCGAACGGCCAAGGAGACGACCGCGGTAGTGGAAGATCGCACGCGGGTGTTCCCGACGCAGGCAGGACGCGTAGGCGACCAGCCCGGGGAAGCGGCGCCGGCGGAATTTGGGCTGCGCGTAGAGAGCCTCACGCCCGACCGCGCTTCGCGTGTGGGCATGGAAGGCCAGCGAGGTGTGCTGGTGACCGATGTCGATCCGGCGAGCTTTGCCGACGATTTGGGTTTCAGCCGCGGCGACGTCATCGCGGAAATCAACCGCGAGGCGATTACCTCACTGGACGATTACAAAAAGTCGGTGGCGAAACTGAAGCCTGGGCAGAATGTTGTGTTCAAGGTTCTGCGCCGCGGGGACAATGAACACACGTTGACCGTGTTTTTGCCTGGCGTCGTGCCGGCGGACGAGAATAAACAATAGTTTGTAACCCGAGTTTGCAGGCCGGAATTGCATTGTGAGACCCGAGGCAAGAAACAGAGGCTGAATGATTCAGCGAAAAGTCATGCACCTGGGCCTGGCGTTGTTGGTGTCGGCAGGCTCGGGTGTGCTTGCGAAGGGCGGAGCGCAGCAGGCGCAACCGCCGAGCAACAAGGCCAAGACTTCAACATCGAATGCCAGCGGGAAGAGCTCGCACCGGTCAACGAAGAAGACGAGTTCGCGGCGCAAGGAGAAGGGGCAAATGGCGCCCACTCCGGATCGGATCTCCACGATTCAAGAAGCGCTGGCGAAAGACGGATCGTTCACGAGTACTCCGAACGGCAAGTGGGACGACACCACGGTCGAAGCGATGAAGAAGTTTCAGGGCACGCATGGGCTGAATCCTTCGGGAAAGCTGGACGCGCTGACGTTGGAAAAGCTGGGTTTGGGGTCGCAGACGGCGGGCATTGCGGAGCCGGTGGCGCCACCGAATTCGTCGTCGAGATTGACGAATCCCTCTCTTCAATCATCCCGACAGTAGTATTTTCTCGCTTGATGCGGGCTACTGTCTTGATCGCTGTTGCGTCATTTCCCCGGTCGTCCTGACTTTGCTTGCGGCTTGTTACCGCGAATGGCGGGCGAAGAACTCCCAAAGTGTTTCGCTGCCGTCCAGGTTGCGGGTGGTCTTGCCGATGATGGCAGCCGGAAGATATTGTTTGCCGCCCGGCCACGTGTGACCGCCCCCTTCCACGGTGTAGGCGACGACCTCGGTTCGTTCCTTGCACCCGGAAAAGGATTCACGTTGAACGGTGGTGCCGTCGCGGGCGTTGTCGGGCAGCGTAGACCTCTCCGGCGTGGAGTTGCACCCGTCCAAACCGACCCACTTTTCAGCAGTGGCTCGCAGAGACAGGATCTGTCCGCGGGAACCGTTGCGGCCCATCGCGCCGCCTTGAATGGGCACGAACGTGTCGAGCGATCCCTGCATCATCAGCACGGAAACGGGCTTGGTGGGATGGCAGCTCGCCGCAATCTGTTCGCTCATGGTCGCTGCCACGACCCCGACGGCCGCGATCTGATCGGACAATTCGCACGCTACCCGCTGGGTCATGAAGCCACCGTTCGAGATTCCCGCGACATAGATGCGAGAGTCATCGATGCGCTGGGCGGATGAAAGTTTGTGAATGAGTTCGGAGAGAAACTTCACGTCGTCGATGCCCTCTTTGTCGGAATCCGTTACTTTGCGGCCGTCAGCCCAACTGCGGTGTAGTCCGTCCGGGTACACCGCGAGGAAACCGTGGGCGTCGGACACCTTGTCGAAATGAGTGAGGGAAGCGGTACCGCGACCATCGCCAAGCCGGCCATGCAGAATCAAAACGAGAGGCACGGACTGCTCCGTTTTGTATGTGGCGGGAACGTGGAATTCGTAGGTGCGTTCGTGGCCGTCGACGGTTAGCGATCCTTTCAAATTGCCGTCCGATCCGGCGACAAGCGACAAGACGAGCAACAAAGCGGCCACTAACGCCACACAAGACGCGATGATGCGCCACAGAAGGCTGAATCTGCTGACCATGCGCTTCCCTGGAACGTCGTGAGATCAGTATATTGCGACTCGCCGATGTCTCGAATGCAATGTGCTCAGTAAGTTGGGACGGTGGCTCAGGTGGTCTATGCGAGACCAGCAATCCAGATCAGAAATGAAGAAGAAGGCCGGAGTTTGCGGGCGCAACCCCCGGCCTATTTTTGTGCCCAAGGAGAATCACTTGCTTGCGAATCAGGATAGAGGCAAAACACATTGGAATTGCCTTCGATTTGTAAAAACGATGTAAAACATCGCGTCGCGCCGACCGATTCGCTATGCGAGTGGCAAATTCCCCACACGCATAGCCAGTGGGCACCCTCAGGCAAAGACGGCACCCTTAGGCAAAGAAAGGGCGGTTCTCAAGACAGCGGCGGATTGGGTAGTGGGTCAGTCTCCGATTATCCGACTTATCGTCCACTGAGCGTGCGGTTTGCCTTTTTTGCACTGTGGAACGAGGAATTGCAAGAGGGTCTGTGTCCAAGCGGTAGACTGAATTAGATGCCAAGAGTAGTCTCCAAACGCGGGGTTCGGTTCACAGTCGGGGTCGTGCGCGTCCTTTGGGCGTCGCACTCGCACTTTTCGTGAATCACTACGTCAGGGACTTTTCCTTTCTGCGGGCGAGTAGATGGTACGACTCCTACTGGCTGCCGCTGTGGATAGCGTGTCTGACTTATGCTTTCGAAGCTATGTTCGTATTGCTTCCAGCAGGGTGGCTCTACGGACTCTTGATAACAGCACCGCCATACGGTTGGCACGCGGCCCTTGCGACCGTCGTATATTTCGAAAATAGGAGTGAGTTTGCGTCGAGCGAGTATCTCAAAATAGCCCTGCCAGCAGTTCTTCTGGCATTGTCCGGGGGAATTCTCAATCCTGTCATTGCGACCCTAATCTCTCATGCCGGACGACATCATAACTCCTGATTTACGCAACTAATCAGGTACAACACAATTATGCAGCGTTGCGGCGTACAAGGCCCTGCCTATAGTCGTCAAGAGCCCCTTATGAGATTTCTCAAGTTCCTTGGGTTCACCTGCATCGGCATTCTCGCCCTGATTTCGCTTCTATGGTGGCTGTTGCGGCCGAATCAACCGAGCGACCAAGCGCTCGAACAGAGATTCTACAAACAGCGACCTGTTTTGGAGCGCCTTGTCGCAATGATGGACGAAGACTGGCAGATGGCCCGCATAGCTGACGACTTCACATGGAGGCAGGATAGTGTTGCTTGGCCGCGTCCGGAATTGGAGTGGGGAATTTCCCGGAAACGTTGGGAAGACTATAGGAAGATATTTGCTGATGCGGGTTTCGGTGACGCAACGAACCGGCGCGAGAAGTCAAGCGACGTCATGGTCTTTGTGTGGAGTTGGGGCATCGTTCCTTCCGGTATCAGTGTCAGCTATCTGCACTGTGGGCCGCCTCGGAATGGATACTCCCATACCGAACCTCCCTGCGTTGAAAAAAGTGATTCTGGCACTGGCATGCACGGACATTCGACTTCGTATGGCTACCGGTATAAGAAAATAACGGAGGGCTGGTACATCTACGAGGAATCTAACTAGACACGTCCATCTCTCCGTGAGGCAAACCTCCGGTTGTTCCAACTCCCGAGAAACGCGGTATCAACCGGAAACTGACCCACAACCGCGGATTGGCCAGGTTTGACGGTGGTGCGCGGGGGGCGATAAACTTAGCTTTCCAGCGGCAAGTCCCGCGTTGAACTCGCAGCGAATACAGATACAGTTCGTGCGTTTGAGGAGGAAGTATGGCTACGGCACCGGCTCCACGCGTTTACAAGAATTTCATTAATGGCGAGTGGGTGGATTCGCGAAGCGGGAACGCTTACGAAAACCGCAATCCCGCGAACAGGGACGAACTGGTGGGGATGTTCGTGTCTTCGACCTCCGAGGATGTGGACGCGGCGGTGGGCGCGGCTAAGGCTGCGTACGCGAAGTGGCGGTTGGTGCCGGCGCCGAAGCGTGCGGAGATTTTGTACCGCGCGGCGGAACTCCTGGTGCACCGCAAAGAAGAATTTTCCAGGGACATGACGCGGGAGATGGGAAAAGTTTTGGCCGAGACGCGCGGCGATGTGCAGGAAGCCATCGACATGACGTATTACATGGCGGGGGAAGGGCGGCGGTTGTTTGGGCAGACCACTCCTTCCGAACTGCCGAACAAGTTTGCGATGAGCGTGCGGCAATCGATCGGGGTGTGCGGCATGATCACGCCGTGGAATTTTCCGATGGCAATTCCATCGTGGAAGATGATGCCGGCGCTGGTCAGCGGGAATACCGTGGTCTTGAAGCCGGCAGAGGATACGCCACTGTCTTCGTATCATCTGGTGCAAATTCTGGCGGAGGCCGGTTTGCCGCCCGGCGTGGTGAATCTGGTGAGTGGGGATGGGCCGAACGCGGGGGCTCCTCTAGCGCAACATTCCGATGCCCCGGTGATTAGCTTCACGGGATCGACCGCAGTGGGACGCTTGATTGCGCAGGACTGCGCTCCGGAGTTCAAACATTGCAGCCTGGAGATGGGCGGGAAGAACATCATCATCGTAATGGATGATGCGAATCTGGATTTGGCCGTGGACGGCGCGGTCTGGGGTGGATTTGGCACCACTGGACAACGTTGCACAGCTGCCAGCCGGGTGGCGGTGCACAAGTCCGTGTATTCCGAATTTATTTCGCGATTTGTGGAACGCGCCAGGAAATTGAAGGTTGGCGACGGGCTGGACGCGACCATGGAAATGGGACCATGCATCAACGAGCAGCAATTGAAGACGGTGATGGATTACGTGGAGATCGGGAAGAACGAAGGCGCGAAGTTGTTGACGGGCGGACGACGACTGGATTCCGGCGCGCACGCGAAGGGTTGGTTCCACGAGCCGACGGTGTTTGGCGATTGCGGCGCAAAGATGCGCATCGCGCAGGAGGAAATTTTCGGCCCGGTGGTTTCGGTGATCCCGATCGGGGGTTTCGACGAGGCGATCGAGGTGGCGAATGGCGTGCCCTACGGGTTGTCGGCGTCCATCTACACGCGCGATGTGAATCGAGCGTTCCAGGCGATACGCGATCTGTACACCGGAATTGTCTACGTGAATGCGCCGACGATTGGGGCGGAGACGCATTTGCCTTTTGGCGGCACCAAGCAAACGGGCAACGGCCATCGCGAAGCGGCGATTGCGGCGATCGACTTCTATACCGAGTGGAAGACGCTGTACATCGACTATTCGGACAAACTTCAGCGGGCGCAGATCGACAACAACTGAAATTCGCGATTCTCGCTGGGGAATAGGGCCTGCGGATTCTGGCGAGTCTATTTGTTTGCAATTTCTGGTTGCCTTGCCAGGCGCTTCTGGGCCGCCCAAGTGTGGTGGGCGTGAAATAACTCCTCGGGCCGCACCCAGAGCAATTCGTGCTCGTGGTTTGGCGAAATTGCTTCGCCGAGCGCGCCCTCATAGAAGGTGGCGTACAGCGCCTGGCAATAGCCGTCGGACTCGAAGTATTTCATGGCTTGGCCGATGCGTTCCCCCAGGACGACGCGGCAGCCAAGTTCTTCGTGGATTTCGCGGTGTATCGCTTCGGCGGGAGTTTCGGAAAGCTCGATTCCACCTCCAGGCAAGTGTAAGCCGCGGGACTCGTGCACGGCAGCCACCATGCCTTGCGCATTTGTCACGACGGCATAGGCGCACGTGCGGGTCTTGACGGGAAGCGTTTCGCTTCTGAGCCCAAAAACAGGAATAGCTTGCTCCATAATTTTAGGATGCACGGAAGCGGAGCAATTCGCAATCCTCGGAACACGGTAGCTGTCCGCGTTGACGATCGTTGACCGCGTTCCTACAATAGTAGTAGCACCCAGGACTGAGTGCTCTCTATGAGGACTCCCGCTCTGCAAGAGCGTCGTAATCGGCAGATTTTGGCCGATGTCGTGCGGACGTATATCGAGACCGGCGAACCCGTGTCTTCGCGGGCGGTTTCCGCGCGCTTTGAGGAGACCCTGAGCACGGCGACGATTCGAAACGTGATGGGCGAATTGGAGGAAGGCGGCTTTCTGTACCAGCCGCACACTTCGGCGGGGCGCGTGCCTACGGCTGCTGCCTATCGGTTTTTTGCTCAGGAAATCGCCACGCAGGCGAAGTTGAGCGTGGTAGATAAGGAATGGATTCAGCGGGAAATCGGCGCGGCGACCAACGCCTCGGAAGTGACGGAACGTGCCGGACACGTGCTTGCGGAAGTGTCCAATGGACTCGGCATCATTGTCTCGCCTCCGATGGGGAAGACGGTGATCGAGCATGCGCGGATGTGGTTGCTGCCGGATGGGCGCGTCGTCGTGGTGCTGATTTCGCCCGGCGGGAATACGCGCGACAAAATCTTGCGGCCTCCACGACCGTTCACGCAGATCGAACTGGATGCCACGGCAGATTTCCTGAATCGACACTACTCCGGGTGGACGCTGGAGGCGATTCGCGGCGATCTTTTGCAGAAACTTGCCACCGAGCGCGAGCGCTATGAAGGCATCGTGCAAAGCGCGCTGGCGTTGTGCGACCCCGTGGTCCTCGGCGATGATCGCGCCCGGCAGGTTTACGTCGAAGGCGCCGCGCAGATGGTCGGCACAGGCGAATTCGCGGATCAGGCGCAACTGCGCGACGTGCTGTCCGCAATTGAAGAGAAGCACCGATTGGTGACGGTCCTGAACGC
This sequence comes from uncultured Acidobacteriota bacterium, assembly GCA_963832615.1. Taxonomy (GTDB): domain Bacteria; phylum Acidobacteriota; class Terriglobia; order Acidiferrales; family UBA7541; genus Acidiferrum. The sequence goes on from CAWHVA010000024.1 coordinate 32,004, forward strand.
CTGTATCGATGGACCGGAACCCGTATATGTACAGATCGGGGTGAAGGAAATTTCGGAGTCCGGGGAAAATTTGGCGCTGATCAGCGCGCCGTACATGAGAAACGATCTGGTGCAAGGTTCACTGGGCGTGTTAGGGCCCACCCGGATGCATTACGAGCGTGCGATCACCGCAGTGGCCTACGTGGCGCAGCTATTCAGCGAAACACTGAGCAAGATTTGAGAGACTTTTGGCAGAGGAGAGGCAAGAAAGTGCCGGACAAGGACACCAATATCAATATGGAACGCGATGAAGGCAACATCGGGCCGGACCCTTCCATGGACCCCAAGGATGCTTCGGGAACGGACGCAGAGACCGCAAAACTTCTCAGCGAGCTGGACGATTTGCGGCAGACGCTGCTGAGGCGACAGGCCGATTTCGACAACTATCGCAAGCGCATCGAGAGGGAACGTACGGACGATTCCAAGCGCGCGATGGCACGCGTCATTGAGGGGCTGATCCCGATCATCGATGGGTTCGAGCATGCGCTGGCGGCGCACCGCGAAAAGGAGTACGAGGTCTATCGCAAGGGGTTTGAACTGATCTACAAGCAACTCGTCGAGAACGTCACCAAGCTCGGCGTTGAGCGCATCGATCCGACCGGAAAACCGTTCGATCCGCATCTACATCAGGCGATGGATCGTTTGGAAACCACCGATCACGAAGACGGCACCATCGTGCAGGTTTTCCAGCCAGGCTACGTGTTTCATGGCCGGGTGCTGCGGCCGGCTATGGTACGCGTAGCCGTGAACGCGGCTCCCGCATCCAAGAAAACTGTGAACTAGCGCGGATTAATCTGAATTAGCGGGAATCTTCCAAGGAGAACGAAGTCGCATGCCGAAGTCGAGTCAACAGGACTACTACGAAATCCTCGGTGTTTCGCGCACCGCAAGCGTCGATGAAATTAAAGCGTCATATCGCAAATGCGCCCTGAAATGGCATCCGGATCGCAACCCGGAGAATAAAGCCGAGGCGGAAGTGAAATTCAGGGAAAGTACCGAAGCGTACAGCATTCTCAGCGATCCGCAGAAGCGGCAGGTCTACGACACCTACGGACACGCGGGACTCTCCGGCTCCGGGGCGGGCGTCGATTTCAGCGGCACCATATTTCAGGACTTCCACGACATTTTCGGGGATTTCTTCGGCTTCGAGGACATGTTTTCCGGCGGGCGTCGCGGTGGCGGGCGCGGGCGCTCGCAGCGTGGCGCTGATCTTCGCTATGACATGACCCTCACGTTCGAAGAAGCTTCGGCGGGCGTCGCCACGAAGGTAAAGCTGCCGCGGCAGGAATATTGCGAAGCGTGCAATGGCACCGGCGCGAAAAAGGGAACCGGCGTCGTTGCTTGTCAGACTTGCAGCGGGCGAGGCCAGCTGGCCTACCAGCAGGGCTTTTTCACGATTACGCGGACTTGTCCCGCATGCCAGGGAGCGGGGCAGATCGTGCGCGAACGCTGCCCGGAATGCCGCGGTCAGGGACGCATCGAGCGCGAACGTACGATCGAGTTGAGAATTCCGCCGGGAGTCGACACCGGAACGCGCCTTCGCGTGGCCGGCGAAGGTGAGCCGGGGCCAAACGGTGGTCCAGCAGGCGATTTGTACGTTGTACTCGATGTCAAAGAACACCCCTTTTTCGAGCGCCGCGGCGCCGACCTGTACTGCACGATTCCCATCAGCATCGCGCAGGCAACGCTTGGCACCGAACTCCAGGTGCCCGGACTAAGCGGCGAGGAGAAACTGAAGATCCCCGAAGGCACGCAGAGTGGCGCGGTGTTTCGCCTCAAGGCGAAAGGACTCGCCGACCCTCGCGGCGGCGGCAAGGGCGACTTGTACTATCACGTTCGCGTGATTACCCCGACTAAACTCAGCCGAGAACAGCGCAAGCTGATCGAGGAGCTAGGCTCCTCGCTAAAAGTTGAAAACAAGCCGGCCGAGCGTAACTCTTCGATCTTCGACAAGGTCAAAGACATTTTTGGCTAGTTTGCGTTTTAACACCTGAGGCACTCGCTTAGCTGTCGTGCTGTGGTGTGATCTAAACCCCGCGGTCTCGGAGACCGCGGCTACAGAGTTCGAAACATTTCGCTTAAGCGTTGTGCGCTAGAATCCTGCAGTGCGCAGACGCTTCTTCGTCGAACAATTCAACGGCCGTACCGGCGTCATCGACGGTGACACGGCCCACCATCTGGGTCGCGTACTCCGCGCCCAGGTGGGTCAACTCTACGAGTTGAGTGATGGCCTCTGCGTTCGGCTTGGTCGCATAGAGGCCGTCGCCCGCGACCGCATCGAGTTCGCGCTCCTAGAAGAAATCCCATCGCATGCACCCGCCGTCGATATCACTCTCCTTCTTTCCATCGTGAAATTCGACGCATTCGAGTGGGCGATCGAGAAAGCCACGGAACTCGGCGTCGGCACAATCATTCCGGTTGCCGCATCGCGCAGCGAAAAGGCTTTGCTGGCCGCCGCCGAGAAGCGCGCGGAGCGCTGGCGGAGAATCCTCGTAGAGGCATCCCAGCAATCGCGTCGCGTTCGGGTACCGGTTCTGGGAGTGCCGCTGAGGCCTGAACATGCGTTTAGCAAAGGTCAGGGTGGCGCGAAGGTCATGCTGTCGGAACGCGCCGAAGCGGAGGCGTTGCGCGAAGTCTTAGGCTCTCAAATGGAAGGTCAAGCCACGCTGGCGATTGGTCCGGAGGGCGGCTGGACCGATGAAGAATTCGCGTCGGCCGCCGCGGCTGGCTTCCGGGAGGCGTCCCTCGGCAAACTGATCCTGCGGACCGAAACCGCCGTCGTCGCGGCGCTGGCTTCCCTGAACTACGCTCTGGGCGCATAAGGGCGGTCGTCTCCTCGCCCAACAAGCAACGGCCGAGAGTCGAGGTGCGTCCTAGAACAAGGGCAACGATCCCTCCGCAGCACCCGCCGTTGCCCGAATCGTCTCTCGGCCAAGCAACATCTGGCGTCGCGCGCGACGCCCATGTTATAAATGTGAGGCAGCGATAAAATGCAAAGCACGGACGAGCGACATCCTTCAGCTACCACGGTCCCGGAATCTTCAGCGCCCACGATGACCTCCGGCGCGACCCCGGATCCCACGTCTGCGGGACATTCGCTGCGCAGTGAGATTCGCGTTTGGACCCGTGACCTGCTGATCGCTATCGGCCTCGCGCTGGTCATCATCGTTTTCCTCTACCAGCCCGTGAAGGTCGAGGGCACCAGCATGGCGCCCTTGCTTTCCGACCAGGAACGCATCTTCATCAACAAATTTGTGTACCGCTTTGAGCCCATCGACCGCGGCGACGTGGTCGTTTTCTGGTACCCGCTGGACCGCTCGAAGTCCTTCATCAAGCGAGTCGTCGGGCTGCCTGGAGAAACGGTCGAGATTCGCAAGGGAACGGTTTTCGTCAATGGCGTTTCACTCGCCGAGCCTTATGTGCCCCCGCAATATGAAGACCTGACCGATTTCGGACCCTTGCACGTGCCGCGCGAAAGCTACTTCGTGATGGGCGACCACCGCATCAGCTCCAACGATTCGCGCGTGTTCGGCCCGGTGGCCAGCCACTACATCTACGGGCGTGCCGTGTTCGCTTATTGGCCCGTCGATCACTTTGGATCGCTCTCGACTGCGGAAGCAAAAACGAAATGAATTTCGACGGAGGAACCACTGAACGAAGTGCAGCATCGACCCGCTATACTCGCGCTGGAAGACGGGCGCGTATTTAATGGCCGCGCGGCCGGCGCGATCACGCGCCGGGGCGGCGAAGTCGTTTTCAATACCAGCCTCACCGGATACCAGGAAGTATTCACCGACCCAAGCTACGCCGGACAAATCGTCTGCCTGACGTATCCCCACATCGGGAACGTTGGCGCGAACCTCGATGACCAGGAATCCGCGCGCCCGTACATCGAATCTCTGATCGTGCGCGAGTTCTCGCAGATCGCGTCGAACTGGCGCTCCGCGGAAACCACGCAGCTCTATCTCAACCGCCACAAAATTCCAGTGATCTGGGACATCGACACTCGCGCGCTGGTGCGGCACTTGCGTCAGGTCGGGGCGTTGCGAGGGGTCGTCGCGACCGACGGCACGCCCGCCGACCAACTGATTTTCGAAGCCAAGCAGTTGCCCTCGATGGCTGGGCAGGAACTCGCCAGCCGCGTCTCCTGCAACAAGACCTATAAGTGGGACGCGGGCTCCATCGATTTCGTGAGCTCTCCGTGGACCGAGCAGATGGGCGAATCCGGCGGCGGCCAGGAGGAGCGCAAGCTTCGCGTCGTCGCCTACGATTACGGAATCAAGCAGAACATCCTGCGATTGTTAGTGGACCACCAGTGCGAGGTGGCGGTTGTGCCCGCGCAAACATCAGCCGAAGATGTGCTCGCCATGGGTGCTGACGGCGTGTTTCTTTCCAATGGCCCTGGCGATCCCGAACCCGCGACTTACGCGGTCGAAGGCATACGCAAGCTACTGGGAAAGATTCCCGTCTTCGGCATCTGTTTGGGCCACCAGTTGTGCGGGCTGGCGCTTGGCGGCAAGACCTTCAAGTTGAAGTTCGGTCATCATGGTGCGAATCATCCGGTGAAAAATCTGCTTACCGAGCAGGTGGAAATCACTTCGCAGAATCACGGCTTCTGCGTCGACCCGGAATCGCTACCCTCCAGCGAAGTCGAAATCACGCATCTCAACCTGAACGATCACACCAACGAAGGCCTGCGCCACAAATCGCTGCCGCTGTTCAGCGTGCAATATCACCCGGAAGCATCACCCGGCCCGCACGATTCGCATTATCTCTTCACGCGGTTCACGGACATGATGAAGGAATTCGCGCAGCCAGGAAGTTCCCGCCGATGAGCGCTCTCCGGCTAGATCAGGGGCTGAAGCCCGCAGAAAGGTTCGCTGGTTGGCACGGCTGAAGCCGTGTCCTGACGGTCGAGCACTTCGATATCTAAATGCCAAAACGCAAAGACATCAAGAAGATCCTGATCATCGGCTCCGGCCCGATCGTTATCGGACAGGCGTGCGAGTTCGACTATTCCGGCGCGCAAGCATGCAAAGCCTTGCGCAGCGAAGGCTATGAGGTCGTGCTGGTCAATTCCAATCCGGCCACGATCATGACCGATCCCGAGCTCGCACACCGCACTTACATTGAGCCGCTCACAAAGGAATATCTCGAAGAGATTATTTCGCGTGAACGGCCGCAGGCGCTTTTGCCGACCGTTGGAGGGCAGACGGCGCTGAATCTGGCCGTTGAGCTTGCGGAGAGCGGCATCCTCGAAAAATATAAAGTGGAAATGATCGGGGCGTCGTTGCGGGCGATCAAAGTGGCGGAGGATCGTCTGTGGTTCAAGGATGCCTGCCGCAAGATCGGGTTGGAAGTGCCGGCGTCGGCGCTGGTGAACAATGCGCAGGATGCCTTGCGTTTGTGCGATCAACTCGGTTTCCCACTGGTGATCCGGCCATCGTTCACGCTTGGCGGCACCGGCGGATCGATTGCTTACAACCGCGAAGAGTTTGGTGAAGCGATCTCCCATGCCTTGGACATGAGCCCGGTTCACGAGGCGCTCGTGGAAGAGTCCGTGCTCGGCTGGAAGGAGTACGAACTCGAAGTCATGCGCGATTTCCGCGACAACTTCGTGGTCATCTGCTCGATCGAAAATTTCGACCCCATGGGCGTGCACACCGGCGATTCCATCACGGTCGCTCCGGCGCAAACGCTGACCGACAAGGAATATCAGCGCATGCGTGATGCCGCGGCCGCCATCGTGCGCGAAGTCGGCGTCGAAACCGGTGGCTCCAACGTTCAGTTTGGCATCAATCCGGAAAATGGCCGGATGGTTGTAATCGAGATGAATCCGCGCGTGTCGCGGAGTTCCGCGCTGGCCAGCAAAGCCACCGGCTTTCCCATCGCCAAAATCGCTGCGCGGCTCGCGGTGGGCATGACGCTCGACGAAATTCCCAACGACATCACCAAGCAGACACCCGCGTGTTTCGAGCCGACCATCGACTACGTGGTCGTGAAAATCCCGAAATGGCAGTTCGAAAAATTTCCCGGCGCCGACACCACCCTCGGCACCCAAATGAAATCCGTCGGCGAAGTGATGGCCATCGGACGCACCTTCAAAGAAGCGCTGCAGAAGGGAATTCGTTCTCTGGAACCACACACTCCCTGGCGCGCGCCGGCCGAAACGCCGGAATCATTACTGCGCGAAAAGCTGGCTACGCCACGGGCGGACCGTATTCACTGGCTGATGACGGCCATTGAGCGCGGGCTTCCCGCGAGCGAGATTTGTGAACTCACGAAAATCGACCCATGGTTCATCCAGCAACTCGAAGAGATCAACGCCATGAACCGTCGTGCCGCGAGCGTAACGGTCGAAACCGCGTCACGTGATCTGTTGCGAGAAGTGAAGCGCTACGGTACCAGCGACGAAGTGCTGGCACAGATTTGGAAGACCACCCCCGCCGCCGTGCGCCTGCAACGTGCCCGCTACGGCGTGGCACCGGTCTTCAAGCGTGTCGATACCTGCGCCGCGGAATTTGAATCCTTCACGCCGTACATGTATTCCACGTACGAGGAGGAAGACGAATCGGACCCACAGCCGCGGTCGAAAATCATGATTCTTGGCAGTGGTCCGAATCGCATCGCCCAGGGAATCGAGTTCGATTATTGCTGCTGCCATGCCTCCTTCGCGTTGCGCGAAGATGGCTACGAAACGATCATGGTCAATTGCAATCCGGAGACGGTTTCCACCGACTACGACACTTCCGATCGCCTGTACTTCGAACCGCTAACGCTCGAAGACGTGCTGGCCATCGTTGAACGCGAAAAGCCGCAAGGCGTGATCGTGCAATTCGGAGGGCAGACGCCACTGAATCTTGCGCTGGAATTGAAGCGCAACGGTGTGCCCATCATCGGCACGACTCCCGAATCCATTGACTTGGCTGAAGACCGTCGTCGGTTCGGCCGGCTGCTCGAAGAACTTAAAATCCCTCAACCGCGGAATGCTACGGCGCTCGTGCCGGAGGAAGCCGCGCGCGTTGCAGGCGAAATTGGATTGCCCGTGCTCGTGCGCCCCAGCTATGTCCTGGGCGGGCGTTCCATGGTCATCGCCTACGACGTCAACACCGTCCAGGAATACGTCGCCCAAGCCGCTCTAATGGGCCCGGCCCGCCCGGTGCTGATCGACCAGTTCCTGGAAGAGGCCACCGAAGTCGACGTGGATGCGCTCGCCGACGGCACCGATGTGGTGATCGGCGGGATCATGGAGCACATCGAAGAAGCTGGCGTGCACTCCGGAGACTCATCGTGCGTGCTACCGCCGGTGAGTTTGTCGCCCAAAATATTGGAAACGATCCGCGACTACACCAAACGGCTGGCGCTGGCGCTGAAAGTAGTCGGATTGATGAACGTGCAGTACGCCATCCAGCGCGATGTGGTGTACGTGCTCGAGGTGAATCCGCGCGCGTCGCGCACGGTTCCTTATGTCAGCAAAGCTACTGGTGTGCCACTGGCGAAAGTGGCGGCGCGGCTCATGGCCGGAAAACGACTCGCCGACATGAAACTCCCAGTCGTGAAGCACAACGGCGTATCAGAGATCGCCGTTCACGAATTTTATGCGGTGAAGTCGCCGGTCTTTCCATTCAACAAGTTCCGCGGTGTAGACACGATTCTCGGACCGGAAATGCGCTCGACGGGCGAGGTCATGGGTGTTTCGACTTCGTACGGGCAGGCCTTCGCGAAAGCGCAGCTCGCGGCCGGCCAGCGGCTTCCGCAAAAGGGCAGCGTATTTCTGAGTGTCAACGATCGCGATAAGCGCCAGGTTGGCCCCCTCGGAAAGGACCTGCTGGCGCTGGGCTTCCGGTTGCTGGCAACGCGCGGTACCGCAGCGGCGCTCGAAGCCGCAGGCATCGAGGCCGAACCTGTGTTCAAAGTGAACGAAGGACGTCCCAACATCGTTGATTTGATCAAGACCCGCAAGATCGATCTGATCATCAACACCCCGCTTGGCCGCGAATCGTTCTACGACGAGAAGTCTATCCGTCGCGCGGCGATCCGGCATAACATTCCGTGTATCACAACCCTGGCTGCGGCCAGCGCGGCGGCGCTCGGCATCCGCGCGCTGCTCGACCAGAAACCCGAAGTCGGGGCGCTGCAAGATTTACACCGCGGGCGCGTGCCTGCATCGGGCAGCACCGCGACGGGAGACTAGGCCATGGACCTTTCCGGAGTTTACCCCGCGCTGACCACGCCATTTGCGGCGGATGGATCGGTGTCACTCGGTGATTTGAAGTACAACATCGAGCGCTACAATTCTACCGGACTCGCAGGCTACGTGGTGATCGGATCGACCGGCGAATCCGTGCTGCTGTCGCGCGGCGAAACCGACAGCATTCTCGCGACCGTGAAACAAGCGGCAGGCCAGGGCAAGCGGCTGATTGCCGGCACCGGCGCGGAATCAACCGCAGAGACTATTGAGCGGACCAAGCGCGCCGCCGAATTGGGCTACCACTTCGCCTTGGTGAAGACCCCGTACTACTACAAACCGGCCTACAAGCCCGAAGTTTTGATCGCCCATTACCGGCGCGTCGCAGATGCATCGCCAATTCCGGTGCTGCTGTATTCGGTACCCATCTTTACGGGGGTGACCCTCGAGGCCCCGGAAGTGGCCGCACTCTCCGAGCATCCGAACATCGTTGGAATCAAAGACAGCTCGGGACATGTGCTGCGCGTCGGCGAAATGGTCGCCATGGCGCAGCCGGACTTCCAGGTGCTGACCGGCTCGGCACCCACATTGCTCGCGGGCATTACGGTAGGCGCCAAAGGCGCAATCCTGGCTTTGGCTTCCGCGCTCCCGGAAAAATGCGTGGAGCTGTTCGAACTTTCGCGCGCAGGGCAGATCGAGAAAGCGCGGGAACTGCAAAACGTAGTGCTCAAGGTATCGAAGGTGATCGCTTCGGAACATGCGATTGCTGGCCTGAAATTCGCGATGGACCAGCGAGGTTATCGCGGCGGAATTCCCCGCCTGCCGCTGGTTCCCATCAACGCAGCCTACAAGCAACGCATATTGGAGTCGCTGGTAAGCCTTGACCCTGTCGCGGCACGCGCTTAGCGTGCCACGACAGGAACGGGGTTGTCACACCGTCCTGAATGAACCGCCGGGCTGAAGCCCGGCGCCTACACGGACCCGCCTCCACGTGGCCATGACGATTGACGGGCCGCAAGACTGCCGGGGCGCTATCCTTCGCAGTTGGCGCTCGTCCAAGGGTAAAGCCGTCAGATTTGCCGTCTTCGGGTAGGGCCGGTTTGATCTCGATTGTTTGGTTGGCGTTAAAAGATTGGGTTTGCCTCCCGACACTGGCTGGCGACTTGGCGTTACCAATTGGGCTGTGTAACATCTAAACCTCGATGGGTTGTATTTCGCTACCGTTCCGGCGCCTCCCTCACCAGCCGAAGTTGTTTCTTCGGTTTCTAGATGATTTTCCCAGCGTCTCAATGTTTTACCCGCACCCTCCCACGTTCGAAGCCGTGATGGAATTCGCGCGATCTCTAGATTTCCCAGCCGATCGCAGGAAAGAAGTGGTCAGCGTATTGCGCGACATCAACAGCGCTCTGGGCGCTGGCGACGCAACGCAACGCAATCTTGACCGTTTACAGAATGGCGCGGTCGCCGCGGTCAGCGGTCAGCAAGTCGGTTTGTTTGGCGGACCCGCGTATGCATTCTACAAAGCCTTCAGTGCGATTCGCATCGCAGAAGAACTAAGCGAGGCTGGTGTTCCGGCGGTGCCCGTATTTTGGATGGCGACCGAGGACCATGACCTGGACGAGATCCGCCATGTGTCCTTCTTCCACAGCGGGAAGCTCACTCGGTTTGAGCTGTCCGGGGAAGGAAGTCCCGGACGGCCGGTCGGACAAGTCACACTCGGCCCAGAGATTGCCGGACTAGCGAAGAGCGCTTCGGAACTCCTGACCGGTGCGGCCAGCGAAACTGTTGCGAAGTCCCTGCTGGAAAGTTACACGCCGGACGACACATACGGCAGCGCATTTGGGAAACTTTTCGCGCGCCTGTTTGCGGAGTACGGATTGATTTTGCTCGATCCGCTGGATGTGCGGCTGCATCGGATTGCGACACCGGTCTACCGCAGGGCCCTCGCGGATCGCGACGAATTGAGCGCGAAGCTGCTGGAGCGTGGCAAAGACCTGGAAGCGGCAGGGTTCGATCCGCAGGTGAAGGTCACGCCAGAAAGCACGCTGTTGTTCCACATGAAAGATGGCTTGAGGCAGCCGATTGCGCTTGTTCCGGGAAACGGAGCTGGCAGTGTCGGGAAGTTCAAGTCCGGCGAAGCTTCGTGGTCGCGCGAGGAGATTTTGTGCGTGGCGGAGGCAGCGCCAGAGACCCTTAGCCCAAATGCGTTGTTGCGGCCGATGGTGCAGGATTTTCTGCTACCGACGGTAGCGTTTTCCGCTGGCCCGGCGGAGATTTCGTACCTGGCGCAATCGGAAGTCGTTTACCGCCATATCCTCGGGCACATGCCGGTGCTATTGCCACGAGCTGACTTCACCGTGCTGGACGCCAAAGCCGACAAACTGCTGCAGAAATATCACCTGTGTATCGAAAATATCTGGGCGGGCCCGCAAGAGTTACGCAAGCAGATGGAATCGGTCATGCTCCCGAAACAGCTTGCCGACGATTTCGACAGGAAGAAAGCGCTGATCGAAACGACGCTGACCGAGCTGGGCGCAGACATCCAAAAGCTGGACGCGACGCTGGCCGGAGCGGTCGCGACGACGCGCGAAAAGATGAGCTTCCAGCTCGACAAACTGCGGGAGAAAACCGGCAGAGCCTTGGACGAACGGGCCGGGCTGATTGCCGAACACGTAGACTTTCTCGAGAACCTCCTATACCCCGGTAAGGTGCTGCAGTCGCGGGAGCTGAGTTTCCTGGCGTTTCTCTCCCAATGGGGCCCCGCAGGATTGAAGGAACTCAAGAATCTCGCCGGCAGCGCTAACCTCAAAGAACACCGCATCGCACGTATCTCCTAGGGCCGCAGCCTGTAAAGCGGCGTGAGGGAGAGCGCAATTCTTCCTGACGACTTCCTAATGCCGCGGAATCTAGAATCCGTACAAAGCAGTTGGCCTAGCGGGGGCGAGTCACGCGAATCCGCGTCGAAAGCTCGTCCCCGCTTTATTTGTCGTCCAGTCTTTTAGCCCGCCGCCCAACGGTATAGTTGTTGGTGACGGAGGAACACGATGGAAACTCTGCGGGTGAAAACGACGCGGCGAACGCAGTTACTGGACGTGACCCAGGCAGTGGAGCGAACTGTGGCGCAGTCCGGAGTGGTGACCGGTATTTGCCATGTGTATGTGCCGCACACAACGGCCGGTGTGATGATCAACGAGCATGCAGATCCCGACGTCGCCACCGATCTGGAAGGCGTCTTTGACCGGTTGGTGCCGCACTCGGGCCCATACCGCCATGCGGAGGGCAACACAGACTCCCACGCAAAGGCGGTGATGGTTGGGACAAGCCAGCTAATTTTCGTCGAGAAGGGCAAGTTGGCGCTGGGAACCTGGCAGGGAATCTTCCTTTGCGAATTTGATGGGCCACGGGAGCGGAAGATTTGGGTAAAGGTGATTGACGACGAAACGAAGGAGTCTCGTAAGTAACACTTTCTTGGCGCGCTCCGTCTAAATTTGGCAGGAGGTCGGGACCATGAGGACTCGTCGAGACGTGGTGTTTGCGTTGCTACTGGCATTTGTGGGCTGCCGCGCTTGTTTCGCGCAAGGTGTTGGAACTAAGGCCGGCGGAGAGGATGTCGACTCCACGATTGCTGGGACCTGGCGCGGTAGTTCGACTTGTCTCGTGAAGGGCAGCGCTTGCCGCGACGAATTGAACGTGTACCGCTTTTCCAAGCTGGCCGAGAGACCTGGAATGTTTTCGGTGACCGCCAGCAAAGTAGTCGAGGGCAAGGAAATCGTTATGGGTCGTGGCGATTGGACTTACGATGCGGGGAAGCATGTCCTTGAGGGCAAGTCTCCGGAGATTCGGATGGTAGTGGACGGAAATCGCATGGAGGGAGATCTCACGCTGCCCGATGGCACCGCTTATCGCCGGATCTCTTTGAAGAAGGAAGCCTAGGGGGATGTGCTAGAGTTTTGCGGTGATGACGCGCCTCGGGTTTTACATTCAGGTCCCCTTTTGTCAGACGAAATGCACCTACTGCAATTTTCATACGGGTGTAGTGTCTTCGGCGCGTTTTGCGCCTTACGTCAGTGCGGTCTGTTCGGAGATTGAACGGCATAGCGATCTTTATTCGGGAGCTGGTGTGAACCTCCCGGATTCATTTCCCGGCGCTCTCGCAGATACGGTTTACGTCGGCGGCGGCACGCCGAGTCTGCTTGATCCAGCGCATTTGCAGCGGATATTGGATGCGATTCGGCGAACCTTCTGTACGGATTTAACGGAAGTCACTCTCGAGGCGGATCCTGAGACAGTGGAAGCGGACAAGGCAGCGGCGTGGGTCCGGGCGGGAATCAATCGCGTCAGTTTTGGCGTCCAGTCGTTCTCCGATGCAGAGCTAAAGGCCACGGGCCGCATACATCGTCGCGCGGACATTTACCGCGCAGTACCGATTTTGCGCGATGCGGGTATCGGGAATATCAGTTTCGATCTAATCGCTGGCCTTCCGGGACAGACGCGAGCGAGTTGGGCGGCCTCACTGGACGAGTTGGCCGCACTCGGCCCGGAGCACGTGTCCATATACTTGCTCGAAATCGACGAAGGCAGCCACCTGGGAGCAGAAGTATTGCGCGGCGGCGCAAAGTACGGAGTCGGCACGATACCCAGCGAAGATGACATGGCGGAGTTCTACGAAACTGCGTGCAAGTTTCTACAACAGGCCGGCTACCGCCACTACGAAATCTCCAACTGGGGCAAGGCGGGATTCGAGTCCTGCCACAACTTGAAATATTGGCAGCGCGAACCATACTTGGGATTTGGCGCGGGCGCGCACTCGTTTTCAGGGACCCAACGCTGGGCCAACGCGCACGACGCGGCAGCCTATGTAAGCGCGCTCGAAAGCGGACGACTCCCTGCGGAACAGTTGGAAGCGGTAACGCTGGAAAGCGCGCTGGAGGAAGAGTTGTTTTTGGGCTTGCGGCAGCTGGACGGAATCGATGTCGGACGAATCGAGCGCCAGTATGGCGTTGCGGTCGCCCCGAGATTCGAGCGCTTGATGTCCGCGGGGATGGTCGAGCGCGAAGGCAGCAAGGTGCGCTTATCGGGAGACAAGTTGAGCGTGGCAAATGAAGTTTTCGTCGAGCTGATGAAGTGAAGAACATAGAGTGGCCGGGAAACGCAACGAGCACGGAGCAACCAATTAGGAGGCCTGGATTGAGCGCGGACCCAGATCAGCTGAGCGCCACGGTGTTAAGAGATCACGTGGTGGATTTGCGGAGCGACACCGTCACGCGGCCAACTCCAGAGATGCGTCGCGCGATGGCGGAAGCCGAGGTCGGCGACGACGTGTACGGCGAAGATCCCACCGTCAACCGACTGGAAGCGCGTGCCGCGGAAATGTTTGGCAAAGAAGCAGCCTTGTTTGTGCCCACTGGATGCATGGGTAACCTGATCGCCATCAAAGTATGGACCCACCACGGCAACGAACTAATTTGCGAAGAGCGCAGCCACGTGAACTTGTACGAGCTGGCATCCATGTCCTCGATCGCAGGCTGTATGCCCCGCATCGCGCGCGCCGAAGATGGAATCCTCTCCTGGAAGCAAATCGAAACGGTGATCCGGCCGAAAATTTACTATGACTCGCAGACAGCGTTGGTGTGCCTGGAGAATACCAGCAACATGGCAGGCGGAACGGTCTACCCGACGACGCAGGTCAACGATATTTGCGATCGAGCCCACCGCGTGGGTCTGAAAGTGCACCTCGATGGAGCGCGCATCTTCAACGCAGCCACCGCGCTAGGCGAAAACGTTGCGGAAATGGCCCGCAACGTCGACTCGGTCATGTTTTGCCTCTCTAAAGGACTAGGCGCTCCCGTGGGATCGATGGTCGCGGGCTCGCGCGAATTTATCGAGAAAGCCCGTGTCTACCGCAAAATGTTTGGCGGCGGCATGCGCCAGGCAGGCGTGATCGCGGCGGCAGGGCGAGTTGCGTTGGAGAAATCTCCGTCGCGTCTGTATATTGACCACCAGAACGCCCGCCGCCTAGCAGAAGGTGTCGCCAAAATTCCCGGATTCGCGATCGATCCGTCAAAGGTCCAGACGAACATCGTGATCTTCGATTGCTCGAACACTGGAAAGACCGCGGTCGAATGGTGCGACATTTTGTGCCAGCGAGGCCTTGGGGTGCAGGACACGGCGCTGCATTCCGTGCGTCTGGTAACGCACTGCGATGTGGACGAGACGGACATCGAGCGCGCGCTGACGGTGCTGCAAGACGCGGCGATGCAAGTACAGAAGGTGGGGACATGATAAAGCGGACTGGCTGGCTCGGTGGTGCTACTGCAATTCTGTGCGTGTTGGCGATCGCGGCCACCGCGCAGGCGCCCAAAAACGAGATGCGCAAAGCGCGCCGCGATTTCGGTGCCACGCCGACGGTGGAGGAAGCACAGGCCTTTCTTGACGATGCTGAGTCGCGGCTCTTTGACCTCGGCGTGAAGGCCTCGCGTGCCGCGTGGGTGCAGCAGAACTTTATCACCGACGACACGGAACAGATCTCGGCGGATGCGAATCAGCAAGCGAACGCGCTAAGCGTAGAGCTAGCAAAAAAAGCCGAGCGCTGGGACAAAGTAACGCTACCGCCAGTAATGGCCCGAAAAATGCTGCTGCTGAAACTTGCAGCCGGCTTTCCCGCCCCAAGCGATCCCGCCGAGCAGAAAGAATTGGCCCAGGTCGAAGCGTCGCTCGACGGTGACTACGGAAAAGGGAAGTGGTGCCCGGACGGAGCAAACGGCAAATGCCTGGACGTGACCGCCGTAGGAAAATTAATGGCCAACAGCCGAGACGAAGCTGAACTCAAGCGCGCGTGGCTCGGATGGCACGCCGTCGGCGCACCGATGCGCCAGCGCTACACGCGGCTCGTCGAACTCGGCGACAAAGGCTCCCAAGAACTGGGCTTTGCCGACGCCGGCGCGTTATGGCGTTCCAACTACGACATGCCGCCCGACGACTTCTCGAAAGAAGTCGATCGCCTCTGGGATCAACTACGGCCGCTCTATTTGTCATTGCACGCCTACGTGCGCGGGCAGCTCGCTGAGAAGTACGGAAAAGACGTAGTGCCCGCGCAAGGACCAATCCCCGCTCATCTGCTCGGCAATATCTGGGCACAAGAGTGGAACAACGTCTATCCGCTTATGGATTCGCCGAAGCCTCCGCAAAGCTACGACCTCACAAAAATTCTGCAGGATCGCCACACCGACGCGCGCGGCATGGTTCACTACGGCGAAGCCTTTTTCACCTCGCTAGGTTTCGCGCCACTCCCCCAAACATTTTGGGAGCGCTCCCTGTTTACTAAGCCGGCCGACCGCGATGTAGTCTGCCATGCCAGCGCCTGGGACGTCGATTCCAAGGACGACCTCCGCGTCAAGATATGCATTCAGATCACGCAGGAAGATTTCGTGACCATTCATCACGAACTAGGCCACAACTTCTATCAGCGTGCCTACAACACCCAGCCGCCATTGTTTCAAAACAGCGCGAACGACGGATTCCATGAAGCGGTAGGAGACACCATCGCGCTTTCCGTCACGCCAGAATATCTGAAGAAAATCGGACTGATTGAAACGGTACCGCCAGCCTCCGGCGACATCGATTACCTCCTGCAGCAGGCTCTCGAAAAAGTCGCCTTCCTCCCATTCGGCCTGATGATCGACAAATGGCGCTGGGAGGTCTTCGATGGACAAGTCAAACCGGACCAGTACAACAAAGCGTGGTGGGACCTGCGCCTGAAATACCAAGGCGTCACCCCGCCAGTCGCGCGCACCGAAGCTGACTTCGACCCTGGCGCGAAATATCATGTGCCAGGCAACGTCCCGTACATGCGCTATTTCCTCGCGCGCGTTTTGCAGTTCCAATTTCAACGCGCGCTCTGCCACGAAGCCGGCTATTCCGGCCCGCTGCACCGCTGCTCGATTTATGGAAACAAGGTAGCCGGGCAACGACTGAACGAAATGCTAGCCCTGGGCGCCAGCAAGCCATGGCAAGAAGCCCTCGAAACGCTGACCAGCGAGAAGCAGATGGATGCTACGGCGATCGTGGATTATTTTGCGCCGTTGAAGGTTTGGTTAGACGAGCAGAATAAGAAGAACGGGTATTCGGTGGGCTGGTAGGTACGAACCGGGTCTCGCAGAGACCTTGGGAGAGACGATGAAGTTGTATTTCCGGAGCCTGGGCTTGGCTTTTTCTCCTGTGGATCAGCCCCGCTTGCTTTGGCCAGGTCATTACGATTCGCGTCATCAATGGAAAGAATGGGCAGCCGCTAGTAAAACAACCCATCTCAATCGCTCTGGAGTACCGCCAGAGCGAACCGAAGCCGGCGAAGTATGATGCGCATCTTTCTCTCGAGACCGACGCAAATGGCAGCGCGCAGGTTTCCCTCCCGAACCCCGCTCCCGTACATTTGTCCGTCGGGGCCCATCTAACGTCAGAATATTGGCATTGCGTATGCAGCACGCCACCATCTGTGATTACGAAAGAGATACTGCAGGAAGGGATCGTAGTAGGCGGCGGACCCGGTTCGTTTGGGGATTCGCGGAAGGTGGCGCCCGGAGAGCTCCTTTTTGTTGCGCGTCCCTTCACATTTTTCGAACGGATTTTCTATCCGCTCTTGAAGGGATAGCGAGTGATCTGAATGGTATTCGTCCGCGTCGTCCCTTAGAGCTCGTTTATTTTCGTCAGCAGTATTTTGCCGCTTTAATGGATACGCACAACCGAAGACATCGTTCGCGCGGGAATCCGAAAAGCTTCGTGTAGAATGGGCCTATAAGCCAAACTTTGCTTGGGTATAGGTCGCGCTGAGTACAACGAGGACACTGTGGATTTTGCGTTTACCGAAGAACAGCAGCAATTGCGGCGAAGCATCCGCGAATTTGCCGAAGGAGAAATCGCCCCGCACGTAATGGAGTGGGACGAAGCCTCTCACTTTCCGTCCGAAATCATGCCCAAGCTCGCCGAAATGGGCCTGCTAGGCGTCATCTTCCCCGAAGAATACGGAGGGGCCGGCCTGGGCTACATCGAGTACGCGCTGGCTATCGAGGAACTATCACGCGTCGACGGCTCGGTAGGCATCATCATCGCAGCCCACAATTCGCTCTGCAGCAATCACATCTTTAAGTTTGGCACCCAAGAGCAAAAGAAAAAGTACCTGACCCCGCTGGCCCAAGGCAAAAAAATCGGTGCATGGTCGCTGACCGAGCCCGAAGCAGGCTCGGACGCAGGCGGCACGCGGACAACAGCGGTGCGCGACGGAAAGCACTGGGTCCTGAACGGAGCCAAGACCTTCACCACCAACGGCCACTACGCTGACGTGTGCGTGGCCATGGCGGTAACCGACAAATCCAAAAACTCCCACGGGATCAGCGCTTTCATCCTCGAAAAAGGCACGCCCGGATTCAAACCCGGAAAGAAAGAAAATAAGCTGGGCTTGCGCGCCAGTGACACCTCGGAAGTGATTTTCACGGACTGCCGCGTGCCGGCCGATAACTTGCTCGGCGCGGAAGGCGAGGGTTTCGTCGGCAGCCTGAAGATTCTCGACGGCGGCCGCATTTCGATTGCCGCGCTGGCGCTGGGCATGGCCCAAGGGGCCCTAGAAGCAGCGACGAAGTATGCCAAGCAACGCAAGCAATTCGGCCAGGCGATCAGCGAGTTTCAGGCCATCCAATTCAAGCTCGCCGACATGGCCACGCAGGTGGAAGCCGCACGGCTGCTGGTGTACCAGGCAGCGTGGCTCGCCGACCAAAAGGACGTCCGCTTCACCCGGGAATCCAGCATGGCGAAGCTATTCGCCAGTGAAGTCGCCGTGCGCGTTGCTAACGAGTGCGTGCAAATTCATGGCGGCTACGGATTCATCAAGGACTACCCGGCCGAAAAGTATTACCGTGACGTGAAGCTGTGCACCATTGGGGAAGGCACCAGCGAAATTCAGAAGTTGGTGATTGCCCGCCAGCTACTAGGCAAGAAATAATAGGGCGATGCCTTCAGCGTCGCTCTACAACCCACAGGAAAACGATGCCGCCGCCAATTGAAAATTGGGCGGAGCGCGTGTGTGCCGGGGACGTGCTTGCGGTCTCGCGAGCGATCACTGCGATCGAGAACCATCAGCCGGAAGCGGAAGAGTTGCTGCGAGTCGTCTTCCCGCGAACTGGCAAGGCGTATTTGACCGGCATCACCGGCGCGCCCGGTACGGGCAAAAGCACGCTGGTGGATCGTCTGGCCGCTTTCTATCGCCGCCAAAACGAAGCAGTGGGGGTGATTGCTGTCGATCCCACTAGCCCTTACACGGGCGGAGCGATTCTCGGCGATCGCATTCGCATGCAAGGGCACGCCAGCGACGCTGGCATGTTCATTCGCTCGATGGCGACGCGCGGATTCCTGGGAGGCCTGGCACGTGCGACCGCGGAAGTCGCGCTGCTGCTTGACGCCGCCGGCAAAGACCAAGTCCTCATCGAGACCGTTGGCGTTGGGCAGGACGAAGTTGATATCGTGCAGTTGGCGGATTGCGTCGTGGTCGTCATGGTTCCTGGCATGGGCGACGACATCCAGAACATGAAAGCCGGTCTGATGGAGATCGGCGACATTTTCGTGTTGAATAAGTCCGACCGCGAGGGCGCCGATCGGCTGGAACAGGAGCTGCACGCGATGCTGTCGCTGGTCATGCCCAGGGACGGTTGGCATCCGCCGGTGGTGCGCACGGTGGCCAGTGACAACAAGGGCATCGATGTGCTGGCCGCCACCATCGCGAAGTTTCGCGCCCATTTCGAGTCCAGCGGCGAGCGCCGTCGCAAGCATGTGGAGCACTGGAAGCAACGACTGATCGAACTCGTGGAATCGCGGCTGCTGCAAAAAGCTTTGGGCGGCAGCGGCGGCGAAGCTCGGTTGACGGCATTGGCGGCGGAGGTCGCGGATCGAAAGAAAGATCCGTTCGCCGCGGTAAACGAGATTCTCGCGCAAAGCGGTCTCGGCTAAGGAAGTAGTCGCAGCAGTGTCAGGGCACGACTTCAGTCGTGCCGTAAGTACCGAGCCACGACCCGGCTTTGCCCGCTGCGGCTCGGTTTTGCGTCACATTGCGTGCAATCCTACGAGGCAGAGGTGAAATGGCAACATTGAAGAAGTCAGATAAGAAGAGCACACGCGCAAAGCCGTCCGCAATGGCTACGCTCGGAATCATCGGCGGAAGCGGGTTATATTCCATGGGCGGCTTGACCGATCCGCGCGAGATTCGCGTGAAGACGCCCTTTGGCGATCCGTCGGACGCCATCGTCCTGGGAATGCTCGAAGGCAAGCGCGTGGCGTTTCTGGCGCGCCATGGCCGCGGCCATCGAATCCTGCCCAGTGAGATCAATTTCCGCGCGAACATCTACGCGATGAAACAACTCGGGGTGCAGCGAATTATTTCCGTCAGCGCCGTGGGATCGTTGCAGGAAGACCTTCGCCCCGGCGAGTTTTTAGTCCCCGATCAGTTTTTTGACCGAACGAAGCTGCGTGTTTCTACTTTCTTTGGCGACGGATTGGTGGCGCACGTAACGTTCGACAAACCAACGTGCGTGCAAGCAAACGCTGTCCTATCGGACGCGATCGACCATTGCGGCGTCAAAGTGCATCGCCGTGGGACCTACGTCTGCATCGAAGGGCCGCAGTTTTCGACGCTGGCGGAAGCGCATGTCCACCGACAGTTGCGCTTCGAAGTCATTGGCATGACCAACGTCACCGAAGCGAAGCTGGCCCGTGAAGCCGAGATTTGCTACGCAGCCATCGCGATGATCACGGACTACGACTGCTGGCATCCCGATCATGAATCCGTGACTGGAGCGCAAATTATGGAAACGTTGAGCCGGAATGCGGACAACGCCCAGCGCGCCTTGCGGGAAGCGGTGCGCGCGATGCCCGCCGAGCGGAGCTGCAAATGTGGCTCAGCGCTGCGCCACGCCCTGATCACTGATTTGAAGTTAGTTCCACCGGCGACCAAGAAAAAGCTCGCCGCAATCATCGGCAAATATATTTCTTAGGAGAATATAGTGTCCCTACTCGTCGTGGGTTCGGTGGCATTTGATGGCCTGGAAAGTCCGTACGGAAAGGTCGATCGGACGTTGGGCGGTGCGGCGACCTATTTCTCGGTCGCGGCCAGTTTTTTTACTCCGGTGCATCTGGTAGCGATCGTGGGAGATGACTTCACCGACCTGGACGCGAAGGTTTTTCATGGGCGCAAGATCGATTGCGAAGGACTGGAGCGCACCGCGGGCAAAACATTTTTCTGGGCCGGGCGCTATTCGGAGAATTTGAACGAGCGCGTGACCCTGACGACGGAGCTCAATGTCTTTGCCGACTTCAAACCAAAGTTGCCGGAACGCTATCGTGCGTCCGAATATGTTTTCCTGGCAAACATCGCTCCAGACCTGCAGCGCGATGTTTTGCAGCAGGTGAAGAAAAGACCGAAGATCGCGGCGCTCGACACCATGAATTACTGGATCGAGCGCACCAACGACGATTTGCGCGAGACCCTGCGTCACGTCGACATCCTGATGATTAACGACGCGGAAGCGCGCCAGCTATCCAGTGAACATAACCTCCTGCGCGCGGCGAAGCACATCTTCAAGCTGGGCCCGTCGACGCTCGTCATCAAGCGCGGAGAATACGGAGCGATGATGGTCGACAATCGCGGCGTCTTCTGCGTCCCCGCGTTTCCACTGGAAGAGCCCCACGATCCGACCGGTGCCGGAGATAGCTTCGCGGGCGGATTCATGGGCTATCTGGCCGGAGCAGGCAACAAGAGTGACGCTTCGCTGCGCCGCGCCATGGTCTATGGCTCCGTGATGGGCAGCTTCACCGTCGAAAAGTTCGGCCTGGACCGACTGAAAACGTTGAAGCGCGCCGAGATACACGCCAGGGCACGCCATTTCGCGAAATTGACCCAGTTCAAGTTGTAGTGTGTAAAATCGAGTCATTGCAGGCGTTTGCGTCAAACTGAAATGCTTTCACTGACTACGGTTTGCTATCGCTTATTGTGGGCAGCGTTGCTTGGCGCGGTGATTGGCATCGAGCGAAGCGTGCGCCGGCGTCCGGCGGGGATGCGCACGAGCGTGTGCGTCACGATGGGAGCGGCTCTTTTCACTATCATGTCGGTGGAGATCGCTCTCAGGACCGGCGACACCAGCACGACGCGAATCGCTTCCAACATCGTCCAGGGGATTGGCTTTCTCGGCGCCGGAGTGATTCTGCGCGAACGTGGCAGTGTCGTTGGACTCACCACGGCGGCCGCGATTTTCGGCGAAGCAGCGATCGGAATGGCTGCTGGCGGTGGTTTTTACGCGGTATCGGGCGTGGGGTTCTTGATCATCCTTTTTGCGTTGGTGGTCCTGATTTACGTCGAAAATCTATTCAATCTGAAGCCGCGCTATATGCTGTTCCGCATTTCGACGAGCGCTGCCGAAGATTTGGTGCCCATTGTGCACAACGTTTTCTCCAAGCTGGGCATCGCGCTGGACAATTTCCAGGTTTCCATGACCGGAGAAAAACACCTCATCCAATTTGATGCCGACGTCAGCGTGCGACAGCAGGAGAGCATTTTCAGCTCGATGACGCGGCCTGGCGTAACCTTTGAAATGCTGCCCGTCGAAAGGCAGAACGGATGAGCCGGACTTCGCTGGCGAGCTCGGCCGGGCATTCCTCCGGTGTATCCGCGCGGAAGCCCAAAGCGCTGCACGCAGGGGCGCGTCTCGCAGTTTTTGCTCCAGCGTCGCCAGGAAGCGATGCGGCGGAAGAGCGCGGCCTGGCGGAGTTGGCGCGGCGCGGCTTTTCGGTAGAGCGCAGAACCCAAAAAGCTTCCGAAGGCTATTTTTCGGCGCCGACAGCGGAGCGAAAAGAAGAACTTGTCAGCGCACTAAACGATCCGCGAATTGACGGGCTGATCGCCCTGCGCGGAGGATACGGGTCGAACTATTTGATCGACGAGCAGTTGAGCGCGGAACTCGCTAGCCCGAAGTGCCTGATCGGATTCAGCGACGTCACCTCGCTGCAGATCTTTTTGTGGCAGCGCCGCGGATGGACTTCAATTTACGGGCCGATGGTTGCGGCGGGACTCGAAGCGGGAGCAGGCGCACCCAAAGGATATGAACAGACAAGTTTCCTGAACGCCATCAGCACGACCGAGGGCGCGTGGGAAATTTCGTTGCAGGGCGAGGCACTCGCATCAGGAGAATCAGAGGGCACGCTGCTCGGCGGATGCATGACCCTGCTGGAAACCACGATTGGAACACCGTGGGAACTCGATACCCGGGACTCCATTCTCTTGCTGGAGGACCGCGGAATGAAACCGTGGCAAGTGGACCGCGCTCTTATCCATCTCCGACAAGCCGGCAAATTTGAGGGTGTGCGAGGAGTTGTGTTGGGAGATTTTCCGGATTGTGAACCTCCAGTTGCAGGGAGTCCCACGGTGCTGGACGTTTGCGCGCGAATTCTGAAGCCGTTGGGGATTCCGATTGTGTTTGGCGCGCCGGTGGGACACACCGTGGAGCCGATGCTGACGATTCCGCTCGGCGTGCGTGCGCGATTGCGTGCGGCGGGAACAGGTTCGCTGGCGATTCTGGAGGCGGCGGTGATTCCATGAACGAGGCCATAAGCAAAGGAAAACACATACATATAATCGGCATCGCCGGCTCGGCGATGTCTCCGCTGGCGGGCATGCTGCGCGAGAAAGGTTTCCGCGTGACCGGATCGGACGCGGGCGTTTATCCGCCAGCCTCGACGCTGCTGGAAAGTCTGGGCATTTCGTTCTTCCACAAATTCGATGCGGCGACCCTGAATCCTGCGCCGGATTTGGTCGTGGTCGGCAACATCATCGCGCGGGGCAATCCGGAACTGGAAGAAGTGCTCGACCGCAAAATTCCGTATCGTTCGTTGCCGGAGATCCTCGAAGAGGAATTTCTGCCGGGCCGACATTCGATCGTAGTTAGCGGCACGCATGGCAAGACGACTACGACCGCGATGCTCGCCTGGGTTTTTCACGTGGCAGGGAAGCGGCCGAATTTTCTGGTGGGAGGCGTGGCGGAGAATTTTGGCAAGAGCTATGGGCTGGAAGGTGGCGCTGAATTCATTCTCGAGGGTGATGAGTACGAGACGGCGTTCTGGGATCGCGGACCGAAGTTTTTTCACTATCATCCGGACGATCTGATCATCACTTCGCTGGAGTACGATCACGCGGACATCTATCCTGATTTCGACACGTACCAATTGGCGTTTCGGCGGCTGGTGAATCTGGTGCCGCGGAGCGGACGCGTCGTCGTGTGGGGCGACACCGAGCAATCCGGGCCTGAATTACGAGCGGCTACGGCCAAGGCTTTTTGTCCCGTGGAAACGTACGGCTTTTCCGCACAGAACGATTGGATAGCGAGCAATTTTGCCGTCGAGGGCGAAACCTCGCGTTTCCGCCTGACGTATCGGCGCAAGATGTTCGGGGATTTCCAGCTTTTGGCGACGGGGCAGCACAACGTCCTGAATGCGGTTGCAGCCATTGCCGTGGCGCACGGGCGCGGAATTGGCGTGGCCGCGCTGGCTGAGGCACTCTCGACGTTTCGCAGCGTGAAGCGGCGCATGGACGTGAAAGGCGAACGCGCGGGAATTCTGATTGTGGATGACTTTGCGCATCACCCTACGGCCGTGCGGGCGACGATCGAAGCGGCGCGGGGACGCTGGCCGAAGCGGCGGCTGTGGGCGATTCTGGAGCCTCGCTCGAACTCGATGAGGCGCAAAGTGTTTCAGGAGTCGCTGCCGAAGGCGCTGGCTCTCGCGGACCGCGTCGTGCTCGGCGGGGTTTTCCGGGCGCAACAGTTGGGTGATGAGAACCGGCTGGCACCGGAGAGCGTCGCGCAAAGTGTGCGGGAGTTGGGCAAGGACGCGCGGTCGTTCGACGGCGCGGAGGCGATTTCCGACTATCTCGCCGCCGAAGCCAGGGCCGGGGACCTCTTGCTGGTCATGTCGAACGGCAGCTTCGACGGCTTGTGTGACAAGCTGCTGAAGAAGATTGGGAGCGAGGTTCCCTCCGAGGCAACCAGCCGGTGAGATTGTTTAATTTCGGGCGCCGCATTATCCGAGCGGCGATTCCGGCCAGTCTGTGTTTTTGCGCGCTGGGTTTTACCTCGACCGCAAACGCGGCGATCCGTTACGACGTATCCCTCGACCATCCTGGGCAGCATCTGTTCCACGTCACGATGCACATCCCCGACGTCAAAGGCGAAGTGATCGTGCAGATGGCGGCGTGGAATGCCCTTTACCAGGTACGCGATTTCAGCGCGCACGTGCAGCGGATCGAGGCTTTCGCGGGCGATGAATCTGCGCCCATCGAAAAACTGGATAAGCAGACGTGGCGGGTCACCGGAACGGGATCGATTGCGATTCGTTACGCGACCTACTGGGACGAGGGCGGACCCTTTGCTACGCAACTGAACGGCGAGCACGCGTTCATCAATCCGGCGATGATTCTAATGTATGTCCCTGAGCGGCGTTCCGAGGCCGTGGAACTCGGTATGTTCGACGTGCCGCTGGAATGGCAGGTAGACAGCGAATCCCTTCAGAGGTCCGAACAAATGGATCGCGCGCGCAAATTCGGATTTGGGGCTGCGAGTTACGACCAGCTTGCTGACGCGCCAATTGAAGCCGGGAAGTTCGAGGAGTTTGACGTGCCGGGGATGAATCCTCCGGTGCGAGTTATGGTGCACGGCAACGATTGGAAAAAGAACCGAGTGCAGGACGATCTGCGGCGGATTTGCGCTTACGAAGTGAGGTTGATGGACGGTGCGCCCTATTCGCACTACACGTTCATCGTGCACTTCGGCAAGGCGGCGACCGGCATGGGTGGCGGGATGGAACACGCCAATTCCACGGCCATTGCGGTGCGGTCGGACGACGATTTCCCGGATGTGGCGGCGCATGAGTTCTTTCACTTGTGGAATGTGAAGCGGATTCACCCGGCTACGCTTTTCCCGGTGGACTATACAAAGGAGCAGTACACGCGCGCGTTGTGGTTCGCCGAAGGCGTCACGAATACTTACGCTTCCTACACGCTGGTGCGAACCGGGCTATGGAGCAAGGGCCAGTTTTACGAAGACCTTGGCGAGCAGATCAGCGAGCTCGAAGGGCGTCCCGCGAACAAGTGGCAGAGCGCGGAACAGTCGAGCCTGGACGCGTGGCTTGAGAAATATCCGCTCTACAATCAGCCGACGAACAGCGTTTCGTACTACACGAAGGGGCAAGTCCTGGGTGTCCTGCTCGATATTCTGATTCGCGACTTTACCGAAAACGAGAAGAGCCTGGACGACGTGCTGCGTTCGATGAATGAGGAGTTCGCCAAGCAGGGGCGCAGCTACCGTGACAGTTTGGATGTTCGATTGACCGCGGAAGAAATCGCCGGAGTCTCACTCGACGACTTCTTTCACAGATATGTCGCCGGCGCGGAGCCACTACCGTATCAGCGTATCCTTGCGCTCGCGGGGCTTGAACTCCGGACCGAGGAACGGAGGCGTTTGACGCTCGGTTTTTCGGGGCGACGGGATGAAAGCGGGTCGCTGGTCGTGCGCAGCGTCGATTCGGAAGGCGCGGCGGAGCAAGCGGGCTTGCGTGTGGATGACGTGATCACGAGCTGGAATGGTGCGGAGGCGCCGCGGAGTCCGGAACGCTGGGTTTACGGCCAGAAAAAGGGAAGCCTGCTGCGGCTTGGCGTGCGCCGCGACGGGAAGAATATTTCGGCTGAGCTTCACGTGGGTGAGGTTGTCGAGACCGCATACCGGGTTGTGGAGGATGGGCACGCGGACGATAGGGCGAAACATATCCGCGAAGGGCTGTTGCACGGCGTGACGTCGCCGGTGACGGCTGCGATTCGTTAGGTCTGGTTTCATTGATCATCGGGGTCGGTGGGAGAAGAGTTTCCTCAGGGGCTAATGCCCGTTTTGCTCGGAGCTGAATGTCGGAGCTGAAGCTCCGACCCCCTGAAACCCTCTCTCTGAAACACCGCCGCTGGGGGAAGGAGCGAAGGAGACCTGACATGGCCGGTCCCTCCCTCTGGAACCTCTTCGGTGAGACGTTGCTTGAGACCTTTTGTGGTTGGCTTCCCGGGAATTTGCAATTTTAAATTGCGGCATGTTTGAAGGCTTGCTGGAGACTTATGCTTCGCATGCTCTTCGTTGGGGTTTTTCTGTCGATTTATATCCTGCTGGTCGGGCCGCCGCTGCTGGTGTATACGCTGGTCAGCCGCAATCCGAATCCGTTGTATTGGGCGGGGATCAATGGGGTGATGTTTTTCGTACGGGCGGTCGGGGTGCGGGTGCGCGTCGTTGGGACGGAGCGCATTCCTGCGGGGACTTGTTTGTTTGTGGCGAATCATACGAGTTCGGCGGATGCGCCGGCGGTGGTGGGGGCGATTCCCCGACGGATTGCGATTTTGTTGAAGGAATCGCTGTTCAAGTATCCGATTGTGGGGCAGGCGTTTCTTTTGGCTCGATTCATTCCGGTCGATCGCAAGTCGCGGGACTCGGCGCTGGAGAGTCTGGAGAAGGCGATTGAGTCTTTGCGGGCCGGGCAATCGTTTCTGATTTATCCGGAGGGGACGCGCAGTCCGGACGGGCGGTTGCAGGATTTCAAAAAGGGCGCGGTGGTGATGGCCATCAAGGCCGGGGTGCCGATCGTGCCGATGGCGTGCTCGGGAGCGCACCGGGTGATGCGGAAGCGGTCGCTGAAGATATATCCCGGAGAAATCTTGGTGGAATTTCTGGAGCCGATTGATGCGTCGGCCTACAGCTTTGAGCAGCGGGATGATTTGAATCGGCGGGTGCATGATGCTTTGGCGGCGGGGTTGCCGCCGGAGCAGCGGCCTGTGGGTTTCACCGAAGCTTCGTCTGGCCAATCGTAGGGCCGTGGGTTAGAGGAAGAAAAGCAAGACCCACCTTCAAAAACCGAAGGTTGGGCACCCTCCGCGTCTTTTCAGCCATCGAGCTAGATCGATCACGGAACCGACGACGCAGCCCTGGATTGCCATCGTCATGACAACGAGGAAATCGTAAAGCCTGATCGTGAAAGGGTTCGGACGCATGTTCTTGGTTGCCCAGGGAAGGATTGAACTCATTGGGTTGACCGCCCGCATGAGACGCATCGCGAGGGGCTGATGATCCGTGGTGTAAAACAGCACAAGAGTTCCCAGCATTGCCAACGTACCTCCCAGCGTCGATCGAACGGCCCAGAGTAATGGCCGCTCCTTGCTGACATGGTTCGGACGGCACACCTCTTAGACACCGTCGGCCTCGGTAGTGGTCGGAGTTAAAATCCCAAACGCGACACCGGCGTGTGGGGCACCCAAGAGAGGACAGACTGCTCACTCGCGGGGTTTTATGGCGTGGAGTTTGGATTCTAGGTCGCGGACTCGTTTTTGGAGGTCGGGGAGGCGGGTTAGGGCTGCTGTGTATTTTAGCCAGAGCTTGTTGTCTACGGCTGGGGAGCCGGAACGCACTGAGTTTGAGGCCACGTCTCTCGGTAGGCCGCTTTGGGCGGTGACGATTACATTGTCGCCTACTGTCAAGTGGCCTGAGGAGGCGGATTGGCCTGCGAAGATGCAGTTGTCGCCGATTTTGGTGGAGCCGGCCAGGCCGGTTTGGCCGCAGATCATATTGTTGGCGCCTAGCTGGGAGGCATGGCCTACCAGGACCAGGTCGTCGATTTTGGTGCCGCGGCCTATGCGGGTTTCGCCTACCGTCGCGCGGTCGATGCAGGAGTTGGATTGGACTTCGACGTCGTCTTCGAGGACTGCTGGGCCGGATTGGACCATTTTGTACCAGGTGCCGTCTTTTTGTTTGGCGAAGCCCAGGCCGTCGCCGCCGATGATGGCGCCGGGCTGGAGGATTACGCGGTGGCCTATGCGGCAGTGTTCGCGGACTACGGCGTGGGCGTGGGCGAAGAAATTGTCGCCGATTTTCGCGCCTTGGTAGATGGTTACGAAACTGTGCAGGACTGCGTTTTGGCCTATCTCGACATTTTCGTCGATGAAGCAGTAGGGGCCAATGTGGGCGCCCTCGGGGACTCGGGCGGTTCTTGCGATCATCGCCGTTGGGTGGACGCCTGGTTGATATTGGGGTGGTTGGTAGAAGAGTTCCAGCGCTTGGGCAAAAGCCAGGTAGGGGTTCGGGGTGCGTAGGGCGGCTAGCTGGGGGAGATTTGGGTCGCGGTCGAGTTGGGCGCCCTCTTCGATCAGGACTGCGGATGCTCGGGTGGTTTTTAGCAAAGGGATGTAGCGCTTGTTGGATAAGAAGGTGATTTGGCCTGGGGTGGCTTGGTCGATGCCGGCTACGCCTTGGATTTCGGTTTCGGGGGGACCTTCCAGGCGGCAGGATAGTTTTTCGGCTAGTTCGGCAAGTTTCATTCGATCGGCTCCTGTTGTTCAGGTTGCGAGTCTCGCATAGCGTTGGGAGGGAAGTACAGTTGTTGGGCTAGGCGACGAAATTGGAGAAAACCCGCGCGGGGGGTATCGGGACGAGCTTGCCGAGATGGGGCGCGGCAATGCTGCGCCCGTACGAGGAATGGGTCGAATGCGTCGAGATCTACTCGGTGAAGAGGCGCGGTTGGGCGGCTGTCGGCTGGGCAGCTGGTTTGCGACGGGCTATGCCTACTACGCCTAACACGGTCACTTCGGTGAGGGCTGAGCGAGGGACGAAGATGCGGTCGGTTGTGGAGTTTAGATCCGGCGGCGTGATTTGCAGGCCATTGTCGAGGAGCGAGAGCAGGTCGTTGGGGACTACGCCTTCGAGCGTATCGCCGTCCAGAAAGCGTAGGCGGACCCAGAGGCCGTCGAGTTTGGGGCGGCTTAGGAAGACTTTGCGCTCGGGCTCGTAGTCGTTGGAGAACTCGCGGACGAAATAGATGGAGCGGACCTTGGCTAGCGGGATGGACTCATGCTCGCCGTCGGGGGTGAGCAGATCGATGGGATCGGAATGGCCCAGGTGCGTCGGATTGAGGTAGCCGCGCAGGGATTTCCTGTCGGATAGGGCGACGATCACTTTCTTATGCGTCGAGGCTGGGGAGCGAGTTTTCAAAGATAGAGTACGCCCAAGACTTACCTATTTGCGAAATGTGCTGATGTATGTTATGTTAAGCGGGATTTTCCTGTCAACTCCTTGTTTCCATTAGGGTTAGGGCCCCGGAGCGCCGCCCGTTGACCGAAAAAAAGCAGATCCTCAAGTCCGCCTCGATCATCTCGCTGGTCACCATTGTAAGCCGTGTTCTCGGTTACGTTCGAGATCAGCGAATCTTTATGCTTTTGGGAGCGACGTACGTCGGGGATGCTTACAACCTGGCGTTCCGAATACCCAATCTTTTTCGCCGGCTCGTGGCCGAGGGATCGATGACCGCGTCATTTATTCCTGTTTTCACGACGTATATGCGGGAGAAGTCGGAGGAGGATGTTTGGGATTTCGCGAATAAGCTGTTTTGGACCCTAGCGTTATTGGTGGCCATCATTACGATTTTGGGAATGGTGTTTTCGCCGTTCGTGGTCCACTTGTTCGCGGGAAAAAGTCCCGCGGCCGCTCAGGCCATCGAATTGAATCGCGTTGTTTTCCCGTACCTGTTCTTTGTGGCGTTGGCCTCGCTGGCCATGGGCATATTGAATTGCTTCCACATTTTTGGACTGCCTGCGGCGACACCAATCGTGTGGAATGCGGCGGCGATTCTGTTTTCGGTGGGCGTGGTATGGAAACACTTCAAGAACCCGGCGACGGCGATCGTGGTCGGGGTTCTAGTCGGCGGAGTATTGCAGTTCCTGATCCAGGTGCCGACGCTGGTGCGGAAGGGAATGACGTTTAAGTTTGGAATTTCATTTTCGCACCCCGGGATCAAGAATGTGGCGCGATTGATGATTCCACGGCTTTTCGGGATCGGGATCGGGCAGATCAATCTGCTGGTCGATACCCGGTTCGCGACGGCGGCGGTTATGCCTCCGGGAAGCCTGACAGCATTGTACTTGGCCGATCGCGTGATGGAATTGGTATTGGGAGGGTACGCGATCGCGGTGGCTACGGCGATTCTGCCGATGATGTCGCATCAGGCGGCGGCGAACGACTTCGTGGGGTTAAAAAAAACGCTCACCTTCTCGGTGCGGATTGTGGCTTTCATCACGATCCCCGCGATGCTGGGACTGATGATTCTGCGGGAACCGATCATCCGCGTGCTGTTCCAACACGGGCAATTCGTGGCCGCATCCACGCGCATAACAGCGCGTGCGCTGCTTTATTACGCCATAGCACTGCCTGGACTGGCGACTGTGAAGCTGATCGTGCCGGCATTCTATTCGACCAAGGATACGAGGACTCCGGTGATTGTGGCGGCGATCTCGATGGTGATCAACATCCTGCTAAACTTTTTGTTTCTGAAGACTTCGTTGTTCGCACGAGTGCAGAACGGGGGGCCGGCACTGGCGACCGCGCTGGCTTGCTATTTCGATTTCTTCGCTCTGTTTATTATTTTTCGGTTGCGGCATGGCGTTTTAGGGACCCGCGAGATTTTATCCTCGTTCTCAAGGGTTTTCTTATGTTCAGGGGTCATGGGGGTGGCTTGCTGGTTTGCGGCGCGTCACACGGCATTTACGATGTATTCGAGGGGCTACATTCAAATATTGGTTTTCGTGGGCTTGCTGGGTGGCGCCACCGCTTTATATCTGGCATTGGCTTGGGTATTCCGGTGTCGTGAAATGGAAGAGATTTACGGGATTGCGATGCGAAAAAATCGCAGCGGCGAAGCGTACGTGGAGGCTTGATGGAAATTTCGGCCACCATAGCGTCGTTCGTGACGCATGTGCGAGTAGAAAAGGGCTTGTCCGCGAATACGGTGAGCGCCTACCGCCGCGATCTAGTGAAATTTGAAGCTTTTGCGAAGAAGCGAAAGCTCAGCCTGGAGGCGGTCAGCCGGGACGATCTGGTGGATTTTCTCGCCGGGTTGTACCGGGAGAAGTTGGAAAGCCGGACCGTGGCGCGGCAGTTGGTGACCCTGCGAAATTTTTTCCGGTATGCGCAGATACAGGATTTGATCAAGGCGGATCCATCCGCGAACCTGGAGTCGCCCAAGATTCGCCGGTCATTACCTGGGTACTTGCGCCTCGAGGAGGTCGAGCGTTTGCTGACGCAGCCGGACTCGAAGACCGGGCTGGGTTTGCGGGACCGCGCGATGCTGGAAGTGTTGTATTCCACCGGATTGCGCGTTTCGGAGCTGGTGAGCTTGCGCGTCGGTGATCTGGACAGCAAGGCCGGATGCGTGCGATGCATCGGCAAGGGGGACAAAGAACGCATCGTGCCAGTGGGCCGCAAGGCGTTGGCGATGGTCGAAAAGTATTTGCAGGAAGCGCGCCCGGAATTGCTGCGACAGGCTAAGGCGATGAACAGTACGGCGCTGTTTGTGAACAAGCGAGGCGTCGCTCTAAGCCGAGTGGGAGTGTGGAAGATCTTGTCGGGCTATGGCCGGCGAGCGGGCTTGCGAGTGGCCCTAACGCCGCATATGTTGCGGCATAGTTTCGCGACCCATTTGTTGGAGAACGGAGCGGATTTGCGGTCGGTGCAGTTGATGCTAGGGCACGCCGACATCTCCACCACTCAGATTTATACACATGTTGTCGAGGAGCGGTTGAAACAGATTTACAAGGCACACCACCCGCGCGCCTAGCGGGTCGAACCCCGGGAACGTAGAACGGGTGCAGCCGCGACCGGCTGGCAAGGAAAAGACGGACATATCCGCCCTTCCTGGCCGCGAACGGCGCGGACATCCGGAAGGTGAAGGAGCGCAATGCCAGATTATATGTTTTTGCTGGAAAGCCGGCTGTCGCCGGAGCAGCGCGCGGTGATGTTGCGCGTGCAGGAGCTGGCGGCGGCCATGGGATTCAATTTATATCTGACGGGCGGGACAGTGCGCGACCTGATCACCGGGGCGTCGCTGCGCGATTTGGATTTTACGGTGGAAGGGAATCCATCGAAGATAGCGCGCGAATTGGAAAAGGGCGGCGCCAAGATCCTCGTGGAAGACGAGAAGTTGCGGCACATCGAAGTCTTGTTCGCCGGAGACGTGGAGGGCAGTATTTCCGCGGCGCGCGATGATCATTACGTGCGGCCTGGGACGCGGCCGGAAATCCGCTGGTCGACGATCATGGAGGATTTGCGGCGGAGGGATTTTTCGCTGAACTCGATTGCGATTTCGTTGAATCCAGCGTCACGGGGATTGCTTCTGGATCCCACGAACGGGTTGTCTGACATCGAGCGCGGAGAAGTGCGGGCCTTGACGATTCACGGCTTTACGAACCAGCCGGTGCGCTTGCTGCGGCTTCTGCGATTTGCGGCGCGCATGGGATTCAAGCCGGAAGGGCGCACACAGGAATGGTTTGACCTGGCAATCGAGCGCGATTTGCATCACACCATCGCGCCCGAGGACGCTGGAGGAGAGTTGCGGGCCGCGGCGCGGGAAGAGCGGCCGGCAGTGGTTTTGAAAGCCTGGGAACAACACGACTTGCTGGAGGTTGTAAATCCGAACCTGGCGAAGCGGCACCCGGACTACGACGCGATCGCGCGATTGATGAAGGTCCGCGAGGATTTGTTTACGGCTGGATTCCGTCCGCGGTTGGCCGCGCCGATGTTGCTGGCGATTCTGGGAAGGCTCAAAGATCGCGAACAGAGCGGCGTGCTTTCCAGGGCCGGGTATCGTTCGGCGGAAATCGACAAGGCGCTGGGTTTCGCGGAGGAGGCCCTGGAGGCGCAAAAGGAATTGATCGGGAAGAAAATGAATGCGCCGATCGATGCTTACCGCTACCTGGAGCAAATGCCGCTGGATCAAATCGCGTATTTGCTAGCCGAATCGACGAATTCTGCGGCGTTGTCGAAGATCCGAGCGTATTTGAACAAGTGGAGGCCGGTGCGAATCGGTTTGCCGGTTGTGGCGAATGAGCTTGAGGCGCTGGGAATGGCGCGCGGAGAAAAGTTCGACGCAATTGTCGAGCAGGTGTTCGCCATCCAGCTGACAGGACGCGGGAAGACACCGGAAGAACGGGAAAAGATTTTGCGGAAGCTTTCCGGAATCAAGGAAGCACCCAAGAAAAAAGAAAAAGAGAAGAAGCCGGCGAAGGCTGCGGACAAGGCACACGGGGCGGCTGATTCCGCGGCGAAACAGAGTCACGGCACTGCGGCGGGCAAGGCGGCCATCAAGGCGCAGCACAAGGCGCACGGGGCGGCGGGGAAGACGAGTGCCGCGGCGGCGCACGGAAAGAGTGCGGCTTCCTCAAAGAAGAGTAGTGGCCGCAAGTAGTCGTAGCGGCGCCCACGGGAAATTTTTCTGATGCCTGTGGGAAACTCGAGATTGCGTGTCGCAATTCTCTTGAGAGAGATTTAGAATCGAGTTCCATGGGTCAACCGCAGTTCGTTCATCTTCACGTTCACACCGATTACAGTCTGCTCGACGGCGCTTGCGAAACCTCGGAGCTTCTTGACGAGGCTTCGCGGCAAAAAATGCCCGCGGTGGCCATCACCGACCACGGCAACCTGTTTGCCGCTGCGAATTTTTTCTATGAGGCGAGCAAGCGCGATGTCAAACCCATCATCGGATGTGAGGTTTATGTCGCGAAGGGCAGCCGGCACGATCGTGGCGGCGACAAGGCTAACGGCGGCGGCAATGGACAGGATCGCGGCGACGCCGAGCCTTCCGGAGGTCGCGGCAGCAACCATCTGGTACTGCTTTGCGAGTCGCTGGAGGGGTATCACAACCTCATCAAGCTGGTTTCCGCGGGGTTTCTGGAAGGCTTCTACTACAAACCGCGGATCGATTACGACTTGCTCTCCAAGCATAGTAAGGGGCTGATCGCGCTGTCGGCGTGTCTGCGCGGAGCTGTGACCGAGGCCGTGGTGGAAGAGAAGCTGGATGTGGCGCGTGAGAATGCCTACCGGCTGCGGGATGTTTTTGGCAAAAATAATTTCTTCCTGGAGATTCAGGATCAGGGCCTTGAGATTGAAAAGGGCGTGAATCGGGAGCTTGTCCGTCTTTCGAAAGAGATCGGGATTCCACTGATCGCCACGAACGACTGCCACTACCTGCATCACGAAGATGCGCATGCGCAGGAGGTCTTGCTCTGCATTCAGACAGGCAAGACCATGAGCGATACGCATCGCATGAAATTCGCTACGGATCAGTTTTATTTCAAGAGCGCAGAAGAGATGGCGAAGGTGTTTCGCGAAGTACCCGACGCGTTGAGCCGAACGGTGGACGTCGCGCATCGATGCAACGTCAAGA
This sequence comes from uncultured Acidobacteriota bacterium, assembly GCA_963832615.1. Classification (GTDB taxonomy): domain Bacteria; phylum Acidobacteriota; class Terriglobia; order Acidiferrales; family UBA7541; genus Acidiferrum. The sequence goes on from CAWHVA010000024.1 coordinate 66,544, forward strand.
TTGACCGGATTCCGAATCCTTTTCCCGAATTTAAGGTGCCTGCCGGGCACACGGCGGGCAGTTATTTCGAGAAGGTGGTGCGCGAAGGTTTTGCGACCCGCGTGCCATCCCTGGAGCGGCTCGCGCAGCAGGGCGTGTTGCACAATCCGCTTTCGGAGTATGAGCGGCGGCTGACGTCTGAGATTCAGATGATCCAGCAGATGCGCTACGAAGGCTACTTCCTGATCGTTTGGGACTTCATCCACTACGCGCGAACGCAGGATGTTCCTGTGGGTCCGGGACGCGGATCGGCGGCGGGTAGCTTGGTCAGCTACGCACTGCGGATCACCGACGTTGACCCATTGCAATACAACCTGTTGTTCGAGCGCTTCCTGAATCCGGAACGCGTTTCCATGCCTGACATTGACATCGACTTTTGCATGCGGCGGCGCGGCGAGTTGATTGAGTACGTGACCCAGAAGTATGGGCGCGAAAATGTGGCGCAGATCATTACGTTCGGAACGATGGCGGCGAAGGCTGCGGTCAAAGACGTAGGCCGCGCGATGGACATCCCGTATGGGGAAGTGGACCGGCTCGCAAAGCTCATTCCCACCACGCTGGGAATCGAGTTGGAGGACGCTCTTGTCCAGGCGCCGCAATTGAAGGCGGCCGTCAGCAGTGACGAGCGGTTGAAGGATTTGATGGCTGTGGCGCTGCGGCTTGAGGGACTTTCGCGGCACGCTTCGACGCATGCGGCCGGTGTGGTCATTTCACCTCGGCCGCTCACCGACGTGGTGCCGGTTTATAAGACCAACCGGGATGAAATCACCACGCAGTACGACATGAATGCGCTGGAGCGCATCGGCCTGTTGAAGATGGATTTCCTGGGGTTGACGACGCTGACCGTGCTGCACGATACCGTGCGCATGATCGAGCAGAATCGCGGCGTTAAAGTCGATCTCGACAACCTGCTGTTGGACGACACGGACACCTACAAGCTATTTACGCGCGGCGATACGACGGCGATCTTCCAGTTTGAATCGCACGGAATGCGCGACATTTTGCGCCGCTATCAGCCGACGCGAATCGAGGATTTGACGGCATTGAACGCTCTCTACCGGCCTGGGCCGATTCAGGGCGGCATGATCGACGACTTCATCAATCGAAAGCACGGGAAGACGAAGGTCAGCTACGAGCTTCCGCAACTAAAAGACATTCTAGAAGAGACCTACGGCGTGATCCTGTATCAGGAACAGGTCATGCAGATTGCCAACCGGCTGGCCAGTTTTTCCTTGGGGGAAGCTGACATCCTTCGCCGCGCGATGGGGAAGAAGAAGAAGGAAGAAATGGCGGCGCAACGTGCGAAGTTCATGACGGGCTGCGCGACGAACAAGATTCCCGAGAAGAAGGCTGACCGGATTTTCAATTTGATGGAAGAGTTTGCGGGCTATGGATTTAACAAGTCGCATTCCTGCGCGTATGCGCTGCTGGCCTATCAGACGGCCTACTTGAAGACCCATTATCCCGTCGAGTTTATGGCTGCACTGCTTACCTCGGAAACGGGCAATGCTGACAAGGCCGTGAAATACATCAATGAAGCACGGGGGATGAGCATCTCGATTCTGCCTCCGGATGTGAACGAAAGTGATTTGTATTTTACGCCGGTGGGGGAAGCGATACGTTTTGGGCTGGCGGCTATCAAGAATGTTGGCGAGAACACGGCCAAGGCGATTCGCGAGTCGCGGTTGAGTCAGGGCGAGTTTCACTCGCTATATGTTTTTTGCGAGCGCATCGAGTCGCGCTTTCTGAACAAGCGCGTGTTCGAGAGCTTGATCAAGTCCGGCGCGATGGATTCATTGGGCGCACGGGAAAGCATGCTGGTTTCGGTGGATGACGCGGTGGCGGCGCTGCAGCGCGCGACACGCATTCGAGAGTCAGGGCAACATGGATTGTTTGGAACCGCGGCGGCGCCGGCACCAGTGGCGTTCGAGATGCGCGACGCCGCGCCCTGGAGTGAGGAAGAGCGGCTGGCCAGCGAGTACGCGATGCTGGGCTTTTACGTTTCCGGGCATCCGTTGGCAAAGTATGCTTCGCGCTTGCAGGAGTTGAAGACCGTTTCGCTCGGAGAAATCGAAGGGCAGCGCAACGGCAAGGAAATTACAGTGGCGGCGTTGATTGTCGGCGTGCGGCCGATGCGCTCCAAGAAGGGCGCACGTTGGGCGATCTATACGATTCAGGACATGACCGGGATTCAGGAGCTTTTGGCGTTTCCGGAGGCCTTTGGCAAACTGGAGAACACTCTGAAACCGCGGGTGCCCTTGCTGATGAAGGTGCGGGTGCAGGTGGAGGAGTCGGGAACGCGGCTGTCACTGCAGGAAGCGCGCATCCTGGAAGGTCTCGGCGAATCGCAAGCGGCTTCGAGCGTGCACATCCGCATGAATTTGGAGAATTGCCCTGAAGACCTGGTGGATCGGCTGCAAGATATATTCGCGTCCTTTCCGGGACGTAATCCGGTAGTCTTCGATCTGCTCAGCCCCGATGGAACGGTGGCGCAAATGGAAGTGCAACGCCGGGTGCAGCTTTCCGCGGAACTAGTGACGGCGATCCGCGAAGTCTGCGGCGGCGAGTCGATCGATCTGGTGATGTGATGGCGTCCAAAGACAAAACTAAACCGATGGTGGTGCCCGGCGACCGCCAGTTGGCAATCGATCGCCTGGAGAAAGACGTCGAAGAATTGCGCAATTTCGCCAATAGCCCGGTGGCCGAAGCGGAACTGGAACGCATTCGACAACAGGTTGCGGAACTCCGTCACGAGTTTTATGCCCATCTGGGACCGTGGCAACGCGCGCAGATCGCGCGGCACCCGCAACGGCCGTATACCCAAGACTTTATTGGGCTCCTGTTCACTGAATTCATGGAGCTACATGGCGACCGAGGCTACGGTGACGACAAGGCCATCGTCGCGGGTTTGGCGAAATTTCACGGGCGTCCCGTGGCGGTCATTGGCCATCAGAAGGGCCGCGATACAAAGCAGCGATTGTTGCGGAACTTCGGCCAGCCGAAGCCTGAGGGTTATCGCAAGGCTCTGCGCGTCATGGAGTTGGCTGCCAAGTTCAACAGGCCGGTGTTTACGTTTATCGATACGCAAGGAGCCTATCCTGGGATTGATGCCGAGGAACGAGGGCAAGCGCAGGCGATCGCTCAGAACTTACGCGAGATGGCGCGACTGCCGGTGCCCATTATCGCCACCGTGACCGGCGAAGGTGGCTCTGGCGGCGCGCTGGCGATCGCGGTTGGGGATCGCGTGAACATCCTGGAGAACAGTTTTTACTCGGTGATTTCGCCGGAAGGTTGCGCCGCGATCATGTGGCGCGATGCCTCCAAGGCGGAGACCGCGGCGGTGGCGCTGAGGATTACCGCGAACGATTTGAAAGAGCTGGGGATTGTCGATGAGATCGTTCCGGAGCCCGAGGGTGGGGCGCACACCTCCTATGAGGGCACGGCGCGATTGTTGGATGCCGTGCTTGACCGGCAACTTGTGGCGCTTACGAATGAGTCGACGAAGGATCTGGTCGATGCCCGGTATGAGAAATTCCGCAAGATGGGACAGTTCTTCGATCTAGGAAGCTGACAGAGGCGCAGCCGCCCGCCTGGCTCGTCCTCCTCTGCCGCTGATCGGCCGCTTCAGGGTGACAATTTACTTGCTTACTTGAAGCTCACCGCGCCTTGGGTGCGGATGGGCTGGCGGCGCGCAAGGGCGGGACGCGCTGAAGTGCGCCCGACATCTACCCGTAGCACATTGGCTACTTTAACCGAGAGGCGGCGTTGTGGCGTCCCTTCGCCCGGTTTATTCTGGTTTAGCCATCATCCAACGTGCACTGGCTCAGGGAAAACTGCCGCGAAGCGCCGGCCGGAGCAGGGAGAACAGCACTCATCATGTCGGAACCTTTCCGTCCGTATGAAAAGCTCGTGGAGATCACGATCCAGGGCAAGAAGTTTCAGGTGCCGGAGAGGAATTCTCTGCTGCGGTGCTTCCAGTTCATCAGTCCGGAGACGATCCCGTATGGACGGTTCTGCTGGAACCAGGAATGCCAATATTGCCGGGTTTCCTGCCAATTGCCGGATGATGACGAGCCCCGGGAGATGTTGAGCTGCAAGTTCATTGTTATGGCGGGGATGGAGATTACCGAGCTTAGCCAGGAATTGAAGTGGTGCTTGCGGGCGAAGCTGCCTTCGGATGCGCCGGTCAGCCGGTAAATCCTCTATTTTCACGCTTCTTTGTTGTGCATTTCCTCACAACCTTTTTCCCGCTGGCGTGTTTGAAGTGGCATATGTATGGATCGCGTGGCGGCGGTTGTGCGACGTCAATACCCTTATTTACCCCCGGCGCACAGCCGCCTCCAAAACAGTGTGAAGGTTCTCGCGGGTTAACGCCTCACGGTTAATTTCCGCAAGTTGCCATTTCGCGGCCTGCAGGGTCCCGGCGGGTTTGCACTTCGTCCTTGTGTCGACTACGATTCCAGTCGAACGATGATGAGGCTAACGGATTTCTCACAATGTGATGGATGCGGCCAGGACGCCTCTTCCGGGCATATTGCCAGGAGGCTGCAGCGACTGGAATGGACGACACGCTACCGCCCTATCCACATTGGAACCTTGTTGCTTGGGGCGTATGCGCCGCATGATGACGCGGAGTTTCTGTATTCGGAGGGCGGCGCCTTTCGGGGCGAAGCGAAGCATGTGCTCGCTGCTACGGGTGTGGCTCCTGCTGTAAAATCCTGGCAAGCAGTATTGACGGAATTTCAGCGCGGCGGGTTCCTGCTTGACGTATGCGCTGGAATGCCCAATCGATTCCGACGTCAGTCAGGCCGCGGTGCAAGCGTTGCTAGAGGCCCGGCTGCCGGCGCTGCTGGCGCGCATCCGGCGGTCATTGAAACCGAAGCGGATCGTGCTGATATCGAGCTTGCTGGAGCCTCTGCTGGCGTCGATGAGAGAGGCGGATACGGGATGTCCCGTCATCCTCGATGATGGTAAGGCGTTCGCTCTGGACGGCGCTGGGCGGGAGGATGCGGCTGCGCGTCTCTGTCAGATTTTGGCTGCCGCTGCTCAGAGCCGCTAGATGGTGCGGGGAGCCTGTCCTGTCCGGCGGGCTGGCCGAGATCTGGTCTTGTGGCCCCTACTGCCGCATTAGAGCTATGATAGAATCGGCCGCGAAACGTGAAACTGGGTGTGCGCCGGAATGGCACCTGTGCAGAGACGAGTGAAATTCGGGATCGGCATTGGCGTGATCGTGGTGTCGATGGCGTTTTTGGCTTGGCTTGGTTACGGCGAGAGCAAGACGTACTACCACACGATTGCGGAGTTGCCGACTTTGCAGGGGGATGCCCGGGGACACCGTCTGCGGGTAGGGGGCACGGTCGAACCGGGGAGCATTCACCGGCTGCCAGGGCGTGTTGATTTCGTGCTGCAGGGAGAAGGGCAGTCGCTGCCCGTGAGTTATGTCGGTAGCGATCCCTTGCCGGATACATTTGTGGATAAGTCTCAGGCGTTGGTGGAAGGAAGCCTCGCGAAAAACGGGAGTTTTGTGGCGGAACAGGTTCAGGCGAAATGCGCATCGAAGTATGAGGCCGCGCCTACGGCTGGTCCTCCTGCAAAGGCTGCCGACAAGGGTGAGGGATCGGCGCAGCCTGGAAGTACGATGTAGTCGAATTGGCGGCGCGCCCGGCGCCGCCATTTTTTTGGCGCATGAAGCGCACAGCCAGGAATGGCTGTGCCACGGGGAAGGCTGGTCGTAAGTGGATGTATTTGGCTCATTTGCACTTCTGTTGGCCTTCATTTGTGCCGTATACGCGTTTGTAGGCGGCATTTTTGCTATTCGCACGCGGCACCCGCTGCTGGTGAAGAGCGTGCGGCAAGCAGGGATGGCGACCTGCGGACTGATTTTCATCGCTACCTTCAGCCTGGTTTATCTTTTCTTCAGCGACAGTTACTGGGTCGCTTACGTTGTTGCGCACAGTAACCGCGACCTTTCCACGTTTTATAAAGTTGCCGCGCTTTGGTCCGGCCAGGAAGGCTCGCTGCTTTTCTGGAGTTTCCTGCTGGCCATCTACGTGTTCTCCGCTTTATTCGCTTACCGCAACAAGAACGGGGAACTGATGCCGTACGTCGGCGTCGTTCTGGCCGGAGTGCAGATCTTTTTCTTAACACTGAATAATTTCGTGGCTAGCCCATTCAAGGTTCTGGCTACCCCGGGAGCGAATGGCGCGCTTGATATTTTTACGCGCGCGGATGGCAACGGGTTGAATCCGTTACTGCAGTATCCGGAGATGGTCATCCATCCTCCGAATCTTTATTCCGGATACACGGGATTTACGATTCCGTTTGCGTTTGCGCTGGGAGCCTTGCTGGCTCGTTATCCCGGCGAAAAGTGGATTCACCTGACTCGTAAGTGGACGATGATCGCGTGGTGCTTTCAGACGGCCGGCGTTTTGCTTGGCGCGCATTGGGCCTATGCGGTGCTGGGCTGGGGTGGTTATTGGGGATGGGACCCGGTGGAGAACGCGTCTTTGCTCCCGTGGCTGACGGGCACGGCGTTTCTGCATTCGGTGATGATGCAGGAAAAGCGCGGGATGATGAAGGTGTGGAACGTCTGGCTGGTGTTCTTGACGTTCATGCTGTGCATTCTTGGGACGACTCTGACACGCAGCGGGATCGTTAGTTCAGTGCATGCATTTGCGCAGTCGAGTATCGGGAACTGGTTTGTTGGCTTCCTGGCGCTGATCCTTGTGGTTTGCTTTGTGGCGTATGTGAAGAATCGCGATTACTTGAAGAGTGAGAATCATCTGGATTCGATCATCTCGCGGGAATCCAGCTTTCTGTTTAACAATCTGATTTTGCTGGTTTCTTGCATCGCGGTTCTGTCAGGCACGCTGTTCCCAGTATTTTCCGAATGGTTGTCGGGCTCGCGGATCAGCGTTGGTGCGCCGTTCTTCAACAAGGTAAATATTCCGCTGGGATTTCTACTTCTTTTTCTAACCGGCGTTGGGCCCTTGCTGGCATGGCGGAAGACTTCTAAGGACAGCCTGAAGCGCAATTTCGGGCGACCGCTGGTATTCAGTGTGATCGCGGGTGCGATTGCGTTCGCGCTGGGACTTCGCGAGTTTTATTCTCTGATTTGTTTGACCCTGTGTCTGTTTGTGGCCACCACGATCTTGATCGAGTTCTACCGTGGTGCGAAGGTGGTCCGGTCGCGATCGGGAGCTTCGTTCGCTGCGTCCGCCGTGGATTTGACGATGCGGAATACGCGGCGGTACGGCGGATACATCGTACATATGGGAATGGTATTGATTTTCGTGGGTTTGGCGGGCGCCGCGTTCAACAAAGACGTGCAGAAAGAGATGCAAATCGGCTCGACCCTGCAGATCGGGCCTTACAACCTGCTGCTGCAGAGCTTCGAGTCCAAGCCGGAGAAGAATTACACCGCGGAGCGCATGGTCGTGGAAGTGATGCGCGACAACAAGCCGCTGATGATGCTCTATCCGGAGAGGCGTTTCTTCCAAACCAACGAGCAGTCCGGAACGATGGTGGCGATCTACTCCACGCTCCGACACGATTTGTATGTCGTGTATGCGGGACAAAGCCCCGATAACCAGACGCCGGTGATCCACGCTTATTTGAATCCACTGGTGAAGTGGATCTGGTTCGGCGGCGTAATCGTGGTGCTGGGGACTATCGTCACCTTGCTGCCAAATCGACGCAGTGTTCTGGCGCTTTCTGGAGCGCAGGAGCCTGCTACTGCGCGTCCCATGACGCCGTCGCTGGCGCGCTCCGTCGCAATGCGGGAAGGACATGATTAGATCTCACCGGCTGGTGGCTTTCTTTTTTTGCATGGCAGGCATTGTTGCGTTTAGCCTGCCGGCGGTTGCCCAGGTGGACCGCGCGCGCCAAATCGGCGGCAAGTTCATGTGCATGTGCGGGTGCAACCAGGTTTTGACGCAGTGCAACCACGTCGGATGCACGACATCAACCGCGATGCTGAAAGAATTGGACCAGTCGGTGGCGCGCGGGGATTCGGAAGATGTCATCACACAGGGATTCGTCCAGGAATTTGGCACCAAGGTTTATGCGGAGCCGCCCAAGTCGGGTTTGAGCTTGGTCGCATGGGTTTTGCCCAGCGTCTACCTGCTGATCGGGACGGTGCTCGTTGTTTTCATCATTTCGCGATGGCGCTCGCGAGTGCTCGGGGAACCCGCCACTGCTGGCGGCGCTTCCGGATTTTCGGCGGAAGAGCTGGAGCGGGCACGGCGGCGCGTTGCGCGCGAGACAGAGGATTGATGGTTGGCATCTTGTTTCCGGCTTCTCTGCTTCTGGTGATCACCTCCGCCGACGGAGCTGTGCTTGGGGCCTGCCTGGCCTTGGCCATGGCCACGGTGCTTTTCATTTTTTACATTCAGCCGGACGCGTCGGACCTTGCGCCTCACCGCACGAAATTGGATCAGTTGATGGAACAGCGAGACACGATTTACGACAATCTGCGCGACCTGCGATTTGAATTTCGCTCCGGCAAGTATTCCGAAGGTGACTACGAAGCGATGAAGACGGGCTTGGAGAATGATGCCGCGATGGTGCTTGCGCAGATCGATCAAGTGACGGAATCGCAGGTGCGCCGACCTCGGGGGCCGCGGGCGGCGGACGCCGAGCGGGGAGCGCGATGAGAGGATACTTGCTGTGGCGTTTGACCTTTCTGTTCGGCTTGCATCCTCGCCCCCTGGCTGGTTGCGCAAGCGGGAACTGTTCACGGCACCGTCAAAAACGGAACTACAGGCAATCCCGGCGCGGGCGTCGAAGTCATCCTGATCCAGTTGCAAGGCGGGATGCAGCCGGTTTCCAATTCCAAGACCGACGCGCAAGGGCAATTCACGTTCGATAATCCGTCTTTGGGCGCGCAACCCATGTTGATTCGCGCGGTCTATCGCGGTGTGAACTTTCACCAGCCAGTGCCTCCGGGTAAGAGCGAAGTCGAGGTTGAGATTTTCGAGCCCACGCCGGACGCCAAAACGGTCACGATACCTACGCACATCGTGATTCTCCAGCCGAATGGATCGAACTTGATCGTGGGCGAGGAATATTCGGTGCGGAATGACTCCAACCCGAAAAAAGCCTATTTTCGAGCGGACGGCAATTTTGAGTTTGCGGTGCCTGATAAGGCGCAGCTTCAGCAGGCGGCGGCTTGGGGGCCGTCAGGCATGCCGGTGGTGCAGGCGACCATCGACAAGACCAAGAACCACTATGCGATCGCATATGCATTTCGTCCGGGCGAGAGCGGGGTGCGATATTCCTACGAGTTGCCCTACGCCGGAAATACCACCACCTTGAAACTTCCGACGATGTATCCAGGGGCAAAACTGCTGGTGCTTGCGGCGCCTACGATGCAGGTTAACGGAGACGGCCTCGAGCCTGGGGGCCAAGAGCAGGGGATGAATATTTACGGCCGAGACGGTTTGCCCGCGAGCGGCGTCTTCAGCGTGGGTGTTTCCGGGACGGCGCCGCCGCCAAAGGGAGATGCGGACGGGGGTTCGCAATCGCAAGAGCAGCAAGGCGGGCCGGTAGCCGGGCCGGTGACCGTTGAGCAGATTCCGGGGCGGCTGGATGTGTTGAAGTGGCCGCTGATCGCCGGCTTCTTGGGACTATTTGCGTTGGGAGCGATTTTGCTGGTGCGACGGCCGGTTGTGGCGGTTGCCGGTGGTGCTCCGTTTCAGACTGCGAATGGACCGAGGGCGAAATCCCAAAAAAGTAGTGATCCTAGCGGGGTCAGTCGCTGCGGCCTCTTCTCCTAGTCTGGCCGAAGTCGATGCTGCAGTCGGCGTCAGTCTCGATTCGCTAAAGGATCAGATCTTTCGCCTGGAATTGCGGCGGCAAGCCGGCACGATCTCCGAAGAAGAGTATGCGCAGGAGCGCGCGCGAACGGAAAAAGTGCTCCGCGATCTCGTGCGGGGCTGAGCGTGCCCGCGATTGTCTTGCCACGAGGGTCTTCTTTGACGCCGGCTGCAGTTCGTCCGATCACTATCCGGTTTGAAAATATCGACAAAAGATACGGCGGTTTGTACGCGTTGCGGCGCGTGTCCCTGGAGGTTGCGGCAGGGGAGTGTGTTGCGCTGGCCGGGCGCAATGGCTCGGGGAAAACCACGCTGCTGCGGATTGCCGCGCGGCTGGTGAGGCCATCTTCCGGCAAGGTCAGCTTTTCTCGTGCGGAAGGCGTCGAGAACATCGCTGCGAGTAACGCTGGGTTCGTCGCGCATGCGACGATGGTGTATGACGAGCTGACCGCCGAAGAAAACTTGCTGCTGTTTGCGCGGCTTCAGGGGATCGGGCAGCCTACAAAACGTGTCGAAGAGATGTTACGTGAGGTCGGCCTGTTCGAGCGGCGCGACTCATTGGTGCGCACATTTTCGCGCGGGATGCGTCAACGCGTGGCCATCGCGAGAGCGCTGCTGAATGCGCCGGGAATCTTACTGCTGGATGAACCGGCGACTGGACTCGACCCTCAGGGCGCCTCGTGGTTAGCGGAGACGTTGCGACGGATGCGCGACGTGGGTTGCACGATGTTAATGAGTTTGCATGGAGAATCGGAGATCGCTGCGCTCGCCACTCGTGCGATTCGGCTGGATGCCGGGGCGATCGTTGCCGACACGCGGACGGGAGCTAGTGTTCGTTCGATATTGGCGTTTGCCGATGCCTAGAACCCATTTCACAAGCGGCCCGGACTCGACGGTAAGAATTTTCTCAGTGGCTAAAGCCCAATTCCTCTTGGCTCTGATGTCGGAGCTAAAGCTCCGCCCCCGAATAGGCATCTGCGAGATTGCTTCTCGATGAGCCTTCTATCAAATACCACGATCTTGCTTGGCAAGGAGCTGCGCGCGGAGTTTCGATCGCGCGAGCTGCTGACCACCACGATCGTCTTCATATTGATCGTGCTGGTACTTTTCAGTTTTACGTTCGACCCTTTGTCGGAGGAAGCGCGTCGGTTTGGCTCGGGCCTTTTGTGGCTGGCGTTTCTATTTGCGGCGTCGCTGATGCTGCAGCCTTGTTTCCTTCGCGAACAGACTAACGACACGTTGAGCGCGTTGCGGTTGTCGGTGTCTGACCCATTCTCGATATTTCTGGCGAAGCTGGCCGCGAACACCCTCTTTCTGCTGATAACCGAACTGCTGCTGCTGCCGGTATTTGCCGTGATGTATGGGGTGCCCGTTTGGCGCGTTTTGCATTGGCTGGTGATGGTGTTTTTTCTAGGTAGCCTGGGGGTATCCATCGCAGGCACGGCATTGTCGGCAATTTCCGCGCAGGCGCGCATGCGCGAGCTGCTTTTGCCCTTGCTGCTGCTGCCACTGCTGACTCCAATCCTGATCGCCAGCACCGAGGTAACTGCATCGTTGCTGGAGCGGACACCGTTCGTGCAGTGGAAGGGGGTTGGGTTTCTGGTGGCGTTCGACCTGGTATTTTTGACGGCGTTATGGCTTTTCGGAGAATATCTTCTCGAGGAGTGACGCGGCATGTGGAAACGGGCTCTGGTTGGCGCAGTCGTCTTGTTCCTGGTGGGCGCGGCAGCGTATGCGTCCTTTTACATTGCGCCGACCGAGCGCACCATGGGGTTGATCCAGCGGATTTTCTACTTTCATGCGGCCAGCGCGTGGGCCGGCATGACCGCCTTTTCTATATGCTTCGTTGCAAATTTGCTTTACGTATGGCGCCGGCAGCCGAGGTGGGACTCACTCGGAGTATCCGCCGCGGAGGTTGGTCTGGCGTTCATTACCGTCGTGCTGATTACCGGCCCGATCTGGGCTAAGCCGGCGTGGGGAATTTATTGGACTTGGGACGCGCGGCTGACTTCCACGTTTGTGCTTTGGCTGCTGTATATATCGTACCTTTTGCTGCGCACGCTCATTGAGGAGCCAGATCGCCGGGCGCTGCTGAGCGCGCTGTTTGGGATCTTCGCGTTTCTTGATGTGCCGATCGTGTTCGGGGCGATTCGCTGGTGGCGGACGCAACACCCGGCTCCGGTGATCATGGGTGGTCCTGGTTCGGGGCTTGAGCCCACGATGCGGGCGGTATTCTTTTTCAGCGTGCTGGCGTTGCATGCCCTGATGGTATTTCTGATCGCCGAGCGTTATGGCCTGGAGAAATTGCGAATGGAGCTCGATATCCTTCGCCGCGAAGCGGAGGTCGTATGAAGAATCTGGATAGCGTGTTCGCGGCGTATGTGATTGGCTGGGCGGTATTTTTCATATTTTACCTGACCGTGGCGCGACGCACTTCGCTGTTGCGCGAAGATCTGGAACGGTTGAAGCAGTCGATGAAGAAAGGCCAATAAGTGGCGGGCAAGAAGCGCATCGGGATTGTGTTGTTCCAGCTTGGGGGGCCGGACTCGCTGCAGGCCGTCGAGCCGTTTTTGCTGAACTTATTTCTCGATCCCGACATCATACCCATGGGACCACTGGGCTTTTTGCGAAAGCCGCTGGCGAAACTGATCTCTTCCCGGCGGTCGATCCCGGTGGCTGGGAAGTATGCGGAGATAGGGCGGCGGTCGCCGATCGGGTTGCTGACGGAGCGGCAGCGGGTGCGGTTGGTTGATGCGGTTTCACCGTACATTGACCCGGTAGCGGTTACGGCGATGCGGTATTGGCATCCGCTGACCGCCGAAGCGGTCGATACATTGCGAAGAGCTGGACCGCTGGATGAGATCGTGCTGTTGCCGCTATATCCACATTTTTCGTATGCCACGACGCTGAGCAGCTTGAAGGAGTGGCAGCGCGTCTATGGCAAGTCCAATGGTGGTCCGAAGGTTTGCACGATCGGACAGTTCTACAATCATCCGCGCTACGTGCAGGCGGTCGTACAACGCATTGGGTCGATACTTCGGCAGTTTCCGGATAGTTCGCCGATTCATTTGGTATTCAGCGCGCACGGCCTGCCAATGAGCCTGGTGGAAAAGGGGGATCCGTATCCCCAGCAGATTGAGGAGACCGTCCGGTTGGTTTGCGAAGCGGGTTCGCGGCAGTATCCGGGCTGGCCGCGCACGCATTTGCTGTGCTATCAGAGCCGCGTAGGTTCCGCGAAATGGCTGCAGCCTCCGCTGACGGGGACGATCGAGCGCCTGGGCCATGAAGGCGTAAAGGAGATGTTGGTCGTGCCGATCTCGTTTGTTACGGAGCATATAGAGACGCTGCATGAGATTAATATCGAGGCGCGCGATGAGGCGAAGAAAGTTGGCATCGAGAGGTTCCGGATGATGCCAGCTGTGGGGGACTCGCCGTTGTTCATCGGCGCACTGAAAGAGCTGGTTTTGGATGCTGTCGGGGTTGAGACCGGATCGCCTGTATTGCAAGGGGCGCCGAGAGCGTGATAAACCTCTGTAAATCCCTGCGAGATTGAGTGGCATCAGCATGGGACTGCTCGCTGGAGTATAATTCGCCGCGTATGGGCCAGGTGTCATGACGTCCACGTACAACCCCGGTGTGCATCGTTTCGCGAAATTTGTAGTGGCCTGGACGGTTCTGCTTTTTGTTGCAGGGGCGCTGGTTACCTCCAACGACGCCGCGCTGTCGGTTCCCGATTGGCCGAAATCATTTGGAACGTGGTTTCCGTCGCTGAGAATGCTGGCGGGCGGGGCGTTCTTTGAGCATTCGCATCGCGTGATTGCGGGGTGTTTGGGAATTTTCACGGTGGCGCTGGCGATTCTGATCCGGATTAAAGACAACCGGCGCTGGTTGAGATGGTTTGGATTCATCGCGGTCGCCGGAATCGCCGTGCAGGCGGTGCTGGGCGGTGAAGTGGTCAGGCAGCTTTTGCATTATTGGCTGCCGGTGATCCATGCGTGCTTCGCGCAGATTGTGTTCGGCGCGCTGCTGGCGATTGCGGTGTTTACGAGCCGCTGGTGGGTCACCGAGCATCCGCAGCTTGCCGATACCGGAAGCCCTTCGATTCACACCGTGACGATCGCGAATGCGGAAGTGATCTTCTTCCAAGTAGTGCTGGGGGCAGGATTCCGGCACCAGGAAATTCCCGTGTGGCCGCATATCGTCGGGGCATTTGTGGTCATGGGCATGGTGATCTGGACTGCGATCGTATTGCGGAAACGATTTGGGACGTCGCCGGAGCTTTCGCGGGCGCGAATTCTGCTGCACGCGATATTTGGCATTCAGTTTCTGCTGGGTTTCGGAGCCTACTGGTCACGGATTGCGACCGTGGGAGCGGCGCAACCCATGCCGGTGATGGTGTGGTTGACGGTCGTCCATACCGTCGTAGGCGCGCTGTTGTTTGCGTTTTCGGTGTTCATTGTTTTGATTTGCTACCGGATCGTTGCGCGAGGCAGGGAAGTCGCCGCCGCGGATCCGCGGCAGGTGGCTGTCTAGTGAGCACGGCTCGCACTACCGAGTTGGCGCTGGGGTCGCGAGCAAGTGCGTACGTTGCGCTGACCAAGCCGGACGTGTCCTTTCTGGTGTTGATGACCACCGCTGCGGGCTACTACATGGGAGCGCGCGGGCCGGTCAACTGGCTGAACATGGTTCAAACCGTGTTTGCCACGATGCTGATCGCGGCGGGAACGGCGGCGTTGAATCATTACATCGAGCGGGAATCCGATCGCTAGATGAGGCGGACGGCTTCGCGCCCGCTACCTAGCGGCGTACTGCAGCCTCGGGAGGCGCTGGTTTTCGGCGTGGTGTTGAGCGTTGCGGGTGCGCTCGATTTGTACGTTACGGCGGGCGCGCTGGCTGCGGGCTTGGGCGTGGCCACGTGCCTCAGTTATTTGCTGGCGTATACGCCGCTCAAGAAGCGCACCGTGTGGGCGACATTCGTCGGGGCCTTTCCCGGAGCGATTCCGCCGATGATCGGATGGGTAGCGGCAAGCGGTTCGCTCGACCGCGGGGCTTGGCTGCTGTTCGGGATCCTTTTTCTGTGGCAGTTTCCCCACTTTCACGCGATTGCCTGGATGTACCGCGAAGACTATGCACGGGCTGGAATTCTGATGCTTCCGGTCGTCGATCCGGAAGGGAAGCGCACGTTCCGTCAGATTATTCTGACCGCTTCGGCACTAGTGGCCGTTGCTTTGTTGCCTGCGGTTGTGGGGCTGGCGGGGATTCTCTATTTCTTTGGGGCGCTGGTGGTCAGTGTTGCGCTGCTGCAAGTTTGTCTCTGGGCTTCCACGCTAAGGACCAATGTTCGGGCTAAGTGGTTGATGCACGCCACCGTCATGCATATCCCGCTGCTTCTCGGTCTGATGGTATACGACAAGATTCCGCGCTGAGTAACCTCTTCACTCTGCATTCAGAAAGGATCTGAAACGTGTTTTCTCACGCGGCACTCAATGCCTCTTTAAACGGCACTAGTGCTGTTCTTTTGGCATGTGGATACGCCGCGATTCGCGCAGGTAAGGTCGCGGTGCACAAGGTCTTCATGATTTCGGCGTTCGTGGTGTCGTCTGTGTTTCTGGCTTCCTATCTTGCTTACCACTACCAGGTGGGCCATGTCGTTTTCCAGGGGCAGGGTTGGATTCGTCCCGTTTATTTTGTGCTGCTGGGCACGCATACTTTGCTGGCGATTGTTATTGTGCCGCTTATTTTGATTACCTTACGGCGGGCTTGGCTGCAGAGGTTCGATAAGCACCGCATTATTGCGCGGTGGACTTTGCCGCTATGGTTTTATGTTTGCGTTACCGGCGTGATTGTCTACCTGATGGTCTATCAGATCTACGTGCCAAAGAGCTAGTGTGCGAGGGTTGCGCTTCGGGCCGTTGAACGTATTCGTGTTTCACCTGACATCGCCCCCCTAAAGGGGAGCGGCTACATCGAGGCCGGAACTGGTGCCAGGGCCGCGATTACAGCGTCGGTAAATTCCCTGGTGCCGGCGGTGCCGCCTACGTCGCGGGTGACTTGCTTGCCGTCGCGATAGACTCTCTCCAGGGCGGCTTCAATGCTCGAAGCGGCCGGGCGCTCGCCCAGGTGCTTCAGCATCATGATTGCGCTCATCAGCAGTGCGGTGGGATTTGCGAAGCCTTTGCCCGCGATGTCTGGGGCTGTGCCGTGAACGGCCTCGAACATTGCGCAATCGTCGCCGATGTTTCCGCTGGGAACCACGCCTAATCCTCCTACCAGGCCCGCCGCCAAGTCGCTCATCACATCACCGTAAAGATTCGGCAGCAGCAGCATGTCGAACTGGCCTGGATCCAAGACCATCTGCATGCATGCGTTATCCACGATCATTTCTTTGTATTCGATCTCCGGATACTGGGGCGCGACCGCGCGGATCGACTTCAGAAAGAGGCCGTCCGAGAGCTTCATGATGTTGGCTTTATGGATGGCGTGAATCTTCTTGCGGCCATTTTTTCTCGCGTATTCGAAGGCAAATTTGGCGATTCGAGTGGAGGCGCGCTCGGTGATGATTTTCAGGCTTTCTACCACGCCGGGAACAACTTCGTGCTCGAGGCCGGAGTAAAGGTCTTCGGTGTTTTCGCGCACCAGGACGATGTCCACGTTCTCAAAGCGCGACTTGACGCCCGGCAGGTTCTTCACAGGGCGAAGATTGGCGTACAGGTCGAGGGTCTTGCGTAACGCGACGTTTACGCTAGGAGCGCCACCTGCGATGGCCGTCCCCATGGGGCCTTTCAAGGCGACATGATTTCGCCGCACGGAGTCGACGGCAGCTCGGTTGACGATTTGGCCGGCTTCGGTCGCTTTATCGGTGCGCGCTTCGAGTTCTTCCCAATCGAATTGCACTCCTGTGGCTTCCAGAACGCGTTGGGTGGCTGCAGCAACCTCGGGTCCGATGCCTTCGCCGGGAATCAAAGTGACTTTGTGTCGCGTAAAATCTCCTATCCAATGATGCTGATTGATGCTCAAGATTATACAAGGTTTATCTGGCAAGCCGGGAGAGTCCCTTCCGGCTTGCTCTTTTTTGCTCACCGTTGCTCATCGTTTGGTCACACATAAGCTAAGGGCGATTCATTGACAGGTGACAATATTCAATGCTAGGGTTCTCTTGATGAGTCCAGAGCTTTACACGACAGTTCAAGTCGCGAAAATGACGAAGATTCCCCGCGCAACTTTGCAGTTCTGGATTGCTACGCGGAAGATCACCGCCCCGCGCGTCAAGCTCGTGAAGGGCAAAGCGGTGAGGCTTTGGAGTCCGGCCCAGATTGAGAAGGCCCGCGAATTGAAAGGCACTCTGAAGCCGGGTCCAAAAAAGAAGTAGGGAAGATGTCGATCCTGGAAATACTCGAGCGTTACGGGATTGCTTGACTGTCCAGCGGCTTTGCCAATATAAATTTGCTAATATTGCATACAAATTCATCATCGAGGATGTGACATGAAGAAACAAAAGGGTTTCTCTCTTATCGAGCTTTTGATCGTCGTGGCGATCATTCTGATCATCGCGGCTATCGCGATCCCGAACCTCATCAAGTCAAAGATGGCCGCCAACGAAGCGTCGGCTGTCGGTTCCGTTCGCACCATCAACACCGGTGAAGTGAACTATGCAGCGTCTTGCCCGGCCATCGGTTTCTCGGCCACGCTGCTTGAGTTGAACACGGGAGCAGCGTGCATCGGTGGTAAGGGCATCATTGACCCGGTTCTTGCCGCAGGCGCCAAGAGCGGCTACGTGTTCGCTTACACTCCGACTGCAGGCGGCGACCTGTTGAACGACACCTATACGTCTACGGCAACTCCGGCGACTGTGGGCACGACTGGACAGCGCATGTTCTGCTCTACCCAGACCGGTGTCATTAACTATACGTTGAACGGTGCGGGTTGCACGAACGCCAGCCCGGCACTGTAACCTCGTCCTGGCTATGCTTGTACGCTCGCTGAAGAAATAACGCATTTAGTCCCGTTAGAGCGCATAAACAGTGCTAATTGACAGATTTAATCTTTACAACCCTCTATTAACAATATTTGACGTTGACAGTTAATCATATCCGCTCTATATAAACACACTACCGTAGATCGACTTCGGGGTGAATATGGGCATCCGACTTGTAATCGCATTGACCGGTGCATCGTTTGTTCTGACTTCTTTCATAGCTGCTCAATCAACGCCACCCGCGAATCAGCCGCAGGCACAGCCAAACCGTCCGTCGGAGATAAGTCACACACCGCCCACTTCCCGCGATCGGCAGTTGTGGTACAGGACACTCGCGAAGGTTTCGCCACCCTCTAACAGTTCGTTGAAAAACTCCGTTCCACTGCAACTTTAATGTAAGAGAACTCGTCTGAGTGAAGGAAGGCGAAGGAGGCGAGTGAATGCGCGGCGACGATGACCTGCAAGAAGGGATGTTCAGCTACATTTCTCCAGAGAAGCGTGTTCCCGCGGATCATCCGTTGCGACCGATCCGCAAGATGGTGGACGAGATTCTGAAGGAGATGTCGCCGAAGTTCGCGAAGCTGTACTCCGATGTGGGGCGTCCGTCGATTGCCCCGGAGCGACTGTTGAGGTCACTGCTGTTGCAGGTTTTCTATTCGGTGCGCAGTGAGCGCATGCTGATCGAGCAACTACAGTACAACATGCTGTTCCGGTGGTTTGTGGGGATGGAGATGGACGAGGTGGTATGGAATCACGCGGTGTACAGTAAGAATCGGGAGCGTTTGCTGAACGAAGAGATCGCGGAGTCGTTTTTTCAACGGGTGCTGGAACGTGCGCGGCCGTACATGTCGGATGAACATTTCACGGTGGATGGGACGTTGATCGAGGCTTGGGCCAGTCAAAAGAGCTTTCGACGGAAGGACGGAAAGGGGAAGCCACCCGGACCAGGAGGAGAGGTCGACTTTCACAAGGAGAAGCGGACGAACCAGACCCATGAATCGACCACGGATCCCGACGCTAGACTGTTCAAGAAATCCAAAGGGAGCGAAGCAAAGCTCGGCTACCTGGGGCATGTATTGATGGAGAACCGTAACGGGCTTCTGGTGCAGACTTTTCTGACCGAGGCTAATGGAAGAGCGGAGCGAGATGCAGCGATGCTCATGGCCGAGGCCATCCCCAGCGGAAAGCGGGTCACCTTGGGAGGAGACAAAAACTACGACACGCAGGAATTCGTACGAGAACTCCGCGGGATGAACATTACCCCACATGTGGCGCAGAACGATACGAACCGCAGGAGCGCGGTGGACGAGCGGACTACGCGACATGTCGGGTATGAGGTGAGTCAGCGGAAGCGAAAACGAGTGGAGCAATCGTTCGGGTGGATGAAAATGGTGGGGATGGTCAGGAAAGTGAAGCTGCGAGGGATCGACAAGGTTGGGTGGCTGTTCACCTTTACCGGCGCTGCTTACAACCTCTGCCGATTGCGAAACCTGATAGCGGAAGCATGACAGCGGGTTCCGCTTAGGGCCAGCTGAGCGGATAGAACGACCAAACGGTCCTATGCAATTCAGTGATAACCCTTGAAATTCAGAACCGAGGTCTCACAAAACTCAATTCTTCAACGAGCTGCTAAAGGCTGTTTCTCGGCAAAGTACCCGTCGCTACATTGGATATCAACCCCGTGTATACCTAGGTCGCCAACGGCGCCTGCCAGCTCAAAACCTGGTCCTGGATTCCCAAGACTTGTCGGAAACGGTCCTAACGATTTCGCGGCCCAGGTGCCGGAGGGAAAGATAACTTTGGCCGAGGGTACTTTCGAGAGCGTCAAAACCCTAGGAGAAGTCAACAGAAACGTAGCAGGCGTCGATTCGAGAAGAAGCCAATACTCGCTTCAGCTTAATTCGAATTTTTTCAACACGCCCTTATGTGATAACTCACCGAATGCCGGTTTCTGCCTTGGCTGGGAACAGTTCATTTTATCGAACGATCCGGGCTCACCTCCCGGACAGCTCTTCATACAATACTGGCTGATTTCTTATGGGGTACCATGCCCCAGCGAATGGGGTCAGGTCGGACAGGATTGTCTGCTCTACGGGCCCCAGACGACGTTTCCGATACAAAGCATTCAAAATCTTGACCAGGTCACTATGACTGCCATAGCAAATGCCGATGGCTATGACACCTTCATAGTTAGAATCCCGGGCGACCAAGCTCAGGACGAAGCTCATGTGGCCAAATCTGATAGCGTGCTCTCACTCGCCAAAGGCTGGACGGATGCTGAGTTTAATGTCTTTGGTGACCTCACTTATCATACGGCTGTTTTTGACCCCGCATCGTCGCTCATCGTGCGAACGAGACTCGAAAGTACAAAAGGGACTAATCCGACTACCGCTCTGGAGTCATTTACTGGAGAGACTAACAACCTAACCCTGGTGCCACCGCCGTGCTATACACCCGGAGCGATATTCTTCAGGGAAACCAACGCTGTCGCGGAAAACTTTATCTGTCCTCCGGTCCTATCCAAGACCAAGCGTTGCGAGGAAGCTAGACAGGCAGTGGGTTTTGACAAACAGGAACTTCAGGCCGCACAGCAAGAGATGAGGACACCGGAATGTGCCGGTGTCGCAGGTCGTTTGAGTTGCCTAAAGACAGTTGAAGGGATCGGGCTGCGACTTCGAGAGGACGAAATCGAGGAGAACAACGAATGTAATTGAGTGGCGAAAGGATGTATTCGGATTCTTCAGCTTGATCCCTGAAAGGGGAGATCGAAAAACTCATCATGGTCGTTGGTGATCGAAGAGATGACTGGTGGGCAACACCAAATTGATGAGCGCGAAGGGCTGAGCAAAGTAGGGTGAAGCAGATGAACAGAGGATCCACAAACAGACGCAATTCGTGCGCCGACAAAGAAGTGTGTTCGATCCAAGTGATGAGCGTAAGAAAAAGCTTTTGCAACGGCCGGCCTCGTTAGGGATAACGCGGTTACCGGACATCTCTAACAATGTCGGCTCTGTCAAACACTTTTTGAGCAGACTTATCCACTCACTTAAAAGAGTTTTTTCTTCCGCTTCCTTTAGTTGTCTTGCTTCTCGGCCTTGACGACTGCGGCTCGCTCGTAATCTAGCGGTCGGCTTCCGTCCGACCCATACATCTCGTGTGCTGAGCAGCGCGTTGTTCCGGAGGGTTAAAGTCCCTCTGGCGCTCGGATGAGGAGCGCTATATCCAAGAAAGCGGGGGTAATTCCTCGCTGGCCGGAGGAAGTGGAAGGTATGGAGACGTCTAAACGGGCACGAAGGCGAAAGCCGGATACAGCCAAGACGGACCTGGAGCCACCACTTGCCGTACTCCGGAGGGCAGGGTGTCCATCAAGTGATCATCACAAGATGGAATCTGAAGGGCCTGCGGAGAAGTACCGGGCCGCAATCAATGGGGAGACCCAAAGATGAACTGGTCGGCCAAAGGTGGGGCAAGGTCGAGTCTGCGAGATGAAGACGAAGGCGTTCTCATTCACCCACCGCACCAAGGTGATTGCGGGCGGCACGGTACAGAAGAACAGCACGTGACCTCAGGAGGTGCTGACAGAGTCTTCGGGTGGCACCGGAGTAAGCAGACCTATAAGCGGAAGCGAAGTGGCGAGTGAAGCTCTGTCAGTATACGGACGGCTGAATAGTACCTGAAGCGCGGCGAAAGCCACGGGACCGGGCAACCGGCGACGGAAGTGGGTCGGGGAAGGCCAGCCGGCGAAGGCGGTCGGGAAGAGAAAGAAAACCAGAGGAGTAAAGGCGAGAAGGAGGAACAGTTCCATGAGTGAAAAACCCGTACATTCTCGTCTGAGGAGACTGGTGGACTGGATCAACCTGACGGGTGCGAAGAAGGTCCATTCATTAATCGACAAGATGTACAAGCGGAAGAACCTGGAGATGGCCTGGGAAAGGGTGAAGGCGAATCGGGGCAGTGGAGGTGTGGATGGGGAAACTCTGGAGACTTTTGAAGCGCAGCTGGGCCAGCAGTTGGATCGGCTGGAACGGGAGTTGAAAGAGGATACCTATCAGCCTCAGCCGGTACGGCAACATCCCATCCCGAAGAGGGACAAACCAGGAGAGCATCGTTGGCTCGGCATACCCACGATTTATGACCGGGTGTGCCAGCAAGCACTGCTCAATCGGTTAGAGCCCATCTTCGAGCCGGTATTCGATGACGCCAGCTTCGGATATCGGCGAGGGCGATCGACGAAGGATGCCCTGCGCAAAATCTGGAAAGAGATACAAGGCGGGTCGGAGTGGATCGTGGACGCAGATCTCCGAGATTTCTTCGGGTCCGTGGATCACGCGAAACTTCTCACGCTGGTAGCCCAACGAGTAGCGGATGGCCGAGTACTTCGTCTCCTAGAGGCGATGCTCAAGGCAGGAAGCTACGGAAAGGGCCAGCTCTTTCCATCCGAGCGCGGGACTCCTCAGGGTGGGGTAGTTTCGCCCACGCTCAGTAACATACTTCTGACGCCGTTCGATCGGGAGATGAGGCTGAGAGGGTATCAGCTCACGAGGTATGCCGACGATTGGGTGATCACCTGTAAATCGGCAACAGAGGCACGAGCCGCAGTGGAAGCTGCTGGCCGAATCCTGAAACAATTGGGTGTGGAGTTACATCCGCAGAAGACGCGGATCGTTCATGCTCAGGATGGCTTCGAGTTCCTTGGCTACAAAATCAAACGCGGGAAGAAGAAGCTCCATCTACCCGCGAGTAAGATTCGTAGTCAGGCCCGAGAGGGTGCGCTCTATGCGTATCCCAAGGAGAAGTCGATCCGTAGTTTCCTGGACCAGGTCCGGCAGCGCACCAAGCGGAAGGTGCCCTTGCCAACCGAGGAGCTGATCGAAGAGCTAAACCCGCTCTTGCGAGGATGGGGCGAGTATTACAAGCGAGCCCATGTCCGATTGCTCTTCAACCGACTCGATCGCTGGATAGTGCATCGCATCTGGTCGCACCGCTTCAAGCATTGGCGCAATGCCGGCTGGAAATGGCTGCCCCAGACGAAGCTCTACGGCGAGTTCGGGCTTGTCAACCTAGTTGGATTAATTCCTTCTATCGCAACTCGGAAGCAGTGAGTCTTCGTGAAAGCTGCATACGGGAAAACCGTCCGTGCAGTTTGAGCGGCGGACGGAGGCCAGCGCGAGAGCGCGCCTCCTCCGACCCGACTTCGATCATAAACTTCAGACCATGATTAGTTCTTCGAACTCCCTCTCGCGAGGGAGCGGGATGCCCCATCAAGTGGACGGCGCTTTACTGCACGCCATGTCCGGTACCGAGCTGTCCCGCGTACGAACCGAACTCCGGCTCCTTCCTCCTGAGCCTAACAACCAAAGACTGCTCGCGTCGAGAGGAGCCGACATTGTTATGCAATCAAGTGAATTTTGCTGCCACCTGCCCAAAAACCCTTCTCGCGCCGCCCTTGCCCAAAATCCCCTTCGAAATGGGAGCTGACAAATCGTTCATTTCTCTTGCCCACAATTCGTCGGCCAGCTTGCCCACAAAGATTGGTTTTGGCGGTGGAGTAGACACGCTATCTATGCGCTTCGTTTGCTAGTCCTACGACGTGGGTACCAAATCTTTGGGCCTCTCGGTCTATGGAAAGACTCCGCGCGCTCCGTTATTCTGCTAATGCTCCCGTTAGGTTGCTCATGGTTGCACTCATCGCCTTGTTGCTGGCCTTTCCTCTGGCGGGTCAAGGCTGCCCGCACGAAGGCTCCGATCACCGGCTGCTTGGTCACATAGGCTGTCCAGTCCAGCGAAAGTTGACCATTGAAGGCGCTCGCCCTCCCCGGACGATTTGGTCTTTTCATCTCCTGAAGGCTTCGGTGAAGATTGATCCGAGGCATCCTCACCTGTTGATCGAATGGCCTGCGCGATCCCGAAGACTGTGGCGGATCCGGATGGGCTACCGCTGGGACGCCAACGCGAAGGCCTATATCTTCCCGTCCCTCGCGCTAAAGAGGGTGGACGGGCCGATGCACGAGTACCAAACTGACTCGCAACGTCGACCCAAGCCGACTTGAAGGGACACATCTAATGTGTGCGTATCGGGACAGACCGGGTGAGCCTCAACTCAGTAAAGTTATTTCGTTAGCGCTAGTGTAGTCTGAAATTTACCCTTGGCCGACTGAGTTTTGACTCAAGGGCGTCCCCCAGCCAGGTGCAGTACTATGCGCCATATGCAGAGTGTTCCTTGGCAGCTAAGGATCGCTGCCAAGATCGTGCTGGCACGGCTACCGCTGCCGTATCACTTGTGGAAAAAAATAGGCCTGTTCAAGCAGGGGGGTATGGAACGGCCCGAGTATGCCCTGAGCATATTTCGCCAGCACTTTGACGCAGCGTGTTTAGCACGAAAAGCAGGTAACTTTGTAGCGTTAGAGTTTGGCCCAGGTGATTCGCTTTGCTCGGCGATGATCGCCCGTACGTTTGGAGGCTCTCGAACTTTTCTGGTGGATGTCGAATCCTGCGCATCTACAAACCTCGCGGTTTATCGCCGGATGGAGTCCCACCTGCGCCAGCTGGGCATGTACCCTCCCAATCTTGATCATTGCAGAAGCATGGACGACGTGGCAGAGGCTTGTTCGGCGGAGTACCTCACCGAGGGCCTGGCCTCACTACGAAAGATCCCGTCCGCGACCGTGGATTTCGTCTGGTCCCATGCCGTTCTGCCCTATGTGCGGCGCAAGGAGTTTCTACCTATCCTGCAGGAACTACGACGCGTTCAGCGTCCGGACGGGGTAGGTTCGCACTGTATTCCCATCAAAGACATTATCGGCGGGAAGCTGAATGACCTGCGATTCCGCGAGGGGATCTGGGAGTCTCCACTTATGGCGAACTCTCGTTTCTACACGAACCGCCTGCGGTACTCGGAACTCCTGCGGCTCTTTCGCGAAGCTGGATTCGAGCCGGAAGTCGTGCGCAAAACGCAGTGGGAGACGTTGCCGACACCCCGGCGAAAAATGGCCAAGGAATTTGCCCTGCTCTCAGAAGAAGATCTGCAAGTTTCTGCGTTTGATGTTCTGCTCCACTGAAGAGTGGTCGGCCAGGGGATTCCCCCGGCCGACATACAACCGAAGGACTCGCTCCGCTTTTGTTTGATGGGTGTGACATTTCGCACAGATTGTTCGGCCGTTCTTTTAGTTCAATTGACTTGGAATCTCAAGAAGCCATGAAGTTTTCATTCATTGAACGCAAGGCACTCTGGTGCCGGTCAGGATTGTCATGGGTCAAAAAAACTTTCGAGCCGTACGGGGAGAACGGACCAACGTCGATGGGAAGCACGTAAGTAACAGAGTACTGTTGGCAACGCCCGATAATGACATTCTGCGGTCGGCTCCGCAGTTGCAGATGATCTTAAGCAGGCACTCGGGGCTTCAAGGGATGCAAGTTGCACAGACCGCGGCATGCAATCGACTCCACGAATATACAGTAGCGCCTCGCGCGA
Source organism: uncultured Acidobacteriota bacterium (assembly GCA_963832615.1). GTDB lineage: Bacteria > Acidobacteriota > Terriglobia > Acidiferrales > UBA7541 > Acidiferrum. Next base: position 91,844 of record CAWHVA010000024.1, read on the forward strand.
TGGCTGCTGATGACTCAGGACAGGGTGAACTTGGGAGTACTTCCGATCACCCACGATTTCATTGCGACCATGATGGGTACTGACCGATCCACGGTGAGCCTGGCAGCGGCAGTACTGCAAAAGAAGGGCATCATAGAATACGTGCGAGGTGCAGTGAAGGTTGTGAACCGCAGAAAACTCCAGAACTCCGCCTGTGAGTGTTACGCCGTCATTCAGCAGTTCGAGGATGACCTCGGATTGAGATAACAATTCTCGCCAGCGTTGGATACCCCACAGACAAGCAGAGCCATCAAAGGCGATGCTACGTCCGCCTTTTGAAAGCAGCATAACCACACCATATCCCGAGGTGTGCCATGGAGGCGATGCGTCGCAAACTAGTATGGGTCGAAAGAGAGAATTTCCTGGGCTGGGCTTGCTCCGAATGCGCGTGGGCCTTCAACCCTTTAGGGCCACTTGTTGGCGAATCAATTGACGAGATGAAGATGCACTACGAACTGCAGCGCGACAAGGAGTTCGCATCTCATATCTGCGCCGAACACCCAAGAGCCACGAGGAGTCCCCGTTAGCCACCAGGGGCGTCACCCATGGAATCCTTTTTCGACATTTCGAAGAAGACAAACGCCATGAATTTTGAATGGGTTGACACCATTCGAGACTTGCAGACCGCCGCGGCGAGGATCCAAGAAATACAAGCCCGTTCGCCTGGCGAATACGTCGTTTCTAGCGAGTCGACAAACGTACAGACCTGTGGGGGCGGTAGCGGGTCGGGTGTTCCAAGTTGGATAGCCGGAAGACGGGCTGTTTACTTCCATTTTTCCCTTCCAGGATGAGTGCGCTTTCCCAAGGTGGGACCGAAGCTAAGCGTTGCTCGGTACTGCTCGCTGACGATTCCGATTTGATGCTGCGGATGATTAGGCGTCTTCTGCAGGAGCGGCCGGAAATAGAGTTTCTCGGGCAAGCTAAGAATTTCGCGCAGACCCTCCAGATGACTGGCGAACTGAAGCCCCAAGTCGTGGTGATGGATCTGCACATGGCGGATGAAACAGAATTTGAACCTGACTTCATCAAGTCCCAACTCCTGCGCTCGGCACAGCACATCGTCATAATGTCAGTTTGGAATGACGAAGAATCGCAGGCTCTGGCAAATAGTTACGGTGCCGCCAGTTTTCTCGATAAAAAACTCTTTCTTCCTCTCTGATTCCCGCGATCTTGAATCTTTGTTAACCTTCTGTGGCAGCGTTGCTGCACAGCTCACCGCGGACGCTCTCTTCCGCCACGGTTCCCTCGCGCACTGTTGGGCGAAAAGCACTGAGCGAACTACTCTCGGCTGGAAGTATTCAACGAATCGGAGGAGGTTTTAAGGGAAATCCTTTCCGGTATTTTTCCTCGTCTTGACGTAACACCTGATTGAGTTTCATACGGCACGGGTGTACGGTATCGTACAGTACGGATGCTCTCCAGCTTTCTGGCTGTTCACCCGTCGAGGTGACAGATGCCCACCTGGATTCTTATTTGCCCTAAATGCAAAACCGAGTTTGAACATTCACGGATAATAGACGTAGGCATGGGCAGTCTACTTGAGCCCGCCAAACCCGCGTTTAAGCCGATTGGCAACGAATGCGTATGCCCCAAGTGCGGCTATGGTGCGACCTACTTTCGAACCAATCTGCTCTACCGAGCCTGACGTTTCCTCTTGGATCGTTGTTGGAGTTGCAAGACTAGCTCCAACTGGATGCGATACGTTCAGTAGACCGCTCAAAGTGGTATCCACGAAACCCACCGCGCCCACTGAGACTTTGGACCGGCGCTTAGACCTAGCCCGCATATCCCCACGATACTGAAGCTGGGAATTGATGCTACTGGCCAAAGGGAGCATTTTGGGGCAATCCGCGGGCAAGGCGAGCCCGAGCAGTGGAAAGAGTCGCCCCTTGGATCATCGCAGCCGCACTCCTAGCGCCCGCGAATCGCGAGATAACCGAAATACGGCGACATGGGCGGGCGCGGCGTTAGTGGTACCGACCTGCTAGAAGATAGGAAGTGAAGATATGCCCCGCCAGCGCCTCGCGAATGGCTGGTACGAGCTCAGTGATCAGCCGGGATTTCACAACGTATCCTAAAGCACCCGCAGCAAGGCATATACGCACGAAATCAGGGTCCGAATGAACCGTCAAGAACACGATCCGTGAGAGGCAGCCTGATTCTTTCAATTGATTGGCAGCCTCTATGCCGTTCACCAGGGGCATAGAGATGTCGCTGACGATGACATCAGGCTTCAATCTCATGGCTTCTTCAAGCAACAGTTGACCATCGAGGACCTTCCCTACAACCTCGAACTCTCGTTCCAAGTGACGTTCTACCGTCTTCAATAAGTCCGGGTGGTCGTCCGCCAGGAGTATTCTTGCTCTGCCCAAGTGGCCTCCCTGTTGAACACAAGTGCGTAACAGAACGCCGACGGAGGGCTCAATTTGTCGGTGTAACGCAAATTGCGACGGGTGTAACCACCAGACTGGCCGTAAGACTTATTAATGTATACTGGCAATACTGCCAATATGCGGATACGAACGTCGTTTCATAGGAAATGTCAGGAATAGGCCGGGCGCCAAGTCAGGACCCCTCCCCCCTGGGGGCTTCCACCCCCCCTCCCCACCGGAGTCCCATCCCAAATCAGGGAAGGCGACTAGGTGTTTTGGCTCTGGCGCCAGCTAGATTGATGGGCTGTGTTGTGGGCGCATGGAAATCCTAATCAAAGAACCCTAGTCTTACATCCAAGTCATTGAAGAGACGGAATAGATGCGCAACGGAGGAGAAAGATTATGACAACCGAGAGCGGGACGGCGAAGGCCACGGGGAGTGAGCAGGCGACAAGCCCCTGGGACGCAGCGTTGGGCCAGCTTCGAGAATGGGAGCCGGCATGGGCGGAGCAATGCGTGAAAATGACCACGAATCCCTGGACGGAGGGGGTTTTGCCCTCCAAGTTTATCGAGCTTGTCTGTATCGGTCTGAATGCGGGTCGCACGAACCTCAACCCAGTGGGAGTGCGACGCCACATCCGAGCCGCCATTGAAGCAGGTGCAACCCGCGAAGAGATTTTGTTCGTTCTGAAGGTTGCGTCCGTAATGTCCATTCATTCCTGCATGTTTGGCGTCCCAATTCTGTTGGAGCAAGCGAGTGCCGGTAGTTTGCAAGACGCTGGTAAACTGCGGGCAAAGCAGATGGGGAAGAGCGGAAACGCCATGGCGGCCGTGGAAAAAATGAAGGCCATCGGGCAGTGGAACGAAGAATGGGATTCCCTCGCTTTTTTTGCCCCGGTCTGGACCGATGAGTATATGGCGGCTTGCCTCGAACTCTACGCGAGCAGTGTCTTTCATCGTAAGGAGGTCGAACTCCTATGCATCGCTTTCGACGCCTCGTACACGCACATGTATAGCCCCGGCACGCGGCATCACATCAAGAACGCGTTGAAGGCAGGGGCTACGCTCGAAGAGATTATGGAAGTTTTGAAACTTTGCGTAGTACAGGGAGTGCAGGCTTGCAACCTTGCCATCCCGATTCTGGCTGAAGAGTTGGAGCGCCACACTACGACCCAGAACGCGAGAGCGTAATACTAAGGCCGGGCGCCAACTTCAGGACCCCTCCCCCCTGGGGGCTTCCACCCCCCCTCCCCCACCTCCATTTTGTTCGCTTTCCGTTCGTGGCGAAGAGTTGGCGAACAGAATTGAAAGGCGCGCCCACAATAGGGCACCATGCAACGGAGGCGCACGCAGAGCGACGATCTCGGGGCGGGATGCGTACGGGGAAGCACTGCCCAAAAACTGTTGATTCTGTTGAAAAAGTCGGGGGCGATTTTTCTGGAGTGACTAGGCACCGCTGTGCTACTTGGGCGGCAAGGAGGAACGCCGCCAATGATGGGCCAACAGCCACGTACCGATTCACTGTTCTATTATTTCCAGTTGGAAGATCAGATCCCCGATGATCATCTCCTGAAGCGCCTCGATCGTTTCATCGATTTCGGATTCGTTCGAGAACGGTTGCGAGATACATACAGTGCCATGGGCCGTCCCTCGATTGACCCGGAAGTTCTCTTGCGCCTTTTGCTGGTGGGCTATCTGTACGGAAGCACCAGTGAAAGACGCTTGATGGAAGAGGTGCGTATGCATCTGGCGTACCGCTGGTTCAGCCGGCTTGGATTCGAGCGAGAGATTCCCGACCACTCCACCTTCTCCAAGAACCGACATGGCCGATTCCGCGGTGCAGTGGTCTTTCTGGAAGTTTTTGAAGAGATCGTACGACGCTGCTTGGAGGCCGGGTTGGTGGAAGGCAAGCGCCTGACCGTGGATGGGACCATGGTGACGGCGAATGCGAGTCCACAATGCGGGACGAAGCCCGAGCGATTGGGCGAGGTGGCTAGGGCCTCGCGCACGGTGCGCGAGTATCTAGCGGATCTGGCACGGGAAAATCCCGTGTCCGAGGAAGAGCAGAAACCAGCTCCACGATCGGTGGCGGCACGCTACGTCTCCACGACCGATCCCGATGCGTGTTGGGCGAGCCAATATGGGGCACGGAGCGTTCCTTCGTATTTAAATCACTATCTGATTGACAATGCCAGTTGCGTCATTTTGGGAGTGGAAGCAACGCAGGCACGATTTCGGCAAGAGACGTTGGCGGCGCGCCGCATGCTGGCACGAGTGAAAGAGCGGTTCGGCATTTGCGCCGAGGGTGTAGGAGCGGATAAGGCCTACGGCAGTGGAGAGTTTCTGGCGTGGTTGCTAGAGCGAAGCATCCAGCCGTATATCCCGGTGATCGATCGACGCCACCAAACGCATCGGCGCTTCACTCGTGACCAATTCCAGTACCACCAGGTCGAAAATGCCTTTCGCTGTCCGCAGGGCCAAACACTGCGTTACCGCGGAATGGACCACCAAGCACAAGGTTACCTTTATCAAACCGCGGAATCGCAATGCCGAGGCTGCCCTGTAAAGAAGCGTCGAATGGGCGGACCGTTGCTGGCGCCATCTTCTGGCGTTTTTCGGAACCATGAAGGCGGATGAGGTTTCCTCAGGCTCGATCCGCGACTATGTGGAATCTCGCCGGAAGCAAAAAGCGTCCAACGCGACGATCAACAGGGAACTGGCCGTGATGTCTTCCGGCTATACCATCGCCTTCAACGAAAACCCGCGCCGCGTTGCGCAGAAGCTCTCTTTCTCTCGACTGGCAGAGCCTGCCGCAAGGCGGGGTTTCATCGAACAAGCTCAATACCTCAAGATCGCAGCCGGTTGCAAAGAGCTTTTCATGAGAACCATGCTGGCGCTCTCCTACACGTTCGGATTCCGCAAAGGGGAATTGCTCTCACTGAAAGTTTCGGACGTGGACTTATTCGGGGGAACCGTTCGCTTGCGAACATCAAAAAACGGGGAGCCTCGACAAATCAACCTCACAGCCGAAACCCGCAACTTGCTGGCCGCGTGCATCGCCGGAAAATCCGGTGATGAGCCGGTATTCACGCGCGGGAGCAAAGCGGTCCGCTAGTTTGGAAGATCCTGGGACATCATCGCCACGGCCGCGGGCTGCCCTGGCTTGCTTTTCCACGATCTCAGGAGAAGTGCAGTTAGGAACTTGGTCCGCTCCGGAGTTACCGAGCACGTGGCCATGAAAATCACAGGGCATAAAACGAGAAGCGTTTTCTTGCGCTACGAAAGCCGCGCGGCGCGGAGTTGCCGGGAAGGAACGCCGGGGCGCAGAGTTGAGCATGCAGTCGTCGATGGGTTTTGCTATACTAGTTTTGGAAAAGGACCCTGCTAATGGCGGGGGCGAGAGGGAACTATGATCAATTTGACGCCCGTTGCGAGCACCAAGGTCAAGGAAATCATGCAGATGCAGAGCCCCGTGCCGGTCGCTTTGCGCGTGGCGGTGGTCGGCGGCGGCTGTTCTGGTTTCCAATATCACATGGCATTTGAGAATCAGACCAACGATACGGATGAGGTGCTGGATTTTAACGGGCTGAAAGTGGCCGTGGATCAGATGAGCTCCATGTATCTGGAAGGCGTGGAGATCGACTACATCGAGACCGTTGAAGGCGCGGGATTCAAGTTTAACAATCCCAACGTGAAGAGCACCTGCGGCTGCGGCAGCTCGTTCAGCGTTTAAGCCAGGTTTAGCGGTAACGACTTGATGTCGGCGGAAATCGAAAGTTCTCGGGCTCCTGAGCTTTGGCTCGGGAGCCTTTTTCATGTCTGCTAGTAATTCATCCAGCGGGCCATCGGATTGGGACGCGCGGCACCGTGCGGCAGCGCAAAGTGCCCCTGCCGAACCGGCTAGCTTTGTACGCGAGTTGCTTCCCCTGCTGCCAACTGGACCGGCGCTCGATCTCGCATGTGGCGCCGGGAGACACACGCTTTTGCTGGCGGCGCGACAGCAAGCGGTGACCGCCGTAGACAGTTCGTCCGCTGGTCTGGATATTTTGGAGCAACGTGCGCACGATGCTGGTCTGGCCGTAAACCGCCGACGAAACTCTGACACGATCATGGCCACTAGCTATGGGATCGATCTCATTCGCGCCGATCTCGAACGAGCCACCTTGCCGGCCACTTCTTTCGCGCTTATTTTGTGCGTGCAGTATCTACAGCGTTCTCTATTTGGCGAGATTGCGGGAGCGCTGGCGCCCGGCGGCATGCTGCTGTTTGAGACCTACACGCGAGCGCAATTGGAATTTCCAGGAGGGCCCAAGAATCCGGACCATCTTTTGGAGCTCGGGGAATTGCGGACGGCGTTTCCGTCGCTGAGACTGCTGTTCTATCGTGAACTGCGAGCCGGAGCGGGAATCGCCAGTTTGATCGCGCAGAAGCCGCAGGCGCTTTAAATCCGGAAACTCTGGAGTGGAAGAGAGATTTCTCCGCTCCGCGACGGCAAAAACCGCCGCCCTCCGGTCGAAATGACATAGGGAGTTTTTGGATACGCGAAATGCGCACATATGTTGACGCCCGCGTTTGCAATCTCCGGAGTGCGACCGTATTCTAAAGTGCCAGCATGAAAATAGCCCTCGCGCAATTCAATCCCACGGTAGGCGATTTCTGTGGAAATGCTGCCCGAATTCTGGCGCTTGCCGAGCAAGCGCAGCAGCGCGGGGCGAATCTCGCGGTTTTCACCGAGCTGTGCCTGTGCGGCTATCCGCCCCAAGATCTGCTGGAACGGCCCGCCTTTATTGATCAAAACCTCAAGGAACTGAAGGCTTTGGCGAAAAGGCTTCCTGTGCCGGCAATCGTTGGTTATGCCGGGCGCGTGAAGAGCAGAAGGACAAAGGCGATCGCGAACAAGGCCGCACTGTTGTGCGGAGGGCGCATCGTTTTCGAGCAGAGCAAGATGCTTTTGCCGACGTACGATGTGTTCGACGAGTCGCGTTACTTTCAGCCCGCCGAGAAGCAATCGGCGTACGATTTTGGCAACGAGCTGCTGGGCATCACGATTTGCGAAGATGCCTGGAACGACAAGAACTTCTGGCCCGAGTGCCGCTACGACCGCGACCCAGTAACCGAGCTGGTCGTGCAGGGAACTACCCTGTTGCTGAATATCTCCGCCTCTCCCTACACCATCGACAAAAGATCTCTGCGATTCGACATGCTGCGCTCCATTGCCAAGAGCCATCACCGCCCGGTGATTTATGTGAACCAGATTGGCGGGAACGACAGCCTGATCTTCGACGGCGCGAGCATGGCGCTGACCGCGGACGGCAAAGTGGCGGCGCAGGCGCTAGCGTTCGAGGAAGATCTCGTGCTGTTCGATACGGAAACCGGGCAGGGTGAAATTCACGCACAGCCTCGCGAAGAAATCGAGTACGCCTATCGAGCCCTGGTACTTGGAGCCCGCGACTATGTTTCCAAATGCGGTTTCAGGAAAGTGCTCGTGGGATTGAGCGGCGGTGTAGACTCCGCCGTCGTGGCCGCGGTCGCGGTGAACGCGCTGGGGGCCGAAAACGTCCAGGGCGTCTCTATGCCTGGACCCTATTCTTCGGAGGGGAGCAAGAACGACGCCAAGGAGTTGGCATCCAGGCTGGGCGTCGAGCTCATCACATTGCCCATCGGGGACGTCGTTGACGCCTATCGAAAGGCGTTGGCGCCCGTGTTCGGCGGGACCTCCGAAGGCGTCGCGGAAGAAAACATTCAGGCGCGCATACGTGGCAACTATTTGATGGCGCTCTCTAACAAGTTTGGTTCGATGCTGCTCAGTACGGGCAATAAGTCGGAGCTGGCCGTGGGCTACTGCACGCTCTACGGCGATATGGCCGGCGGGCTTGCGGTTATTTCGGATGTGCCGAAGCTGATGGTTTACGAGCTTGCGAAATTCATTAACCGCGAGAGGGAACTGATTCCCCAGGCGACCATCGACAAGCCGCCTTCGGCGGAGTTGCGGCCCGATCAAAGGGACGAGGACAGCTTGCCGCCCTACGATGTCCTGGATCGAATCCTGAAGCTCTATATTGAGGATTTGAAGAGCCCTCAGGAGATTGCCGATCGTTACGGCTTTGACCTCCAGCTGGTGAAAGATATCGCGCTGCACGTTGACCGCAACGAGTACAAACGTAAGCAGTCCGCGCCGGGACTGAAGATCACGTCGCGGGCCTTTGGGTTCGGGCGGCCGTTTCCCATCGCGCAGAAGTTCATTCCATAAGAGGAAGAGGTTTTCAGTGAAGATATCACTGACCGTGATGGCACTTCTTGCGTTGGGTCTGCTGGCTCCGAGGACCGACGCCCAAACCGTGCCTGATAACCCGCCGGTAGCCGGCAAGCCGGCGCCTTCCGCACTGAGTGCAGAAACACCTCTGCAAAAGAATATCGAAGCTTATCTACGTAATCTGTACGCCTTTGGTCCGGATGTGCAACTTACAGTGTCGCCGCCGAAAGAAACTCCGGTCCCGGGATTGCTGGAAACCTCGGTGTCCGTGAAGACGGGAGAAGGCGCGGAGGACGCGAAGTTCTATGTCAGTAAGGACGGCAAATACCTGATTCGCGGTGAGGTTTCCGATCTGGCCAAGGATCCTTTGGCCCAAAACCGGGCATTGATCGATATGAAGGATGCGCCATCTTTAGGCGACCCGAAAGCGACCGTGACCTTGGTGGAGTATTCCGACTTTGAGTGTCCGGTGTGCCGCAGCCTGCATGATGTTATGCGCGGCATGTTGCGGAACTATCCGCAGATACGGGTGGTGTTCAAGGATTATCCAATTGAGGTGCTGCACCCGTGGGCTAGAACGGCAGCCTTGGCGGGTCGCTGCGCTTATCAGCAGAACCCCGCGGCTTTCTGGAAGATCTACGATTCTATCTACGACAATCAGGAAATCATTTCTGCCGAGAATGCCTGGATGAAGATGACCGAATACGCCGGGCAGGCTGGGCTTAACCCAGATGCGTTTCGGGCTTGCATGGCCAGCCCAGAGGCTGGGGCCGCGATCGACGCGAGCCGAGCAAACGGCCAGAAACTCGACGTGAACAGCACGCCAACGATTTTCGTCAATGGACGAAGACTTGTCGGAGCGGATCCGCATCTGCTTGAGCAGTACATTCAGTATGAGATTGCGCGGCAGAAGCCGGCGAAAGATCCAGAACAGAAGCAGTAGGGGAAGGAGACCGCGGTTGAGGCCAGCCAGGCGGTGGAATTAGGGATACTCTTCACGTCCATTTCTTAGTTAACATAATATAACTTATAAGACGTAGTGTCAAGCGAAATGTTTGTGCCTATCTGCCTTTTTGGGTTGTCGATGCTTAGGTATTCCTCTCTTACGGGTCCTGTTCTTTGAGGTTCTTCTTGCTCGACTGGCGCGGGGGGTGCGCCAGTCGAGCGCGCCGACTTGCTATCCGGGCGTGTAGTGCGCGCCGCTCGCTGAATCTAGTCGTGTGCGATGCGCGCGTCGCTTCGTCGCTCTGCTCCTCGCGCGCTTCATCCGCTCGGGGAGTTGTTAGTGAGCGGCGCGGGCGGCGATTGCTCCGGCGGCGGCGCCTAAGGCAAACCATTTTGCGGCGCGGGTGACGCGGCGCAGCACGCTGCCGCCTTTGGCCGCGCGGACGGCTTCATTGCGCTCTTTGGTTAGGGTCGCGGTCTTGGTCTTTTCGTCAGTCAGGTCGGCTTGGGCGGCGTTAGTTTGGTTTGGCAGGCTTTGCAGTCAAAGGTGAAGTCGTAGAGGGGCTTGAGGTCTTCGGCTGGGATTACGACCTGGGGCTGCTGGTTGGGGTTTGGCGAATTCGTGGAGCTTGGCGGCGAGCCGGCGGTGCCGGGTGTTGCGTTGTCGGAGGTGCTGGAACTAGTTGCGGACTGGGTCGGCGCGGTGGGCTGCATGGTAATCGGAGAAGGTAGGGCCAGGAATTGGGGTAGCTCGCGAATGATTTGTGCAGGCGTTGTAACGGAGCGCTTGTCTGCCGCGAGGATCGCCAGCGTTTGCAGGTTTGGGAGTCGCGGGTGCACCGTGCCAAGTGCGGGGCTGACCGTCGCAGGATTGTTGTTCGGTATAGTGCGAGCTTCACCGGTCGTGGCAACGGAGGTGTCAATCGTCTGATATTCCGAATCGACGTCGGCCATCGCACCTTGCAAGACGATGTTCACCGCCGTTGGCGCGGTGCCGAAGATCGTCTGCCAGCGCACGGCGGTGCCGCCGTCGGAAATGCCCGTAAAACTTGGCAGGGCAAATTGTGACCCTGCGGTGTTGGCCGCCGGGAAAGCCTTGTTGTTGAAACTGAAGCCTACGTCCCCGGAAGAGAGGGAGAACGGGGGAGTTACGTTTTGATAGGCTGGCATTTAGGCTCCTTACGAGTCGCGTGATGATGCGGACGATGGACCAGTGCAGGCGCGGAGATGATGCTCGGCGACTGGCCGACTGGCGTCTTTCAGAAGAACTTGGAGGATCGGTGTTGCCGAGATGGGGCGCAGCAGTGCTGCGCCCGTACAAGGACGGTGGCTTTCGGGCCGGGAATATTTTGGCCCAAAAAGCAAAACGCCCCGACTCAGTCGAGGCGTACTTCTCTGCGAGAATAAGTGTACCATACTATAAAATATTGTCAAGGGAAATCTTCGACTTTTTTCGCCCCATCTTGACACCCTTTGTTTTCAAGAGCATAGTCGCCTCCATTACCCTGGAACGCTCGCCCCGAAGGAGACCTCCATGCCCTATTTTTGTCACCAGGTCAGTTATACCAAGGAAGCCTGGGCCAGATTGATGGAAAATCCGCAAGACCGGCTGGACGCCGTGCGGGCACCCATCGAAAAGCTCGGCGGCAAGCTGCAGACATCGTTTTTTGCTTTTGGTCCGTTCGACGTGATCGCTATTACCGAGATGCCGGACAACATTACCGCTGCGGCCCTCTCCATGGCATTTGCGGGCGGCGGAGCGGTGCAAAGCATCCAGACCACGCCGCTGATGACTGCCGCGCAAGCGGTGGAAGCGCTGCGTAAAGCAGGGACGTGCGGCTATAAGTCCATTACGGCGCCCGCCAGCGCCGCAGCGTCGGCACCTTAGTCGCCGTGCGAGGCCGTTGGCGCTGCTGTCGCCGCTTGCGGCTTGAAAGCGTTGACTCCACAGCCAGGAATGGCTGTGCCACCGCATTTGCGCCGCGTGCGGCGACGCTCGCGGCGATCGCGTTACTGTGTCGGCGTCGGCCGAGGGTCGCCTGCTACCTTCACAAAGTTGGTGCCACTCCAGCTCCACCAGTTCCCTGCCTGATTCTCGGTATAGACCACCCCGTTGAAATACAGAAGCAACGTGGCTGCGCTTCCGGCTAACGGAGAGCTGTTCTGTTGAATCACGCTGCCGCATGAGTTTGGCGAGCAGTCGGGATCGCTGGCTACGGAAACGGCGGCGCCCAAGGTCCAGGAGTTGGAATTCGCGTCGACGATGGTCGCGCTGTTGAAGGGCGTAACGGTCGTGCCGCCGGCGCTTGGTGTCGGCGGTGGCGTTGGTGGCGCCGGGGTTGGAGGCGGCATGACCGCGCCCGCGTTCCCCGCCAGATATTCTTCCAGATACGTGTAGCCCGTTTTCTTATCCACCTTCTTGTAGAGGCTCGCATCGGTCGTGCTCAGGCCGTTGTTTTTCTTCCACTGATCCGGGATGCCATCGTGCAGCGACTCCACGCAGGGCGTTCCGTTCACAATCGGAGCATCCCGCCAGTCGGCAGTGGGCTGCGGGATGGTGGGCTGTCCCGTGAAAGTCACGCCATTGGGCCAGTAGCCACCGCTTCCGCCGGATTGATACTGCGCGACGATGCGCGTATCCGCGGCGTCGCGATGGCTCACCCAGTTGCCGTTGCAATCGAGGTGCTGTGAGTTTCCGATGGTCGGCAAGAGCAGACTGTCGAGGCTCGCGGCCGGATCTGGAACGATCGGGAAGGCATTGCTCGCAGCCATCGGCGCTGGGCGCTGCCAGCTCGCGGGAATGGCTCCGGTCTCGTTGCCATTCTCACCGGTGATTTGATTCACCAGCGTGGCGTATTGATCTGCGGCTACGGAGCTCGCGCCGCTCGGTCCGAGAATGTTCCCCGCAACGTAGACCGAAGGCGCTCCGGACATTACCGGGCTGTTGGTGGTGAAGTGGATCGGGAAAGCCTGACCTCCAAGAGCGTTCAGATTGCCGGTGATGAATTTGTTGTTGATGGCGTCGATAGTCTCGGCGCCTAACCATGCGTTGGCGTACCAGCCCCAATTGAAGATGACGTTGTTGATCCAGCGCGTCGAGCCGTTGGAGTTTTCGGGGATGCGGTGATGCACGTTGACGAACAAGTTGTGGTGAAAGTCGATGTTGACCTCGTAGGGCGACAAGCAATTCCCGTTCGCGCGTGTGCCCACGCAGGTTTCATCGGTCGCGGTGCCATAGCCGACCGGATGCCCCTCGTGCGGCTCGTAGTCGAGCGACCACTGCGTCGTAATCTCGTGATTTGGTCCGGTGCCGTTGCCATTCTTGCCGCCGGGCGTGAAGTTGCTGGTGGTGATCCAGCTCTTGTTGCCCGACCACCGCGTGGTTACGTGATCGATCATGATGTGGTAGCAGCCGCCGCTGCTCTTGGTGCCGTTGCCTGGGCAATTCACGATCCAGATCGAGGTTGTGCCTGTGTTGGGACCTGAGGAAATGTTGAAGTTATCCGGGCTCAGCGTGACGTAACGCAAGATCACGTCGTGCGTCGAAACGCCGAACAGCGCGCCGCCGGTATTCGGGCCGCCGAGGATGACCTCCCCCGGTGCGGTTTGCCCCGCGACCGTCAGGAAGGGACTCGAGAACCGCAAATCCCCCGAGGTGATCGGAAACAGGCCGGCCACGCGAAAGACACATGTGCGCGGCCCGGTGGCCATGACGCAGGCCCGTAGTGAGCCGGCGCCCGAGTCATTGAGGTTGGTTACTTCGATCACCGCGCCGCCTCGTCCGCCCAGCGAGGCCGCGCCACCTCCCTGCGCGCCGGGGAAAGCGGCAGGAGATGTGCGCGGCGCAGGTGTTGGGGTCGGATCGGGAGCGGACGTCGGAATTGGAGCGGGATCAGGTGCTGGTGTTGGCGCCGGCGGCGGGGTTGGTGTTGGTGCCGGCGTGGGCGGCGGGGTTGGCGCGGGTGTAGGGACAGGCGTGGGTGTAGGCGGCGCTGGTGGTTGCGGCGGCGGCGGGCAGCCGGAGATCGTGATCACGGGCACCGTGCCTGCCGACGAGAAATCGACCGTGCCGCCCACCGGCGCGACTACTTGCATCGGAACGGTGACATTCACGACGCCGTTGGCCGTAGTTGTGGTGCTGGTCTGTGCCAGCGCGGGAGCAGCATAAAGCAATAGAACCCTAAGTCTCTTAGACATGGTTGACCCTTCTAGTATCGCTTTCTTGGATTGTTTTTCTCGATGAATTGTTTTGCCGCCGCGCGCCCGGACCTGCCGCGGTTCACGATCGTCTTTCGCCTTGTGCGTTTACCGTAGGCCCGATGCTAAACTGCAGAACGTGGAAATTTGTTGGCACGGGAGACCGCTATGACGCATACGCGCTGGAAATACAAAATTGCCGCGGCGCTGTTTGCCCTGGCGATCGTGCGAACGCCTGGCGCCCGCTCGCAAGCCGCCCCGTCTGAGCCGCCGAAAGCTCCGCCGCACGAGCCCACCGCCAAAGAGTTGAGCGCAAACGAGACCGTGGGCAACGCGCTGATGCGCACGTTCGGCGGGGAGGAGTTCGAGTTTCGTACCGCCGCCGAGGCCATGCCGGAAGACAAATTTGGATTTCGTCCAACGATGCCGAGCCAACCCACCCAGCCCGCCGCTTTTGGTCCGAGCGATCTGCGCACCTTCGCGGAACAGGTGAAGCATGTTGCCTGCTCGAACTTCGCGTTCGCGGCCGAACTGGACGGCAAGAAGCCGCCTCCGGATTGCGACAAGGGCGGGCCCAACCCGGCCAAAACGCGCGCGGAGCTGCTGACCTATCTCCGCAATTCGTTCGCGGCGATGAACAATTCGCTGAACGGGGTCACCAGCAAAAATATGTACGAACCCATCGAGGGTCCCTATGGCGGGCCGAACACACGCTTGGGAATCGCAGGGCTCGCGATATGGCACGTCGCCGATCATTATGGCCAGCTCGTGATCTATCTTCGCCTCAACGGCATCGTCCCGCCGGCCAGCCGTGCGAAACCGCCGGAGCTGAAGGACTATCCCGCACACTGATGCTGTCTGGATCGATAGTCCAATGGGCCGTTGCTAGCTTTCTAACGCCGACCCAGCGAAACCACACCCGCGCGAAACCCGGCCCCAGGACCCCTGCTAGCGCGATGCATCACTCTGCTAAACTTCTCAGGTGAGTTCCCAACTCATCCAGCCACGTCTCGCGAGTATTCGTCTCCATCCGATCAAGGCGCTCGACCCAGTTTCGGTTAGCGAGGCGCGCATCGGTCCGGCCGGCAGCCTGGAACTGGATCGCGCCTGGGCTCTCTACACCGTCGATAACCGCTGGGTGAACGGCAAGCGTACTCCGGACATATTTCCGATTCGCGCGGTCTTCGCCCCGGATCTGAGTTCGGTAAAGCTGTCCGTGCCCGGCGATCGTCGAAACATCCCTGCCCGAGAATTTGCCTTTCCCCAGGATCACGAATCCGCGGCCGAATGGTTCAGCGTTTATTTCGACCAGCAAATCATCGTGCGCCACTCGCGGAACGGCTTTCCCGATGACACGGTCGCCCACGGCCCCACGATCGTTTCCACGGCATCGCTGCGAACGGTCTGCGACTGGTTCCCCGAAATTGCGCTGGACGAAGCACGCCGTCGTTTTCGCGCCACTCTGGAAATCGATGACGTGCCTGCATTCTGGGAGGACCGGCTCTTCGGTCCGAAGAATACCTACGCGGTGCGCTTTCGCGTGGGCGACGTGGACTTCGAGGGCAGCAATCCCTGCGCACGGTGTAGCGTCCCCCCGCGCGATTCCTACACGGGTGCGGACGGGATCGGCTTCCAAAAGCGCTTCAGTGAACTACGCCAGGAGCATCTCCCGCCCTGGGCCACAACCGAGCACTTCGATCACTACTATCGCCTGTCTACGAACACCCACGTGCCGCCGTCCGAGTGCGGCAAAACGCTGCGCGTCGGCGATCCGCTCATTCTCCAGCAGTCCGCCGTTTCCGGGCCGCAAACGACGCCATCGACTACGCTGCCATAGTGAAATATTTTCGCGGCGGGAACATGCCGCGGCGCAGCAGCTCTTCACCGCAGTGGCGGCGGATCTCTTCGGTCCAATTCACCCAGCTTCTCTCGCTCAGGCCGACGAAATGCCGCGCCTTGTCGTACGGTGCGAGTCCCAGGTAATAAACGCGAAACAGCACCATGCGAGAGGCCCAGTCGGGCCCCTCCAACGCCGCCTTGCCTGCCAGCGCGAAGTCTGCAACCCACTCGTTGAGTCGCGGACGATTATCCGGCCGCCACGAAAAACTTCGTGGCCTCCGAAAATTTCAACGCGGAAATCCCGCGTTTCGCCTCCAGCACTTCCTTCGCGCTCTTGTACACTTCCCAGCACACATCGAATGCCAGCTCCGGCTTCACGCTCATCGACCCTCCGCCTCAAAGTCGCCACCGACTTTCGTTTGCACCATTTCTGCGCAGGTGATGGGTTGTCGCACAGGTCTGCTCGGAGGGTGTCGCAGTTCGTATCGACCTATCCTCGGAACAAAACAACGCGTCAGCGTCCAGCAGGACCACGTCCCCACGACCCTCTCCACGCGCAATACCTCCGCGGCCTCTCTCGCCGCAAAGCATAATTACTTCTTAGTAATATTATATTAATTAGACGAGACAATGAGGGGTGTGAGACGGCCAGCGGGACGACAAAACAGGGACTTCAGCGACGCCGCACAAACAGCCTGCGACGCTAGCATGCGGCCTGGATCCTATGGACTAACGAGTTGCGGAAGCCTCGACTGGCACCTTTTCGAGCAGCTGTTCTTTGCGGTAAACGAGCGCATTTATGTCATACGTGGCTAGTTCGAAGCCGTGGCCATGAGTAATCGCGTCGGTCGGGCAAGCTTCCACACAGTAACCGCAAAAAATGCAACGCGAATAGTCGATGTTGTAGACGCTCGCGTAGCGTTCGCCGGCCGAAATACGCTTTGCGTCGGTGTTCTCCGCTGCTTCAATGTAAATGCAATTGGCCGGACAAGCCGCGGCACACAAAAAACACCCTACGCACTTCTCCAAACCGCTCTCGTCGCGATGCAGGACGTGGATTCCTCGATAGCGCGGCTGAAAGTGCACGGGCTCGTGCGGATAATTTTCGGTCACCGTCTTCCGAAAGATATTTCGGAACGTGACGCTGAACCCTTGCGCCAAGGTGGAGAACGTCTCAGCAACTTCGCGGATGATGGAGGGCATAGGCAAAAAGTCTAACAAACCAAGACGCAACCGGCAATTCGATGGTGCTCGGGGCGGCGCGGAAGACATTGACTCCACTTGAAGGCCATTGCGACAGTAGGACATGCATATCCGTCCCGCCCTGCTGCTTGATGCAAATGCCATCTGGGCCATTCTTGAGCCCACGATTCGAGCGGGCGAAACCTATACGCTGCCCCTGGACATGAACCGCGAGGATGCGATCGCCTACTGGATGTCGCCGGAACACGACGTCTTTGTCGCGGAAGAAAACCACACCGTTGTCGGTACGTACTTCCTGCGCGCCAATCAGCGCGGAGGCGGCTCGCACGTCTGTAATTGCGGCTACATCACCTCTCCCATCGCGACCGGCCGTGGCGTCGCCCGGGCCATGTGCGCACACTCTCTGAACCACGCTCGGCAGCGGGGCTTCCTCGCAATGCAGTTCAACTTTGTGATCAGCACCAACGAGCGCGCTGTTCGCCTGTGGGAGAGCTTCGGGTTCAAGACCGTGGGCCGGCTGCCCCGCGTGTTTCGGCACCCCACGCAGGGACTTGTCGACTCCCTCGTAATGCACCGCTTCCTGTAGGTGGAGTTCGCCGGGTTCGCACGCCTACTGGTGACCGCCGGCGGCCTGTTCGCGATTGCGCGTGAGCGCATCGATGATCTGCTTGCCGTGGAACCGCCCATTCTCGATGAAAATTTCGCCGGTGTGGCGGCCGCCAATAACCACGCCGGCTAGATGGATGCCGGGCACATTGCTCTCCAGCGTGTTCGGGTCAAGCGCCGGCTTACGCGTTTGCGGGTCGAGGCGCACCCCAAGGCTCTCGATAAATTCGAAGTCCGGATGATAACCCGTCAGAGCGAAGACCTGTTTCGCGGGAATCCCCTTTTCTCCGTCGCCATTGGAGACGATCACTTCGTCCCTGGTGATCTCTTTCACGTGCGTTTGAAACAGGGCCTGAATTTGGCCCGCCTTGATTCGATTTTCGATGTCCGGCCGGACCCAATATTTGATGGTTGCGCCGAGTTGAGCATCTCTGTGAACCAGCGTCACGTTCGCGCCATTTCGGTACAGATCCAGTGCCGCTTCTGCAGCGGAGTTCTTGCCGCCAATGACCACGACTGGCTCTCGCCAGAATTCGTGCGGCTCGGTGTAGTAATGCGAAACGTGGGACAGATCCTCGCCAGGAATCTTCAGCTGGTTTGGCAGGTCGTAATAGCCACTAGCGACCACGATTTTCTTCGCAGTATATTTCTGTTTGATCTTCTTCTGGGTCTCGGTGTGAACCGTGAACTGCCCGTCGCTTCCTTGTACGTAAAGCACCTTCTCAAACAGCCGCAGCTCGAGGTCGTAGTGTTCCGCCGTCCGCCGGTAATACTTCAGCGCTTCGACGCGAGTCGGCTTTTCCGCCGCGCAAACCAGTGGCAAGTCGCCGATCTCCAAAAGTTCGGGCGTCGTGAAAAACACCATGTTCACCGGATAGTGGTAGATGGAGTTGCACAGACAGCCCTTATCGATCACCATAGGACGCATGCCCGCTCGGCGCGCCTCGATGGCGCACGCTAGACCTGTGGGTCCGGCACCGATACAGATAATGTCGTAAGTGGCCATGGGAATTTTAGTTTGCCGGGACTCTTGCGGAATTGCAAATTGGGGAATTTACTGCGTGAAGGCCCTTTCCAGTATTTCCGTGAGTTCTTGCCTAAATGCCGCCAACTCCTTTAGGCGTTCTTGGGTGGCGTCGAGCTCACTTTTCTTCCAGACAAAAACCTCGCGATTCCCTCTCTTGAGTTTAACGCTGAAGTTTCCATCGATGATGTAGGACGGCGGGGCGAGCAGCTGCAAACCGGAGTTGCGAACCGGGGAGAGTACCGCAGCGCATTCACCTCGACGCACACACAAGGCACTCTCATAGGGCGGAATCGCCACGGGACGAAATCCGGCGGCAAACAACGCCTCGAGCGTCTTCATTTGCAACGGGCTTAGTTCCAACATGGGTGAGGAGACACAGCGATTTGAAATAGACAACCCGCGTCGCGGCTACCAGGACCTATCGTTTCTAAGCAGCCGTAGAATCGGCCTGGGAATCCGCCGAACCTTCCAGTTGCGACAGAATCCCGCGCAGCGTGGTGATCAGCTCGTCTCTGGACACATGGCTCTTCTTGAATTGAATGCGGAATTTGAACGCTTCATTCTCTGGCTCAAATTGAAAGATGAACGGCTGCGGCCGGTGCGGTACGGCTTGCTCGTCCTGACGTTCGCGCCGCGCCTCGTCGCGCGTTAATCCGCCTTGAAGAATACGATGCATCATCTCAATCATCTTCTTCTCGGTAGGCTGGCGGGCGATCTGCAGCAAAAGAGACTTCGAGGCAATTCCTTGCTCGGCGCATCGCTTTCGCAAAGCTTCGGGAATATTCAGCAAGGAAAGCGTTTCCGTCACCGACGAACGTGCGCGTCCAATCTTTTTCGCCACATCCTCATGCGTGTATTCAAATTGGGTCGCGAGGCGGTGCAATCCATCAGCCTCTTCAAAAGGCGTCAGGTCCTTACGCTGAATGTTTTCAATCAAGCCGATTTCCAGCGTTTCCGCGTCGTCGGCGACTTTCTCGATGCAAGGCACTTCGTTGAGCCCGGCGGCCCGCGAAGCGTGGTACCGGCGCTCACCGGAAATGATGTAGTAGCAATCTTCCCGCGGAACGAAGCGCACCAACAAAGGTTCAAGCACGCCCTTCTCGCGAATGGAATCGGTCAGCTCCCGCAGGTCGCCGATGGCTTTGCGCGGCTGGTCAGGATTGGGACGAATCTGGTCCACCGGGATCATCCGCCCGATGGCTGCCCCGCTATAACTTGTCAGCGATTCGACGTAGTGTGCGTCATGCCGCATCTTCAGCGCGACGGGTAATCCCGTTCTCTTCAACACGTTGAACAACCTCCCCTGCGAGCTTCTTATATTCGATGGCGCCGGGTGATTTTGGCGCAAACGTTAGGATCGTTTCTTTGTAGGCTGGACTTTCTTCGAGGCGCACATTCTTGCTGATCTTGGTTTTGAACAGGGTTTCGCCGAACACCGTGCGAATCTGGCCGTGCGTGTCGCGTGCAATGTTGGTGCGCTTATCGAAAAGCGTGATGACGACACCCAGCATCTTCAAACCTGGGTTGGGCCGTGCCCGGATTCGCTCATAGGTCTCGAGCAGATCGTCGGTACCTTCGATCGCGAAGTATGCCGCTTGAATCGGCACAATCAGATGTGTCGAAGCTACTAGCGCGTTCACGGTCAAAATTCCCAGCGAAGGTGGGGTATCCAGGACAATATACTCGTACTCTTTCAGAATAGGCGCCAGCGCGTCCTTCAATCGGTATGGCGCATCGAATTGTCCCGCCAGGACTTGTTCCAGCTTCGCTAGCGCCAGCCGTCCAGGCCCGAGAAACAGCATTGGCTCTTTGGTGGATTTGACGACTGCAGACATAGCCGTGCGGCTTTCGCTGAGTACGTCGAACATCGAAGCAGGAATCTCGCCAGGATTGTAAAACGCAATCGTGGAGTTGGCTTGCGGGTCGAGGTCAATCAACAAAGTACGCTTGCCGCGGTCAGCAATAGCGGCGGATAGATTAATCGCCGTCGTTGTTTTGCCGACGCCGCCTTTTTGATTCGCGATCGTGATGATGGCAGTCATGGCCTTCTGCCTCCCTCCGTGCGATCAATTTGACGCTGCCGCGGGCCGGCAAACGAGTTGCTATATATAGGTGCCTCCCCGGAAAACCCCCTAGGCCCAGAGTCACTTTAAGGTTGCGGGACAGGCGAAGGCAAGGGAAAAGTGCACTTCCGATAAACTGTCAGTGGAAAAGCGACAGGGCCATTTTGGGAATGGTCCGGGTTCAGAGCTCGAGAGGCTGACCGCGAAACAACGAGTCTAGAAATCCACGCCCCAAAATTCTGCAGGCATCTTCTGAAGTTCGAGGCCCAGTTCCCACCCGCTGCGTCCCTCGTGGCCGCGCCAAACCAAGATCGCTTCACACGCGCTTTGGTTCGTCAGATTGATCACGCGTAGTCGTTGGCCCACGGTAAAGCCCTGCGGGAAAATAGCCAGACAGCCCTTGGGGCTGATATCCAGCGTATAGCCTTCCGACCGCAACGTACGGCCAGCCTCGCTCCACTCGACAGCAATGGCCACCCGGGAGTTCAGGCGGATACCTGCCCGAATCTTCTTCATTCGTTCCTCGTACCCGACATCCCTAATAAGCGGCACAATTCTCTCCCTGGCTTCCCTGTGCGTTTGCGACAGGAGTCAACCGATTCTGCGGTAGCGGCGGGGCAAGCCATGCGTTAGGCAGAAACCTAGTCGTATCGAGAGGTTACGAGGCCCCGCGTGTGCGGTCAATGGAACTTCGGACCCAGAACGCTCCAGAAGTTACCCCTGGAACCCAACAAGCAGGCCGCGAATTCGAGGCGAATTGCGCCCTTCTACTAACCCGCTTACACTTCCGAAGCTTCTCGCGCCCTGATGCTCCGACTAAACACATTTCGCGCCGAACTCCCGCCCACCCTGCGCCTGGCTATCCCATTGGTGCTCGCTGAAGTGGGCTGGATGAGCATGGGTATCGTTGACACGATGATGGTCGGCCGGCTGCCCAACAGCGCCACGGCGATGGGAGCTGTCAGCCTTGGATCGAGCATATTCATCGTCCTTGGGCTGTTTGGCGGAGGCCTGCTTCTCGGGCTGGACACGCTCGTGTCGCAAGCCTTTGGTGCGGGCATGCGCGAGGATTGCCATCGTTCGTTGATCAACGGGATTTATCTAAGCATAGCTCTTACCCCGATACTTGCGGCGCCGGTCTGGCTGCTACCGCGACTCCTTAACGCCGTCCAGGTGAGTCCGGCCGTGCTTTCGCTGACGATTCCCTATACGAAGGCCCTTGTCGTCGGTCTTTTTCCGCTGTTGCTGTATTTTGCCGTTCGCCGATGCTTGCAAGCGATGAATATGGTGAAGCCGGTTGCATTCGCATTGGTCACCGCGAACTTGGTCAATGCGCTAGGCAATTGGATTCTCATCTACGGGAACTGGGGCGCCCCGGCCATGGGCACGGTAGGATCGGGCTGGTCCACTGCCATCGCTCGAACTTACATGGCCGCTGTACTGGTCGGCTATCTTCTCTGGTACGACTATCGGCATCGTACGGAATTGCTGAACACTCCGGTGGATATCGACCTGCGACGAATTCGCCGCCTGATCGCGCTGGGCTTTCCCGCCGCGATGCAATCCACGCTGGAAAGTGGCGTCTTCGCTGCAGTCACCACGCTGATCGCGAAACTGGGTCCCGTTCCGTTGGCGAGCCATCAGATTGCGCTCAACACGGTCTCGCTCACTTACATGGTGCCGCTCGGAATTTCGTCTGCCGCGGCGGTGCGCGTCGGGCAAGCGTTGGGCCGCAAGGACCCTGCCGGAGCAGGAGACGCCGGAGGTACAGCGATTTTTCTCGGCGCCGGCTTCATGACCTGCGCTAGCATCGGCTTGCTTATTTTTCCTCGCGGGATCGCGCGCCTGTTCACGCCAGACGCAGAGGTGATTCACAGTACGGTCGGATTGCTTGCGGCCGGTGCCGCCTTTCAGCTATTCGACGGAATTCAGACCGTGGCAACAGGCGCTCTCCGCGGCGTTGGCGATACACGAACTCCCATGTTCTGCCATTTCCTCGCCTACTGGATCATCGGCCTCCCGCTGGGGGCGTGGTTGTGTTTTCGTCAGGGTTGGGGCGCAATCGGTCTCTGGATCGGGCTCAGCCTCGCGCTGATTCTGATCGGAATCGTTCTGTGGTTCGTCTGGCGCCGTGCGGTCCTGGCGCTATCCGGCTAGGGATCTTGAAGCTAGCGCAAGACTCGCAGAAGGTTACTGTAATCGTCGGTCCAGACCGGCAGGGGACCCTCCATCGGAAGAGGTGTGCCCGCCTGCGCGATTTCGGGGGCCGCGAAGGCTGTTGGGTCGGGCGACAGTAGTACCCAGTCGGAGGACGCAGATGCTTCGGGGCGCCACGGTCGATATATGTGCACTCCATGCAGCCCCAGCGACTTGGCAAGCCCTCCCAGCAGAGGCGCCAAATTCAGGACTTTGTTCGTTATGTGCACAGCGATGACGGACCGCGGACTATTCAGATGCTTCAGGTAGATTTCAAACGCTTCTCGAGTCAACAGGTGAGTCGGGATGGCATCGCCGCTGAAGGCATCCAGCACCAACACGTCGAAGCGCTGAAATTCTCCGCGAGTAGCCTCTGCCTCCAATGAGAGGCGCCCATCGCCGACCAATACATCCACTTTCGCGGCGGAGTCGTGAATAAACGTGAAATATGGATGCTCTCGGGCAGCCGACCACGGGATTTCCGCCTCGTTGATTTCGTAGAATCGATAGTAGTCACCTGGGCGTCCATAGGCGGCAAGTGATCCTGTGCCCAGCCCGATCACCCCCGTGCGATGAATGCCTGTGGACAGGTTGCGCATCAAAATGCCCACGCCGCTGTTCAAGCCGTAGTACGAGAGAGGCCTCGTGCGCAGCTCTGGGTCAAGAGATTGATAGCCATGGACAACTTGTCCGTGCACGAGTCTCAGTAGATTGTTGGGCTGAATGTTTTGCACCCGCAGCACGCCGTAAAAATTCCTGACCTGCGCCACGTTCATATTGTTGTGGATCATAGGCGCCATCCAGGCCAAACCAACCATCGCCAGCAAAGCCAACACCGCCGCGCGTACCCCAATTCGTTCTTCGCGTCGGCCCTCTCTGGATCGTTCCGAAAAGAAAATCAAGATTGTCACGATACTGGCCGCTCCGGCCGCCGTGTACCGGCTAACATCGGGAAAGACGAACCACTTCAAGGCGAAGATCTTCAGGCCCGCTGGCAGGACGAGAATCAGAGTCGTCAACGCAGCAAATGTGAGCCAACGGCGTCCTTGATGCCACCATGATTTCTGGTCCTTTGCTGCCGCGGCTACCACCACTAGGCAGCATGCAAGCAATGCCAGTTGAAATTCCCAATAGTCGGAAAAAATTCGTGGCGCTGCCATCCCAACGAAAATTCCGCCGGCCGCTCCGCCCACCGACACCGAAAGATAGAAAGCCGTCAAGTACTGAGACTCCGGCTTGAGCCGTGCCAATTCTCCATGGCACAGCATGCATGCTGCGAACAAAAGCCCCGAAAACAGGACCAGCGCCATAACATATCCGGCAATGGAGCTTGGTAGAGGGTAGATGCAGGCAACACATGCCAGTAAGACGAAGAGCGCCTGAAAAACGCTGGGCCGGTACCATCGTTCACTCTCGAAACACAATATGAATGAAACCAGGTACAGGGAAAGCGGAAGAACCCACAGAAACGGAATGACCGCGACCTGCTGGCAAATCATGTTCGTCGTTGCCAGCAGAAATACCGACGCGCACATTGCGAGTCCCATCCAAAGCAGATAGAGCGTGGGCTTTGGAGCTGCGCTGTCCGCACCGGTCGGCCTGACGGCACGTGAGCCCCGCTCGCCTCCATCACGTGAATAGGTTCTAAACGCGCACGACCCACAAAGTCCGATAAAAATCGCGTAGAGCGCCGTCCAGAGCCAGACCTGCGCGTGCAGGCGCAGCAACGGCTCCAGCAAAAACGGATAGGCAAGAAGACCGAAGAGCGATCCTAGATTCGAGAGCGAGTAGAGCCGGTAAGGCGACCTGCCTGGGTGTTCCAGCGCAAACCAATGCTGCAGGAGCGGGCCAGTCGTCGCCAAAATCAAAAATGGAAAGCCGATGCCCGCAAGCAAGAACCTGACAATGAACCACGTCGGGTTGTCCGCGCCGTTAGGCCGCCAATTCTCACCGGGTGTGATCGGAGTTGGCCATACGAAAGCCAGGAATACCAGCAGGAGCAGCGAACCACCAAGCGCCAAGAGGTGCGCTGATCCCTGGGACCTCGCGCTGAGTTTGAAAGCAAAAAGTCGGGCGTAGGAATACCCCGCCAGCAACAACAGCTGAAACACAAGCAGGCACGCGGTCCAGACCGCCGGAGTGCCGCCGAACCAGGGGAGGATGAGTTTTCCAAGAATCAACTCAACCTGGAACAGTAGGAATGCGCCGAGGAAAATAGCAGCGCCATAGACCACATGCCATCCGCCAGACGGCTGGTTCTTCGCGGGAATTTCCGCGACGGGCTCGTCCTCCTGAACACAGATGAGTGTTTCGCTGCTTGAGACCATGTCCCAAGGCTCTCATCTCCACATGCAACTCATCACTCCCGCGGCAGTCAGGTTGCCGCAAGAATTAACAAGAATCGAGCAGTTGTGATGAGTTCTGAGGCTGGCCAAAGGTTCGGTGAATTGGCGTTGCTTGCGAATGGATCGAATACAGCTGGCAACCCTACATTTTGTAGCGGCCGAGGTCGTCGTCGGAGAGACCTTCGAGCCATGAGCGGAGTTGCTCGTTCGTCGTACGTTCGGAGATGGCACTGGAGATTTTCGAATTCTTCAGTACTTCCTCATCCACAAAGATCGGGCAGTCCACGCGCAATGCCAGCGCCAGCGCGTCGCTCGGCCTGGAGTCGATGGTCATCATCTGGCCGTCGCGCTCCACCCAAATCAAAGCGTAGAACGTATCGTCCTTCAGATCGTTCACGACTACTTTTTGCACCCTGACCTCGAGACCCAGAAGCACATTCTTCAACAAGTCGTGCGTCATCGGCCGTGGAGTCTGAACCTTCTCGATTTCCAAAGCGATGGCATTCGCCTCGTATACTCCGACCCAGATCGGCAGAATCGCCTGCCCCTGCACGTCCTTCAGCACCACGATGGGCATGTTGGTGACGGGATCCATCATCAGGCCGCGGATCTTCATCTCTACTTCCATCGGGGCCTCCCCAGACTAGGCAACGTGCTCACCGGCCAGACTGCTCGGCCCTATGCTCGTGACGCGGACCTGCACGTAGGTTCCCAGAAGGTCTTTCGCTTGGGAAGCGAAATTTAAGACCCGATTACAGGACGTGTGGCCGCTCCATTGATTTTCGCGCCGCGACTTGTTGGTGACCATCAACTCGAACGACGCCCCCAGCAATGTCGCAATGCGTTCCGCTTGAATGTGACGCTGCCGTTCCTGCAGTGCCGCCAGCCGGCGGCCCTTTTCTTCTTCAGAAACGGAATCATTCATCGCGAGCGACGCCGTATTGGGCCGCGGCGAGTATTTGAAGGCAAAACACGCCTTCGTACCGCACCGTATCCAGCAGGCTGAGGGTCTCGGTAAATTCCTGCTCGGTCTCACCCGGAAAGCCCACGATGATATCCGTGGTGATACTGATCGGCCTCTTCGCCGCCCGAATCATCGCGATTTTCTCCAGATACTCGTCTCGCGAATACGTGCGTTGCATGGCTCCCAACACGCGAGTCGAACCCGATTGCACCGGCAGATGCACGTGGTTGCACACCCTCGGCTCCGACTCGATCGCCGCCACAATGTCCGGCGTGAAGTCCCGGGGATGCGAGGTCGTAAATCGAACGCGGCGTATCCCTGGCACATCGGCTACCTTCAACAGCAACTCCGAGAAACGCACCCTGTCCGCCGAAGGGTCCGCGTACGAATTGACGGTTTGCCCGAGCAACTGCACCTCGGAGTACCCAAGATCGGCCAACTGCCGAACTTCCCTTAGTATCGATCCGCTCGCTCGGCTCCGCTCAGGTCCCCGCGTGTACGGCACAACGCAATAAGAACAGGACTTGTCGCAGCCCTCGATGATGGTCAGGTATGCGCGCCAGGGATTGTCCCGCCGGGTGATTTCGGTTTCGAAAGTTTCATCAGTGTCGGTGTCCAGACCCGTAACGCGCTGATTCCCTGCCTCCAGTTGCGCAAGAAGCTCCGGAAATTTTCGATAACTCGCGGAACCGCACACCAAACTGACCCAAGGCGCCCGTTCGAAAATTTCTTCGCCCTCTTGCTGCGCCAGGCAGCCCAGCACTCCGATGATCTGACCCTCTTTCTGCCGCGTCCGGTACTCGCCGAGCCGCGAGAACACCTTTTGCGCGGCCTTTTCCCGAATGCTGCACGTGTTGTAAAGGATCAGCGACGCCGAATCCGGTGATTCCACTTGCTGATATCCGCGCGAGAGGAGCACGCCCGCGACTTTCTCCGAGTCGTGGTCGTTCATCTGGCAGCCAAATGTTTCCAGGAAGAAGGTCCCGCTGGCGGGCGCGGAGGCGACAGATATAACTTCGTCCGGCGCGTTCTGGTTCGCAACTGAACGCACTCTCAACGAATCCAAGCTAATGTCGAATGCCGGTTCCATCTCTAATTTTGCAGTTTAGCACAAGTCTTAGCACCTCCCCGGACGCCTTGCGGTCAGCAATTACGTGTTCAAAAGCGGACGGCCACCCATTTAGTAAGTGACACCATTCGGTGAGCTTTCGTTGATTCCACTAGTTGCGTGTGCTACGGTTCTGAAGGGCCCAAAAATTTCGTCGCACTGAGGGGAAAACGTCATTTATTTGTTCACGATAGTCGTACTGATCGACCTTGGAAATATTCTAGAGCAAACGGGCTGGGTTGCCCGCGTGGTTATTGGGATTCTTCTCCTGTTTTCCATCATCTCCTGGAGCATGATTTTTCAAAAACTCGGGTTCTTCAGCCGCATCCGCCGCGAGAGCGACCAGTTTCTTCGAATTTTTCGCGCCACCCGCGGCGTTGCCAATCCTCAGGCTTTGGCATCGGCCGGCTCACCGTTTTCCTCGGTTTACGCTGCTGGTTACCGCGAACTGCAGAGCCAGGTTGGCGGCGCGCCCGGCAACCCGCACCCACCAAAGTTGAAGAGCTTGCAAGCCGTCACCGCAAATATGCAAGTCGCCGCATCCGAAGAAGTGCGCCGAGCCGAAAAAGGGATGTCCTGGCTTGCCACCACTGGATCGGTTTCCCCATTCATCGGCCTGTTCGGGACGGTTTGGGGCATCATCGACGCTTTTTCCGGCTTGGGCAATGCCGGTTCGGCAAGCCTCCGCGCGGTCGCGCCAGGCATTTCGGAAGCCCTGTTAACTACGGCGGCGGGACTTTTCGTCGCAATCCCCGCCGTTATTTTCTACAATCAATTCTTGCAGAACATTCGCAACCTTGCGCAGCGTCTTGACACCTTTGCGCTGGAAGTCGCCGCGCAGATCGAAAAAGCTTTTTAGCGAAGTATCCGCGGCTCACCAGCCTGGCCGCGCACAAAAACCTATGCCGCAAATGTCCAAATCGACGCAGTCGTCCCTGTCCGAGATCAACATGGTCCCGTTCATCGACGTCGTCCTCGTCTTGCTGATCATCTTCATGATCACCGCCCCCATCCTCCAATCCAGCATCGAAGTCGAGGTTCCGAAAACCAAGAGCGTGCATGAAGTCACCGAACAAAAGATCGTCGTCACCATGGACAAGAATCAACTCGTTTATTTGGGAAACGATCCAGTCAACGTGAACGACCTCGGGACCAAAATTAAATCCAAGATTAAAAAACCGAACGAAGGCATCTTCCTTCGCTGCGACAAGACCGTTCCCTTTGGTGCCTTCGCCACGCTCATGGACGCGCTTCGCCAATCCGGAATAAGCAACATAAGTATTGTCACCGAGCCGCTCGATGATCGCTCTAGAACTCGCTGACGGCATAGATACGAAAGCATGACCACCGCTGTCGCCAATTCGGAAGAACTTCCTCTCGGCCGATTCGTCGCCTACTCCCTTGTTCTTCACGCCGCACTGGCCGCCACCATCGCAGCCTCGATTTTCTTCAAATTCAAGGGTGATCAGTGGGCCGGCCTCGGAGGCGACCCGGGACAAAGCATCAATGTAACGATGGTCCCCAGCGCCGGCATTCCCATGCCGCAACCACCGACCATCTCCGAAGCCAAAGCTTTCGATCCAACGGACGGTCTCTACAAAGAGACTCCTCAGCCGAAGCCGCCGGCTCCGCCAGTAGACGCCACGCCGATCCCTAAGCCCGAAAAAGAAAAGCCGGTGAAGAAGCCGCCCTCGCCCCCTTCCAAGGTTTTCGAACCCAAAAAGCCGCCGCCGGATAACGCCATCAATTATGGAAAGGGTGGCCGTCCGCCCCTTCCGACAGGTAACACCTCCACGCCCGGTGTCAGCGCCTCCTCTGGTGTACCCTTGCCCGGGCAGGGCGGCGGCGACTTCGCAACTCGCTTCGGCTGGTATATCCAAGCAGCCAAGCGTCGTGTCGATCCGAACTGGGACCGGCTGTCCATCGATCCCGGAGTTCGCAACTCCACAACGCTGCATGCGGCCGTATCGTTTGTGATTAATCGCGATGGCAGCATCAAAAACGTTCGCATTACGACATCCAGCGGTAATCTCTCGTGGGATAACGCCGGTCTTCGCGCCATAATGAGCTCGAATCCCCTCCCACCCTTACCGCCCGATTATCAAGGTTCGGAAGTTGCCGTAACTTGGGATTTTCCCGAGCAACACAGGTAATGCAGTTAGTAGCAAAGCGACGAGAAGTTGATCATCAACTCCAATGGGAGGTTTGCGTGATTCGCGGAACAAAACCGGGACTTTTTGCTTTGATCTTCGCCATGTTGCTGGCGATTGCGGGTTCGGCTCGTGCCCAGAACCCTGCGTGGTTCCAAGCCGGCACAGGGCTCGGCGACGTCAGCAAGCCGCGCTTAGCGGTGGCTGACTTTGTGCCGCGCGAAGACCCAACAAAATCGCACTCCCAGCTATTCACTCAGGTCGTGCGAGACGATCTCCAGTTCTCGGGCATCATCGAACTTGTGAGTCCGAGTTTCTATCCTACGCAGGTTCCCAGCGTCCCCGGCGAGCTGAAGAACCTCGCTTGGACCGACAACCCGGCAAACGCGAATATGGTCGCGTTCGGAAATCTCACCGAGTCTCCTTCAGAAGTGGCCATTCAAGCCTGGCTCTACGACGTCAAGAATCCCAATTCCCAGGCGGTTATTGGCAAAGTCTATCGCGGCGCACCGACCGATCCTCAAGTCCGCAAATTTGCGCATCAGTTTGCCGACGAAATTATCAGCAAGCTTTCCGGCGGTCTTCCAGGCATCGCTTCGACGCAAATCGCTTTCGTCAGTTCCCGCGCCGGCACCAAAGAAATCTGGGTGATGGACTACGACGGTGCGAGCCAGCGTCCGCTCACTTCCCTGCACACCATCTCTCTCACACCGCGCTGGTCGCCCGACGCATCACGTATCGCGTTCACTTGTTTTGCCCCAGCCCATGGCGTCGTGAGCCCGCAAATTTGCATGTACTCCGTGGACGCCAATAAAGTCATTACCTTTCCACGATTCCGCGGCACCAACGCCTCCCCGGCGTGGTCCCCAGACGGTTCGCATCTCATGTTTTCGTCCTCCATGCTGGGTAATCCTGAACTGTTTGTCACCGACGCCAACGGCGGCACTCCCAAGCGCCTGACTTTCGCCAATGGCGCTAGCACCTCCCCCGCGTGGAATCCCAAGACCGGGCAAAGCGTTGTCTTCGTCAGTGATCGCGGCGGTATCCCCAAACTCTTCATGATGAACGCCGACGGCACCAACTCCGCTGAGATCGATTTGCCCGACAAAGGCTATCTGATCGATCCTGCCTGGGCTCCCAACGGCCAGATCCTGGCCTTCAGTTGGCGTCGGCCCGAAGGCAACTACGACATCTATGTCATGGACGCCTCAACACACCAGCTCGTGGAGCTCACCCGCGACTCCGCCCGCAACGAGCGCCCCAGCTGGGCCCCCGACGGCCGTCATATTGTCTTCGAGTCAACGCGCGGGGGCACCCGCCAGATTTGGACCATGCTTGCCGATGGTTCGCAAGCACGCCAGTTGACCAGCCAGGGACACAACGAGTCGCCCAATTGGTCGCCGCGTTGATTTTCTTGCCGAACGACTTTGTGCCCGATGTATAACATCGTGGCACGATATGTCTCCGAAAATCAGCACTCGATGCTAGGATGTTGACTACCGTGGGATCAAACAACACTGGGATTACATTCTTGAGGAGGATTTGAATGATCGAGGTCTCCCGATCACTGTATCGCGCGAGTCTGGTTGTCGTGCTCGCTGCTTCTGTCTTAACCTTTGGCTGCAGCAAGAAGCCGAAGCAGGTCTCCGCGCCGCCAACTGCACCGCCTCCACCTGCCGCGGCCCAGCCTACCGTCACACTCCAGGCTAGTCCGAGCGCTTTGGAAAAGGGCGACTCGTCCACTTTGAGCTGGACTTCGACTGACGCGACGCAGTTGACCGTCGCTCCTGACGTCGGCTCGGTCAACGCGCAAGGTTCCACCAAAGTTACGCCTTCGACCTCGACTACTTACACGATTACAGCCAGCGGCCCCGGTGGCTCCGCCAGCGCCACCGCCAGAATCACAGTCGCTACACCGGCCCCGCCGACGAGCGAGCCAACCCTCGACGAGTTGTTCACACGAGAGGTCCGCGACGCCTACTTCGACTTCAACAAGGCGGACATCCGCTCCGACGCCCGCGATGCACTAGGCAAGACGGCTGACTTCCTTCGCAACTATCCTCAGATCCGCGTCACCATCGAAGGTCATTGCGACGAGCGCGGCTCCACGGAATACAACCTCGCTCTTGGTGATCGCCGTGCCAGCGCCGTCAAGCAATACCTGATCTCACTGGGCATTTCCGCCGATCGCCTCAACACCGTCAGCTTCGGCAAGGAAAAGCCCTTCTGCATGCAGTCCACGGAAGATTGCTACCAGCAGAATCGCCGCGGCCACTTTGTCAGGTCCAAGCAGTAGGCCTGACCGGCAACTCATCGCCGCCCACGAATGTAGCCGCGAATGTAGCGGCCGCTTTCCGAAGCGGGCGCCTTGGCCACGAAGTCTGGCTGACGGCGTAACACCGTCAACGAGCCGCGCGGACGAGCAAACTGTTGCTCCCGGCTCCCAATGTATGCGCCGGGCTTTAGCCCGGCGCTAAAGGCTGTGTGACTAACGCGAAATTGCCCGCTCCACGCTATAATGGTGCTCTCTCCCGGCCAGCATCCGTTCAGCGAGGCTGTCGTAAGCTCCTAGGAGGAATTTGCATGCGTCTACGCAACATTGCGATTTTCATGGCCTTCATCTTGGTCGCCGCGATCTGTGGGAGCCTCGTCGGTCCTCGGCCTGCCCAAGCGGTGGCGCGCGAAATTATCGAATTGCAGCACGACGTCACCACTCTGCTTCAGGGACAAAAAGATCTCGCCACTCAGATGACCCAGGATCACACCGTAACGAAAACGCTCATCGAGCAGACTGGCGACAATGTCGGAAAACTGAACGCCACGATGAGTTCGCTACAGAAGTCCGTGCAGGACGTCCAGGCAAATTCCGGCGCGCGCCTCGACACCATGTCCACGCAAGTCCAGGGCCTCTCTGACAACCTCGAAGAAATCAAGTCTCGCCTGGGCAAACTAAATCAGCAGCTCGTCGACCTGCAGAACACCGTGCAGAGTTTGGACGCCAAGATTTCCGGCACCGCGCCTCCGGCGACTACACCGACCTCCAACAATAGCTTCACCCCGTCACCTTCCGGTGGCGGCAGCGTTCCGGCCAGCGCGGCGCCCGCCGGCCCTGCCCCGTCCGCCGACACTCTCTATTCCAATGGCTTGCGGGACATCACCAGCGGAAAATACGACCTCGCGCGCCAGGAATTTCAGGACTATTTGAGATACTATGGAGACACCGATCTGGCTTCCAACGCGCAGTTCTATCTGGGCGAAATCGCCTACTCGCAGCGCAATTACGATCAAGCCGTCACCGAATACGATCGCGTGCTAACGAACTATCCAAAGAGTTTCAAACTCGCTCCCGCCCGCCTCAAAAAAGGCATGGCCCTCCTCGAACTCGGTCAAAAGAACACCGGCATCCGCGAACTCCGCGAAGTTGTTAAGCGCTATCCCGGAACCGAAGAAGAGCGCCGCGCTCGCGCGAAGCTCAAGGAACTCGGGGTCACCACCTCAGCGGTCGCAGCGCAATAGCTTTTTCGCGTACGTATCCGCATCCATTTTCTCCGCTCCTACCTCGGTTCGCCTGTTCTTGCCGCTTGTTTCCCGAATCATCCCTGGGGCTGGACACAACCTTACTTGAAGGCGGAATATTATCTGTATGCGTGCCTATACCTGGGCGCCACGATCCACTGAGGAGGGGTCCCATGTCCGAGTCCCGACGCCATCTGCTGATCACTCTTGTCGGTGCAGCCGGTATTCTCGCGGCGAACCCGCTTTTTCTTTCCTCGCAAACCATCCGTCCGGTCCCGTCTCCCAATGCGCCCAACCCGAACTCCCCACACCGCATTGGCGACCCGGAACCAACCGTCGGAGACGACCCGAAAGCGATCAACAAGCAAAACCAGGCCGAGATCAAACTCGAAGTTCAGAAATTGTATGACTTAGTTGCCGAACTAAAGGACCAAGTCGAGCATACCGACGCAAACTCCACCCTCTCCATCTCCTTCGTAAAAAAAGCCCAACAAATCGAAAAGCTCGCCAAGCAAATCAAAGATCGCGCCAAGAGCTGACCGCGCAAAGTCCTTCGCCAGCCTCCGATTCCACCCGGACCGATTTCCCTGGTGCCCTCCTCCGGTCACACCGTGTCCGCATCCAATTTCTTTTGGCACCCCCTCCGATTCCTCTGCCGACCGCCTCCGATTCGTCTGGCGATTGTCTCCAAATGTTCTTGTAGGGAGGGGCTTGTTTACCCTGAGCATCGAAGGGCCCCGCCCGGCGCTGCCCACAACTGAAAGCTGCTCACGTCAACTAGCCTCCCACCCTCAGCCGTGCTATCGTCCTCGTCACGGGGGGAAAAGCATGTCGGTAAACAAAGTAATCCTAGTCGGTCGCCTAGGCCGCGATCCGGAAACCCGCTACACCGGCGGCGGTCAAGCAGTCGCCAACTTCTCGGTGGCCACTGACGAGACCTACAAAGATCGCAACGGCGAGCGCCAGAAGCGCACCGAGTGGCATAAGATCGTCGTCTGGGGCAAGCAAGCCGAGATCGCGCAGCAGTACCTGAAAAAGGGCTCCCTGATCTTCATCGAAGGCCGTATACAATCCCGCGAGTGGCAAGACAAAGAAGGCCAAAAGCGCACCAGTTTTGAGATCGTCGCCACCAATTTCCGAATGTTGGGTGGCCGAGCTGAAGGTACCGCTGCAGGAGCCGGCGCAGGCGCGCCCCGCGGTGGTGCCGAAGATTTCGACAATCAGGCAGGTCCCGCAGAAGACACGTATGGCGGTGGAGGCGGCGGTCACGCCCCCGCCGGACCAGAAATTTCCGACGAAGACATTCCCTTCTAGGAAGCGCAGGCACTCCTGCCTGTGCCTGCGTAAACTTCAACCAAGACTTATTCGGGAAACATCTACCGGGTCTATCCGCGAGAATCTTCACTGGACAACGTGAAGGCAATTCAAAAATCAAAGCAACACGCACTCAATGCAGTATCCTACCGGTCCGGCGGCGGCGCGTTCCGTTTTCTCTCTTCGTCCATCTTTTTCAGAAATTCCTCGAATTTCGGCTGCTGCTCTGGCGTCAGTATCGCCCGAATCTGGTTACGCCCCTTCTGCCTGGCCTGATCGATCTGGATGTCGCTTTGTTCGTGAAGCGCTTTGTATTCACCATGTAATTGCGTCAGGATCCCTTCCAGTTGATGTTGCTGATCGGGCGTCAGGTTTGCCATCCGCGTCAGCTCTTCCACCTTCCGCGCACGCCGTTCCTGTGCCGTCAACGGAGCATTCGCGGAAACCGAGCGATGCGCGAAAACATATCCAACTACGCCGCCCAGCGACACTCCGAGAAGAAAAACCACGGCAACCCACAGCGCCGCCCGCTGCTTAGCGGTAGCTTCGTTCATGATCCCTTCTCCGCCAGACTCAGCAAGAGGTCATCGTTGTTGACTGGAGGCGCATATTCATGCACCGGTTCCCCTGTAATATCGGTCGCCACCGGTTTGGAAGGTGTCGATGCCGGCCAGCCAAGCAACCAGGTACTCGCCAGCACCAGCGCCAGCGCGGACACCCATGTGAGCCTTCGCGCCAGCTTCGGCACGATCATCCATGCGTCGATCGATCGCCGCAATTCCGACTCCCGTGCCGCAATCGCTGCCATCACCCGCGGCGCGAACCACGGCCCGAATTCCGCGCCCCGTGGCAATGCACTCAGAAGTCTCCGGCTCGCCAGCAGTTCGTCCACGGCAGCTTGACAGTCTTGGCACTCGGACGCGTGTTTCTGCAGCGCCGTTGGCAGCACTTCTCCGCCAGCGATTTCCTCCAGCGACTCCCGGAATCTGTCGCACTCGCTACTACCTTTTCTAAGTGGGCTCCACATTCTTCATCTCCTCACTTCTCCATCGCGTCCATTATTAATTCTCAAATCCTCAATCGCCACGTTTCCGCGCTTCACTCACGATCCTTCGCCGCGCTCGAAACAATCGAACCTTCACCGTGTTGGCATTCAAGTCCAGAATTTCTGCGATCTCCTCGACCGCAAAGCCCTCAATTTCTTTCAAAATCAACATCGTGCGGTCGCGTTCATCCAGGCACTCCAGCAACTTCTCCACCTGTTGTCTCGCCGCCAGCTTGTCGCTGATGTCGGGCGTTGGCGCCGAACGTTCTTCCGGGGCTCCGTACTGCCTCGCTTGCTCCTCGCTCAGATCCGACTCGTAAACCAGCGGCCGAACCTTTCTCTTTCGCAACAGGTCCCAGCATTCATTCACCGTGATCTTATACAGCCACGTGCTGAACGCTGCCCTTTGATCAAATCGCTTCAGCGAGAAGTACGCTTTCACGAATACCTGCTGCGCAATATCCTCCACGTCTTCCCGTTGCCGCAGAATTCCTCCGGCCACCGCCGTAACCCGTTGCTGATGGCGCCGGACAAGTTCCTCAAACGCCGCCTGATCTTCCGCCTGCGCCCGGCGTACGAGTTCCCGGTCGTCGACACTCACGGCCCTTCCGGCCGTCGCTTTCGCCGCTGCCGGGATTGCCAACGCGGTAGCCACTGCTTTTGGGACGCGTGCCATGCTCGTTAGGTTACGCCTAACCCTGCTCGGGTTGCCATCCCCCTTGGATGCCTCTTGCTTCCCCGCTGCAGCATGTGTTTCACTTGAGTACCCCCAAACTTTGTACTTGCCAGCCTCTTACCTAGATGCCATAATGCCTCCATGATTATTGGTGATCGCCTCCGCGCACTGCGTGAGGAAAAGAAACTCTCCCAGGGCGATATCGAAAAGCGTACCGGGTTACTTCGTTGTTATATTTCCCGCGTCGAGAATGGCCATACAGTACCGGCCATCGAAACGTTGGAGAAACTCGCACGCGCTTTAGAGTGCCCACTCTATCAACTCTTCTACGACGGTGAGGAACCGCCTCAATTGCCGAACCTCCCCAAGCGCAAGTCGTCCGACGACATCGCCTGGGGCAGCAGCGGCAAGGAAGCGCGTTTTCTCAACAAGCTTCGCCGTCTGTTGAGCAAGGCCGATGAGGAAGATCGCAAGCTGATTCTGTACATGGCTCAGAAAATGGCCAATCGCTAGATTGCGGTTTTTCGGTTGGAATTGCCAGTTTCGATCAAGTAACGGGCCGTGCTGCCCCGCTGTACGGCCCCTTTTCCGTGTCCCCGGTTGCCCCGTAGCTCCGCACCGCTGACTTACCTGGTCAGCCGGCCGCTTTTCTCACCTGCCGCCTATTCCCATTCAATCGTGCTCGGTGGCTTCGAACTGATGTCGTAGACCACTCGCGTCACTCCCGCGACCTCGTTCACGATCCTCGTCGAGATGCGTTCTAGTACTTCCCCAGGCAACCGCACCCAATCGGCTGTCATGGCGTCGTCGGACTCCACCACGCGCACCGCCACGGTCAACCCGTAGGTGCGTCCGTCGCCCATAACCCCAACGCTACGTACCGGTAACAGAACGGCGAAGGCCTGCCAGATCCGCTCGTACAACCCCGCCCGCCGGATCTCCTCCACCACTACCGCGTCGGCCTCCCGGAGCGTTACCAGATGTTCACGAGTGATCTCCCCGAGCAGCCGTACCGCCAGCCCAGGCCCCGGAAACGGATGTTTCAAAAGGATTTCCTCGGGCAATCCGAGCTCTTTTCCGATCCGCCTCACCTCATCCTTGAACAGATCCCGAAGCGGCTCAATCAACCCAAAGGGCATGTTTTCAGGCAGTCCGCCCACATTATGATGCGACTTGATCGTCGCCGACGGACCCTTAACCGACACCGACTCAATCACGTCCGGGTACAAGGTCCCCTGCACCAGGTACTCGATTTCCCCGTGCGCCTCGCCATGTTGCAGCTTCAGTGCTTCCTCGGCGAACACTGAAATGAACTCATTCCCGATGATCTTCCGCTTACGCTCCGGGTCCGTAACCCCCTTCAATTGCGTCAAAAATCGGCCCGATGCATCCACGCCGATCACCTTTAGTCCCAGCCGCTCCCGCAACATCTCCAGCGTGTCTTCGAACTCGTTCTTCCGCAGCAACCCGGTATTCACGAAAATGTTCGTCAGCCGTTCCCCGATCGCCCGATGCACCAAGACCGCCGCCACGGTCGAATCCACCCCGCCGCTAAGCGCGCAAATCACTCGGCCGGTTCCCGCCTTCTTCCGAATCGCCTCCGTCGTCTCCTCGATAAACGCCGCCCCGCTCCACTTCGGCTCGGCCTTGCACACCCGAAACAAGAAATTCCTCAATATCTCCGTCCCTTGGTCTGTATGCTTCACTTCCGGATGAAACTCGACGGTATAAATCTTTCTTACCGGATCCTCCGTAGCGGCGACCGCATTGTCCGTATGCCCCGTAGCGTGAAATCCTGCCGGCAACTCCACCACGTGATCCCCATGACTATTCCAAATCCGCACGCTCTTCGGGATTCCCGCGAACAATTCCGATTCCTCATGCCCATGCGCGAGGCCATTCGCTAGATTCAACAACGCGCTCCCATACTCCCGGCGCCCAGCCTTCTCGACCTTCCCTCCCAATGTCCGAGTGATCCAATGCATCCCGTAGCAAATACCCAGTACTGGAACGCCCATAGCCAGCACCGCGTGATCGCAAGTCGGCGCATCCGCGTCATACGCAGAGCTAGGCCCTCCCGACAAAATCAATCCCGAAGGCTCATACTTACGAATGTCCGCAATCGCCGACGTGCACGGCAACACCGCGGAAAACACCTGCTGCTCCCGCACCCGCCTCGCAATCAACTGCGTATACTGCCCGCCAAAATCCAGCACCACCACGCCGCCGCGCTCCGAATTCGGCTTTCTCTCTTCTTCCTGCATCTTTGCCCCGCTGGTCATCGCCGCTCCCGCCCCCGCATTTCCAAAACACACTGCCCCAATTGCAACACGGCCCAATGCAACCCGGCCTCGGTCATTGCCCGCAAGCAACACACCGTCATTCCGAGCGAAACGGGTGGATTTTTTCTTCCGCGTTCAGTTCCTCTGAACGCGTCCGCCGGTGTAGTCGAGGAATCTCTCGTCGTTCTCAAATCACCGTGCCTTTCTCCATCCGACGCCAACTCTTTCCTCTCGTTACTTCATTACGTCGTTACATCATTACTTCACGACCAAATTCACCAATTTATTCGGCACCACAATCCGCTTCACCACTTCTTTCCCATTCAAATGATGAACCACCGCAGGATCGGCAAGCGCCTTCGAAACCACCCCGGCCTCGCTCAACCCCGCGGCAACCACCAATTTCCCGCGCACCCGCCCATTCACCTGCACCACAATCTCAACTTCATCTTCCTTGGCCAATTCCGCGTTAAACGCCGGCCATCTCACGGTCCAAAGCCCGCCCGTGTGCCCGAGCATCTCCCACAACTCTTCCGCCAGATGCGGCGTCATCGGTGCCAGCATTAAGGTCAGCAATTCCAAAACTTCTTTTCGCACCTCGGGCCGCACTCCCTCGCTCAGCGGCTCCGCGGCATGAATCTCGTTATGCAATTCCATAATCAAAGCAATCGCCGAATTAAAATGCCAGCGTGCATCGAAATCCTGTGTAACCCGCCGCAGCGTCTCGTGCGTCTTCCGCAGCAACCGCCGTTCTTTTTCCGTGGCCCCGGCCAAATCCGCTACCGCCCGCGCATCCACGTCGCGCAATTCCGCCGCGTGCCGCTCCACGAGTCGGTAAACCTTGTTCACAAACCTCCAAGCCCCCTCAATGCTGTCCTCGCTCCACTCCAGGTCCTTCTCCGGTTGGTTCGCGAACAACATGTAAAGCCGCCCAGTATCCGCCCCATACTTCTCGGCCATGTCGATCGCGCCCACGATGTTTCCCTTGGACTTCGACATCGCCGTTCCGCCCTTCAATACCATCCCTTGCGTAAACAACCGCGTAATCGGCTCGCTGTGCGTGACTAAACCCAGGTCCCGCATCACTTTGCACCAAAATCTCGAATAGAGCAGGTGCAAAATCGCGTGCGTAATCCCACCGATGTACTGGTCAATCGGAAACCAATACCCAACTTTCCCCGAATCAAACGGCACCTGATCATCATGTGGATCGCAATACCGGTAGAAATACCACGACGAATCCACAAACGTATCCATCGTGTCTGTCTCGCGGCGAGCAGGTCCCCCGCACTTCGGACAAGTCGTATTCACGAACTCCGGAGTAGCCGCCAACGGCGACCCACCCTCGCCCGTCAAAGGCACGTTCGCAGGTAAGACGACCGGCAACTGCTCGTCCGGCACCGCGACAATCCCATCCTTCTCGCAATACACCACTGGAATCGGCGTGCCCCAATACCTCTGCCGCGAAATTCCCCAATCCTTCAAACGGTATGTCGTCTCACGCTTCCCAAATCCCTTCGCAGTAGCGTGCGCAGCCATCGCATCAATCGCATCGTCTACTGTCAGCCCGTTGTAAGGACCCGAGTTCACCAGCGTCCCATTCTCATGCTCGTCGAACGCCGCCGTCATCGTTTCGCCCGAAAAAGTCTCACCGTCTGTGGGTTGAACTACCACCCGCACCGGCAATCCATACTTCCGGCAAAACTCGAAATCTCGCTCGTCATGTGCCGGCACAGCCATGATCGCCCCCGTGCCATATTCCATCAGCACGAAGTTCCCCACCCAAATCGGAATCTTTTCCCCGCTAAAAGGATTCGTAGCGTGCCGGCCAGTAAAAAATCCGACCTTGTCCGCGGTCTCCAGGTCCTCTGCCTTCAC
Source organism: uncultured Acidobacteriota bacterium (assembly GCA_963832615.1). Lineage (GTDB taxonomy): Bacteria > Acidobacteriota > Terriglobia > Acidiferrales > UBA7541 > Acidiferrum. Next base: position 131,862 of record CAWHVA010000024.1, read on the forward strand.
GGAAGCCAACCGCATCTTCTTCAATTTCTCGTCAGCTTCCGCTCGCGCAGACGAACCCTCCAGCAGCTTCCCAACCAGCGGATGCCCAGCCGCCAAAATAATCGCCGTAGCCCCATAAATCGTATCGATCCGCGTAGTAAAGACCTCGATCGCTTCCGCACTCACAACATCCGCCACCGCAAACTTCACCCGCGCCCCGACCGACTTCCCAATCCAATTCCGCTGCATGGTAATAACGCGATCCGGCCAAGACCCCTCAAGTAATTTCAAATCATCAATCAACTGCTCCGCATAAGCCGTAGTCTTCAGGAACCACTGCTCCAGCTCGCGCACCTCGACCAAAGTATCCTCATGCCGCCAGCAATATCCATTAATCACCTGCTCGTTCGCCAATACCGTGCAACACTTCGGACACCAATTCACCCGGCTCTTCTTCCGGTAAGCCAACCCGCGCTCCAGCATCCGCAGAAAAAACCACTGGTTCCACCGGTAATATTCCGGCTCGCAAGTAGAAATCTCCCGTCGCCAGTCGTAGCTGAACCCAAAACGCCGAAGCGTCCGCTGAAACTCCGCAATATTGTTATTAGTCCAGGCCCGAGGGTGAGTATTATTCTTGATCGCCGCGTTTTCCGCCGGCAAACCAAACGCATCCCAACCCATGGGATGCAAAACATTAAATCCCCGCATCCGCTTTACACGCGCAACCACATCCCCAATCGCATAGTTGCGCATATGCCCCATATGCATAGTCCCCGAAGGGTAGGGCAACATCTCCAGCACGTAATATTTAGGCTTGGAAGGGTCAGCCTCCACCTCAAAAACGCGCCCCTCTTCCCACCGCCGCTGCCACTTCCCCTCAATCGCCCAAGGATCGTAACGCGACCCCTCCTGCAGTGTCCCCCGCCCCTCGCCCCCTGCATTCGATTCCGCCAAGACCGATTCCCTCTCCGCGCCGCCAAGTTTCAATCCCAGAAAACTCTGTGACCTCTGTGCTCCTCAGTGAACTCTGTGTTAATGCTTTTCTTCTTCCTACTGTTTCCGCTCAACAAATCCCCGGCAACTCAGCGCCTCTTTACCCTGAGCCCCGAAGGGAGCGTTATCTTGGGTTCCCCGCTTTCGACTTTCACCTTTCGACGGTCAACCTCCGCCTCACGTCACTTCTTCCTCTTCTTCTCCGCCTTCTGAATTTCCGCAGCCCTCTTCTTCCCAGCAGCCGTAAGCATAGAAAAACCCTTCTCCGCCGCAGGCGCCGAGTCCTTCAACCCCGCCAATTCCCAGAGCGCAGCCACATTCTTCCGGTCATCTCCCGGATCCTCGATCGGCGTCTCCGCCAAAAACGCCCGCCCGGGCAGTCCCGCCGGCAAAGCCGCCCCCAACCGGGGATGAGTCAAAATCCGCCGAAACGCTTCCGCGCCAATCTTCCCCTTACCAATATGCTCATGCCGGTCCACGCGCCCGCCCAAAGCAATCTTCGAATCATTCACATGAAACACCGGCACATGCTCCAATCCAATCGTGCTTTCGATCAACTCCAAAGTAGATTCCAACCCGCTCTCCGTCCGAATGTCATAACCGGCAGCAAACAAATGCGCGGTATCCAAACAAGCCCCAACATACAAACCAGCCAGGGCCTCAACGATCTCGCCCAACTCCTCCAACCGCGACCCGATCGCCGTCCCCATCCCCGCCGTATTCTCCACCAAAATCCGCATCCCGGAAGGCGGCAACCGCCGTACAGCCTGCTTGATCGAATCAACAGCCATCGCCACAGCCGACGAAGGCCGCGAATCCCCATAGGATCCCGGATGCACCACCACAAAATCCGCGCCCAAAGCCATCCCGCGCACCAATTCCTCATGAAAGGCCTGGATCGATCGAGTCCGCAACATCGGCTGCGGCGCCGCCAAATTAATCAGGTAATTCGCGTGGATGACCAGGGGCCCTAGCCCAAGCGCTTCCCGCCGCTCGCGGAATGCCTTCGCATCGACCTCGGTAATCCGCCCAGCCGCCACCCCGCCGGCCCACATCCGCGGACTAGCCGAAAAAATCTGCAAAGCATTGCACCCCAGCTTATTCGCCGATTCCAAAGCGTTTAGGTGATTGCCAGCGATAGAAGTGTGAATCCCAATGCGCGACGAGCCGTCCATCCAACCAGGCGGCACAGGCTCCGGCTCCGGCTCCGGACGATATTCATCTTCAGGATCAAATACTGTAACGTGTGTGAGTGGCTCTTCTGGCATTCCCAATGAAGTTTTTCGCTCCCTCTTAAACTCCCCATTCTACCACACGCGCCAAATTCTCTTACGCATTCGCTCGCGGCTCAACTTCCAACCAGCTCGCGTCCAAAGGCGCACGCATTGTCATCCTGAGGCGATCCGGCGAGGATCGCCGAAGGACCCGCAACCTCCGCCTCTAACGCGATTCGCCACCGGGAGATTCGATGCGTCAACACCGCACACACGCGTCAGGCGACGCCAAGATAAGGCCATTCGCAAGCAAGATGAGGCCATTCGCAAGGAAGACAATCTTAGAGGAAAAGGAAATCGGTCCGGAGGGCGGTGATCACGATACTACGCGTTCCCACTCACGAGAAGGGATTCAGCGAGCCCACTTCACCCGAGGGCGAGCGGCAACACCCGCGGCACTACGCTTTGGCAGCCTTGGCTTTGCGTACCCGCCCACGCTTCGTTTTGCGGCCAGGCTCGCGGATTGGTTGCTGTGGCAGATTCCCGCCCGCGGCGCGCGAAATCGAAATCTCCGTAAAATCCATGGCATCCAGTATTTCCGCCCGTTTGCGCTCGCGCTCTTCCAACATCGTAAGAGCCTCCCGCACCACATCTTCGGCCTTGTCGTACCTGCCCTTTTCAACCGCCCGGCGGATAAAGTCTTCTTGGTCGGGACTTAACCGTACGTCCATGAAGCAAGCCTAGGAGCCAGAAACGCATGTGTCAAGTACACGTTTATCGTGGCCAGTGTTTTCGTGCCCGCCAAGGCAATCCATGGGCTCCCTAACGTCTCCCATCCATTTGAAATTTCCGGAAACATAAATGACCCCGATTTCGTTTCTATACCCAGAGTTTCATTCCCTGGGCCTAAAGCAATCCCTGAATCAACCGCGCGAGGAGGAACCGTGCAGACCCTCTGGCAAGATATCCGCTTCAGCATCCGCATGCTCCGCAAGAGCCCGGGGTTCACCCTTATCGCCATCCTCACGCTGGCCCTCGGCATCGGTGCCAACACCGCGATCTTCAGTCTCGCCAACGTTTTCCTTTTCCGCCCACTCCCGGTCAAAGATGCCGACCGCCTAGTGGTCATCGGCGTCCAAAGCAGCCCCACCTCCGAGCCAGACCAAGCTTCCTATCTCGATTTCCTCGACTACAAGCAAGCCCCCGTTTTCACGCACATGACCGCCTTCGTCCTCGACCTCGTTGGCATCGGCGCCGACGGCCGCGCCGACCGCACCATCGTGGCCGAGGTCCCCAGCAATTTCTTCTCAATGCTCGGCATTCGCCCCGCCATCGGACGCCTGATCCTTCCTGGTGAAGGCGATCAGCCCCGCACTGGCAACGTCGTCGTTCTCGGCTACAGCTACTGGCAAAAACGATTCGGCGGCGATCCCAAAGTCCTCGGCCGCACGGTCAGCTTCGATGGCCGTGATGTTACCGTGATAGGCGTGGTCGAGCAGCAATTCCACGGCCCCTACGCCATCGTCGAAATGGACGCCTATGCCCCCATCGGTATGCACGACCTCGCCACAGGCGATCCCGCTTTCTTCACCGAGCGCTCCCAGCGCGAAATGCACGTCCTCGCCACCCTTAAGCCCGGAATCACCATCGCTCAAGCTCAAGTCGCCCTTCAGGTCATCGCTACACGCCTCTCCGACCAGTATCCTCAGACCAACAAAGGTCAGGTCGTCCGTGTCTTCCCGGAGCGCGTCGCCCGTCCTGATCCCGGCTCCGCCGATTCTCTGCCGCTGGTCGTTACGATATTCCTCGTGCTCGTCGGCCTGGTGCTGATGGTCGCGTGTATCAATGTCGCGAATCTGCTGCTGGCTCGTTCCGCAGCGCGCCAGAAAGAAATCGCCGTTCGCGCCTCCATGGGCGCGACTCGCTTTCGGCTCATCCGCCAGATGCTTACCGAAAGCATCATCCTCGCCGTCGCTGGCGGCGCTGCGGGTGCGCTGCTCGGCATGTGGGTATGCGCCGCACTCGAACAAATGCGTCCCCTTGGCGATTTCCCTCTTCGCTTCGGCTTTACCTTTGACTGGCGCGTTTTCGGCTATGTCGCTGGTGTCGCCTCGGCTTCCGGCATTTTGGCAGGCTTGGCGCCCGCGCTTCGCACCTCTCGCGCGAATCTCAACGAAACCTTACGCGAGTCCGGCCGCGGCCTCATTGGCGAAGGTGGCCGCCGCCATATCCTGCGCAACTCCTTGGTGGTCGCGCAGGTCGCCGGCTCCATCATCGTGCTGGTCGCCGCGGGCCTGTTTGCCCGCAGCCTGACCAAAGCAGAGTCCATCGATCTCGGCTACGATCCCCACAACGTCCTCAACATTGGCCTCAACCCCGATCTTCAGAACTACAAACGACCCCGCGCTGAAGCCTTTTATCGCGAACTGCTGCGCCGCGCCAAAGTTCTGCCGGGCGTCGAGTCCGCTTCGCTCGCCTACTCGGTGCCGCTGAGCTACTACGCGACCGGCGGCGCCATTTATGCCGAAGGACAGGTCCTCAACAAAGACGAACGCGCTCCCGGCGGGCAGCACAACATGGTTAGCCCCGAATATTTCGCCAACATGCGCATCCCGATTCTGTCCGGGCGCGCATTCACCGACGCGGACACCAGCACGACCCAACTTGTCGCCGTCGTGAACCAGACCATGGCTAGCCGCTTGTGGCCCAACCAGGATCCCATCGGCCGCAAGTTCACTTATGACGGCCAAGAGAAAAAAGGCGAACCCGTCACCGTCGTGGGCGTAGCCCGCAACGCCAGGAACAGCGACATGATGAACGATCACCGAATCTACTTTTACGTGCCCTTGACCCAGAACTACAACGCCACCCAGGTTCTCCAGTTGCGCACTTCTATCCCTCCGGAGACCCTCATCCCCGTCGTGGAAGGCCAAATCCACGAACTCGATCCCAGCCTGCCGGTCTACGACGTCATGACCATGGATAAATCGCTCATGGGCGCCAACGGCTTCTTCCTTTACAAGATGGGCGCCGCCTTCGCCGGCACGCTCGGCGCGCTGGGCCTGCTCCTGGCGGTAGTCGGCGTGTACGGCGTTGTCTCCCACAACGCCGCCAGCCGCACCCACGAAATCGGCGTGCGCATGGCGCTGGGCGCCCAACCCGGCAGCGTCTTCAGCCTGGTTCTAGGCCACGCCGCCATTCTCGTAGGCGCCGGCATCGTCACAGGCCTCGTCGCCGCACTCGCCGTAACCAAATTCCTATCCAGCTTCCTGGTCGGCGTAACCTCCTACGACCCCATCACGTTCCTAACCGTCGCTGTCCTCCTGCTTCTCTCCGCGTTCATCGCCTGCTACATCCCAGCCCACCGAGCCATGCGCGTAGACCCGATGGAGGCCCTCCGCTACGAATAGCCAACGAGATGTGGAACCGTTCCTAGTTAACAATTTGCCCCCTCCCCCCACGCTTTTTTGTAAGTGCGGATTCTAAAGGACTTTAAGGCTAGTGTTTTTGGATCTGCGGATTCTGAACGAGTTACGGGCGAGTTTTTCGGAAGTGCGGATTCTACAGGGTTTACCGTTGGATTGGCGTTTGGTGGTAGGCCGTCCGAGGCGCCGAGGTGTGCACCAAGCGTTCGAATTACTATTTGAGATAACACGAAGTAGAATAGCATCTTGGTAATCTATTGTCAAGGACCAATTGGGGACAAGAGTGTTAGGACATGAACGCCGGGTCGAAGCAGGTCAATTCTGATGTGGGGGAGGGGAGGAAAAGTCAACACCAAGACCCAAGACCCAGGTTCAAAAACCGAACCTGGGGCACCCTCCTTGTCAGTCCAGAGCAGTAGCGAGATAAGCTTATCTGCTCGGGTCACCCGCCCGCTACCGGAGAGTGAGATTTGGAACCCACACTGAAACGAATCGACCAGATGTCGAAAAAACAATTGAAGGTCGCTATCGAACATTGCTTTGACTATGCCCCCAAAGCTAGTCCAATAGATCGGCTTGCAGTCTTGCAAGAAGCACAGTTTTATACGAGAGAACTGGAACGACGAAGCGATTCGAGAGTTTCCGTACGCGATCTGGTACTAGAGATATTCGTGATAATCCTCATTGGAGCGGAACTCTATATGAGTGTACGGGCTGAATATTTACAAAGAGCGAACTTCAAAGATGAAAAGCAGATATTTGACAATCTTCAAAAAAGTTCCAGCGCGACCGCCGACACTCTGGTTTTCTGTAAGAGATAGCTTGAGTCCGGTGAAGCTATCGCTCGAAAAGCAAGTTGAACTGTTTTACGACGTTCAGATTAACGCAGTCTACAACGAGGGTACGAAGAAGTTGATGCTCGTAAACAACGGTCGGGCCAACGTCACATTGTGGGCGCAAGGGGTTGGCGAGGAAACCGAGAAAATGATGCCGTATCCACAGTCGGTCACAATTACTCCTAACAGTAGCTACGAGATTGTAGCTGCTCATAGACATGCCGGACAGGTTCTATAAAGGGGAGAGTCAAGAGAAAAAACTCCCCGGCGACTGGCGAGAGCGAAGTTGTTCGCTGTGCTCTCCAGCCCATGTAATGTTGGGAGGCTCTGGGGGTTTTCTCTTCTTGCAGATTCATATTGCTGTCGTGACGACTCCTTTGGCTTCTGACGCAAACAAGCAGTGCGGTTGAAGGTGCCAACCATGGTTCTATCTGAGGCTCAAGGCCTATAGCTTTTTCTGGTTGTCCGAGGGGGCATATAGTTAATCAAGAGACTCGCGGTGCTCGAAGCACCTCTTCGCCTAACGCGCTTATGGATACTCGCCCTCGAACCAGAGCGTCGGAAGAACCGTCAGACCACCGCCAGCAATGAATCCGGAGATGGAAGAGTTCTCGACCAGGCGCTCAAGCTGCTTGTTGCTTTAGATGTTCGGCGTCGAAACGGACTCCTTTCTTCCAAACCAGCAAAGTGATCGCCGCGATCTTACGCGCCAAGGTGAGGCGCGCCATCGGGGGTTTCATGCCTTTCGCCACGCAAGCCTCGTAGAACTTCTGGAAAGGCCCGCTAACAGCAGCAGCACGAGTGGCTGCGCCCTTGAAGATATTTTTCAGATCGTGATTATGATTTTTGTTCAGCCCACGGATGGCCAGGACTTTCTTGGAGCGTTGGAGTTGACCTCTCACGAAACGGTATTCCCCACTGGTGTACGTCTTGAGTGCCAGGCCGCAGTAGGCCCAGAGCTGCCGCTTGGTACGAAAGCGATGCGGCGTCTGCATCAGAGCAATCAACAGAGACGCGCGAATGGGGCCGATCGAGGGGATCTGTCGCAGTAATTTCATGGCCAAGTGTTTCCGACCTTCGATCAACAACTCTCGTCGCGCTTCCTGGCGCAATGCCGCCAAGGCATCGAACTGTTGATAGTAGAGTTCGGCGCGACGGCGCACGCCGTCTTCCCTGATCTTTGCGAGCCAGTTCGAGCGGTAGCGGGGTGCATACACTTGCTGGCCGGCGCAAGGAATAGCCCAGCTTCGGTAGATCGCTTTCAGGCGATTCATCACCCGCGTCAGATCACGGGTGATCGCCAGGTAGCTGCGTGCCAGTTCTCTGAGAGTGCGGACTCCTGCTTCGCCGTGATAGACCCGGTTGAGCTTGTTGAGATAGAGCAGTTCGGCTAGCTTGCGGGCATCTTCACGGTCGTTTTTGTTTCCAACTTTCAACAGAGCATTCTTGCGCGAATCACAGACCAACACCTCCGTGACGTGGGGCTTGAGAAAATCATGCAACCAGGCGGCGCTTGTTCCTTCTTCAAAGGTCACGTGCAAACTGCCGCGCAGGCCGGAAATAAACTGGAGAATGGTTTCCGCCTTCGTTTCTAGTGTGGCCTCCATCACCAGACTTCCGATCGAATCCCGAACGGCCGCCGAAATCGTTGCTTGATGAACATCCAGCCCAATATACTTGGCATCATTCATGAGGGCGCTCCTTGTTGTAGGCGTTGATGCGAACGATCGAAACCTACTCTAAACGGGCGCCCTTTTATAATGCGTGGGGTATTCTCACAACCCACCGCAGGAGGTTCGGCATGAAGAATCCGATCTACGAGCAGATCCAAGCGAGGAAGGTTAAGGCCAGGCTGCGCATGCTGCAGCATGCGCAGCGCGTGAGTGGGAGCGTCAGCCAGACCTGTCGGTTCTTTGGGGTGTCACGCTCGCTGTACTACATCTGGAAGAAACGGTTTGAAAGCAAAGGCTTAGCTGGCCTACGCGACCTCAAGCGGAGACCTCACCACATCCGCTATCGCATTCCGCCAGAGATCGTTTCCCTGATTCTACGGATTCGAGAGGAACGTCGATACGGGGCCGTGCGAACGAGCTTGTACCTCCAGAGGCACTACCATGCCTACGTTTCACCAACAACCATTCTGAAACTTTTTCACCGCCATCACGTGGGGCCAATCTCCATGAAAAAGTATCGCCCAGGCCCCAAGCCGGCCGACGCTCCCCTCCAGGTTCCGGGGCGTTCCGTGCAGCTCGATGTGAAATTCGTTCCACGAATTGGGCGAGCACGCCAACGCTTCTACCAGTTCACAGCCATCGACGAGGCCACGCGCTTCCGCGTCTTGCGCATCTATGCTCACAACCATACCAAGACTGCAGGGGAGTTCTTGAGCGAGGTCAGAGAGCATTTCCCCTTTGCTATTCAGAAGATCCAGACCGACAACGACTGCTCATTCGGGCCACAGTTCACCTGGCATCTTTCTGATCTGAGCATCTCTCACCGCCACATTCCGCCTCGATGCCCAGAGGTCAATGGAAAGGTGGAACGAAGCCACAAGACCGATGCTGAAGAATTCTACCGAGGGAGGACGTTTCACAACAAAAAGGACCTAGCCCGAAAGCTTAAACGTTGGGAGAAAGAATACAACGAGGATCGACCGCATCTCGCGCTTGAGGGCAAGACTCCCGCTGAACGAGTTCACCAACTCGCTCAGCCATCCAAATCTGTAAGGGATCTGTCTTGACTAATACAAGATTCCTTTGGAGAGCGGAATGAAACGCTTGTCGGAGGAACTTCCGAAAGGACAAGTCCATATATTCAAATTCACGTTTTTTGTGAAAAACGAAAAACAAGAACGATTCACCCTTTCAGATGATCTTATCGGTCTTTGGAAAAATGATGCAATTTCATTCAATACACAACAGCACGCGGTTGCTCTTGGATGGAAGAAATAATCGTTGGGCTTGATGCTTCGATAGCGCCTCCATTCTGGCTTCCGCCGGCTCGTACTCTACCCTTCGTTTTTCTGGGTATGCGGCTTTCTGCGATTGTCAACGCCTGACATCTATCCTTAGTAGTCCCAGCTCGCCTGTCTCGTAATACCAGAGACTGCTCCACGGCCAATCGCGTGGGTGGTCCACTAGATTGTTCTTCGACTGATTGGCGTGCATGTAGTCCAGCTTCTCGCGCTCCTTCTCGCGACTCACCGCTATCATCCTCATGATTCAGCAATAGCGCATCCCGATCGCAATCATTGAGTTACGTAGGCTTTCTTCTCCTGTTAACATTCCCGGCGTGAAGCCTTCCGAATTGCTCGACCAGACAATTTCTCCCGATGGAACCGTCATGAAGCTGATTCGTCGCAGCGACGAGTACCTCATACTCGCCGATGGCGCGATCCTTATGTCAAGCCGTATACATGGCTCCGAGGAACAGCTGGCCACACTCGCGTGCCGACCGGCGCGGACGCTGGAGCAGCCGAGCGTGCTTATTGGCGGTCTCGGAATGGGTTTCACCCTACGCGCAACGCTCGATGTCCTCTCACCGGAAGCGATGGTTGTAGTCGCCGAGCTCGTGCCCGCCGTGGTGGAGTGGAATCGCGGCCCGCTCGGGCCGTTGGCTGGGCACCCGCTGAAGGATAAGCGCGTGCGGGTCGAGACAAGGGATGTCGCCGCCATACTCGGTTCAAGTCCCAGGCAATTCGATGCTGTGCTGCTGGACGTGGACAACGGCCCGACCGCATTTACCGCCTCAAACAACGCCTGGCTCTATGACAATCGCGGAATAGCCGCCGCCCGCACGGCTCTCAAGACTAAGGGGGTGATGGCTGTCTGGGCGGCGCAGGATGATCGAAAATTCGAGCAACGCTTGCGCGATGGCGGGTTCGACGTCCAGGTGCAGCGAGTGCGTGGTCGCCTAAAAAAGGGTGGTCCTCGCCACACCATCTTTCTGAGTTACAAATCATGAGGTTGGGGCTTTCATCGAACTGCCTGGACCGAACTCGATGTTACACTATCGCTCCGAGTAAGCGGCTTGTGGGCGTATCTTTCAATTTCGTGACCGAACGTATTGCCGTTGGCGGAGAAATCTTGTCCAAGGCCGACGTTGATCAAATCGTCAGTGCGGGCATCACTCACGTCATCGACATGCGCGCGGAATTCGATGACGATACTCTGAACGACAACCGCATCACGATTCTCTGGCTCCCGCAAGTGGACGACGGCACGATGCGACCTCCAGGACAATACCGAAGAGGAATACAATTTGCGCTCCCAGCGTTGTCGCTGGCGAACACCAAAGTGTTTCTGCATTGCTCCGCTGGGTTAAATCGCGGCCCTACGATGTGTTACGCGCTCTTGCGGGCATTCGGGCTCTCGCAGGCCGAGGCCATTTCACGAATTCGAGCGGCGCGTCCCGAAGTGGTGTTTTATGTGGTCCAAAACTATCTGGATTCCGTGGAAAGAGACTTAGCAACCTGATGGCATGGCGGTACAGTTGCTAGCCATCGTCTTGGTGAAGATGTCGTTACGCGCTTCTTCACGCCGACAGCTTCGCACCCGGCGGAGTGGCCCAAGGCTTTTGCAGCCACTCGCACTCGATTCAGCGTGATCCGGTCCCCAGACAGCTAGCGGGAACCGATAGCCGGTAGGTTGACATCCGTGTAGTTTTACAAGTGAGTCAAAACCCCGACTGCCGATCGCTGTCGCAACTTTCTACTTCTGGCGACCCGATGGTGCCGTTACTTCCCGGCAAAACGGTTTGCCGTCAAGTTCGATTGCGTTAGTTCCTTGACATTCAGTTCCCCTTTCTTGTTCTTATCCAATCTTTCGAACTCCGCTTCCATAAACCTTATGAACTCCTGTCTGGAGACCATGCCGTTCTTGTCGGTATCCATAAGGGGCAGCAATTGCTTGACCTCGTCCTCACCAATCGCCAGTTTATTCTGCGGCTTCGGAACGGCTGCCTTTTGTGCGGCCGCATTTCCAAGCTTGGTGCCGGTCACAACCATCACTGCGATGACGACTACAATCCATAGCCACTTTGTTCGGGTCAACATGTCTAGCTCCGTTGAACTCTTGCCTGATACGGCGACGGCACATGCGGCCCTTCCGGATCCGGTGTGTACTGGCCGAGGATGCGCACTTTCGACGTATCGAATTTGACGAATGTATATCCACTCGCCTTGAGCCTGTTCACGCAAAATATGCATACACCGAATCGAAATTGCTCGGTCCGGGACTCGCGGTCCAAAAAGCTAAAAACGAAAGGCGAGGGCTGGAGGGCGGTGCCGCGCTACCGTTTGGCTCGTTGGTGGCGATGCAGTACACTCAGGTTCTCGCATCCATTCCAGGGGAACCAGCTATGTTGGTCGTTATGCAGTCCCATGCCACCGAGGAGCAAGTGCGCGCTGTGTGCGCGCGGATTGAGAGCCTCGGCCTCAAAGCCCATCCCATCCCCGGGGCTGCGCGCACGGCCATCGGCATTACTGGGAATGACGGGGCCATCGATCTTGGCGTTCTCGAATCACTTCCCGGCGTGATCGAGTGCATCCCCGTCAGCAAGCCTTACAAGCTCGTCAGTCGCGACGCCAAGCAAGAAGACACCGTCCTGCTTATCCCCACGCCCCGAGGAGACGTACTGGTTGGCGGCGGCAATGTCGCCATGGTCGCTGGACCCTGCGCAGTCGAAACCGAGGAGCAATGCATGGTTATCGCCGAGCGAGTCGCCAAATCCGGGTGCCGCTTGTTCCGCGGCGGAGCCTACAAACCCCGCACTTCTCCCTACAGCTTTCAAGGATTAGGTGAACCTGGCTTAAAGATCCTCGCGAAGGTTCGCGAGAGGCACGGCTTCGGCATCATTACCGAAGCCGTCGACAACGAGAGCCTCGAGTTGGTTGAGCAATACGCCGACGTTATTCAGATCGGCGCCCGCAACATGCAAAACTTCTCGCTGCTCAAACGCGCCGGCCGCGCCAGGAAACCTGTCCTGCTGAAGCGCGGTATGTCCGCAACCCTCGACGAATTCTTGATGGCCGCCGAGTACATCCTCTCCGAAGGCAACTACAACGTAATGCTATGCGAACGCGGCGTCCGCACGTTCTCCGACTTCTCAAGAAACACTTTAGATCTAGCGGTAGTCCCCGCTGTCAAGAAACGCAGTCATCTCCCGATACTGGTCGACCCGTCCCACGGCACCGGGAAGCGCCACAAAGTCTTGCCGCTCTCACTCGCCGCTGTAGCCGTAGGTGCCGATGGACTTTTAGTTGAAGTACATCATGAACCCGAAAACGCCCTTTCCGACGGCGTGCAGTCTATTCTCCCCGAAGAGTTCGCCCAACTGAGCATCGAGGTTCGCCAAATCGCGGAAGTGCTCCACCGCCATGTCAACTAACGCCCCAGACCGACACTCCCAAGTGGCACAGACATTCCTGCCTGTGTCCCTCCGAAGTAGGACAGACACGCCTGTCTGTGTCACCGTAAGCCCCGTCAGTCCTGCAACCGCCAGGCAAGAGGCGTCCCCGACGGGCACCCTGCCTCGAGCCATTTCCCGGGTACACAGACAGGAGTGTCTGTGCTACTTGTCCAACCCATGAGTCGGCGTCGCAAGAATCCGCGCGTCATCGTGCTAACGCTCGCGCTCCTCGCTGGCGCCCTCGCTCTCCTCGCGCGCGAGCATCGGCCGTCTTTCCTCCGGCCGGGCCTCCGACTCAACGCCTACATCACTACGGCTGACGGTAATGTCAGCGTCGTTGACCTGGTACGACTTCGCGCCGTGGCGCGCATCCCGGTAGGGGCCGCGCTCTCTGGCCTGCGCGAGCATCCCACCCGCCCCGAAGTCTGGGGTGTCAGCACCCAGGGCGGCTACGTCTTCGTCCTGGATTCCCGCTCGAATCAAATCACCGCGCACATTCCGGTGGGTGCAAGTCCCTTCTCGCTCGATTTCTCCGCCGACGGCAACCGCATCTATACAACTTCGTCGGGCACCGACACGCTGCTCGCGATCGACTGCCGTTCGCATGCTTTCCTTGGCAGCGCCCGCACGGGACGCGAACCCGTGCTCGCTCGGGTCACACCCAATGGCAAGGCAATCCTGGTCCTCAACCACGGTGATGCCACTCTCGGAGTCCACGACGCGGCCACGCTCGCGCAGCACGCCAGCATCCCGGTTGTGTCGCAGCCTGACGATGTCGCCATTCTGCCCGATAGCTCCATCGCTTTTGTTTTGAGCCGCAGCCAACCGCGCCTTTCGGTCGTCGATTTGCGCCGCGGCGTCTTGCTTGCGAATCTGCAGCTTGCGGGAACGCCGTCGGACATGCTGCTGAAACCTGACGGCGGCGAGCTCTACGTAATTTCGCCCGATTCGCACGGGCTGCAAGCCATCAATACCTGGACACACGAAGTCGGTGATTACGTTATGCTCGGCTACTCACCGACGCGCGGAATCCTCAGCGCCGACGCGAGCCTGCTCTACGTCACCGACGTTTCCGCCAGCCGGGTCACCGCCGTGGACATCAACAACCGCCGCGTCATTCGAACCGTCAATGGCCGCGAACTGCTCATTTCGGTTGGCCAGTCTCCCGACGCTATTCGCTTTGATCCCGCCGAAAACTTGCTGCTCGTGGTGAATCGCGGCTCCGGCGACCTCTCCGTGATCCGCGCGCGCCTGGAGAACCAGAGTCTGCTGACGATGATCCCGGTCGGCGATCATCCGCAGGAACTCGCCGTTAAATTGTTTTGAAACTAAGGATTATTCTGGTCTTGGATTGGGCTCGTAGATGCCATTCAAGGAAACGACAACGCAAAACGGTAGAGCAACATGTTGCTGCAAGCTTTTCGGGCGATAGAACGTTTCGACGTCCCGCGAAGTGGTTTTTTCTCAACTATACGTTCTCGATCGGCCAGGAGGCTTGCTCGTCGCCCAGTGCAATTTCCAGAAATCCTTCGGCAGGCAGGACGTCCACCGGGAGTCCACCGTGCCACAACGCGACCCCAAGCCGCAATGTCTTCTGCCCTTTCAAATTGATCTCTTCGCGTCTCACGGAAACTTCGAGCATGCGGTCGAAAGCCGCGCTGGCCACGTTCTTCGGATTGAGCAGACACGCGCGGCCCTTTTCCACGGCGAACTCCACGAGCCGTCCGCGGTCCAGCCTCACCACCACCGTCAATTCCTCCGCTCCGCCGATGGTGATGCGAAATTCCGGATCATCCATTTCGCACAGCGCGGACAGGAACGGATCAACGCATACGCTGAGCCGGTCATTTTCAAATCCGTAACGCAACTCGCGCAAATAAAACACACGGCCGTGCATGGTGCCGCCGCGCCGCTCCGGCGAATACAAGCCGGCGCCCAGCCACTCGAAGTAGGAAGTTTCGCGACCGTCAATCGTGGTCTTCAGAAAGCCCGTAGGCGCCATCTGCAAAGCATGCTCCGGCTTGCGCTTGATGGGTTTCGCCAAATCCGATGGCGCCACCTGACCCAGGGCGAGATAAATTCCGGTGAGATGCTTCCGGAACAATGCATCGAATTCGGCATCATTTGCGGTGCTGTGCTCCGGCCCGAACCACCAGCACCAGTCGCTGCCCTCGGCGGCGAGCAAAGATTCCAGCGCTTCTCCCAGAGCCTCGTTGGTGGGCGCGTCGCTGCGGGATTGTGCACGCGCTTCCACCGCCCGGGCGTAAATCTGACGCGCGTCCCAAAGCAGCTCCCACGCGGCGACGTCTTCGGCGTGACCGATCCACACGTCAAAGTTGGCGTTGATCCAGGACGCGGGGAAAATTCCACTGGTCGTGGGAATATTTCTCGCAGCGGTGATGGCTTCGCTGGCGGTCAGTGCGCGAAAATCCTGATCGCTTTCAATGCGCTTGTAAAACTGGCGCAGAAAGTCGCGACCGTTCCCGGGGTAATATTCCCAGGCGTTCTCGCCATCAAGGAAAATACAGACCGTCAGCGGGTCTGTGCTCTGCACGTGATCGCCAAGATAGCGCAATCGGTCGTGCAAGTCGGCAGCCGCGGCGCTCGCGTCCATGCGGCTATAGACAAAACCAATCAAGTCGGAAAGTTGGTGATCGCGGAACAACCCGGTGATTCCATTGGCGCCGATTTGCAGGCGCCATGGTCTGTACAAGCGCTCGGCATTCGCGGCAATGCCGTTCGTGTCGCGAAAGAACCCCACGTTGAGGGTGCGGCCGAGCACTCCTTCATCCGTGCCGAACCATTGGAAACCTTCTTCCATGGCGATGGTGAGGGCCTGATCGGAAACGGAACCTTCGGACGGCCAAAGCCCGGCCGGTTTTGAGCCGAAGACACGTTCGTGATACTCGCGGGCTCGCCGCAGTTGCTCGCGTGCGTCCTCGGGATAGCGGTATGCGCGGCGCGGCAGAGGCGTTCCTGGACTTGCCGCGCGCGCGATATCGGAATCACAGACCAGCGGAAGGATCGGATGGTAAAACGGCGTGGTGCTGATTTCGATCTGTCCGGTCTGCGCGGCCTGGCGATAAATGGGCAGGACCAAGTTCAACAACTCCATCTGCTTCGCTTGCAGATCCGTCTTGTCGCGTTCGCTGAAATCTTTCCCTTTCGTTGCCAGACGGCTGATGACCTCATCTTTCGCAAACCATTCTTCGTCCATCCAGGCAAGTTGAGAAAGTACTTGAAGATCGCGCCAATCGCGCGGCGTGAAGGTTACGAGCGCCTGAGCGCCACCCGCGGGCCGCGACCATTCGTGTAGTTCGACGAAGCGTGGCCATCGTGACAACAGGTGTTCATGATTCAGCTGAAACGCGCGAGAGAGAATCTCCACTTTATCTTCGCGAGTAAGATCATCGGTTCTCTTGAACGCCAGCGCATACCAAGGTTCATCGAATTTTCCGCTAGCGTATTCCTCGATCTGCATGCCAAGCGAAGGGACCACGTTGAAGGTCGCGTGAAACCCCGGCGCTTCCTGGAGTACGCGCACCATCCCCCAGTAATCTTTGACGGCGTGCAAACGTGTCCACGGGAGAACATAGCGGCCTGTTTCCGGATCGCGATACTGCGGCTGATGCATGTGCCACAAAAGCACGAGATGGATACGATTCATCGAGGGCGCCTTAGCCGCGCCGGACCGGTGCCCATGTTACACTCACCGTTCTCATGATGCGCATCCTGGACCGCTACATTGTCCGCGAAGTTTTCCGTCATGCGTTCCTTGGACTCGTCGTTTTTACCTTCGTCTTTTTCGTTCCCCAACTCGTTCGCCTGACGGCTCTATTCGTGCGGCATACCGGGTCCGGGGCGCAGATCGCGGAACTATTCCTGTGCATCTTCCCCGGCGTTTTCGCGTTCACGACCCCCATGGCCATTCTCATCGGCGTGCTCCTGGGCCTGGGCCGGATGTCGGCGGATAGTGAAATCATCGCACTGTCGGCGCTGGGAATCGGGCGACGGCGCATCTTGTTGCCGGTCGCCGTGCTGGCCACGACCGGCGCCATCATGACGTTGGCGATGACTTTGTGGCTTGCCCCACTCGCGCTGAAGACCCTGCGTGGCCTGGAGACCGAGTTGGGCGCCGCGCAAATCAACTTTGCCGTGCAGCCGCGGGTTTTCGATGAACGGTTCCCCCATGAGGTGCTGTACGTAAACGATATCTCCGCCAGCGGCACGCAATGGCGCGGCGTATTTTTAGCGGAGACGGGCGGAGAAAACGGTTCGCGCCTGACCCTCGCGGAGAGCGCCATTGTAATCGCAGCACCCAAGCAGGGCAAGTTAGAGCTTCACTTGAAGGGTGGAACCACGCATGACTTCGACCGAAGCGATCCCGATCATTATTCGGTGACCGCCTTCGGACAAAGCGATTGGCCTATTGAAGTCACTGGACTGGTGCCGGCGCAACAGACGCGGCAGGTCAAGAACGACGAGCGCTCGGTGCGTGAACTCGCCTCCGAAAGCGGCCCGAATTGGCGCGAAGCCCGCGTAGAGTTGCAGCGGCGCTTCGCGTTCCCTGCCGCGTGCTTCGCGTTCGCGCTGATCGCAGTGCCCATCGGCGCACAGCCCCGGCGCGGGGGTCGCGCTGCCGGGTCGTTGATCGCGGTGCTGTTGATCGCCGGATATTACCTGGTGCTGATTTTCGGCAGCGGTCTAGCGCGCGAAGGCACACTTCCGCCGGTGGTGGGCTTATGGATGGCCAATGCTCTGCTGACAATCTGCGGCTTGGCGTTGCTGCCGCGGATGGAGCAGTTTCACGGAGAGGTGCGATGGTTCCACTGGATGGTCAGATTCCGGGCCTGGCTCCGATTGCGGCGGCTACGCAGGTCGCGCGCGAAGGCCGCCGCAGTGCGCGCGGCAAATGGCGTGCGTTCGCACAGTGAAGGAGCTCCGCAGACGAGCGGAAGCTTTCCGCGATTGATGGATCTTTACCTGCTCCGCCGATTTTTCATGTACTTCGTGCTGCTGATGGCGGCATTCGTCTTTCTCTTTGAGGCGTTTACCTTTTTTGAGCTGCTTGACGATATTGCACGTCATCACGTGGCATTCCTGACGGTGGTGGATTACTTCGGAAGCCTGACGCCGTATCTTCTTTACCAACTAGCTCCCCTGGCCGCGCTGGTGGCGACGCTGGTCACGGTCGGAGTGATGAGCAAGAACAACGAGATCGTGGCTTGCAAGGCCAGCGGCATCAGCCTCTATCGCCTCGCGGGCCCATTGCTCCTTGCCGGCGTCGTCCTGGCCTCGACGATGATCCTGGTGGACGATACCTATCTCCCCTATGCGAACCAGCGGCAAGACGCGCTGCGGAATCAGATCAAAGGACGTCCACCGCAGACTTATCGACAGCCGGAGCGCTGGATCTTCGGCGAAAACGCGAAGATCTATAACTACGATTTGTTCGATCCCAACCAGAGTCTGTTCGGTGGACTTAGCGTTGTGGAGATCGATCCAGCGACGTTCCAGGTCCGGCGGCGGGTGTTTGCATCGCGGGCGCAGTGGTCGGAGACTCAGAATTTGTGGGTCCTTGAATCGGGATGGGTGCGGGATTTTTCGGAAGGCGTGATCAAGCGGTACGAGCGCTTCAATGTTAAAGATTTACCTGAACTTACGGAACCGCCGAGTTATTTTCACCGTGAGGTGCGCCAGGCCTTTCAGATGAACTGGAGCGAATTGCGCAGATACATCGATGGGCTTCATCGAGCAGGCTTCGACGTGGCCACACTGACTGTGCAGTTGCACCGGAAGCTGGCGTTCCCTCTGATTGCGCCTATCAGCATGTTGCTGGCATTTCCTTTTGCATTCTTGGTGGGGACCCGCGGTGCCGTGGGTGGAGTGGCGATCGGCGTTGCGATCGGTATTTTGTATTGGCTTGGGGCAGAGTTGCTAACGGCGATGGGTGGAGTCGGGCAGTTGCCGCCGCTTTTGGCGGGGTGGGCGCCGGATATTATTTTCTTTTTCTTGGGGTTGTATTTCTTTTTCAGGATGCCGACTTAGTTGTCCGTAGGCCGTTGTGTGAATCGAGTTGCCAATTCTGATTGCGTGATCCGTCTTTGCCCATGCTGCAAATCTGAGCGGTGGCCGTCTGAGCACAGACAGAAGTGTCTGGTACTTGTCGGCGCGGCGTCTGTCGCCGCGCCGACAACTTAGGCTCTTGTTTAAATTGCGACTTCAACCGCAGCAATTCTCTCGCGCTCTACTTGCGCTTTTTCTTGGCGCTCGCCTTTTCTTCAACTGCTGCTTGAGCTGCCCCCAGCCGAGAAATTGGAACGCGATAGGGTGACGCGCTGACGTAGTCCATCCCAACGGTGTGGCAGAACTTCACGCTGTCCAGATCGCCGCCGTGTTCCCCGCAGATTCCGACCTTCAGCTTGTGGCGGCTTTCGCGGCCCTTCTCGATTCCCCACCGAATCAGCATCCCGACGCCCTTGGTGTCGAGCGACTGGAACGGGTCAGCGGCGAATACACCCGCTTTCTTTTCGTCCACGTAGTCTGGCAGGAAACGCCCAGCGTCGTCTCGCGAGAGACCCATCGTAGTTTGGGTGAGATCGTTGGTGCCGAAGGAAAAGAACTCGGCAAGCTCCGCGATCTCATTGGCGAGCAACGCGGCGCGCGGGAGTTCGATCATGGTGCCGACGAGATATTCAAGTTTCACTCCAGATTTCTTAATCAACTCGTCGGCGACTCGACGGGTCGCTTGCTCGAGGATGGAGAATTCCTTCTTGTCCAGAGTGAGCGGGTGCATAATCTCAGGTAATACCTTAACTCCTGCTTTCTTGCACTCGATACCGGCTTCGATGATGGCCCGGACCTGCATTTCGAGAATTTCTGGATAGGTGATGCACAGGCGACAACCGCGGTGGCCGAGCATCGGGTTAGATTCATGAAGCTGCTCGACGCGACGGGCGACCACATCGGCACTGATGCCGAGTTCCTTCGCCAGCTCTTCCTGCTTCTTTCGTTCGTGCGGAACAAATTCGTGAAGCGGTGGATCAATGAGTCGGATGGTTACGGGGAAACCATCCATGGCCTTGAAAATACCGATGAAGTCGCGGCGCTGGAATGGCAGAAGCTTATCTAAAGCTTTAACTCTGGCTTCCTTCGTATCGGCCAGAATCATTTCCTGGATGGCGCGCTGGCGTTCCTGGCCCTTCTCCGGATGCTCGAAGTCGGTGAAGAACATATGTTCCGTGCGGCAGAGGCCGATGCCTTCGGCGCCAAACTCGCGGGCTTTGCGAGCATCTTGAGGCGTGTCGGCGTTGGTGCGGATACCGAGGCGGCGCATGCTGTCGCCCCAGCTCATCAGCGTTTCGTAGGCCGGAGGGAACTGCGGAGTAACCAGATCCATTTGGCCGGAGTAAACAACACCTTCCCCACCGTCCAGCGTGATCCATTCGCCTTCTTTCACGCTCTTCCCAGCTGCGGTCATTGTTTTCGATTTGTAGTCGATGTTGAATTTTTCCGCGCCGACTATGCAGCACTTGCCCCAACCGCGGGCGACCACCGCCGCATGACTGGTCTTGCCGCCTGTGGCGGTGAGGATTCCCTGCGCGACGGCCATGCCACCCACGTCCTCCGGGCTAGTTTCGCGCCGAACGAGAATAACCTTGTCGCCCCTCTTGGCCCAATCCTCAGCGTCTTGCGCAGAAAAGACGATCTTACCAACAGCGGCGCCGGGGACGGCGTTGATCCCGGTGCCCAGAATTCTGGACTCGAGAGACTTTTTGTCGAGCTTGGTGTCGATCACCGGATAAAAGAGGCGCTCGATATCTTCGGGCTTGATGCGCATGACCGCTTCTTCTTTGGTGATCAGCTTCTCGTTGGCCATGTCGACGGCCATGCGGAAGGCGGCGGAGGGAGTGCGCTTACCGGTGCGCGTCTGCAACATATAGAGGATACCGTCTTCGACGGTGAACTCCATGTCTTGCATGTCGCGAAAATGTTTCTCAAGTTTTTCTCGAACTTTCTCGAGTTGTCCATAAACCTTCGGGATGATCTTCTTCATTTCGGTCAGGTGCACGGGCGTGCGAATGCCGGCTACGACATCTTCGCCTTGGGCGTTGACGAGGTAATCACCGTAGAAGACTTTTTCACCGGAGCTGGGGTTGCGAGTGAAGCAGACGCCCGTACCGGAATTATCGCCGGTATTGCCGAAGACCATTTGCACGACGTTGACGGCGGTTCCCAAAAGGCCGGTGATTTTCTCCACACGGCGGTAGGTGACAGCTTTCTCTGCCATCCAGGACCCGAAAACCGCGCCGACCGCACCCCAGAGCTGCTCGATGGGGTCGTCGGGGAAATCCTTGCCAGTCTTCTGGCGGAAGAAAGCTTTGTATTCGGAAACAAGTTCTTTCCAGCCGCTGGCGGGTACGGCCGTATCTTCCTTGATACCGACGCGCTGTTTCATAGCGTGCAATCGGTCTTCCAGGTCTCCCTTTGGGAGCTCCATGACGACACTGGAATACATTTGAACAAAACGCCGGTACGCGTCGTAGGCAAACCGCTCATTGTTGACGCTGGCGGCAAGACCCTGAACGGAGCGATCATTAAGGCCAAGATTCAGGATCGTCTCCATCATGCCGGGCATGGAGCGGGCGGAGCCGGAACGCACGCTAACGAGGAGCGGATTCTTGGGATCGCCGAGCTTCTTCTTGGTGACTTTCTCAAGCCTGGTGACGTTTTCGGCGACTTGCTTTTTGAGTTCAGCGGGATATTTCTTACCGTTCTTGTAGAAGTAGTCGCAGGCCTCGGTCGATATCGTGAAGCCCGCGGGTACAGGGAGGCCGATCTTGGTCATTTCGGCAAGACCTGCGCCTTTGCCACCCAGGATGTCCCGCCAGGAACTATCCCCTTCCGCTTTACCTGCGCCAAAGAAATAAACCCATTTAGTCACTGTACCCCTCGCATTTTGATTTGTTGTGAAGCGAACCTGTTTAGAGCAAAAACTATGTGCAGCAAAACTCTGATCCCCGGGTGGGCGCGCCGACACTTAAAGTTAAATCAGAATTGTCGGCGTGCCGACGCATACTCCGTGACACCGTCACCGTTCCTTGAACAAACACATTACATTTCAGCGCAGCTCATCCGCGCCGATCTCGGAAAAGTCCGCAATCGTTGTGAACTCCCGCAGCTGTTCCGACAATAGTGCCAGACGATTCCTGCGCACCCCTTCATCCTCCGCCAT
The DNA here is from genome assembly GCA_963832615.1 of uncultured Acidobacteriota bacterium. Lineage (GTDB taxonomy): Bacteria > Acidobacteriota > Terriglobia > Acidiferrales > UBA7541 > Acidiferrum. The sequence continues at coordinate 153,952 of CAWHVA010000024.1, forward strand.
CACCATAACTTCATCAAAGAACCGATCAACGGCCTTGCGCAACCCCGCGATGCGGTTGAGTGCCTGCTCGTAGTGGCCAGCTCTTTTCTCAGCTTGTACTTTACCTGCTGCATCTCGGCCCGCGGCAAACAGTTCCCTTTCGGCGTCGCTTTCAAAAAGCTCAGGATTCACGGTCGCGCCGTCCTTGATCTTGGCCTTCTCCAAGATCCTGCGAATGCGTTTGAAGGACACCGTGAGCGGCTCGAAGTTCTTGGATTTGCGGATGGCGCGCAAAGCCAGCAAACGCTTTTGCGCGTCCACCAGATCGTCCACACCCGCACGAAAGACGGCGTTGACCTCGTCGTAGGTGAACCCCGCTCGCTCGCGGAACACGAACTTCGCACGGTCAAGAATAAACTCGAGGACTTGCGATTCTTGTGCGGGCGTGACGGTTCGTTTTGGCGCGTGGGCGTGCAAGGCTTTCGACGCCGAGGTGATGGCGAGAGACAAGGACAGAGGGACTTCTTTATCAAGTATGACTTTAACTACACCCAGAGCCGCGCGGCGCAAACCGTAAGCATCACTTGAACCGGTCGGCATGATGCCGACGGCAAAGCAGCCAACAATCGAATCGAGTTTGTCCGCCAACGCGACCCCACACCCAATGAGGTTGCGCGGGATCGGATCGTCGAGGCCGACAGGACGGTAATGGTCATAGACAGCATCGGCAACGTCGTCGGGTTCGCCTTGTGCGCGGGCATAGAGACCGCCGACGATACCCTGCAGTTCCGGGAACTCGCGAACCATCTCGGTCGCCAGGTCGCATTTGGCCAACTCGGCGGCGCGGTCGGCGTCGGCGACGTGGGCGTGCGGGATCCCGAGATTGAACCACTGCTCCATAAGCCAGCGTGCGACGGATCGAACACGCTCGACCTTGTCCGCGTAACTGCCGAGACGGGATTCGTACGTCACTTTGGCGAGTTTGGGCAGATAGTCGGCGAGCCGACATTTCTGGTCGGCGGCCCAGAAGAATTGTGCGTCGGCGAAGCGGGCGCGAAGGACGCGCTCGTGTCCGGCACGGACGAGACCCTTGGGATCTTTGGCGAGATTGATTACGGCGAGAAAATGAGGGGCGAGTTCGCCGTTCCGCTTCTCCACCGCGAAATACTTTTGATGACCGCGCATCACGGTGATCAGAATTTCATCCGGCAAGCTCAGAAACTTGTCGTCGAACCCGCCTTCGATGACCGTTGGGTATTCATTCAAGTAGGCCACCAGGTTCAGAAGCGCGAGATCTTCATGGAGGCGATAGCCACCTTTCTTGGTACAGGCGGTAAGTTCATGCTCGATTTTCTCGCGGCGCTCAGACGGGCGAAGGATCACCCCGTTCGCGCGCAGCTTCTTCTCATAGTCGGCAAAGTCGCGCACTCGGATTTCCGAGGCGCCTAGAAACCGATGGCCTCGAGTGACATCACCCGCAATGATTCCACCAAAAGTGAATTTCAGGACCTTCCCGCCGAGCAAGGCCACGATCCAGCGGATGGGACGAATGAAACGAGCCCCATCGAGTCCTGTCCAAGTCATGGTGCGCGGCCAGGAAAGGTCGTGAATGGCGCGGGGCAGGATCTCGCTGAGAATCTGCTCCGAAGTGCGGCCGCGCTTGGTCTGTTTCGTGGCGAGATATTCGCCCTTAGGAGTCTGCACAATAAAGACGTCTACCAAGCGAACGCCCTGCTTTTCCGCGAAGCTCACCGCCGCGCGTGTCGGCTCGCCGACTTGGTCGTAGCCAACCGATTTGGGCGGACCGGTCACTTCGTTTATGACGTCGGCTTGCTTGGCCGGAAAACCTGTGACGAGTGCGGACAAGCGACGGGGAGCACTAAAGGTTTCGACGGTTATGCCCTCGATCAGGTTCTCAGCCGTTAATAGTTTCTCAAGATTTACTTTTAGTTCTTCTTCGGCGCGGGCTAGCATCCCGGCAGGGATCTCTTCGCAGCCAATCTCAAATAGCAACTCCAATTTCTTTTGAGCTGAAGCAATACTTGAAGATCGCTGCAGCGGCTTGATCATGCCCGCACCTCGCGGCGAAGGGCGGGGCCGCCGATCTGTTGCAGGTAGGCTGCGGCAGTCCGGCAGGCCACGGCCCTGACACGGCCCATCAATGCGGCGCGCTCGGTAGTTGAAATCACGCCTCGCGCATCCATCAGGTTAAAGAGGTGAGAGCACTTCAAACAATGGTCGTACGCAGCGAGAACGGGAAATCTCGAGTAATCCTTTCGGTCCAACGTTTCGAAGGCTTCGAGCAATTCTTTAGCTTGTTTCTCGTGTAACTCGAACTCTGCCCGTAGCGCTGAGGCGTCGCTGCGATCAAAGCTGTACTCAGAGAATTGCTGCTCTTCCATTAGACGGATGTCACCGTAGGTCTTGTCCGCAGACCACCGCATATCATAGAGGCTCTCGACATTTTGAAGGAAAGAACAGATACGCTCCAGGCCGTAGGTGATCTCGATCGAGATCGGATCGAGGTCGATGCCGCCGCTCTGCTGAAAATATGTGAACTGCGTAATTTCAAGACCGTCGAGAAGAACCTGCCAGCCGATTCCCCATGCGCCCAGCGTCGGGGATTCCCAGTTGTCCTCCTCGAAGCGAATGTCGTGCTCCTTCAATTCGATGCCGATGGCGGCGAGGCTTTTGAGATACAGGTCCTGGATATCCACTGGGGCAGGTTTAAGTATCACTTGAAATTGGATGTGCTTGTAGAGACGGTTCGGGTTTTCTCCATAACGACCGTCGGCGGGCCGACGACTGGGTTGCGCGTAGGCTACGCGGTACGGGGCCGGACCCAGGACGCGGAGAAAGGTCTCGGGGTGCATCGTTCCCGCGCCCATCTCCACGTCGTACGGTTGCTGCAGCACGCAACCTTGGCGAACCCAGAAATGGGAGAGTTTCAGGATGAGATCCTGGAACGTAATGCCACTGCGCTCTACCTCAGGTTTTACTTTAGCTTTCAAGTCATCTCCAGCAAGGTCCTCGAGGTCAATCGTCTCTCGGTGTGGTGCTCGATCCAGTCCAATGCCGCCTCGCGCAATTCTCGTGCGGCAGTCCGCAATGGCTCGGGATTCTCGATGCGATCCAGACGCTGTCTCGCGAACATTTCCGCGAGCCTTCGCGCCGGCAGGTGCAAAGGCCTCATTCCCTGCCGTCGATGCTTTTCACAGACTAGCCCGGGCTCCCAGGCTGCGTGGAATGCCGCATCGTCGCTGAATACCTCGCCGCACACCGCGCACCGGTCAAACCTCGGAAGAAATCCACCGAGTCGAACGGTCCAAAACGCAAAATAACTTAGCGGAAGGGCCCAGTCCGCAGTTCGTTCGATCTCACGAGCGGCCAGCAGGATCAATCGAAACATGGGCTCCACAACTTCATGTTCCGGCAAAACTAGCTCAGCGATTTCACTGACAACGGCCAGCCCGGTACTCAGGCCGTAATCGCTCTGCGCCTTATTAAAGGACTCGATCAGCTCGCACTGCTGAATGCGCACCAGATCGCGCGTTTCCTTCTCGACGTACCAAATCTGCACGTGCGAAAGCACTTCCAGCGTCGAGCCGTAACGGTTTTTGATTCGCCGTGCTCCGCCCGCCACGCCGCGAACGCGGCCGGAAGATCGCCCCAGAAAGCTGACGAGGCGGTCGGCCTCGCCCAGAGGGAAAGTCTTTAAGATGATGGCTTCCGTTTCCCGGGCGGGCATTCGTTGTCGGCGCGCCGACGCTGCGTCGAACGCCTAGCAAACTGTCCGAACCGCACGCACACGCAGAACTATTTTATTTATCATACGCGCAGCTGTGGCGCAATTCTTTCCGACAAAAAACTGTGGCCATCATGAAATCTTCGCGGCTTGGCAAGTTGGCCGCGGCGCATGCGCAGGAGCCATGGCCGACTCAAGTCGGGAGATGATGATTGTGTGCTAAGGGTCTGCGAGCCGACGGATTCACAGAAGTGGCGCCGTCGTCATTCTCGGAATTCAGCTCGCACGGGGGAGCTTTGGGTCGGAGTCCTGATCCTTTTGTCGGACTGGGACGACGTGTGCGTCCCGAGTGGACTATTGTACGTATGTCTTTGAGAACTCCGGGCCCGACGGAATCTTCAACAATTTCTTTCAATTTGAGCGTGCCTCTGCGTGGCGGCGAATCTCCGACTTTGAAGAGAGATTCGCCGCGACAGACTTCTGTTAACCACGGCGCCCCGGGGGAATAATTATCGGACGCGGCACAATCAGCTATTTGCATTTCCCCTGGGTTTCGCTACTCTGCACGCCGACGCATGTTCATTCCTCTTAAAGACCTGAATCCGCGCCGAACCTTTCCCATTGTCAACACGGCCCTGATTCTTACCAACGTCGCGGTGTTCGTGTATCAGCTAACGCTGCCAACATACGCTTTCAAAGGATTCCTGCTGGCTAATGCCACGGTTCCGGCGCGCTTCCCTGCCGCATTTGCGGGTCACGCGCCTTTGCAGGCCGCCTTTGTTCCCCTCGTAACAAGCATGTTTCTGCACGCCGGCATCGCGCACCTCTTGGGCAATATGCTGTTCTTGTGGATCTTTGGCGACAACGTGGAGGACTTCTACGGCCACTTCACCTATCTCTGCTTCTACTTCGTATGCGGGATTGGGGCGGGACTCCTGCATGTCCTCTTCAATTGGAGCTCGACCTTACCCTCGCTAGGCGCCAGCGGCGCAATCTCGGGGGTGATGGGGGCGTACCTAATCCTTTATCCTCGCTCCCAGATTTTGACATTGGTTTTCATTTTCCTGATTCCGATCCCAGCCGTAGTCATCCTCGCGCTCTGGTTCGTCATGCAATTTGTATCGGGAGTGTCTTCCCTGGGGATGGCGGCTAGCGGCGGCGTGGCTTGGTGGGCTCATGTCGGCGGGTTTTTGCTAGGAATGGGCGTTACGAGCGTGGCTCGTCGCCGCTAGCGAATCAATGCGAGCTCGAATAGGATTACGACCATAGACATCAAGTGATACTTCACTTGCCTTGGCGTGCGCTCGCGAATTCCGCCAGCCACGATCCAACCTCGACCGTGGTCTTGTCTCTGCCCAAATCCGATGTCAAGTAGTTCTTGAATAATGCCGCTCTCACGGCTTCGCGGAGAACGGAAGCCTCGCGATCCCATCCTAGAAATTCGAGCATCATCGCCGATGCCAACACGGACCCTAATGGGTTTGCGATTCCTTTTCCGGCGATGTTGGGCGCGGACCCATGCACTGGCTCAAAAAGCGAAGTCTTTCCGGGATGAATGTTCCCCGAGGGCGCCAATCCCAACCCGCCAGCCAATTGGGCTCCGAGGTCGCTGATGATATCGCCGAAGAGGTTGCAGGTCACAATGACGTCAAACTGCGACGGGTCACGTACGATCTCCATCGCCAGCGTATCGATATAGAGGTGGCGAGAATCGATCTCCGGATACTCCAGGCGGACCTCCTTGAAGACCCGCTGCCAGAGGTCATGAGCAAAGGTCATGGCATTGGACTTATCGCTCATGCAGACGCGCTTGAGCTTATGCAGTCGGGCATGGTCGAATGCGTACCGGATGATACGCTCGACACCCTTCCGGGAATTGACGTCTTCCTGAAGGGCGATTTCGTCCGGAGTTCCCTTCTTGAAGAAGCCACCGACGCCGACGTATAGCCCTTCGGTGTTTTCCCGAAACACGACCAGGCGGATATCGCGCTCGGTTCGATCGCGAAGGGGGGTGAGGCGATCGTGCAATAACTCCACGGGCCGCGAGTTGACATAGAGGTCTAACTTGAACCGCAGACCCAGCAGGATGTCGGCCGCGTGCTGGTTCGTGGGTACACGTGGATCACCGAGAGCGCCGAACAGAATCGCGTCAAACTCGTCGCGCAGCATCTCGACGGCGCCCGGCGGCAAGGACACGCCCTCGCGCAGATATCTATCAGCGCCCCAGTCAAACTCGACGAACTCGATGGCTCGGCTAGCGGCGGAAGTGACCGCCCGCACCACCTTCACGGCCTCGGGCGTGACCTCCTTACCAATCCCGTCCCCGGGAATGACTGCAATCCGCGCGGCGGGCCCCCCCTGGCGCAAAGGCGTCTTTGGCATGGTCGTCTCCTAACGACTTAGGGTTGGGTCCAACTCTTCGGGGAGACTACGGTAGCACAGGCAAGATTCAACACCCGACGCATTTAGAGAAGCGGCTGCAAAAGCCCTACCGCAGCGACGAAGTAAGCTCATCCCCTTGCCATTTTCGACTTGGGGCTGTTGGCGATGTGCTTCTTGGCGCGAATGCTCACAGGCTGAAAGCCTGCGTCACCAGGATCGCGCCGATTCATGCCAGCACTTCGGTTCGCGTGGTGAGTTTTTCGATGCGGTCGACCCGGGGCTCGAAGCCGATACCTGGCCCGCTCGGAACGCGAATGGTCCCTTGCCGCGAAACGACGATTTCCGGCTCCACGATGTCCTCGACCCAGTAGCGACGGCTGGCGGAAACATCGCCCGGCAGAGTGAAATTCGGCAGGGTTGAGAGCGCGATGTTGTGGGCGCGGCCGATTCCAGACTCCAGCATGCCACCGCACCACACCGGGATACCATTTTCCTGGCATAGGTCGTGGATCTTGCGGGCAGCGGTGTAACCGCCTACACGACCGAGCTTGATGTTGATGATCTTGCAGGCTCCCAGCGCAATCGCGGCGAGCGCTTGCTCCAAAGTGTGCACGGCTTCGTCCAAGCAGATCGGCGTTGTCAGTTTCCTCTGGAGTTCAGCGTGACTGTAGATGTCGTCCCATCCGAGCGGCTGCTCGATCATCATTAAATAGAAGGCGTCCAACTGCTTCAGCAGCGGCCAGTCTTCCTGTCGATACGCGGAATTGGCATCGACCATCAATTTGATCTTGGGAAAGTCCTGGCGAAGCCGCTTCACCTGTTCCAAATCCTTCCCGGGCTTGATTTTGATCTTGATGCGTTGGTAGCCGGCGTCGAGCTCTTTCTTCACCGCGGCGGTCAGGTCGTCCAGCGACTGTTTGATCCCGATAGAAACTCCGGAAGCGATTTCTTCGCGCGTGCCGCCGAGGAGCTTCCACAGCGGTACGCCTTTGTGCCTCGCTTCGGCATCCCAGACCGCCGCCTCCAGGCTGCCCTTGGCCATGTTGTGTCCGCGAACAGATTCCAGCATGGCCGACACGTCCGCGGCGACGGCGAACTCCCTCCCTTTCATTAGTGGCCAAAGGTGATCGCGTAAAATGTGCCAGGCGGTGTCGACGGTCTCGGGGCTGTACTGAGGATTTTCGCCGGCCACGCATTCAGCCCACCCAACTACGCCATCGACGTCGGCTTCCACCAACAGAATCCGGCGATCGAAGCTAACGCCATTGCTAATCTCAAACGGCGCGATCAACTTCATCGCCAATTCCCGCAAAGTGACCCGGCGAATCCGCATGCGTGGACGTCTCCTTCCGCTCAATCTTTCCGATTTGATTCTAAAAATCGCTCCAGGGCGCCAAAAGATAAGCGGCCCCCTTGGGAGTTTCCCGGATGGCGATGGCGGCATAACCCCGTGCGAACCAGTGCGTGAACTCGCCGCGGATGCGGTCCTGCGTCAGCTTGACGTGCTCCGAATCGGTCAGCTCCAGATCGGCTGGTAGTTCAATCTCCGCCGGCGCGCTCGCCAGCTCTTTGACGAGGTTGCCGATCGCGGCGATCACACGCGGAGAGTCTAGCTGCCATTCCGCGAGAAGGCGATCCGTTGCCAGACCTCGGTGGAGCGGGCTGGTAGTCACCCCGTAGACATTCGGTTTGTATTGTCGGCAAATCGCTCCCAGACGATTTAGATTGAAGTGTGCGTTGCGCAATTCCAGCGGATCAAAGGTCCACTGAATAAAACGAATTCCGCGGCCTAAAGCCTCTTCGCGCTGAAATAATTTCAGCATGCGCCCGACGCCGCGATCGCGATAGTCCTGGTGAACGCCGGTATGATGAGAATGCAGGTAAACGACGCCATCACGGAAGCCGACAAGGGCTAGCGTGTATCCGACGAGCCGGGCGCCATCGAACGCGCCGAGAACCTGCCCGCCAGTCTCGCTAGCGACGACGAAGCCGATCACCGGCTCAACTTCCAGGTCGGATTCGCCCCACACCACACGCTGCAGTTCCACGCAGGCGTGAAATTCCTCCAGCGCCTCGCACTTGCGCACGGCGACGCCATTGCTCATCGAGGTTGGCCTGGTTTGGATACAGTAAGCGACTGTTTGGACGCGCTAGCGGTTGCAGTGCGCGAAGTCTCAGAGAGCTTCGCCGCGTTCCAGAGCTCTTCTTTCTCGGGCCGCGGCACGTCGTCAAATTCGCGCCCACTATTCGCAGCCAGCCGCTCCATCTCATGAAAGCGACGCACGAACTTGGCATTGGCGTTTTTCAAGGCAATTTCAGGATCGACGTGCAGAAACCGAGCCAGATTGACAGCGGCGAAGAGCAGATCGCCAAGCTCTTCCTCCACTTTCGGTTGATTCCCCAACTTCAGAGCGTTTTCAATCTCGCGGGTTTCTTCCCGCATCTTGCCGAAGATTCCGGCGGCATCGTCCCAATCGAATCCGGTGCGAGCAGCCTTCTTGGTGAGCTGCAAGCCTTCCAGGGTGGCCGGAATAGCGCGGGGCACACCGTCCAGCGCGGATTCCGGTTTTCGTTCCGTTGCAGCGGAAGGCTCCGCAGATTCCTTGGCCCGGCGCTCCTGCGCTTTGATCTTGTGCCAGTTCTTCAGCACCTCGGCGGAGTCTTTCGCGCGTTTCTCGCCGAAGACGTGGGGATGTCGGCGGATCATCTTCTCGTGGACAGCACGAATGACGTCGGAAACCTCGAAGCGTTTTTCCTCCGAGGCGATTTGCGAATGAAAAGTCACCTGGAGAAGAAGATCGCCCAGCTCTTCGACAAATTTCTCGTCGTCGCCACTTTCGAGAGCGTCCAACACCTCATAGGCCTCTTCGATGAGATACGTCCGCAGCGTGTGATGGGTCTGCTCGCGGTCCCATGGACAGCCACCGGGATCGCGCAGACGCTTCTGAATCGCAACCAGCTTCCCAAACCAGTCACCCGGCGAGAGCTGATTCGGATGGGCATTTTTTCGAGAATCGTGACGTTTCGTGTTTGTTTTCGAGAGTTTTTTGTGCGGGGCCATGTCCCTTCCGTAGAAAGCATTGAGTGTAGCAAACCACCGTCATAATGGTCCCGGCCATACCCAGGAAGCGCAGGCGCAGCGCGGTTCGATCATCTCCACAGAACCACGTTGGGGGCGACCATGTAAGGGCGACGCTCCAGTGTGTCTCTCCTCGATGTAGACCTCGCGCCCGCCGCATCCGACATCACTGTGCCCACACGACAGGACCGGCCCGCTACCCAAACATGCCATGCGATGCTAAACTTGAAGAGAACACAACGTATAGAGGATTCTCACTTGCCCGAGCCTAAGCAGGAAGATTCGTTTCGTGTTATCGACCGTCGCCCGTTCACCGCGGAAGGCGAACTTCGCAAAGAAGTAATAGAGCAGGAAGAGCGAGAAGCGGAGCGTGAGGCTGCGGTTCATCCACCGACCCCACTGGCGGCCGCGGCAAACCAAGCCGTCGCCGCTCCCGCACCGCCAGTCGACGCCCCGAAGCGCTCGCCCGCTTTCGAGAATTTGGTGCGGATGCTCGGCAGTAACGCCGCAATGGTCCTGGGCGCCTATGCGGACCCACGCACCGGTCAGCCGATGATCGATCCGGATGCCGCGCGTGAGTTGATCGACATGCTCGACGCGCTTCGCGAGAAAACCCAGGGAAATCTGGCGCCGGAAGAAGATACTTTGCTACTCGATTTGCTGGGCAAGTTGAAGATGACGTATCTGGAAGTCAACCAGGCCGTTGCCGCGCAAGCGCACGCTGCCCAGGCCAAAGTGAAAACGCGTCCATAGTGTCGTTACGCGGCCGCGCTCGGTTCGTAAGCGGCCTTTGCCCAGCCCGATCGCGCCATGTCTTCCGATCCCATAAGAGTGACGGTACTCGGCTCTGGCACGTCGATGGGAGTTCCGTCGCTCGGCTGCCGTTGCCGTGTGTGTACCTCCGCTGATCCGCGCGACAACCGCTTGCGGCCCTCCTTGCTGCTTTCCCGCAACGGGCAGAACGTGGTGATCGATACCACCCCGGATTTTCGGCAGCAGGCGCTCCGCGTCAACCTCGGTCGCTTGGACGCGATCATTCTTACGCACGGTCACGCCGATCACATCCTCGGCTTCGACGATATACGGCCGTTCAATATTCGCCAGAAAACGCCCATGCCGGTGTACGGCTCGGAAGAAACGTTCGAGGTCATCCGGCGCGCGTTCGCCTACGTCTTTGATGGCCGGCCGACCTACAGCACCATACCGAGCGTGACCCTGCACGAAGTCAACGGCCCGTTCGAACTGATGGGCGTGCAATTTGTGCCGGTTCCGTTGTTGCACGGCGACCTCGAGGTGCTGGGTTTTCGATTCGGGCGCGCCGCATATTTGACGGATTTCGGCTCGCTGCCTGACTCTTCGTTTGCGTTACTCGAGGATCTCGATGTGCTGATTCTGGATGCGTTGCGCGACATACCGCATCCGATGCACCAGACCGTCGAGCAGGCGCTGGCGCTAATCGAGCGTCTGAAACCGCGGCAAGCGTGGTTTACGCACATCGCTCACGATTTGTCGCACGCGGAAACCAACGAGCGCCTCTGCAAGCAGGGATTGACAAACGTCGCGCTGGCGTATGACGGATTGCAGTTTGACGTGCGGGTGGACGAACCTGCGGGAGATTCGCGTTCCCGCGTACCCTATTCTGTGGGCGCTGGTAAGGCCGCTACGGTCGCCTCCTTCAGGAGTCCAGCCGAATGGTCGGCGCGCTATGGCGCGACCGGGCGCGGCAGCGTCCTCGCCATCGGCAATTTCGACGGCATACATCTCGGTCATCAGGTCATTTTGCGCGGGGTGACCCTGCGCGCCAGGGAGAGCGGCGCCGTGGCGACCGCGCTAACGTTCGATCCGCCCCCCCGAAAAGTGCTCAGACCCGAGTCAGCGCCCCAGCGGCTCTCGACCAACGCCCAGCGCATGGAATGGTTTGGCGCAGGAGGGCTTGAAGCGGCCGTCGTGATGCCCTTCACGATGGAACTCGCGCGACTCTCGCCGGAAGACTTCGTCGTCGAAATCCTCCTGCGCGATCTTCATGTGCGTGTAGTCTTGGTCGGAGAGAACTTCCGCTTCGGTCACCGCCAGGCTGGCGACGTCAAACTTCTCCGCGAATTGGGAATGAGGTACGGATTCGATGTCGTGGTGATTCCCCCGGTAATTTATCGAGGGGAAATCGTATCCAGCACCGCGATACGAAAAGCCATCTCCGCTGGCAGCGTCACCCACGCAGCGCGTCTCCTGGGCCGCCCGTTCGCGCTGACCGGCGAAGTCGTCAGCGGCACCGGCACGGGCCGACGCTTTACGTTCCCGACATTGAATCTAGCGCCCGAACAAGAGCTGCTGCCGGCGCGCGGGGTCTACATCACACGAACGCTGCTGGAGGGCGAGACCAAGAGCCGCCGCTCGGTGACTAATATAGGCATGCGTCCGACATTCAACGGTTCGGCGCTAACTGTCGAAACTCATTTGTTGGATTACTCCGGAGAAGTCCAAGCCAAACGCATCGAGGTTCACTTCTGGAAGCGCTTGCGCGAAGAAAAAAAGTTCATCGGCCCGGAAGAATTGCGCGCCCAGATCGCCAAAGATATCGCCAGCGCCGGCCGCTTTTTCTCGCGCCTGCGCCGTTTCCGCGCCATCCGCCAACCCACTTAGGTGGCACAGACACTCCTGTCTGTGCGCAACCGTCACGACACCGCGAACTATCCGAGAACGCCAATTTCAACAAATCAGCTTTGTAAGGAAATTTGATACGAAAAAGCAGCAGGCGCCCCAGGCGCAGCCGCGGAAACCACCAACCCTAACCCGAAACTTTAGGCAAGCACTCCGCGCAATAACCGCCAACTTCGGTGCGGGAGACGGTCACCTTCATATGAAAATCCCGCGCAATCTGTTCCTTTAGTTGCTCATACAATCGGCTCTCGAACTCGCGCACTTTCCCACACCGCAAACAAGCCACATGAATATGATCCCGCGGACCATGCGTTTCGTAATAGTGCCGATCGCCGCGTAAATGCAGCAGGTCCAACTCGTCGATCAAGCCATGTTTTTTGAGCAAATCAATCGTGCGGTAGACGGTAACCAGATGCACGCCCTGATCAATCTTCTGAGCCCGCTCCAGGATTTGATCGACATCCAGGTGCTGCTCGGCGTCATCCATTACCTGCAAAATCACGCGCCGCTGCCGCGTAAGACGAATGCCCTTCGCGCCCAGCGTGTGCTGCAAATTACCAGTAGTCTCCGCGGTGTTGAGTCGCTCACCGGTAGAAGCCCGGTGCTGTGGCGCTGAGGGCATACTGGGGTCTCCGAAGGCGCGCGCCCGGGCCAGCTTAGGAGTGGCCGCCCAGTAGCCGCGCGAGGTCATTGTACATAACGATGGCGAAGAGCACCAAGAGGAACACCAGGCCGACCTGCACAAACCGCTCTTTGAACGCCATACTGAGATCCCGCCGCAAACCGCCTTCGATTGCCAGCAGCAGAATATTGCCGCCATCGAGTATCGGAATCGGCAAAAGATTCAAGATCCCCAGGTTCACGCTGATCAGCACCATCAGCGAAATCACCGCTTGCGCGCCCTTGTGAACCGCCTGCCCCGCTGCGCGCGAGATACCTACCACGCTCTGCAGTTGCCGCACGGAAACGCGCCCGCTGAACAGTCTGCCAACCACGCCGAGCGTGTCATCAATGGTTTCAAACGTTTTCAATCCTGCGAGGCGCACGCCTTCCAGAAATGCGACGCGCCGGTAAGCCGAATCTTCATGCACCTGCACACCGATCTGGTACATGGTGTCACCCCGTTCGTTGCTGGCGGGCTGCGGCACGACAACCATATGGATGGGCTGTCCCTTGCGTTCCACATCGAGCGCTAGAGGCTTGCCACCCGAACCTCGTACGCGCTCGGTAAACTGCCCCCACCACTGAATCGGTTGACCATCCACCGCGCGAATCACATCGCTCTCTTTCAGTCCCGCTCGCGCCGCAGGCATTCCTGGAGCCACATCTTCCAGAACCGGCTTGATGGGCGCAAACCCCAGCGCAAGCTCCGGTTGTTCTATATCTTTCTGTTGAACGGGAATTTCCACCGTTCGCATTTCGCCGCCATTTTCGACTTCCACGGAAAGCTTGCTGTTGGGCTCGACCTTGGTGACAATCTTTTCCGCTTCCGTCCAATTCGCAGTGGGCTCTCCGTTCACAGAGACGACTTTGTCGCCCGCACGCAAGCCCGCCTCAGCCGCCGGCGAGTTTGCAGGAACGGCAGTGATCACTACTGGCTTGTCCTCGAAAACGGGATAAGGAACCCCGATCGCCACAAAATACACCGTCAATAATAAGATGGGGAAAACAAGATTCACCGCGGGGCCCGCCGCCGAAATCACCGCCCGCTGCCAGCGCGGCTTGCTCATCAGTTCATCGGGCGCTCCTGTTGTCGACGCAACGGCGCGCGTTGCTTCCGAAGCTCCCGAAACATCCTTCTCCTGCTCATTGGATTGCTTGCTTGTCCAGCTGCGCCCCGGTGAGTCAATCTCCGTAGGGTCCTGTCCCGCCATACGCACATAGCCGCCCAGCGGAATGATGCTGACGCGATAATCCGTGTCTCCGCTCTTCCATCCAAACAACCGCGGACCAAAACCGATCGAGAAGACATCCACACGCACGCCAAACAGCCGCGCCGCGATAAAATGTCCCCATTCGTGCACGAGAATCATGACTCCCAGCACGAGGCTGACGCCAATTAACAAATCCATACGCTTGCGCTTCCCTTTTCCGCCCGACCCGATCGCTTTGAATGGGGCCGCACCTGGCTAATTTTCACGACGCAGCCGCTGCCGTCATCGCCAACCGTTCCACTTCTTCCTTCGCCATTCGGCGTGCTTCCACGTCCGCCGTAAGCACGTCATCCATCTTCTCGAAGCACATGCGCGGCGTTCGCTCCAGCACCCGCTCGATCACTTCAGGTATTCCCAGAAATGGCAGCCGACGTTCCAAGAATGCCGCGACGGCGATTTCATCGGCTGCATTCAACGCGCACGGCAGAGCCCCGCCCTTCTTCATCGCTTCTCTTGCCAACCGTAAGCACGGGAACCGCCTCGTCGAAACGCGCGCAAAGTCGAGGCGGCGTAGCTTGGACCAATCAAGAGCTATTTGCTTGGATGCTACCCGCTCCGGATAGGTTAACGCATACTGGATCGGCATGCGCATGTCCGTTGGTCCAAGTTGTGCCAAAATAGAACCATCCACAAATTCCACCATGGAGTGGATCGTGGACTGCGGATGGATCACGACATCGATCTGATCGGGCCGCATTCCGAACAACCAGCGCGCTTCGATCACCTCAAAACCCTTGTTCATCATCGTGGCTGAATCAATCGTGATGCGATTGCCCATGCGCCAGTTCGGATGCGCCAGCGCTTGTTCCGGGGTTACATCCTTGAGCCCGGCCAGCGGCGATTTCCGAAACGGCCCCCCTGAAGCTGTGAGCACCAAGCGCCGAACCTCTTCGTGTTGGCCGCCGCGCAAACACTGGTGCACTGCATTGTGCTCACTGTCGACAGGCAGCAATTCGCGACCTGCTTTTTTCGCTGCCGCCATGACTAGCTCGCCTGCGGCGACCAGCACCTCTTTGTTCGATAGCGCCACGGTCTTCCCTAGCTTTACGGCTTCGTAAGTCGCTTCTAGCCCAACGACTCCGACCGCAGCAGACACAACGATATCTGCAGCCCCATGCGTTCCGACCGCCAGCATGCCTTCGCGTCCATAATGAATTGCTGGCAGCGGAGAAATACCTCGCGCGCTCAGACGTCCCACAAGATCGTCAACCTTCGCCGCACCTCCAACCGAAACAATCTCCGGGCGGTAGCGTTCGATCTGCCCGACCAGTTCGTCAAGATTGCTTCCCGCCGCCAGCGCGACCACCGCAAATCGGTCCGGGAATGCATCCACCACCAAAAGACACTGCTTCCCAATCGAGCCTGTAGATCCCAAGATGGACAATTTCCGGAAGGTTGGTGTCACAATTACGTTCTTTCTGATTCCCGTAGCCAAAAGATGTGCCGGCTAATTTCCAGGCGAGTAAACTAAAATCCAATAATACCAGACTGCCGGGATCGCCAAGATTAAAGCGTCAATGCGGTCCAAAATCCCGCCATGGCCCGGCAACAATGCACCCGAATCCTTTACTCCCGCGCTGCGCTTATAGGCCGATTCCAGTAGGTCGCCAGCCTGGCCCGCCAGGTTGCCCACACCGGCCATCGCCAGCAGATGCGGCACCGGGGTGCTCAGCCACCACGAAAACGCATAGCCTACCAGGAGCGAGCCCGCAAAACCCGCTATCGCCCCTTCCCAAGTCTTCTTCGGGCTCAAGTGCGGCGCAAAAGGATGCTTCCCGAGCGCGCGCCCCACGAAATACGCGACCGTGTCACCCGCCCACGTAATCACCAATGCGAACAGCAAAAGCCGCGGGCCTTCGCGTTCCCATCCATGAAGGCGTACCGCAAAACTAAGCGGGAATGCCACCAGCAACAGCGCGCTCGAACTGATGCCCGCAGCCGGCAGCGCTTCCACCAAGGGTCGCTTCGTCCACAGGGTCAGCACGGCAACGCCCAGCAAAAACAACGAAAAAACGTCTTGCGTCGTGCCGAGGCCGTTCGCAAAACGCGCGATCTGGCGATGTATAGACAAACCCCAGCCCAGGGGATACGAAGCTTGGAGCGTCACCACCCATTGGGTGTACACCAGCAAAATCGCGCAGGCTGTCGTCCAAATCCGGTACGCGCGATGGCCTATCGCATCTCCCAGCCCGAAATATTCCCGAAGCGCCAGGACGATAATGAGCCCGGTCCCAACTGCCACCCAGGCGGTTGAGCCGAATAAAACCAGGCCCACAACAAACGGAATCAGCACAGCGGCCGTCGCCACTCGCTTCCAAGTCATAAGACGGAGATCCCCTGACGGATGATTGTTCCCATAACATCATATCGGAGGAAGGAAATCACGAAGGGGAGCAAATGTAGGGGCGTCGCTTTAGCGCGTCCCGGCGTGATCTACAAGCAAAGTGAAAGCAATGATCATTCTCCAGCCACACGCGCAGACACTTCCGCGTCCGAAACGCCTTCGCGGATGCCGCCATAGCGCCGTTCGCGCTTTTGAAACTCCACGAAAGACTCCAACAACCGGGCGCGATTGAAATCCGGCCACAAGGTCTCGGTCACGAAAATCTCCGCGTAAGCAATCTGCCACAACAGAAAATTGCTCACGCGCATTTCTCCGCTCGTCCGAATCAGCAGGTCGGGATCGGGCAGACCGTTGGTGTACAGCCGCCGCGATAGGTCCTCCTCCGTGATCGGAGCGCTATTCCCCTGCCCGCTTCGTTCGGCCAGAACGCCGTTCACCGCGTCCACAATCTCCGCCCGGCCGCCATAATTCAGCGCCAGGCACAGAACCATCCCGCCATTCCCGGCGGTCTTCTCCTCCGCGTTCTTCATGTCATGCTGCACGCCGCCGGGCAACTCACTGGCGCGGCCCAGAAATCGCATGCGGATATTGTTCCGTTGGATCAGGGGCATTTCGGTGCGGAGGTATTCCCGCAAGAGCTGCATCAAAAAATCGGTTTCCGTCTTCGGGCGCCGCCAGTTCTCCACCGAGAACGCGTACAGCGTTAGCGCTTCGATTTTGAGACGTGCGCACGTTTCAATCGTCGAACGCGCCGTCTGTGTCCCCACTCGATGCCCCGCCACCCGGGGCAGGTGCTTGCGCTGCGCCCAGCGGCCGTTACCATCCATGATCACCGCGACATGCCGCGGCAGCCGCGCCAAATCAAGCTTGGCGAGTAGTTCCGCCTCTTCTGACGTGACCGAGCCGAGCGCGGCGGGAGCGGCGACCTGGAGTGTGACATGCGGTTTCATTCGGCGGCAGAGCGCTTTCGGAAATTCCTCTTTACGCCGCAAAGTTAACACACCCCTTAGCGGTGGCGCAACGCAGGAGTGCTACGTATTACATCGTAGGCAGCAACAGTATTTCCCTTTAGGGAGACGGCGGCGAAGCCGCCGGGAAGATCGCCGTATAGGACAGAACCAGCGTCAATAGGATCATCGCAATCGCCGTAACCCACGCTATGATGTTGAATGCAATCGTGTTGACATACTCTCCCATCAGGTCGCGGCGATTTACCAGCAACAAGATGAAGATCACCACTACCGGCAGCCAAATACCGTTGCCTACCTGAGAGAAAATTAAGATTTTCCACAGCGGCGCGTTGGGAAGCAGCACGATGCCCGCTCCGACGCCGATCAGAATCGTATACAACCAGTAGAAAATCGGTGCCTCGTTGAATTTGTGGTCGATGCCCGCCTCGAATCCCAGCCCTTCGCATATCACGTGCGCTGTCGACAGCGGCAGAATCGAAGCAGCGAACAGCGAAGCGTTCAGCAGGCCGAACGCAAACAGCGTGCCCGCCCATTTTCCGGCCAAGGGAATCAAGGCCTTGGCGGCTTCCGCGGCGTCCGTAATATTTCGTTGGCCATTGGCGTACAGCGTAGCGGCTGTGCAGACGATGATGAAAAACACGATGGCCATGCAGCTGATGCTGCCTATCAGCACATCCGCGCGCGCCTGGGGATACTGCCGCGCAGACACCTTCTTCTCAACGAACCCCGCCTGCAAATAAAAGAACTGCCACGGCGCGATGGTCGTTCCCACCAATCCCGTAAGCATCACCAAGTAGCCGGCGTTAAAATGCATGGTCGGAATCACCGTATGTCGCGCCGCCTCCAGCCAGTCAGGCTTGGCAATAATCGCCGAAACCACATAGGACAGGTACAAGACGCAAGCCGCCAGAAAAATCACCTCCACCTGCCGGTATGTTCCGCGCAGCACCAAGACCCACACCAGTGCCGCCGCGATAGGCACGGAGATGTATTTGCTGATGTGGAAGATCTGCATGGCCGCGGCGACGCCGGCAAATTCCGCGACAACGTTGGCAAGGTCGACGAAAAAGCCGGTAACCATCACGAAGAACGTCGGCCGGAATCCGAACTCCTCGCGAATCAGGTCCGACAGACCTTTGCCAGTGACCACGCCCATGCGCGCGCACATCTCTTCCGTGACGTACAACGCGATGGTCATCGGAATCAGCGACCATAGCAGCGCATAGCCATACTGCGCGCCCGCTTGCGTATAAACCGATATTCCCCCGGCATCGTTGTCCACGTTCGAGGTGATGAGTCCGGGCCCGACGACCGCGAGCAGCAGCGTTAGCCGCCGGCGTAGTCCCCGGATACGCTTCTGCAAATCCGTTCCGCGCGTTCGCAGACCGTCCACTCTTGTCGATATGGCTTCCCAGTTCATCCGTATTTTCCGGCTCGTACTTCTGCTTATTTCGCTACCAGCCGCGACACCACGTCATCCACCGCAATGGTGCCGATCGGCCGCTGATGCTCATCCACGACGGTCAGAGTTCGCAGGTTGTATTTGTCGAAGAGTTCGAAGACCTCTGACTCATCAGCGTCCGCCGGCACACTCAAAAGCGGTTCCAGCTTCAGGTCCATCAAGGATTGTTCCGGCGCCGACAGCAAGAGTCTGGCGACGGGAACGATCCCGGAGAACTGCGCCGAGGTGTCCAGCAGCACAATGGCGTCCAGCGCATCGAAATTCAGATCCTGCGTGCGCATCCACTCCAGCACTTCCTCGCGCGTCGCGCTCTCGCCGATAAACACGAAATCCGTGTTCATCATTCCACCGGCCGTGGATCGGTCGAACGCCAGCAACTCGCGGACTTCCTCGGCCTCTTGCCCGGGCATCTCCTCCAGCAGTTCCTCCGAGGTTTCCTTCGGCAATTCCGCCAGCAGGTCGGCCGCAGCGTCCGGCGCCATCTCTTCCAAAATGTCCGCGGCCTTCTCCGGATCCAGCTTTTCGACGATCTGGGTGGTGAGCCGCTCGTCAAGTTCCGCAAGAACCCTCCCCGCCATCTCCTCGTCAAGCGAAGCAATAATTCCCTGCCGCTCCGCAGCCGACAGCGACTCCATGATTTCGGCAAGGTCGGCGGGATGTAGATCTTCCAGCTTTTCGTGGGTAATCCGCAGCTTGACGCGTCGCAAAGGGTCCGGCTCGATCAAATTCACGAACTCCCAGCGAATCGCCCGTTGCGGCAAACTGCGCTGTAACTTCCGCACCATGGAGGGCGACACCACGCCCTGCAAAAGTCGTCGCACCGCGCCCGGAAGCCCGACATCCACCTGCGTGAGCCGCAATTCCACATTGCCGTTGTTGCGCTGCTCGGTCAGGTCAACGTCATTGACGCGCACCACCTTACGCCCCTTGGTGTCGATAATCTGCTGATCCAGCAAATCCTTGCGAACCGCCAGCCACCCTTCATTCGGCTGGTACAACTCCAGCGCCCGCTCGCTGCAATTCAGCCTAATCGTCCCCGGTGCAACCGTTGCGACCTGATCGTGCCGCGCCACCAAGGGCTGAAATCTTCCCCGCGACAGCAAGAACCGCGCGATACGATTGGACTGGTCCGCCGGCTCAATAAAAAATTCACGCACGCGCCCGACGAAATTCCCCTGATCGTCATACGTTTCCGCGCCCATCAATTCCGTGGCGTAAAGTTGCATTTGCCGCCTCTTCCAAACTCATTTCTGCCGCGCGCGTGTTGTGGTCAAATCCTTCGATCAACAAAAAACCCGCATGCCGGGAGAACCTCCGGCCGCGGGCAAGTGCCTCAAACAAATGGACTTACCGCTAGCCGGTCGTGAACCCTCCCCGTCCGTCCGCCTGCGCTCGCAAACCCTTTTCGCGCGACGTTCTGCTCACACCCAACGTTGGCTGCACCCTCAAGCCCACCACTGGTCGTACCCGGCTAGGCCCAGGCTCGAGTTCGCTAGACGCGGACATCGGTAGAAAATTCACTCCAAAGGTTTGATAAGCCTTCATGCATCGTACTGTCAAGAAAATACTGACGTTCCCGAAATTTTCCCATCGAAACAGCACCAGGTCGCCGTCATTTCCGCTTCCGAAACACCATGTCGCCCATTTTCTTCCCGCGCCGCCGGCAATCTTTGGCGAACAGACTCACATAATTCGTCAAAATATAATCTTCCTTTGAAAATCCAAGCTCCCTTGCGGCCCGATCGATCGCCTTGGGCGGCCCTTCCAACTCCATGAATGTTCCTATCGGCGTCTCATCCAGTTCGATCAGCAGACCCCTGGCCCAGTCCTTTGTCGGCAACCGAAACGTAGTCCGATATTTCTCATAGTGGAAGCATGGGCGCATTCCTAATCTTTCCAGAATCTTCGCCGCGCCTGCCACGTCACCAAGCTGGAACTCAATCTCTTCACGGACTTTGTGGCCTCCGCCGATTTTCGATCCCCCGCCTCGTCGCCGCCCGCCGACAACGGGTCCTTTGAACGTCAAGAGTGCAGGCTGGCCATCGTTTTTCTTATCCCGCGAGACGTGCCCGTCTGGGGTCTCGACGCGAGTCCGCAGCAATTGCTCGCGCTTCCGCAGGTCCTGGCGGTCCGTGTCGAAAAGCGTGTTCCATTCATGCACCCGCCCGGTTCCGCCGAAAAGCAGTCGCGCTCCCATGCTCTTCAGCGCCGCTTTCAACGCCTCCGCATCCTTCACCCGCAACTTGATTTCGATTTCTTGCGCCATTTGCTTCCTGAGCCGCTGTCTCCGGCCTTTTTCTCACCGCACGTTTCCGTTGTAGTATAACGGACGTACGCGATCCACCTTCGCCGGTGAACCCAAAACCCGCCGCGCGCCAAGCAGCATTGAAATATGGCATCGTATAAAGGACTCATGACCTCAGACGCGAATACCGCCACGCCCAGCCGTTCCGAAGCCCACGAGACCCCCGTCCCCAGTTCCTCGCCCGTTCAACCACCGGTCGCCCGCCGCCATCCCGTCGAGCACGTCCTCCACGACGACCGCCGCATCGACAATTACGCCTGGCTGCGCGAAAAGCAGAATCCCGAGGTCATCGCGTACCTCAACGCTGAGAACGCTTACACCGACGCCGTTCTCCGCGGCACCGAAGCCTTCCAGGAAAAGCTCTATCAGGAAATGTTGGCGAAAATTCTGCAGACCGACCTCTCTGTTCCCTACCGGTTGCGCGGCTATCTGTATTTCACTCGCACCGAAGAAGGCAAACAATACCCGATCCACTGCCGTCGCGCGAAGCCGAAGACTCTCCCGAAGAACTCCTGCTCGACCTGAACGCGCTGGCCGAAGGCCACTCCTTCCTCGGCCTCGGTTCCTTCGACGTCAGCGACGACAATCATCTGTTGGCCTATTCGCTCGACACCACCGGCTTCCGCCAATACACCTTGCACATCAAGGATCTCCGCACCGCCGAGACGCTTCCCGAACGCATCGAGCGGGTCACCAGCGCCGCCTGGGCCGCCGACAATCGCACGCTCTTCTACACCGTGGAGGACGAGACCACCAAGCGCTCCTATCGCCTCTATCGTCACGCCGTCGGCTCGGCCGAGCCCGACGCGCTCCTCTACGAAGAGCGCGACGAGCGCTTCCGCATCAGATCGAGCGCACCCGCAGCGGCGCCTTCCTTCTCCTCACGAGTAGCCAGCCACACCACCAGCGAAGTCCGTTTCCTTCCCGCCGATCAACCGCAGGCGGAATTTCGATTGATCGATCGCTCGCGAAGACACGCACGAGTATTACGCCGACCATCACCCCGGTCCCGAAAGGCCGCCGTCCGCGGCGGCATTCTTCTACATTCGCACCAATTCCACGGGCCGCACCTTCCGCCTGATGACCGCCCCGGCCGAAGACCCGCGCCGCAAATTCTGGCGCGAAGTCATCCCCACTCGCTCCGAAGGTCATGCTCGCCGCTGCCGAAGTCTTCCAGTCGCATCTGGTCCTGTTCGAACGCGAAGACGGCCTGCCCTATTTGCGCATCGTCGATCTTCCCCACGCGACTCCCGGCAGCGCTCGCGGCTTCGCACCGCATCGAATTCAGCCGAACCCGCCTACAACGCCTCACTCGGTGCCAACCCCGAATTCGTCACCCGATCAACTGCGCTTCCAGTACGAGTCCTTCGTCACCCCGCGCTCCGTGTTCGACTACGATTTGCACATCGCGCGAACGCATCCTGCGCAAGCAGCAGCCCGTCCTCGGCGGTTACGACCCCGCGCAATACGTCAGCGAGCGACTCCACGCCACCGCCTCCGACGGCACGCGCGTTCCCATCTCCGATCGTCTCATCGCCGCGACACGCCTCGCGACTGCCTCGGCTCCGCTCCTCCTCTACGGCTACGGCAGCTACGGCATCTCCATGCCGGTGGCTTCAGCTCCAATCGCCTCAGCCTCCTCGACCGCGGCATCATCTTCGCCATCGCCCACATCCGCGGGCGGCGGCGAACTCGGCAAACCCTGGCACGACGCCGGCCGCATGCACAAAAAACTCAACACCTTCACCGATTTCATCGCCGCCGCCGAGCATCTCGTCGCCGAGAAATACACATCGTCGCAAAAACTGATCATCGAGGGCGGCAGCGCCGGCGGCCTGCTGATGGGCGCGGTAGCCAACATGCGCCCTGACCTCTTCCGCATCGTCATCAGCCACGTTCCCTTCGTCGACGTCCTCAACACCATGCTGGATGCCTCGCTCCCGCTGACCGTCGGCGAATACGAAGAGTGGGGCAACCCGCAAATCGCAGCCGACTATTTCTACATGAAGAGCTACTGCCCGTACACAAACCTCGAGCGCAAAGCATATCCCGCCATGCTGGTGAAAACCTCGCTGAACGACAGCCAAGTCATGTACTGGGAGCCCGCAAAATACGTAGCCAAGTTGCGCACGCTAAAGACCGACACGAATCCGCTGCTGCTGAAAACAAACATGGGCGCAGGCCACGGCGGCGCCTCCGGTCGCTACGACTACATGCGCGAAATCGCCCTCAGACTACGCCTTCCTCTTAACCCAACTCGGCATATACGCGTAGTTCAACAACGATGAGCCACGCGCTCTGCAGCGCCGACGCTCCTGCTGTCCCATTTGCTACAATCCCACGACGCACGACTAAATCTTTCGTTCACCCGCGCTGAAAGCAAACTCGCGACTGAACCTCGAAGCATGTCCGACCCCACCACACCGCTGATGCAGCAGTACCAGACGATCAAAGCGCGCTACCCCCACGCCCTGCTGCTCTTCCGCCTCGGCGATTTCTACGAACTCTTCTACGAAGACGCCATGCTCGCCTCGCGCGAGCTGCAAATCACGCTGACCTCCCGCAATCGCGAAAAAGGCCAGCCCATCCCCATGTGCGGCGTCCCCTATCACGCCGCCGACGGCTACGTCGCCCGGCTGATCCGCGCCGGCTTCAAAATCGCCATCTGCGACCAAATGGAGCAGCCCGGCCCCGGCAAGAAAATCGTCCGCCGCGAAGTCGTCCGCGTCATCACTCCCGGCACGGCCACCGACGTCGCCGTCCTCGACGCCCGCGAAAACAATTTTCTGGCCGCCGTCGCCAAGCACCCTTCCGGCTCGCCGGTCGGCTTGGCCTACGTCGATCTCTCCACCGGCGAATTTCAGGCCACGGAATTTTCCGGCCCTCGCGCAGACGAAGATCTGCGCGATGAACTTGCAACTCCTCCATCCGCGCGAAACCTTGCTTCCCCGCCCGCAACAGCTTTTCGACACCGCCAAGGATTCCCTGCCCGACGGCGTTGGCGGCGTCGAATCCCGCCTCGAAGACTGGATCTTTCAGTACGATTACGCCGCGCGCATCCTTCGCGAACAATTTGGCGTCGCCGAACTCACCGGCTTCGGCCTGGACGACCATCATCAAGCTATCGCCGCCGCAGGCGCGATCATCCACTACCTCCGCGAAAACGCCGCACGCGGAGTCGATCGCGGAGCAATGACCAGCGCGAAGGTTCGGTCGGCGGTCGCCGGCGCAAGCACCAACGCTCCCACGGCGAGTTCAGATGCGGGCAACGCCGTCGCCGCGCCCGCAATCGACGAGGCCGCCAGCCTCGATGCCCTCCGCCACCTCGACCGCATCCGTTACTACGAGCAACACGACTCGCTGGTTCTCGATCCCGTCTCCGTCCGCAACCTCGAACTCATCAATCCGATCTTCACCGAAGAAACCGGGCGTAGCGGACCCACCACGCTGCTCGCCGCGCTCGACGCCACCGTCACCGGCATGGGCGCGCGCCTGCTGCGCTCCTGGATTCTCCGCCCGCTGATCGACCGCGAGCCGATCGAAGCCCGCCTCAACGCCGTCGCCCAACTCGTCCAACAAACGGTCGTCCGCGGCGAAATCCGCAAAGAACTTCGCGGCATTCTCGACCTCGAGCGCCTGACCAGCCGCATCACCCTGGGTCTGGCCACGCCGCGCGAATTGGTCGCCCTCCGCCGCTCCCTGATCGCAACTCCCGATTCTTGAAAAATTTCCTCACCGCCGCCGCCAACAGGCGGCAGCGATCTCTTGCGCCGTCTGCACAACGAAATCGACGAGCTGCCGACGTCCGCGAACGCCTCGAAGCGCTCTATCGCCGACGAGCCCCCGCCCTCGCCAGCGATCCCGGCATCATCCGCAGCGGCTACCACGCCGAGCTCGACGAACTGCGCAACCTCAGCCAGCACAGCAAGCAGATCATCGCCTCAATGGAAGAGCGCGAACGCAAGCGCACCGGCATCAATTCGCTCAAAATCCGCTTCAACCAGCGTCTTCGGCTACTACATCGAAATCTCCAAACCCAATCTGCATCTCGCGCCCGCCGACTACGAGCGCAAACAAACGCTGGTCAACGCCGAGCGTTTCACCTCTCCTGAACTGAAAGAATACGAGCGCAAAATCCTCGCCGCCGACGAGCGCATCCTCGAAATCGAGCGCCAACTCTTCATCGACATCCGCTCCGGCGTCGCCGCCAACGCCGCGCGCCTGCGCAAAACCGCCGCCGCCATCGCCCAGATGGACGTGCTCACCGCGTTCGCAAAGCTGGCCGCCGATCGCGGCTACGTCACGACCCGAATTCACCTCCAGCGGCGAACTCCTGATCATCGGCGGCCGCCATCCGGTCATCGAAGAACTCCTGCGCCAGCGAGGCGAGCGCTTCGTCCCCAACGATCTCTACTTCGAGCCCGCACGCCAGCAGCTTCTCCTGATCACCGGCCCGAACATGGGCGGCAAGTCCACCTATCTCCGCCAAGCCGCGCTCATCGTCCTGATGGCGCAAGATCGGCTCGTTCGTTCCCGCCCGCCAGGCCAAACTGCCCATCATCGACCGCATCTTCACGCGCATCGGCGCCAGCGACAATCTCGCCCGCGGCCGCTCCACCTTCCTCGTCGAAATGAGCGAAGTCGCCAGCCATCCTCAATCACGCCACCCCCGCCAGCCTCGTCCTGCTCGACGAAGTCGGCCGCGGCACGGCCACCTTCGACGGCCTCTCCATCGCCTGGGCCGTAGTCGAGCACCTCCAAAAGCACACCCGCGCCCGCACGCTCTTCGCCACCCACTATCACGAGCTGACCGAGCTAGCCGATCTCCTGCCGGCCGTCAAAAATATTCACGTCTCCGTGAAAGAAACCCCCAACGAAATCATCTTCCTCCGCCACGTAGAACCCGGCAGCGCCAACAAGAGCTACGGCATCGAAGTTGCCCGCCTGGCCGGCCTCCCCCGCAGCGTCATCGAGCGCGCCCGCGAAGTCCTAAAACGCCACGAACAAAGCGAGCACCAACTCAGCGAAAAGCTATCCCCCGGCGCAGCCGAGAGCCGCCGCCAACGGCCACCCCGCCCAAGGTCACAGAAGTCCTCTTCACCCCGCTCGATCGCGCCGTCCTGGACAAACTCCGCGAACGCCGACCTAGACCAACTCAAGCCCCTCGACGCCCTCAATCTCCTCGCCGAACTAAAAAAGCAAATTTCGTAGTTGGCGACCATCGAGCCAGGACTGGCTGCGCCGCCAAGGAGAGGCCCTCTGCGTCTCTGCGTTATCTTTTTCCTTTCTTCCGTTGTCTTTTCGACTCTACCGATCTTTCTTCTCTGTGCTCTCTGCGCTCTCTGTGGTGAAATCTTCCTGACGCTTCCACGATGAAACGGCGGATCGTGCCCGTCGAGGAGCATGGCGCGTCGAGAAGGACGGCGTCGAACGGCTCGGCGGTCCATCCCTCGACATCGGCGCAGACGAGCTCGGCCTCAAGCGACAACCGGGCCAGGTTTCCACGCAGGCGCTCAAGCCGGGCCGGCGAGCGGTCGACCGCGGTGAGGCGGGCGCCGGCGGTGGCAAGCTGCGCCGCCTCGCCGCTGGAGCGGCGCAGAGGTCGGCCACGCGAAGCCCGCCGACATTGCCGAACAGGCGCGCCGGCAAGGCCGCCGCCGCGTCCTGCACCCACCAGGCGCCCTCGGCAAAGCCCGGAAGTGACGTCACGGCGCCATGGGCGACGGTCCGCACCGAGCCGGTCGGCAGCGGGCGGCCGTCAAGCTTGGCGGCCCACGTTTGGGGGTCGCTCTTCACTGTGAGATCGAGAGCCGGCTCATGGCCATGGGCGCCGGCGATGGCGCGGGCGGTGGCCTCCCCGTAGTTCTCGTTCCAGCGCGCCAATAGCCACGGCGGCGTGTCGAGAACCGCCGGGTCGAGCGCAGCGAGCCGCTCCGCCCCTTCACGCGCGAGGCGCCGCAATACGGCGTTGACGAGACCGGCATAGCGCGCCGCTTGCCGGTCCGCCTGCGCGAGCCGCACCGAAAGATCGACAGCGGCGTGATCCGGCACATCGAGAAAAAGTATCTGGGCCGCTCCGACGAGCAGCGCCGTCTCGACGCGCGGCGCCTGCGCCGGCAGGCCTTCCTCGAGAAAGAAGCCGATGAGGTGGCGCAACGTGCCCAGCCGGCGCAGCACCGTGGCGGTGAGCGCCCGCACGAACGACGGTCGCGCCCCGCCAGTTCCGAAAAGGCCGCGCGCGCGGCGGCGGCTTCGAACTCGTCGTCGAGGGCGCGGCGGCGGCGAAGCACGCCGTCGAGAACGTCGGCGGCGATACGGCGGGCGGTGAAACCCGGCACATCGTAGGCGGGGCGCTGCGGGCGAGTTATAGGGTCGCGGCGAGCCTTCATGGAGCTTTCTTCGCATGGATCGAGAGCGACGAGGGAGAGGCGTCGACCGAAGACTTGCGGCGCCGGCCGGCCCGCGCCAAGTGACTGCGTATGCCGCCCGACGAGAAAGCGCCAAAACCCTCCGCCAGCAGCGCGGCCTCCGACACTGCGCCTGAGCGGCATCCCGCGACGACGGCGGCCCAGCGCGCGCTCGCGGAAGCCGACTCCCGCCGCGCCGAGCGCGACCGCAAGGCGGCGAGCACCGAGCCGCGGGGAGTCAACGGGCGCGGCGGCCTCGATCCAACGCGTTACGGCGACTGGGAAATCAACGGGCTCATCTCGGATTTCTAGTGTGTTGCCTTGACAATTTTGGCAATTACGTAGTTTACAGGCCCCGAGTGCTAGTGGTTATGGCCATAGGAGCTTCCGATGGCCAAGAACCAGTTCGCCGAACCCCACTTCCACGATGAGGCCGCCGCACGGGCATGGTTTGAGGCCGCCCGCTGGCCGAACGGCCCGATCTGCCCCAAGTGCGGGTCAGCCAAGCACTACGCGACCAAGAAGGCTGGCCGATACCGCTGCGGTGCCCCGACGTGCCGCAAGGACTTCACGGTCATGACCGGGA
>CAWHVA010000025.1:0-248772 GCA_963832615.1 uncultured Acidobacteriota bacterium
CGATTGCGGAGGGGAAGGTTGCGGCGCTGGAGGGGGCCGAGGCGGCGGTGGTCACGGCGTCGGGGATGGCGGCGATTTCACACGCGCTGCTGAGTGCGCTGAAGGCTGGGGACGAGGTGATTTCGACGGCGCAGGTTTACGGCGGAACGTACCGGTTGATGCGCGATGTGTTTCCGGGCTTGGGGATTACGGTGCACCAAGCGGAGACGGACTTGGCGGGGATAGAGGCGCTGGTGACGCCGCGGACGAAGGTACTGTATGTGGAGACGCCGACGAACCCCACGGTGCGGCTCGTCGATCTGCACAAGGCGATTGCGTTTGCGAAGAAGCACAAGCTCGTCTCGATCATCGACAATACGTTCGCCACGCCGGTGCTGCAGCAGCCGTTGTCGCTGGGTTTCGACATGGTAGTGCACAGCGCGACGAAGGGGTTGGCGGGGCACTCGGATGTGATCGCGGGCGTGGTGGCGGGCAGCAAGGAGTGGATGGATCGGATTCAGCACATGGTGATTTACCTGGGTGGGTCGATGGATCCGGAGGCGGCGTTCTTGTTGAGCCGTGGGATCAAGACGCTGGCGTTGCGGGTGAAGCGGCAGGGCGAGAACGCGCTGGCGGTCGCGAAATTTTTGGAGAAGCATCCGAAAGTGGCGCGGGTGCATTATCCGGGGCTGGATTCCCATCCGGACCACAAATTGGCGAAACGGCAGATGCGGGGATTTGGGTCCATGCTGGCGTTTGATTTGAAGGGCGGCTTACGGGCGGCGCGGAAATTTTGCGACAGCGTGCGATTGTTCCTGCTGGCGGCCAGCTTGGGCGGGGTGGAGTCTCTGGTAGTTTTGCCGGCGTATACGTCGCACTACAACATGAGCCTAGAGGAGCTAGCGAAGGCCCACGTGACGCCGGGAACAGTTCGCGTCTCGATCGGGATCGAGGACACTGAGGATTTGATTGAGGATTTGCGCCAAGCGCTGCGGTAGGATGCTCTCCGCGAGACCGGTCTAAAGATCAGCCAGTAGATACCTATGAATATTTCTTTGGCGGGACGACTTGCGATTGTTACGGGTGCGTCGCGGGGGATTGGACGGGCGATCGCTGAGAGTCTCGCTGCCGCCGGCGCCACGGTCGTCATCAATCATCGAGCGAGCAAGGAACAAGCGGACGAAACCGTGGCGTCGATCGAACGTGCCGGAGGCCGCGCTGTGGCGGTGCAAGCGGACATGGGTTCGGTCGAGCAAGTGCGCCAGCTCGTGGATACTACCGTGAAGCAACTGGGCCGGCTCGACATCCTGGTGAACAACGCCGGTGTGGGCAACCGCACCGCGATGCAAGACATGACCGAGCGGGAGTTTGACTGGACCATGTCGGTGAACGCCCGCGGGCCGATGTTTGCGATTCAGGCGGCGGTGCCGCACATGGGGAATGGCGGACGGATCATCAATATTTCTTCGTGCGGGACGCACATCGCGCAAGTTACCGGGCTGCTGGCGGTGTATCAGATGTCGAAGGGGGCGCTGGAGCAGTTGGCGCGTTGTTATGTGAAGGAGCTGGGGGCACGAGGGATTACGATCAACAACGTCTTGCCCGGATTTGTGGAGACGGAATTGGCTAGCGATACGCCTCAGGCGTACAAGGATGCACTGGTGCAACGGACGGCGCTGGGAGGATTAGGGACGCCGGAAGACATCGCGGAGGTCGTGTGTTTTTTGGCCAGCGACGCCGCGCGGTGGGTTACGGGAGAAACGATTTCGGTGAGTGGGGGATTGGCGTAGGGACGACGCCTATCTAGGCGCCGGACTTTAGTCCGGTGTTCCCCGGGCACGAATCGGCTCGTCGAAACGACGATCAAGCTTGCGCCGGGCTAAAGCCCAGCGCCTACACGGGGAGATCAGCCGGGATCGATTGAGCTCGGACCAAAAAAAACGGGCGGGGCGCTTTCGCGCTCCGCCCGAGTTTCTTGTTTTTGTGAAGTGGCTTAGAGGGGTTGGACGTTCGAGGCCTGCAGGCCCTTGGGGCCCTTGGTCACTTCGAATTCAACCGCTTGGCCGTCGTTCAACGATTTGTAGCCATCAGCCACGATCGCGGAGAAATGCACGAAAACATCTTCACCGCTCTGGCGCTGGATGAATCCAAAGCCCTTGCTCGCGTTGAACCACTTCACTGTTCCTTGTTCTTTACTCACTGCGTTACTCTTTTCTGTTGACCGCGTTGCGATCATACTTTGAGCCCGGCCGGGTTAGGGGCCGATCTCGATTAATTGAGCTATCTGATGCCTCGACTCCGAACCCCTCTACAGAGATGCGGGCCGCGTCCGGGCGTAAAAAAAGGCCGCAAGTTTGAACCTTGCGACCGCTTCACACTGACGTACGCGATACAAGAGCAACAAACGCAACAACAAAATACCATAAGCCCCGGCGCTTGTCCAGCGCTTTTTTGAGGTGGTTGCGGACCTGTTCCCAGTCTCTGATTGCCTCACCGATCAGGACTTACAAGCCTCCGAATCTAGTTTCCAGCCTGATTTCACTGAGGGGAGGCGGCGATCGTGTTTATCCCGCCTGATCCTGCCCCAGCCGCCTTCTGTGCCAATCTGGTCCGCGTGCGGAACCGCGCTGGCGGCGTTCCATACTCCCGTTTGAAGGCGCGGTTGAAGGCTGGCTCGGATTCATAACCGACTTCGCCTGCGATCCTGGCGACGCTGTAGCTGGTGGAAGTCAACATTCGCGCGCCCAGCTGTAATCTCCATCGGGAGAGATATGTCATAGGGGGTTCGCCCAGATAGTGGCGGAACTTTTCGGCCAGCGCCGATCGGGACACTCCCACCTGCTGGGCAAGATTCGCAATTGTCCAGGGATGCTCCGGGGCGCGATGCAGAGACGCCAAAGCGGCACCCACGGCCGGATCGCGCGCTCCCGCGAGCCAGCCGGTCTGGTGCGGCGGGAGTTCCGCCATGAAACGGCGCATGGTTTCAACGAAGAGCGCTTCCGACAATTTCGCCAGCACCGCATCGCTGCCGGGCCGGTTGGCGGCTGCTTCGCCGGCAGAGAAATGGATGGAGCTCTCCAGCCATTGCCCCGCAGGGTCGTTGCGGATATTGATCTTGAACATCGGCGGTAATCCACCAAGGAAGGTCCTGCTCACCTCTTGATCGCATCCCAGATAGCCGCATACAAGCCGCGTAGGTTCGCCACCGCCACCAGCGCGCGCCAGAGTCATTCCTTGGGAAAACACTTCCTTTAAATGCTTGCCGTTGTCGACGATGCAGGTCGGGCACCCATTCGAAATGATGTGAGCGTTGCCGTGCGGAAAGATCACGATGTCGCCGGGGATCAACTCGATGCGCTGGGCGCTTTCGACCACTTCGGTTTGCGCATGGCCGTCGATCAGCAGGTGATAAATAATGACGTGCTTGGCCTTGCGTAGAAATGCGGCGACATCGGATGAAGGAGGCGAAAGGAAGCCCCAGGGTGCCGTGAACTCGGCGTTATAGAACACCGCGCCCTCCAGCTTCACTGAATGTAGGACTTCTGAGAGTGCATCCATGGGAGTTTCGACGTGGACTCCCGGCTAAGGATTCGGGACTCCTGGATAAATGATCGTCATGCTGGTGCAGCTCAGTCAAGTATGCCAGACGCGCGGATAAGCATCCTAGTAAGGAGTACGCCATATTCATGGCTGCGGCCGATACCGCCGCTGGAATCAGGCGGAGATCGATCGTGCCGCCGATCCAAGGAAAACCGATCGAAGTCGTATTCAGTAAGAAGGAGAAACGAAAATGAGTACCGCTGCTGCCCAACCGACACTGGACATGGATAAGCTGAATGCTTTCATGGGACAGTTTGTCGGCGATCTCGGAGCCGCTGTTCACGCCGGCCTCGTCGTCATTGGCGAAAAACTGGGTTTGTACAAGGCACTGGCCGAGGGCCCGTTAACGACGGCCGAACTCGCGTCCCGAACCAAGACGGACGAACGTTACTTGCGCGAGTGGCTGGCCTCGCAAGCCGCCGGAGGCTACATCACGTACGATGCAAAGACGCAGAAATTCAGTTTGAGCGCCGAGCAGGCCTTCGCGCTCGCGAAGGAAGATAGTCCAGCATACCTTCCCGGGGCATTCGAACTCGCTTTGGGATCGCTGGCGGCAGTGCCTCGGATCGCCGAGTCTTTCCGCAGCGGCGCCGGAATGGGATGGCACGAGCATGACGAAGGCGTCTTTCACGGGTGCGAAAAATTCTTCCGTCCGGGCTACGCCGCAAATCTTGTCACCGCGTGGATTCCGGCTCTCCAAGGTGTGCAGCAGAAGCTGGAAGCAGGAGCGCGAGTGGCCGACGTTGGCTGCGGGAAGGGTGCTTCCACGATCCTGATGGCACAGGCGTATCCCCAATCCACGTTCTTTGGATTCGATTACCACGACAAATCGATTGAAGGCGCGCGGGAGACTGCCAAGCGTCAGGGCATCGGCCAGCGTGCGAAGTTCGAGGTCTCCAAGTCCAAGGAGTTTCCTGGAAAGGACTACGACCTGGTGGCGATGTTCGATTGCTTGCATGACATGGGCGATCCTGTCGGGGCGGCCACGCACGTGCGGCAAGCACTCGCGAAAGACGGCACGTGGATGATCGTCGAGCCCTTCGCCAATGATGAACTAAAGGACAATCTGAATCCCGTGGGGCGCGTGTACTACTCCTTCTCCACGCTGTTGTGCACGCCGTGCTCGCGATCGCAGGAAGTGGCGCTGTGTCTCGGCGCACAGGCGGGAGAGGCGCGTATCCGAGAAGTGGTGAAGAAAGCAGGGTTCACCCGATTCCGGCGAGCCACTGAGACGCCCTTCAACATTGTTTACGAAGCTCGCCCCTGAGGGCTGAAATTTCAGAAAACCGGGGACAGCGGGACGTTCACGTCGGTGATGCCGAGGATGCGCGATCGGAGTCACAAAACGAGTAACGTCCCGTTTATTCCGGCCCGAAGTTCAATCTTCGACACGCGCGTTCGTCGTTAAAGTGTCGCGACGATCGGCTTCGATTAATTCGTCGACACGGTTTCGAAATAACTTTACCCGTAGCTGACAATCTCGGGACCAGTTCGCTACACACGCCGCTTTGAGCGGAATATACTTTGTGCACCATGTCAACAATCGGAGATAAATATCTACTGGGGTCGGGGCGAAGCGACCACGACCGGTTGCGCGTTATCAGTGCCATTCACGACGGGCGAACTCGCGAATTGCTGCGGAGGGCTGGATTCGCTTCGGGTCACCGTTTCGTGGAGTTTGGCTGCGGGCTGGGCTACGTCACTCGATGGGCCGCAAGCGAAGGAGCGCATGCCACCGGGATCGACCTGAACGAAGATAACCTGGCGGTAGCTACCGAATTGGCGCGTGAAGCGGGACTGAAGACCGCGCAGTTTCGCTCCGCCAACATTTACCAACCCGGGCTGGAACCGGAGAGTGTAGATGTGTCGTATTCGCGGTGGCTGATGGTCCATCTGAACCGGCCCGTCGATGCCATGCGCGCCATCCATGCGGCTTTGAAGCCGGGTGGAGTGATGGTATGCGAGGAGGCGGATGTGAGCGCGGTGTATGCGGAGCCCGCCTCGCCCGCTTATGCGGAACTCCGCGATATTTGCATGGAAGGCGCCCGGCAGCGGGGAGTGGATTACGCGGGCGGACGCCGCGTCCATTTGTGGGCGAAGGACGCGGGCTTTGAGATCATCCATGTGGACGCCTATCACCCGCACTACGTTACTGGCGAACACAAGGGATTTTGGAACTGGACGTTGCGCGCGGTCGCTCTGGGGATGGTGAAAGAGGGAAGCTTGGACGCGGCGCGGCTGGAAGAGCTGGTTGCAGGAATGAACGAGGCCGATGCTTCGCCCGACACACTGGTGGCGCATTGCCGGATGCATCAGCTGATCGCGAAGAAGCCTGACCTGAAGATCTGAGTCCCGATCCCCGTGTCGCTCAGGATTTACGAGCTCTCGATTCGGCTCGGACACTGTGCCTGAATCATCGCTGCGAACAAGACCTGCGGAGTTAGTTCCGCCGCAAAACCCAATCCAGGATGTCAAGGCAGCCGTTCCAGCCGCCGTCGTGTTCTTTGCGGAGTTTCTCGTTCATGAAGCCGGTGTGGGTGAGGATTAGCTCGGTAGCGCTGCCGCGCGCGAGGAATTCCACGGTCACTTCGGTCTCTTCGGCGCCGGAGTGCATGTTCTCGCCGTCGGGCCGGTCTTTGGTCCAGCTCCAAGTGAAGCGCACCTTATCAGGCGGGGTGACCTCGAGGTAGACGCCTTGGCCCCAGTAGACTTCGCCCTTGGTCGCGTCGCGAACTTCCATGAGGTAGTGCCCGCCGGTGCGGATGTCCTGCTGGTGGTGAATCACGGTGTGCGCGCTGACATCGCGGCACATCCACTTTTCTAGTTGTGCGGGTTCGGTCCACGCGGCGAAGACTTTTTCGCGCGGCGCAGCGAAGATGCGGCGGACCTCGAGCGTGAAGTCGGGACGGCTTTGGGCGACTGCCATTTGTGTTTCTCCTTTTTGTTGGCGTTGTTCGCGGATCTGTTTGTGGACCGGTTCGTGGATTCGCTCTTCGACCCGCGGACCGATGCGCCGGTGGATTCCAGATAATTCGCCAGAGCCTCCAGTTGCGCTTCCCAGAAGACGCGGTAGGTTTCGATCCAGGCGGCGGCGTCCTTCATCGGTCGTGGAGCGAGGCGGCAGCGGTGGATGCGGCCGTCGATTTCGCGCTGGAGCAGGCCGGCGGATTCGAGGACGCGCAGGTGCTTCGAAACGGCCGGGAGCGAGACGTCGAAGGGAGCCGCGAGTTCGGTGACGGTGGCTTCGCCGCGGGCCAGACGCGCGAGAATGGCGCGCCGTGTGGGATCGGCAAGCGCCCCGAACGTCGCATCGAGCGGGGCGTTGTCACTAGCGGTGGAATAGTTAACCATATGGTTTAATATCACGCGGAAAGCCATCCATGTCAAGAGCAATCGCAACGAACAACCACCCGCAGCGAACGATCACCCGCAACGACCATCACCCTGTGGGGGCAGGGGCTTTGTTTACCCTGAGCCTCGAAGGGCCCTCCCGGCGTAAACCCCGCCACCGCGTTCCCGCGGAAGGCCGCGCTGGAACACTCGACCACGCAGATCACCAACTCCCCCAGTACGCGATGTAGTTAGTACGCCAACCCCCAGGCGCGGGAAAGCGTTGACCCGGGTCACGCGCGCTACTTACCATGAACAGATGAACCGGAAGCTTCAGGCGGCATGCGGCGCGGCGGTGCTGGCAGGAATCGTGAGCGCTAGCGCCGGCTGCGATGACGCGGCAAAGAAGCCGGTGCAGGCCCGCGTTCCCGCGACGCGGCCGGCTCCGCAAACCGCCAGCGCTGTTGCAGCGCCCCGGCCGGTCGAACTTCCGCGGTTGCCGTTAACCGCGGCATCGCGCCCGCTTCTTCTGCTTCCGCCACAAATTCCTGGCAGCGAAAACGATTTGATCGCCAAGGTCGAGGCGAAATTCGCTTCCGGCCAGCAGAACTACAAGGCCGGGCACCTGGAAGCGGCGCGAAAAGATTTCGACGAGGCCATGGACCTGATGCTCGAGAGTGGCCGCAACCCATACGGCGACCCGAAATTGAGCGAGCTGTTTCACCGCGTGGTCGATACCGTTTACATCGACGAATTGCAGGCCTTCCGCGCTGGCGATGGATTCCAGGAAGCTCCGGCGGTGCCCGCGCCGATCGATGAAGTGGCGGAGATGACCTTTCCGGTCGATCCGCGATTGAAGGAACGCGCCGAGCAAGCCGCCAAGAATATTTCGCACGATCTTCCATTGACCGTGAATGACGAAGTGCTGTCGTTTCTCAATTTCTTCCAGACGCCGCGAGGCCGCGCGATTGTCGAGACCGGGCTGCAGCGCCGGGGCCGTTATCAGGAGATGATCTCGCGCGTGCTGAAAGAAGAGGGCGTCCCGCAGGATTTGGTCTATCTGGCGCAGGCGGAGAGCGCGTTCCAGCCGCTGGCGTTGTCTCGCGCCGGGGCCCGGGGCATGTGGCAATTCGTGGCCTATCGCGGGCAGCAGTACGGGCTGCGTCATACCTGGTGGATCGACGAGCGGCAAGATCCGGAAAAAGCCACGCGTGCGGCGGCGCAGCATTTGCGCGATCTGTACGGTCTTTTCGGGGATTGGTATCTCGCCATCGCGGCCTACAATTGCGGCCCGGGCAACGTGCAAAAGGCCGTCGAGCGCACCGGCTATGCGGATTTCTGGGAGCTTTACAAGCGCAACGTGCTGCCGAAGGAAACCAAGAATTACGTGCCGATTATTCTGGCGCTCACCTTGATTGCCAAGGATGCCGCGCACTACGGCATCCAGGTCGAGCCGGAAACGCCGGTAGCGACCGACGTAGTCAAACCCGGGCGGGCCATCGATCTGCGGCTGGTGGCGGAGACCATCGATGTGGACGTGGAAACGCTGCGCGCGTTGAACCCGCCGCTGCTGCGGTTGGCCACTCCGGACGATCCTTCGTTCGAACTGCATTTGCCTGCGGGCACGGCGGAACGATTTTCGGCGGAGATCGCGGATATTCCCGCGGACAAGTGGGTGAGTTGGCGGCGGCATCGTGTTGAGGCGGGCGAGACGCTGACTTCCATCGCGAAAAAATACCACGTAACGCCGGTGGCCATAGCGGACGCGAACAGCCTGGAGCACCGCGCGGCGCTCGATCCCGGACAGAAACTGATCATCCCGGCGGCGCAGGCGCAGTCCGAGGCCAAGCGCCGCTTGGTGAGTTACCGCGTGCGCAAGGGCGACACGCTGCTGGGCATCGCGGACCGCTTCAGCGTGGAAGCCGATGACGTGAAAAAATGGAACCGGCTGAAGACCAATCACGTTGGCCGCGGGATGGTGCTGCGCATCTATACACTGGGGGGCGCACCGGAAGCGAAATCTGTACAGGCGCGGACAGCTGCGAAGAAGAAACCGCATCCGGACACCCGCGTGGCGCAGACCGCGACAAGTTCACCGAATAAGAACTAATCCGCGGATAAGAACTAAATCTTTCTTTTACTGTTACTTACCATGACACAAGGGAATTCTCTGCAAGTCCGCCGGGGCGTTTGCGACTTCGCCTGGCGCGCGTGACGCCAGTCAAAAATCGCAAACCTGCCGCTGGCCCGCGCAGAATGCTTGACAACTTCCAGCGAGTGCGATAACAACGGCGCAAGGCTTTGGAGCCGGGTTTACAAAACTCCAGCCGTTGCAGCGATACCGACTCGACACGTGCGATCCGGCCAAGCCGGATCCGATGCCTCGGGCGGGATTCCCCCTGGGGAGGATGGAATGGATCTCGAGAAGGACAACTTCGAAGAAGAGAACGAGCTGTCAGGGCTGGAAGAGGACGATGAGTTGGCGGGGGACGCCGACGTCGTCGAGACCGAAGAGGAAGAGCTGATCATCACGGACGAGGAGCCCGAAGAAGCTGCGAAGCCGGCTCCCAGGGCAGCCCCCAAACCCGCGGCCAAACCCGCGGCCAAACCGGCGGCCAAGAAGCCGGCGCCAAAACCAGCGGCGAAACCCGCCAAGAAGGCTCCGGTAAAGAAAGCCAAGAAGAAGGCGAGCAAGCCAAAGCCCAGGAAGAAGGCCGCCAAGAAGCCCGCGAAGAAAAAGAAGCGCTAGTTTTTTCGCGGTCTGAAGATCCCGCATTCTCCATTATTGAAACTTGATGAAGAGGCCTCTGGGAAACCAGGGGCTTTTTCATTTGGCTTCCGGCCGGTGCCGTTCCGAACGTCCGCGCGTTCAGTGTGGCACGACCCGGAGAGAAGCGTTGGTTCCAGATAGGAACCCGATGATTCGCAGAACAGGAACGGGCGTCACACGGCGGGCAACACAACACGAAGAGGCTAGCCTCGCGGGGTAAGTATCGCTAGGATAAACCTCCGATGTTGCGCGCCACGGAGCAGATACGGCGGATGCGCGGCGGCGCGCAATCCCACCTCATGCGCTAATTCGGACGGGCGCGAGCACGATTTATATTACGTCGTGAAGTTCCAAAATAATCCGCAGCACTGCCGCGTATTGGTGAATGAACTGCTCGGTACCAGGTTGGCGGCCAGGATTGGGCTTCCGACCCCGCCCATCGCAGTCGTCGAGGTGAGCGAAGAATTAATCCGGTTCACGCCGGCCTTGATGGTGGAATTGCCGCGATCACGGACCCCCTGCCGCGCAGGCCTGCTATTCGGCTCCTGCTATCCAGGAAATCCCCGCCTGCTGACGCTGCATGATTTTCTGCCCGACGAACAACTGCGCGAAGTGCAGAACCTGCATGATTTTGCGGGCATGCTGGTCTTCGACAAGTGGACCGGTAATACCAATGGGCGGCAGACTTTGTTTTTTCGCCCAGCGGATGATCCCGAGACTGCGGGAAAATATGC
Source organism: uncultured Acidobacteriota bacterium (assembly GCA_963832615.1). Taxonomy (GTDB): domain Bacteria; phylum Acidobacteriota; class Terriglobia; order Acidiferrales; family UBA7541; genus Acidiferrum. The sequence continues at coordinate 10,414 of CAWHVA010000025.1, forward strand.
GAAGACTCCAGATCCCTATGACAGCCGCTACAAGACACTGATGATCGACCAGGGCTTCTGCTTCAACGCCGGCGAATGGAACTATCCCGACGCGCCCCTGCGCGGCTTGTACACGCGCAATCGCGTGTATGAGGGTATTACCGGCATGGAATCGTTTGGCCCGTGGGTAGCACGCATTCAAAGCATCAGCGAGCACGTTCTGGAGGGGTACGCTCGCGAGGTGCCCCCGGAATGGTACGAAGACGATCAAGACGCGTTGCATGGCGTGTTGGAAAAGCTATACAGCCGGCGATCGCGAGTCCCGGAGCTGCTGCTGGCGGCGAAAAACAGCAATCGGCAGCCGTTTCCAAACTGGCACTAGTCCGGCCAGCGCCGGATTGCCTTCGGCCCGTCACTCGGAAGAGCCGGCAGAGCGGCCAGCCGAAAGCGCGCCTGCCGGGTATGCACGATCGATGGGGAAAGTAAGATGGATAGGTAATCGTTCGATGGGTAAGTGGGTAAGTAAAGTGGGTACGTAAGGCGGGCGGGCGGAAGCGAAATCGATTGGACGCGGCATATGACGGAAGACGAAGCAGGCAAAACCAGGCCGCCGGATGGAATATCGGGCAACGGACCCGAGCGCATGCTCGTGCACCGCATCGTGCGCTATGCGCCTAGCCCGTTGCGCGATGAATGGATCAATATCGGCGTGCTGCTGTTCGATCCCAAAACCGGAGACCGGCGGTTGCGTTTGATCGAAGAGGAATTCAACCGCGTGCGACGATTGCACCCGCAGGCGGATGAAGGTTTGCTGCGCGCCCTGCACGACGATCTCGAAAGCCGCTTCGCGGCTGCGGCGCCGGGCGATGGAGTCGTTGCACCAGCCGATAACGGCGGGAACCGCTGCACGTACTTTGCCGATAGTGGCGACCGTCCACGTGAGTGGTTCCGGGTATTGGACAAGTGGGACCAAACGCTCAGCAACGCTTTGCGGCTGGCGGACCCCAAGGCCACGCAGGCAGACGACCTGGATTTGGAACTGGCCAGGCTGTATACCGATCGAGTGGCCGTCCCTCGAGGCCGAGGGCGCGCGGGCTTGCTGGGAAGCCGCGCCAGCCTGCGGAGCCACTGCTCCGACGTATTCCGGCAAGCCAAACTTTGGAGCCGGCTGGAGAAATCCGTGCGCGCCTCGCAGTTTACCTTCCCCGGCGATCCCATGCGCATCGACTACAGCTACCGGCGGAACGGCACGCGAGGTTTTGTCCACACGCTGTCGGTGACGCGCGCCCCCGCCGACGCCAAGCTGCTGGCTTACAGTGCGAAGCGCATCGAGGATGCCGGCGAGTTCCCATGGGAGTTCACCGCAGTCACCGACGTTCCTCTTGGCGACAGTGATCGCCATCGCTTCGTGCGCGACACCCTTGGGGAAGTGAACATCGAAGGGGTACCTCGTGAAGGCTTCGCCGTGTGGGTGGCGAAGTTGCGGCCGATGCTGCAGTAGAGAGAAGCGGCGAAGTAAGGAAGCAACGACGTAACGAGGTAACGACACAGGACGCGGAAAGCGAGAACGTGCCCTACCCCCATTTCGGGTCTCTCTCCGTCCGCTGCCGCGCTCGCCGCGGCCCAAGAAGGTTAACGCTTCGGTATGTCTTCGCGGATTCACCGCGTATCCATCTGCGGTCTATCTTCTCTCGGCGTTGTGTTCCCACGTCTTCCACGGGTTCGGAAATAAGGCAAGTTCACGTAAACTAGTGGGATTGAAATAGCTCGTGAATTGATACCGGAGATTCCATGGCCCAGGTTTATCCCTTTCCCGCTTATCGCTACAACGGCTCGCGCGTTGCGTTTGACCGCGTGCTGACGCAGCCCTACGACAAGATTTCGCCCGCCGCGCAGGAAAAATATTACGCCGCGGACCCGCATAACCTGATCGCGGTCGAGAAGGGGCGCGTGCTTCCCGACGATGCGCCGGGGCACAATGTCTATACGCGGGCTGCCGAAGCGCTGGAGAGCTGGATTCGCGATCACGTCGTGGCGGAGGATTCCGAGCCATCGTTCTACGCGTACACGCAGGAGTACACCGTGCCGGGGACCGAGGAGCGGCGCACCCGACGGGGATTCATTGGCGCGGGCAAGCTGGAGGAGTACTCCGCCGGAGTGGTGTTCCGCCACGAGCACACGCTTTCGGGGCCGAAAGCTGACCGTCTGGAGCTGCTGCGGCACACGCGCACGCACACCGGACAACTTTTTATGCTGTACAGCGACGAGCAGCGGCGCGTGGACAATATCCTTGCGGATGTAGAAGCGTCGGCTCCGCCGGCGACCGAATTGCACGACGAGTATGGAGTGGTTCATCGGCTGTGGGTGGTGTCGGACCCTGCAAAGATTGCGGCGATCCAGGAAACCATGGCCAGCCAGAAACTGGTGATCGCCGACGGGCATCACCGCTACGAGACGGCGCTGAACTATCGTAACGAGCGACGCAATGAAAGGCGCAACGAGAGGCAAAACGAGCGGGGTGCGGCGGCGGGACAAGGTGGTTCGCCTTCGCAGGGGCAAGACCATTCGTCTGCGCCGGGCGAACATGATTCGCTCTCGCGGGGACAAGATAAATCGCCCTTGCCGGGTCAAAATAGGTCGCCCTTGCCGGGCGAAAACAACCCGGACGCGCCGTACGAGCGGGCCATGATGACCTTCGTCAACACGCGCAGCGAGGGTTTGACGATTTTGCCGACGCATCGCGTGGTCGCGAACGTGCCGGATTTTTCGTGGCCGATCATGCGGCGGTATCTGGAGCCGTGGTTCACCGCGGAAGAGTTTCCATTCGCGAATGACGACGGAAAAGCAGAGGCGCGGGCCAGGTTCCTGCGCCGGCTGGTGGAGGCCCGCGACTCGCGGGCGATCGGGGTGTACCCGGCGGAGTCCGGCAAGCGCGCGTTCTACGTGCTGACGCTGCGTTCGGGCGCAAACCTGGCGCAACTGCTGCCGAGTGTTTCACCGCTGCAGCGGGAGCTGGACGTGGTGTTGCTGCACGAAGGAATTCTGGAGCCGGCGCTGGGGATCACGCCGCAAGCGGTTACCGCGGAGAAGAACCTCACCTACGAGCGGGAGGCCGCCGCAGCCCTGGATGCGGTCGATCGCGGTACGGCGCAGGTGGCCTTCCTGCTGAACCCGTGCGACGTCGAGCAGGTGATGCGCATCGCGACGTCCGGTGAGGTGATGCCGCAGAAGTCCACGGATTTTTATCCGAAGTTGCTGAGCGGGATCACTATGTACCGGGTCGATTGCTGAGGTCGCGGAGTCGACAGTCGCCGCGCAGTCGACAGTCGACAGTTTAAAGTTGAAAGCACTTTTGGACGGCAGCCGGGCTTCGCCGGGACGAACTCCGTTTCGTCGTTTGCTATGCTGGAAAGCTAGTTAACAATTCGTGCCCCTCCCCCCACCTTTTTCGTAAGTGCGGATTCTGGAGGAGTTACGGGCGTGATTTTTTGGATGTGCGGATTCTAAAGGGTTTAGTGAGCAAGAGAGCGATCGACGGCCGGGTTCGCTGGGCTGGAAGCGAGAACTCACAACCCATGATAGCGCGCAATATTTATCCTCTCAATAAATAACTTCATCGTACTCATTCGAATCAGTGCGGTACTTGGCCGCATCGGCTTCCGTGGAAAGTCCCAGGAAATGCACCTGTCGGGCTGTCTACAGCGATGGGAACGTGTGGTCTAAACCCCGCCCTCTCGGCGAGGGCGGCTACAGATTCAGCGCGGCAGTCTCCAGCAGGATTCGTCAGCGGATGCGGTAATCACCTCCGCCCAAAAATCAATCCATCCGAGAAGCGGACCTCGGCGGCTGAAGCCGTATTCGAAGAACCATTTTGGCATGGCCCTTCGTACCTCAGGGGAACTGGAGCCGTGCCCTGACGATCTAGTTTCATGAAGCCGTCATGTGGCGGCGAGCATCCTAAATGGATACTGGCGAACGCAGCGATCGGCTTGCGTGATCGGGTCGGAATGGCGAAGGAGAGGAACATGGCGGCATTAACTGGGGAACAGGTTCGGCGGATGCATGCTTACTGGCGGGCGGCGAATTATCTTTCGGTGGGGCAAATTTATTTGAAGGACAATCCGCTTTTGGAGCGACCGCTGACTTTGGACGATATCAAGCCGCGGCTTTTGGGGCATTGGGGGACCACTTCGGGGCTGAATTTTATTTATACGCACTTGAACCGGGTGATCAACGAGCGCGATTTGAACATGATGTACATCATCGGGCCGGGGCATGGCGGGCCCGGGATTGTGGCGCATACGTATCTGGAAGGGTCGTATACCGAGGTTTATCCGCATATTGAGCGGAACCGCGATGGAATCAAGCGCTTGTTCCGGCAGTTTTCGTGGCCTTATGGGATTCCGAGCCATGTGGCGCCGGAGACGCCGGGGTCGATTCACGAGGGGGAGAGCTGGGGTATTCGTTGCTGCACGCGTATGGGGCGGCTTATGACAATCCGAATCTGGTGGTGGCTTGCATCGTTGGCGATGGCGAGGCGGAGACCGGGCCGTGCGCTACGAGCTGGCATGCCAACAAGTTTTTGGACGCGACGCAAGATGGGGCGGTGCTGCCGATTCTGCACTTGAACGGGTACAAGATCGCAAATCCCACGGTGCTGGCGCGGATTTCGCAGGAGGAGCTGGAATCGTTGTTTCGGGGGTATGGGTACACGCCGCACTTCCTGGAGGGCGACGATCCCGGGGTGATGCATCCACAGATGGCGGCGGTGCTCGACACCATGCTGGACGAGATTGCCGCGATTCAGAAATCAGCGCGCGAGGGAGGGAATAAAGAGCGGCCACGCTGGCCGATGCTGATTCTGAAGACACCGAAGGGGTGGACCGGGCCGAAGATGGTGGATGGTAAACCGGTGGAAGGGACCTGGCGGGCGCACCAGGTGCCCGTCGCGGAGATTCGCACAAATCCAGAACACTTGAAAATTCTCGAAGAGTGGATGCACAGCTATAAACCGGAAGAGTTGTTCGACGCCAACGGGACGCTGGTGGCGGAGCTCGCGGATCTTCCGCCGAAGGGCCGGCGGCGCATGGGAACGAATCCGCACGCGAACGGAGGCTTGCTGCTGGAGCCTTTAAGGTTGCCGGCGTTTCGCAACTTTGCGGTGGAGGTGAATGAGCCCGGTTCGCCGGACAGCGAAGCGACCCGCGTACTTGGGAAGTACTTACGTGAAGTGATGAGGTGCAACCTGGAGTCGCGCAATTTCCGCGTGTTCGGCCCCGACGAGACCGCGTCAAACCGGCTCGAGGCGCTCTTCGAGGTTACCGGGAAGACGTGGGAAGCGTCCACGCTTCCCGTAGACGAGAATCTGGCCATCGACGGCCGGGTGATGGAAATTTTGAGCGAGCACATGTGCCAGGGATGGCTGGAAGGCTACCTGCTCACCGGGCGGCATGGATTTTTCTCGTGCTATGAGGCGTTCATTCACATTATCGATTCGATGTTCAACCAGCACGCGAAGTGGCTGAAGACCACGCGGACGATACCGTGGCGGAAACCGATTGCTTCGCTGAATTATCTGTTGACTTCGCATGTGTGGCGGCAGGATCACAACGGATTTTCGCACCAGGACCCGGGATTTATCGATCATGTGGCGAACAAGAGGGCCGAACTGGTGCGGATTTATCTGCCGCCGGACGCGAATTGCCTGCTATCGGTGGCGGACCACTGTTTGCGCAGCCGGAACTACGTGAACCTGATCATCGCAGGCAAACAGCCGGCGCCAAACTGGCTGGACATCGATGCAGCGGTGACGCACTGCACGGCCGGACTGGGAGCGTGGGACTGGGCAGGGCACGAAGCAGACAATCCCGACGCGGTGATGGCGTGCGCGGGGGATGTGCCCACGCTGGAGACTCTTGCGGCGGTGTCGCTGCTGCGGGAGGAATTGCCCGATCTGCGGATTCGCGTGGTCAACGTCGTGGACTTGATGGCGCTGCAGCCGATGTCCGAGCACCCGCATGGGCTGGCAGATGAAGATTTCGATGCGTTGTTTACAACGGACAAGCCGGTGGTGTTTGCGTTTCACGGGTATCCGACGCTCATTCACCGTTTGACGTACCGGCGGCGGAATCACAACAACATTCATGTACGTGGATACGTGGAGGAGGGAACGACTACGACGCCGTTTGATATGGTGGTGCTCAATCGCATGGACCGGTTTCGACTGGCGCTGGATGTGGTCCGGCGGGTGCCGCGGCTGAAGAGTATTGCGGATAAAGCGACGCAGCGGTTCACGGAGTTGATGCAGCAGCACAAGTTGTATGTTTCCGAGCACGGCGAGGACATGCCCGAAGTCGCGAATTGGAAATGGACGCCGAGATAGGGAAATTTTCTTTTCGTTGTAGATGCTTTCGGTGAATCGATGATGAGTGACGATGCGGTATTTGTGGTGAATAGCGGGTCGTCTTCGTTGAAGTTCGGCGTGTTCGCCGGGCGCCGGGTCGAAGCGCGGGCGGAAGTGCGTGACAAAGTGCAAGCCGGCGTGAAGGGTGACGTGAACGCCGACTTGAAGGCATTGTATCGCGGGGCCGTGGAGGGAATTGGTGGCGGCGAGGGAAAGATATGGCTGCGCGGGGGCACGGGGGAGACGCTGATCGAGAAGGCGAAGGCGTTTCCGGCACAGAAGGATGCGGCGCGGGCGGTGGCGGCGGAATTGTCAGAGATGGCATTGCCTGCTCTGAGGGCGGTGGGACATCGCGTGGTGCATGGCGGGCCGTCGCTGACCGAGCACCAGAAGATTAAGCCGCAAGTTCTGCAGAAATTAGAGGCGGCGGAGCATTTTGCGCCGCTGCACGTCCCGGTTGCGCTGGAGTTGATCCGGGAGACGCAGCAGCTTTTTCCGGACGTGCCGCAGTTTGCGTGTTTCGATACGGCGTTTCACCGGACGCTGCCCGAGGCGGCGGCGCGGCTGCCGTTGCCAGAGAAATTCTGGGACGCGGGCATTCGCAAGTACGGCTTTCACGGTTTGTCGTGCGAATCGATTCTCCATGCGCTGGGGCCGGATCGGCCGGCGCGGGTGATCGTGGCGCACCTTGGCAACGGCGCGAGCGTCACCGCGATTGCGAATGGGATTTCGGTGGACACCTCGATGGGGCTGACGCCGACCGGAGGAATCGTGATGGGGACGCGGCCGGGCGATTTGGACCCCGGCGTGTGGTTGCACATTCTGCGCACGAATGGAAACAACGTAGAGGGATTGGCACGGTTGATGGACAAGGAGTGTGGATTGTTGGGGATTTCAGGGGTTTCGCCGGACATGCGGTCTTTGCATTCGGGAGCGGGAAACAATCAGCGCGCGCGATTGGCGATTGAGATGTTTGCGCGGTCGGCGAAGAAAGCGATTGGGAGTTATGTGGCCGTTCTCGGTGGGCTCGATCTGCTGGTGTTTACGGGAGGGATCGGGGAGCACGACGCAGCGGTGCGGACGGGAATCTGCGAGGGGATGGAGTGCTTTGGCATGCGGCTCGATGAAGAGGCCAACCAGCGGGATGCTGGAACAATCAGCGGGACGGATAGCGCCGTGCTGGTTCGCGTGGTGACGAGCGACGAGGAGACGCAGATCGCGCGGATTGTGTTTCGGTTAGTGGAAAAGGAATGATCGCGGGAAACTGCGAGGCTCGCGTTGCGGCTGTAACTGTGCTTGAAGTTGACGCCGGGAGGGGCGAGCCCCTGCCCCTACAAATTCTTAAGCTGCGGCGGAAGCCGATTGGGCGCCGACGTTATCTGATTCTGTGGCTGCGTTTTTGCGCAGAACCAGGACGGGGTAATTCGCGGAGCGGACTACTTTCTCGGTGACCGAACCGAAGGCCAGGTGACGCAAGCCGGTCATTCCGTGGGTGGCGATGACGATGAGGTCCGCGTGTTGGGCGTCGGCGATGCGCAGGATTTCCGATCCGGCATCGTTGCCTTCGCCGATGATGGAGCGCGCCCGCAGGCCTTGCTGCTTGAGTTTGTCCACGAGTTCCGCCAGGCGCGGTTGAGCCTGGTCAATCAAGTCTTCCTCATCTGAGGTTTCGGAAAGGATATCAGCGCCTTCCGGAATGACCGGGACCGCGTGCACCAGAACAATCTCGGAGCCGTAGCGACCGGCCAGATCACGAGCGACGTCCAGAGCCTCCAGCGAAGAATCGCTGAAATCGATAGGGGCAAGGATGACTTTGGGTTGCAGCATGGTCGAGCCTCCGGCGCTCCGGGGAAGCGCAGCCTGGAGGCGCAAACTACTTCCGATTACGTTACGGGAGTGTTTCGGGCGTGTTAAATGTGACTTGGCGGCGTAAGGTTGCCGGGGTTGAAGCCGGGCGGGGCAAGCCCCGCGGAAATCTGTGGAGTGCTTTCTCTTCGACTCGCGACGTCAGCAAGGTAACGAAAGCGGGTTTCGGCGGGAATCACGGGGTTTCTCTGCAAAACAAAAAGGACACGCGCGCGTGCCCTTCGTGATGGTGACTCGATCACGGACGCGTCTGAGGCGAGCACAAAAGCGCCCGCTTTGGAAAGCGGCCGCTACCGGGCTCAGGCTCCGGCGCCCTTCGAGAAGCTGGAAACGGCGGCGGCTTCGGTGTCGTAGACGTCGAAGACCGTGAGCAGCTTAGTGATCTGCAGCACTTCCTGGAACTTGCTGCCGAGATGGCAGAGGCGGAGCGACGCGCCCTGACCTTTCGCGCTGTGATGCGCGGCGACGAGCGTGCCGAGACCCGCGCTGTCGATGAACGTGATGTTGTCCATGTTGAGGACAATTTTCTTTTTGCCCTCGGCGAGCAGGCCCTTCACTTTTTCACGCAGCGCGTTGCTCTCTTCTCCAAGAACGATGCGGCCGTCCAGCGCCACCACGGACACGCCATCCACTTCGCGGTTCGTCATCTTCAATGCCACGTTCGTATCCTCCTCAAGTTCTGGCTCAAGTTATCGGAAGCGGTTCCAGAGGCAACCGGTTTGAGACCGCACAGCTTATCAGTAATAGTCCGCGCAGGACATGTAATATCCGCAGACCAGGCAAATCAACTTGCAGCGCCGGGACTCGAGCCGCTGCGAGCATACCGGGCAATACCGGGAAACATCTTCGTGCACCGCAATCGAGAAGCCATTGGCGTCCAGCGCAGTCGCCTCGGCGTCCTCCCGCGCGGGCACAGCGTGTTTGGAGATAACATCCCCCGGCTCCGGTTGAACCGGAGTAGCCCCTGCTTTCGCGGCACGTTCCACGGCCCGACGGTTATAGCACATCCCCCCGTGTGGGAAAAGCGGGAGCGGGGTGGCGGGCGGGTCTCCCGGAGGGAGTGGCAGGGCGCGATGCAGGAGCGCGATAAATCGGCTATGTCTTGTGGGGGCTCGCGAGGCGCGTCACTGGAACGCGCTAAAGCGCGCCCTTACATCACCTCACTACATCAAGTATGTTGAGGTTATGTTGAGGCGTTGGGAGGTTGAGGTTTTCTTGTGGCAATCTTCGTACTGGAGCCTGGAAGGGCCAGTGAAACCTATGTCTCCACAGCCGCATCTTTTAAGTGTAGGATGAATGTACTGTAAAGACGGACTACGGGCCCCTGTAGCGTCCCCGGGAAGGTGCAATATGCGCCGAATCTGGATGGTTGCGAGTTTCGCACTGATTCTGCCGGTTGCTGCGAGTGCACAACATCGCGGGGGAATGGGGATGGCCGGACTCGGAGTCGCTGTGGCCCCACGTCCAGTTTCTGCTGGCGCGCCCCACGTGGTTGCGCACGTGCCGGCGGGAGTTCGGCCTACGACAGTCGTTCATCGTACGCGAGCAACCGGAACGCCGAATCACAACGTTACCTTCAACTCAGGTCTGACCAACCTGCCCTTGTTTTCCAACGACATGAATGTTCCTGGCTTGGGTTTTGACTATCCGCATTTGGCGGCAGTGAGCCCGCGCAACGTCCGGGGACATGGTGGGTTCGGACAGAACGTGCCCTTTGGTTTTGGGGGATTTTTGTTGTCGTCACCTGGGATTCTTGTCGACAACCCTCAGGCGGTGGAAGAGGCTCAGCAAGCGGTGCTGGAAGGCAATGGTCCGGTGAACGCGGCCGAAGTCGACAACTCGCGAGATGCGGAGCGTGCTTATCTCTCGAGGACTACCCCGGCGCCGGAGCCGCCGGTCGACACATCGGAGTATGTTTTTGTGCGGCGCGACGGCGGGTTGTTGTTCGCCGTGGCTTATTCGTGGGACAACGGGACGTTGCGATATGTCACGCGTGACGGAATCCGAAAGACCGTTACGCAAGATGCTTTGGATATGGATGCGACCCAGCAGTTTAACGAACAGCGGGGGTTGAGTTTTCGGGTTCCTGCCTAGAACATTCTCACCAACGATTTGCTTTTTATGCTGGAGTGACGGTCTAAAGACCGGCCACTACACGCGTAGCCGGATACATCTACTTGGCGGGTTCGGGCATGACATAGCCTGACTGGGCGGGTAGGCCTGCGCGTTCCAATTGGACTGTGGAGTGGCCGATGTTGAAGTCCTTGGCGGCTTTTTCCTGGATGGCGGTGAGGATGCGCTCGCATTCGTCCAGGTGCATGTCGGGAATGCGGGCGTGCAGGCTGAGGGCGTTGTGATCGCCGCCCAGGGACCAGATGTGGACGTCGTGAACTTCGTAGACGCCGTCGATGGTGAGCATGGCGCGGGCGACGTCTTCCACGGTGCAATCGCGGGGACTGCCCTCCAGGAGTACGTGGGCGGATTCGCGGAGGATGCCGATGCTGGACCAGAGGACCAGGATGCCGATGGCGAGGCCGAGAAGTGGGTCGATCCAGTGAAGTCCGGTGGCTCCAATGATGATTGCGCCTACGATGATGGCAATGTTGGAGAGCGCATCTCCGAAATTGTGGACCAAGATGCTGCGCAAATTGAGGTCGCCGCGGCCGCGAACGAGCGCCAGGGTGATTCCGCCATTGACGGCAAGGGCAGCGATGGAGGTCCAAATCATCCAGCTTTCGACGACGTCGACCGGGGAGCGAAAGCGCTCGATCGATTCGTAGCCGAGCCATAGAGCCAGGAAGACCAGCACCAGGGCGTTGGTGAAGGCAGCGAGAGTGCCGGCGCGGTGGTAGCCGTAGGTTTTCTCAGAGTCGGCGGGACGCTCGGCCCAGCGCATCGCCAGCCAGGAAATGCCCAGAGCGGGGACATCGGAAAAATTGTGGACAGCGTCGTTAAGTAGAGCGACGGAGTGGCCCAGCAGGCCACCGACGATTTCCGCCGCAACCAGACCCAGCGTGGCGGCCATGGCCCAGCCCAGGACAGCCGGGCGCAACGTAGGGTGTGCGTGTCCATGATGATGTCCGTGACCGTGGCTATGGGCGTGATCGTGATGGGCGGCACTCGGAGTCGCAGTCGAAGCGGGCACGCAGTCGTCGCCGTGATCGTGAGTGTGTGTATGCATCGCTGCCGTCAATCCTATTCTACCCGCCTCCGTTGCCGCAGCGAAGTCACTTGCGCCCTTAGTGGACATCTTGACACGCCACCGTCGCGATTTCATTGACGGTGCCCTGCACGACTGCCAACATCAATTAAGGCCCATATGTCCGAGGTACACGTGCGGGAGTAGACTGCGCGCAATGCCGAAATCTGAACTATGAGTGTTCCCGTCGCCAAATTGAGTTTCTGGGGTGTGCGTGGAGCGACTCCTACCGTGGACCCCGCGACGTGGCGATATGGCGGAAACACGCCCTGCCTTGAGCTGATTGCCCCCGACGGCACGCAGATCATTCTGGATTGCGGTACCGGGCTGCGCATGCTTGGCAACCGTTTGGCATCGGCGAATGGCGAGCGCGTTCCTGAGACGCATATTTTTGTAACCCACTATCACTGGGACCACATTCAGGGCATCCCTTTTTTTGCGCCGCTCTACGCGGAACAGAATGAATTTCACTTCTACAGTTTTCGTTCCAAATTCCTGGGGCGCGACAGCCTGAAGCAGGTTTTCGAAACGCAGATGGCCCTGCCATATTTTCCGGTGGATATGTCGGCCATGAATGCCAAGCGTAGGTTTCAGGAAGTGGCCGGCGGCGATGCATTTTTCATTGGAGAAAATAAAGTCACCACCCGGGCGCTGAATCATCCGCAAGGATGCCTCGGATTCCGCATCGAAACGCCGGCCGGAACGGTTGTCTATGCCACGGACAATGAGCCTGGGAATCGCGAGCTGGACAAGGGTCTGCTGGAATTGGCGCAGGACGCGGATATTTTCATCAATGATGCTCAATATACTCCGGAGCAGCTCGCGGGGCCGAAGCGCGGGTGGGGGCACTCGTCGTGGAAAGAAGGGGTGAAGGTCGCGCGCGAAGTGAATGCCAAAACGCTGGTGCTGTTTCATCACGATCCGGATTCGACCGATCGGATGGTAGATGCGATCTTGCGACACGGGCGTGAGGAGTTTGATTCGGTGTTTGCGGCGAGCGAGGGGATGGTGATTACGCTGGGGGCTCCTGGCGGGCGTGTGGATGCGCATATGCCCGGGACGCGGACAGCTCTGCGGCGCGAGGCGCAGTTTCGCGCGCGCGTCTCAGGCGTGACCGAGGGCGGACGGCCGTTCGATGAAGAAACGGTGGTTAGCGATTTGTCGCTGCAGGGGGCGCTGATTACACTGCGACATAGTCCGCGGTTGCAGTCGGAACTGCAGGTGATTATGGAGACGCCGGGGCCGAATGGGTTACAGGCGGCGATGCGTTTGCGGGGTTATGTGGTGCGCATTGATGCGGGTTCGGAGAAGGGCGTTAGCGCGGTCGGAGTGGTTTTTACGGATTAGGCGTTCCAGTTTGATTGTTCTTACCGTACGTCGCATTTCCCGAATTAACAGCAAGAGGCGAGAGATAGTCTGCGGCAACGACGAAATTGCATTGATTTGGTGCGAAATGCGTCCGCCACGGTCGGCGGCCGCTGCAACCTCAGGCATCGCTGCGCGTGGCGTATAGTGTGAATCGGGTGGAAACTGTGCAGAAGCAAGCGAATTTTGTGCCGGTGGGTGCGCTGGACAAGCGAGAGCCTTCGCGGCGGGAGCTTATCCGAGGGCTGGTCAGGCAGGCGCCGTTCGTGGCGAAAAACTTTCAGCTTTATTTCCGGAATGCGTGGCGGCGGCATATGCTGGACACCAAAGTGGTGGCGCCGTATGCCGTCACTTTTTATGTGACCCACAAGTGCAATCTCGCCTGTAGTTACTGCACGCAGAAGGAGCCGGACGTCTTCAGCGACGAGTTGCCCACCGCGGAAACGCTGCGCTTATTAGGACGTATTCGCAAGGAAAGCGATTCGATCGTGATTACGGGCGGCGAGCCGACGCTGCGGGCAGATATCGAGGAACTTGTTGAAGCAGCACGCTTCAAGTACAAGTTCCGATCGTCGCTGCTGATCACCAACGGGACTCTACTGGATCGCAAACCGAAAATTCTGAATGCCGTGACCGGGCTGGTCGTCAGCCTAGATGCGCTGCGCTCCGATCCAACCAATCCGCTGTCGAAACCTGCCGCCCTGCCAAAGGTAATGGAGAACCTGCAATTTGCGAAGGAGCGGCTCGGGAGTCCGCGGCGCATCACCATCAGCACGGTGATTGAGGAATGGAACATCGCGGAAGTCGAGCGTCTGCTGGACTGGTGTGGCGAGCAGGGATTTGTGTTCGCAGCGCAATCGGCACAGATGGAAAAGATGCCGAATCTGGCGCTGCTGAAGAACCCGCGGTACCAGGCGCTGGTGGATACCATCATTGACCGGCGGCGCGAGAACAAGCAGCCGATTAACGGAACTCCGCGGACGATTGAAACGCTTTTGAGATTTCGGGACTTTGAGTGCTTCCCGACGATGTTTCCGCGGGTTTATCCGAATGGGGATGTGTTTTATCCCTGCGAGCCTTTGCGGAAGATCGCTGGCAACCTTTTGCGCGATGGATCTCTGCGCAAGATATTTGCGGCGGGGAAGAAAAAATACGGTGATATTCCGCCTTGCCAGGGGATTTGCTACCTGTTTGGGAACGTGCTTTCGCACTATTACGTAAATGACTTTTGGGGCTTGGCGGGGGATTTCGTTCGTTAGTCGAAAGAGACAGAAGGAATTTAACACAGAGGTCACAGAGAAGAAAAAAAGGAGGATCCACGCCGATCGCGATGCGAGGTTAGGTCAGGTCGGCGATTTTTTTGTCGAGGTGGGCGAGAGCGGCTTCCAGGGATTTTCGATGGTTGGGGTTGGTTGCGGAAGCCAGATCGTTGGTGATGCGGGTACGGGACATTTGCAAATCGCTGATGCTTTGCTCCCGGAGGTGCTGTTCGGCGCTCTTATGGCCGTGGTTTGACGGGGCCTTGCTGATTTCCACGGATGCAACTTGCGCTTCGACGTCTTTGCTTTCCCAGCCTCTGGCCATGTCTATATTGTGACACAGTCGGCCCAGGCCATGGATTTTTAATCGGCGATGCTTTCGGAAAAGCCCGCTAAGCGCCGGCGGCGCGAGCACGCGGCAGAATCGGCAGAGTCGACTGCATCACGCTACGGATCGAACTTTCCGCGACGCGCGCAAAATGTTCCGCGAAAATTCCGCCGTAAGAAAATTCCTCGATGTGATTGGAGCGGCGAAGGCGGAGGATCCACCGACCCTCCATCGCTTCGGCGTGCACCGACAAAACCTCGGACACGGGAACCGTCAGGAGCGTCTGCAGGCGCGATCCCAACACCCAGATATAGTCGGCGCCTACAAAAAGCTGGCTGGAAACGGCTTCACTCGATCCCTGCGTCTCCCGGTATTTCCCGCCATTCACGACTACGAGGGCGCCCAGCTCGCGGGCTTTGTCGTCCACGGTGGTACCGGACGTTGCCGACGGGAGCAGGGCTCCGGTGAGAAACAGCGCGAGGCCCGCAATGGCCGCGAGCCAACTGTTCCAGAAGGCGAGCGGCAGAATGACCAGGGCGGCTCCGGCTATGCCCAGCAAGACCCGGAAAGCAGTCCAGGAGCGCTCGTCGCGGCGCAGATTCAGAACCTTGGGCACGAGCAGAATGAGCGAAAAGAGCGCACCGATGGCAAGCCTTTGCAGGCGAGCGCCTACACTTTCTGTTTGTGAGTCTGCCGAGGTGGCCGTGCTGTTCATGATCTTTCTTTCTACGAACTAGATTCGATTAGGATGTCAAAAGTTGCAGTAAAGTTCAGCGTGCCAAACCATTAATTTCGCGCATGCGGGCGAAGGCGCGGCGGACGTGCGGAATAGTGATCGAGCCGCCAACGATCAGGGCCACATTCAGCGCGTCAATGACTTCGTCGCGGTTCCAGCCTTCTTCACCGCACCGCACCAGATGATAGGTTATGCAGTCGTCGCAGCGTAGCACCGCTGACGCCACTAGGCCCAATAGCTCTTTCGTCTTGGTACCCAGCGGACCCGGCTCGTACGCCTGATGATCCAGGGCGAAGAATCTCTTGATTCCCAAGTGCCCGCAGCCGAGGATTTCCTCGTTCCGATCGGCGCGAACCTTCTGAAAATCATCAAGCCCACCGGACATGATTCCTCCGGAACACACCAAATTCCCGTCTTTAACGGGGCATCGATTATGGACCGAGCACTCTCTTTTTCGAGTCAGGGGCGCTGTGTTCTCAGGCTTGGCGGCGACGTAACTGCAAATAGGGAGTTCTAGTACTGCATGGCGTGATTGCCGTTCGTCTTGCCCGAATTCCATTCAGAGTCTGTCGATATCAGAAGGATTCTTTGGATTCCCTAATCAGCGGAGGGAGCTAGAGCCTTCTGCACCAATTCCTTTGCTCCGGGTTTGCCGGCGAGGACGAGTTCTAACCACTCGGTGGCAACGTGGGACAACCGTATAGCTTCACTGGTGAGCGACTCCGGGCCGCCCGAATCCGCGTTGCCGAAAAAGACGCGATCCATGGGATAAGTGGCGGCGAGACGATTTTTTGTGTATTGGCCGGGTGTGGCCATGAACATCGGGTGGCCGCGGCGATAGATGCGAACCTCGATCGGATCGACGTTGAACTCGGGCATGAGCTTCTGAAAATCGGCAAGAACGCGGGCGGCAAGCGTTTTGCAGTCAGCCTCGTCGAGGAGAGTAGAGCGCTGGTATTCCCGAAGTGGCGTGTAGAACGAAAGAATGTTGTTTTTCTGCTGGTAGCCGGGCTGATTGCGGACCGTCCAGTCCGCGACGATGAAATCGGTGAAGGAGTTGCCAGGACACCAGGAATCGTAGCCGCGATTGTAAACCGGCTTATCAAAGATTACGTTGACGACCGGATAAGGAGCAAAGCGGATGCGGCGCATTGCGGTTTTCTGATCGCTGGGCAGATTCAGCACCAGGCGGGACGTAATGTGTTTCGGGGTGCACATCAGTGCAGCCTTTGCGGCGACGGTGGTCAGCTTTCCATCGTGGGAGTAGGTGATACGGACAGTGTCTTTGTCCTGCACGACGGCGACAACCGTAGCATCGCCGAGCAGGCGCTCCTTGTATTTTGGCTGCAGGACTTCCACCAATTTGTGAGTGATGCACCCAAGGCCGCCGGGAAGAATCACGCGCTTGGCGTCGGCTCCCGAGGCTATGTCCTGGGCCGCGGAGATCCCTACAAACGCCGACGTGTCCTCGCAGATGGCGCCCCAGTTCGACGGACCGTATCCGTCCCACCATTGCTGGACTTCGGGGGCGTAGGGCGAGGTGTATTTCGTCAGGGGTTCCGAATCGAGTTCCATCATGCGCTCGCGCACGTTGATCTTCGTTATGTCGTCGCGGAACTTGCGGAAACTGGCGCGCACGTCCTTGGGATAAGGCAGTTCATCAATTCCCTTGATCCAGGTGTCCGGGACGAACGTCTTGTTGACGATCGTCGGGTCGGGATTGTCAACCGGGAGGAGTTTCAGACCGATCTCCGAGGCCAGCCGATCGCCTTCGTCATCTTTGAATGCATAAGCGGAACCGGTGGCGAATGCTTGACCCGCGTATTCTTCCTGATAGGCGTTGCCGCCGAAGTGATCTTCTTTTTCGAGAAGCAGAAAATCTTTGCCGCGCAGGAAATAGGCGGCGGAAAGGCCTGCGACGCCGCCACCGATGATGGCAACATCAACCTTGCGCGTGGAGTCGGGGCGATCGAATGCGTGGCCGTCACGAATCTGGTGGCAGATTTCGAAGTGTTCACCTTGAACCAGAGGAGCGCCGGCCGCTGGTGGATATGGCGCTGCGACGAGTGTCGAATCGATCGGACAGCCTGCGGCGACGGACCCGACCACAACGAACTTGATGAAATCGCGGCGTGAATTGGTCATGGGTCTCCTAAGGTCGTTCGAGAAGCTCTTGCGGTTCGGCGCCAAGGCCACGCGTACGCACGCGGTACCAGATGACGATCAATGCTACGGAAACCGCAAAGATCAGCGTAGAAATGGCATTGATTTCCGGGGTGATGCCGCGGCGGAGGCGTCCCCAAATTTCCAGAGGGAGCGTATTGTCGCGACCAATCAGGAAAAAAGTCACCGCGATTTCGTCCATGGAGAGCGTAAAGATCAGCAGGCCGGCGGCGATCAGAGAGAGCTTGAGATTGGGTAGCGTGATGCGCCAAAACGTTTGCCACGGAGTCGCACCTAGATCGAGCGAGGCTTCTTCCTGTGCGCGCTCCATTTTCTGCAGGCCGGCGAAGAGTTCGGTGGTGGCCACGGAAATGAGAGCGGTGCCGTGGCCGAGAAAAACCGTAAGCAAACTGAGTTGCAGGCCCACGAACACGGCGAACATCAGCAGCGAGAGACCAGTAATGATACCGGGGAGTATCAGTGGCAAGAGCACGAGTCGCCGGAAGAGAGCCTTGCCGGGAAACTCAGCGCGGTCCAGCGCCAGCGCCGCGAGAAGGCCTAGCGTCAGAGCGAGGACGACGCTGGCGGCAGCAACGATGAGGCTGTTCAACACCGCATCCCAAATGGCGGCGTCAGCGAAAAGTTGTCGATACCAATCAAGCATGAAATGACGCGGCGGAAACCCGCCAACGCCATCGCGATTGAAGGAATAGGCGATAAGCACGACGATCGGCAAATAGATGAATCCGAACACGAGTGCCGCGTAGGCGGCGAGAATCGGCGCGCGACGCGTAGGATTGGACGAGGTCATTTGAAGGACCACCGTTTCTCAAGACGCTCAGTAAGGAAAAGCAACGTTACGGTGATCAGCAGAATGCACACCGACACGGCGGCGCCAAGCGGCCAGTCATAAGCCGCGCCGAAAAGACTCTGCACAATGTTCGCGATCATCGTTCCCGAGGCGCCGCCCACGAGGAGTGGAGCGAGAAAGTCGCCGAGAGACAGGACGAAAGCGAAAGTCGCCCCAGCGAGCAAGCCCGGCATGGAAAGCGGAAGAATTACGCGGAGAAAAGTCGTCCGCTGGCTGGCGCCAAGATCTTGAGAGGCTTCGACAAGCGGCCGCGGGATGTGTTCGAGCGCGGCATAAATCGGCAGAAAGACGAATGGGGTGTAGATGTGCGTTAGCATGACCACCACAGCGAATGGGCTATAGAGAAGAAAACTGACGGGAGCGTGCGTCAGATGCAAATATTGGAGAAACCCGTTGAGCACACCGTCGCTGCCAAGAATTGTCTTCCAGGCGTAGCCGCGGACCAAATAGCTGACCCACAGCGGCACGATCACAAGTTGATAGAGAAGTTCTTTACGAGTTCCTGCGTGGAATGACAGGTAGTAGGCCAGAGGGTAGCCCAGCAGTAGCGATAGGAAGGTTACCGATCCCGCGATGCGCATCGTGCGCAGCAGAACTTCGACATACAGAGGGTTGGCCAGCAGTTTGTGATAGTTCTGAAGATTCCACTGGTGGACGAGAAACCCGTCGCGCACCAGCCAAAAGCTGTGAGTGAACATCAGTGCATAGGGAAGCAGCAGAAAAAGGCCGACCCAGAGTAGTGGCGGCAGAGAAACGATCGACTTATAGGCGCGCGAGTACATTTAGGCCGCATCTTGAGACGCGGGATCAGTAATTACTAAATCCCGGCTCGTGCAATGCTTCGATTCGGTTAAACGCCCCGAATCATCCCGACTCCCATCAAGAT
This sequence comes from uncultured Acidobacteriota bacterium, assembly GCA_963832615.1. Lineage (GTDB taxonomy): Bacteria > Acidobacteriota > Terriglobia > Acidiferrales > UBA7541 > Acidiferrum. The sequence continues at coordinate 29,469 of CAWHVA010000025.1, forward strand.
CTCTTTAGACTGGCGCTATTCACCAACGCGAATCGCGTCTCCGGCGGAGAATGCGAATTCGTGTTCGCCGCTGAGCGACCCGCGCGCGGGAATCCTCGCGCGCAATATTTGGTCGGCACCGCAGCGAATTTCGAGCAGTTCGCTGGCGCCCGCATAAATTTGCTGACGAATGGCTGCGCGAAAACGCACCATGCTCGCGTCGCTGGAACTCCCGGCGGCCAACTGGATGGCCTCCGGGCGCAGTGAATAGAGAGCTGCGCCGTCCGCTTCGGAAGTGTGCCAAGACAGGGCCCCGCAATTGGCCGTGCCGTTGCGGACGTTTCCGCGCAGCAGATTTGTTTGCCCAATGAATTGCGCGGTGTAGGCCGTCGCCGGGTGGGCGTAGATTTCGCGCGGCGCGGCAATTTGCTCAAGCGCGCCGTTGCGTAGCAGCGCAATCCGGTCGGAAAGCGCCATTGCTTCTTCCTGATCGTGGGTGACGAATAGAAAGGTGATGCCGACTTCGCGCTGAAGCGCCTTCAACTCGCCTTGCATCTCCTTGCGCAGATTCGCATCCAGCGCGGAGAGCGGCTCGTCGAGCAGGAGCAATTGTGGGCGATTCACAAGCGCGCGCGCCAAGGCAACACGCTGTTGTTGGCCGCCGCTCAGTCTCCCAGGCTGAGCCCCGGCGAATCCGTTCATCTTTACCATTTGCAGCGCTTCATCCACGCGACCGCCAATTTCATCCTTCGGCGTGTTCTTGACGCGCAGACCGTACGCAACGTTGTCGCGCACACTCAGGTGAGGAAAGAGCGCGTAATTCTGGAACACCGTGTTGACGCGGCGTTTGTGCGCGGGCACGGTGTCCAGTCGCACCCCTTCCATCCAAATTTCGCCGAAGGAAGGCTGCTCGAACCCGGCGATCAGACGTAGCAGCGTAGTCTTGCCCGAGCCACTTTCGCCGAGCAGCGTAAGGAATTCGCCGGCGGCAATGTCCAGCGTCAGGCCCTTCAGCACTAGATTCTCGCCAAATTGCTTGGAGACTCCACGCACTTCGAGCAAAGTCTTAGCTGCAAGCCCAGGTTCCAGCGGCGAAATGGCGGCTGGTGAAGTCACTGCGCGTTCTTCACCTCGTTCCAGATCTCCGTGTACTTCGGTCGGCGCGGCACATCCTGCCAAAAATAAATCCGTCTTATGTAGTCGTCGGGATCGTCCAAGTGAAGAGTTTTCTTCTCATCGGCTGTAAGAAGCTGCGCGGTGCCGGGATTGGCGGGCGTGTAGTGGGTCACGTCGGTGACGAGCTTCTGTGTTTGCGGCTCAACCATATATTCCAGAAACGCCTGCGCGAGCTCCTTGTGGGTGCTCGCCGCGGTAATCATCAGATGATCGATCCATCCGGTTGTGTTTTCTCTCGGAATGGTTTCACCGATTGGAAAATTGAGCTTGCGGAGCTGATTGGTCATCAGCGGCCAGCCCATGGCGGCAATGATTTCGTGATTTTGAAAAAGGTTGGTCAGCTCGCCACCGGTCGACCAATACTTTCGAATATTTGGCTTGAGCTCAATGAGCTTTTTCTTCACCGCTTCCAGCTGTTCGTCGCTCAAGTTATAAAGCTGGTTAGGATCCGGCTTGTCGTACCCCAGTACCTGCGCTGCCATGTACACGCTCGAAAGCTCGTCCCAAAGCGAAACCCTCCCTTTGTACTTGGGATCCCAGAGGATGTTCCACGAATCAGGCGGAGCAGCGAAGACCGTTGTGTCGTAAAGCAGCGGGTTGGGTCCCCAAACAAACGGTACGCCATAGGTCTGGCCGCTGGCTTTGACCAAAGGAGAGTCGCGCAGCTTCGACGAGAGCTGCGCGTAGGATGGAATTTTCGACAAGTCCAGGGGCGCCGCGAGCCCCGCGCGAACAATCGACGTCGCCACATCGCTCGACGGCGAAATCACATCGTAATTCGCCGCGCTGCCTCCGCGAAGCTTGGCGACCAGTTCGTCGCTCGAACCCATGTACGACGCAACAACTTTGCAATGATGCGCGACCTCGAAAGCACGCACGAACAACGGATCGGCGTAGCCCTCCCACACCAACAAGCTCAGCGTTTCCTGCTTTTGACCGCAGCCGACGGCGATCACGAGTACAAGGACTCCGAGGAAGAGCAAGCAACGTTTCATTTTTCTCCCCTGCACACACCGCCAAGTAGCACAGACACTCCTGTTTACGCTGAGCATCGAAGCGTCTGTGTCCGCGTAAACTCCCGGCAAGGCTGCAGCAAACGCAATCCTTGACCCGCCGCCGCGCCAGAACCGAGAGCAACCCACATCAAAAGGTCGGCGGCGTATTGACCCACAGTAGCCACGTCTCCGTCTTCCCTGGATTCCTCCAGCGATGTGGCGTGGAGCTCTCAAAATACAAACTATCCCCCGTTTTCAAACGATAGTGCTCCTCGTTGCTGAGCCAGATCTCGAATTCCCCGCGCAGAATATGAAGGAATTCCTCACCCTCGTGGGCGTAGGATTCTCCGCTGCCCCCATTGGGTTTCACGCGAAATAAATGAGGTTCCATGGCGGTATTTCCCCAAGCGAGCAACTCCATTCGCACGCCCGCGGTGGTCTCGAGTATTTTCCGTTGCGCCGGCCGCACCAGCCGCGGATTCTCCCGCGCAGCCTCGAAAAGCGAAAGAATATTCGTGCGGTAGTAGCGCGCAATCCGCTGCAAGGTGGCTACCGACGAGCGCATCTGGCCGCGCTCCAGCGCGCTGAGAAAACCGATCGAAACCCCGGTAGCCCGCGCCACCTGCGCCAGCGAGAGGCCTCGCCGCGCTCGCAAACGCCGGAAGCGCTGGCCCGGCAACGTCGCGCTTTCTGCAGGCGCCGAAACAATTCCCTGCCGTTTCAACACGTGAACAATCGCGGCAGGATTCAACCCGCGGGCGCGGCGAAGGAACATGGCGCGCTGCAATAGCCGGACGTCCGCTTCGGTATAGAGACGGTAGCGGCTTTCCGTGCGCCGTGGCGTAACAAGTCCAAGTACCTCCCACGCCCGCAAAGCAGATGAGGAAATTCCGACCCGCCGCGCCGCCTCACTAATCCGCAGCAGGCGTCCGCGCAACTGCGTCCGCGATTTGCTGGATAAATTCTTTCCGCTTGACACGGATACGGGCTTCTCCTAAGTTTGCGGGATTATAGTAAGGTTCCAGGGGCGCGGCAACATCGAAGAAGCTGGGCTATAAAATTAGTCTTGCGTAATACAGGGGTGAGTTCATGAGGGCAGATGTTTGTGGCGGTCGTACGCTGTCATTCCGCGAACCACGCTTTCTTTTGATTGCGATCCTAACATTGGCAATGTTGGGGGCCGCGCCATTGGGCGCCGCGCAGAGCACCGGCGGCCGCATTCGCGGCACGGTCACCGACCCCAGCGGCGGCGCCGTGGCCGCAGCCAAGGTGACGCTGACCAATGAAGCCACCAACGTAACCCGCGACGTCGACTCCGGCGTCAACGGCGACTACCTCTTCATCGAAGTCCCGGTCGGCTCCTACGAAATCGATGTCACGCAGCAAGGCTTCAAGAAGTACGTGCGCAAAGGCATCGCCCTCGACCTGAATGAAGTCCTCAGCCTGGACATCGCTCTGCAGATCGGCGCCACGGCCGAGACCGTCGAAGTTACCGGCGCCCCGCCCGTCGTCGACACCACCTCGACACAGTTGGGCGCCGTCGTGAACGAACGTGCCTCAACTCAATTGCCCCTGAACCAGCGCGATGTCTATCAACTTTTGCAGTTGCAGCCAGGCGTGCAATCCCAGCTCGGCAATGACACTTTTTACGGCTCGGACAAGGCCGGCGTCGTCACCGTGAACGGCGGGCGCGGCCGCGCAAACAACTATTCCGTGAACGGCGGCGACGGCAACGACCTGTTCGCTAACCTGCCTGCCATCGAGCCTTCCCCGGACAGCATCGAAGAGTTTCGCGTAATCACTAATTCCTTCGACGCGGAATACGGTCGCAACTCTGGCGCCGTCGTCAACGTCGTCACCAAATCCGGCACGAACGCGGTTCACGGCAGCTTCTACGAATTCTTCCGCAACGATGTCCTGAACGCCCATCCCTTCACATTTTTCCAGGCCCCGAAACCAGAATTCCGGCAAAACCAGTTCGGCGGCACCTTCGGCGGCCCGATTAAGAAAGACAAGACCTTCTTTTTCGGCTCCTACGAGGGCCGCCGCATCGTTCAAGGCGTTGTCTCCCAGCCGATCAGCGTTCCTAGCGCGGCCGAGGTTACCAATGGTGACTTTTCGGCCCCAGGACTCGCGAACGGTGTTCTCGATCCCAACGGTGTGCCGGGCTTCGCTGGATCACTGAGCGACGCCACGGTTGCCAATATTCTGCAAAGCCGCTGCGGCCCAAGCCTCAGTGCGCCCGCCAGCGCTGCGGTAGCGTCGGTTGCCGCTGGCGGAGGCCCACAACTCTACAGCGCGATTTTTCCCAATTTCCAAATTCCAACGCAGTGTTTCGATCCCGTGGCCGTAAGTCTGTTGCAGTACGTGCCGGGCGCCGGTGGCTCAGGTAACGTTCAAGTGACCCCGAACAAAACCGACCGCGGAGATCAATTTCAAATCCGCGTCGATCATTCCTTCAACAACAACCAGAAGACCGCGATCTACTACTACTTTGACGACGACAATACCCTCGATCCTTTCGCGAAATTTCAGGCTTCCGGCGCCACCACCGGCAATTTCCCCGGCGTCTACGCTACGCGCACCCAGCAGGTCAACGTCACGCACACCTCGACGATAGGCGCCACCTCCGTCAACGAGGCGCGCTTCAGCTATTTCCGCGAAGGTCAGCTTCAGTTCGATTCGCCAACCAAGACTGGAGCAATTCAGAGTTCCTGCGGGACCGGCGCTGCCTCGGCGTTTTGCTTCACCGGGACTTCCGACACGCCTTTGGTCACCGACGGTGGAACTCCCCTCGGCACGAACCCGGATTACGGGTTGCATTCGGGCCTGGGACCCACCAAGGAAGGAGTTCCCTTTATCGACGTGGGTGGCGGCTTTACGATCGGCAACAACTTTAACGGTCAGCTTCCGCAGATCGGCAACACCTTCCAGTTCAGCGACAATTTCAGCAAGATCATCGGCAATCACAGCCTGAAATTCGGCGGCGACGTCCGCTACCAAAAGTTTGATCAACTTCTCTATTTCGACGTCAATGGCGACATGTCATTTTTGTCGTCAACTTCCTCACCTGGCGGCAATGACTTAGGTTTCTCCGATGCCTATCCCAACTTTCTGCTGGGGCTGGGCAACAGCTTTTTCCAGGGTTCCGCACAGCATGAACTGGTGCGCAGCACATCGCTATATCTGTTCATCCAGGATAGCTGGAAGATCAAGTCCAACCTGACGCTCAATTACGGATTGCGTTGGGAGATGAACACGCCGCTCACGGATATCGGCAAGAAGGTGCAAACCTTCCGGCCCGGAGAAGTGTCCTCTATCTACCCTTGCACGCTTCCCACCACCAATCCGCTCTATGTTGCCGGCAGCGTCACCGATTGCAACACCGCGGGCGTCACCCCAGTGGGTCTCGTCTTTCCGGGCGACCAAGGTGTTCCCAACTCATTGACCAATACCTATTACAAGGGTTTTGCCCCGCGGCTCGGCCTCAACTGGAGTCCCAATTGGAAAGATGGAGTGCTTGGCAAGTTGGCTGGCGGCCCCGGCAAAACCAGCATCAGTATGGGCTACGGCATCTTCTACAACCCCATTGAGCAACTGGTCCTCGAGCAGTTCAGCGCCGAACCCCCGTTTGGCGGCAGCAATTTCATCTCGAACCCGCTCTTGCAGACTCCCTATGTCGACCAGGGCGGTGGCACTTTCCCCAATCCGTTCAATGGCATTTTGAATCCACCGCGCGGGCAAGCCGTCGATTGGTCTCAATTCCGACCAATGACCTTCTTCGGCCAATTCCCGCCCAATCTACGCTTGCAGTATTCCGATCAATACAACCTGACCATCAAACGCCAGTTGCCTGGGGATATCCTATTTCAAATCGGCTACGTGGGTTCGCAAGGACATCGTCTCTTGGCCAGCTACGAAGCCAATCCCGGCAATCCCACCACTTGCAACCAATTGAACACCATCCTTGGCGCCGGAACCTGCGGGCCTTTCGGCGAAGATACCTCTTACACCATTCCTGCCGGATCGGTGATTCCGGCGGGAGGGTTTACCTTGCCATACAACGCAGGTGCCGGGGGCCTCATCGTTCCCGCGGGAACGCTAGCGAATCCGATTACCCTCGTCGGCCTGCGCCAGTACTCTTCGCCGCTCTGCCAGCCTCTGACCGGGGTAGGCTGCCCGTCCGACGGCACACCCGTTTTTTCCGGCATCTTCAGCGAAAACACGGTCGCCCGCTCGAACTACAATTCCCTGCAGGTCCTGGTTCAGAAAAACTTCACCAAGGGCCTGCAGTTTCAGGCTTCCTACACCTGGAGCAAGACCATGGACAACGCTTCCAGCTTCGAAAGTGCTTTGAACCCGCTAAATTTCAACGCCACCTACGGGCTCTCTGCTTACGATGCACGGAATCGCTTCGTCTTCAATTACGTCTGGGACCTGCCCCTGCCGAAGTATGATGGTTTCAAAGGCAAACTGCTGGACGGCTGGGAGCTGACCGGCATTCTTACCTTTCAGAGCGGTTTCCCCATCCGCATCACTTCGCAGGACGATGTCGAAGAGTTGGACTCTACCGACCTGTTCGAATTCCCCGGTGAGCCGAACTTGACCGCGCCGTTCCACACTCAGGACATCCGCAAGAACAACGGCTTCGTGTTTGATCCATCCCTATTCACCAATGCAACCGTGGCGCCGGGAACGATCGGCGATGCGCCGCGCTCCATCTGCTGCGGACCCGGCATCAACAACTGGGACATGAGTTTCATGAAAGAAACGCGTTTCGGAGAACGATGGAATATGGAGTTCCGCGGGGACATCTTCAACGTCTGGAATCACGCCCAGTTCTACAGCGTGGATGGCAACGTGTCGAATTCCGGCAGCACCTTTGGACAAGTTCAACACGTTCATGATCCACGCCTGGTCCAGTTCTCGCTGAAGTTCAGGTTCTAGCGCGGATCAAGCGATTAAGAGACAATTCAGAAGGCGCGGCTCGCCAAGGGCCGCGCCTTCACGCCTGAAATTTCGAGTTCGCGAACGATACTGACAGCAGGGAACAGACCTGCAAGCACGGAAGGCTCACATGTACGAGGCTCTACAAAAGGAAATCGCCACATACGAAAAGAGAACGCCGAAATCCGCGGAAGCTTACAAACGAGCGTTGCAACGGATTCCCCTCGGAGTCGCCAGCAATTATCGCCACTACGAGCCCTATCCCATTTTCGTAAAGGACGGCAAGGGCAGCCGCATTCACGACGTCGACGGCAACGAATATATCGACCACAACCTTTGCTTCGGCGCGTTGATGGCCGGGCATTGTCATCCCGCGGTAGTGAAAGCCGTTGAACAGAAATTGCACGAAGGCACCACCTTCGGCATGCCGCATGATCAGGAATGGGAGCTTGCCGAAGAAATCTGCAAGCGCTACCCGGTTGAAATGGTTCGGTTCGGTTCCAGCGGCACCGAAGTGACCATGCACGCTTGCCGCATCGCGCGCGCCGCCACCGGCCGCGACAAGATCTTGAAATTTGAGGGCTCCTACCACGGTCTGCACGACACCGCGCTCGTCAGCGTCAAGCCCAAGGCCGAGGACTACGGCGACCCAGACGCGCCCAACTCGGTGCCGGGCGGCGGCGGTATCCCCAAGTCCGCGGTAGCCAACGTCGTCGTCTCCAGTTTCAACAATCTCGGCAGCGTCGAGCGGCGCTTCCGAGAAAATCCCGGTCAAATCGCCGCCATTATTCTCGAGCCCATTCTGATGAACGTGGGACTGTGCATGCCGCAACCCGGCTTCCTGCAGGGCCTCCGAGAGATTGCCACAAAAAATGGCGCACTGCTCATCTTCGACGAGGTAAAGACCGGCGCAAAACTTGGCTGGGGCGGCGCCAGCGAATATTTCGGTGTCAAGCCAGACATGATCTGCCTGGCAAAATCCATCGGCGGCGGCTTGCCACTGGCCGCGTTCGGATCCAGCCGCGCGGTGATGGATCTTATCTCGCAGCACAAAGTTTTTCACGGCGGCACCTACAACACCAACCGCGTTGCCATGGCTGCTGGCCTTGCCACTTTCCGCGAAGTGCTGACGCGTGAAAACTACGCGCACACCGACAAGCTGAGCAAGAAGCTCACCGAAGGCTATCGCAAGATGGTCGCCAAGGTCGGCCTACAGGCCTACGTGGCGAGTGCTGGGGTAAACGGCGCGCTCATGCTCTATCCCAAGGAAATCCAGAACTATCGCGACTGGACCACCATCGACATCGACCTCTGGCGCCACTATTGGTTCGCCATGGTCAATCGCGGCGTCCTCGCGCAACCATACTGGTGGGACGAGCAGTGGACCATCTCGGTCCAGCACACGGAAGCTGACATCGACAAACACCTGTCCGTGTTTGAAGAAATCGCTCCCGCGTTGGCCAGAGCTCAGCAAGAGCGCGGCGCCGTCGTGGCGAGTTCCGCCGGCCACTAGTCCCAGTCGCGCCGGAAGCGATGTTATCGCGCAGGGCGGAGCATGTAGCGGCCACTTTCCGTTTACCCTGAGTCTCGAAGGGAAGTGGGCGCTTTGCGCCGCTGCGGAGCGACTCTCTTGTAGGGCCGCAGCACTGCTTTACCCTGAGCGTCGAAGGGTGCGCCCCTGCTTGCCCAGGCCGATGAAGTCGCATCGCTGTTCTTCCATTGTGAGGAGCAACAAGTTGTCGAGCGAGGCCATCTCCCCAATAGCGAATGGCGACCAAGCCACTCCCCATCTGCGCCGCGTTTTGGGCCGATGGGACCTCGTTCTGCTTTTCGTTGTCGCGGTCTTTAACCTGAACGTTGTCCCGTCCATCGCAGCCAATGGCGGCGTAACCATTTGGCTGTGGATCATCTCCTTGATTCTCTTCTTCTGGCCGCAAGGCATTGCCGTGATTGAGCTGGCACATCGCTATCCCGGAGAAGGCGGTGTTTACCTTTGGGCCAAGGAAGTCTTCGGCGATTTTCACGGCTTTCTTTCCGGCTGGTGCTATTGGACCAACAACATGATGTACGTTCCGACGATCATGCTGTACTTCGTCGGTGTGTTCGTTTTCGTTCTCGGCTCGGGGCATCAGTCCTTAGCCGACAACAAGGTTTTCGCTTTGAGTGCTTCGCTGATACTTCTCGCCATCCTGGTGGTACTCAACGTTATCGGACTTGGTGTAGGAAAATGGATCAACAACCTCGGCGCGATCGGCACCGGAATTGCCGCTGCGGTCCTGATTGGCCTGGGAATCATTGTTTGGTTTCGCTTCGGAACAACGGTCACCACCGCGGATTTTCGGATTCCCGCAAACCCCCGCTTCGTACTGAACTCCTTCGGCGTGATCTGCTTCGGTCTCGTCGGCCTTGAACTTGCATCGGTCATGGGTGACGAGATTGAGAATCCTCAACGGATTCTGCCGGGAGCCGTCGCTTGGGGCGGTGTTTTGTCAGGACTCCTCTATATCGGTGCGACATTAACCCTGCTGATCGCCGTCAGCAAGCAAGACATCAGCGTTCTGCAAGGCATCGTGCAGGCCGTCAGCCATATGGCGGCGAAAGTGAATGCCGCGTGGATCATTGCGCCCTTTGCATTTCTGCTCAGTGTTTCCATCGCCGGCATCGGCTCCGCATGGCTCGCGGGTTCCGCGCGCATCCCGTTCGTCGCCGGCCTCGATTCCTACATGCCGTCGTGGCTCGGCAAAGTGCATCCAAAGTATGCGACGCCGTACGCAGCGCTGATCGTGCATGCGACGGTGTCGATGATTCTGGTGATCGTGAACTTTACGGCCGCCGGCGTGCAAGAAACTTTTCAGAAGCTGCTTTCGTTGGCGGTGGTTCTGCAACTCGTGCCGTTTCTCTACATGTTCGGCGCACTGCTGAAGATTGCCGCGGACACGTCGTTCGTCAAAGGTCGCTATGGCAAGCCCGTGCTTTTCTTTGCGGGTGCGAGCGGGCTGGTGACTACAATCCTTGGAATCGCGCTGGCTTTCTTTCCAGCCCAGCAGATCACTTCGATCATGTCGTACGAAGTGTGGATGTTCGGCGGAACGCTGCTGTTCATCGGCCTCGCCGCATTTTTCTTCTTCGTCTACGGCCGGCGAAAAGCAGCCCGTAAGCTGGCGGCAATAGTCCCAGCAAGCTAACATGGCAAGTCGGCCAAAAATGACGGTCCAAACGCCAAGCTCTGTAGGGGCGCAGCACTGCTGTGCCCCAAGCATCCAGGCGCAAAGCGCCCGGCGCATTTCTTCAAGGGGTCGGAGCTTTAGCTCCGACATAAGTGCCTACTCTCGATGGGCTTTAGCCCCTGAAGAAAGCTCTTAGCTTTTTTCCTGCGGCCCGCACAGGCAGAGCTGCAAAATGGTTCGTTCGGAGGAGTCTCATGGCAGGTGGCGTAAAAGCGGACGTACAGACTTATAAGAATTATGTGAACGGCCAGTGGGTCGCAGCTGCGTCCGGCGAAACCTTTCCCGTATACGATCCTTCCACCGAAGAAGTGATCGCCCACGTTGCCGCAGCGGGCGCCGCTGATGTGGACTCCGCCGTCAAGGCCGCGCGCGAAGCTTTTGATAACGGACCGTGGCGCCAGACCACCGCACAAGATCGCGGCCGCATTCTCTTCAAGCTCGCCGACAAGGTCCGGCAGAATACCGCGCGGCTGGCTGACATCGAATGCCGCAACACCGGCAAGCCGATTGTCGAAGCAGAATACGATATCGCCGACGTCGCAACCTGTTTCGAGTACTACGGCGGGTTGGCTACAAAGGTCATGGGGCACGTCAATCCTGTCCCTGCGAATGCTCTGAGCTTCACGCTGCGCGAACCCGTCGGCGTCGCCGCGCAGATCATTCCGTGGAACTATCCGTTGCTGATGGCCGCATGGAAGCTCGCGCCCGCGATCGCCGCGGGGTGCACATGCATACTGAAGCCTGCCGAACAAACTCCGCTCACCGCGCTCGAATTCGCCAACTGGTTTGAAGAAGCCGGCTTGCCGCCCGGTGTCGTGAACATCATCAACGGCTTCGGCGAAACGGCCGGTGCCGCGCTCGTTGCTCATCCCGGCGTTGACAAGGTAGCTTTCACCGGCAGCGCAGCGGTCGGAAAAATCATCGTGAAGAGCGCCGCCGACACGCTCAAGCGCGTCACTCTTGAACTCGGTGGCAAGTCCCCGAATATTTTCTTTGCCGAAGCTGACTGGGAAGCTGCCGTTGACGGCGCGCTGTTCGGCGTCTTCATCAATCAAGGCGAAGTTTGTTCCGCGGGCAGCCGCATTCTGGTCGAGAAAAAGATCTACTCCAGATTTGTCGAGTCCATGACCGAGAAGGCCAAGCGCATCACGCTCGGCCCGCCGCTCGCGCGCGAAACCAAAATGGGTCCGCTCGTCAGCAAGGAGCAATACGACCGCGTAAACTCCTATCTGGAAATTGGAAAAAAGGAAGCCAAGGTGGCGATCGGCGGCGGGCGCCCGAAGGCTTTCGGCAAAGGCTACTACCTCGAGCCCACAATTTTTTACGACGTGGATAACAGCGCGCGCATCGCTCGTGAAGAAATCTTTGGTCCGGTGGCCTCCGTGATTTCTTTCGACGGCGAAGCCGATGCCATCCGCATCGCCAACGATACGCCCTACGGACTGGCTGCGGCGGTGTGGACCCGCGACATCTACAAGGCGTTCCGCGTCGTCAAGTCTTTGCGCGCCGGCATTGTGTGGGTCAATCATATGCAGCCGACCTACGTCGAGGCTCCTTGGGGCGGGTACAAGCAGTCAGGGTTCGGCCGCGAGTTGGGTCCCTGGGGCCTCGAGGAATACCTCGAAACCAAGCAGGTTTTTGTGAATCTCGACGAAACTCCAATCGGATGGTACTGAACATGGCTACAATTCAAATTCGCACGGAAATTCCCGGCCCCCGCTCGCGAGCCTTGATGGCTCGCCGCGAGGCCGCGGTGCCTCGCGGCCCGTACAACACCACGCCCGTCTTCGCCGCGCGCGCGGAAGGCGTTAGCATCCATGACGTCGACGGCAACCGCTATCTCGATTTCGCGGGTGGCATTGGCTGCCTGAACGTCGGGCACCGCGCCCAACGCGTGATGTCCGCGATTCAGGAGCAATTGGAAAAGCATCTGCATTTGTGCTTCGCGGTCACTCCGTATGAGAGTTACATCAGTTTGGCTGAAAAACTGAACGCTCTCGCGCCGGGCAACTTTGCGAAGAAAACGATTGTCCTGAATACCGGTGCCGAAGCGGTTGAAAACACCGTCAAAATTGCCCGCGCATACACGAAACGTCCGGCGATCATCTGCTTTGAGGACGCTTTTCACGGACGCACGATGATGGCCATGTCGCTGACCAGCAAGGTGCATCCCTACAAGGCCGGCTTTGAGCCTTTCGCAAGCGATGTATATCGCATCCCGTTTGCCTATTCGTACCGCGGCGACCGCGCCGCCACCGCGGAAACGTTCGCGCATCATCTTGAAAATGCGTTCAAGCGCCAGGTCGCGGCTGAATCCGTCGCCGCTGTGATCGCCGAGCCTGTTCTGGGTGAAGGCGGCTTCGTTATTCCGCCGCGCGATTACTTCAAGGTCCTGCAAGCGATTTGCCGCAAGCACGGAATCCTGTTCATCGCCGACGAGGTGCAGTCGGGCTTCGCGCGCACCGGCAAATGGTTCGCCTCCGAGCATTTCGGAATCGAGCCGGACTTGATCGCCATGGCGAAATCGCTGGGCGGCGGCATGCCCATCGCCGCGGTGACGGGCCGCGCGGAAATCATGGACGCGCCCGGAGTTGGCGGGCTGGGTGGAACATTCTGTGGGCATCCAGCGTCCTGCGCCGCGGCGCTCGCTGCGATTGAAACCATCGAGAAAGATGGTTTGTTGGCGCGATCTACAGCGGTCGGAAAGCATTTCGAGGCGCGCGCTCGTGCGTGGCAGAAAAAGTGGCCGCTGGTCGGCGACGTTCGCGGACTAGGTGGCATGTGCGCGATTGAACTGGTTCGCAATGCAGAAACACGCGAGCCCGCCGACACGGAAACGAAGCAAATCACGGAGTATTGCTACAAGCACGGGCTGATCACCATCACCGCAGGCACATTCAACAACGTGATTCGCATTCTTGTGCCGCTGGTGGTCACCGACGAACAACTCGACGAAGGGCTTAGCGTTATCGAGGCAGCACTCGCCTCTGTTGCGGAACAGAAACAACCCGCGCTGTCTCACGCGTGAAGAACCTGTAGCGGCCGCTTTCCGAAGCGGGCGTCTTAAGGGCGCCTTAAGTTTCCACGTCGTTCAGCGCGCCTATGCTCCGAACCAATCGGCGCGGAAGGACCAACTTTCCCGCGGACAAAACTTCGATCCGCAGAAGTTGAAGCGTTGCCGCTTTCGGGCGCAAACTGGTCCAGGGACTTTCTATGAGCACAACCTTCACGAACACGACGTCTACAAACAGTTCGTCCGTAAATGCCACCGCGCTCAACGTGGGCTTTCTGCTGGACGGCAAATGGCACACGGACGGCGAGCAGATCGAAATTCGATCGCCGGGAACCGGACAGCTTGTTGGCACCACCTATCGCGCATCCGCAAAACATGCGGAAGCTGCCATCGCGGCCTCTGTTCGCGCATTCGACGTCACCCGGAAACTCGGTGGTTACGAACGGCAGCAGATCTTGCGCTCCATCTCGTCCGGAATCGAAAAACATCGGGACGAACTGGCCCGCATCATGGCGCTGGAAGCGGGCAAGCCGCTGCAGGCCTCTCGCGTCGAAGTCGATCGCGCGATCTTCACGTTCAGCGTTGCCGCCGAAGAAGCTGTGCGCGTTGGCGGCGAGTACCTGCCGCTGGATTGGCAAGCCTCCACCGCGGGCCGTTGGGGAATTGTGCGGAGATTTCCGCTCGGGCCGATTGCCGCTATCACTCCTTTCAACTTTCCCATCAATCTCGTAGCTCACAAACTCGCTCCGGCGATCGCGGCGGGCTGCACGATCATCCTTAAGCCGGCGCCGCAAACTCCCTTCACCGCTTTGCGGCTTGCGCAAATTATTGAAGAAGCGGGCTGGCCGGCTGGTGCATTGAATGTGTTGCCGCTGTCGAATGAGGACGCCGCGCTGATCGTGCGCGACGATCGCATCAAGCTGCTCAGTTTTACGGGCAGCACCACCGTCGGCTGGCAACTGAAGGCGCAGTCCGGTAAAAAGCGCGTAGTGCTGGAGCTCGGCGGCAATGCCGGCGTGATCGTTTGCGCCGATGCGAATTTGGATTTCGCCGCGGACCGTTGCGCAGCCGGAGGATTTAGCTATGCGGGGCAAACTTGCATTTCCGTTCAGCGCATCCTTGTGGAAGACAGCGTTTACGATAAATTCGTCGGCGCGCTCGTTCCACGCGTTCAAAAATTGAACGTCGGCGGCGTTCTGGACGAAACCACCGACGTTGGCCCGCTGATCAACGAAGCCGCCGCGCGACGCGTCAACGAGTGGATCGAGGAAGCGGTCCGCGGGGGAGCCCAACTCCTTTGCGGCGGACAGCGCACCGGCTCAACGGTCACGCCTGCTGTGCTCGCCAATACCAAGCCCGATATGCGCGTGAACTGCATGGAGATTTTCGGGCCGGTCGTCACCGTCGAAAGATTTAACGACTACAACGACGCCCTTGCTTCCATCAATCGCTCCGATTTCGGCTTGCAGGCCGGCGTCTTCACGCGCGACTTCGTGCGCATCACGCGGGCCTTCGAGACACTCGAAGTAGGCGGCCTGATGATCGGCGAGGTGCCTTCCTTCCGGATCGACCACATGCCTTACGGCGGCGTCAAGGACTCCGGTCTGGGCCGCGAGGGCTTGCGTTACGCCATCGAGGAAATGACCGAACCGCGGCTCCTCGCCATCAACCCCGCCGGCCTCTAAAATCAGCCGGGGTCCCCGTTTGTTGGCCGGGTGCCGCACCCTTCGGTTTTTGAGGGTGCGGTTTTTGACTTTTGTCTTCCGCGTCTACCACACCCCTGACATTCGCAACCTGTTACCAAGTGATTCGAATGATACCAGTTAAAGTACTTGACATATTGTATATTTATGCTATTCTTTCCCGTGTACACCGACACGAATCCGCGCCCATTCCGCTCCATCCCAGCAGCACGGTGCCCGGCAGTGACCCTACTTTCCCGCCATCCTAAACCGTTTATAATCAATACTTACAGAAGTCTATCAAAACAAGCCGCTTTAACTACCTGCAGAATGAATACTTACGAAAAACAGAGGGAGGGGGGTATTACGGTTAACTAAGTATCCGGTTGCCAGGCGTTCGATGGATTTAGAACGTGAAGCGCACACCTATTTGGGCGGCGAAGGGTATGCCAACCGTTGTGCCTGGTCCAAAGAAATCGCCGAGCGCCCCTGAAGGGACGAGCAGTTGTCTGCCGCTGGTGACCGGTTGGGTTTGCGTGCAGGTAGGGTCGAGGCAGAGGGCCGTGACGTTGGCGAGGTTGTTTACCGGCGTGGGTAGGGCGCTTATATCGGTGACGTAGTTGGCGCCGGGGTTGTTGCGGTTGAAGAGATTGAAGAATTCGATGAAGGGTGTAGCGGTCCAGCGTTCGTGGAACTTGAACGGTCGGGATACGCGGAGGTCGGTTTGCAGATAGGGGGTGCCGCGGAATTGGTCCAGGGTGGTTTCGACGCCGTCGACTACGGCTCTTGTGCCTACGGGCGTGGTGAGCGTGATCGGGCGGGCGCTTTCTGCCTGCGACAGGAAGGTGACCTCGAAGCCAGCGGGAGCGTAGATGGTGCCGGCCAGTGACGGCGCGGTGACGGACGTCTTCGCCAGACGGGCCGTAGTCGCCAAGAGCGAAGGCGTTGAAGGCGTTGCAGACGCCGTTGACGTAGTCGAAGAGTTCGCCTAGCACGCAGCCCCACGTTTTTGCGGAAGAGAGCGTGTAGTTGGCGACGAGGCTTAACCGGCGGGCTACGTTGCCTTGCAGATGGAGAGCTAGCGCGTTGTAGCTGGAGCGATTGTCGGAGCGGAAGACGGAAACGTTGGGAAAATCGTAGCGACGGTAGCCATGCATGCCAGTTTCGAGGGTCCAGTCGGCGCTTAGACTCCAGTTGGCGTTGAAAGCGTGTTGGATGCCTGCGGTGGCGTGGATGGCGTAGGGCGTGTGGTAGTTCGGATCGATGAGGGAAGGCGGCGCGATGCCTCCGCCGGCGGCTACGTTGGTGTTGTTGACGGCCTGGAAGGCGGTGACCCATCCATTTTGCGCGAGGTCGCTGTAATACATGCCTGCGCCGCCGCGCAACACCGTGTTGCCCGACGAGCCTAGCGCATACGCGAGGCCAAGGCGCGGAGCAAAGGCTTTGCGGTAGTCGTGAGGCGCAGTGGCGATGAATGGAGAGGCCATCGGATCCAGGGAGACGAGGTATGGGTTCTCTGCCTGGCTGCGGCCGGAGGCGGTGAAGAGGCCAAAAGTAGTGTCGTAGCGCAGGCCGTAGTTTATGGTGAGCCGTGGGGTTAGACGCCAGGAATCCTCGGCGTACAGGCCGAGGCGCTGCACATTTTGCGAGAAGCTACCGTCGCCTGCCGGGGTGAAGGTGCTGCCTGCGGCGATGTCTGCGGTGAATTGCGCGGGATTGGCAAGATAAAACGTGGGATCTTCCGGGAGTGTGACCAGAGTTTCGGGCGTGGCGGTCAGCGCGCCGCTAAGAACCGGCTCGTGGATGAAATTCACTCCGAAGCGCGGCGCGTGCTTGCCGGTCGTGTGCGTGACGTCGTAACGGAACTGATATTTCTCCTGGTTGCGCAAGACGGGGAACGCCGTGATGGCGGTGATGAATTGATTGTCGCCGAAGGTTTCGAGGCCCGAGATGGTGCTGGATGTGGAGCTGAAGGGGAAGGCCAGCGCGAAGCCGAGATCAGCGTTGCGCGATGCGGTGAGATGCAATCCGCTGGCATCAAAGACGAACGAGCCCAACCATGTCGAGCTGAAAACGAAGTGATTGGCGAGAACCAGACTCATGTAGTTGTTGTGTGAAGTGGCGCCCGTGGATGGCAGAGTGCCTTGCTGGACCAATGCGTTGTGCGTGGTGTAGTTGTCGATCGCAGCGCGGAGAAACGATTGCGAGTTCGCGGATTGCGCCCAATCGAGACGTATCAGGCCGAGATAATCGCGGAACGGAACCGGGACGCTGCTCGGAACGGATATCGAATCAACCGTGGCGCCGTTCACGCTCACCAGACATTCGGCGGCTAGTTGCGCCAGGGCGTTGAATTGCGCTTGGCTGGCTGCGCTGTAGGCGATGCTGGCGTTTTCGTGGACGTATTCGAAGGATGAAAAAAACCAGAGCTTGTTTTTCACGATTGGGCCGCCTAGCGTGCCGACATAGTTTTGGCGGGAGAAGGGCTGTTTCGGGTTGGGAGCGGGATTGTCGATGGGAAAGCGGGCGTTGAGGGCCGCGGCGCGCTCATAGAATGCACCTTCACCGTGCCAATCGCTGGTGCCGCGCTTGGTGGTGATGACGACGGAGCCCGCGGTGGTGCGTCCGGTGTCGGCATCCTCCAATGCCGTGCGCACGGCGAATTCGTGGATCGCTTCGGGAGAGAAATTTTGCAGGAAGCCGCCGATGTAGTCATCGGAGTTGTCGCCGCCGTCCACGGAGAGTTCGTTGTTTAGGCCGGAACTGCCACCGGTGGAGACAGCGGTGATGCGGGCTTTGGTGGGGTCGGAAGGCTCAACGGGTTCGGTGCCGGGGGCGAGGTAAGCGATGTTGGCGAAGCTGCGGGCGGCGAGGGGGATGGTCTCGAGGTCATGGGAGCTGATGACGGTTTGATGGACGGCGCTGGAGACGTCGAGGGATTGCGTGGTGATGGAAGAAGACTCGCCCTGGACGGTGACGGTCTGCCTGACGACGGCAGGTTTCAGCGTGACAATGATTTCCCGCACGGAGCTAAGAAGTACCTGCACGTCCGAAATGGCGTCGGCAAAACCGTTCGCGGAAACAATGATGTGATAAGTGGCTATCGGTAGATCGTCGATACGAAATTCTCCGCGGTTGTTGCTGGCGCCTTCGCGATTGAAGGCGAAGTCCGCAGCGTCGACGACTATTTTGGCGGAAGGGATGCGGGCACCGCTCGGATCCTGGACCGTGCCACGAAGGGTTCCGCGAGTGTTTTGGGCTCGCGCCATGCAAGCGGCGAACAGGATCACAAATGTCCCGAAAAGAGCGCGGAATCTCATTGGTAGATCGGAGCTGCGAATTCAGCGATCCGCGGAAGGCGGCTTCGGGATTAGCGCAGGGATATCCTGCTGCTTCACGATGTCGTCATAGGCCTTCACGTCCGTCGCGACGATAGTTTTCCATTTCGCCAGCTGCTCGTCCACCGACTTTGCGAGCACGTCGAATACTTCGTACGACTGCTGGGTTGGAGCGGAAGCAGCGCTGGCGACGACGCCACCCAGAGCGACGAGTTGATTGTTCAACCGGATGGGGAAATTGAGGACGTCCTGGCCGCTCTTGGCTTTGGTTTGGATGAGGACTTCTTCGACTTCGGTCATTTTCTTGTCGAGAGACTTGCCGGCGTCGGCGACGGCCTTGGCGCGCGGGTCACCCTTCAGGCGTTTGTTGATGGCATTGATCTGCTCGCGGAGATCGCGGATCTGGTTGATGGCGTCATCGGTTTGCGTGACCTTTTCGCGGATCTTGATAAGCAGATCGAATTGTTTTTGCAGATCGGCTTGGGTGACCTTGAGGCGGGGATCCGGTTCGATCTGCAGCGGAGCGGTATAGACCTTGCCTAAGACTGTGAGGCGTACCTGGTAGATGCCCGGAAGCGCTTCGGGGCCTTTGGTATCGCCACCCCAGAGGGGAGCGCGAGGAACGGTGCTGGCGCCTTCGTGGTCAAGATCCCAGACGAAGCGATTCAGGCCGGCTTCGGCGGGCAGTGGGCCAGCGTTGTGACCGCGCGGGCCTTCGTCCTCTTCCGGTTCAGCTTCGTCTTCCTTTTCTGCTTTCTTCGGAAAGTGGCGGATCACCTTGCCTGCGGTGTCGAGAATATCGAGGGTGATCTTGGGAGCTTCGGGTTCGCCGGGATTGCCGCTTTTTTTGTCGGCATCATTCTTTTCCGTGGCTGCAGCCGCAGCGGAATCACCGTCGGCTGCTTTCTTACCTTCGTCCGGTTTCTTCAGCGAGGTTTTCAGCCAATAGTCGATGACGGCGCCTTCAGGAGGGTTCTTGCCGGTGTTTGGGCCGCCACCGAAGAACGAGCCGGTGAAGACGGTGTGATTGGCCGGTGCGGGCGTGAATAGGTGCGCGTCCTGCTGCGTAATGGAGTCGGTGTATTGCCGAATGGGAGAGATGTTGTCGAGCACCCAGAAGCTGCGGCCATGCGTGGCGACAACCAGGTCGGCGTTCTTGATCACAAGATCGTTGACAGGCGACGGTGGAAGATTGAGTTGGAGTGACTGCCAGTGCGAACCGTCGTCGAAAGAAACGTAGACGCCAGCTTCGGTGCCGGCGAAAAGCAAATTGTCGCGCGTTGGGTCAACGCGGACAGCGTGCACGTAGTTTCCGGCTGGGAGTCCGCTCACTAGCGCGGTCCAGGTCTTGCCGAAGTCGGCGGTTTTGAAGATGTACGGGGCAAAGTCGTCCTGCTTGTGGCGTTCAACGGCGACGTAGGCGGTACCAGCTTTCGTGGGGGAGGCTTCGATCATGCTTACCGTGCCCCAATCGGGCATGGCCTTTGGCGTTACGTTTTCCCAGTGCTGACCGGCGTCGCGAGTGATGTGCACCAAACCGTCGTCCGTGCCTGCCCAGATGAGGTCTTTTTGAACTGGAGATTCGACGACCGAGAAGATGGTGTCGTAGACCTCCACGCCGGTGTTGTCTTTGGTGATGGGTCCGCCAGAAGCTTGCTGTTTTTGCTTATCGTTGCGAGTCAGGTCCGGACTGATGATGTTCCAACTCATTCCGCCGTCGGTGGTTTTGAAGAGGACCTCGCCCGCGAAATACAGGGTCTTGGAATCGTGCGTAGAAAAAACGATGGGCTCGGTCCATTGGAAGCGATGCTTCACGTCGGCGGCGGCCCAGCCAATGGGATTTACAGGCCACGGATTCACGCCTAGCGTTTCGCCGGTGCGGTGGTCGTAACGCGTGATTTCGCCGCCGTAGGAGCCGGCATAGACGATTTGTGGATCGGTCGGGTCTGGAGCGATATAGCCGCTTTCGCCGCCGCCCACGTCGTACCAGTTGGCGCGATCGATGCCTCCTTCGGCACTGGCGCTAGCGATGCCGACCGTGGAGTTGTCTTGCTGTGCGCCGTAGATGTAGTAGGGAAAACGATTGTCGGTCGTGACGTGATAGAACTGGGCGGTCGGCTGGTTGTAGAGCGTTGTCCAGTTCTGGCCGCCGTCAGTCGAGATCGTTGCCCCGCCGTCATTTCCATTGATCAGACGATTCGAATTTGTGGGATCGATCCAGAGGCCGTGATTGTCGCCGTGGGGCACGTGTAGTGGAGTGAATGTTTTGCCGCCATCGTTCGAACGATAGGCTGCGGTATTCAGGATGTACACGGTGTCGGCGGATTTTGGATCGGCGAAGATGTGGGAGTAATACCAGGCGCGCTGGCGGAAACGGTGGTCGTCCGTGAGCAACGCCCACTTTTCGCCGCCGTCGTCGGAGCGGTAGATGCCACCTTTTTCAGCTTCGACGACTGCCCACACGCGATTGGGATTGACGCCGGAAACGGTGACGCCGATGCGGCCCTTGATGCCTTCCGGAAAGCCGTGACCCTTTATTTCTTTCCAGGTGGTGCCGCCGTCGGCGGAACGGTAGAGACCGCTGCCGGGGCCGCCGCTATCCATGCTCCACGGAGTACGCTTCGCTTGCCATAAGGCGGCGAACACGATATTGGGATTGCCGGGATCGAAGGTGACGTCGATACCCCCAGTCTTGGAGTCTTTGTAGAGGACCTTTTCCCAGGTCTTGCCGCCGTCGCGCGTGCGGAAAATGCCGCGCTCGTCGTTATCGCCGAAGGGATGGCCTAGAGCGGCGACGAAGGCAACGTCGGGATTTTTCGGATTGATGATCAGACGGCCGATCGCGTGCGTGTCCGCGAGGCCAACGGAGCTCCACGTTTTTCCCGCGTCGATGGACTTGTAGACTCCGTTGCCGCCGACAATGTTTCCACGGATGCACGCTTCGCCTGTTCCGACGTAGATGACGTTGGGATCGGACTCAGCCACCGCGATCGCGCCGATGGCGGGCGAGGCGCTTTTTTGCTTGTCGAAGAGCGGCGTCCAGTTGATGCCGCCGTCGGTGGTCTTCCAGACGCCGCCAGCTACCGCGCCAAAGTAATAGACGTTGTCTTGACCCACGACGCCGGAGACGGCTACCACACGGCCTCCGCGGAACGGGCCCACGAGGCGGTAATTGAGAGCCTTCCAGGGCGACTTCGGTTCGCCTTCTTCGTCTTGGGTGGCTGTGCCGGATGATTCAGCAGCTGCTTGCGAGGCTAGCGGTTTGGACTCTAGCGGTGGGGTGTTCTTCTTTTTCTGAGCGAAGGCGGGAGCGACGAGAAGCGAAAGGAGCAGAAAGAAAATGATGTTACGCAAGAGCTTGCACCTCCAGGGCGACGGCGAAGCGAAATCCTAAACGCTAAGGGGCGACAACGCAAAGTCAAAATGGGCTGGAGTCAGGTGAAGTTGCCGGATACCTTCTCATACAAATTACCGTGCCGGATTGAGTTTTGCCGGGACTGGGTTCATAGTGCTGCGGCAGTTGGTGGGAATGAAGCAGATCCATCTTGTATCAAAATCTGAAGAACAGAAGCCGGCGGCGGGCGTCGCTTGATGCCGCGCGCTGGAAATCTTTCTCTGAGGTGTCCTGTGATTCGATGGAGTCGAGTCTTCCTGGTTGCGTTCGCCGTTTCTTGCGCTTTTTTCGGCGCAGTGGCCAGTGAGGCGCAGCAATATCCCGACAGTACGTACCAAGAGTTGCGGTGGCGCATGATTGGGCCGACGCGTGGCGGGCGGACGCGTGCCGCTTGTGGAGTGCCGAGCCAGCCGAATGTTTTCTACGTAGGGGCGGTAAATGGTGGCGTTTGGAGGACGAATGATTTTGGGCGGACGTGGTCCGCAATTTTTGACTCGCAGGGGTCGCAGGCGATCGGGGCGATTGCGGTGGCTCCCTCGGATCCGAACATCGTTTACGTATCGAGTGGTGAGGGGTTGGCGCGTCCCGACCTTGCGGTAGGTGACGGCATTTACAAATCCACGGACGCGGGTAAGACGTGGACGCATTTAGCGGGGCTTCGCGACGGGCAAGGAATTCCTGCGCTGGCTGTCGATCCGCGCGACGCGAACCGGGTGTTTGCCGCGGTGCTCGGTCATCCTTACGGTCCGAATGAGGAGCGCGGTATTTTTCTGTCGAGCGACGGCGGGCAGAATTGGCAGAAAGTGCTGTACAAGAGCGATGGCATCGGCGGTTCGGATGTCGAGACTGGATCCGTCCAATCCGGACGTGGTGTATGCGTCGTTGTGGGAGATGCGCCTTGGACCTTGGGAGGACGGCAACGAATACCAGGGAAGCGGTGGGGGACTTTTCAAGTCCACGGATGGTGGCAAGAATTGGCGTCCTCTGACGAATGGATTGCCGAAGGGCGTTATCCAAATTTACGTCACGATTGCGCCGAGCCAGTCGAGCCGTTTGTACGCCACGGTGGCGAGTGAGCGTGCGGAAAATGCTCCCGGAACGGACCTTGGCGTTTATCGTTCCGATGATTCCGGTGAGAATTGGCAACGGATTACTACGGACACGAGGCCCGCGTTGCGCATCGGAGGAGGCGACCTGCCAGTTCCCAAGGTAGATCCGAAGAATCCGGACATCGTTTACAGCGCCAGCATTGTGACGATGAAATCTACGGACGGCGGAAAGAACTGGATTAGCCTGCGGGGGGCGCCAGGAGGCGACGATTATCAAAACCTCTGGATCAATCCGAATAATCCGGACATCATTTTGTTGGTGGGCGATCAGGGCGCTTTAGTGACCGTGAATGGTGGTCAAACTTTCAGTTCCTGGTACAACCAGCCATCCGCGCAGCTTTATCACGTGCAGACCAGCTATTCGTTCCCTTACCTGGTTTGCGGCGGGCAGCAGGAAAGCGGGTCGGTATGCGTTTCGAGCCGGGGCAACGACGGTGAGATTACGTTTCGCGAGTGGCATCCGGTTGGCGTGATCGAGTACGGATACGCCGCACCCGATCCGCTGAATCCGGACATTATTTACGGGGCTGGCCGGCGCGAGGTTTCAAAGTACTCGATCACGACCGGGCAAGTTCAAAATATAACGCCCATTCCTCTGGCGAGCCCCGCGTATCGAGCGGATCGTACGCAGCCTATTCTGTTCTCGCCGATCAATCCTCACATCCTTTATTATGCGGCCAACTTCCTTTTCAAAACGACGGACGGCGGGAATACCTGGCAAACGATCAGTCCGGATCTTGCGCGCGAACATGCGGGCATTCCCCCGAGTGTCGGCAGCACGGCGAGCAAAGACTCTAACGCAGACAAACAACGCGGAGTCATCTATTCGCTTGCGCCGTCGTTCAAGAGCCTAAACAGGTTATGGGCAGGGACCGACGACGGACTTATTTGGACAACGCTCGACGGCGGGGAGCATTGGAAGAATATTACGCCGCCTGAGTTAAGCCCTTGGAGCAAAGTGACGCAGATCGAGGCGGGGCACTTCGATGACCAGACAGCTTACGCTTCGGTGAGCCGTTTTCGCGTCGATGATCTTCGGCCATACATCTATCGCACGCACGATGGCGGGAATACCTGGCGTCTTATCACGAACGGACTGCCGAACGACGCTCCGGTTGACACGGTACGCGAGGATCCCGTCCGCAAAGGGCTTTTGTTCGCGGGCACGGAGAAGAGTGTCTGGGTTTCCTTCGATGACGGTGACCATTGGCAGCCGCTGCAGCTCAATCTGCCGCACACTTCCATGCGCGACTTGTGGATTCACGACGACGACTTGATTGTCGCGACCCATGGACGCTCGTTCTGGGTTCTCGATGACATCGCGCCGTTGCGGCAGATGACCGTAGCGGTGCAGAACGCGGATGCCTTTCTCTTCAAGCCTGCGGTGGCTTACCGAGTGCGACGCAGCACAAATACGGACACGCCAATCCCGCCGGATGAACCGACCGCGCAGAATCCTCCGGACGGCGCGGTGGTGGATTATTTTCTTGGGAAAGATGCTTCCGGGCCGGTGACAGTGGAAATCCTTGATGCGCAGAGCAAAGTTGTGCGCCGCTTTGCGAGCACGGACAAGCCGGAGGTAAGTGCGGAGGACCTGAGTAAACAACTGATCCCGGTTTACTGGATCCGTAGGCCCAAGGTTCTCTCCGCTGGCGCGAGGGATGCATCGATGGGTTTGGGATCTTCACTATGCCGCGCCAACTTCTTCTCGATATGACTATCCAATTTCTGCGGTGCCCGGCGATACGCCGCGTGTTCCGCAGGGTCCACTGGCCTTGCCGGGACGGTACACGGTGAAACTTACAGTAAACGGGCACACCTATTCCGAGCCGCTTACCGTCAAGAAGGACCCTCGGGTGAAGACGCCTGACGAGGGATTCGTGCAAATGTTTCAGATGGAGCGGCGTCTTGCAAGCATGATGACCGACAATACCCGCGCGCTGGCGGAGGCTCGATCGGCGCGCGACCAGTTGCAGAAGCTGGCCGGGCAGGCGAGTGGACCGATGGCGGATGCGATCGCGGCGCCACAAAAGAGACTGACCGCCGTTCTGGGGGGTGGAGAAGGGCAGCGCGGAGCGGGTTCGGCCGGGCCGACAATCACCGGGATCAATGGAGCGATCGGCACACTGTATGGAGAAGTGGACCGAGCCGATGCGACGCCGACGTCGGCGCAACAAAGTGCGTTGACGGATACGGAGAAGGGCTTTTCAGAGGTCAGGAAACAGTGGGCGGCTTGGAAGGAGACCGATCTGCCGGCGCTGAATCAGCAACTGCGGGGAGCGAATCTTGGAGAGGTGCACCTGGAGTCGAGCGCACCAGAGGAGGATGACTCCGAAGATATCGAGTGATCAGGTTCGATTAGAGCGAGGTGAGACGTGGGTGGGTGCCAGATCGGGCAGGAATGCGGTCAAAATACCGATTGCAGGAAGGAACGCGCACACGCGATACACGACGGTGAGGGAAGTCAAATCAGCCAACTTGCCCAGCAGTGCCGCTCCGACACCGCCCATGCCAAAGGCGAAGCCAAAAAACAAACCTGAAATCATCCCTACCCTTCCAGGAACCAAGTCTTGCGCATAAACCAAGATCGCGGAAAAGGCCGACGCTAGAATCATCCCGATTACGATGCTCAAAATAGTGGTCCATACCAAATTCACATATGGCAGCAACAAGGTGAAAGGGAGCACGCCCAGGATGGACCACCAGATCACGTGCTTGCGCCCTATGCGGTCGCCAATTGGACCGCCTACGATGGTTCCCGCCGCCACGGCGCCGAGAAAAATGAACAGGTGAAACTGCGCACTTTGTACGGAAACCTGAAATTTGTTCATAAGATAAAAGGTGAAATAGCTTGTGATACTCGCCAGATAAAAAAACTTCGAGAACATCAATGCGATCAAAATCGCCATGGAAACAGTAATTTTCCTGGTGGGCAGCTCGGCATGCTGCGCTACGCCTGGAGTCGCCGAGGCACCGGCGGACATCGCGCTCATCTTTGCCATGGCGGCGCGGTGATTCTTCGCCCACGTCCCGATGTATGTGAGTATTGCAATTCCAGCGAGCGCGAGGAACGAAAACCAAGCGATGCTGGACTGCCCTTTCGTCAAAATCAGTGCTGCGAGCAGCGGTCCTAGTGCCGATCCGGCGTTTCCGCCGACCTGAAAAAGAGATTGCGCCAAGCCATGCTGCCCCCCGACGCCATGCGCGCGACGCGAGACGATTCGGGGTGGAAGACGGCGGAGCCAATCCCTACCATGCCAGCAGCAAGCAACACGGCTGCATAGGTCGGGGCCAGGGACAGCGCCAGCAAGCCAATGAGGGTTATTCCCATTCCGATTGCAAGCGAATATGGCCGCGGACGCCTATCTGTGTGCAGGCCAACCAACGGTTGCAGTAGCGAAGCAGTAAGTTGCAGCGTCAGCGCGATCAAGCCGACCTGTCCGAAGTCCAGGTGGAAAGAGGCCTTTAGCATCGGGTAAATCGCCGGGAGCACGGATTGCACGGTGTCGTTGAGAAGATGGCAAAGACTGATCGCAAGCAGAATGTTAAAAACGGTCTTGTTGGTCCCCGCGGTGTCCGCAGGGGTGTGGATCACCGTCGCGTTGGTCTCGCTGGCCACTTTTATTCGCTACCCAAAGGAATCGGCAATACGCTTGCAGCTTGCGCGTATGCCATCTAATCCGCTCGTTGACCATCACCCGCTACAGTTCCGGCTACAGCGCTGAGCGGAATTGACTGAGGGGTGCAATACTTTAAAACTTGGTGGACGTGACCGGGATCGAACCGGTGACCCCCTGCTTGCAAAGCCTAAACTAGGGGCACTGGCACGGTTTATGACGGTGAGCCACCAAGCGCGATCGGGCTAATGTTTCTGCGGGCTTCCGCGCTTCTGCTATGCGTGCGCGACCGCTACCGAATGATACCGATAGTTACAGAGATGTGCATCAAATTGCACACCAAATTTTCGGCACAGTGTCTAGACCCAAGGGAAGTGCAATTGTGGGTCCTGGGATCGGCCCACCGCCCTCCACTCACACGCACTATGGCAATTTTCCGTTGAGGACTAGTGTCAATACGGATTGTTCCAGCAATGGCCCCACTGTGAGCTGTCCGATTTTTCAGAGCCGTTCGCGTTTGCAGCCCCGCTGGCAGGCTTTGTACTTCTGGCCGTACCTTTCGGCCATCCACGCCGTTTCCGGTGCTACCCCTCGGTGCGAGCCTTCAACAACAGTCTTTTCATTTCATCCTTACCCAAAATCTCAATCAGTCCTTTAGCAAAAAAGAACGGAATTAACACCACAAACATAACCAGCATGTTAGCGAAGACCTCCCTTGGGTCCGCTACCGTTTCGGAAAAGCTCGCGGCAAAAGACTGACCGTGCCAGACCTTGACCAACGCTTCCTCCAGAAGGTGGCAGACCATTAGGATGACGGCGAAAAGGGCAGAGTTCCAAAGCATCGAATACAATAGGGCTTTCCCGGCAGCCTTTTTTCCGGCATGAAGGATTTCTCCCAACCACATGAATTTCGCCAAGATCACCGCATTGATAAAGGCAAAACCAAACTTCGCCGAGTAGTCGATGTGGTAGTTCGCAAGGATGATTTCACGATGGAGCGTAAAAACGCTTAGCAGTACCCAGATGTACATCACAGTTATGGAGAGCTTCCGCAATTCGTCGAGAGCGCGCTTTTTCCAGCCAGGTTTTTCTTCATGCATCATGGCGAAAGTCCTTTGTTTAGGAAGAAGGTGAGCAGGCCAGCGACCGCACGTTGCTAGCTTATAGCTATTTGATAGCCGCTGAAATCGGTTACGGCCACTCGCACTGAAAATCCTGGCGTGGTTTCACTGCGGCAGTGTGTCACCGGGGTCAAGCGAGGTTAGTGTCAAAAGTACCCAGTCGCTCCCATCCCGTATGGACGATTTAGACCGCCCGAGTCACGGGCAACCCGGAAGTTATCGGTTCGTCCGCCGGATTAGTACCGAGAAACGCATTATAAAAGGGCGCCCGACTGCGGCAGATTCCTACCATTGGCCTCATCCGCGCCGCTTTGTTGATCGCTCTGATGCAGACGCCCAATCGCTTCCGCACGAAGCGACAACTCTGGGCCTACTGTGGCTTGGCGCTGAGGACGTACACCCGTGGGGAATATCGTTTCGTCGGTGGCCAACTGAAACGCTCCAAGAAGGTCCTGGCCGTCCGCGGGCTCAACATCAACCATAATCACGATCTGAAAAATATCTTCAAGGGTGCAGCGACGCGAGCCGCCTCGAGCGTGGGACCTTTCCAAGACTTTTACCAAGCCTGCGTCGCCCGAGGCGTGAAGCCGCATTTGGCGCGCCTCACCTTGGCGCGTAAGATCGCGGCCACCACTTTGCTCGTTTGGAAGAAAGGAGTTCGTTTCGACGCAGAACATCTGAAACAACAAGCAGCTTAAGCGTTGGGTTAAGGACCGTCCTTTGCTGGATTCATTTCGGGTGATGGTTTTTCGGTTCTTCTGACGCTTTGGTTCAAGGGTGAGTCTCCACAAGCGCGTTAGGCGGAGAGTGTGCTCCGAGCACCGCGAGTCTCTTGATAAACTATAAGCCCCCTCGGATAACCAGAAAAAGCTATAGGCCTCGAGCCTCAGATAGAACCATGGTTGACAACCTTCAACCGCACAGCTTGTCTTGCTTCAGAATCCGAAAGCGCCGTCACGAGAACAAAATGCATCTACGAAGAACGACTACCCCAGAGCTTCTCAACATGACATGGGCTGGAGAGCGCAGCGAACAACCCCGCTCCTTCCAGTCGCCAGAGATGTTTTTTCTCTTGACCCTCCCCTTTATAGAACGCGCTTGTGTTTACCGATTCAATTTCACTTGCCCGATTAGCATCTTGTGTCCTTTCGACGCTCAGTTTGCTTTGGTCATTTCACCTCGACGATGTCATTGAGCTTCTGCGTTCCGTCGAAGGCGGCGGCGATCAGGCAGCGGGTGTTCACATCATAAAGGGTCATTGACCAGAACAGTTTCCCTGGCACCGGGGAAGTCTTAGTTCGCGCCAAGCTTCTGGTAATTGGAATTTGTCGTTGTTACTACCAGCTGCTTAGCAGTTGCGTTGAGAACTGTTTGCTGTTCATAGTTAGTGCCATCGGGCAAGCTGCCCATCTGCACCTGCAACGTCACGACATCTTTCTCCTGCCCCATGTAGGTATCGATCTTCAAACCAGCGATTTTCTTGGCGGCCGTATCAAACGTGAGGGTCATTTTGTCGCCGGGCTGGGCATAATCCGCGAAGACCAGGTTCACCGCACCGGGTGCAGGGTTCAAAGAGACTTTACCGGCCTGGAAATCTGCCTGCATTTTCTGAGGGTCGGGTGGCACGTACAGGGCGAGGACGGCCTTAACGTCCTGCATGTAATCCTTCATTTCCGCCTTTTTGTTCGCGATCACCTTCTGTTTCATCCTGCCGCCGCTCGGTGGGGGCGGAGGAGCACCAATCATGGTCTTCTGGACCTTGCCGTCGGGGCCGTACACGCAACTGTTCTTCGTCGGGGGCTTCGGGTCGCCCTTCAAGGTGAGCTGTGTCGTTTCTATCCATTGATATTGGCGGATCTTCTGCTTGTTTTCCGCAGCAGCCTGTTTCACCGCGGCAAGCTTTTCCTGGACCGCCTCGTTTTGGGACAAGGCTGGAAACGTGATTGCCAGCGCTACCGTCCCAAAAATCACCAGGCGCTTACTCGTTTGAAAAATTGTGCGGGCAATTGATTGCTCGCGGTTGGCCATCAGAGTGCGGTTCATGTTGATGCTCCTTTTTCTTCGCTCCATCAATTTTCACGGCTTGGAAAGCAGGGAAAGCCATGATGTTTGTGATCTTTAGCCATTGCTTCACACCCATGGGTTTGTTACCAATACTGTTGTTTGTTTTAGCGGGATGGTATTGTCAGAAGTAACGATCAACGTGAACCGCGTCGTGAGCGAAATTTGAGCTTCACAAGAGTCGCCAATTCACGCACACGTTCCGCTGACGAGCAAACTAGAGGCGAACCGCTACATACACCGTGTGGCCCTGGTACATTTGCGGACGGTAGTAAATGCCGCCTACAGTGTAGTAGCGCACGCCCGAAACAGTGACCGCGCGATAACCACCAGGCAGCACGGCGATGTAGCCATGTGGCAAGGTGCTTCCTCCACCGACGACCGTGGTTTTGGTGGCTGTGCCTCCACCGGTGACGACCGTGGTTTTGCTCGCTGCTGCCACATTCCCATTCGGGCCCCGCACCACAGTCGTGCTTTTGGCGACCCCGTAAACCTGCGCCCGCGCGATAGACACAGTAGGCAGTAACACGGCGCCAAGAATAGCAGCCCTCACCAGGAATTTGCTTAGTTCAGATGCGCTTATCGTCCCGCGGCATCGGCTCATTGTTGATTTCATATCGTTATGGTCCTTTCGTCTCGTTCTTTGTTGGAGGCGGATGCGGGTTATTTTTGCCGCGCAGCCACTTTTGCCGCAGTTTCTTTCATCTGGGCCTCCGTTACCATCTCGACCCTCTCGGCGTCTTGCGGCGCCACGAAGGTGAAGAAGTTGTCGTCGAGCGAGGCTGCCAGATTCCAATCTGAAAAGTCAGCCTGGAGTTGCGGACCGCCTTCGCGATTTTTGAACGACGCTACCAGTTTGCGCGGCAGCAGATCACCGACGCCGATCCAGAGTTCTGAGTCAGCCACGTCGCCCCTCAGACTCAGGTGATGACACTCCACGCCGCCGACAGTCTCTTTGCCCTTGTAAGCCTGGCTTTTGATTCGCGGACTCAACGCCCCATAGGGATCGCTGAGAATGAACTCTGCCAAAGGCGGTGTGAATCCGTACTTTTCGTCGATCTTCGCCACCACTTCATTAATCGTGCCCGGCTCCGGCACAGTGGCGTACAGCTTCATCGTCGCGTCGTAGACCGAAAGATTCTGACCGTCAAAAATGAACTGGCGCTCAGTGTCCTGACTGACCGACTTCGCCAGAAACTTGCCGGGTCGAGAGACAGAGATTTCTATCTGTGCGTTCTCGGGAATGTTTCGTCCCTCAACCAAAGCCGCGTCCAGCTTGCGGTCGACTTTGAAGCTAAGCGTTTTAGCCTGAGCAAGCTTCTCGGACATTTGCCGGAGCAGTTGATCGGGATCATTGGTGGCGGCGGTTGGTTTTCCTGTACCGCAGCCACAGGCTAAACCAAGCAACAAGGAACTGACGACAAAAGAGAAGAACAGTGGATGGGACCAGCGGCGATGAACCGGCAGCTGTTCCGCTTGAGAGTATTTTTGCATAAAGGTCTTCTCACGTTTCCAAGTCAATTATCAAACGAGTCTCTGGAGTTGAATGCAGGCTGCATTCATACGGTCATAATTGACAGATTTGAATGGGGCGGAACCCGGATCCATAGCCCCGCCCCTTTCCGATTCACCGCGAAGCTTATTATGCGGAAGCGCCTGCTGCCCGCTCTGCGAGCTTGGCCTCGACCAGGTGCCGGATCAAACGCCGATTGCGCTCTGCGAACGCGAGTTTATCCGCAAGGCATGTCTCCAAAAGTAGACCGACACCGTGATGGCCTGCCAAGTCAGCTGCGGCAACTAAGACCTCATACTCGGCCATCCGAAGGTGCGCGAGATGGTTCAGTTTCGCAAGTACGAAAAGCCGTTTGGCGACCGGGGATTGGATCTCAGCTACTTCCTTGCGGAAATCCTCCAGAAAAGTCTCTTGTAGCTGTCCCGTGGACTTTCCCGGCTTTTCGCCGATGATGCGGAAGCACTCGTCGAGTTTGGCGAGGATCTGCTTAGAGGCGAATGCCCGTGCTTCTATCGCCTCTTTGATCTCGGGTTCCTCTGCGTGCTTACTAATCTCTTGATAGATGTCCGCAGCGCGTTCGGTCCTATTTCGCACATTGCTGAGCAACATCATGAAAACTTCTCTCGGGTTTCTTGCTGGCATTGTTTTTCTCCGTCAGATGAATTTGTTCGGCTGGGTCTCTAGCAGAAATACGCCTGCGCGAGGGATGCGACAAGCTGTCAAAAGTGCTAGGGCCACTCGGAAGTAGGTCCAATATACCTGGTAAGTCCTATAAAAGGAAATGTCAAGAGACATATCTCTCCGTTGGCTCGGTGCCAACACTTTTTTGTTTCGGCATTCAGCCCAATCGTTTGAACGTGCACTCGTGATCGGCGAGTGGTCTTCCTCAGGGAGTCGTTGCTTCGTTTCGTCGCACGAAACGCTGAGATCCTTCTTCCTTCCTGTGGTTCCATTTCACTTTTGTGACGGCGCCATTCGTTTCTTGAATCAAACAAGCTAAGCAGTTATCCGCTCAGATAAGCGGTAACTCATGGTCCTATCGGAGACTCGTGGCCTATGACTTTCTTTGGTTATCCGAGGGGGCATAGGGTGGAATCGGAGACTCTCGTGTTTTGACAACACGGTGGCCTGACTTGTACGGTTGATACTCTCCCTCGAACCAAGCGTCTCAAGAATCCGACAGCAACCGCCAAGGATGATCCCCACGATGGAACAGACTCTCTGTCAGAGGCGCTCAAGCTGCTTGTTTTAAATAGTTGGCGTCGAAACTTGCTCCTTTCTTCCAGACGATCAGAGTGATCGCGGCAATCTTCCGCGCCAAGGTGAGACGAGCCATCGTTGGTCGCATCCCTTTGGCGAGCAAGTTCTGGTAAAAATCGCGGAGCGGTCCGTCGCAGGTGCTCGCCCTCATGGCCGCACCCTTGAAGACATCCTTGAGATCGTGGTTATGGTTCGCATTCAGCCCACGAAGTTGCGGTGGTTTCTTGGAACGTTGCAGCTGTCCCTGGACAGAGCGGTATTGCGCGCTGTCGTGAGTCTCCAACGCAAGTCCGCTGTAGGTCCACAGTTGGCGCTTGGTGCGGAAGCGGTGGGGCGTCTGCATCAACGCCACCAAGTGAGCCGCCCGAAGCGAACCAATACCAGGAATCTGGCGTAGCAACTTCGTTGCGCTGTGCTTCCTAGCCTCAGCCAGCAGCTCTTTCCGGGCTTGTTGGCGCAAAAAACGCAGGGCGTCGAGTTGTTGGTAGTAAAGCTCGGCCCGCCGGCGCACGCCAGGTTCCATGATCTTGCTCAACCATTCCGAGCGGTAACGCGGTGCGTAAACTTGCGTCCCGGCACAGGGAATAGCCCAGCTTCGATACAAGGCCTTGAGCCGATTCATCACCCGCACCAGATCCTTGCTAATCGTCAAATAGCTTCGGGACAATTCCTTCAACATGCGCAGGCCGTTCTCTCCATGGTAGACCGCGGAAAGCGCTCCATTGCGCAGCAGTTCGGCTAATTTCCTGGCATCGATGCGGTCGCTCTTGCTGCCTTCTTTCAGCAAGGCATTCTTTCGTGGATTGCACACCACGAGCTTCGTGACGTGCGGCTTCAGCAGATCGTACAACCAGGCGGCCCAAGTGCCTTCTTCAAAGGTGACGTGCAGACTTCCGCTTAGCCCTTGGAAAAACTGAAGAATGGTGCTGGCCTTGGTTTCGATGATGCATTCCATCACCAGCTTGCCGGAGGAATTTAAGACCGCGATGGAGATCGCTTCCTTGTGAACATCCATGCCGATATACTTCACGCTATCCATACAGGGTGCTCCTTTCTGGAGGTTGGTTCGAGCGAACACTCAAAAACCTACTCCAAAAGGGGCGCCCTTTTATAATGTGTCGCATTACCGGACATCTCTAACAATGTCGGTCCTGTCAAACACTTTTTGAGCAGACTTATCCACTCACTTAAAAGAGTTTTCTCTTCCGCTTCCTTTAGTTGTCTTGCTTCTCGGCCTTGACGACTTCGGCTCGCTCGTAATCTAGCGGTCGGCTTCCGTCCGACCCATACATCAAGTGGACGGCGCTTTCGTGCGCGCGCCATGTCCGGTACCGAGCTGTCCCGCGTGCGAACCGAATTCCGGCTCCGTCTTCCCGAGCCTATCAACAAGAGCCCACTCGAGTCGAGGAGGGCCGGCATTGTCATGCAATCAAGTGCCCGTTTATTGACAATACTTTGATTTCAGAGCAGCCCAAGGCCCTTGAGGATTGGGCTCAATAAGTCTTGGGTCTTCCGGTGCGGCCTGCTGCGACCAGCCCTCAATTCGATCAGTTCGCGTCGCGACAAACTCTTTCCACACTCTCTGACAAGAACGATTAGCGAAGCTTTCTTCAATACGGGTTGAATCTTTGTGGTCCATTCATCGCGCTTTAAATCAACGTACTCGGTATAGGCACTTCTCTCTGAGTAGACCAGTCCAGCGTTCACGTTTTCAAGACTATTCGATTCCTTTCCGATGCATTTGATTTGGTCGATCTTGACGTGCCGTCGTTCCAAGAGCCCCAGGGTTTGCCTTACGCAAGGACGGCCAACGGAATCAGCACACTTTGCTTCTGGATGAAAGTCGTATTCCGCGAGAATGTCCTCGTAAGTCCTGACACGAGCGATCTGCCTTGATCCGCATGGACCAATCGTCTGAACCGAGCATCGGTCGGTGCGCGAGGGTATAAGGCGCTGGGAGCGGAAGCATACGTTCACTAGGAGAGCTGAAGGAGCAGACAGTAGAGGGCCATCCGAAGTCGGTCCTCTACAAGCTTCTGATCGGACCTCGTACGGCGGCACGCGACCGTATCAACGCGGCCTACGCTGTCGCCGACTTTTTCCTGATGGACAGAAGAAATTTATCTCGTCCTGGATGGAGAGGGACAAATGGCCGCTGGTGGGGGAATGGACGGAGTTGAGGTCCTGCATCCTGCCAAATCGAGAGACGCCTATTATTTTCGTCCTAATTGCACGGTCGGCTTCTACAACCAGAATAAGCCGGGTACGAAGACTCATATTCTTGCGGTAAGAGTCTTCGTCCCGATGCCTAAGAATCCGGAGTGAGTTGATGTCCTGCCCCGGCGTTAGACTTCGTCGGCGACGACTTGTCCGGTAAGCGCGTTCTATAAAGGGGACAGCCAAGAGAAAAACTTCCACCTCGACTGGCAAAAGCGAATTTGTTCGCTGCGCTATTCAGCCCATGTCATGTTGAGAGGCTCTGGACCGTGCCATTCCTCCAGACTTGTCATCACAGATGGTTTGTCGGCTCATCACGGCTGGTGACACGAGGCCGGCTGTGTTATTGATGTCCCCACTGGAGCGGCCTTTCCAGGCAGGAACGAGGCCGCGACTTCGATCCCATCAAGGTCACGACGGAGAGAGCAAGATGAAATCCGGGAATAGGATTCCGATGGCAGGACAGGTGTTGATTTTGTTGTGCTTCGGCTTGGCGTGTCCGGCTCACAGCCAGGATAACGCAACGATGCACAAGAGGTTCACCAACGAAGACGTCATAGGCATGGTGAAACTGGGGCTCGACGAGGATGTGATCATCACCAAGATTCGGGCCATTAGCGCCGCGGGAGGTGACGCCATCAGCTTTGATACCGGCATAGACGGATTGAAAAACCTCAAAGCCGCGGGTGTTCCCGATTCGGTGATCAAGGTGATGATTAGTCCAACACCGCAACCGGCAACGATTGTCGCGGCAGCTACGCCGATGACCATCGATCCGAATTTGCCGCCGCCGGAAGTGGGAGTCTATTGGAAAGACCGAGCCAATTTCGTTCTGCTTCAGGGTCAGGCACTGATGAACACGAAGGCTGGCGGGAAGGCTGGCAGTATTTTTACTGACGGTATGAGGAACCAACACTGGGATGCTTACGTTGAGGGTGCAACCTCCAGAAACATCGTGAGAGAGCGTCACCCGGCTTTTTATCTCTACGTACCCGATGGTTCCGCTGCAGCCGATTATGTGTTGATCAAACTGAACAAGAAGGGTGACCGCAGAGAATTCCAGGTGGGGTCTTTCGGTGGCGTCACTGGCGGCAAGTCGGGCGTAAAGAAGGACAAGGAAGTTCCGTTCAAGGCGGATCACGTGGGAATCCGAACGTACAGAGTCACTTTAGATGTCGAACTTAAACCAGGAGAGTATGCGTTCTTCATGGGCACGGGCCAGTCAGCCACGATGTCCGGCGCGCGGGGAGGAAACAGGTCTGGGGGCATTGCCGCCGGTCGGATCTACGACTTCAGCATCGTCGAATGACTGTCTGGAACCGCACGTCATGGAGCGGGTTAGTCCCCTAAGGCCGTCGTCCGGTAACGCGCCATAACTTCAAGTTTCCGATTAGCGCGTTCTATCAGGCACCCGGGTTATGCTATTCGTCCACATCGCTCAGCACCCAGATGCTCCCGGAAACTTCGGAGAGATTCAGCACAAGTTTGTTCTGGTTTAGAGACAGCTCGACAGGACCTATATCATTGGGGACCATCAGGCTGGGGCTGTCGAATGTTGTGAGGCGGAACCGTGGCCCGACCACCTTTCCTTCCACTGAGTCGAAGCGGATTCCCCAAACATCATAGAAGCCGCCTTCCCTTGAAAGAAAATAGAGCGTTTTCCCGTCAGGAGCCCAACGCGGCTTATCACTCCAAAATTTACCGTCCGTAACACGAATCCACGGTCCGCCGTTCGCGGACGTCACATAGATGGCCGACTCCGTATGCGGGAGGCGAATACTTTGGGAAATAAATACAACCCATCGCGCGTCGGGAGAGAACCGCGGCTGCCACAAATAGTGATTATCCTGAGCGGCAATCCTTCGAGGAACCGGCTGAGAATTCGCAAGTGGAATTGTGGACACCGTTGAGATTTGTGAAAGGTGATCACTGGTCTCCTGCGCTACGAGGAGCTGTTTGCCATCAGGGGACCAGTCGTTTACTAACATTTCCATGTTGTAGTTCAGCGGGGCTAGGGGCACCTCAGCACGGGTTTCCGTCGACCAGACAAAAAGCTGGCTTCCGGGTTTCCCTAATTGCTCACGCACATAAGCTAGACGCATTCCTTCGGGCGACCATTGCGGAAAAGAACGGATGTAGTTGAAGTCGTCTGCCTCGATCGGGGACTCTTTCCCGTCTGCTAGTGACTTTTCCCAGAGCTCCCATTTGCCAGCACGTAGCACCATAAAGGCTAGCTTTTTTCCATCGCGCGACAAATTGGGTTGCCAGGCTTCAATTCCCTGTGAGGTGACGGCTTGGCCGGCACCTGTGATGCGGCCACGCGTTCCGTCGAAAGGAAAGACCCAGGCCCGAATACGGTCAGATTCCATGGTAAAGGCAATCTTTCTCCCGTCTGCCGAAAGCGCCAGTTCCGTATCGAGACCCGAACCGATCGTCAATCGCTCAATCGCGTAAGCCTTAAGGGTCTTCGGATCGATTGACAACTTCCAGAGATTTCTAACCCCTCGAAACGTACGTTCGAAGATGATGGCCCGACCCGATGGCATCCACGAAAACTTGATATCCCCCCCAGTCCCATCCTCAGGGGTCGCGGACACTCCTCCAAGCTGTTTGAGAATTTGTGGATCGATCTCTGATCTGACACCTTCGCCTCCTGCGACTGGAACCGTCCAAAACGTGGGGAGGGGCTCGGAGCTTCCGGCCCAGATGGAAATTCGCTGTCCGTCCGGATGCCAAGCGGCAGACCGGGCGGCCAACGGACGATTTGAAAATCTCGTCAATACCTCACGAGGCGCACTCCCATCAAGAGTCGCTACGTAGAACTGGTTCTCGCCCGAGGCCGCAGTCGACCGAAACAAGATTTGCGAGCTGTCCGGCGACCAACGGGGGAAGAAGCCGCCGGATACGATCTTTCTAGCGAGTCCCATTCCACCCAGAGCGGGTATGACGAACAAGCCGCCGTCACCGTCCTCCGATCGATAGGCAATATACTTACCGTCAGGTGACCATTCCGGTTGCCAGTTGTGCCCTGGACCCTTGGTGATCTGAACAGGGTCTCCGCCGCTGACCTGTTGAATCCAAATGTCGAATTTGCCACCGCGGTCCGAGCTGTAGGCGACAAATCGGCCGTCGGGCGACCAAGTGGCACCGAATTGCAATCCTTGATCGAACGTAATGCGGGTGAGGGCCCGCTGCCGTGGTGTGGCGACAGAATGCATTTTTCCGTAAATGAGAAAGAAGGCGCTACCTAACAGCAGAACGGCGGCAACTGACGTGATCGCGTAACGCCACGCCGGCGGACGAATCCGCATTGGGGGCACAGAGCCGTTGTCTACCACTTCCGCAGGCGACTGCGCTTTGTCGGAGTCTTGAGGCGCCTGGTTTTCTTTGACGGTCGCGATGAAACGATAGCCACGCCGCGGCAACGTTTCAATAATGTGCGGGCTCTCGGCGGAGTCTCCCAGAACTTCCCTCAAGCGGCTCACGGCGGCGTGAAGCCCGTGGTCAAAATCCCCAAATGTGTCTGAGGGCCAAAGCGCGGCTCGCAATTCCTCGCGCGTGACGAGGTCGCCTCCCCGCTCCAAAAGCATCTGCAAGACTTGAAAAGATTGGCCGCGCAGGCGTAGAGGAATCCCGTGTTTCCGCAACTCCTGGGTATGCAAATCGGCCTCAAATGCGCCGAAGCGGATGACGGGTTTCGTTCCCAGTTGGTTGCCTTGCATGAGGGCGAACTCAGATGACGTGGAGGATAACACAGAGGGTGGTCGATGCCGAGCCAGCAATCAGCGGTAAATGCTGATGCTGGAGTCGATTAGCGATGTAGGGATAAGGGAGGTGGATAGGGGGGCGGTTGCATTGAAGTGAACAACGGGATGGCTGAGTTTCGGGGCGAGGAGGCGCTCCATGAAACTCAACACTTACTTGGGATGGATGGTCATACAAGTTCTGCTCGTTGGCATCGCGTCGCCCCGGATCGCAAACGCCAGCCCCCGCGAAGATCGCTTGGCAACACAGCATTTCTTTTGCAACACCGGCTATGCGTTGGATACCTGCCGCGAGCAAATCGCCACGTTGAAGACCGAGGTGGCAAAGTACCCGACGGAAGCCCTCGGCGAATGGACCTGGGTGCTGGTGCGCTCTCAGGATTGGAAGGCGCAATCCCGAACGCTGGGGCTCAATCCCGATAGCCCGGCGTTTACCTGCCTGGAAACGCGCACGACGTTCATCGAAGAAGCCTTGGTCGCCAAGGTGCAAGGAAGAGCGAGTGAACTCATAGCCCGTTGGCATATGGGCATGACGGACCTGCTTAACACCGCCGTGGCACACGAAATGGGCCACGCTCTTTGCCATAGCCTGAATGAAGACAAAGCCAATCATGTCGCTCGAATCTTGGAGCGAAAGCGACCCCTCAGCTGCCAAGCCGGATTGTGACGCGATCCAGAAGTCCGGTTGTAGGAGGTTTCTCCGGATACGTACTGGGAAACGCGCTTGTGTTTATCGATTGAATTTCACTTGCCCGATAAGTCGCGTTTACCAGGCACTAAGCGGCAAGTGTTGGCCGGAACTCGCGAGATGGCCGCCATGTGTGTCATTTTCGAGATCAAAGGAAAATTCGTTTGAATTCCCCAAACTCCGGGAGTAGAGTTGCGGTTATTCCTCGTTGGGCCCCATTCTGAGAGAATCCATAGGAGGGATCATGCGTCGCTTGCCTCGACTCCTCTTGGTTCCTGTCCTTGCGCTCGCCGCCAGTCTCATCTACTTCACGTCTTCCGCGCAGGAGAAATCTTCCAAACCCGATTTTGATATGACTGCGAGCTACATCGAAGCGTGCAGCTGCGACATGTTTTGTCCCTGCTACTTCAACACCCATTCCACTAATCATATGAGCGAGCATCATATGGATGAGCATTTTTGCCGCGCTAATCTCGTCCTCAAAGTGGACAAGGGCTTTTACAAAGATACCAAGCTCGATGGCGCCAAAGTATGGATCGCTACTGATCTGGGCAGCGACTGGAGCACGGGCAAGGACTCCTGGTTGGTGGTGAATTTCGATCCCAGCGTTGGCAAGGAGCAGCAGGGTGCACTTGGCGACATCCTCGGCCAACTTTATCCGATTCCGTGGCAGAAAAAGGCAGTGAATACCGCTGCGTTTTCATGGGACGTGGACTCGAAAACCGGTCTGGCCCACGCCAAGATGGATAACGGCAAGGGTGAGGTCATGTTGGAGCGTGTCAGCGGTAATAATGCCGTCCACGAGGTTGTTATTCACAACTTGAAATACTGGGGCGCCCAGTCCAACGATGGCTTCCGAATGTGGAAGAGCAAGCACGAAGCTTTTGAGGGCGACGGCCATAAGTTTTCCTATGACGGCACGAACGGGTTTCTGATCACCGTTCATTTTTCTGGCGCCGCAAAATCCGCCTCTGCGGATTAAGCTCAACTCCACCGAGTAGGTCCAGGCGTTCGCATTTTTGCTTCGCACGGGCGGCGCGGATGCCTGGAGAGAATTCTTCGTCATCTTCGAGGTGGCGCTTCTGCATTTAGTTGCCAATGCGGCAAAGAAACGGTGCCGCGCCAGCCGCCATGTCGCCAAATTCCTAGTAAGTCGAGTAACCGGACATCTGGCGCATCAGGATGTCACTGTTCCGCGTTTACCAGGAGTTGAGTACCTCAATTGCTGCAAAAGTTCTCGAACACCGATGCCACAGAAGCGGGAAAGGGACGAGGTAAATTGAACCGGAGTTATATCATATCCAAGAAAGCCGTTCTGGTGAAAGGAGCAGCACCTTGCCGCGACGTTTTACCAGAGCGCGGTTGCGCTGCCACGCGCTCATCAGGCGGCTCGCAGTGAACGGCGTGACGTTCGCCGCGTTCGCCAACTCCTCGTTGGTAATACGGAGTGCGATACCACCTGGAGCGTTTTCTCCGACTGTGCGAGCCAGAGTAACGAGTACTTGAGCAACCCGCTGTCGCGCGGTATGGCAAGCTAAACCTATATGGGCCTCCAGATGCCAAGCCAGATAGTCTGACGCAGTTACCAACGCGTTCTCCAGCAACCTGGGATGCTGTGCGATAAGGCCTCGGATTGTGGGACGCTCCCACACCAACACCGAGGTGTCCGTTACCGTTTCCGTACTGAAGAGATAAGAAGAATGGACCGACAAAACAGTCATACCGCCGAATAGATCTCGCGGTCCAAGCCACCGAAAGAGAAGCTTCCTGCCCTCATCTGTAATGAAGAAAAATCTGACGAGGCCTTTCGTTAGCAGGAAAAGATGGTCGGCAGAGTGGCCATGGTTTGTGACCACAGAATTAGCGCGGAATCTGCGCTGTGTTGCAGCTCCCAGGATTCGCTCGCAGGCAGATGGAGCCAATCCATCGAGAAAATGTGATCTCAGCTCGGTAGATACGATTGCAATTCCCGAAGCAGCCATTGTTGCGTCTCCGTGAAGTGAAAATAGGCCGAGTTCTAACCGGAATTTCCAAATTGGGCCTCTACTTCGCACATCGTATGCTTCTCTCGCTCTCAGGGCAATCGTGCCCGGAGTGCCTCTTCAACTCCTGACTAGTCGGATTACCGGACAAATGCTTTGGGGGCGACTTCACTGGATTCGTTTTGAGGCTGCCCCTTCGTTTGTAGTAGCTGTAGTAGCCGTAAGGAGGGGGAGGCACTCGCTACAAGACACTTCGTCCGTTCCCGGCCTCCCCTAGGACCTACTACACCTACTACAGTGCGTCGCTACGGTTCGTTGACTTGCCTCCGACCACAACCTAAGATGTGCGCTGAATGATCAGCATCCCCCGTACACTGGAAGCAATTACCAACCGTCCGCGGTCCCTTGAGGAGGTTCGAAAGCGGGACCTGCGCTCCGGTGATCGTGTGATGGTCACGACCAGGAATTCTCTCTATACGCTCTGGGCGCTTGGCGATAGGCACTACTGGGTTTGGGGCGGATGGTTCGACCGACGGGGCACATCGCCTCAAAGAGTGAGCATCAATGGCTGTACGTGGGGCGGCAGTGCCATCGAGCAGGACATTGTTGCTGCGCCTGGCCTCCGGCTGGAGTTTGGCAATCGAGTCCTGACGACTCCCATTAGACACGTGCGTCTTATTCGCGCCGTTCACGCACAATCAACCCAGAATTAGTTGCGCTTTGTTCGCCTGAGCCCATCAGCTTCCCCATCGCGTTGACTTGATTGACAGTGAAACCTAAGATTGCGCGAGTCTCTGCCCATGATTGGCCAAACCGTTTCCCACTATCGCATCATCGAGAAACTCGGTGGCGGTGGCATGGGCGTCGTCTATAAGGCTGAGGACACCAAGCTCCACCGCTTTGTTGCCTTGAAATTCCTTCCTGACGAGTTCGCGCCAAACGCACAAGCTCTGAGCCGCTTCGACCGTGAGGCACAGGCTGCCTCCGCCCTAAACCATCCAAATATTTGCACCATCTACGAGATCGGCGAGCATGATGGCCAGCCTTTCATAGCGATGGAGTTTATGCAAGGCACCACCCTGAAGCATCACATCGCCGGCAAGCCGCTGCCGTTTGAAGAAATGCTGGAGCTTGGGATGGAGATTGCCGATGCGCTCGATGCAGCGCACGGCAAGGGAATCGTGCATCGAGACATCAAGCCTGCCAACATTTTTGTGACCGAACGTGGGCACGTGAAGATTCTAGATTTTGGTCTGGCGAAGCTGGCACCGGTGGACAGTGCGATGAATCTTTCGGCCATGCCGACCGTTACGGACCGCGAAGAACTGACGCGACAGGGCATGGCGATCGGCACGGTGCCGTACATGTCACCGGAACAGGTGCGCGGCGAGGGACTCGACGGACGTACGGACTTGTTCTCCTTTGGGCTGGTGCTCTATGAGATGACTACCGGAGTTCCGCCCTTCCGGGGTGAAACCTCCGGCGTGATTGCAGAGGCGATTCTGAACCGTATCCCGGTTGCCCCGTTGCGACTGAATCCCGATGTCCTGCCCAAACTGGAAGAGATTATCAACAAGGCGATGGAGAAGGATCGGAAGCTGCGTTACCAAACCGCCACGGAGATGCGCGCCGATCTTCAGCGGCTGAAGCGAGATTCGGTTTCAGGACGGACGGGAGCAGCCATTGTCGAGGCCGGGTCGAAGGCCACAGGCAAGCCTTTGCCCTGGAAGGCTATCGCCGCAACAGCCGCTATCGTCGCCTTGGCGGCGATGGGTTGGATATTTTTCTCTCGCAAGGCGCACGCGCTGACGGAAAGGGACACTATTGTCCTGGCGGACTTCACCAATACCACCGGGGACGCAGTGTTTGACGGCACGCTGCGTCAGGGACTTTCCGTACAACTGGAGCAGTCACCGTTTCTGAGCCTTATATCAGAGGATCGGATCCAGCAGACATTGCAGATGATGGATCAGAAACGGGATACGAAGCTAACTCCGGAAATTGCACGGGAACTCTGCCAGAGAACGGCAAGTGCGGCCGTCCTCGACGGCTCGATAGCGCAGATTGGCACGCAGTATCTTCTGACGCTGAAAGCGGTCAACTGCGCGAGCGGAGAATCGCTGGCGAGTGCGGAGGCGCAGGCCAGTGACAAGAACCATGTGCTCGATGCTCTGGGAAAGACAGCTTCGGAAATTCGGAACAACCTGGGAGAGTCGCTGGGCACGGTGCAGAAATTTGATACCCCTCTTCGGCAGGCCACTACATCATCATTGGAAGCCCTTAAGGACTTCAGTTCGGGTGACCGAATCCTGAACACAGTAGGGGATGCCGCAGCGATTCCATTTTACAAACGGGCCATCGAACTCGACCCGAATTTCGCGCTTGCCTACGCATCGTTGGGTCTTGCATATACTGATATGGGGGAACCCAGCGTCGCTGCCGGCTACACCAAAAAGGCATACGAACTGCGCGACCGAACGAGTGAGCCGGAGAAGTATTTCATCTCGGCAATCTTCCACAAGGAAGTTACAGGGAACCTGGAAGCAGCTGAACAATCCTGCGAGCTTTGGATACAAGCCTATCCGCGCTCGGAGACGCCTCATGATTACTTGTCGGGTGCGATCTACCCGGCTCTTGGGCAATACGAAAAAGGAGCTGAAGAAGGCAGAGAAGCAGTCCGTTTGAATCCGCACTTCCCCCTGTCCTACGCCTTCGTGATGTTCAATGATCTCGCGCTAAATCGGCTCGATGAAGCAAAGGCCACATACAAACAACCTTTCGAACTCAAACTGACCCACCCTTTCTTTTTTTGGCCCTCTATCAGATTGCTTTCTTACAGAACGATGCTGCGGGGATGGCCCAGCAGGCGGCACCGTCGGCCGGCAAGCCGGGAATAGACGATCAACTGCTCGGATTGGAAGCCGATACCGCTGCCTATTCCGGGAGGCTCAGGGACGCGCGCGAGCTGTCCAGCAAAGCAATGGATTCGGCCAAGCGGGCAGAAGAAAAGGAGGCTGCCGCCACATATTCAGCCCTGTCTGGTTTGCGGGAAGCCTTGTTCGGCAACGCTGAGGAAGCAAGGCGGCGCGCCACGTTGGCGGTGGTGGGCACGGACGGACGCGACTTGCGGTACGCCGCTGCGCTCACGTTAGCCTTTGCCGGGGACACTGGGCGAGCGCGAGCGCTAACCGATGATTTGGCCAAGAGGTTTCCGGAAGACACCGTCGTCCGGTTCAACTACCTGCCGACTCTCCGCGCAAAGCTGGCGCGCAGTCGGGGAAATGCTTCTGGGGTAATTGACAGTCTCCGGGTCTCCACGCCGTATGAGCTAGGACAGACGACATCCAGTACTTATGGTTGGACCGCCTTGTATCCGGTTTTCGTGCGCGGCGAAGCCTATCTGACCGAGCATCAAGGCGCTGAAGCAGCCGCAGAGTTCCAGAAAATCCTGCACCATCCCGGCGTCGCTGTGAATGAGCCGATCGGCGCACTTGCGCATTTGCAGCTGGGCCGTGCCTATGCCATGCAAGGCGACACCGCGAAAGCACGTGCGGCGTACCAGGAGTTCCTCACCCTCTGGAAAGACGCCGACCCCGACATCCCGATCCTGAAGCAGGCCAAGGCGGAGTACGCGAAGTTGCAGTAGCGCTCTGTGAGCCTGAATCAATGATGCTTCTCGTAGAATAATCTGCCGCATTGACGGATCGCGAGTAG
This sequence comes from uncultured Acidobacteriota bacterium, assembly GCA_963832615.1. Taxonomy (GTDB): domain Bacteria; phylum Acidobacteriota; class Terriglobia; order Acidiferrales; family UBA7541; genus Acidiferrum. The sequence goes on from CAWHVA010000025.1 coordinate 74,266, forward strand.
AATCGCGCCACCCGCCCGCCACGTCCTGACTGTAGAGGGGGCAACTTCACATGAGTTCAGAAAATCGGCGGTCACCCCGCTTCGCCTTTTACGCCTCCGCCGAGATTACGGAGCTTCAAACAGAAACGCGATTGACGGCTCGGACGAGCGAGCTGAGTCGACATGGCTGTTACATGGACATGGTGAATCCGTTGCCAATCGGAACGACCGTAAAGATTCAAGTTCGCTCCTTACGCGACCTACGAGTTGGATTCCCAGAATCTAGCCAGAATTACCGAAACTAATAGTCGTTGTTATGTCTGTGAGGGCATGTGTTCCCTTTGGTGGGATATTGACAGAGGCAGTGTACCTCTGTTCCGGTTATGCGAAGATTGCTCCAAAGAGCTTAATCTCATACAAGGCGTCTCGCTTCGTTCACGGATAACTGTATACCCTCTCGCAAGAACTGCATCTATTTCCACTTGCGCACTATTGTTGGCGGCGTACCTGCACTTGCCACAAGCCATTCTCATTTTGGTTCGATTGCTAGTATGCGGAACTGCTGCTGCATGCTTCGCTTTTCGTTGTATTCGTGTGGATAAAGACACAAAGCTCGAAGCGAGCCTTGAGATGGTCATTTGGATTGCCATCATAATCGTCTTCTTCGTCCCGCTGCCTCTTCAAGCTTCAACGTGGCGACTTGCTGAGATATTTACTGGCGTGGCATTTTTGGTCGCGGCTAAAACTAAGCGATGCCTATTTGGAGAGACCATGGGCTACGAGTTCGCACGACGCGACCGAGAGGCGGCGTATGAATCAGAAGGATAAACAATATTTGGGTCATTTTCCTCGTCGCTCTCACAATCTTCACAAACCGCTTTACGTTTGTGCCGCTTCGCAATTTCCAATTGATGCGGCGGCAATTCGCCTTGCGCGGGCTCAGTTCCGCTAAACCCTCCAGGCGTCTCGGCCATTTATCCTGCTGCCTTGGAAAACAGTGCGGGCACTTTTCGATCAAGCCGCTTTGATTCCTCCATGGCGATTCGATGCGGCAATTTGAAAAGGTGACACATCGCTTTTTGCGGTCACTGCTTCTCTGTTCTTGCCTTCACGAAATAGTGAGGAGTTCATACGGTGGTACGCCAGCGCGGCCTGGCGAGGCGGACGGGTCTGCGGATGGTTGGCAGTCCGGACCGCTCAAGCTGGGTACACCGCTGGGCCAGCGGTTACAGACAGAGGCCGGTCTTGCCAAAGATTTGTCGCTGGATCACGGCAGGACCAAATTGCCGTACAGGAACCATATCAATGCCAGAGCGGCGAGGACCGCAAGCGCAAGAGAGACGTACAGTCTTTGGCGCTTCCCTCGTTCAGCATCGCGGTCTTCGTCCAATGCGGGAACCTCTCCAGGGGGTTGAGGATGGGCAGAGCCTTCACAGGGGAAGATTGCTAGCAACCGTGGGCAAACCACGGTTTAGTCAATACATGTCCATGGAGGACCACTTACGGGGAATATGGCCCGGTTGCTGAGAACCTTCCGCCATAATCGTCTGTCTCGGAGGTGGAACGTCGCCGAGCTGCCGGATCAAGCCTAGAGCGTCCCATCGAGCGAACGAATCAAGAATCTTCCCGTTTGTGATGTGATGAATCGTGATTCCTTCCACGGACACCTTTTTGCCGCTCGCGGGAATATCCATGAATTCGCCTTCCTGAGTGCCGGAAATCGTCCAGCAGACAACCGACTTCCCCTTTTCGGTAATGATGTCTTCAATCGTGAAACGCAGGTCGGGAAAGCTAGTCGTGAGCTCGACCACTCGCTGTTTGTACAGCTTTGGACCTAACTGCGAATCCGACGCGAGGGGATCATTGAGTGCGTGGCTTGGGGAGATCAACTCGTCCACAACTTCAAGCCTCCGCTTATTCCAAACTTCTTCGTAGAAGCGGCGAACGATCGCCTTGTTGTCCGTGGGCATGTGGGCTCTCCCCCTCCGGTGTCATTGGAGATGAAGCCGTGCCTTACGAATTTCGTTGAGGAACGTCTGGGGTAAGGCTGAAAAGAGCCTACTCCCGAAAGATTTGGGTTGCAATGCGGGTCCGCCTGTTCGGTCAGGAGCCTACTGCAACTTCGCGTACTCCGCTTTGGCTTCCTTCAGGATGGGGATGTCGGGGTCGGCGTCCTTCCAGAGGGTCAGGAAGTCTTGGTAGGCGGCCTTTCCAGCAAGCTGCGGTTGTGATTTCCATCACCTAACGGACGCCAATTCATCGACTGGAAAGAGTATCTTTCGATCTGCGAGGAACTCTCGGAAATCACTTAGCGAAAGTTCTTCACCACCATGATCTTGGATTCCTCGAATTCGTTCTGAACGTAGAGAATCGATCTGCCGTCCGGAGAGATAGCCAATCCCCAGCTGGGTGGTCTCTCCGTAACCCATATGGGATCGGTCCCGTGCGTAGTCAACTCGAAGAATTCTATGGTCGCTTTGGGCCCCGACCTGAGTATGGACCTTATCCCGAACCTAGATCGGGGTTGGTTCTTGAAGCTGAGGACATAAATCCCATTCCTGGCGAGTGCCCAATCGAACCAATTGGTTCCCGCAGGTTCATCCAAGACGCGGGTTTCCTCGCCGCCCTGCAACGGCATCTTCCATATACCCGGCGCTTCGTACTTTGAATAATAAAGAAAGTGATCGTCCGCGGATTCCATAGCATAAATGCCACCCTTTCTTGTTACCTGGACAGGAGACCCACCCTTGGCCGGGACCTTCCACAGCTGAAAGGGTTCGGCTCCGCGCTTGGAAGCGAAATAGATCCATCGGCCATCTCTCGACCAATTCGGTGCCAAGTTATCTGCGCCGGCGAACGTGGGTATAAGTTGAGGAATTCCACTTTCGGCTACTTCGACAACATAAATGTCGCTGTGCCCTGCGGAATGGAACTCGAAGGCGATGTACCGACCGTCCGGCGACCAGCGGGCGGTTCCGGCCGTGCCATGCAATGAAGTTAACTGCTCACAATTCTCCCCGTTATTATTGCAAACCCAAATCTCCCAATAACCCAAGCGGTCAGACTCGAAAGCGATCCTCTTTCCGTCGGGAGAAAACTGCGGCCGCATCTTGTCTCCTTTGCCCGAAATCAGAAGGGTTGGCGGCCCCTGGGTGTGTTTTTCGTCGCGCAAGTCAATCCGCCAGATGTTGAACCTATCGAGCGTCTGCTGGTAAACGAGCTGGTTACCTTTAAGAGAGATAGATGGATAAGCGGCGGTCACGCCGATGCCTGCAACTGGCTGCGGTCTTCCTCCTGACGCGGATATCCGCCACAAACTGATGGGACCTCCTCGTGCCGAAGAGAACACGATTTCGCGGCCATCCGAGGTCCAAGCGGGATGCCCGTACATCGGGCGATTATCGAAGGTTAAGCGCTCAGGCTGGCCACCTATGGCCGATACGACGAAGAGGTCGTTCGCCACGCCCGCAAGGGTCCCTCGTGCGAAAGCCACTTTGGAACCGTCTGGGGAGAAAGCGGGTGAAGTGTCAAGATACCCATCGGGTGGTGACGTGAGTGGTCGCTTGGTGGAATCGGCGAGGGAAAGTAACGCAATCCAAGATCGAGCGTGATCCGCGTTACTGCTCTCTGCCAAAGCCAGGACTCTGCCATCTGGCGACCAAGCCAAACTCGCATACTCGCTAGCGGGTCCGGCGTACAACTGGTGCTCAGTGCCGCCAAGAGCTGGAACCACATATATGGCAAGCTCATCGCCAGAGTAACGAACAAACGCGACCTGTCGGCCATCCGGTGACCAGGTCGGACAGCAGTCGCTCGGATTGCTCGTCAGCTGTAGCGATTTTTCGCCACCGACGACGGCCGTATAAATTCCGGAACTTTGCTTCTGCTGGCTCCCGCCCTCAAGAAGCTCAAGAAAGGCGACTTGATTACCGTCGGGTGAGAAAGCCGGGGTCCCTTCAAACCCCGGCAGGGCAGCCAAGGGTACAGTTTCAACTGGGGGGAGCGGCGATTCTGATGGTTTTCGGGAAAGCCGCCATATCGTAGTCGCTGACAGCAGGACTAATGCGGCAGCGCCAAACCCTACCCAACTCCATCTCGCCGTAGGTCTCTCAATGCGCACTTTCGAAGCAACCGGTGAGGGTGCATCCGAATCGCGCCTCAGCCGTTGCAAATCTGACCGCAAATCGGCCGCGTGCTGGTAGCGCAGGTCGGTACTCTTCTCCAAAGCCTTGTTGATGACGTCTTCGAGCTTGGCCGGAAGATCGGGATTTAACCGCACCGGAGCCACAGGAGGACGATTCAGGATGGCGTCAAATATCGTCGCGCTGCTTGCGCCTCGAAAGGGCAGCTGGCCGGTGGCCATCTCATAGAGAACCACCCCGAAGGAAAACAAATCAGTACGTGAGTCCAACTCCTTGCCGCGGGCCTGCTCGGGAGACATGTACGCAACCGTTCCAATCGTGCTGCCGGGGCTGGTCAGGTGGTCCGGGTCGACATCTTGAGTGGCCAGCGTAGCCGCATCGGCAGATGCCCCTTTCGCTGAACTCACTTTTGCGAGGCCAAAATCCAGAATTTTGGCGTGGCCGCGCTCTGTGACGAAGATGTTCGCAGGCTTGATGTCGCGGTGTACGATGCCCTTTGCGTGGGCGGCATCCAAAGCGTCGGCAACCTCGATGGCGATTGGGAGGATTTGGTCCAGTTCCATCAGGCGGCCCGACATGGTGTGCTTCAGAGTCATGCCTTCTAGAAACTCCATAGCGATGAACGCTCTGCCATTTTCCTCACCAATGTCGTAAATGGTGCAGATATTCGGGTGGTTCAGAGCTGAAGCAGCTTTGGCCTCGCGACGAAATCGCTCCAAGGACTGGCGGTCCTGGGCTAAATCGTCGGGCAAAAATTTCAGAGCGACGAAGCGATCGAGTCGGGTGTCCTCGGCCTTGTAGACGACACCCATTCCGCCGCCGCCGAGCTTCTCTAGGATGCGGTAGTGGGAGATGGTCTGCCCGATGAGTGGATGGGATTCCGCCATTTGGCGCTCATCTTAGGCTGGTCGCAGAAGGCCAGTCAACGAAGCGTATATTCAGTGTTCGAGGAAAGCTGCACTGAGAATGCTAGTGTTATCCGAAGAACTTTAAAATTCTGCAAAACTCCCGGTCCAGAAGGGTTGGTTACATACGGATCGAATCCAAAACATTAACCTTATTTAGTTTGGCGGCATTTTCGGCGTCTTTATTGGCAAGAACCACGCTTTGAAGATCGCTCGCAAATCCGCTGCGAATCGAGTGTAACTCCACTGCATTTCCTCGTAGCATGGCTCGTGTCATTGCAACGGGCTCGCCACATTCGCAGATTTATTTTTGCGCCCATCGCATTTTCTACTTGACATACGTTGACATACTAACCATATTTGCCGCATGAAGAAACGCACTACGGTTTGGCTACCTCAAGAGCTGGTCGAACGACTCAAGAAATTGTCGCGCAAGACTGGAGCGCCAATGGCGGAGTTGTTTCGGCGAGCTGTAGAGGCTTATCTCAAACGCCAGAAGTAGACGAACAATAAAAACGGGCCTGCCAACTGCTGAAACAGTCAACAAGCCCTAACCGAATTGCACATAGGAGGTGCAACATGGCTACATCAATTGTAAATCAGACTGTCCATTCACCCGTAGTATCTGCCGCAAGTATCCTTAGGCCTCACGCTTCCGTCTACGAGATCGTTACCCAGCGCATCATCGAACAGTTGGAAGCAGGAGTCGCGCCGTGGAAAAAACCTTGGACAAGCAAGGCTCCCGCTAACCTCTGCTCAACCAAGGAATATCGTGGACTCAACGTTTTAATGCTGGCCTCGCAAGGCTATCCGTCACGTTTCTGGCTCACGTTTAATCAGGCTAACAAACTAGGCGGCCGTATCAAGCGAGGCGCAAAGGGTTCGCTGGTCGTCTACTGGAACATTGGCGAGGAACGAGAAGTTACGAGTCCAGACGGGACCACAAGGAGTCAAACGCCATTCTTGCTGCGATATTCCACGGTCTTCAATCTGTCCCAGACCGAAGGAATCGACATTTCCGCCAAACTCCTCGGCGAGCAGCGGCAGAACGACCCAATTGCGGATTGTGAGGGAATTGTTTCCGCCATGCCGAACCGTCCAACCTTAGAGCAGTCAGACGCCGCATGGTATCGGCCCAGCACCGATGCAGTAGGCATTCCACATCGGAATGCGTTCCACTCTTCCGAGGAGTATTACAGTACCCTCTTTCACGAATTGGCCCACTCGACTGGCCATGCTTCGCGCCTAGTCCGAGAGGGATTCGACAAGCCCGTTCAATTCGGTTCCGAGTCCTACTCCAAGGAGGAGCTGATAGCGGAATGCACGGCGGCTATGCTTTGTGGCGTCACTGGTATCCAGACGGAGACCATAGAAAACTCCGCATCCTATCTCAAAACGTGGATTGCTCGACTCAAGAGCGATTCCAAGCTGATCGTCCAAGCCGCTAGCGCCGCGCAAAAGGCAGCCGACTACATTCGGGGGGAGTCTGGAAAAGACTCCCCGGTTTCCGACGCGGTGGCCTATGCAAACTGACCTCTTGTTCTCTCAATCGCTCGCAGAAAAGTATCGGCCAGTTCACATCGCGGACTTCATTGGCTTGGAGCGTCCTAAGAAGATTCTCTCCGCATTCTGCAAACGTCCAGCGTCTGGCGCTTGGCTATTTGTCGGACCGTCTGGAGTCGGCAAATCCACAATGGCGCTGGCGCTGGCCACGGAATTAGCAGCCGAATTACACAAGATTCCCAGCCAGAAGTGCAACGTTCAGACTATTGAAGACACTGTTCGCCAATGCTGGTATGCGCCGATGACTCCCGGTGGATTCCATGTGGTGCTGGCCGATGAGGCAGACCAGATGACGAGCGCAGCACAACTGGCTTTGCTGTCTAAACTTGACTCCACCGACCCCGCGCCAAACACAATCTGGATATTCACGGCGAACGACACCGAACGCTTGGAGCGCCGATTCCTCTCCCGCTGCAAAGCGCTGGAGTTTTCCAGTTACGGTCTGGCCGGGGAGATCGCCAGTTATCTCGACAGGGTTTGGCACGCGGAAGGTGGAAACGGCGATGGGCCAGACCTAGCAAGATTGGCAAAAGACTCGCGGAACAATGTCCGCGATTGCCTCATGCGGCTCGAAGTCGAATTGATGGCGCTGTGATGACCTCTAGAGTTGCGATTTACGCGCGAGTGTCTACAGTCAATCACGGCCAAGACATTTCAATGCAGACGCGAGAACTACGCCAATTCGCGCAGGCTCGCGGCTGGAAAGTCGCTGGCGAATATATTGATTCTGGCGTGAGTGGCTCGAAAGACTCCCGGCCCGAGCTAAACAGATTGATGACTGACGCACACAAGAGGCGATTTGATATCGTCTGCGTCTGGCGCTTTGACCGATTCGCGCGTTCGGTCTCCCATCTGCTTCGGGCGCTGGAGACATTTAAAGCTCTAGGAATCGACTTTGTTTCATACTCTGAACAAATGGACACCTCGACTCCGGCTGGAAAGATGGTTTTTACGGTCTTGGGTGTTGTGGCCGAATTGGAGAGGAGTCTAATCGTTGAACGGGTGAAAGCAGGTTTGCGGAATGCACGGGCAAAAGGAAAGCGCATCGGGCGACCAGCGTCTAACGTGGATGCCACTCAGATTGCTCGACTCCGCGCGTCTGGCGTTTCCTGGCGGGAGATCGGACAGAGACTAGGTATCAGCGCGAGGACGGCAAGACGAGCGCTTATAGCGCGGGGCAAAACCCTATTGGCGCAGACAGCTGCAAGTGCCGTTGATTGAGCGGAAGATTTGGGCGATTCGAGTGGGGCGAATACATCTGTTTTTGCCCTCATTCCACACATTATAAAAAGGGCGCCCCTTTTTGGAGTAGGGTTTTGAGTGTCCGCTCGAACCTCTCCAGAAAGGAGCACCCTGTCTATGGATAGTGTGAAGTATATCGGTATGGATGTGCACACGGAAACGATCTCGATCGCGGTTCGAAATTGTTCTGGCAAGCTAGTGATGGAATGCATCATCGAAACCAAGGCCAGCACGATTCTCCAGTTTTTCCAAGGACTAAGCGGCAACCTGCAGGTCACCTTTGAAGAAGGCACTTGGGCGGCCTGGTTGTATGACCTGTTGAAGCCACACGTCACCGAGCTCGTAGTGTGTAATCCCCGAAAGAATGCCTTGCTGAAACAAGGCAGCAAGAGTGACCGCATCGATGCCCGGAAATTAGCCGAGCTGCTGCGCAATGGAGCGCTTTCCGCGGTCTACCATGGAGAGAACGGCCTGCGCATGTTGAAGGAATTGTCCCGAAGCTATTTGACGATTAGCAAGGATCTGGTGCGGGTGATGAATCGGCTCAAAGCTTTGTATCGAAGCTGGGCTATTCCCTGTGCCGGGACACAAGTTTACGCACCGCGTTACCGCTCGGAATGGTTGAGCAAGATCACGGAACCTGGCGTGCGCCGGCGGGCAGAGCTTTACTACCAACAACTCGACGCCCTGCGTTTTTTGCGCCAACAAGCCCGGAAAGAGCTGCTGGCCGAAGCTAGGAAGCACCGCGCAACGAAGTTGCTACGCCAGATTCCTGGTATTGGTTCGCTTCGGGCGGCTCACTTGGTGGCGTTGATGCAGACGCCCCACCGCTTCCGCACCAAGCGCCAACTGTGGACCTACAGCGGGCTTGCGTTGGAGTCTCACGACAGCGCGCAATACCGCTCTATCCAGGGACAGCTGCAACGTTCCAAGAAACCACCGCAACTTCGTGGGCTGAATGCGAACCATAACCACGATCTCAAGGATGTCTTCAAGGGTGCGGCCATGAGGGCGAGCACCTGCGCTGGACCGCTCCGCGATTTTTACCAGAACTTGCTCGCCAAAGGGATGCGACCAACGATGGCTCGTCTCACCTTGGCGCGGAAGATTGCCGCGATCACTCTGATCGTCTGGAAGAAAGGAGTCAGTTTCGACGCCAACTATTTAAAACAAGCAGCTTGAGCGCCTCTGACAGAGAGTCCGTTCCATCCTGGGGATCATCCTTGGCGGTGGCCGTCGGGTTCTTGAGACGCTTGGTTCGAGGGCGAGTATCCACCGGACAAGTCAGGCCACCGTGTTGTTAGAACATGAGAGTCTCCGACTCCACCCTATGCCCCCTTGGATAACCAAAGAAAGTCATAGGCCACGAGTCTCCAATAGGACCATGAGTTACCGCTTAGCTGGGCGGATAACCGTTACGCTTGTTTAGTTTCAAGAAACGGATGGCGCCGTCACTACAGTTGAAATGGAACCACAGGCGGGAAGAACACTCTCACCGATTCATACTACGAAACGAAGCAACGGCTTCCTGAGGAAGACCACTCGTCGATCGCGCGTGCACGTTCAAACGATTGGGCTGAATGCCGAGACAAAAAAGCTTCGGCACCGAGTCGACGCCGCGATATGTCTCTTGACATTCCCTTTTATAGGACTAGTCCGGTAACCCGACTTATAGGGAGTTAGGCCAGGTGCATCGTTACAGTGTCGGTTGCTGATGATTCACCTTTATGCCGAAGACGCGTCGTCATGATTAAATCAACCAGCTGGTTCTTGCCGGGATGTCAAGCCGCGTGGAAAAGCCTTCGTTTTGCCGACAGAAAATCAAAGCATGGTAATATTCCGCGCGATATGACCGCGAGTGGTTCCACTTCTCAGTACGTGCTTGGGAGTACGGATGCCGAGCAAGAGCGGCTGATTCGACAGGCTGTGCGCCTTGATCCTTATACCGAGCGATTGTTCCGTAACGCAGGCGTGGGTCCGGGGCAGCGTATACTAGACATCGGCTCGGGTGTCGGCGACGTCGCGATGTTGGTGGCGCGTCTGGTTGGTCCTTCCGGAGAGATCGTCGGAGTGGAACGCGACGCACGGTCGATCGCCAGGTCCAGGGCTCGCGTCGCGGAAGCTGAACTGCAAAACGTCACGTTTATGCAGTCGGACGTGAGTCAGATACCGAGCGGCGAGCCCTTCGATGGGGTAGTGGGCCGTTGCATTCTGCAGTTTCTCCCCGATGCCGCGGCTGTTTTGCGTTCTCTCTCGCGGCTGATCCGACCCGGAGGCGTGCTCGCTTTTCACGAGCCGACGTGGTCCCCTTTGCTTTTGCTGACTGCCCAACTCCCGCTGTGGTCTGCGTGCGCTTCGCTCATTCGTAAGACCTTTCAATGCTCCGGAGCCAACCCAGACATGGAACTCGTGCTCTTCCGGGCGTTCGAAGAGGCTGGTCTGCCTGCGCCGAACATGTGGATGGAAATCCCCATGGGGAGTGATTCGTTCTTCGGAGGATGGGTCTTCGATCTCCTGAGCAGTGTTCGCCCGCAGATGCAGCAGCACAATCTTTCCTGCGAAGCGCTGGGCAATTTCGAAACGCTTCGGGAAAGGCTAGACGCAGAGCTTGTGGCGTTGAAGTCACCTGGCGCTTGCATTGGCTTGGTGGGTGCTTGGTCTCGCGTGCCGGCGAGCTTCGCACCTCGCTAGCATTCAAGAAGGATGACGACCCTAAGACATTGAATTAGGCAAGAATTACGTGCCCGACTATGGGTGGTTGCAACTAGCGATCTAGGGCCGCCTGCTCTCGTCTTAAGGCCGTGGAATAGTTAGTCCAACGATCAGGACCGAGAATCGGCAACGTGTTCGCGGTCATCAAGTGATCGGCCAAAATTTCCACGTGAATTTTGAGCTTGGCTACTTCTTTTTCAAGTTGTTCAATCCTCGCTTGTTCGGTAATGGGCATGTGTTTCCCTCCCATAAGACAGGCTGCGCCTGTTACTTTCAGCGGACAACTGTATGTTCAGGAGACGTGTCCAATACGGAAGTATTTATTCATCGACTGGATTGCGAGGGCTAGGCCAGACCCTAGCTGTATTGGCGATTCTCAAAGTTCGCGGCTAGCGTCTCGCCACTTTTTGGGCCCTGCGCAGCAAGAGTCTTTGGTCGTCAGGCCCCATTTTGGCAAGTAGCCTGCGTAGTTTGGAAAGATAATCGGCTGGGCTGCCTTTGCTGCCCCACTCCTCGCCTCCCTTTGGAAGTTTCAGATTCCGAATAGATGGTTCTGCTTCGACGTCATGAAAAAGCCGCTACATGGGGACCTCGATAGCTCGTGCCAGCTTCTCCAACGTTTCGACGGCTGGAACCGTATGGCCATTCTCGACTCGGGAAATGTAGCAGCGAAGCAAGCCTGTCCGCTTTTCAATGTCGCCTTGCGAGAGTTTTTTTGACTCACGCAGTTCTTTCAAGCGGTGTCCGATCACCATGGTTGTCTCCTGGGCCAGACGGCTCCTCGTCGCAAGTCGTTCTTATCACGGACCTACCCTGTTACTTTCTTCGCTTGTGCCCGGAATTTCGCCCATCGTTTCTTGGCAGCTTTTCCAATCTTCGCCCTCGCAGCGGCGGACATGACGCGCTTCTTTACGCCCTTCAGTTCTCGGTTGGTCGAATCGCCCAAGGCTTTAGCTGCCGCTCGCACTCCACTCAATTGGCGCCGTACCTTCCCCAACTGCTTTTCGAGCTAAGGTTGTCTTGATGAGTTACGCGTGGGCGCCTTGCCATTCATCGCGAACGATTCTTCCGGCAAGCGTCAATCGGACATCTCGACTGACTTCGTCAGCCCGTCCACACTTTGGATGAGCGACCCATCCGACGGAGACAGTGGCGATGTTGCCCGACCCTTGCCAGCGTGAAGAGGGTCGCTCAGAAAGCTGACTCCATCTACTTTAGGTATCGATTCACGATGTCGATGAGTTCCTCTGCAGCCTCAGCTTGCTCTGAGGTCTGCTTACCATTTGGGTCGAGGACGTGATACCGAACGTGCCCTTCCACTAATTCGGCCATGAGCCCGTTAATCGCCCCGCGGCTGGCTGCAATGGTTTGTAGAACTTTCGAGCACTCTTGATCTTCGTCCAACGCCTTTTCAATCGCCTCAATCTGGCCCTTAATTCTCCTGACGCGGTTAAGAAGTTTCTCTTTGTCCTTGGTGGTATGTGCCATCCTCTTCACGCCCTCATGGTTCAATGATACTATCCCGGAGTACAGTAATAAAACGCTCTTCTGGGCGGATTCCACAAGACCCGGGGGTGCTCACTATGAAACAGCCTCGGGGTCCAAAGAGAACATTGGGGTAGTCTGAGAATCTAGATGCTTGGCAAGCACAATACGAGGCTCGACTTGGTTAGGGTGTTAGCTCTTTCCCTGGCTGTACTGTTCGTTCTGTTTATCGGGCAAGCCCTGAACCACTTCCACGCAAGAGGACAGAATGAAGCCGCTTGCCAAGTCTGCCAAGCGGCGCACATTGGCTCCGGTCCGAAAGCGCTAACCCCATCGCTGTTTAGTCCACTTCTCGCGATCGGGTACGTTCAGCCGTTTGTTGTAACGATTTACCAAGAGTTTTTCTTCCACGATGCACCCTCCCGCGCTCCGCCCTCTGCTTAATTCAGAAATACCGCAGCTGTTTCGTTCGTAATCGCGCTAGCCCCATCACCGGGTCGGCGCAACCGCCATATTCCCAGGCGGCCACTCCAACAATAGAAAACATACATCGCCCATCGGTCTGAGGAGAAATTCAAATGGGTTTTAGAAGGCTTGCATTTTTCATTTTAAGTTTAGGCTTCTTGTTTTGTGCAATGCCCAGTCGTGCCCAAATCGGGAATTCGGGATCGATTGAAGGCGTAGTCAAAGATCCGTCGGGCGGTGTAGTAGCGAACGCCGCGGTAGAAGTTTCCAACCCGGTCAGCGGCTTTAACCGCCAGACCGCAACGGGCAACGACGGCAGCTTCCGTTTCACCAACGTTCCTTTCAATCCGTACCACTTGATGGCGACGGCAGCGGGATTCGCATCGTACACGCAGGATGTGGACGTGCGCTCCACAGTGCCCACAACCCTGCAAATCAGTTTGAAGCTCGGTACAGATGTCCAGAGCGTCAAGGTTGAGGCCAGCGGCGGCGACTTGGTGGAGAATGATTCCACCTTTCATACCGACGTGGACCAAGCCATCACGGACCGCCTGCCGTTGGGGAGCGCGAGTTCGGGGGTGAGCTCACTCGTAACCCTCACGGTTCCGGGAATTGCCGCGGATTCCAATGGCCTATTCCACGGACTGGGGGACCACGCGCAGAATTCCTTTTCCGTGGACAACCAGCCGATCTCGGATCAGCAAAGCAAGGTCTTCTCCAACCAAATTCCCACGGATTCGATTCAGTCGCTGGAGGTGATTTCGGGCGCGCCACCGGCGGAATTCGGGGACAAGACGAGCATCGTTATCAAGGTGACGACGCGCTCCGGTCTTGGAGTGACGACACCAACAGGGAGGGTGTACGCAAGCTACGGAAGTTTTGGCACCGCGAACGTTGGCGTCAATCTCGCCTACGGCGGGCAAAAGTGGGGCAATTTCGTAGCTCTGAACGGCTTGAACAGCGGCCGATTCCTTGATGGACCAGAAGTCGCCGTACTGCACGATAAAGGGAATCAGGAGAACTTGTTCGACCGGGCGGATTATCAGATTGCGGGCGCGGATACGATCCATGTGAATTTTGGTTTTACGCGTTCCTGGTTTCAAAATCCCAATACCTGGGACCAACAATTGCATACGTGCAGCGCAGGATTCACGTGCAATGGGGCGGGTGTGGCCTTTAACCCCGTGAACGGTGCTCCGTTGGGCCCTACAGATCAGCGCTCGCAGATCAAGACCTACAACGTCGCGCCAACGTGGACGCACCTAATCAGCACAAAGGCGGTACTCACGCTTGGCGGTTTCGTACGAAAAGACCAATTCAACTTCTATCCGAGCGGGGATCCGTTTGCGGATTTCTCCCCGGGGCTGCAGGCCCAGACGATAGGGCAAGACCGGAAACTTACGAATGCGGGCGTGCGGTCGGACATTTCTTACGTGAAGGGTATCCACAACATAAAGGCGGGAATCACCTTTCAACACTGGTTTCTGACGGAGAACGACACTCTGGCCACCGTCGACCCGGGTTTCTCGGGGCTGTTTAATCAACTGGATGCGAATGGCAATCCCATTTCGAATCCCGCCGGCGGTAACTTCACATGCGCGAATGCTTTGCAGTCAAACGAAGTTGGTCCGTGCCAGACGCTAGCATCAGTGGACCTGACACAGGGCGGAAAGCCATTCTTGTTTCATGGTCACACGGACGTGAAAGAGACTTCTCTCTACGTCCAAGACACGATCACCAAGGGAAACTGGTCGTTCAACCTTGGAATTCGCGGGGATCTCTACAACGGGTTCGTCAGCGACCGCCAAGCGGAGCCTCGAGTTGGAATCGCTTACAACATCAAGCCGAGCAGCACGGTGCTTCGGCTGTCCTACGCGCGAACCATGGAAACGCCGTTCAACGAAAATATAGCGATTGCCAATACCGGATGCAGTATTCCAGTGATCGCGGTCCTGGTGCCGCCGCCGAATACCCCTTGCGTCTCGGGTTTGATTCATCCCGGCTGGCGCAATGAATTCCACGCGGGCCTCGAACAAGCCTTCGGGAAGTTTCTTGTGGTTGACGCCGAATACCTCTGGAAGTACACACACAACGCTTTCGACTTCGGTGTCGTGGCGGCCTCACCCCTCGCGTTCCCAATCGCTTGGCACAACTCAAAGATTCCCGGGTATGCCGTGCGCGTGAGCGTGCCGAATTTTCACGGTTTCACGGGGCTGGTGGTCCTGTCGGGGGTTGCCGCGCGCTATTTCCCTCTGCAAGTCGGCGGCGTACCTTTTTTGCCAGCGCCCGGCGTTTTCCGCATCGATCACGACGAAAAATTTAATCAAACGACCCACCTGCAATATCAGCCATGGAAACGCGGGCCGTGGGTGGCGTTTAACTGGAGATATGACAACGGACTAGTGGCCGGCGCAGTGCCGTGCTTCGCGCCGACTGCGACGTGTGGTTTTTCGACAGGGCCCAACAACACGGTGCTCCTAATTAACAACCTCACAGGATTGCCGCTGACCGCCGACCAGGAGTTTCAGGCCGGGCTCACTTGCAACGGGCAGGCGGCTGCTCCAAGCCCCACGGGACCTGCGCTTGCTTCGTGCCCTGCAGCCGCATTTGGGTCAACCCTCATCAAGATACCGGCGCCCGGAAAGGAAAACGACGATCACAATCCGCAGCGCATCGCCCCGCGCAGCCTGTTTGACGCCAGCGTGGGCCAGGATGACCTCTTTCACGGCGACCGCTACAAGTGGAGTCTGCGCTTCACGGTAATCAATGTGGCGAACAAGGTGGCGCTGTACAACTTCTTCTCCACGTTTAGCGGTACGCACTATGTGACGCCGCGCACCGAGACTGTGGAGCTGGGCTTCCACTTCTAAGGCTGCCTTTGAACGGGAGATAGCTTGCGAGGGTTCCTCTTTGAACCCTCGCTTGTCGGCTCGCAAAAGAGAGCAGAAACGGTGGATGATCTGAATCGTGCAGGTGATCAGTGGCACTCCAGGTCAGACGATTGGCCCGAGACGCAAGACGTCGAAGGAACGGGGGTCATCCGAATTCGTTGTTTGGGTCTGCGTCCTGTTAAGCCCGTTTCCAGTGGGCTCTACCCACGCGGGCTCACACTCAGACCAAACCGTCCCGGGAAAGATGGGACCAATTCCGTTTCAAAGTTACAGATTCTGAGAATGACGTCCCCATTCCAGAGACTGCTATCTCTCTCTTCTATTGGCACAGAAAAGATTCTGCTGAAGAGAAGAATGAAATTGAACTCACAACGGACAAAAACGGCATTGCAGAAATTCCGAGAGTGACTGCCGAAAGGGTTGCTGTCAGGGTAATCGTGAAAGGCTTCAGGCCATGCTGGTGTTGGATCCGGTCCAACAGGTCAGAAGAGCTGATTCGAATGAGGCTTGAGAAATGGGCAAGCACGCCCAAATAGGACAGGGCCGAAAGGCCGCGAGCGCTCTTGTCGCAACCTCGGGTAGAGGCGTGTCCAAGCCGTTGCGAGGTCAGGAATGGCGAAGGGATCTTTTGACGTCCTGGCTGTTCCAAACGTGCATAAAGCTGCAGACGTCACTCGACCGCCGCTTCCTGAGATTTGGGATGACCGTGCAAGAAGCAAGCGTGCTTCTTCGCTGCGTGGAAGCCCGAAGAACAACGCCCAGACGACTCGCGATTGCTCTCGGGAGAGACAAAGGCAAGATCACACGGTTTGTCGACCGTCTGGAGTCAAGCCGTTTGCTCACGCGCGATATCGATCCGCGCGATCGGAGGTTTTCGATCCTCAAACCCACAGCAAAGGGGAAACAGGTAGCCCAGGGCCTGGGCTCTCTCTTCGACAGCATTCGAGAAGAACTCTTTGCAGGAATATTGGAAAGTGATGTCCTTCGGTTGGGCAAAATGCTCCCACAGCTGCACAAGAATGCGGTCCGCATTGGATCTGGACAAAAGTGCGACGCACCGCGGGTACGTAAGCGGATTGGAAGCCACGAGTTTGAAAACAGACTGCGAGAGGACAGGTACACATCAAATCACAGCGGACATTTTGCCGCCGTCCCCTAACGGGCATGCGGCCAACATGGTTCCTATTGGACAGGAAGGTCATGAAAGTGAGCTGATCCGGCACGAGCAAAGCAACGAAGAAAATACCACTGCGGGAAAGCTTGACGAAGAACACAAGGAATTGGTTTTCAAATGAAACACGCGTTTCAGCCTCTTTCGAAAGTCCCTGACGCGGCAACTCCGCGGACGGCACGGAATCCTGCTGATATGGTTCGCATGCTTGTTTTTCTCACAACCGGAACATTGTTCTTGCCCGCCATGGCAACTGCTACCAGCGTGGTCGCGTTAATCGATAGCACGAATCACCGCGTGGTGATTGCAGCCGATTGCCGCGTGAACCGCCAACTTGCTTCTCTTTCCCAGTGCAAGATCATTGACAAACCTGGCTGTACAGTCGCAATGGCGGGTCTCTACGAAGAGAAAACAACGGCGTTCCATTTTGCGGCAGCTTGCCGAGGCCGCCTGCCAGTACCCAGGTGACCTACGAGCGAAGGCGGAAGCGTTTCTCCGGCTTTCAAGACTTCCATACGAACGAGCGATTCGTCATATTCGCGATGCAGATCCAAGCGACTTTGGCCGAACGGTAGAAAACAAGGCAACCGAAGTGATTTTCGCGGGCATCCAAAATGGACAGATTGCGCTGATCGTCAGAGGCCTGGTGGTCAATTCAGCAGGGAGAATAAATGTGGAGCGGTCCGAGAGCACTGCTCCGTCCTACGCGCGGGTCGGATATTTTCTGGGCCTCAATGGCCACATTCGCGCTCACGTCAAGTCACATCCGGATTGGGCGAAGGGGGATTACGTCAAGATCGCCCATCGATTCGTCGAGATGGAGGTGGAGGCACACCCGGATTTAGCAGGCCCTCCTATCTCAGAGCTGGAAATTGACAAAGAAGGGCATGTTCACTGGCTGGACAAAGGTGCCTGCGATAGCGGTGAAGCGGGCGGAACTACTCGCGAGATAATTGGGAATTAGCCTTGGCTAGACAAAACCATGAGCTTAGTCCGACCAGTACTTCGCCAAATCGCGCCTCTAAACCTTTGGGGCTTAACCTCTCCCCGCTGGACAAGCGGTTGGTTACGGCAAGCGGCAGCTGCGTGTGTGTTCATGCTTGCAACGATCCCGACGCTTGGGCTGGCGACGCAGACCGGCAACGAGAAGCAGCCCCTCGGGTCCATCCACGGGACCCTCACCACCACGCAAGAGGACGCCTCAAGCGGACTAGCAGGGATTACTGTAAAACTGACCATGGAGCCGCCCGATGGCAACCCTCTGACTGCCAACACGGATGATGCCGGACTGTATGAATTCAACGACCTTAAACCTGGAAGCTATACGATTTCCATTAACCAACCGGGATTCAAGCCCGTCACAAAGGCGCTCAGTCTCATTCCCGGAAAAGCAGCCGTCGTTGACATCAAAGTGGAGCTCCTGACCGTCACCGAAAAGGTTGAGGTCAGCGAACAGACTCAGTCCATCGCGACCGAGGACGCGACGACTCCGAGCGTGACACTTACGCAGCGCCAGTTGATTTCCCTTCCGACGGCGCAGGAAAAAATCCGAGAAGTACTCCCAGTGACCCCTGGTGTAGTGAAAACGCTGGATGGAAAACTGAACTTCAAAGGTGCGGACGAGAATCAGAGCTTGTTGATTGTCAATTCCGCACGGACAACCGATCCGGTGACTGGAAGTTTCGCGGTGCCTGTGCCGACCGATGCTGTGCAGTCTTTCGCGGTTTACAAGACGCCTTATAACGCGACGCTGGGAAGCTTTACCGGCGGATTGACCGAAGTTGAAACCAAACCACCTGACGATGGATGGAGCTACAGACTAAAGAGTTTTATCCCTTCCGTTCTTGGGAAGAATGGGAGTATGGTCGGACTCCAAGAGGCAACACCGGGAATCGACTTCAGCGTACCGCTAATCAAACACAAGCTGCTCTTCTCGGAGATTTTCCAGTACGACATGAAAAAGCGCACCGTGCGAGGCTTGCCCTGGCCGTATGACATCAGCAAGAAACAGGGATTTAGTACATTTTCGACTTTGGAAGCAATCCTCTCCAAAACACATGTTTTGACGCTCACGGTGAACGCGTACCCGTTGCGTGTACAGCATGCGGACATCAATGCTCTGGTTCCTCAGCCTGCCTCGAACGACCTGAACCAAAAGGGCGTGACGGTGGGTCTAACGGACCGATACGAGTTTAGCTCCGGTGCAATCTTGAGCACCATTGCGCAGTACACCCGGTTCGATAGCAACGCGCATGGCCAAGGGCCCGCGGATATGCTCGTCACCCCGGAAGGCTGGGGCGGGAATTTCTTCAATCAGTGGTCGCGCAGAGGCAAGGAATTTCAAGTGGTGCCCGCGTACCAATTTGCCGAGAAACACTGGCTCGGCCGCCACGAACTGCACGTGGGCGTGGATTTCGATCATCGCTCCTATGTGGGAGTCAGCAGTTCGAATCCAGTGCAAATTCTTCGTCAGGATGGGACGCTGGCGGAAGAGATTACTTTTCTAGCAGCGCCGCCTCAGAATGTTTCGGACTCGGCAGTGGCCGAGTTCATTCAGGATCATTGGGTCCTGGACTCCCACTGGGCCATGGATCTGGGGGCGCGTTTGTCGACCGAAACCAATGGTTGGTCCGCAGCGGTGGCTCCGCGCGCCGGTGTGGCTTATTCTCCCGGCAAAAAGGGCAAGACCGTAATTCGAGCGGGCGCGGGCTTGTTTTACAGTTTGTTGCCGCTTCTGGCCGGCGACTTCACAGCCAACCCTACTCAAGTGATTACGCCATTCGATACGGCGGGCTTGCCGAGCGGGCCCCCTTTGACCTACACAAATGCTTACGCGAGCGGGCTAAACCCACTGACAGCCAGCGGCTTGCCGACCCAGCCGGAGACAACGCCACGCAACCTGACGTGGAATGTCCAAGTGGAGCACGCGTTGCGGAAAAATTTGCTTTTGCGCGTCGGTTATATCGATAGCCACACGACGTACCTCTTTGCTGTGAATCCGTTCACCGCTGCGGCAGGTGGGCAATCTTTTTTGGCTCTTATCAACACCGGCTCATCGCATTATCGCGAGCTGGAAAGCACTGTGCATTTCACCTTTCATCGAACCGATGAGATAAATGCCTCCTACGTCTGGAGCCGCACGCGTGGGGATTTGAACAATCTTTCTGCTGTACTCATTCCTTTCGAACAGCCGGTCATTCGACCAAATGTGTATGGCATCCTGCCCTACGACGTGCCCAACCGGGTGGTGACCTGGGGAATTATTTCTCTTCCGAAGAGCTTCAAGTTCAGTCCCATCGTAGACGTACACTCCGGCTATCCCTACTCCAATATCGATACGCTGCAAAACTATGTAGGGACGCCTAACGGGCAGCGCTTTGCCGAATTTTTCACGCTGGATATCAAAATCTATCGACAATTCCGCATTCCTTTTCTGGGCTCCGAGCATGGGAAGGGCAAGGGTCATCATGTGCGGCTTGGTTTCTACTCGCTGAATGTGACGAATCACGGCAATTTCAACGCAGTGTACAACAACGTGACGGCGCCAAACTTTGGCCAGTTCGTCGGGTTCCTGGACCGCCGTGAAGGGGCCGTCATCGACTTTGTCGACTGAGCCGTTTCTGAGACGGCCTGCAAACTTGCTCGCACGCGAACGCCACAACTCCGTCAACGGAATGGATTCAAGGTGTGTTGACGAAATTCACTCGGGAGGGGTAGCAGCTCATTCGCGTCTCTCGACCGACTCGCCCAGTCAACCAAAGCCCGATACTGCTCGAATTCTGTAAATCCCCCGAGCCACCAGGTGCCACTTTCATTCGAGATGGTGACTACATTGGGTAAATCGCATGGTCCCAGACAGCCACTGATTGTGAGCTGAACCCGCTTCAGCAACCCTCTGGCGCGCCACTCCTTCTTGAGCCAATCCACCGGTACGGGAGGTCTGCCGTTCGCGGTGTTCCCGCAACAGCACCCTTGGCAAACCGCGACTTGTCCGATAACGAGCCTCTTTGTGATCAGCAAGAGCTTGCCCCTGTGATCCATGATGTGTCAGCGACGCAACGAATAAGCCGACTCGTCCTCCCTACCTCGACTGCTACTCGTGAGCGGCCGCAGACGGTTGAGAAAAGAATTCGCGAACCAGGTCCTTAGCCGAAGAGACCGGCGGGAGCAGTCTTGCGGAATTCAAAATGAAAGTCATTTCCGAGGAAACGTGAATGAATGCAGCGAGAAGTGGATTGAGAAATCCAAAAGCGGCCAAGCCGACACCAATGCTGTCCACGACCAGCGTTCCGACAAAGTTCTGCATGATGGTGCGGCGGCATCGCCGGGCGATCCTGAGGGTCTCGACCAGCTTCGATAGATCATTGCCGATGAGAACAACGTTTGCACTTTCACGCGCAACGTCTGTTCCAGAGCCCATCGCGACTCCGACGGTAGCCTTCATGAGAGCAGGAGCGTCATTGACTCCGTCACCCACCATAACGACGTTACGCCGCGCCTTGGTGAGCTTGCTGACAAATTCCAGCTTGTCCTCAGGCAAGAGTTCAGCGGCAATTTCGTCGACGCCAAGCTTTACACCGATGTCCTCGGCCACGGTCTTGGAGTCTCCCGTGAGAAGAACTGTCTTCAATCCCATCGATTTGAGATCCTGTATCGCCTTTGTCGCTTCCGGCCGGAGCATATCTGCAACCACGAGAGTTCCGAGGAACCTGCCGTCTCGCGCCACTAAAATCTCCGACTCGGAGTGTGAGACTGTGCTGGTTGGGAGTGCAATCCGATGTCCCTCAAGAAAGAGCCGATTGCCAACGATGATCTCAACCCCCTGACGAGCTGCGACGATTCCTTTCCCAGGGGTGTAATCGAATTTTTCGGGTTCTTCACCGGAGACTCCCATATTTGACGCCTTCTTTAAGATTGCCTTAGCGACCGGGTGCTCGGACCGAGATTCCGCAGTTGCCGCCGCTTGCAGCAAGGAAGCCACCGCGACCCCGTCGGCAGGACGAGCATCGACCACTTCCGGCGTGCCGTAGGTCAGGGTCCCAGTCTTATCGAGAAGAACCGTATCGATGGTCGCGAGCGATTCCAGATAGAGACCACCCTTGATGATTGAACCAAGTTGAGCGGACCGTCCAATTCCGCCAAGAATCGCCAAGGGTGTTCCCGCCGCAATCCCGCACGCCCCGGCCACGATGACAACCGAAATCGTGGAGCGCACATTGTGAGTGATTAGGAATGTAAGAACCGCTGCTCCGAGAGCAAAGTAAACCAAATAGCCCGCGAGACGGTCCGCGATACCTTGAATGGGGGCACGCGATTTTTCCGCACGCTCCACAGCGTTAATGATCTTGCCGAACGTAGTATCGCGACCTATTCGGTCAACTCGGATTTCGAGCGCCCCGGACTGATTAATCGTTCCAGCATAGACCGACGACCCGTTGGTCTTCTCCGCAGGCATCGATTCGCCAGTGATCGTTGCCTGATCAACGAACGAGTGGCCTCCGGCGACAAGGCCATCGACTGGAACTCGCGCCCCTGGCTTCACGAGGACGATGTCGCCAACAGCGATTTCTTTGGTGTCAACATTTTGCCAGCGGTCGTTTCTGCGTACCGTCGCAGTCGTGGGCAGCAGACCAACCAAATGGCGGATTGCGGTGCGTCCACGGCTAACGGTGAGACCTTCAAGAATCTCGGCAACGAGTACAAACAAGGTGATAACGAGTGCAGTGAATATTTCGCGGATCGCGAGCGCCGCCACGATGGCAATGGCCATCGAGAGTTCCATCGTCATCCGTCGCTGGACGATGTTCTCGTACGCTTCATGGAATATTGGGAATCCACCAACGAGTGTGCAAATTACGCCGATGCCCGTTATGTAGGGATTCCGCGCCCCACCGAGAAACCAAATGGCGGCAGCGGCGGCGGCGACAAACAGGACCCGGTTGATCTCTCGCCAGTTCAGCGCATGTTCGTGCTCGTGGCTGTCTTCGGGGCCGATCGGACGACTGTAATGCTTCCATTTCTTCCAAATTCCCGGCAACTTCCCCTTCTTTCAATTGCGCTTCGATTCATGACGGACCACCATCTCTTTAAGATTTTGAGGATTGACGAAACTACTTTAGATACCTTCGAACCACGTCGATGAGTTCTTCGGCCGCTTCCGCCTGAGGAGAGTTCTTGCCGGATTTCGGATCGAGAACATGGAACCGGACGTGACCCTCCAGCACTTCCGCCATCAATCCGTTCAATGCGCCACGGCAAGCAGCCATGAGTTGCAGCACACTGGAACACTCCTGGTCGGCGTCGAGTGCTCGCTCGATGGCTTCCACCTGCCCGCGAATCCTGCGAACACGGCCCAGAACCCTCGCCTTGTTCTTCGTCGTGTGAGCCACCGGGTCCCTCTATTTTCTGAGTATAATATACTATAGTATAGTATATGTTACAAGTTGATTTGGCCACGAGCGCGACGCCGGACTAAGTTCACTTCTCTCCGCCTTCCCAGGTTCGGGCAAATCTCCAAACTGGATGCAAGCGACCGTCCGACCCTGTCGTTGAGGGTGAGCCTATGACCTTGCTATCCTGACAGTCTCCCGTTACCTGACGAGTGTCGGAGATTCACGACGTAAAGGAGATGGCTCCGTAGTCATGGTGACTAACGGCCATCACGAACCAGTCCGCTGGCCGCAAAGTGCAGATTCTCTACGGCAGCGTAACGACGTTGGTGAACCCGGCGCAGATCATCGAAGTGTTCAAGTACAACTAGCTATGAACACTTAAACCGAGTACGGTGGACATGTCTCACTAGCATCGCTCCCGCCTACGAAGACGGCCCACCCTGCGAAATCTGACAATTTCATAGTTCAGGAGGTGTCAACATGGGAGACTGGCGCGAGCTGTACAAGACCACTCTTCTTGAAACGAACCCAACACAGTTGGAACGACTGATAACAGAGACCGAGGATGCCATTTTTCAGCGTCGGCGAGAACTTGCCGGGAGTTCAGACAACAAAAAAGAACGCCTCAAGTTAGCAGAAGCATCGGTGGCACTGTGGACTTTGAACAGCGAAAAACTGTGCTGGACAGACCGAAAAAATTAAATCAGTGTGAATTTGAAGTGACGGCTTCCGTGAAGACCTTCCGAACGGTATAGCCTTCTCGGGGCAGCACGATGATTCTCGCCCGAATATTAGTCGCCATCATTATCGGCGGACTGGCCCTCATCGGCTACCTGCTCTACCTCTTAGCTGCGATTAATCGCCGCGATCCTAAATAGCCAAAAACTCTGAAGTGAACGGCGTCGCACCGCCAAACAAAGTCTGACCCAACCGCGTGAATAGAACTAGCTATGAGCGTCTAAACCGAGTACCGTTGCTATGTCTCACTAGCACCGTTCCCTCCTGACCAGAAGAAGGTTCCCCTGCGAAATCAGACAATTTCCATGTCGTGGGTGAGGTGTCACATGGCGAATTGGCGCGAATTCTACGAAACCACCGTTCTTGAAACGAATCCAACTCAGTTGCAAAAACTCATACGCGATACTGAGGTCGCCATCTTCAGGCGAATGCGAGAGCTTCACGCAAGCTCGGATGGTGCCGAGGAACGGCAGGAGATTGCAGGGGCGTCGGCAGCCTTGCGTGCCTTGAAAACCCAAAACCCAGAATGGCCCAATCCGAAACAAATACGCATTCCCGCGGCGAAGTGATGTTCATAGGAATCGCCATTGTCTTCTTTATCGGTTTTCTGGCTGTCTTGGGCTATGCGCTCTGCTTAACCGGTGTGTTTGACAGGTGAGATTGATTCTGCGGTGGTGGTGTGAATTGAAACTCGTGGCCGACTCGCTAGAGCTCTACAGAACTTCGCCCGAAGGAACCGAGTGTCTCGGAACCTTTCTGGACCTTCAAGTCGCTATCGCCAAATTGAAGGAATACGCACAGAACAATCCCGGCCACTACTACATCTGCGACCAAATGACGGGTGAGCAAGTCTTCGCTCAAAAATCTTCGACCTAAGGACGCGCCTTCGCCGTCACTTCTGAACCCACAGACGAACCGGTTCCGAAGCTGCTGATTGCGTCCGCTTAGAGTTCGCGCATCTCAATAGCCGTGAGCCTGAAGGGACTACAAGGCGGTACGTAGTGGAGTTTGACCCGAGAGAGAATGACGCCAAATTACTTGAACGGGGCGTGTTCTATGAAGACGAACTAGAGCTGTGCGTCCCCGTTTCAAAAAACGGCATGGCGGGTAGAGTAAGAAAAGACCCGGATCCAGGGGGGGATGCAACGAGCACCTCAGAGTATTACACTACAAGCTCGCGCGATCCTCGCAGCTTCAAATGCAATAGGCTGCAAGGAGGGAACTATATGACGCGGTTTCTCTTTCGCGGTTCGATCCTGAGAAAGATTCTGATTGTTGCCGTCTGCCTGTTGGCTTCCGCCTGGGTTCCGACTCCTGCGTGGGCACAACACGGCGGTCACGTTGGTGGAGGCGGGCACTTCAACGGCGGGGCACGCATGGGCGTGCCGCATGTATTTGCTCCGGCTTCACACCCGACGATTTCGCGGGGGCCTGTGGGATTCGGCACTGGTCGTTTCCTCTTTCGGCGACGCCCGATTTTCGTTTTCAGCAATCCTGCGTTCTTTGGCGCACCGTTTTTCAGGTTTGGCGTGGGATTCAATTCCGTTTGGTGGCCTACCTGTGGCCCTTTCTGGACCTGGGGATTTGGCTGTAATAATTTAGCCTTCTATGGGTATGGTTCTGAGAACTATGTCACCCCGCAGCCGTACGAAAGCCCTGTTCACCTCTATGGCGGAGAAGAACGCGGACTAATCGGGCTCTATCTGAAAGACGGCACAGTGTACGGTGCGATCGACTACTGGTTTGTGAACGGGGACATACATTTCACCATGGTTGAAGAGGGCGGCGATAGAGCCGTCGAGCACGTGATTCCGTTCGACGAACTGGATTTGCAGAGAACCATCGACGTGAATACGAGGCGCGGATTCCGAATGGTGCTGCGCGACGAGCCCTGGCAGCAGTATTTGAAGGATCATCCGGACCTCACGCCGCCGGACCTGCGTCCTCCACAAAAGAACTAGCGGCCAGCGGCATCCTAAAATTGCCGCCGAGTGACGCCGCTTATTAAAATAAGAGGTTGTTTCCTGAGATTCAGACCGCCAAGCTGGCCCGGTCTTTACAGCCTTATTGAAGTCCGATATCCTGCCTTCCCATTTTCCTCTGTTCTTAGGAGGTCCCCATGCAAGATGCCCCGAAATGTCCCGTTCACAAAATTTCGATGGCTGCCGCAACACACTGGATAAAAACGCCGAGCGGCCCGTTTCCGAAGCCTATTCATTGCTGCAACTATAGACGCTGTCCCTACGTTCACGATGCGACGCTAGGGTTTTACAAAGCCAATGAGAGCCAGCCCATCGGCCATCCCCTGTCTCTCGTGTTACGCAGAATGCGATAGTTTGCATAAGCTCGGGTGGCTGAAGATTAAAAATCCGAATTATTCGCAGAGCGAGGAGCGGCAGTGATATGCAGCCAGCCGCAGTTAAGCCAACAAGCGGTGTACGTAACTACCCAACATTCTTTCCGCCCGACTTCACAGCCAGCGCCCGATATCCGTCGAGCTTGATTTCCCAGACCCATTGGGGTCCTTCTGGCAGCTTCGTCGTCGCCAGGCATTCCATTGGTTCGATGAACCCGGCTTCTGTTCTTGGGAAAGAGCGGAGTTTTGCGTCGGCGGTTCGGTTTGCGGGCACAGTGCAAGGAGTCTACAGGCCTGGCAGGGCAGATCGAAACACTTTGACCCGCTACAGTTCCCGCTACAGTGCGGCAACGCGGAGCGGCATACTGCTTCTAAGTGCTTGAAAACTTGGTGGACGTGACCGGGATCGAACCGGCGACCCCCTGCTTGCAAAGCAGGTGCTCTCCCAGCTGAGCTACACGCCCACAGGCGCAGCTTCATTAATTCTAAAGCACAATCGATCCGAGCGCATCTGCGATCCGCGGGGGATGTCCAACCTGCGGGTCGCGGGTGAAACACGGGCGAACGGAGTTGGCGAGCCACGATGGTGGCAGCGCCGCTCCGTTGGCTCTAGTCTCCTGATTTCTTGTCGGGTTCAGGGAGGGCCGGCATGTCCAGATTGCGCGCGATCCACGGCAAGAGAACGCGTTTGAAAATGATGGGGTCGGGCCACACTTTGACCTGGCGGCCAAGATGTCCGCCGGAGGGATTGATCCACGCTTCCTTGGGAATGTCACCAGCGTTCATGAGCTCGTAAATATCGGAGATGGGCACCTGTGTGTCCTTTACGCCGGCAATGACCAGCATCGGTGTAGTGGGCTTGCCGAGGATTCCTTGTTTGGCGAGCGACATTTTTTCGAATATGGCGGCGATGTCGTCTACGCTGTTCACATTGTCGAAAATCGCCATCAACGCCGGGACCTGATCGAAAAGATACTCGCGATTGCCCAACAGCGATTCCGTTAGAAACTTCCTCGTGAAAAAGAGATCCGTTGGAGGCGACTGGACGCTAACGGCCTTCAGCCGGTCATGTTCCACTACGGACATCTTGGTGCCCCAATAAGCTCCCCAACTCACACCGTGAAAGGCGATTCGCGACTTGTCCACTTCAGGGCGAGCTTGTAGATAATCGATTACTTTGGAGAGCAAGCGATCCGCCGTCGGGCTTGCTTTGATAGGGCATTGCCCGGTACCCGGTCCATCCACTGCGAGGAAACCGATGCCGTATGGCAGGATGGCGCCAAAGCTTTCGGTCAAATCTTCTTTTCGGCTGTCCAGACCATTTACCGCGATAACCATTGGGACGGGGCCTTGGGCGTTCTTGGGAAGACGCATGTAGCCGATAATCTCGGAGCCTTCGAAGGGAATCCGCACGACCTCAAGTGGCGGGTCCCAAAACTTTGCGTGGGCCAAAAATGCTTCGATCGCTTTCGCGTAGGATTCTTTCTTCTTCGGCGAGGAAGGAATCGGCCAGCGACCAAACGAATAGACGCGCCAGGCCCGGATGAAGTCGGCATTGGCCCGCGCAGGGTCGGACTTCTCCAATGACTTGCCTTCGGCCATGTAGCGGTCTGCGACATGCATGAACGCGCTGGCCCATTCATCCTTGTCGCGCGTCTTGACGGAAGTGAACGCCTCCTCCACATCGGAAGGATCGAGGCCGATCATCGGATACATGCCGTTCTGCGCGCGCTTGACGGCTTCGACTTTGATTTCTTCGATCGTGCGTTCCGCCCTCTCCTGCGCGAGCGCGGGCTTAGGAATGAAAAATGAAGTGAGCAGAGCTACAGCAACCGACAAACGTTGGAGTTCCGTCTGTATGTTTAGCATGTCCTCTTTTGTCCCTTTTATTGATGGATGATCGCTGAGAATCGCTCTGCGGGCGTTTCCGCAGCTGCGGAATGGCGAGCGCGCGGCTTCGTTATTCAATGCGGACGCGCACCGTTTAGAAAATAAACTTCAAGCCGAGTTGCACGGCGCGGCTTCCGCCGGAGCCGATTACCGGGTTCGAAGCCGCTACGTCCGGGGTCGCGCACGAGCAGCCGAAACCGCCCGCTCCGGGGACCGACGGATCGTTGTGCCCCCAACCGTTTTGACCGCCGAAGGGATTGGCAAAGTTCGGATGATTGAAGATATTGAAGAATTCCGCGCGGAACTGCATGTTGACGCGTTCACCAAAGCGGAAGTTCTTCACGGTAGAGAAGTCCACATTGCGGAAGCCGAAATCACGGAAAGTGTTGCGACCCATGGTGCCGAACGTGCCCGGAGCGGGCGGAGTCATTACGGACTTTCCTTCCGCGTAACAGCCCCAGTTCGCGAGCTGATTAGCCGCGGCCTGGCTGCCCGCCGCGGTAATGCAGGTCGCAGCTGCGGCCGGTGAGCCCGGGGCGACCCCGATGACGTTTCCGCCGGCATCGGTAACGAAATCCGTATTGGGAATCCACGGGACGCCAGTGGACTTGGTGGCTTTGAAGTCCGACGGACTCCCTGTGAAATCCCAGCGATCTACGCCTTCCCCTGTTTGGCTGAGATCGGTTCCGGTGTCGATGACACCCCACGGCTGCGCACCAAACAGGCTCACGATGGTATTGAGCTGCCATCCTTCCAGCAATTGCGCGTAGCCTTTAACTCCAGGTATCGCATAGGTAGCGGAAAGCGTAAACCTATGCCGCATGTCGTAGTCGCTGCTGGCGTATTCGCGCTGCGGATGATAGCTATCCATGGGCAGGCCCGAACCCGCGCCGAAATCCCAATTCGCTCCCACGTCGTCAAGTGCGTGAGAATACGTATATCCCGCGAGAAACGTAAAGCCGTGGTAGTCCCTGCCGGTGAGGGTTACCTGCAGGCCGTTATAGTTCGATTTGTAAATATTTCCCATCTGGTAGATGAAGCTGAGAAATGGAAAAGCGGCATTGAAGGGGCGACCGGACTGTTCGTCTCCAGCGGTATCGAGCGCCGGGACGTTTTGGTTGACATCGCGGATGCCAGCGAGTTTCGAGCCATGGTTGCCCACGTAGACCGTTTCCAAGGTGACCTTCGAATTGAATGCGTGCTGCACGTCGAGGTTCCAGAAATAGACGTAAGGGGTCTTGAAATTCTGCGTGATTCCCATGATCGTGCACGGACTGCCGGTCGTCGGACTGCAGTCGATAGTGCCGGTTGGGAAGACCGTGCCGCCGCCAACGTTATTCCAGTTCAATGCCGATCCGGGATAAGTGATTTGTCCGGTGGCGATGTTGCCGGTACCAGGGGTTACTCCAATGCCGCCGGTCGGAATGGTCCCGAGGCCAAGAGTATTGTTCAGGGCAAGGAACGACTCCCAATTTACGTTTCATAGATGATGCCAGCGCCGCCGCGGATAACGGTTTTATTGTTACCGGCGATATCCCACGCGAAGCCAGCGCGCGGAGCGAAGTTGTAAGGGTCGAGGTTATAGGGGCCGCTGATGCCCTTGCCCACTTGCAGGAGCCCGGCGGTCGGGCTGAAATTCGCGAGTTGATCGTTCGAATCCTTGATGACCGTATTGAGTTCGTAGCGTAAGCCGAGATTGAGCGTTAGATGGCTGGTGATGCGCCAATCGTCCTGAACGAAGAGAGCCGTTCCCCAGTTGTGAATGTGGCGAGTCGGGTCGCCGGTGAGAAGGCTGCCGTTGGTGGGAGCGCCCGCAAAGAAATCTTCGATCGGCGAAGAGACAATACTGCCGTCGGGGAGGTGAAGGCGATGCTGCCGAGAAATTTGAAACGTCCGCGCGTTCCACCGTAGGCGCCGCCATTGAAACTATCGCGATGCTCCTCGATGCCGAATTTGACGACATGCTTTCCAATCGTGCGAGAGATGTGATCCACAAATTGATAGCGGTCATCGGGCCCTTGAACTTTGGGCCAATTAAATCCACCAATTCCAGATACCGGGAATCCGAAGAATCCGAGAACGTTGATGCGCGACAGGCCACCATAAAGAGGGTTGGTGACGCCAGTGTCCAGCCCATAGGCTGTAGCCGGAGTATTGTGGTCATTGGGAAATGTGGGCTGGTACAGGCGGTTATAGCCGAAGCGCGCTTCGTTGATCCACAGGGGCGCCGGGGTCCAAACCCAATTCAAACCGAAAACTTGAGCACGAGTGTGAATTTGCGTGAGCCATTTCGTTTGCAGCTGAGACGCATCCTGCACGGTGCCGTTGTTATTCCCGAAGAAATACAGACCACTCAAGGTATTTTTGGCGTTGATCTGGTAATCGATTTTGCCCACGGCGTTGTCGACGCTGACGCTGTTGGGTAGCCCGTAATTGATGATGGTGTTTCCGGCCGGGTTCGTGCCGTTGTTCAGCGGTATGCCCGAGCCGTTGCATGAAATTGGAGGGCCGAGAGTGCAGCCAGCGATTGTCAGACTGGCGGCGCTCACGTCATTGGGAATGGCGCCGGCCAGGAATGCGGCATGAACATCGGCGATGGCATTGATCGCGCTATTGGCGCAGTCCCCGCCGGCGAGGCCGGTGAAGACACAATCGGAGCCGCTGGAGGGGGCGGCCAAGCCAACTGTCGCTGGAGTAGCAATTTGGCCGACATTTCCCACCGTGTATCGCTGTCCTTCATAGGCTCCGAAGTAAAACAACTTATCCTTAATGATCGCGCCGCCGCCGGTGGCCCCAAACTGCTTCAAATTGCGAGGAGATTTTTCGGTGCCGACGGGATCGTAATAATTTCGTGCGTCGAGAGAAGTCGTGCGGCCGAATCCATAGGCCGTCCCGTGCAATGCATTGGCGCCCGATTTAAGCCCAACGTTAACGATCGTACCGGGTTTCCATCCGTATTCCGCGGGAGGATTCTGGATTACGTTAAATTCCTGGATCGCATCGATCGGCAGGATCGTCGCGGAATCGCCGGCGATTCCGGCTCCGTTGATGATGCTCTGTCCAGAGAAGGGTTCGCTATTGAATAGGCCATCGATGAGGTAGGCGTTGTCTTCCGCGCGCAAGCCGTTGGTGCTGGTGGTAGAAAACCCACCGCCCGGATACCGCACCACGCCGGGGCGCAACTGGAGAAGATTTTCGTAGTTCCGGCCATTCAAGGGAAGCTCGTTAATTTCCTTGTTGCTGAGGGTTCCACCGAGTGATGAGCTGGTACTATCGAGCAGAGGGATCTCTTCCGTAATCGTAACGACGATGTTGGAATCGCCAGCTTTCAGTGTGGCATCGACGCGTATGTCTTTGCCCACTTCCACAGTGATTCCCGGAGCTTGAAAACCGTTGAATCCCTGAGCCTCGACGAAGACTTTGTACGTGCTGGGTGTTAAGTCGGCGACCACATAGTCCCCAGCGTCATCGGTGACGGTGGCGTGACTTATGTTGCGCAAAGTATCGGTAACGGTGACTCTCGCGCCAGCGATGGCGGAGTCTTGCTGGTCATGGACGCTACCCAGAATCCGGCCGGTAGCCGACTGGGAGTGCGTCGCGCTGGCGCCGAACAGGATGACGGCGAGTATCGCGGCGGTAAAAGCTTGGCACGGACCGGGCGTTTTGAACAATGGAAGACGCATTCAGGCCACCCCTCTTGGCTGCTTGAATCTCCAGACGGAAAGTCGATGGTCGGATGGTAATACCACCGTATATTTAATACTGTCAAGAAATATTTTGGATGAATCATCCGGATTGTGGTATACCTGTCCGACCAATTCTCTCCCCACAAGTCGTCTGCAACCTCGCGGGGCGAATCTAGTAGCGTTCGGGTTGGTCAAGTGCGCCCAGCACCGGGTCAAGTCCCTTGGAAGGAAGTAATTGATGGCCATCGCGACGATAAACCCTGCGACCGGAAAGACCCTGAAGACATTCGAGCCGCTCTCCAGCCAGGAGATTGAGCGCAAAATTTCGCGTGCCGCGAAGCTTTTTCCGGAGTTCAGTCGCCTGTCGTTTGCGGAACGCGCAACCATGATGCTGAAGGCTGCGGAAATTCTCGAGGTAGAAAAAAAAGAACTTGCCCAATTGATGACTATGGAGATGGGTAAGACCCTCCGTTCGGCGGTCGATGAGGCTGTGAAGTGCGCTTGGGCGTGCCGATATTATGCGGACAATGCCGAGCGATTTCTTGCCGATGAAGTCATCCAAACCACGGCTACGCGGAGTTTTGTGCGCTACCAGCCGCTCGGCGCTCGTTCTCGTGGTCATGCCGTGGAACTATCCATTCTGGCAGGTCTTCCGGTTTATCGCGCCAGGGCTCATGGCCGGAAACGTTGGTTTGCTGAAGCACGCCTCAAATGTCCCCCAATGCGCGCTTAAGATCGAAGAAATTCTACTGCGGGCCGGCTTCCCGGAGGGAGCTTTCCAAACGCTGCTCATCGGTTCCGATAAAGTTGACAAGATCCTGGATGATCCTCGCATCGCTGCGGCCACGCTGACAGGCAGCGAAGACGCCGGAATCAAGGTGGGCACCGGGGCAGCCAAACGGGTTAAGAAAGTAGTTCTTGAGCTCGGCGGGAGCGATCCCTTCATCGTGATGCCAAGCGCAAATCTGACTGAGGCAATTCAGACCGCTGTGAAGGCCCGTACCCTAAATAACGGCCAGTCGTGCATCGCGGCGAAGCGTTTTATTGTGGGCGAAGAGATTGCCGACGCATTCGAACGGGACTTCGTCACGCAAATGAAAGCACTGAAGCTGGGTGATCCGTTCGATGAAAAGACAGACGTGGGTCCTCTCGCAACCGCGGACGCAGTCACCTCGCTCCATGCCGATGTTGAGAAGAGCATTTCCGCAGGTGCTCGGGTGCTCACAGGCGGCAGCAAGCCCGCGGATGGTGGCGGCTTCTTCTACCTGCCGACCGTTTTGACAGACATCCCGAAGGATTCACCGGCCTACGCGGAGGAGTTGTTCGGCCCGGTGGCATCGATTTTCCGTGTCAAAGACATTGACGAAGCGATTCAGTTGGCGAACGATACGCGTTTCGGATTAGGCGCCTCCGCATGGACAAATGACGCCAGGGAGCAGGAGCGCTTCGTAAACGAACTGGAAGCCGGAATGGTTTTCATCAATCAGATGGTGGCTTCGGATCCGCGCGTGCCGTTTGGGGGAGTGAAGCGATCGGGCTACGGTCGAGAGCTGAGCACCTACGGGATTCGAGAATTCACGAACGTGAAGACGGTGTGGGTAAAGTGAGCGGAAGATTGCAGAGGGATAACGGCTTGTTATATGGTGGTCAGACCACTGTACCGAGAAGCATTCCTTTGAACTTCGGCTCGGTTGGCCAACGTCCGGCGGCACCGGCAACTGGGAGCCAGTCATGTACAAAATAGTCCAAACTTCGAGGTTGTACGAGCAGATTGTCCAGCAGATTGAAGACTCCATCCAAAAGGGTGAATTGAAGGAAGGCGACCAGCTGCCTGCCGAAAGGGAGCTCGCTCACCAATTTGGCGTAAGTCGCACCGCGGTTCGCGAAGCCGTGAAAACGCTTCGCGAAAAGGGACTGGTGGAAGCTTACGCGGGGCGCGGAACCTTCGTCACCAGCGGGACTGCTCATTCGATGCGCCTCACCCTGGATCGCATGATGCGCAGCGGCCCGTCGGAAGGCACGGTGCATCTCGCGGAAGTTCGAGAAATCCTGGAGCCCGAAATCGCGGCCCTTGCTGCTCAGCGTGCGGACGAAGAAATGCTCTCCGCGATGCGCGAGTCCATCGGCGTAATGGACGCGGCCCGCATGGATCCGGAGGGATTCATTGAGGGCGATCTGGATTTCCATCTGGCTCTCGCGGAAGCCGCCGGCAATCCACTGATTCTCTCCTTAATCGACTCGATCGTCGGTCTGCTTCGCGAACAGCGGATGCGCACGTATTACACCGAAGGCGGTCCGGAGCGCGGCCAATATCACCACAAACGGATTTTAGAGGCCGTCGAACATCGCGATCCGCAAGGAGCACGCGATGCGATGCGTGCCCACCTTCGCCAGGTACGAGAAGATTCGCGCGAAACGTAAGGCGCTAAACATTCCTGCCTCAATTGACTGCTTGTTGGACGGAGAAAAGGACGCAGATGGCTAGCCTCGGATTTGTCGGGCTTGGAGTCATGGGCAGCGAGATGGTGCTGCGGCTGCTCGAAAAAGGACACGCTGTCACTGGCTACAACCGCACACGCGCAAAGGCCGCGCGCCTCGTTGAAAAGGGCATGAAATTGGCCGGGACCCCAAGAGACGTTGCAGCGGCGGCGGATTTCACGTTTTCGATGGTTACGAATTCGGCTGCGCTGGAATCGATCGTCGAAGGACCCGACGGCATTCTTGCCGGGCTGGCGCCGGGCAAGGTGCTCATCGATATGAGCACGGTAAGCCCGGCGTTCAGCCGATCCGTGGTTGCAAAGGTCCGCGCAAAGGGCGCCGACATGGTTGACGCTCCCGTTTCTGGAAGTGTCATCACGCTACAAGAGGGAAAGCTCTCCGTTATGGTGGGGGGCCGTAAAGAGACCTTCGACCGCACCAGCGCGCTCTTGCACGACATTGGTCCGAAAGTCACGTATGTCGGCGACAGCGGCCTGGCGCTCGTGATGAAGATTGCAGCAAACCTGAGCCTTGCCGTTCAGATGCTGGCTTTCTCGGAAGGAATTTTGCTCGCGGAAAAGAGCGGTATTTCCCGCGAAGTGGCGGTGGAGGTTCTCACCAACAGCGCCATTGCGTCGCCCATGGTGAAGTATCGCGGGCCCTTTGTCCTCAAACTCCCTGCGGAAGCCTGGTTCAACGTAAACATGATGCAAAAAGACATGCTGTTGGCGTTGGATCTTGGGCGTTCTCTCGACGTGCCGATGCCTACCACGGCGATCACCAACGAATTTCTGACGGCGGCACGTGGAATGGGACTCGTCGAAGAAGATTTTGCCGTGGTCTTTGACGTTCTGGCGAGCATGAGCGGAGTGAAGCGATGAAGACGATAGCCAAGTCGCCCGACGTTGAGCCGACCGTCGCACTGGAGAAATTCCTGCGCATGTATCGCCGCATGCAGATGATTCGCTTGTTTGAGGAACAGGTGAATGAGCTGTACACGCGTGCCTTGATGCCGGGTCTCGCACACCTTTATGTCGGCGAGGAAGCTGTCGCCGTGGGAATCTGCGAGGCGCTTCGCCCGGACGACTACATCACCAGCACGCATCGGGGCCACGGACACTGTGTCGCGAAGGGCGCTTCCCCCGATCGCATGTTCGCCGAGCTTCTCGGCAAGAGAGCCGGCTATTGCAAAGGCAAAGGCGGCTCCATGCACATCGCCGACCCGACAACTGGAAATCTCGGAGCCAATGCGATCGTTGCGGGGAGTACCGGGATCGCCACGGGAGCGGCGTTTTCCGCGAAGCACCTCAAAACCGGACAGGTTTCTGTTTGTTTTTTCGGAGAAGGTGCTCTTGGCCAGGGGCTTCTGTACGAAGTCATGAATCTCGCTGCGTTATGGAAGCTCCCGGTCATTTACGTTTGCGAGAACAATCTTTACACCGAGTACACGCACTTTTCGGAAACCACGGCGGGAGATATTCTCGCGCGCGGCACCGCGTTCGGTGTCGATGCCGAAGCCGTCGATGGCCAGAACGTTCGTGCCGTTTACGAAGTGGCTTCGCGCCTCGTCGCTCGGGCGCGTCGAGGCGAAGGACCGGCGCTTCTTTTATGCAATACCTACCGCTACACCGGTCATCACGTTGGTGATATCAGCCGAGAATACTACCGCTCCAAGAAAGAAGAGCAGGAGTGGAAGTCCCAGCGGGATCCTATCGCGATCCTGGGGGACTGGCTCATCGGTCAGAAACTCGTGGATGCGGATGCGCTAAAGGCGATCGAAAAAGAAGTGCGCGCCGAGATGCTTTCTGCCGTCGAGTTCGCCGTCAGCGCGCCGTACCCGAGCCCGGAAGAAGCGGAGCAAGACGTTTATGCCTCAAACTGAAACACAAGTTCGAGAACTGACATTTGCGCAAGCCGTGCGCGAGGCACTCGTGGAAGAGATGCGCCGCGAATCGCGCGTCTGCATTCTCGGCGAAGATGTGGCCGAGGCTGGCACACCATTTAAAGTGCTTTCGGGCCTAGTCGAGGAATTCGGCACGGATCGCGTAATCGATACGCCCATTTCCGAAGCCGGATTCACCGGCATTGGTGTGGGCGCCGCGATGACCGGCATGCGCCCGGTGATCGACATCATGTTTGGCGACTTCCTGACGCTCACGATGGACCAGATGGTGAATCAGGCTGCCAAGATTCACTACATGTCCGGCGGAAAATGGAAGGTGCCCATGGTGCTTCGGACCACGCTGGGCGCCACCCGGCGTTCCGCCGCCCAGCATTCGCAATCGCTGCACGCCTGGCTCAGTCACGTACCTGGCCTGAAAGTAGTCATGCCGTCCACTCCGTACGATGCGAAGGGGCTTCTGAAGACCGCGATTCGCGACGAAAACCCAGTGGTCTTCTTCGAAGACAAAATGATGTACAAGTTGAAAGGGCCCGTTCCGGAGGAGGAATACACGATTCCATTCGGTAAGGCGGACGTGAAACGCATGGGCACCGATATCACTCTGGTGGGCACCAGCAGCATGGTGCAGGTCGCACTGGGAGCTGCGGCACTTCTCGAAGAGGTGGGCATCAGCGCCGAAGTCATTGACCCGCGCACGACATGGCCCCTCGACGAGAAGGCCCTCGTGGAATCCGCGAAGAAGACCTCGCGCGCTATCGTGATTGATGAAGGTTACGGCCGATACGGGGTTACCGGGGAAATCGCTTCCGTTATCGTCGAAGGCGCTTTCTACAATCTTGAAGCTCCGGTGAAAAGAATGGGCGCTATGCACGTCCCGATTCCGTTTTCCCCTCCGCTGGAAGATGTGACCGTCCCCACCGAACAAACTGTTTTTGAAGCCGCTCGGGCACTCTGCGGAAAGTAAACCAAACGGAGGGAGGAGGCTCTCATGGCACTGAAAACCTACGGAACGATGGCGGTGGACTGGGAAGATCGCATTGATTTCGACCGCTTGCGCCGCGAGCGGCTCGCTCGCGCCAAAGCGCTGCTTGCGAAGTCTGAAATGGGCGCGCTTCTTTGCTTCGATATGAACAACGTCCGCTATCTAACCGCGACGCATATCGGTACATGGGCGCAGGACAAAATCAGCCGCTTCGCGCTGTTGCCACAAAACGACGAACCCATCTTGTGGGATTTCGGCTCGGCCGCGCGGCACCATCAGTTGCATTGCCCGTGGCTTGGCGAGCGCTCGCGTCCCGGTATTCCCCTTCTACGTGGCGCGATGTCCCCGGAAATGGGACGTGCGGAAAACGTGGCGAAAAAAATCAAGGTTGAGCTCGAAAAACGCGGTCTGCTGAACGAGCCGCTCGGAATTGATGTCGTCGAACCTCCAATTCTCTTCGCGCTGCAGAAAGAAGGCATCAAGATCGTGGACGGGCAACAGTTAATGTCCGATGCGCGCGTAATTAAAACGCAGGACGAAATTTCTCTCCTCAATCACTCCGCTATGATGGTGGACGCCGCCTACGACGAACTCTACCGTGCCATGAAGCCGGGCATGA
Source organism: uncultured Acidobacteriota bacterium (assembly GCA_963832615.1). Lineage (GTDB taxonomy): Bacteria > Acidobacteriota > Terriglobia > Acidiferrales > UBA7541 > Acidiferrum. The sequence continues at coordinate 111,865 of CAWHVA010000025.1, forward strand.
GCGAAAACCAGGCCGTCGGACTCGCGAGTAAGGTCCTCTATGACCTCGGCTCCGAATACGTCGAAGCTGTAAATGCCATCTCCGGCGAGCGCTGCAATCCTCATCCTCACGTTTTTTCCGATCGCGTGCTGCGCCCCGGCGATCCCGTTTACTACGACATCCTCCATTCCTACATGGGCTATCGCACTTGTTACTACCGCTGCTTCACGATCAGTTATGCGTCCCATGCCATGATCGACGCATACAAGCGCTGCCGCGAATATCTCGATGCAGCGATATCCCTGGTGCAACCTGGGCGAACGACGGCGGAGATCGCATCCGTTTGGCCGAAAGCGCAGGAATTCGGATTTCCCGACGAAGAAGCCGCCTTCGCGCTGCAATTCGGCCACGGCATCGGGCTCGCGATTTGGGAGAAACCCGTCATCAGCCGTATGGTTTCGCTCGATCATTCGCACGAAATTAAACCGGGAATGGTTTTCGCCCTCGAAACCTTCTGGCCTTCAACGGACGGGTGGAGCGCGGCGCGCATCGAGGAAGAAATCGTCGTAACCCAAACAGGTCACGAAGTCATCACCCGCTTCCCGGCTGAAAAACTGATGGTCGCCGGGGCGCACTATGTCACTGTCGAGGGCCCGCTCCCGACGGCTCGCGAAAACGAAGCAACTCCGAGCCAGCGAGTCGTCGAGATGGTCGAAGCCAGCGCAAAAATCGAAGGAGTCGCGGCGACGGACTAGCACCATTCCCAAAGCCCATTACAAAAATCTATGGCGATCAGTGTCGTAATGCCTGCCCTGGAAATGGCGCAGGAAACCGGAAAACTCCTGGCATGGCGTAAAAAAGAAGGCGAGGTCGTCAAGAAAGGCGAGCCTCTTCTCGAAATCGAAACCGACAAAGCTGTCGTGGAGATCGAAGCTCCTTCCGACGGCATACTCGCCGGCATCAAATCGCACGAAGGCGCAGTCGTGCCAGTCGGGGAAACCATTGCCTGGATCGTGGCTCCCGGCGAGAAGGCACCTACCTCATCTGTTGCGGCAACTCCGACGGGTCGCACGAAGCAAGAGCCCGCGAAAACAACCGCTGTAGCACCCTCCGCGGCTGCATCGCCCGCAGCTCCGAGCTTCAATATTTCGCCTAAAGCTCGCCGCCTCGCCAAAGAACATGGCATCGACCTCGCTCAACTTCATGGCACAGGACCAGACGGGGTTATTACGACAGAGGACGTTCTGGCAGCAAAGGAATCCTCCAGCGCCGCTCCAACTTCGCCTGCCTTAAGTGCTCTCAGCACGATTGCGCGCCTAATGGCCGAACGCACGACCAAAAGCTGGACGACCGTACCTCACTTCTTCGTGATTCGCGACGCCGACGCCGGCGCTCTGCTCGATTCACAAAAGAAAATCAAAGTGCAAAACCAGTCGTCACAATCGGTTTCGCCGACGATTACGGACTGCCTGATCAGGCTGGTCGCCCATGTCATCGAGCGTCATCCGGTGATGAATGCTTCCTGGGCGAACGATACTGTGCGCCCGAATTCGAGTATCAATATCAGCCTGGCGATCGCCGTCGGCGATGGTGTCGTCGCTCCCGTGATTCAGAATGCCAACAAAGCGACGCTCGCAGAGATCGCCACCCAGCGCGCCGCCGTGACCGAACGCGCCCGCGCCAATCGCCTCCTTCCCGGCGATCTCTCCGGCGGCACATTCACGGTCAGCAATCTCGGCATGTACAAGGTCGATGCCTTTACGGCCATCATTACCCCGCCACAGTCTGCCGTACTCGCTGTCGGAGCCGTCTCCGATCGCGTGGTTGCCGTGGACGGAAAACCCGCCGTTCGCCCGGTTATGACACTGAGCCTCTCCAGCGATCATCGCCTCATCGACGGTGCGCGTGCCGCCGCATTCCTAAACGATCTGGTCGACGCGATTCGCAAACCCCAGGAATTGCTGCCTCTCTAATGCCCTCTGCCGCATCCACACGCAAGAAGCCGTTCTATGCAAATCTCTGGGTGCAGGTCCTCATTGCCATTGGTCTCGCCGTGGCGTTCGGCTATCTGAGCCCCGCTAAAGCCATCGCCATGAAACCACTTGGAGATGGTTTCATTCGCCTCATCACGATGGTCATTTCCTTAATCATTTTCTGCACCGTGGTCTCTGGCATCGCCAGTATGCAGGACTTGAAAAAGGTTGGCCGCGTGGGCGGCAAGGCGTTGCTTTATTTCGAGGTTGTCTCCACGCTCGCGCTGCTCATCGGCTTAATTGTTGGCAACCTCGTTCAGCCGGGCTCGGGGTTTAATGTCAGCTCCGCCGATCTGGATGCCAAGGCCGTCGCCGATTACGCTGGGCAGGCCAAGGCGCAGAGCGTCACGGACTTCCTGCTGCACATCATTCCCACCACGGTCGTAGACGCATTCGCGAAGGGCGACATTTTGCAGGTAGTGTTTATCGCAATTCTATTCGGACTGGCACTTTCCGCTCTCGGCGACCGTGGCAAGCCGTTGGTCACGCTGCTCGATTCACTCACGCAAGCAGTTTTTGCGGTTGTAAACATACTCATGCGCCTCGCGCCCATCGGCGCTTTCGGGGCCATGGCGTTTACCGTCGGCAAGTATGGTGTCGCATCGCTCGGCCCGCTCGCCAAACTGATTGGCACGTTTTATCTCACCTCCGCGCTCTTCGTGTTAGTGATTCTCGGCATCGTCGCGCAACTCGCCGGCTTCAGCATCATCAAGTTTCTCGTCTACATCAAAGAGGAAGTTCTGCTCGTGCTGGCGATCAGCTCTTCGGAACCCGCCATCCCCACCTTGATGGAAAAACTCGAGAAGCTGGGCTGCTCAAAAGCGCTCGTCGGCCTGGTCGTTCCGACCGGCTACACCTTCAACACCGACGGCACCAGCATCTACATGACTCTAGCCGCACTCTTCGTCGCCCAAGCAACCAATACACATCTAACGCTCGGCCAGCAACTCACCATCTTTGCGGTCGCCACTCTCACGTCGAAAGGGGCAAGCGGCGTCCAAGGAGCATCGTTCATAGCCCTGGTTGCCACGCTGACGGTAATTCCCACCATCCCCGTCGCCGGCATGGCGCTGATCCTGGGCATTGACCGGTTCATGAGCATGTTTCGAGCGCTCGTAAATATGATCGGTAACGGCGTCGCAACGATTGTCGTCGCCCGCTGGGAGAACGAACTCACTCGAGACACCTTGCAAAAAAATCTTGCTGGAGCGTCCGCGCCGCCTGCTCCTTGATTTTGCTCGACGAATAACCCGCTAACGATTCGAACGGCTTACGGACTCTTAAGTGGAATCGTCTGGGAGATGGCGGAATTGCTGGACCCTTGCCGGGGGACAATTTCCCGCCTCGCGAGGTGGTAAACTCGTCATGCAATGGAATCAAGGAGAAATCTAAAATGGGGACAGGACACGAAACGGCGGCGGCGATTCTGGTACAGACCATCTTCTTGAAAGACGGGCATTTGCAGGGAATACTGGGCGAGCAAGCGTCCAAGAGCGCGACTATGGCGGCGGAGTTCTTGAAGCCGTTTTATGTCGCAGCCCTCGCCATGACCGCGAAAGTTGCACAGGAGACTCCGGGCTGAGCTGAGGCTAGAATCCTGGCTGCTTTCGCGCACGGCAAGTGGCTACAGCCAACCTGGCACCCGCACGCAAGCGGGCATTACATTGTTGGGCCCGGGTCTGTTACACTTAGACGTTCTGTACCTGAACAATTTTACAGCAAAGTAGGACGAACGATGGCGAAGTGTGAGTTGTGCGGTAAGGGTCCGGCATTCGGAAATGTCATCAGCCACGCAAATAACACGCGGCGGCGGCGGTGGAATCCCAACCTCAGGCGGGTTCGCGCGGTGGTGGGATCTGCGACGAAGCATCTTCGTGTCTGCACGGCCTGTATTCGCAATGGCCGCGTAAAGAAAGCTGCCTGAGTTTCTGGCCTTGGTTTTAATCCTTTCCAAAATGCGCACCACGGGACTGCGCCGCGCCGCGGTATTGTTGGCGCTCGCGGGCGTGATGTTACTGGGCGCGGCGGGCTGCAAGCAGGAAGTGCAGCACTCGCCCGACGTGTGGGCGGTGGTGAATGGCAAGGAGATTAAGCGCGCGGATGTAGACAAGTACTACCGTACCCGCGTGAACCCGGAAGGACAGGAACCCTCACAGGAGGAAGCCCTGTCGCTAAAGCTCAACGTACTGGACGAGCTGATCAACAACGAGATTCTGCTGGAGCGCGCCAAGAAGCTGAACCTGGAAGCCAGCGACGGCGAAGTCGAAGATAAATTTACCGAGCTGAAGAGCCCCTATACCGAAGATGAGTTCCAGCGCCAGCTAAGAGAGCGCAATGTCTCCGTCAGCGACTTGAAGAGCGATTTGCGCCGCCAGCTGTCGATCACCAAGCTTCTGAACCGCGAAGTGGTTGCCAAGATTTCCATCACCGATCAGGACGTAACCGAGTTTTACAACGCGAACAAAGCGCAGTTCAATGTCGCGGAACCCCAGTATCGCATCGCGCAGATCGTCGTGACGCCCCGAAAAGAACCCCAGATCCGCAATCGCAAGAACGACGACGCGACTAACGAGGCGGAAGCCCAGCGCAAAGTGAAGATGTTGATGGACCGCCTCAACAGCGGCGCAGATTTCGCGCAATTGGCGATGGACTATTCCGAAGACATGAATTCGGCGGCGACCGGTGGAGATCTAGGATATGTGCCGGAGTCCGCATTGAACCAATCCGATCCCATGCTGAAAAAAATGGTGATGGGCATGAAGCCGGGACAGGTCAGCCCGCCCCTGGCACTCAAAGACGGCTACCGCATTCTGAAGCTCGTGACCCGCGAGTCCCCGGGCCAGCGGAATATTTCCGATCCCCAAGTGCAGCAGACCATCCGTGACACCTTGCGAAACCGCAAAGAGCAGTTGCTTCGGTCAGCGTATCTGGCCATCGCCCGCGATGAAGCCCGCGTCAGAAATTATCTGGCCGAACAGGTCGTGGAAGCTGCCGGAAAGCTCCCTGACGCGGCCCGCGCAGCAAAGTAAATCTCAGCTCCCGAGTAGTGAAGAATTGAACCCACAAGGGCAACCATGACCCTGGTGATGTCCTCAGCTGTCGATGTAGGCGCTGGGCTTTAGCCCGGCGAGCCATTGAAGAGTTTTTCGTGGCAACTTCTCAGCCCCGTCGCACGGATAATTGCGCCCCACCCTACGCAACGCCGAGTCATGTCGCCCATTCAACAGGCTCCGTTCATCGCGTAGCCGTTGCAGTCGTTGTCTCCGCGCCATAACGCTGCGTCGCGTATCCCACGATTACGCCGACCAGGCTGCCGGGCAGAATGATCTGAGGATAGTACCCGTGCTGCAGTTGCGCGATGATGAAGGCGAGCACAAAGCCTACCGCCAGCCCGAACAAGATACCCAGCAGCAAAGAATGGACCTTGCGCGCGAAAAAACCGATCGCCACTCCGGCGATAATGCCTTTCACTGTCGAGCCGATGATGATGCCGCCGATTCCAGCACGCACCGCTGGCGTAAACCACGCCGTCGCTCCGTCGATGGCTCCTAAAATGGCCCCAAGCAGAATGCCGAGTAGGACCTTGTTCATCATTCCCTCCGTGGCTGGAGATTCTCTCTCCGCCTGAGGTTCTTTACAACATGTGAGGAAATTCCTTTAAGGCCAGCGGCGAGAAGCCAGCAGAAGCACGAGGCGCACCAGCAAGTAGGCCGCTATCAACAGGATGGCAACGTTGTGGTGGCGGTAAAAGCGACCGGCTTTGTCCAGAAGCGTCTCTTTACGAGCGCTCACCGGGTGGCCGTCCAAGTAGCGCGATACGTCCGCGGCGAGGTCGGTAACCGCAGAGTAGCGATTTTCAGGAAGGGCGGCGAGCGCCTTCGCGCAAATTGCTTCCAAGGATTTGTCGATCGTAAGTGCCGGTTTGGGCATCGCCGGCGAAACCTCGGCGAGGAGGAAGCGGAGCATGGCCCCGAGCGAGAAAATGTCGGTGCGTTCATCCAAACGGTCGTTGTCGCCTCGCGCCTGTTCCGGCGACATGTACCCGGGAGTGCCCATGACGGATCCGCGCCCGGTGACCGCGGAATGCTCCTTCGAATCCGCTCCACTTGCTGGCGTTGGCGTCGCGATATCCTTGGCGAATGCGTCTTCGGAGTCCCGCTCACCATTGGTGTGGGCAGGCTCGCGCAAGATTTTGGCCAAGCCCCAATCCAGCACCAGAACCTCGCCAAACGGTCCAACCATAACATTCGCAGGCTTCAGGTCGCGGTGCAGCACGCCGCGCGCGTGCGCGAATGCCACGGCATCGCAGATCCGCAGGAACAGCCGAAGACGATCCGGAATCGAGGGCACCGCTTGAATATATTTATCCAGGCGCTGCCCCTCGACCAATTTCATAGTGTAAAAGACGCGGCCGTCTTGCAGCGTGCCGACGTCGTGCACCGGAACGATCCCCGGATGCTCAAGCCTTGCAAGCACTTGGGCTTCGCGGATCAACCGCCGCGCGAGCCCGCCGCTTCGCTCCGGAGTATCCAGCACCTTCAAGGCGACGCGGCGCCCCAGCGCGCCATCTTGCGCGGCGTACACAACGCCCATACCGCCGCGCGCCACGCGGTTCAGCAGCACGTACCGCGTGCCCTCCAGACTCGGGATGTCCGGAGAGTCGCGGAGCCGTTCGATCGCTTTGTCAGACAAATATTTCATCGCGCATTTTTCATTAAGCGTGCTTGCCAAAAACGGTGACGACCTCGCGCTCAAATTCATCGTAGCTTCCACATATTTCGCGGAGGCGATCCAGAGCGATTCTGCGAAATTCGCGTCGCGCCCACGCCAGTCCGTTGGTCACGTCCGTTACCGGGAGTCCATATCTTGCAGCGAGCTTCTCGTAGGAAATATCTTCCACGCTGTCCAGGTCGTATTCTTCAAACATCTGAAAGGTCGTCAACCGGCCGCGCGTATCGCACAGCTTTCGCAAATCCTCAACGGACATGGAAAAAAGGCTACGAATCCATTCCTTCTCGAAAACTTCGTCCAGCGACACCGGAGACGGGATCAAAGCTGGATCCATGGTCCCTGCGTTTAGTTCTCCCTCCGCGGCGTCGAAATCCAGCGCAATGTGAATCATATTGCCGCCACGCTTTTGTCGATGCTCGGCTTTGTCTTGATTCATGACGAAGCTATCGACGCACACGCGCAAGTACGTGCGCAAGCGGCTTTTTCCCGGAACGTAACGGAGCAGCAATTCGCGTTCCATGAGTTCGACGAAAAACCCTTGCGTCAGATCCTGCGCATCTTCGGCCGGCCGGTTCCAGCGCAGACGGACGTATTTGTAGACCGGCTTCCAATACGCTGCGAACAGCGTCTCAAGCGCGCGATCGCGCTCGCCAGGATCGCCACTGCGCGCAGCTTCAACGACAGACCATCGCGTCGGAGGAAATTTGTCGCCACCTTGCGCTTGGACGTCGTGTGCCATCAGCACGCGAGTCTACGCAGGCGCGTAGTGAGCTGACAAGCGTCGTTATTCGTACCGGAGGGCCTCGACCGGGCGAAGCGCGCGGCTTTCCATGCCTGACAAACGCCGAAGACGATTCTCGATCAGGGTGCAGAGAACCAAGGCTGCGATGCGATTCTAGCTATTGGAATGCCGGATGCGTTCGGCGACGGCTCGAGCACGCTGGCGCGCAATGTCCACAAACCGGGTATCGCTGGCGATCTGATCAAGCGCCGGCAAGGCGCGCTGCGGCTCGGGCAGCAATTTGCGATTCAAATCCGATTCGAATTGCAGCAGCGCGTCGTTGATTCCCAGGCGATCGTATTTCATGCGCCGCTCGAGCAGCATCAGCAGCTCCTGCTGCCGCGCCAGACCTTCGAAGATTTGGAGCAACTGCGCTGCCGCCGTGTTCAGCGTGTAGTTGAATACCGCTTCGTGAACTTCGGAGCCCTTTTCCCAGCGGAACGTCTTCTCACCGAGGTTGGCGATTTTGCGATGTACGTCGAGATCCTGCCCCTGAAATCGGTTCAACTGCCCGGCGAGCTCAAACATTTTCCCACGCAGCGGCGCACTTACCTCAAACGGCAATTTCTCTGGGTCTTCATCCAGCTGGCGGATCTCGTAGGTGGATTCGTCGGAGTCTTCGCGAACAGCGATCTCAATGAACTCGGGCGTGCTGGATTTGAAGACGCGGCGGAAAGTGAGCTTGGCCCCAGAGGCCGCCGGCAACGACGCGAACTCGCCCCGCCTGGCCGCGTGCAGTGCGGGTTCGGCAGCGCCGGCCAAGAGCGATAGCCCAAGACACAGAAACGCGGCAGACCAGAGGGCTATGGATTTCCGAAAGGAAACTTTCATCGGCTTGTTAGATGCCTGCGACGCTCACCGGCGTTTCATGGCCACGTGCGGCGCGGGGTCCGCTGCGAAGTGACCGAGATTTTACCAGCACTTTGGGATCCGGGAGACCAAATCGGATTCGTGCTTGTTCGGCCTGGATGTGGCACAGCGCAACCGCCAGCGCGTCGGCGGCGTCGGCCGGTTCGGGTGTCTGAGTCATGGACAGCAGTGCGCGCACCATTAGTTGCATCTGCCGCTTGTCCGCGTGACCATAGCCGGCAACGCTCGCCTTCACTTCGCGGGGCGAATAGCTGTGAACCGCTACGCCATGCTGCGCAGCGGCCAAGAGCACGACTCCACGGAGCTCGGCTAGGCGCAGCGCGGTTCTCATGTTGAGGGCGGTAAAAACGGATTCCACGGCCATGACACTCGGTGAGAATTCTCCGATCAGGCGGCAAAGCAACTCGTGAACATCCTGAAGCGCAGCGCCGGAGAATTCCCTTTGACGCTTCGTCGCGACGCGAAAAGCACCGTAGTGCAGCATCTTGCACCGGCGTCCATCGCTCTCGACGATGCCGTAGCCAGTCGGTCCGGCCGCGGCGGGATCAACACCGAGCACTCGAATGCAAGGATTCGCGTCGTGGGTTGCAATCATCGCATCACAGTCTACGGCGTTCGCCCGGTAGCTGCCAGAGGTTTGTCCTCTGAGTCGTCTGCAAATGACAACCCACAAATAAAAACGGCCACCTCGCAAGGAGGCGGCCGGTGGAAAGGATTCAGATTCCGGTTCAGTTCGCGCCGACGGCGGCCTGAATTTCGGACTCGTCGATATCGAAATTGGCGTAGACGTGTTGCACGTCGTCGTGTTCTTCCAGCGCCTCGACCAGCCGCACCATCTGCGTGGCTTGTGCACCCGTGAGCTTGACATAATTTTGCGGCACCATCCCTACCTCTGCCGACGTGGGTGTGATCCCCGCCTTGACCAGCGCGTCTTTCACTTTCTCCAGCGCCTCAGGCGGAGTAACCACGTACCAGGCCGACCCATCGTCCTTCAAATCGTCGGCTCCCGCCTCAAGCACGATGTCCATCATCTTGTCTTCGCTGGCCGCTTCTTTCGGCACAGTAATTTCGCCCTTACGATGAAACATCCACCCCACAGCCCCGGCCTCCGCCATGTTCCCGCCGTTCTTGCTCATCAGGTGGCGGAATTCGCCAACGATGCGGTTGCGGTTCGTAGTAACGACCTGAATCAGCATGCCTACGCCGCCGGGCCCGTAGCCTTCGAACGTTGCCTCTTCGAATTGTTCGCCCTCAAGCTGCCCAGTCCCGCGGAGGATCGCACGTTCGATATTCTCGTTCGGCATGTTTTCGTTCTTGCCGGCGAGAATGGCGGTGCGCAAGCGAGGGTTGGAGTTGGGGTCGCCGCCGCCAATGCGCGCAGCGATGGTGATTTCGCGAATCACGCGAGTGAAGACGCGACCGCGCTTGGCGTCAGTCGCCGCCTTCTTGTGCTTAATCGTGGCCCATTTTGAATGCCCAGACATGAGACGTCCTCTTTTTCAATTTCGCGACCGCAAGAGTCAGCCACCGCGCAGGCGGTCCCGTGCGATCAAGTTTAGTGAAATTTCCGGCGGCCCGGCGCAATTCCTCGCGCTCCGGGTGCGCGCAATTCACGATGCGGAGACGTACGGTAAATCGCCTACCCTGCGGAACATACAGAGTTTAGCACAGCCGATTGCGCCGCGAAACGGGGGTATACTGCGCTCTGGGGCATCTATTGCACTCCAAGAAAATCGCTGCTGCAACCTCGCCGTCGCTCCTTGATGCGAGTCGTGACGCGGAGTCGTGGCATGCCTAAGCGTCGTTTCCGCGTTCTCGCCCTCGGAACCCATCCCGTTCAATATCAGGTACCGATTCTCCGGCGGATGGCCGCCCGCGAGGATCTCGATCTCCAGGTGGCCTTCTGCACTTTGCGAGGAGCCGAGGCGGCCCACGATCCGGAATTTGGCGCGACCGTGAAATGGGACGTGCCCTTGCTGGACGGCTATCCGTGGGTGCATGTGCCGAATCGGGGATCAGGCGCCGAGAATTTTTTTGGCCTCTACAATTGGGGATTGTGGAAGCTCCTCCGCGATGGGCATTTTGATGCGGTGCTGTGCTACGTAAGCTATACGCGCGCGACGTTTTGGATCGCTTATTTTGCCGCGAAATTTTCGGGGACTGCGTTCCTGTTCGGCACGGATACAGTCACATTGTCCCCGCTCGATGGGAAAATGTGGAAGCGTCACGTCAAGCGCCTGGCATGGCCGCTGTTGTTCCGCCTGGCGGACCAGGTGATTGTGCCGTCGTCGGGAACGCGGGAACTGATGCGCTCCTTGGGGCTTCCCGACGATCGTATTACGCTCACGCCTTACGTTGTCGACAACGATTGGTGGCTAGCGCAGTCGGCTGGTGTCGATCGCGCGGCCGTACGTGCGTCATGGGGCGCGTCAGCAGACGACACCGTCATACTTTTTTGTGCGAAGTTACAGCCGTGGAAACGACCGTCGGATTTGTTGCGCGCGTTTGCCAAGACCAAGATGGAGCGGGGGCTGCTCGTTTTCGCCGGCGAAGGGCCATTGCGATCGAGTCTGCAAGCCGAGGCCGATGCTCTGGGAGTTGGCGCTCGCGTCAGGTTTCTTGGATTTGCGAATCAGACGCAGTTACCCGCGATCTACACCAGCGCCGACTTGATGGTCCTGCCTTCCATGTATGACGCGTTTGGTGTCGTAGTCAATGAAGCGATGCTCTGCGGATGCCCGGTGGCGGCGAGCGACCATGTGGGGGCCGCGCGTGACCTGATCGAGCATGGACGGACCGGATTCGTTTATTCGTGTGGCGACATCGATGCGCTGGCTGCGGTTCTGCGACAAGCAGCGGAGAATCGAGGCCGCCTCTCGGAGATGGGTGTGGCGGCCCGTGCCCGTATGGAGTCGTGGTCGCCGCGTCAAAATATTGATGCCGCCGTAGACGCGATTGCGCGTGGCGTTGCGCGTGTGCGGCGCAGCAAAGTGGCATCGGATACGCGCCCCACGGCTGCCGCTGATTCCCCCCGCAGCTCCGCGCACAAGCTCTCCGAATGAAGCTGCTCCTGTACTCGCATTCTTTCGCACCCAACGTGGGCGGCGTCGAGACCATTGTGTTGTCTTTGGCACAGGGCATGGCGGAGCTCCGCACCGTCGACAATCGTCCGCGGTTCGATCTCACCGTGGTTACGAATACGCCCGCGCGAAATTTTGATGATCGGTCGCTTCCATTTCCCATCGTGAGACGTCCCACCGTGCTCACCCTTTGGCGTCTGCTGGAACGGACCGACGTGGTTCACCTCGCGGGCCCAGCACTTTTCCCGCTTTTTCTCGCGTGGCTCGCGCGCAAGCCCGTTGCCCTGGAGCATCATGGCTACCAGGCCATCTGCCCCAACGGATTGCTGGTTCATCAGCCCGACGGATCGATCTGCCCTGGCTATTTTCAGGCCGGGCGCTATGGAAAATGCGTGAGCTGCCAAGCCGCGCAAATGTCGTGGTTCCGCAGTTTAATGAGCGTGTTACTCATGTTCCCGCGCAACGCGTTGGCTCGACGCGTATCGCGCAATCTAGCGATCTCCACTCACGTCCTGAAACGCCATGACTTGCCTCATTCGCAGATTATTTATTACGGTATTGACGATGTATCAAGAGTTCCGGCAGCGCCGGATCCGGCGGAGCTTTCGCCGCCTAAAAAGGTCACATTTGCATATGTGGGTAGGCTCGTCCCCGAAAAGGGTCTGCCTGTTTTGCTGGCAGCTACCTCACTTTTGCATCAGGAGGAATTTGATTTTGCCGTCCTGCTGGTCGGGGACGGGCCGGAGCGCGCACCTCTTGAAACGACGATCGCGCAGACGGGCCTTACCGATGTTGTCCACATCACCGGATTTTTGCGAGGCGATGCGCTCGCGCAAGTACTCGGCGGGGTTAGCGTGGTCGTTATGCCATCCGTGTGGGAAGAAACCGCGGGCTTAGCCGCTATCGAACACATGATGCGAGGGCGCGTGGTGATTGCATCGAAAATCGGCGGACTCGGTGAAGTGGTTGGTGATGCAGGAGTCACATGTAGGGCTGGCGATCCGGATGACCTGGCGCGGTGCATGAAAGACGTTCTGCAAAACCCTGCGAATATAGCGGCTCTCGGCCACAAGGCGCGCGAGCGCGCCAAGTCGCTCTTCCTTCGCGATCGAATGATTGCGGATCACCGCCGCGTCTATCAGGAGATATCTGGTAGCGATGTTTAGATTCGCCTTCGCCGCAGCCGCTTGGCACGCGCGAAGCAAAGCGTATGATGGAGTCTCGTCCCAGCTTCCGGCGCATGGATAATAACAACCAACGATGATCGGAACCGCCACACCACGCGGCCTGCACGAATTCGCGGCATCCCACGTGATCGCGCGTTACGCGAAGGCGGGAACACGCGCGGTAGATCTCGGCGCCGGTCCCGGTGCCATGGCGGACCGCCTTTCTTCTCTTGGATGCGAAGTGACTGCGGTCGATCGTGACCCCAAGCTCTATCAAGGCACCCATCGCTTTGTCACCCAGGACTTGAACCAGATGGGATTTGCTTCGGAACTTGGTATTGCCTCTTTCGATTTGGTCGTTGCGGTTGAAGTGATCGAGCACGTGGAGAGTCCCATCAACTTTTTGCGAAACGTCGCTCAGCTTCTCGCGCCCGATGGTGTCGCGGTGATCACCACGCCGAACGTCGACTCCCTTCCCGCGCGCCTCAGCTTTCTCCTCGAGGGCAAAATCCGAATGATGGACGAAGTTAGCGATCCCACGCATATCTCTCCCATCTTCTCGGACCTCTTGCAACGCCAGTTTCTGCCGCGCGCTGGCCTGAAACTAACCGAGCATCTTCTATTTCCCCCCAAGGGTTACCAGTTGACGCGCAAGTCTCTCGCCTGGCCGCTGGCGCTGGCAGCCGCGGTCTTTCCGGGCGACTCCGTTCTAGGCGACAATCATATCTTCGTATTCAAGGCCGCTACGTGAGACCCTTCACCCAAATGAGGCCGCTCGCACAAGTATTTCCAGGAAGTTTTCGCCGTGGCCCCCGCTTGGCAGTTGCCTTTTTCGTTTTTGCCATGCTGGCCGCCTACAAGGTTGCCGGCTACATCCTCGCCGACGATTTAAACAGTCTGGCATTTGTGGCCATGGCCTTCGTGGGTGGTGCTTTCGTCCTCGCCATCCTCAACAATTGGAGGCATGGCGTCTATTTCTTTCTCGCATGGCTCTTGTTCGAAGACCTGGTCCGAAAATTCCTGGGCAATAACATGGTGATTTACTTCGCCAAGGATTTTCTCCTCGCCATCGTCTACCTTTCGTTTTTCATTGCCTATCGTCGCAAAGATAAGGATCTGCAGGCCATCCGTCCGCCCTTCCTGGTGGTACTGCTCGTTTTTGTCTGGTTCGGCACCATGCAGGTTTTCAACCCTGGCTCCACCAGCATCTTTTATGGTCTTTTGGGCATGAAACTCTATTTTTCCTACGCGCCGCTTTTCGTGGTTGGCTACGCCCTGGTTAATTCGGAAATTGAGCTGCGCCGCTTTTTTCAGATAAATCTCGGCCTGATGCTGGCCATCGTCGCGCTAGGGCTGGTGCAGTCCGTCCTCGGGCACACCTTTCTCAATCCCGAAATTCCCGCCGAGGATATCCGGCTCCTGAGCCAGACGTACCGGGAAGCTCCCATCTCCGGAGTGATTGTTTACCGGCCGACATCCGTCTTTGTCAGCGCCGGCCGATTCGGTGATCTCCTCATCGTTGCGTGGCTCGTCGTCTTTGGATTTAGCGGCTATCTTCTCCTGCGTGAACGGCGCGGCCGGCTATTCGCGTTCGTGGCCTTGGGGCTGACCGCCGCGGGCTGCGTGATGTGCGCATCGCGCGGCGTATTTATGTGGACTCTAGGTAGCAGTCTCGTTGGCGGTGCCGCATTTATCTGGGGTGCGCCGTGGAAGCAGCGGCAAGCGCGGCGCATCTTTCGCACCTTGCAGCGGGCCGTGCTGGGCGTCGCCCTCGCTATGGTCTTGCTCCTCCTTACCTATCCGGATGCGCTGCTCAATCGTCTGGCGGTCTATTCGGAAACCCTCGATCCCAGAAGCCCGGCCAGCGAATTGGTTCACCGCACCCGTGATTACCCGCTCGCAAATTTCCTGGCTGCTTTCAATTCGCCACGCTGGCCGTACGGGTTCGGCATCGGCACAGTTTCTCTCGGCGGTCAGTATGTCTCCAGGATTTTCCACGTCACTCCGCCAACGGACGGAGTCGAGAGCGGCTTCGGCAACATTATTATTGAACTTGGAATCGTCGGCCTGGCACTCTGGTTCGTTATGAGCGGTGCGGTGTTGTTCGCGGCGTGGAAGGTGGTGCGAAAGCTGAAGGGCTCCCCTTGGTTCCCCCTCGCGTTCATGATTTTCTGGTATGCGTTTCTCCTGCTGATACCATTTACGTTTCAGGGCATGCAGGCGTACGAAGACTTCGTTTTGAACGCTTACATGTGGCTATTGCTGGGCATATTATTTCGCCTGCCAAAACTAGCCCAGGCTAGTCAACTCGCGCAGGCCGCGCAAAATCCGAGCAGTCCAGTCCCACAATTCAGCCTTTCCGGGAATCGCTGACTTGCGGCTGGCCGTTGTTTCGCCTTTCGTGGACCGCCAGCACGGCTCGGAACGCGCCCTCGCAGAACTGCTGGAACGTCTGGCTCGTGACTATCACTGTGCGATCCATCTCTATGCGGAACGTGTCGAGGATCTGCCCCTCGCCGACAACAGGCTGCCTGGATCCAGTGAACCTGGCCGTATCGTATGGCACAAAGTTCCTTCGATTCCTGGGCCGCACCTCGTCAAGTTCGTGACCTGGATGTTTGCAAACGGCTTTCTTCGATGGTGGCACCGCGTCTTCCGCCGCCGTTCGTTCGACCTTACCCTGTCTCCCGGAATCAATTGTTTGAATGCGGACGTCATCATCGTTCACGCCGTGTTCCGCAGGCTGCGGGAACTCGCCCGCGACGAAAGGTTCCGTCGAGACGCGGCCGTCCAGCTTGCTTCGAGACCTCCATCGGCGTGCCTACTACGGCTTGTTGACGGCGCTGGAGCGTCGCCTCTATTCCGATCGACGCACGGCACTCGCTGCGGTCTCGAAACGCACCGCCAACCTGCTCGATCAATACTTCCATCGCAGCGATATCCACGTAATTCCCAACGGCGTGGACACGCGGGAATTCTCCGGGCCGGCGCGGGCGGCACGCCGTAACGCAGCGCGCTGGCGCCTTGGACTCCGCGAGACTGACTTCGTATTGTTGTTAATCGGCAACGATTGGCGAGTGAAGGGTCTTCCCGCAGTCCTTCAGGCCATGGCGCAGCTTCCAGCCCTGCCGCTGCATCTCCTCGTCGTCGGCAACGATGCCATCGAACCCTTTCGCGAAGACGCCAAACGGCTCGCCGTTCTCGATCGCTGCCACTGGGAATCCCCTCGACCTGATGTAATCACCTTCTACGCGGCTGCCGATACCTACGTCAGCCCGAGCCTGGAAGACTCGTTCGGCCTGCCCGTTGCAGAAGCCATGGCTTGTGGTCTGCCAGTCATTACCTCCACCTATGCAGGCGTTTCGGGCTTGATACACAACACCGTCGACGGGTTTGTCTTGCCCGAACCTCAGGACACGCAGACCATCGCTCGCACCATCGAGCGCCTCTACCGGGACACAGTGTTTCGTTGCACGATAGGCGAAGCCGCATCAAGAACCGCCCAAAAGTGGACCTGGGATCGATCCGCCGCAGAAGCCTGGCAGCTGCTGCAGCGGCTGACCAAGACGAAGAGTCGCGAAGCCCGTCGCGACGCCACACAGTGAGCTTAAACTCTCTGGAATCAACACTTGCAAAAGTGTATAAAAATAAATCTTTAACCATCTTTAAAATGAACACTTACGAAAAAACCGGGGCAGGGAGGTAGCACACACACTCCCGTTTACCCTGAGCCGCGAAGGGGTCGGTACCACCCTCAACGCGAGCGAGACAAATTAAAGTGATCTTCGAGCGCGAGTTTCTTGCATCGCGCGAAAGCAGCGGATCAGCGAATGCCGAGCAAGCCCGATCCAGCCGTAACGATTCAGCGGAAGTATTACACCGACACCGCTTCCCGCTACGATCACATGCACGCCCACGAAGGCGGCACGGACGCCGCTATCACCAAATTCATGTACGCGCTGTTACGCATGCGGGAAATCCGCACAATTCTCGATGTCGGCACCGCAACCGGCGCCGGCATGCGTGATCTGCAGCAGGGCCCTCCCCGATGTGTTCGTGTGTGGTGTCGAACCGGTCGCAGCCTTGGTGGACCAGGCCGTGCTAAGTGGAAACATCGCCAGCGGTCCCATCATGCAAGCCGCCGGCGAAGCTCTGCCGTTTGCCGACGCGAGTTTCGACGCGGTATGCGAGTTTGCGACGCTCCATCACGCGGCGAACCCGGCGGCAGTCGTAAAGGAAATGCTGCGCGTCGCTCGAAAGGCCGTCTTTATCTGCGATAGCAATCGCTTTGGACAAGGCTCCCTGCCGGCGAGGCTCCTGAAACTCGCGCTCTATAAGACCGGCCTGTGGCGCGCATTCAATTATTTGCGCACGGGCGGAAAAGGCTACGTTGTCTCCGAAGGAGATGGTTTGGCCTATTCGTACAGCGTGTACGATTCCCTGGAACCGATCACCCGTTGGGCCGATCGCGTCATCCTCATTCCCACCACCGGCGACCTCAAGAGCCGCAGTTGGTTTCATCCGCTGCTTACGAGCAGCGGCATACTCGTTTGTGCTCTGAAGGACTGAATAGAAATTTCGGAGACTTAATTTCGTTGGGCCTTGGAGATGACCGCTTTCCGCGTGGCTTCCAGCGTGAAGGCCAGGGATTCCTTGGGGATACTGGTTACGAACGGCCCGATCATCCAAGCCAGCCCGGTCGGAATGTCCCGCGTCAGCGAAACGACTTCACTCTGCACGTAAACGCCGCCGTCCGCTTCGATCATGCGCCACCAGGTTTCCATCCGCCATAGGAAGCCGTCGTCGTCACCCGTGGGTTTTTCACGCTCACCACTCTTGTCTGGGTTTTCAACTTGCGCGATGCGCACCGCGGAGCTTCGGCTATGCGCCCGGGTATCGAAATCGCGGAAATATTGGACGTCGTGCTCCGTGTTCAGCACCACGGTAACGATCTTGTGGCGCCGAAAGCGCAGGAAGACGCGAAAATGGTCCCCATCCCTTGACTCGATTTTGGATTGCTCAACATCCGGAGTGTAATAAACGGCCTGTTGATTGTAGTCTTCCAGAATCGCCAGCACGTCGGAAAGCTTTACCCCCGGGACAAATGCCAAACCCACCCAATGGGGAATCATCCCGTCTGGGCAACTGATCGTTGCGCCATTCTCCAGCGTTTCAAGCTTCCGCATCTTCACGGAACCATCGCGAAGCTCCTTATAGGCTTGCGTGCGTTCAGTTTCTGGTAAGTCATCGATCCACAGAAGCCCGGTGCCGCGCTTCAGTTCTGCATCGTTACGCGCATCGGTTAGCCGAACGTAGCGATTGAATGCATCGACCGTCGAAGACTTTAGCAAGGGCGGGAGTGCAGCCGCGCGGGCGGCATCGGGCACCAGACCCTGTGTGCCGAGCGACACGACGGCGGCCAACACCAAGAACGTGCGGGCGGCCCGAGGGTTGGGACCCATCAAGTGTCGGCCAAACCCCGCAAACCCAGATCTCACGTGGTGCGCTAACCGACTGACTTTAAGCATGTTAACGTTACTGCAGCGATGCCCGGCGGTACTTCGGAGCATGGCGCATGCCTATTGTTTCACGGATTTGGGCTTGGAAACGACAACGCCGGACCTGAGCCCGGCGCTATCGAGAGAGAAGCTAAATCTGGCGGGTTGGGTTAGCTCGCACACGACCCCTTGCGGAGCCGCTGTCCCCGCGCGGCCCCCAACCCGTAAGTAGCAAATTACGGGAGTGGCCTGTATGGCTCAATGGGCCGCAAGAGCCAAAGATTGGGGTACTCGGGTTTTGGTACGCGAAATATCGATCGTCATTAACGCGCCTTTTATCAACAATATAGAGCTGGTGACCCTAGTCATTAGGTACCATTACCCGGCCACGTTCACCCCGCTAAGGAAGCCGCCAAGGTGTCCAGTGAGCGCTACCAAAGCAACCGCCACCAATTCAAGAGCGAGCCGGTAGTTCGGAAGCGCATGTCCCCGCCGGCGTCCCCGAAAATGGACCCACCAAGCCATCCAAATCATCACGATCGAGACGCACGCGAATACCAAGTGCTGCAACAAGATGCCCTTCAGCTTCTGACCCTCGAGTTGGAACTGCCAAGCCAGGAGTCCGGTGATCAGCACTGGCAGCGTGGAAGCTGCGGCAAGCAGAAGGTTGTAGTAGGCCGCGTCCGCCCAGCTGCGGCGCCCGGTCCATTGCGCGACAACGTCAAACGCAACTCCAGTGATGAACAGGGCGATTGGAAAATGGATCAGCACTACGTGTTGCGCGTGTTTGGCGAGCAGCGCGGCCTGCGGATCGAATGGGTTCAACATTGGCAAGCCTTACTGCACGATCACTTTGCCGGTCATTTTGGGGTGCACCGAGCAGAAGTAGGGGTATGTTCCAGCCTTGGCAAACGTGTAAGAAAACTTCTCGTCGGTGTCTAGGACTTTGGATTTAAAGACCTTGTCGTCGCTGACCACGGTATGGGGAATGTCGTCGCGATTCGTCCATGTAACCGTCGTCCCCGCCGCAACTGTGAGCGCTGCCGGACCGAAGCTGAAGTTGTCGATTTTCACTTCCACGCCGGCAGCGGACGCCTGCTGTGCGCTGGCAACAGAACCTCTCCCCACCGCGAACAACAGAATCGCCGCCGCTACTGCCGGTACCACCAATCTTGCAATGCACACACGTATCTTCATGATTTTCTCCGGTCTGAAATTTCGCTATCGAACCAGTTGATTGGATTTGTTGCAGCTCACCCGAGCTTCGAGTCCACCACAGCGAGCGCGTGCTGGCCTTGAACGTAATTTACGTTGGTGATGCCGAGGTAGCTGCGCAGCTGGTCCGCGGGAACGGTCATCGGACCGGGAGACGGCGCCTTTCCTGGCTCTGGTTGCGGAAAAGCCGTTGATGCCGCGGTATGGAAGGTCACGTTGCCTTCCACCTTTTGCATGATTTGGTGAATGTGTCCGTTCAGGACGGTGACGGAACCGAACTTCTTGAGATATGCGAGAGCCTGCGCGCTATCTTCGGTGCCCCAACCCCAGTCCGGATATACGGTCCACAGCGGGATGTGCGCAAACACCACGATTGGGGTGCTGGACTTGAGGTGCTTTACGTCATCTTCGAGCCACTCGAGTTGATCGTGTCCCAGGGAGCCAAGCCCTCCGGCTTTCAAATTCATCACGTTCACCAAGCCGACGAAGTGCACGCCCTTCTGGTCAAAGCTGTACCAGCCCGCACCCTTCGAACCTTTTCCGTAACGCTCGCGGAACTGTTGTCCATCATCATTCAATACGTCATGCTCGCCCGGCACAAAGAAGGTCTGCTTTCCGGTGCTCTTCAGGATTTGATCGACGTGATCGAACTCCTCGGGCTTGGACAGGTGGCTGATATCGCCGGTGTGCAGCAGGAATTCCGGCGGTGTGGACAGGGCATTAATCTTGTCCACCGCGGCTTGAAAAGTCCCCACCACATCGGTGTTTGCCGGCTTGTTGAATCCCATGTGGGAGTCGCTGATCTGTACGAAGCTCAATTCTCCGTTTGCGGCTGCAGCTCCCGGATCGGACCCGCGATCCAGCGCAAAGGATTTGAGCACACCGCCTTGTATCACGCACAGCGTTCCGGTTCCCGCCCACGCCATGCACTTCAAGAATCCGCGCCGGTCAATACCGTCGTGGTTGTGATCGTACAGAATCTCGTCTTTCGTCTTTTTGGTCATGATTTTCTCCCATAACTTGCTGTGTGCCGCTGTTTTGCAGGGCGTCCCGCCCGAAACTCGAAAATGATGAAGCGGCGCGAGATTGAGTTTGGTCCAGGGTGCCCGCGCCGCTCCCGGACGTGTTTCGCTTATCCAGACTGCGAGGGCCTGCCAGTTATTCCAGTATCGGCAAGTTTTTATTTTGTGCAGGAATCTGGAATTCGGGAATAAAATGCGACCCACGGCGGTCTACTGCATGAGTTCGGGTGTCGAAGGGAAAGACTTGGACGTGTTGGATTTGCAGGAGCGTGCGCGCTTCGAGCAATTGGTACTTCCGCATCTGGACGCTGCCTTTAACCTCGCGCGGTGGATTTTGCGCGGGCGCGCCGATGCCGAGGACGTCGCACAGGAGGCCATGCTGCGCGCTTTCCGCTTTTTTCGCGGGTTTCATGGTGGCGACGTGCGCGCCTGGCTTTTGCAGATCGTGCGCAACAACTGCTACACGTGGCTGGAGAAGAATCGCCCGATGGAATTGACGACGGAATTCGACGAAGAGCTTTATCCCCAGACCGGGGTTACCCCCGAATCGCTGGCTATCGCCGGTGATAATCGCGAACGGCTGACGCGCGCGCTCGAGGACTTACCGGCGCGTTTTCGCGAAGTCCTGATTCTGCGCGAACTGGAAGGCTGCTCCTACAAAGAAATTGCGGCAATCACCTCCATGCCCATCGGCACAGTTATGTCCGCGCTGGCCCGGGCTCGCCAGCGGCTGCAACGCACCTTGACCCAGGCCGATTCTGTCAGGAATCAGGAGGCCAACCGTGAGCTGTGAGCTGACTGAGTCCGTGCTCCACGGTTATATCGACGGCGAGTTGGACGCCGCGCGAGCGGCAGATTTCGAACGCCACTTGGTGTCGTGCCCCCAGTGCACTTCCGCGTTGGAGAGCCAGGAAACTCTGCGCTCCTCGATCCAGCGCGCCGGACTCTACGAGCGGGCGCCCGTAGCCCTTCGCCGAAAGGTAGAAGCGCAGTTCCGCATGCCTGCGCCGGTCGCGAACGCGCCGGTCCGGGCGAGAATGCGTCCGACGCACTGGCTCGCTGTGGCGGCGGCCTTGATTCTTGCTGTTTTCATCAGCGGGCGACTGCTTACCAACCACAGCGGAATTGGCATGCCATTGGCTTCGGAGATTCTGGATGCTCATCTTCGCTCGCTACAGCCCGGCCATCTTGTAGACGTTATCTCCACGGACCAGCACACCGTGAAGCCGTGGTTCGACGGTAAAGTCGATTTCGCCCCGCCGGTGCGCGATTTCGCGAGTGACGGCTTCCCGCTGCAAGGCGGCCGCCTGGATGTTGTAAAAGGTCGTCAGGTCGCAGTGCTCGTGTATGGGCGGCGCAAGCACGTCGTGAATGTATTTATTTGGCCAACGACGGAACCGGACATGTCCCCGCAATCCGGTTCTCAGCTGGGCTACAATTGGATCGATTGGCGCAAGGGCGGGATGGAGATGTGCGCTGTTTCCGATGTTAGCGCGGGGGATCTCAACGAACTTCATCGATTGCTGCAGGAATGATGCGCGCGCTCTTACGATGCGGGACGGAGTTGCGACACAAAGTCGCCGCTACATGCAGGCGGTGACTTGGAGAATCAGGGCTAGTTGTTGGGTTCGTAGGTGCGCGTCGCCGTATAGGCCTTGGGAATTTCTTTCGAGTAAATCGTGTGCAGCGTCAAAGTCTTGGTCTTCCCGGACCGCACCGCCACGTTTTCCCAAGGACTGGATACGCCGTTGCCCGACGCGCGTACCGCATAGTTATCGGAGCGAAGCTTCGAAATCGTAAAATGTCCCCGGGCATCCGCGTGAGCCACATGCGGCGCGCTTCCTCCACCCGATTGGTAGGTCACGATCGCGTGCGGCACCGGCTTATCGTCCGGCCCAATCACCATGCCGGTAACAACTCCGGATCCGCTGCTTTGCGGCTCGGCGATCGTCTGGCGGGCAGCAGCGGCCAGCCCGAGCAAAAATAGAAAACTCACCGTCAATACGCGCTTCATCACTGTTGTCTCAATTCTCCGCAGCCGCGTTCTCACTTGATTTCCGGGGCGTGTCGCGCGAAAGACAGGAGACGGAAGGCCTATCGGCTCCCTCCATTGCCTGGTTCACTTCTCTATTTTAGTTCTCCCCAACGCACTGCAGAAGGCCCTTGCGTGAAGCTGTGCTTGCCATCAACCTGCCTGCTGGTACAGGTCGATCATTCGCGCTCCCGATGTCCTCCCGACATGCAATCAAGCCGCGTCGGACTGTTTTTGGACGGACACGGGCTCATCCAGAATCTGCCGCACCAACCTCGCAAGGGTAGTAGGGCTGTAGGGCTTCTGAAGATACCGCCCCTTGGCGCCGTCAGGAATCACGTCGGACTCAGCCGAATACCCGCTCGTAAACAGCACACGGATTTGTTCGAACCGCGCCGACAGCTCCACGGCGGTCGCTGGGCCTCCAAGTTTCGGCATAATCACGTCCAGGATCGCCAGCGAGGGCCTCTCGTTTTCGCAGAGCCGCAAAGCTTCTTCTTCCGCAAGCAAAATACGAACCTTTTTCTGGATCATGCCTCGCCTCATTTTCCCAAGAGGTTTTGGAAAATGCCCTATGCAGTGGCAAGTGATCCAAACGTGGATCGTCAAGGCCGCAAAAGGCGCTGCCGCAACTGGAGAGGCCAGTCTTTAGACAAAACGCAAGCTACAGGAAGGGGGTTCGCTTATTGTGCCGCAATGACCAGGATAGTCAAGATAACTCCGCGCCCAGGTTCTCATACGCTACGTCTCCGGCGGTGGAGCCGCAGCGCGGCGCAGCAGCAGCGCTGCAGCGCCCGAAAGCAGGCCACCGGCAATGATCACGCCCGCCCATGCCAGACCGGCAGCCAGCACCAGATGGCTGGCCGCGCCAAAAGGAGCGAGCAATGCCACCAGCGCAGCTTCGCGGACACCAATCCCTCCCTGAGTCAATGGAAGAATTGCTGCGAGTTTTGCCAGCGGCCAGGCGAATAGCCAGACGCGTAGCGGCAGCACCAACCCGCAGGCCACCGCGAGTCGCGCCGTGAGAATCAGAAATGTCGCTTGAATAAAGGTTCCGGCCAGCCATCCAAAGAGCAGTTTGTAGGGCCGCCGCGAAACGCTGCGGAGCGCGTGCCGCATTCGCGCCAGCCGCCGCCGGAACCTCACCGAGCGGCCAACCAAGAATGCCCGATGCAATACAATCGTCAACGCCACAAGCACCACGACCAATGCGACGCACACAAGCAAAGCCTTGCGCGCCGTCTGCTGGAGGTTTTCCGGCACCGAACCCGGAAGCAAGACGAGTCCCAAGAGCACCAGCCCGGCCTGCGCGGTCACGTCCAGAAATCGGTCCACTACGTTGCCGGCAAGAACCGCTGCGGGCCGCGGACTGCGCCGCAGGCCGACCGCCAACCGGATCACGTCCCCCCCAACGATCGAGGGGAGAAACAAAGTGCCAAACAATCCGCCCAGATAGCACTGCGCGCTGGTGGCGAAACCAAGTTCCGCTCCCGCGGCGTTCACCACCATCCGCCATTTCGCGATCCCCAACGTATGCGCCAGCAGATAGCCAAGCAGCACCGCCAGAAAAAGCCAAGCGGGAATCTGCGCAATCGCTTTGCGCACGGTAGCCACCGGAAGGAAATACAACAACACCCCAAGAACGCCGAGTCCCGCGAGCCAGCGCAAAACGATGGGCAGCCAGCGCCGCGAGCCCTGCTGCGAGTGGTGCGCACCAATCATGTAAGGGAGGCTATCTCACAAACAACCCAACAAAGTCGCGAAAACGCGCCGAACGTTGCAGGAGCGGGGCTTGCTCCGCCCGGCGTTAACACGATCACGATGCCCGTGCAATAGCAAAACCCGCGATTTCTCAAGCGGAGAAAATCTCATCAATCTTCGCGGCCAATTCGAAGTCCAAATTGCTGATTCCCTTCACGCTGTGCGAATTCAAATCGATCACCACTTTGTTCCACACATTGAACCATTCGGGATGGTGATTCATCGCCTCAGCCACCAGCGCCACGCGAGTCATGTTCCCAAACGCGGCCACGAAATCCTTGCACTCAAACGCGCGATGCAACTTGCCGTTGGCCAGCGTCCAGCCCTTAACCTGGCCCAACCGCTCATGCACTTCCGCATCCGTCAATTTCTTCGCTGCAGGCATCTCAACCTCCGTACCAAAAAGCCACATCTACCATTATGCATCGCGCCGGTGCTGTAGCGGCCGCTTTCCGAAACGGGCGCCGTTCGGTTCCACACCGAATCTACAGCCAAAATCGCAAGCCAGACCAGCAAGGCAAAATGGGGGCAGCCAGGCTCATTCCTCCCCCGCGACACACACAAAGTTCGCCGCATCGTCGGAATCGCCGCTACCTTTATGCTTTGCAATTTGTGGATACGTGCACAACGGCCGTGTCATCTGCACATCCATTCCCGCTGGGCCTCCATATTTCGTCGCTATGATCGCCGATGGCGGCGTCCCTCTCTCCACCCACTGCTCCATCGACAGTTGCAGGCTGTGAGCCGCATCCTTGTCTCTGGGCGAAGGCCCGTGCTGACCAAACGAATCAGGGCCCGTCCCTTCCGGAGAACTCCCGCCACAGTGCTGCATCCCAGGCACCATATAGAGCCTCGCGAATGCATCGGCATTCGTTCGCCCCATCGTGTTCACCACGCTGCGATAGTAGTCGATCGAATTAAGCGCGGAAATCGCCGGGTCGTTCCAGCCGTGAAAAATGATCAACTTCCCGCCGAGCGTCTTGAACGCTCCCAGGTCGGGTTCCGTTGCATTCAATATCTTCGCCATTTTCGCGTCGGCCGTTTTTACCGCGTCATCGATGTCCGCACCCTTGAAGTTCCAGTCAGCCTTGTCGTAAACCATGTCGCCGAAAAATCCTCTGCCGAACGCAAACACCTGGCCCGTTCCCGGCGCTGGCCCGGTGATCCAGAGAGCCCAGCCCGCGGGTCCTCCCTCTGCTCCCGGCAACAATCCCGGAAAGATTCTCTCGCCGTGCGCGGTATGCGGCCCCTCATAGAGTTTATTCAGCGCGGTCACCTGCGGCGCAGTCAGGCACTTGTCGGAGTCTTCGGCCTTGCAAAGCATCGCCGCGGGATCAAAGTGGCATTCTCTCGGATCGTTGAGAATCCCGTCGGTAACGCCGTCCTGCGCGTCGCACGCCTCATTTACCGCCTGCGCGATCGCCGGTAACTTGCTCGAAGGAATGTAACTCGCTTCTTCCGACGTCGTAGCTTGCGCGTCCCACACCGCGCTGGTCAGCAGGTGCGTCCAGTAATTGGCTGGCGCTCCCGCAATGATTCCGTCGTAATCCGCGGGGAATCGCTGCGCTTCCATCAACGCCTGGCGCCCGCCATTCGAACAACTCGCGAAATACGAATGCCGCAGGTGATTGCTGTAAAAGGCTTTGATCACCGCCTTCGCCGTCTGCGTCATTTCATGAATCGCCCGGTACCCAAAATCCGTGACCTTCTCTGGATGCCCCAGCGCCCACCGCGCATCGGTCCCGCCGGCAGCATGGCCCGTATCCGTCCCGGCGGTTGCGTAGCCTTGGTGGACTGCCACGGCCAAAGCGTGATAATCGATCTCTCCTGCAAATCCGCCATTCCCCCGCCCTTGGAATTTCCCATTCCAATCACTGACCGGCAACCACACCTCAATCTTGATATCCGAATCCGCGCTGGGCCGCGCCTCGATAGCCACCCGGCAGAATGCCGGCAGTGCCTTATAGAGCGGCGCGTCATTCGCCATCCACGGAGCAATAGGCGTCAGCGGCGTGAACGCCCCAGCCGCAACCTGCTGCGCCAACGTAATTTTCGCATCAGGTAACGCCACCCGCGCAAGCCGCTCGCAGGACCCAGCCTTAGCCACTCCCTTCTGCGCAAAGCACGCACCCGCCGCAAAAGCCGCAACGAACGCCATCGCGAAAAACCTGCGCATGATGTCCCACCTTCCCTCTCGCCTCAGGTGTTGCCCGCCCTACGTCGCCACCACTTGCAGGAGCACAAGACCTCTGTTTAGCCCGAGTCCGAAGCGCACCCAGCTTTGCCCGGACGCAAGCACTCATCGACGGGTCGAATTTTCCCGGGCTAAGCCTCGAAACCAGAGCCGCCGCCAAAGAGCGTGCACATACTAGCGGAATGACGAATCCAATCCAACCAATTCGCCACCCGAGCAGCAAGCGTCGCAAATGGGCTCTGTCGGCGCATGCCAGCCGCTTTGCCCCTACGTGCACTCTGCGCTCCAACCTCTGGGCCCTCTGTGTTAATTCTTCTCTTTCTCTTGATTTCGCGCAGGGAACACCGCCCCCGCCTCAGGTACTACCACCTGGTTGAATACATTAATGCTGCGTTTAGCTTCACAGGTTTATAAATGTCCCGTCTGCGAATCGCTACAGCCAAAGAGAGAACAAAACCATGCGCAAAAGCTCCACACTGCTCGGCGTCGCGGGCCTCCTCGCACTCGCCACTATTCTGTGTATCGGATCTTTCTCCTCGCGCGTCGTCGATGCGGCCGGCTCCTCCGGCTATCACGTCATCAAGACCATCTCCGTGCCCGGCGACGATGGCTGGGACTACGTCGCAGTCGACAGCGACGCTCGCCGCGTCTACATCTCCCACGGCACGCACGTCGTGGTCATGAACGCGGACACTTACGCGATTGAAGGCGACATTCCGGACACACCTGGCGTCCACGGCATCGCCATGGCCTCCGACCTCGGACGTGGCTTCATCAGTAGCGGCCGCGCCAACACCGCCACCATCTTCGATCTCAAGACGATGAAAACCATCGGCACGGTAAAGACCGACGCCAATCCCGATGCCATCACCTACGATTCCGTATCCAAGCGCGTCTTCACCTTCAACGGCCGCGGCAAAAACACCACCGCCATCAACGCCGCCGATGGCACGGTCGTTGGCACGCTGGCCTTGGGTGGCAAGCCGGAATTCGCCGTGGCCGACGGCAAGGGCAGCATCTTCGTCAACAATGAAGACACCTCGGAGCTGATCGAGATCGACACGCAGAAACTGACCGAAACCCACCGCTGGCCCTTGGCGCCCTGCAAAGGTCCCTCCGGACTGGCCATGGATCTCAAAGGTCGCCGTCTCTTCTCGGTATGCGATGAAAAGGTTATGTCTGTTGTGGACGCTGACAGCGGCAAGGTTGTGGCTACTCCAACGATTTGCGAGGGTCCCGACGCCGCAGCTTTCGATCCTGCCACCAAGTACGCCTTTGCATCTTGTGGTGACGGCAATCTCACCGTCATTCACGAAGACTCCCCCGACAAGTTCACCGTAGTCGATAACATCCCTACAAAGCGAAGCGCTCGCACGATGGGCCTAGACTTGAAGACCCACAACATCTTCCTGCCCGCAGCCGACTTCGATCCCCCAGCCCCGGGCGAACGCCGAGGCAAAATGAAGCCAGGCAGCTTCGTAATCCTGGTTGTAGCCAAATAGCGTTTGCCAAACCAAGCAAGTTCCGCGGATGAGTAGGAGTGGGCTTGCTTCGGCCGGGGTCAACCGTGCATGCTCCGTTTCGGAGCGCGAACAAAAGGAAATCGCGCCGATGAAATCGATTCACCGGCGCGACTTGAGTTCGATGAGACTCAGCTGAGGCTATTGCTTGGAATTACGGCACCATCCGAACGTTGTGCACGCCTGCATAGAGCGAAAAACTCGTTCCAGCTGACTGTGGCAGCCACCACATATTCCTCATCCACTTGTGCTGGCTCGTCATCATGCGCTTGCCGATAAAATCCATCACCAGCGGGCTGACTTGCGTCGCCGCGTACATCGCGTTGGAATGCGAAAAGGGTCGCAGCAGCGGGTTTCCTTCCGTGCCATATCCCTGGGAAATAGCGCGCCGCGTGGACCAGGCATCAAATGCCGCTGCGCCGCTGCCCGTGATGGTCAGCGCGTACCACAATTTCCGCTGCCCCGCGCCTTCGCTCGGACGGGTGATCGACATTCTCACGCCCTTCATCGGCGTCGAAGGCTGTACGGACGTATAGCCTGGTTCGATCAACTCACTGGAGGCAACTTCGGCGTCGCTCTTTACTTTAGGTTCCGGCGCTGAAGGCAACGGCTGAGAGAGGGAAGAATCGTTGGCCGCACTCGTGGAATCGCTTGCAGTACCGGTCACAACCGCGGAGGTCTCGTAAGTTACCGCCTTGGCCGTGCCCTCGATCTGCGGAAAGGGGCACAGAAGTAAAATCGTGGCCAACAACATGGTGTCACCTCAGTGTAGTGAGTAGATGCTCGAACTGGCTCAAAGTACGTGCCTGCAACACCTGAACTATACTGAGCGGCAGTTCAGGTCACACTGGCCTGTTCGTCACATTTGCAGTGGTACCCCTCCGTGGGAGGGAGGTTTACCACGAGCGGAACTTTTGTACTAGCACCGGTTTGAGGAATTCGAAAGAGCCGGGGTCGCGCGCTGCTGGAGAATGACTCTGCTATAATCGCGCGCGATAAACTCCGGCGGCGCCGGCGTCATCGGGATCCAAATCGCCAGCGGTCAGGTGAAAGAGCCGAAAATAATGTCCGCCAACGAATCTTCCTCCGCGAAACGCGCTCCCATTCCCGAGCGCGGCCCCCAGGCGCCGCGTTTTATCGTCATCGAGGGCCCGCTGCGTGTTGGCAAGACCACGCTCGCCAAAGTCCTTGCTGAACGGTTGCACGCCCGCCGCGTCTACGACTGCGAAGACAATCCATTTCTCGCTGATTTTTACAAGGAAAAGCCCGGCTCCGCCTTCCGTGCCCAGATGTATTTTCTAATCGATCGCCAGAAACGCCTGCGCGAAGCCCTTGCCGTGGAGGCTCCCGGCCCGATCCTGTCCGATTTCCTGATGGAAAAGGATCGCATCTTTGCCAATCTCAATCTCAACGACGAAGAGCTGAAACTCTACGACCGCTACTACGAGACGCTGGCTGCCGAGATTCCCGCTCCGGATCTGGTGATCTACCTCCAGGCGAAGCCCGAGGTGCTGCGCGCGCGCATTGCCAAAAAAGCGTCTCGTGACGAAACACAAATCTCTCTCGAATACATCGAAGAAGTCGCTCGCGCGTATGAACACTTCTTCTTTCATTACGCCGCCTCCGACCTGCTGGTGATCAACACCTCCGACATCGATTTCGTCGAGCGAAGCGCCGACCTCCAACAACTCCTCCGCCGCCTCCAGGATCCCGTCAAAGGCACGCAATATTTCCTACCGCTTGGCGGTTCGGAGTAAGCAAGACCGCTGCGCTTGGCGGAAGAGTGATGGACACTATCGGGCACCCGTCCGACTTCAGCAAAGCGGGCGCAAAAGCCGGGTATGTATGCCCAGCTCCCCGGATCACCGCATCCCAAGGGGTCTTACCTTCTCTTAGGTGGTTTCGTCTTCGGCCTGGCTTTGCTGCATCGCCTTTAGCAGCCACATCCGCAACAGGGCGAGGAAATCTGGCCTGACTTGGCGAAAGACAAGAGCCATGCCGAGGCTCGGATTGGAGTAAATGACGGTCGCATCGGCCTCGAAATATCCGCCGTCCGCAGCGAAGATCTTTACCAAGACACGCGTCCGTGGCGCTAAAGGGGCTCCGGAGTCGAGATAGCACCCATAGAGGCTTAACTCGGTGACATTACCGCCTATGGGTACACCGGATTCTGCAATCACGGCCGCCGGTGCTGAAAACGGATACCTGGGTACTCGACGGTGCTGCTCTTCTCCTTGGGCCATTGGCTAAGGCTAAAGGCAGCAATCACTTCGAGTACATCCCACAGACCGAGGAGGATTCGGTCGAACGAACTGTATGCGTCGCTAGACAGTTTCAGCTCCGGCGGCAGCCAGGAGCAGCCATTGCGGTCAACGAGTTACGTTGAACATTCTCTTGAAACTCTTGAAACAGCTGTCGGCGCAACATCCCTGTTGTCATTGATTTGGGGGAACAGCAGGCCTGTTCTGTTGGACGGTCGCGATTCGCGGTGTGCCTACCGGTAAACCCGTAAGAGGCTTACAATCAATATATTACACGGGTACCAGTGGGTCAGTGGCCCGCCGTACCATTGTTGGTGCTCCTGGCAACTCCTAAGTTAGCCCTAGACCGAGCGGCCGCTTTCTGCCGCCCGGGATCGAGGCGAAACGGATGAGCAGTCTGTACGGGGCAGCGACAGCGAATCTGGACGGTCTGCGCGCAAGACCTAGGTTTTTCAATAGGATGCGCCGCTTTGCCGTTCCCGTGTTAGCCTTGGCGGCAGTTTCAACCCTTACAGGTTTTGAGGTCGCCCGCTTCCAAGGTGCCGCGCGGTGGAGCAACGGCAATCTTGTCGAGGCGTCTTCGATAACGGCAGCGACGCCGCGTTCTTCGCCGGCTGCAGACTCCAGCTTGGCGGTAGACCCGAACGCCGATACCTTCTCGCGTTTGGGTCCACAGGAGCAGGCAGAGCATTCGCTGGAGCGCGCCATCGCGCGTGACACTGAATCGCTGGAGATCATCAGGAAGAACGTGGATGGTTGGCGCGGGCATCTGCAGAACACCGACCACCTGTTCGATCTTGTCCACACAGCATTGAATTCCGACGATCTTCGTGTGCGAGGCTCCGCGCTGGAAATCGATCTCGCCGCCAACAATCTCAGCAAGTCGCCTCAGAGCGTGGCGCGCCTGGTGCAGCAACTTCGCGACGATCCCGCGAACCGGTCCCTGATTCTCTGGCGACTCGGAGCGCTCGGCAATCGCGGCGTTGAACCCAAAACCGTCCTCACGCAGCTCCTGAACTATGCCCACGATCGAAACGAAGAAACCCGGTTCTGGGCGGTCGAAGGATTGGCGACGCTCGGTAGTGATGAAGTGGTTGATCCGCTGCTCGATCGTTTCGCGCATGATCCGTCGGCGCGCGTGCGCAAGCGTGCCGGATGCAATCTTGCGAAGGCTGGAATGCTTACGAAGGAGCAGCGCCTCGCCGCCGTCCCGGATTTGCTTAACTTATTCGATGACGACGCGCTCGATTCCACCACACGGGGCTGGGTTTATGGCGCGCTGCGGCTCATCACCGGCGCCGAGTTGGGTAATGACGCCAACGCATGGCGCAAGTGGTGGGCGAACCGCAACACCGCGCACAAACACCCGATCCTGCACGACAGGATGCTCTTCGCCTAGCCATCCTGTTCGTCACGGCTTGACTAAGCCTCGTTTCCTCTCACTTCTCGCACGTTTCCCCTATCGTTGCTTTGAACTTTTAACCAGCATCGTTCGACGGTATAGTTGCGCCGCATATTTCCGGATATTCACGGAGGCCTACCGATGGAATTGTGGTCGCGCCGAAAGTTTTTCCTGACCTCGCTTGCAAGCAGCGCGGTTGCGAGCGCCGGCAAGCTTTTCGGAGCCGGGCCCGCTGCTGACGCTGCGGTGACGCCCATCCCGCCGCGCAGGGAAAGCGGCCGCTGATCATTTCCAGCACGAACGGTTTGCATGCTCTGGATAAGGGGATGGACATCCTGAAGAAAGGAGGGGACACGCTGGATGCGGTAATTGCCGCGGTAACCGTAGTGGAAGACGATCCAAATGAGGATTCGGTGGGCTACGGCGGACTGCCCAACGAAGAAGGCGAAGTGGAGTTGGATGCCAGTTGCATGCATGGGCCGACAGGGCGGGCGGGCTCGGTGGCGTCGGTGCGGCGCATCAAGAATGTCGCGCGACTGGCGAAGACGGTGATGGAAAAAACCAATCACGTGATGATTGTCGGCGATGGGGCGCGGCGCTTCGGCGTGGCCGAAGGGTTCGAGGAGATGAATCTGCTCACCGAGCATTCGCGGTTGCTCTGGCTGGCGTGGAAGGCGTCTTCTTCGTTCAACTGGCGGCCGGGGATTGATTCGCCGGAATGGAAAGAGCACGTGTCGGCTATTTTCGACGGGGACGAAGAGAAAATCGCCTATGCGGAACGCGTGATCGCGCATCCGCCCACCGGGACGATTCCTTGCATGGCCATCAATGAAAAGGGGGATATTTCCGCGACTACCACCACTTCCGGACTTGCGTGGAAAATTCCCGGGCGCGTCGGGGATTCGCCGATCATCGGGGCGGGATGTTGCGTGGACAACGAGGTTGGCGCGGCGGGTTCGACCGGGAAGGGCGAGGAAAATATCAAGATCTCCGGCGGCCACACGATCATCGAAATGATGCGCAAGGGGATGTCGCCGAAAGATGCATGCCTGGAGGCGTTGAATCGCGTGGCGCACAATTACAAGAACGACAAGAAGAAGCTGGCGACGTTTCACATTTTCTTCTATGCCTTGAACAAGGATGGCGTGCACGGGGCGGCTTCGCTGTGGCGCAATACCTACGACCGCGGCCGTCATGCGACTTATGCCGTGCACGATGGGACGGAGGCGCGAACTGGTGGACTGCGCTCCGATTGTACGATGACATTGGCGGCGTTTAGAGCGCCTGCCCGTGGCGCGGAAACATTTGGCTCGCGCTACGATCTCGCACCGAAACCTAGCGTCAAACCTTTCTCCTCGGCGTTTCTGTTTTATCCTTTAACGCTATGGACCAAGCTAACGTACTGATCATCGGCGGAGGAGTGATCGGTTGCGCGATCGCTCGCGAGGTTTCGCAGCGGTGGCAAGATGTGTTCCTGGTGGAGCAATTTCCGAAGCTGGGCATGGCCACGAGCACGCGTAACAGCGGGGTGATTCACTCCGGCATCTATTATCCGAAAGGCTCGCTCAAGGCGCGGCATTGCGTCGAGGGCAATCGCTTGACGTACGAATTTTGCGCCAAGCACAACGTACCGTATCGCAAGACCGGAAAACTTGTGGTCGCGGCGAACGCCAACGAGGAACCTGAACTGGAAGCGCTGGCTCAGCGCGGGCGCGACAACGGCGTTGAAGGGCTGACGATCGTGGGGCCGAAGGAGATTCAGGCGCGCGAGCCGCACATCCGTGGGACCGCGGCGCTCGACGTGCCGTCAACCGGGATAGTTTCCGCCGAAGATCTGGTCCGGACGCACGCGCGACTTGCCGCGGACAATGGCGCAAACATAGTGCCGCGCGCAAAAGTAGTTGCGCTCACGCCAACTCCCGGCGCGGTACGCGTCGATCTTGAGATTGGCGATGAAGATGGCGTGCAAAAGGAATCCATCGAAGCGCGATGCGTGGTGAACGCCGCCGGACTCTTCGCGGACGAAGTCGCAGCAATGCTGGGAAATAACTCGTGGAAGATTTACCCGGTGCGCGGGGAATATTGCGAAATTCGCGGCACGCGTTCGAACCTGATCAACAGCCTGGTTTATCCGTTGCCCCACCACGATGGGTTGAGCCTAGGCGTCCACTTTACGAAGACTCTTTGGGGCACGGTTTTACTTGGCCCAACAGCTACGTACGTCGACGGGAAAGACAACTACGAGCGCGGCCGCCTGCCGATTCACGATTTTGTGGAGAGTGCGAGGACGCTCTTGCCCGAGGTGGAGGAAGCCGACCTGCAGCTCGGTTACTCAGGTCTGCGGCCGAAACTGGTGCCGCCTACAGGAAAGGGCATCGCCGATTTCGTGATTACGCGGGATCCGGCGGTGCCGCAGGCGATTCACCTGGTTGGCATGGAGTCGCCCGGATTAACGGCGGCTTCTTCGGTCGCCATCCACGTGTCGCAACTTGTTGACGAGACCTTTGATTAGGTCTTTTGGCTGTTGCGGGTTCGTGCCTCCGGGAGGCGCCCTTGCATCGAATTGGCCATGGCTGACCAATTGGATTCGCTGCATTCAACACTCATAAGTATCTCAGCCTGGAAACCTACAAGAAGAGCGGGGAGGGTATGCGGACGCCAATGTGGTTCGCGCCCGATTCCACCGCCTCGAAACTATACATCTACACAATCGGTGATACCGGTAAAGTGAAACGGATCCGCAACAATCCGCGCGTGCGGATCGCACCTTGCGACATGCGCGGTAGAGTCCTCGGCGAATGGGTTGATGCCCGAGCTGAAATTGTGACCGGTGAAGAGGCAACGCGTGGCATGCGCCTGCTCAACAAGAAATATTTTCCCTTAAAGCAATTGCTGGGTTTCTTCGCACTCTTTAGCCGCCGCCCGCGCATTGTAATCGCCTTACATCCAGCCTGATGCCGCTCGCGCATGGCTTGGGCGGAAGCGAGCAGGCCGGAATTCCGATTTCACGGCGCCGATCGCTTTAATCGCAATGCAATGCCATTCCGGAATTCTGGACTTTGCAGCGCCTTGTCGCCACCTGAATGCCGGAAATTTTCGGACTTGTCGGCGCTCCCCGTTTTTGTATTGAGCCACACACCTGAATATTGTCCCTCCGGCAAATCCATGGTCACTTCGCTCGGACCATTCCCGTCAAGATAAATCGCATACTCTTGCCCAGAATGGGACAGCATTTTTGCGATTGCCCCCGAAGCGTGCCCTTCACGGTGTGAGTGTCCAGCTGCAGATCCACGAGGGACAGCGATTGCAAGAAGTTCTGTAAGACCCGGAGTTGACTCCGCAGCGCGGGACTTCCGCCGCCCGGGCCGTTCGGTTCCAGGTCCGTGCCATCTTCATGGCCGGGGGTGAAGGAATAATCCAAACCGTCGAATACACTCCCGCCTGACAACAGAACCCCATGCCTGGCGGCGGTACGCGTCATCGTCGTGGCCGAGAAATCCCGTCTCGTCGTAAGAAATCGCTTTGTCGAGGCCGTAGTTCAGCGTCACGGCATCCGGGTACGCGTAGTGAAAATTGACAACGTCGATGCCGGGTAGTAGCTTAAGGACCAGAGGCGAAAATTGCAGTAGTTCTGGGCAATCAGGTGCCGGTTCGGTAGCGAGGCCTCTTCTTCTTGAATCCACGCCACCACGCGCGCCTGCCAGGCCATCGAAAGCTCATCCGGCAGATCGACTGAATTCGGGTAGTTGTCCCGGCCCGGCGGCCGTAGATAGGGATTAACCACCTCCGTCAGGACCGGCCGGTCGGACCACGGCTCGTTTTCGATTTCGAAAATGACGTTGTCAAATTCGTTTGCCTCGCGCACAAGTTTCCGCGCGTAGCGCTCTTGGTAGGCCAGAATGTTGCCGTTGTCCAGCGTGTGCAACTTCTTCCAGTCGATCGCATTTGTGCCATTGATATTGTTCGCCGGATTCAGTACGGATAGGCGCCACTGATTCTCATCGTAATGGGAAGAGAACAGGGTTATTTCAACCACGATTCCGCGCTTCGCCGCTTCCGACAAAAAATCACGATACCTCGCAAAGAACGCGGGATCCCACCGGTCCAGATCGAACTTATTTCCCCCCCTGCATATCCAGGCACACCGCTTCGCGCCCAGGGAGCGAGGTACCGCCCGGGCCCCGGCGCCAGATCGTTCCGCAAAATTCCGAAAGATTTCGCAGGCACTTCCACATAAGAGCCACCGAAAAGACGGGTGTAATTCAGCCCACCCGCCTCCAGAGCAACAAGATAACGGTGATAATCGAAGTCCGGATTAAGCACCGCGCCATAGTGCTCGCCGCTGGTAATCAACGCGTGGCTTTGCCACGGAACAGAAAGTAGTGCGGATTCGCGGGATGAAGACGAATAGGCGCCGGTCTGTCGGCCTGCGATTGTGCTCGCGCGGTGCCCAGAAGCAGCACAAGAAGCACGGCCGCACGTAGCGCATTGATCGTTGAATCGCGCAGCATACGAATCATAGAGACGATCAGCGGCCTGCGGCCGGCGCTGCAGCGACATGATCCGCGTTGGCTAAGGCTCGCAGGGATTCTGTGTACGGCGCGCGGGCGATACCTCGTTCTGTAAAAATCGCGGCGATGTATCGGGCGGGGGTGACGTCGAAGGCAGGATGCGCGGCGTGAACATCCGGGGCGATGCTTACGCCCTGCATGTGGGTCACTTCCGAGGCGGCGCGCTGTTCGATGGGGATGTGGTCGCCGTCGGGGATCGAAAGATCGAACGTGGAGACCGGCGCGGCGATGTAAAACGGGACGTTGTTTTCTTTGCGAGCACCGCGATTTGATAGGTGCCGATCTTGTTGGCGGAGTCGCCGTTGGCGGCGATGCGGTCGGCACCGGTGACGACCGCGCCTACGTTCCCGGTCTTCAGGAAGTGGCCGACCATATTGTCGGTGATGAGCGTAAGCGGTATACCGCCGCGATGAAGCTCCCAGGCGGTGAGGCGCGCGCCTTGAAGATAGGGGCGAGTCTCGGGCACGAGGATGTGGAGCTTCTGTCCTTGCTCGATCGCGACGCGAATCACGCCCAGCGCGGTGCCGATACCGCCGGTGGCTAACGCGCCGGCGTTGCATTGGGTCATCACCCGGCCATCGCGGGGCATAAGCTCGGCGCCATAGCGGCCGATGGCCTCGTCGGTGGCTTTCTTTTCGAGATGAACCAGCTGTGCTTCCGCAACCATACCCTGCTTTATTTTTTCGAGATCGGAAGTTCCAGCGGTCAACTCGACGAATCGCGCTTTCATGCGATCGAGCGCCCAGAAGAGATCGACAGCGGTAGGCCGCGTTTCGGCTAGAAGGTCGCAGATTTCCGCAAATTCCGGCCGGAGTTCGTGCACCGAATTGGCTGAAGAATGAAGTACCCCGAGTGCCGCACCCATGGCCGCGGCCACACCAATCGCCGGGGCGCCGCGAATCACCATCGCGCGGATTGCTTTGGCGACTTCGCGATAGTCCGTGTAGGTGTGGTGAATTTCCTCGGAGGGCAGGCGGCGTTGGTCGAGCATAACCACGCCGAGGTCCGTCCATTCGATGGGTTGGGCAACGTACATAGTGTTCGCGATGTCCCGGACAACCCTTTTATTGTAGCGAAGGTGGCGCCGGAAGACGAATGCTCACGGGCCGTGGGAATGCGCGTAAAGCCATGGGTGCCGATAATGGTCGTTACGGCAATCATCGAGTTATAGCCAAGATGCAGCAGAAAGCTGGCGAAGACGGTACCGGTGCGGGCCCGCACGGACGTGAACACAATGCCGACGACGATGAGTAGCGTGACGATTGCCCAGCTCCATCCCAACTGCGCGCCGTGCATCAACCCAAACAACACGCCAGTCAGCAAAATGCTGATCCTGATGCCGACGTGGACCGAATGGGCTGGCTCCATGCCAAAGTGACGCGTGACGTTATAAGTGAAGCGCGCAAGAGTGGATAAAGATAGCCACGAAAAACCGTCTCCTCGACCAGCGGAGCGACGAGTACGGCCATGCACATCAAAAGAACGGCGTTCTCGCGGTTTTTGAAAAGCTCCTGGATAGGCATGTTTTCGTTGGTATGGACCTTGGAACTTGCGAGCCCAACGAAAATGGCCAAGGCGCAGCCACCGAAGAAGTAAGCCCACGGTCCTCCCCAGTTCGCGAAGGGCTGGATTTGAGCTTCTTCCATCCCAGAGAACTCCAGAACGGCGAATCACGAAGCACGCTCAGCGTGATGTAAAGAAAGAAAAAGACGGCTGCGTACCACAGAAGATTCGTTCCGAAGATGAACTGCGGTTTGTTCAGCAGGTAGCGCTCCAGCTCTTCTTTGGGAAGAGGATGACGGGGACCGTAGTAGAAGAACAGCGCGGTCTGGACCACCACGAAGCTCGCGCCCGCGAAGAACAAGAAGAGGATGAGATGCGGCCAGGACCAGGAAATGCGCAGATCCTCCGGCAATGCAGGGTTGGCATTGTAAGGTCCTGCGGGAGCCTGCTGCATAGGAGATCGGATCGCCGTCGAGCGGAGGTGAGACTGGTGCGCCGGAACGTGGTTCTTCAAGGGAATTCGCGAAGGACTCCAACGGCGGAGAACCGGCGGTGTATCGTCGAAAATGGTCATCGTTTCTTGCCGCGCGGCTTGCTCCGCGCGGAAGCCTTAGGCCAATTGGATGCCAGCGCCGCTGCCACCAGTGGCAACATAATTTCGTGGTGACCGGTGATGGCGTAGCCGTGAGATTCGACGCCGCGCGAACCCGGCGCCGATGCGGTCGGTCGCTTCACGACATTCTGCAGCGGCCGGTAGTGCTGCACAAAATCGAAATTGGCGGTAGTGATCGGCCGCAGCGGAATGCCGAGATTGCGAACGATCGAAACGGCCTTCAGGAAAACCTCGGGAAGAAACACCGCGGAGCCCCAATTCAGATATACGCCGCCGGGGTGCATTTCTTTCACCAGCGCGCTGAACAAGCGAAAATCATAGTACGTGGCGATCCCCAGCGAGGCTCCATCGGCGGCAGGATGCATGTGCGGGATATCCGTGCCGATCGCCAGATGGATGGTGACGGGAATGCGATGTTTGTAAGCGGCCGCCAGAACACTGGATTCCGCGTACGGGCGCGTCGATGACCCCGCTGCGCAGGAATTGGCCTGCCGCTTCGCCATAACCGATACGGATGCGCGCGGCGAGCTTGGAAATTTCATTGACGTATTCGCCGGTTTCCTCGGCCATGCCAAAGCGCCCGTCACCGATCGCGGCCTCTACGTCTTCCGAGGTGTTGCCGGCAAGTGCGATCTCAAAGTCGTGGATCAGCGCCGCGCCATTCATGGCGATGCCGGAGACGAACCCGCGCCGCATGAGGTCGATCAACACCGGGCCCAGGCCAACCTTGATGACGTGGCCGCCGATCCCCCAAAGGATCGCTTTTCGTTCCGGCGAGCGAGATGAATAGCGGCCAGAGATGCCGCAGATCGCTGGCGGCGAGAATATCGGGCAGCGAATCCAGGAACTTTGCAAGCGAGGTGTTGGCGGCCGGTGGCTTGGCGAAGTCGCGAACGCTGACTTTGCTCTTGCGCGAGGCCAGCGGATAGGTGCGCACGGCGCCTAGAGCCAGAGGCTGGATGGAGTAGATGCTCATGGACGAAAATTCACTCTACGGGGAACCCGTTGCGGGTGCAAGCGCAAGCCGAACACTACGAACGAAAGCTACTTTCCATTGGTTAGATGGCCAGTTCCGCCGACGTGACCGTTTGTGGGTAGGACCCGGGCTAAGGCTTGTCCGGTGTAGGACTTTTTCGTGCGGACGACGAGTTCCGGTGGGCCTTGCGCCACGATGCGGCCTCCGCCTTCGCCGCCTTCCGGGCCGAGATCGATGATCCAGTCGGCTTGCTTGATGACATCGAGGTGGTGCTCGATGATCAGCACGGTATTGCCAAGAGAAACCAGGCGTTGGAGCACGTCGAGAAGTTTGCGGACGTCGTCGAAGTGCAGCCCGGTCGTGGGCTCGTCGAGGATGTAGAGTGTGCGGCCGGTCTGACGCTTCGACAGTTCGCGGGCGAGCTTGATGCGTTGCGCTTCGCCGCCGGAAAGCGTCGTAGCAGACTGACCCAGCTGGACATAGCCGAGACCCACTTCCACCACCGTGGCCAGCTTTTGCTGAATCTGGGGAATGTTTTCCAGGAGCTTGAGCGCGTCGCTGGCGGGGAGATTGAGGATATCCGAGATGGAATGCCCCTTGAAGCGGACGGCGAGCGTCTCGGAATTGTAGCGGCGCCCACGGCAGACTTCGCACATCACGTAGACGTCCGGCAGAAAATTCATTTCGATACGGCGCAGGCCGTCGCCCTGGCACGCTTCGCAGCGGCCGCCCTTTACGTTGAAGCTGAATCGGCCGGGCCGATAACCGCGTTCGCGCGATTCCGGGAGCATGGCGAAGAGCTCGCGGATCGGCGCAAAGACGCCGGTGTAGGTGGCTGGGTTTGAGCGCGGCGTTCGGCCGATGGGCGCTTGGTCGATCTCGATGACTTTGTCGATGTGCTCTGCGCCGAGGATTTCGCGGTGGGCGCCGGGTGGGTCCATGGAACGATACAGTTTCTGCGCCAAGGCTCGATACAGGATGTCATTCACCAGCGTGGACTTGCCGGAGCCGGAAACGCCGGTAACGACCGTTAATAGGCCGAGGGGCAGCGTGACGTCTACATCCTTGAGGTTGTTGGCATGTGCGCCGACGATCTGGATGGCTTTGCCGTTAGGGCTGCGCCGATGTTCCGGAATGGGAATTCGGGCCGCACCGCTGAGGTAGCGACCTGTCAATGATTCCGGAGTGGCTGCGATTTGGTCGGGTTTGCCTTGAGCGACGAGATATCCGCCGGCATCACCTGCACCGGGGCCCAGGTCGACTACGAAATCGGCACGGCGGATGGTGTCTTCGTCGTGCTCGACGACCAGCACGGTGTTGCCTAAGTTGCGAAGCTGTTCGAGCGAGCCGAGAAGCCGATCGTTGTCACGCGCGTGCAAGCCGATCGAGGGCTCGTCGAGAACGTAGAGGACGCCGCGAAGGCGCGAACCGATCTGCGTGGCCAGGCGGATGCGCTGCGCTTCGCCGCCGGAGAGAGTGGCTGCAGAGCGGTCAAGACTGAGGTAGTTGAGCCCAACAGCGAGCAGAAAATCGAGGCGCTCCCCGACTTCTTCCAGCGGGCGGCCGGCAACATCGCGCTGGCGCTGTGCGAGCTGCGCGAGAATTTTATCGACAGCGGGGCGGGCGGCGGAGAGAGACAGCGCGGTAAAGTCCGCAATGGAATATCCGGCGAGCTTGACGGCCAGCGATTCGGGACGCAAACGCTTGCCGTGGCAGACGCTGCAAAGCGTCGCCGACATGTATTGCGTCATCCACTCGCGGTACGAATCGGAATTGGACTCCTGAAAATTGCGATCCAGGAATTTGAGGATGCCGGAGAAACGGAAGCCTTTTTCTGCGCGGGCCTTCTTTTCTGCCGATGCGGTGGCGCCCGCGCCTCGCGGCGATCGTTCATTCGACGGAGGATAGCCGTACAGCACCAGATTCTGGATGCGCTGGGGAAATTTCTCGAACGGCGTGTCGAGCGAGAAACCATGCGCGTAGGCGGCCAGCTCTAGAGTGCGCTTTAGCATCGCGGAGCTGGAGCCGGGACCCAGGCCGCCATCGAAAAGAGGCCGCGTCCAGTCGACGATCACGCGTGCGGGATCGAAATCGTATTTCGAGCCGAGGCCATTGCACGCGGGGCACGCGCCGTAGGGAGAATTGAAGCTGAACGATCGGGGTTCCAATTGGGGAACGGAGATGCCGCAATCCGGACAGGCCAGCTTTTCAGAGAATACGTGATCCTGGCCGCCCACGATGGAGACGGTGACCAGCCCGGCGGCCAGCTTCAACGCCGTCGCAATGGATTGCTCGAGCCGCGCGGCGATGCCTGGCTTGACCAGCAAGCGGTCCACAACAACTTCGATGGTGTGATTCTTGCGCTTGTCGAGGTCCGGCGTTTCGTCGAGCTGGACGAGTTCGCCATTGATGCGCGCACGGAGGTACCCGTCTTGCGCAAGCTTCTCCAACTCCTTGCGATACGCGCCTTTACGGCCACGCACAATCGGCGCGAGGATCATAATGCGATCGTCGGTCTTGGCCAGGTCCCCGTTCAGGATGGATTGCACAATTTGCTCGCTGGACTGGCGGGCGATGGGCTTGCCGCAGTTGGGACAATGCGGAATCCCGATCGAGCTGTAAATTACACGCAGGTAGTCGTAGATTTCCGTGATGGTACCAACGGTGGAGCGCGGGGAACGCGTAGTGGTCTTCTGCTCAATGGCGATCGACGGCGAAAGTCCTTCGATCACATCGACTTCAGGGCGTTCCATCTGATCGAGAAACTGACGTGCGTACGCCGAAAGTGACTCTACGTAGCGGCGCTGGCCCTCCGCATAAATAGTGTCAAACGCGAGCGAGGATTTGCCGGAGCCGGACAACCCAGTGATGACGGTAAGTGTGTTGCGGGGAATCTCGACGTTGATATTCTTGAGATTGTGCTGGCGCGCACCCCGTACAACGAGTTTGGTCAGGCCCATGATCCCACGGCGCTCCCTCCACAGGAGCACTGGCGCACAGTGGGTACACTGAGGCCAGAATAACTTTTAACAATAGCAGCGGGATTCATCGGGGTCAACTCGTGGTCAAAAAACTTGTGATTCCGCCCGCCGAATTCCCGTTTTGGAAAACGACACGAAAGGGAGGAGTGATAAACGTGAAGTTTTTCCACAGGGTTACAGGGATCCCTGTAGAGTGTTCTGATGACGGGTAATTTTTCAGGGGAGTACCGCATTTTTACGCGGAATGAGAAAGGGAGTGCGCTGAAAATAGGAACGTTAGAAATGGCTTATGGCTTGCATCTTGGCAGGCCGGGGGGCGCGAGCCGAGGATCCCTTTAGGGGATTGAGGGCTGGGCCGGTTCGCTTGTCCCCCTTTTGAATTTTTTCCCACACTTTCGCCGACCTCCCAAATACCCCAAGACACACCCGAACCGGCGAAGGTGTGTCTGTCTGGCGCCGCATCTTGCTGAGGTTAAACGAAATAAATCGCGAAACGGGAGATTCTGCGTTGCCGCTCCGGAGATTTCACGGACCTGTACTTACGACCAGGGGCGAGAGATGTAGTCGCTCATGGTCATGAACAGCATGATGGCGAGCCAGAACACCGAACAGATGATAACAAGTTGTGTCCGCTTCGGGCTGTATTTGCCGTGCATGAAAAAGAGAACTACAAGAGAGGCCTTGAAGGTGGCGATAACCAGGGCGACGATAATATTGAGTCCCGGGAAATAGTGGTTCAGGTCGACCTTGGCTGCTTCGACCGTAAGAAAGGTGCAGACCATAAGCGCGGCAAAAATGGTGATGTAGATTTTCGGCGAGACGATGTTGTGTTCAGACACGAGCCTTGCCCTCTCTGCGGTGCATCGCGGTCGCCGGTCTTAAGCCCGGCGCCTACATAAACTTCCTGCTAGTGCCGGTCAATCAAATACAACAGCGGGAAAAGGAAAATCCAAACGATATCGACAAAGTGCCAGTATAAGCCGATGAGGTCGACTGGCGTGCTGTACTCGGGTGTGAACCGTCCGCGCATCGATTGCCGGATCAGCCAAATCAGCAACCCGGCGCCGACTATCATGTGCAGGGCGTGAAGCCCGGTCATGGCAAAGTACAGCGAGAAGAACAGTTGCGCGTGGGCGTTGGTGGCGACCGAGGCCCCCGGCTCAAAACTGAAATTCAAGCCGGGTACGTGATGCTCGACGAACTTTTCGTGATATTCGATACCCTTGATGCCCAGGAACACGCTGCCGAGAATCAGCGTCGCAATGAGGAGGATCGTCAGGAGCTGTTTCTTGCCGACCTGCGAAGCCCATACCGACATGGCCATCGTCAAACTGCTGGCGATGAGGACCACGGTATTGACGGCGCCCAGGGTGAGGTTAATGGAGCGGCTGGCTTCTCCGAATACGTCGGGATATCTGGACCGATTGAGCGTGTAAGTCATGAACATGCCGCCGAAGAACAAAACTTCGGTGGACAGAAATACCCACATGCCAAACGAAGCGCTTTCGCGCTGCTGCTCCATCGTCTCAAACTGGCCGTACAATTCTCCGGTGCGATGCACTCGGCGCTCCTCTTGCGACCCCCAAATGGGGTCGCGTGTCTAGCAACTGATTAGTCGTCCCCGTGAGCCGGCACAAGCATCGGCGCACCTTTTACATCGAGGCCCAGATCAGGCCGGTTTTCAAAATCGTACGCTTCCCAGGTGACCTCTGGCGTCACGTCAAAGTTTTCGGTGAGCGGAGGGGAATCGGTCTGCCACTCGAGACCCGTCGCGGGCCATGGATTCCGGCCGGCGACCTGGCCGTAGCGCATGGACCAGACCAAATAAATCATCGGCAGCAAATAGCCCAGCGCAAGGATGGAGGCTCCCGCCGTGGACATCACGTTGAACGCCTGAAATTCCGGCGGATAGCTATGATAGCGGCGCGGCATGCCGAGGTAGCCCAAAATGAATTGCGGGAAGAACGTCAGGTTGAAACCGATGAACAGCGTCACCGCTGCGATACGCGCCAGGAATTCAGGGTAAAGCCTGCCAGTGATCTTCGGCCACCAGAAGTGCAGGCCACCGACATAACCCATTACCGCACCGCCAACCATGATGTAGTGAAAGTGGGCCACCACGAAGTAGGTGTC
Organism: uncultured Acidobacteriota bacterium; assembly: GCA_963832615.1. GTDB lineage: Bacteria > Acidobacteriota > Terriglobia > Acidiferrales > UBA7541 > Acidiferrum. The sequence continues at coordinate 156,187 of CAWHVA010000025.1, forward strand.
GTGGATATGGATGTCTAGGCCAAGACAAGCCAAGAACAGGCCGGTAAGGCCGCCCACCAGGAATAGCCCGATGAAGCCGAGAGCGTAGAGCATCGGCGTGTCGTAGGAGATCGATCCTTTGAAGAGCGTCGAGGTCCAGTTGAATACCTTGACTGCCGAAGGAATCGCGACCAGATAGCTGAGCAGCGAGAAAGTCAGCGCAGCGTACGCCGACTGTCCGGTCAAAAACATGTGGTGGGCCCAAACGAAGAAGCCGATCACGGCAATGGCGATACTCGACCCAGCGATAAAGGTGTAGCCAAAAATGGGTTTGCGCGCGAACGTAGGAATGATTTCGCTGATCACGCCCATGGCCGGCAAAATCATGATGTACACGGCCGGGTGAGAATAGAACCAGAACAGGTGCTGGAAAAGGATGGGGTCTCCGCCGAGCACCGGGTTAAAGAAGCCGAGGTGAAACATGCGCTCGAGGCCGGCGAGCAGCAGGGTAATCGCAATTACCGGGGTCCCGAGAATGAAGATAATGCTGGTCGCATAATGCGCCCAAACGAAAAGCGGCAAGCGGAACCAGGTCATCCCCGGCGCGCGCATAGTGTGAATGGTGACGATGAAATTCAGGCCCGTCAGGATGGACGAGAAGCCGTTGATGAAAACTCCGATCACCGCCGGAGTTACGGCCGAATTGGAATAGACGCTGCTGAGCGGCGTGTAGAAGGTCCAGCCGGTGTCCAAGCCGCCGGTGGAGAACGAATAGAGAACGAAGCTGCCGCCAACTAGGTAGATATACCAGCTCAAAAGATTAATCTTGGGGAAGGCGAGATCCTTGGCCCCGATCATGAGGGGTATCAGGAAATTTCCTAGGACTGCGGGAATCGACGGGATCAGGAAGAAAAAGATCATCGCCACGCCGTGCATCGTGAACAGCTTGTTGTAGGTTTCCGGCGTAACCAGATAGCCGTTCGGGGTCAGCAGGTGAATCCGGATCATGGTGGCAAACGCGCCGCCGATGAAAAAGAAGAAGGTCACCGATGCAAGGTAGAGCAGCGCGATGCGTTTGTGATCAGTGGTCAGTAACCACGAGCGAATTCCGTACGTGGCATTGAGATAGTGTTCGCGAGGCAGTTGATTGGCGGGCGTTGTCGATGGTGTCGAGCTCATAGCTATTTCTTCCCTGCCGGCGCAACTCCGGCGCCCGACGCGGGTACCGGCTGCGACTGCAATGACTTGATGTAGGCCGTGAGCGCCAGAATCTGCTCCTCGGTCAGTTGGCCCTGGAATGAGGGCATCACCGGCTGATACCCGGCGACGACTTTAGCGGCCGGGGCAAGAATGGATTCCCGGATATAAGCGTCGTCCGCGGTAATCGTCGAGCCGTCCGCCAGAGGAACTCTGCCCTCGTACAAGCCGTTCAGTGAAGGCGCACGGCCCTTGCCGTCAGGGAGGTGACACGTATTGCAGGCCTTCTCGGCGAACAACTTCTCGCCGGCGACGAGGGGATTCATGTCGGCGCTGGAAGAGCCGGAGAGCCACGCCTGGTAGTCCGCTACCTTCATAACGGTCACCCATCCACCCATGAGGGCATGATTGGTCCCGCAATACTGCGAGCAGAAGAAATGATACCTTCCCGGCTTGGTGGGACGGAACCACATGGTGTTGTAATGCCCGGGCATAACGTCCATTTTGACGCGAAAGTCCGGGACCGAAAAATTGTGAATCACGTCTTCGCTGGCCATGATCAGCTTGACGTTGCGCCCGACGGGCACGTGCAGCTCGTTGATTTCCTTCAGGCCCGTCGGCTGCTGCGCCTTCCACATCCATTGTTTGCCGATGACGTAGATATCCAGCGTATCCATGGGTGAACGCCGGAAATCGACGTAGACGACAGCGCCGCCCGCGAACATCGTCAAGGCCAGCAACGCGGGGACGACCAGCCAGGTGACTTCCAGCCGCATGTCGCCGTGAATGGGAACACCGATTTCACTCGCGCTTTTGCGACGGTACTTAAAGAAGAAGTAGATCACCGCCGCGGTGATGGCCACCGCGAAAAACAAGCACACCGCGGTGATGTACACCATCAGAGCGTCGACGCTGGGCGCGAAGTTGGACGCCTGCTCCGGATACAATGGCATTTGCGACTGCACGGTTCTAGTGTGCTCCTTGCTCGCTGCGACCGTGGAACGGTGGACGCGATGTCGAGCCGGGCGCGTGCGTATCACGTCGCCGGAAAATCAAGATACCCGCCACGATCGTAAAGATCGTCAAAACTCCGCCGAGACGAATGATCCGGAGAATGGTGGCGCTGTAGCGCGCGGTCGACGGGTCATATTGGAAACAGTAAAGCAGCAAATGGTCTATGGGATTGCCGATTTTGCCTGCGGAAGCATCCACGAGACCAAGGCGCACGTCGCGCGACGGATACTCCACGCCGTAGAAATAACGCGAGATGCGCCCGTCGGGAGTCAGCAACATGATTCCGCTGGCGTGGGCGAAGATCCCGCTCTTATCATTGAAAGAGTAGCGGAAATTTGCGGCCTCGGTCAGTGCGTCGATCGACGGCTTCGCACCGGTAAGAAAGTGCCAGCCTGAGGCGGTGTCGGGGCGGCCGTAGTGCGACAGGGCCGAAACTTTTTTCTGAGCGGCCATGTCTGGCGTCTCGCGCGGATCGAAACTCACGAACACAACTTCGAAATCGCCCCCGGCGTTGAAGGAAAGCATCTTTAGCGAACCGACGACGCCCTGCTCCACCTGATTACAAAGCATTGGGCAGCCGTAATAGACCAGAGCGAGAAGCACCGGCTTGTGGCCAAAATAGTCGCCGAGGTGGACGTCGCGCCCGAGCTCGTCGCGAAAGGCCAGATTTGGAGGAATCTGCCCGTTAAGGGGCGGCTCGAACCCTACATTCCGCAAAGCCGCCGGCAGGCCAGCGGATGACGTGCCGACATTATCCGGTATGGTCTGCGCGCTCACAGTAACGGTGAGCGCCAGCAGGCTGGCGACGGATAGGATGTAGTGAGACAGTTTCATCTACTTCTTTTCCGCCGGCTGAACAGCCGGCAACCCTTTCTCCGCGATAATCTTCATCGCCTCGTGCACCGGAATCTGCGCGATACCGGTGCTCTGATCGACCCAGCCATACTTCTCATTTGACGCGGTGTCCGCCTCGATCTTATGACGCAAATCCGTCTGCGGATCAATCTCGTGCCCAGGAACCCCTTGCAAGCGAGGCTCTGGCGGCAACGCGTCATACGCACTGCCCATTTCCTGACGCACCATGGGTGGCGGCGTATCGTAATCGACGGCGATTTTGGTAGTCAGCCGAAGGACGAAAATGCAAACGACGTAAGACAAGATGACTGCGATCGCCAGCGCTCCGAGATACCAGTAGATCGTCGAGACCTGGACGTCGGCCTTTTCAAAGGACACGTCCGCATGCCGAGGCTCGGAACCCGCATCCGCGCCGTGAGCCGTGTTGTGCATCTCAGTGCTCATGGGGGTCCAGGACCTCCTCCAGCTTAGGATCACCCAGTGGAAGAAGCGGCATCCTCTGCAGTTGCCACGCGAAGACGAAGAACCACAAACCGATCAGCCCCAGCCCGGCAGCCAAATCCCACAAGCTGGGTATCGCGCTCGGAGTGAACTCCGGACGCGTCAGCCAGTAGATGTCGACGAAACGCATAAAAATGAGCCACATCGCGACTTTCGGTAGCAGCGATGGATTGCGCTTCAAGTCGCGCGAAAGCAAAAGGAAAAATGGAACGAAAAAGTGAAAGATCAAAATGATGACCGAGACATAGCCCCATTCGCCGTACAGACGCGAGCGGTAAAAACTGATCTCCTCCGGCGAGTTGCCGGACCAGATAATCAACAGCTGCGAGAAGCTGAAGTACGCCCACAACATCACGAAGGCCAGCAGGAGTTTCCCGAGGTCGTGCAGGTAACGGGGTTTCAGAACTCCTTGAAATACCGGCGCGCGGGACAGCAGTACGACCACGCAGATCATCAGGGACATCGACGAAATCAACTGGCCGGCGACGTACAAGAACCCGTAAATCGTGGAGGCCCAGTGTGGCGACAGCGACATCACCCAATCGATGGCCGCGAACGACATGGCGAAAACGTAAAGAATGATGCCGGGTCCGGCCAGCATTTTCAGGCGGCGACGCAGCGCGCGGTCTTCGCGATCGATGTCCTGCTTGCGCGACCAGCTGTTAAATACCCACATCAGCAGCAGCCAAACGGCGAAGTAAATCAGCGCACGAATATGGAACCAGCTGGCCGTCAGGTAGTGCTGTTGAAAGTCCGAGAGTCTGCCCTCACCGGTTGCTGGCGCATTGAGCCAGGCGCCGTAGAGGTAGCGGAATCCGAAAAAGATCGGCGCGAACAGAATAAATACCAGCGGCAAGGCACGCGTGGCGGACTCCAGCGGCCGGCGAATCACGATTCCCCACATGCCGCCGGTCAGATGCTGCATCATCAGCAAACCGAGCGAGCCTAGCGACAACCCTAAAATGAACATGAACGCCAGCAGGTACGAATGCAGCAGGCTCTCTGGCGACTTCACGTAGCCGATGACGCAGAGGACTACGCCGATCACACCGGCAATGAGCGCGCGCTGTTGCAGGTGGCCGACGCTTTCCGGCGCCTTATAATCCTGCGCGATCATTCCGTTGCTCCTCTTGGCTTTTCTTCATCGGCGGACTCCGCCTTCTCTGCGGGCGGATGCATTACTTTTTCACGGACATCGGCGGGGAGTTCCGCGACTTTGGCGTTGCGGCTGAGTTGCAGAGCGCGCACGTAAGCGACAATGGCCCAGCGGTCGCGCGGCGGGATTTGCGCCGAGTAGCCGTACATAGCGCCGAAGCCGTTGGTGATGACGTCGTAGAAGTAGCCGTTGGGCGTCTGGCGTAACTGGTTCTCGTGGAACGTCGGTGGATGCTTCATGCCGCGCATCGAGACCAAGCCGTTGCCGTCTCCTTGCAACCCGTGACACGGCGTGCAGAAGATTTTGTAGCGGCCTTCCCCGCGTTCCAGCAATTCTTGCGTGACGGGAAGCGGGAAACGGTTGGAATCCTTGGCTACAAAAAGAGCGTCCGTTTCGACCGAGCCGCGAGCGACGGTGTTTTCGACCAGCGGCCGTTCCGAGCGGCCATCGGTAAAGAAATCTGATGGCGATAGCGGGCGATTCTTGGGCTGCAGCGCCATGTCCTGCTTCAAGCTGCACCCGGCGAGCAGCAAAGCGCAGGCCACGCCGCACAGCGCCTTCACCAATGATTGGCGTGGGGCGACGCGCACGGAGCTAATCATCGACCACCTCGGTCACATGCCGCGCATTCAACCCTTGAAGAAATCGCGACGCGTCCGCCAGATCGAATTTTTTGTCGCGCGCTTCGATGCACAGGAAGAAGCGGTCGGAGGTGGCGTGCTTCGAAAAGCGCTCGACATTGAATAGCGGGTGATGAGGCTGCGGCAGGCCATTCAAAGCGAGCATGCCGAAAACCGCGGAAAGCGAGGCGCCCAGCACCGTTAGCTCAAATGTGACGGGAATCCAAGCCGGCCAACTGTTCAGGGGGCGTCCTGCGATATTCAGCGGATAGGAATAGACGTTGCACCAGTATTGAAAGAAAAAGCCGCCCAGACCGCCGCACAATCCGCCAATCAGAGTGATCAGCGGCACTTTGTTACGCTTCAAGCCCATCGCCTCCGAGAGACCTTCGACGGGAAAGGGCGCGTAGGCTTCATATCGGCGGTAGCCAGCCTCGCGGGCCTTTTCCGCGGCATGAATGAGCTCATGCTCGGTCACGAACTCACCCAGTACGCCGTACGTGTGTGAGCGATGCTCGATCATTTGTGTTCCTCAGTCGTTTCCGCGACGAGCTCACGCATCTCGGCAATGGAGATTGCGGGCAGCACGCGGACGAACAGGAAGAGCAGCATGGTGAAGAGACCCAAAGTGCCGGCGAACGTCGCATAGTCCCAGAACGTGGCCGAGTACCTCCCCCAGGCCGAGGGCATGAAGTCGCGCGTGAGGCTGATCACCACGATCACGAATCTTTCCAGCCACATGCCGAGGTTAATGATCAGCGACATGATAAAGAGCATGGCCACGTTGGTGCGGATTTTCTGGAACCACAGCAGTTGCGGTGTCAGGATGTTGCAAAGAATCAGTGCAAAATAAAAGTGATTGTACGGGCCGTGAAGGCGTTGTTGTACCAGGAAAACGTCGAATTTGTTGCCACTGTAGAGCGACAAGAAGAATTCAAAGAAGTAGCCGTAGGCCACGATCAGGCCGGTGGCCAGCATTACCATCGCCATGTTCTCCAGATGACGCATGGTGATGAAGTCTTCCAGGTCGTATGCGGCGCGCAGCGGGATGGCGATGGTCAAGACCATCGCAAAACCGGAATAGATCGCGCCGGCGACGAAGTAGGGCGGGAAGATCGTAGTGTGCCAACCGGGAACGATGGCGACCGAGAAGTCGAAGCTCACAACGGTGTGCACCGAGAGCACCAGCGGCGTCGCCAGGCCTGCCAAAAGCAGATAGGCCGACTGGTAGCGATGCCAATGCCGCGCCGATCCTCGCCAGCCCATCGCCAACATGCCGTAAATGATCTGCTTCGGCTTGCCGATAGCGTGATCGCGCAGCGTCGCGAGGTCCGGTATCAGCCCGACGAACCAGAACATGGCCGATACGGTGCCGTACGTCGAAACCGCGAACACGTCCCAGATCAGGGGGCTGCGAAACTGCGGCCAGAGTCCCATCGTGCTGGGATACGGGAACATGTAATACGCCATCCACGGACGGCCGGTGTGGATTAAGGGAAACAAACCCGCGCAAGCAACCGCGAACAAGGTCATCGCCTCGGCGAAACGGTTGATCGACGTGCGCCATTTCTGATTCAGCAGGAACAAAATCGCGGAGATCAGCGTTCCGGCGTGGCCGATACCAATCCACCAGACGAAATTGACAATCGCGAAGCCCCACCCGATGGGGATATTGATGCCCCAGATCCCGACGCCCTTGATGATCAGCCATCCGACGGCAAGGTTGAGCACCATCACCAGGGTGAACGCGATGCCAAATCCCGCGAGCCAACCGAGAGAAACGCGCCGCGTCAGGACGATGGCGGCGATTTTGTCCGTGACCGTCGCGTAGGTATGGCCCGGCGCGAGCACCGGGGAGAGTCGGCGAATTTCGGGCGAATCGAGAGGCGGCTCGCTGACGCTCATGCCTTCTCCAGATCAGGATTGGGATTGCGCACCGCCGACAGGTACGTCGTACGCGGGCGGGCGTTCAACTCGCCGAGAATCGTGTAATTACGCTGCTGTGCTTTTAACTTAGCCACGCGGCTATTCGGGTCGTTGGCATTGCCGAAAACGATCGCGTCGGACGGGCAGGCGGCTTCGCAGGCAGTCACGATTTCGCCGTCGCGAATCGGACGATTTTCTTTCTCCGACTCAATGCGCGCGTTGTTGATGCGCTGCACGCAGTAGGTGCACTTTTCCATTACCCCACGGCTGCGCACTGTCACTTCCGGATTGCGGATGAGCTTGAGCGAAGGCGTTTCCCAGTCCTGGAAACGCAGGAAGTTGAATCGGCGCACTTTGTAGGGACAGTTGTTCGAGCAATAGCGCGTGCCGACGCAGCGGTTGTACACCATGTCGTTCAAGCCTTCGGCGCTATGTACCGTGGCGCCCACAGGACAAACCTGCTCGCACGGCGCGTTTTCGCACTGCTGGCAAGGTACCGGCTGGAAAAAAGTGGGAGGATTCGCGAGAGCGTCGTTCTCGTTCGTGCTCGGATCATTCGTGCTGGTCTCCGCTTCGTAGTAGCGGTCGATGCGGATCCAGTGCATTTCACGGCCACGCATCACCTGATCTTTGCCGACGACCGGAATATTGTTTTCCGATACGCAAGCGACCACGCAGGCGTTGCAGCCGTTGCAATTGTTCAGGTCGATGGCCATGCCCCACGCATAGCCGGGGTAGGCGAACTCTTTGTAAAGTGAATCTTCTTTCGGCGGAGTTTCATCGCCTTCGTGCGCGAATCCCGGATTCTTCTTGTACTCCTCGAGAGTTCCCGCACTCAGAATCTTGCGGCCTTCCATGTTGAAGTGATATTGCGTGCACGCCATGGAATATTCGGCCCCGGTCTTGGTGATCTTCCCACCTGGAGCGGTCCACAACGCGCTGGAAGAACGAACTGCGCTGGCGTTAAACCCCTTATTCGTGCCGGTGTACCCCGCGTGGGTGCGGCCGTAGCCCAGTGGCAGAACGATGACACCGTCGGCCTGACCAGGGAGAATCCAGGCGGCCGCGGTCACCTTGCTGTTCGAGAGCGCGATGTCGATCACGTTGGAAAGAATCTGGCCATGCTCGCCGCCGCGCGCCGCGACACGATGCGTCAGACCAAGCTTCTCCGCGGTGTTCGGGCTGATCATCGCGGCATTGTCCCAGGTCAATTTGGTGAGCGGTTTCGGCAACTCCTGTAGCCAGCCGTTGTTGGCAAACCGCCCATCGTAGACGCAGGGATCCGGCCGAAAAATAAATTCGAGTTCTTCCGGTTGAGCGGGCTTCGCCGCAGGCAAGCTGCCTGGGTTGAACTTCGCGCTAACAGCAATCGGCGAAAACGCGGAGTTGGCCACCACGCCGTCGTTCAGGGTCTTGCGCCAAAATTTCTCGAAGTCGGCGTTGTCGGCCGCAGTCTTCAGGCGATCGCGGATCGCGTCGTAGGCGTTGACGCCCGGCTTGTCGCTATAAGCGGCCAGCACATCGTGCGCGGAACGCGTGTTGTAGAGCGGCGCGATCAGCGGCTGAATCACGCTGACGGTGCCTTCGAAGGCGCGGGCGTCGCCCCAGGCTTCCAGGTAGTGCGATTCCGCCACGTGCCAGCGGCAAAGTTGCGCGGTCTCATCAAAGTACGGACTTAGCTGGACCGCGTTTCGGACCTTCTTCAATTTCGACGCAAAATCAAAATCATGCGGCGTGTCGTAGACAGGATTGACGCCAAGGATCAACAGCGTATCCACCTTGCCCGCCTCCATGTCCGCGCAAAGCTCACGCAGCGACTCCAACTGATTGACTGGATTGGCTTCGACCGGCTCGGTGTAATACAACGTGTTTCCAGGATTGCTGAGCGCCGCATTAATGGCGTGCGCCAGCGCATGCACTTCCGCGGACTGCTGCTCTCCAGCGATGACCAGCGAACTTCCACGGTGTCCCTGGAGATCTTTCGCCACGACGTCCAGCCACTTTTGGGCAGCAGGCGAAAGCGTGCCGCTTCCGCCGAGACCCAGCTTCGCAGCCAGCGCGCGCGCAAACTGCTCGATTTCCGACGCACGCAGCGGCAAGCGATGATCCGCGCTGGACCCGGTGACCGACGGCGTCGGCTCCACGACGTACAGCCGATTCATCTCACTGCTCAATTGTTCGACTTGCGGATCCTGTTCGAGCTTGCGGCGCTTGTAAAACGCCTTCATGTAGCGAATATGTCCGGGCCCGCTGGCGAGAAAATCAGAGTCGAGCGACAAAATCACTTCGGCTCTTTCAGGGCGGTAGACCGTGTTGATGTAGCGACCAAAGGCAACTTTCCCGCCCTCGCGTGCGCCATCGCTGACCGCGGATTCCCACTGATGCCATTTCGCTTGCGGATACTGCTTCAGCAGCGCCTGCAGCTGCGCGCCGATGACGGGCGACGTGATGGTCCCGGTCAATATGCGGAAGGCGGCGCCGTTTGTCGTTTTGAGCGCTGCGACATCGGCCTGTGCGCTATCCAGGAAAGCAGACCAAGTACGCAGCTCGCCGGCATAGGTGACAGTTTGGGCGCGATCTGGATCGTAGAGATTCAGCACCGAGGCCTGCACGATCGCGTCTGTAGCACCCTGGCTGGAAGGATGATCGGGATTGCCTTCGATCTTGGTGGGGCGGCCTTCGTGGCTCTCGACCAGCAATCCGATGGCATCGCCGCCGAAGGGCATCGCAGTCGCAAAGAACAGTGGCTTGCCAAGCACCATGCCATCTGGCTGCTTCACATAGGGCAGGATGTTCTCTTGCTCGTTCGACTTACACCCGGACAGGCCGGCGAAAGCCAGCGAGGCCGCCATCAGTTTCAGGAAATCGCGACGGTCAACGGCTTCGTCCCACTCGGAAGCCTGCCGCGGAAACTCGCGATGCAGCAGTTCTTCAAAATGCGGATCGTCGGCCAGTTCGTCCAGGGTGCGCCAATACTGCTTGCCACTCTTCGATTGCAAGCGCGCGCGAACCGCAGCCAGGTCCAGCGGTCGGTCGCTCGGCGTCAACGCTTCGGGGGCACCCTCGTCCGGAGATCTATGAGAGTCTCCGCCACTCGGGTGCATCGCAAAATAATTATGTTCGTCTTCGCGCATACCGTCCGTCGTCAATTCTTTGCTACCAAAGCGTTCTTCATTAGCGATGACACGTCGAGCAGCTGGTCAGCTCGGCCGCCGTGCGAATTTTGTATTCTGCCGCCAGCTTTTTGCCGATTTCAGCCTGATCGGCTGGCGCCTTCCAGTCCATATTGAAAACTTGATCGTGCGGCCTCAGCACGTTCTCCGGATTGCGATGGCAGTCCAGGCACCAGGACATCTCCAACGTCGACGCCTGAAACATCAGCGGCATCTGGTTCACTTGCCCGTGGCACGTAGAACAGCCCACGCCCTTGGCCACGTGAATGCTGTGATTGAAATAAACGTAGTCGGCCAAGCGGTGTATACGGACCCAGTGAATAGACCGATCGGTACGATAACTCTCTCGCACCGGCTCCAGATAGCCCGCGCTGTTAAAAAGCACGGAATGACAGTTCATGCATGTTTTGGTCGGTGGAACGCCCGCCGTCGCGGAAAACTCGACGCCTGTATGGCAGTATCGGCAATCAATACCGTCGTCACCCACATGGTGCTTATGACTGAACTGAATGGGCTGATCACGCGTTACATTTTGATTCGTCAAATAGGGAGAACGCGCCGCCAAGAGAACACCCGTCAGGGCCAAACCCGCCAGAAAAACTGACGCAAAGACACTGAAACGAGAGATGAAATTCGTGCTGCGGTGAAAAATCTGCGCCATGTTTGTGTAGGCACGTTGGAGGTGAGCGCTCCGGAAGGGAGCGGTTACCTAGGCGACCAAATCCTATCCGGGATGTGCGAGCCCGAGTCCAATTTTTGACGCGATGAGTTTCCAACAAAACTTTCTGGAATGCAACTGTCCACCCCTCTTTTCGTTACTTTTTTGTAAGATCATGAGAGCTGAAAGACGGGAATTGGTCGACAGTTTTGAATTCCCGGAAACAACTTTTGGCCAGTCGCCGCCAATCTGGATTTGAAATCGGCGGAAGATGCACGCAATCGTTCCATTTTGGTCCAGTTTTCTTCCGGATCAGAGCCGTGCAACTTTTGGGCCGTCAGCACATCTTTCCCCACAGGCATTTGTCTGAAACTTGGCTCGTGTTATCTTAGAGAGACCCTTCGCCGCACCGCTCGCGGCGGAGTCTATCCGCTTCGCGCGGTCAGGGTAATTTTTTTTCTCTCGACGTCTAGCGAAGTGGAGCGCGTCACCGCTGGGGCGTGGTCCAATCGGTAGGACACCTCACTGTTAATGAGGACGGTGAAGGTTCGAATCCTTCCGCCCCAGCCAATTTTCTTCCGTTTGAGAATAGATGATATTCCATGGAGTCGCTTGTCTTTGTAGCGATTCTCATATTCTTTCGTTCGAGCCATTTTCGCTGGTTCCCAACCCGAAAAGCAGGATCAATAAAGTGGGATGACTTTCGGCTCGGAAATCGGAAGCCACACTGTTGCTGCTCTTAAAATCGCAGAGCGGTCGTTTAAGAGAGCGAGTAGTAAAAAGAAGATTGGAGCTATGTTCCCAAAGTTGCAGGTTTGCCCGAACGCGGATCCTCTTATCTCCGCTCCACGGACAAGGTAAAATTCATGGGCCCAGCGTGCCGGTCAAGCAAGAATGTAATTCTCCGCGAGCTTCTGGAAATCGTTTACCTGATGCGCTTGCCATTCAGCGTCTTGACGAAGTTCCCGAGCCATAATAGCTGCTACTTCGGGAGCCATTTCCAAGGCCGCGCGCGCGTTTAGAAAGAGAGCTCGCGTGCGGCGCGCGAGGACGTCCTCCACGGTACGCGCCATTTCCACACGGGCCGCCCAAACGACCTCAGCGCCACAGTATGGCAGGGCCGAATGCAAGGGTTCCCCCAGACTTGGATCCTTTCGAATCAAACTCTGGATTTCCAGGCTATTTGCCCCGTAAACGGCAAGATTCTCAAATTTTTCCGAACGCTGGTGGAACCCGTGAATGTGGAGGTGCAGAGTGGCCGAGGGAGTTTGGGCGAGCTGTGCCAGCGTAGCGGCCTGATTGATGCAATCCTCGGCCATCTTTCGATAGGTGGTCCATTTGCCGCCCGCGATACTCAGTAATCCTGAATCATCAATGCGAATGGCGTGGTCTCGCGAAATCACCGCCGTGTTTCCGGCGCCTGCGCTACTCACCAGCGGACGGATGCCCACAAAGACACTCAACACGTCATGGCGCGTTGGTGGTTTGTGAAGATACTGGCTGGCAGTCTCAAGGATAAAGTCAATTTCTTCGGATAGCGGGAGAGGTTCCAGGGAAGTCGCGGCAATTGGAGTATCGGTGGTACCCACAAGCGTGTGACCATTCCAGGGAATGGCGAACATCACGCGACCATCAGCAGTGTGAGGAACCATGATCGCGCTATCGCTTGGTAAAAATGAGCGGTCGAAGACAAGGTGCACTCCCTGGCTCGGCGCGATCATCGGCGTGATCAGCGGGTCAGCTAGGCGGCGTACACTATCGCAGAAAGGGCCGGTGGCATTGATCACGACCTTGGCCATAACCTGGAGTCTTTGACTGGTCTCGAGTTCCTGGACCTCCACTCCTTCAATAAACCCGGCCGTCCCCTTGATCAGGCCAGTTACCTGTGCATAGTTCAACAAAGTGGCGCCGAGCTCTGCGGCCGTTTGTACAAGGCTGATTAAAAGACGAGAATCGTCAAACTGGCCGTCGTAGTACATCACTCCACCGCGCAAACCGTCAGTTTTGATCGTGGGCAGGCGCGTGACGGTTTCTTCCAGCGACAAGAGTTGCGACTTTCCAAAACCATACTCGCCAGCAAGCAAGTCGTAGATCTTCAGTCCCAGACCGTAAAAGGGGGCTTCCCACCAGTCGTATCGCGGCACAACGAAAGCGAGATCGTTAACCAGGTGGGGAGCATTTTGACGGAGAATGCCGCGTTCGCGCAGCGCCTCCATGACCAGCGTAATGTTTCCCTGCTCCAGATAACGAACTCCTCCATGAACCAGCTTGGTGCTGCGGCTGGATGTGCCTTTGCCGAAGTCGCTCTGCTCCAAAAGCAAGACTTCGTACCCGCGCGAGGCGGCGTCTACGGCACTGCCAACGCCCGTAGCGCCCCCTCCGATGATGATCATGTCCCAAGGCTCGGTACGGTCGAAGACGCGATGCAGCATCTCCTGACGGTTCATGACTGTTCCCCGACCTCCCACCTCTTGGAGCGCGACAATGCTTCGTTCCACCTCCGACGCAACGATTCCGCTTGAGAGCGCTTCATTTGGGGCACAAACCGCCGCTCGGGCCTGGGAATTCTAGCGATTTCCTTGAGGTCCCCCCAAAATCCAACGCCGAGCCCCGCGAGGTAGGCTGCTCCGAGAGCGGTAGTCTCCGTCTGTTCTGGCCGCACGACCGGAATGCCAAGAATGTCTGACTGGAATTGCATGAGAGCATCATTACTCGCTGCGCCGCCATCGACCCGCAGCTCAGGGAGAGGAGTGCCTGAGTCGGATTGCATGGCGTCAGCCAAATCCGCAACCTGATACGCAATGCTCTCGACCGCAGCCCTGGCGACGTGGGCAGCTGTTGTACCGCGAGTCAGGCCGAGGATCGCGCCACGAGCATATGGGTCCCAATGGGGCGCGCCCAGGCCGACAAACGCAGGCACCAGGTAAACTCCTCCATTGTCGGGAACTGAGGCCGCTAACGATTCCACCTCACTCGAGCTGCGAATCAATCCCAAGCCATCGCGCAACCACTGCACTACGGCGCCGCCAATGAAGACGCTACCCTCCAGCGCGTAGGCGATGTTCTGTCCCAGTTTCCAGGCCACGGTCGTCAGCAAGCGATTGGAAGAAGGAACCGCCCGATTTCCGGTGCTTTGCAACATGAAACATCCGGTTCCATAAGTATTTTTTGTGAGCCCCGGTGTGGTGCATTGCTGCCCAAACAGGGATGATTGCTGGTCACCCGCCATGCCGGCGATCTTTATTCCGCCCAGTCCCAGGGTGGTTGCCACTTCCGCATAGACCTCGCTACAAGCGCGAACTTCGGGCATCAACGAACGCGGAATGCGAAGGAGACGTAAGAGTTCATCGTCCCAACAACCTGTGTGGATATCGAGCAACATAGTTCGAGAAGCGTTACTCGCGTCGGTAACATGAGTGCGCCCGCTCGTCAGCTTCCACACCAACCAGGAATCTATGGTGCCGAACGCGAGCTTTCCTGCGTCCGCGAGTGCGCGTGCGCCTGGCACGTTGTCCAGGATCCAGGCAATCTTGGTGCCGGCAAAATAAGAGTCAATCAACAGGCCAGTGCGCTGTTTAATCAGAGGTTCGTGCCCTGCCGCTTTGAGCTGATCGCAAAAACCAGCGGTGCGGCGGTCCTGCCACACGATGGCGTTGTAGACGGGTTTGCCGGTTTCCCGATTCCAAACGACGGTGGTTTCACGTTGATTGGTGATGCCGATGGCGGCAATGTCTCTCGGGCGCGCATCCATCCGGCTCAGGGCCTCCACGGCAACACTGATTTGCGAACTCCAGATCTCTTCCGGATCGTGCTCGACCCACCCCGGTTGGGGAAATATCTGTTTGAATTCGCGTTGTCCTACGGAGCGGACGGTGCCTTCATGATCGAACACAAGGGCGCGGGAACTCGTCGTGCCTTGGTCCAAAGCGAGAATAAATCCCATGACGTACTCCTCTTCGTTTCGGTCTCGACAGGCCTAACCATAGCTTGACCGGGAACATAGCACCACTACAGCCCCGGCGCCGCAGCCTGAGGCTGTCTCAGAAATGTTCCAAGTCTCTCACTGAATTGCGCTGCGGCCGCCTCCGTAAGATGCAGACGATCCGCAAACATCTGTTCACCCACCATCCAGCGGCTGGCGTCGATAAAGGTAACTTGTTGTGCCTCCAAAAGAGCGCGGAGGTGCGTGCAATATTGCTCCCACGCGGGCGTATCGTAGAAAAATTGCAAATGCGACGGGTGCATGGGCATTTCAACAAAAACGACCTTGATCCCTGCCTCCGTTGCTTGCCCTATCAATTCACGGATGGCAGCGACCAGGTCTTCCTGGGTTGCCGCTTCACACTTGCGAACGAATTCGGCGGTATCACTCGACTCCAACAGCGTGAAGTCGCCGGCCCTTCCAAAACGGTTGACCTGCTCCACCGGCATTCCTGCCTGCGCAAGTTTTCGACGCAACAATTCGACCTTCGCCCAGATGGCGCTCCTGTCTACCATCATCGGAAAATGGCGCATCAATTCGAACTCCGCGCGATCGCGCCACGATAACTGGTAAAAGCGAAGTCCATATTCGGGTTCCACGTAATAGAGCATGTCGCGATTCCCGATGAAATCACGCGTGGCAAATTTCAAAGGCTCGGTCAGTTGTTGATCGTAAAATCCATACACCAGGATTCGCGGCTGCATCCCTTGGGATCTTGCATAGCGAAATAGGAGTAGCTGTTCAACGGGCGACGAAGCTCCCAACCCCACATTTACCGAGCCTCTCTCTTTTTCGACGCCCAAGCCGGCATCGAATGCCAACTCATCGAAACCCGCCGCGATCAGCGAATTTCCGATCGCTATGACACTCGCGTCCTTTGCTCGGCGCGCGTGCGCCATCACGCGGCGTGGCAGCGAATTTCTAGTAAGCACCGCGACGGTACCATTCATGGCGACCAAAGCGACCGCAAGCACGCACAGCATCGAGAGAAGTCTGTATTTCGACAAAAACATCAAGCTCCTGACAGTCTCAAAAATCGATGTAGATGAATTTCGAGCTTTGCCCCGAAAAAATGAAGATGAGCCCCGCGAGGAGCCCCCACCACAGGCCCCAGAACCAGACGTTAGAAAGAGT
Organism: uncultured Acidobacteriota bacterium; assembly: GCA_963832615.1. Taxonomy (GTDB): domain Bacteria; phylum Acidobacteriota; class Terriglobia; order Acidiferrales; family UBA7541; genus Acidiferrum. The sequence goes on from CAWHVA010000025.1 coordinate 172,382, forward strand.
GACAGGGAATCCCGCTGGTGGCTCGTCCTGCGCTCCGCCGAGGTATTCCAGCAAGTGTTTGATCCACTCAAGTCTCATCACGGTTTCACCCCACAAATAGGCGCTTCAAGAAAAATAAGGCTGTTTTCACATCCATACAGAAGAAGGTCCACGCCAAATTCACGCAGACAAATGTCAGCAAGCCCGACGCAAGCCGGCCCGCTCGCGTCGACTCGGCGCCGCCGCGAACCCTGCGCCACCATCGATGCACCGCCAGCATGATGCCGTGCAGAAGGCCCCACACAACAAAATTGACTCCCGCGCCATGCCAGATTCCACTCACCAACATCGTTACCAGCAGGTTCGCGTAAATACGTTCCACCTTCACGCGCGACCCTCCCAGCGGAATGAACACGTAGTCCACAAGCCAGGTGGAGAGCGAAATGTGCCAATGCCTCCAAAAGTCGGAAATGTTCGTCTGCAAATAGGGCCAAGCGAAATTTTCTGGAACTTTGATCCCAAAAAGACGCGCCGATCCGATGGCGATGTCCGAATAAGCCGAAAAGTCCGCATAAATCTTGATCCCGTAGGCCAAGATCCACAAAGGGAGGACGCCGCGGTTCGTACGCGCGATATCGACAACGTTCAGGTGATTCGTATACGCGGTGAGAACATCCGCCACCGCGAACTTCTTTACTAACCCCGCGAGGATGCGCGTGATTCCGCGCTGCCAATCCAGCACCCAATCGAGCGAAATATCGCGAAGTTTCGGAAGAAAATCCTGGTACCGCTTGATCGGCCCAGCCACCATCGTAGGGAAAAACAAGATGAAGGCCATGTACTCGCCGACCGTGCCCTCTTCGGTTCGGCCTTTGTAGCGATCTACCGCGTAGTGCAGGAATTCAAACGTAAAAAACGAAATGCCGAGCGGCAGGAATGCGTTATGCCAGTAGAAGGGGTTACTTGCCGGAACTGGCCAAACCAGACTCGTCAGGAAATTCCGGTACTTGAACACCGCCAGAAACAATATCGTCTGGACTACCCCGACAGCACAAAACCATGATCCAGGCTTGTAGAATCGGCTGACCAGAGACTCCCAAAGGAAAATGCCCAGGCAAGCCGCGCCGATGAGTCCACCCAACTGCGTGTAGGAGAAATACAGAAAAAAGAGGCAGCCGCTTCCGAGAACCACCCAAGGGCGGTAGCGTGTATTCAAAACCCGGAACAACATGGCACTGGGTAAGAGAAAAAGAAGGTAGTAGTCCCAAGTATTGAAGATCATGCGTACGCGAAGGCTTTCGTCGTCCGCTGGCAGCGACTCATTTTCCCAACTTGCGCGAACTCTATCCGACTATGTTCGACTTGGCAATGGAGGCAGACTGGATGCAATTCGTACGGTCCGACGTCATTCCTTTGCTGTAGGCAGCCCGGCTTCGACCCAACCCCTCCAGCCGCCGTCCATCGATTCCACGTTGGTGTAGCCCATCTTCTGCAAGTTTTCCGCGGCCAGCGCCGAGCGAAATCCGCCGCCGCAATACAAAATCAGTTTTGCGCTCGTGTCGGGCACGCGCTGTTCGATATCTCTCTCAATAATGCCTTTGCCGAGGTGCACCGCACCGGGCAGATGCCCCTTCGCCCACTCGTTGTCTTCGCGCACATCGATGAGCAGAAATTTCTCTCCCGCGTCGCTGCGGCGTTTCACATCCGCCACATCTGTCTCCTTCACGTTCTTCTTGGCATCCTGCACCAACTTCAGAAACTGCGATGAGTGCGCCATGTGCGTCTCCCTTTCCGAAATCGCCCGACGGGAAAGCCTAGCACACGCGCCGCGTCTCCAGTCCATGCTTCATCGATGGGAACTCGCCACAGCCGCTGGCGATTTCGCCGGCCCGCCTTTGGCCGCCATCGAGCGCACCAGATTCACCAGGTTCCAGCGCAGTTTCTCCGGCTGCCGGTCCCCTTCGCCCATCATTTTTCCTTTGCCTTTGGTAATGATGTAAAAAATCTCGCCGTCTGTTTTACCTTCGAGGGCCGCGGGATCTTTCCACTCGTGCATGGTCAGCTTCATCGATTCCACGACTTCACCTTTACCATCGCCATGCTCGCCGTGGCACATCGCGCAGTCATACTTGAAGACGCGACGCGCCTCCGCCAACCCCTCCGGCGTCGGTTTCACCGGATTCTTTCGCGAGATGTCTTCCGGAGTAATTTTGTAGTCGTCCGCCGGCGCTTGGGCTGGAGTTGAACTTTCTTGCGCCGCACTCCAGGGCACGGCCGACACACCGAAACAAACCAGCAGAAACGCACCCGCAACAGGGAGAGAGCGCCTCATACGTACCTCCTGATAGACGAAACGACCGAGGAAACCACCACGCTTAGATCGTGAACGAATTTTACTCCCGGGAAGATGGCAAAAGATAGCCGGGGAGAATTCAGTGTGGTGCAGTCGTTAATGTGGTCTGGAGGCGGTCCTTTTCGCAGGCACAGCGCATGTCCGGCCGACTTCCCATCCTCGAAATCCCGCGCGGAACCGGCTCGATTCACGCACGCGCGTTCGCAACCCATCGATCGCCGGAGGAATCAGAGGATGCGCGACGCCGCGAATCACAAAGATCATCAACGCTGCTTCGCCCGGTGAATCGACGCTCGACGTAATCCCAACGCCCTGCACTCCCGGCTGCCTCATCCATTCCTTCGCATGCGCCGAGCGAACCACGCTCGCACGTCGCATCTCCGCAGCGCCGAGCGAATACACCAGCTGCGGCACCGCCGCGGCTTGCTCGTTGACCGAGGTATCCGCGACGGAAATCGCTCCCCGGCGCGCGAACAAATCGCCCTCCACGATCCGCGTCCGAATGCCATCCACCTGCGCCGGAAGATTCGTGCGAGGCTGGCCTCTGGTCACAAAAAATACGATCGCAGGCTCAACGGGATTGTCGAGGCTCGCGCCCACGCCAACAGCTTGCACCTCTGGATAGGCCAGCAATGAGGGAGCCTGCGCGTCGCGAGCCGCCACTGCTTTCTGCAGAACCTCGGCCGCCAGCGATGCAGGCTGGACCGTTTTCGAGGCAGCCTGGGGTGCCGTTGGTAAAGTGCAACCAACCACCTGATGCGCCGTTCCGCCAACAAAAGTTACGGCGTTGCCACCGCTTGCGAAGAAATTCAGCACCGGTGCGACCGGATTTGCCACCGTGTCGGTGTCCGATCCCCCATAAAGCAGCGCCACCGGATCGGCGGTATCCTGCGAAACGATCAACGAACCAGAATCGCCCTCGGCGCCGAATCCTCCGCCCGCAACGTCTACCTGGTTGTTGTAATCCACCGTGAATGTAGCTCCGGTTCCGTCGCAACTCTTGTTGTATTCCACGCTGGTGTTGACGTTGACCGACAGTACCGTCGAGCACGTCAGCCCCGTCGATCTGCCACTCTTCGCGACTGGCATGTTGAGCGTTGCGACCAAGCCCGTCCCCGCATTTGGCGCCCCAGGCAACGGCACGCCGTTGGAGTCCGCCGTCGCACCCAGATAAAGTATATTTCCGGTCGGATCCACTTGCCCCGACACCACCTGCGCGATCGCCGCATCGATATTCGCCGACGAAGGCGTTTTGTCTTCCCCCTCCAGATTCACGAACTCCGTGAGTGTCGCAACCGTAGTCGCCTGCATCTTATCGCATTGCGCGTCGATCAAGCCCGGCTGTACGATGGGATCGCCGAGCGTCGCCGTGTCGCTCTTCGCCAGCACGTGATTGTTGCTCAAAATAAATTGAGTTCCGCCACGGGTCACCAATGAGCCCAGTGTTCCAGCGCAGCATGTAATACTGTGGTTCGTCGGATTCGAGATGAAGTCGTTGCCGTTCCCACCCGAGGTCCCGAGTTCAATCGCACCGCTCTGCTTGCTTTGATTCCCTGGCACGATGGTCACCGTCGATGACCCCGATGCCGTTAGATCTGCCTGGGATACGGCCGTCACCGTCAAGGTCGTTGTGATCACGTCCCCCATGCCGTTGGAAATCGTGGGCACATTCCCCGACGCCACATAAAAACCCGACGCCGAGATAAATCCCGTGGTTCGGCTTCCGCCGGTCGCTCCGTTCACCTGCCAGGTCACGCCCACATTTGCCGTGCCGCTCACGCTCGCCGTGAATTGCTGCGTGCCGTAATTGGCCAGACTCACTGCCGCGGGAGACACCGTCACCGTAACGTTGGACGGCCCGGACGTCGTCGTTATCGTCAGCGTCGCTGACCCGGATTTCGTCGTGTCTTTCTGCGAAGTGGCCGTAACCGTCACTTGCGCCGGCGCCGGCACGGTGGCTGGGGCGGTATACAGTCCGGTGCTCGAGATAGTGCCATTCGCACTGCCTCCCGCAACGCTCCAGGTGACTGCAGTGTTAAACGTTCCGGTTACCGTCGCGGTCATCTGCTGGCTCGTTGCTACCACGATGTCCACGCCGGTAGGCGTAACCGCGACAGCTACGACCTGCCCCGCCGTGCCGCTCTTGCACCCAGCAAGGGTCACTACGGCCGCCAATGACAGCAGTGAGAGCGCACGTTTCATGAGAGGCCCGAACTCTGGGGTATTTGTACTCTAGCAGAGGAAAACTTGCGACTATTGAAGACGGCGGGCAGTGTTACCTAAGTGGGAATGCCCTTTTGGCTAAATAGCCCCACACTCATTGTATAGGCGCAGCGATGATTTACCCTGAGGCCTCGAAGGGTGCGCCCCAAAAGCCCAGACTGATCCCGCGAGCGGCCAAGACCCGGGCCGCCGCCTACTCCAGATCCCTCCAATTCGCGCCCACCCCAATCTCGACCACCAAGGGCACCGCCAGCTTGTGCACATTCTCCATTTCGTCCCGCACTAACTCCGTCAACGCCTGCGTCTCCTTCTCCGGCGCCTCAAAGAGCAACTCGTCGTGCACCTGCAAAATCATCTTCGCTTCAAACTTTTCCTTTGCCAGCCGTGCGTCAATCGAGATCATCGCCAACTTGATCAAATCGGCCGCCGTGCCCTGCAGCGGTGAATTCAGCGCCGTGCGCTCCGCGAAATTGCGAAGCTGCACCTGCGGCGAATTGATCTCCGGAATCGGCCGGATGCGCCCAAACAAGGTCTTCGCCATCTCGGTCTTTCGCGTCACCGCCAGGGAATTGTCCAGATACTCCTTGACCCCGCGATACCGCGCAAAATAAGCATTGATAAACTGCGCCGCTTCTTTTTGAGGGATGCCCAAATTCTGCGCCAATCCAAACGGCGACAAGCCATAAATAATCCCGAAATTGATGACCTTCGCCGCACGCCTGTGTTCCGCGGTTTGCCCCATCGGCCCCACGCCAAACACTTCCTGCGCGGTTCGCGCGTGAATATCCTCGGCGTTACGAAACGCCTCCAGCAGAACCGGATCGTTTGAAAAATGCGCCATCACTCGCAGTTCGATCTGCGAGTAGTCCGCCGCGAGCAACACGTTTCCCGGGCCGGCCACAAACGCGGCACGAATCTGTCGCCCCAGTTCCGTCCGGATGGGTATGTTCTGCAAATTGGGATCGGAAGAACTCAGGCGTCCGGTCGCGGTTCCCGTCAGCGAAAAACTTGTATGCAGCCGCCCGGTTTCGCGATGAACTAGCTTTGGCAGCGTGTCGACATAGGTGGACTTGAGCTTCGCCACCTCGCGGTACTCGATGATCTTCGCGGGCATCGCATGCTGCTCTGCCAGGTCTTCCAGCACATCGGCCGCTGTCGAACGCACCCGGCCGCGCCCGCGGCGAAACGGCCCTTGCAAATTCAATTTGTCGAATAAAATCTCGGCGAGCTGCGTCGGTGAGTTGACGTTGAACTCCACGCCGGCGAGTTCCCAGATTTCCTTCTCAAGCCGCCGGACTTCTTTCTCCATCGTCAGCGACATCGCATCCAGTGCCTTTGGATCGACGCGGATGCCGGCTCGCTCCACTTCAGCGAGCACCGCCGCCACTGGCAGATCGATCTTCTCGTACGCGGCCGTTAGCTCCTGCGCTTCGACGCTGCCTCGCAATACGGGCGCCAGCCGATGCAGATAGTCCGCGCGCTCGCCTGCCCCGCCTCCGATCATCACGTTGAACTGCCGCATCACGACATCCGCAAAATCGTGATTCCCGGTTGTCGGCCTCAGCAAATAGGAATAGATCTGCGTCGCATGCTGGATATTCGCTGCCCGCCCGCCCAATATCTGGAATAGCTTTGGATCATGTACGATTTTCGGCCGCTTGGGATCCGCAAGCAGCGGAGCCAGCGCCTTAAGCGCCTCCCCCTTCTCATCCATCCACACGGACCGGCCTTCCCCGGCCTTGGACGAAACCTCGATGGACGCCACCCGCGTTCCGAATCCCTCAGCTTCGCGGTTGCCCGCTTCCAGGTTGAACCACACCGAGATGGGCGCTTTCGCCGGCAACTTCGCCAGATAGCCGCGAAACTCCTCCACCGTAGCGAACTGCACGTAGTCGGTCTTGACCGCCGCCTGCTCATTCGCCGCAGCCGTCGCCACCGCCTCGGCCCCCAACTCCTTCAACATCGAATTGAAGCCTAACTCCCGGTAAAGCGCAGTGAGCGCCGCCACGTCCGGCTCTCGCCGCAGCATCTTGTCCAGCTCCAGCGTTACCGGAACATCCGTCGCGATCTTCGCCAACTGCTTCGACAGCAGCACTTGTTCCTTCTGCTGCTGCAATGCTTCGCGATATCTCTTGTTCGGTACCTCCGCGGCATGGTCCAAAGCATTTTCCACGTTTCCGTACTTCTGGATCAGCTCCGCCGCTCCCTTTTCGCCGATTCCTTTTGCCCCGGGGATGTTGTCGATGCTGTCGCCGAACAGCGCCATGTAATCGACAACCTGCTCGGGCTCGACTCCCAGGATCTCCTTGACCTTCGCCGCATCGACGATCACATCGTTCTTGATTCCTCCCGTGCCCGCGCGCAGCACGCGAATACCGTCGCCGACGAGTTGCATCATGTCCTTGTCGTTCGTGATCAACAGTACGTCTAACTTTTGTTTCGCGGCTTGCTCCGCCAACGCGCCCAGAACGTCATCCGCCTCGTAGCCGTCATATTCCAGAATCGGCAGTTGCAAGGCCTCGCACAAACGTCGGACGTACGGTAGCTGCTGGGACAATTCGTCAGGCATCGGCGCCCGGTGCGCTTTGTATTTCTCGAAGAGTTTGTCGCGAAAGGTGGGCTTCGAGGTGTCGAACACTACACCCACGTAGTCCGGCTGATAATCCTTCAAAAGCCGCCGAAGAATATTGTTGAACAGGAAAGGAACCTTCGTGGGCATACCCGAAGGCGCATTCATGCGCACCATCGGCGCAAAAAATGCCCGATAGATATGCGCCATCGCATCAACTAGAAAGAGTTTCTTACGAGCAACAGGCATCCCGCCGAGTATAGCAAAGCGCGGTCAGTGCCCTGCGGGTCTTACACGGGAGAGTGGTGAAGTTTTTTGGGTGATGTGCGACGCCCGTTCGCTGGCAGATTACAAATGGGGACCTTTGCGCAGAACGAGCAATCGTTGCGCTGAAGGACCCGTTTTCTCGTTATGTTGTCTCTCCCTATACTATTGGCCCGACGGTTCGGAGGCCGGTGCTTGCTCGACTAGCAACATTTGGGTGCCGCCGTCCAGGTGCACGCTCTTTCCATTCGAGACCACCACCGACGCCGGACGGTTGTTGGCCAGTTCAGCCTTCAGCGTAATACCGTGCAGACCGATAACGCCGCGGCTTTTTGCATCAAGGGGCTGCGAAGGGGCGGAGCTCGCATCAGGCTGGATTCCACCTGTTGATGCTTGCGGTGTGGGCGGTGGCGCATTTCGCATCGGCGAGGTTTGCGTCGTACCGAGATTGGGAGTCGTGCCCAAATCACTAGGCGCCGAGAAGCTCACTGGCCCAGCCATCGCGCGGATGATTACGTTCAGTGGTATTTCACCACCGTCCTTCAGAAAAGCTTTGTCGAATTGAATTCCCAACGCGGATTCATTTCCACCCTTGCTGCGGGCCGTTGCCTGGGTGACATGCCCCTCAATCTTGGCGCCCTTTGGCAGAATCAACCGATCGTCCGCCGACTTTAGCGCCTCCGAAGTGTGCGCCGTAATCGAGTCCCCGGCTTTGGCCTTTTTCGAGTCAATGCCGGAGTTCAGTTCCACGGAGATCGTGGAGCCAGGAGCGAGGGTAGCTTCGGTCTGTCCGCTCCTCCCCGCGTTGCTGGCGTCTTGGGCGAAAGTCGGCAGCCCCATGGTGCCGATCGCCAAGCCGGCGCTCATTGCAGCAAGTAGCGTTAACCCGATGAATTTCATGAAGATGCCCCCGAGAGGAGAAACTCTGCAGGCTGGTGAGGTGCTGGACTACTGCGGGTCCAGATCAGTTGACGAAGAATTCGGCGCCTCTGAGTCCGCGCTAGGCGGTGGCTGGACGACCAGCAACAAGTGCGTGCCGGCATCAAGATGCAGGTTTTTCTTGGACGATAGTAGCACCGTACCGTGCGACCCTTCCGATGTCGGCGTGTAGACCTTCAAGTCCGGCCGACCAAACGCTCCCTTACTGTCCAACGAAAACAGGCCGGCCGACGTGAATTCGCCCGTCGCCGTTAGACCCGGCATCAGAGGCGGTCGCAGCGTCGTGCGCGGCTCCTGATACAGCGTGGACACCACCAACGAGTCGCTCGATTCCGCCGAAGCCGCGCCATCTTCCACTACCGGAACCGCCTGCGCACCTGCCGCTTCGCTCTTCGGCGTACCCGAAGGCATGGGCGCCACCGCTCCCACCGCAAGAGCCTGAATTCCCGCATTCAGGATCACGTCTTGCCCATCCTTTACCGTAGCTTTGTCGAACTGGATAAAAATCGCCGATCCCGCGCGCCCTCGCCCGCCGGACGTCACCCGCACCACATGCCCCACTATTTTCGTGCCTTTGGGGAAAATCACGCACCGCTGGTAGGAAATATCCTCTACCGTTTCGGCAGTTACCGAGTCTCCAGCCTTCGTCTTGCGGGTATCCAGGGTGTCATCCAGGGAGGCGTTAAACGCCGTTCCCACACCCAAAGGCGCGATGACCGGTGCCGGCGCCTGACTCGAATCCGTTTTGGTGGCTGGTTGGAGATCCGGAGGATTCTGCGCGTTCGCCGTCAACACCAGGAGCGCGCCCGTAAAAAGCACACTTGCCGCAAATTTCATCACGACGCGTTCCCCCTTCCCCGGGAACCGCTACGGCTGGGAACCGCAAAAATCAGACACCAATACCACGCGGATCAAGATTGCACGGTACGAACCAAATCGTAAAGCTTTTAGTTTGATGCGCTTAGCAGGAATCCAAAAATGCCAAGGTGGTTCAAAATGTCGTCCCGGTACTGCAAAAATGCGCCCCTGCCGGGCTGTAGCGGCCGCCTTCCGAGGCGGGCGCTTTTCTCGATCATTCGTCTTAGCGGCCTTCTCCGCTTTCTCCGTCGCGTTCAGGCAACAATCGATACGGTCAAGCGGTCTCCTGGGCTATGAAATGACACCGAGCGGCTTTCCAACTGCCGCCAGCGTGTCCGCAGCCCGCAGAAGATCGTCCCTCTTATGTGTGGCGCTCACTATGGCCCGCAATCGCGCCCTCCCTTCCGCGACCGTTGGGAACCCCACCGCAGGCGCAAACACCCCTGCCTCGAACAGCTGCTTCGAGAATTCGAACGCCTTAGCCGCATCGCCCACGTGGATCGGAATGATTGGGGTCTCGCTGGCACTGAACTGAAACCCGCGCCTCTTCAATTCCCGTTTGAAGAACTTGGTATTCGCCCACAGCTTCTTGACCAACCGCTCGCCCTCCGGCGAATCCAGCAACGTAAACGCCGCCTTGCAAGCCGCTGCGGTAGCCGGCGGATGCGATGTCGAAAACAGGAACGGCCGCGCCCTCAAATAAAGAAAATCAATCAGGTCCCGCGACCCGCACACATACCCGCCCATCGTGCCGATAGCCTTACTCAATGTACCGACCTGGATATGCACCCTCCCATGACAATCGAAGTGGTCAATCGTCCCGCGTCCCGCGCGTCCCAGCACTCCCGAAGCATGCGCATCATCCACCATCATGATGCAGTTGTACTTTTCCGCCAGATCGCAAAGCTTCGGCAACGGCGCAATGTCGCCATCCATCGAGAACACGCCATCCGTAATGATCAGTTTGTGGCCCTTCCAATCCGCCGTCTCCTGCAAAATCCGCTCGCAATCCGCCACGTCCTTGTGCTTGAACACCTTAATCGACGCCCGCGAAAGCCGCGCCCCATCGATGATCGACGCATGATTCAATTCGTCCGAGACGATCAAATCTTCCTTGCCCAGAATCGCCGATACCGTCCCCGCATTCGCCGTGAATCCCGACTGAAACACCACGCAAGCCTCAACATGCTTGAACCGCGCGATCTGCTCCTCCAACTCCATATGCAGCTTCATCGTCCCGGCGATCGTGCGTACCGCCCCAGCCCCAGCCCCATACGTGCGCACCGCCTCAATCTCCGCCTTCCGCAAAGCCTTGTGCGTCGTCAGCCCCAGATAATTGTTCGAAGCCAGATTGATCACTTCCTTGCCATCAAACGTAGCAACCGGCTTCTGCTCGCCCTCCAAGACCCGCAACTTCGGCGCAACGCCCTTGGCTCGCAACTCCCCCAGCGCATCCGCCACAAATTGCAACGGATTCAATTTTGTAGTCTGTGTCCCAAGCTCTGACATCTCATCGCTCCTAGCCAAACTCTTCGCATCGTCTCCGTGCCCTCTGCGCTCCGACCTCTGTGCCCTCTGCGTTAAATCTTTCTCTTCGCTTTTGTCTTTACCTCGTTACGTCATTACGTCTTTACTTCACTTCTTCACTTCACCCCATCCGGATAAAGCAAAATCTTCCCCGCCAGCCCACTCTGCAACATCGCAAACGCCCCCTCAAATTTTTCCAATGAAGCCCGCTCTCCAAATAAAGGATCCAGATTCAACCGCCCCGCTTTAAGCAGCGCCGTCATCTGCACCCAGGTCCCATACATGCGCCGACCATAAATCCCCTGCACCGTCGCCCCTTTGAAAATCACATCGTTCACCAGATCCAAGGGCACCGATTCGGTAGGAATTCCCAAAAGCGAAGCCCGTCCTCCAGCCCGCAAAGCCTTAAATCCCTGCTGAATCGCGGTAGGATTCCCCGACATCTCCAGCAAAACATCCACCCCAGTCCCGTCCGTCTCACTCATAATCCGCGCCACCGAATCCTCAGCCGCCGGATTAATCACCACGTCCGCGCCCATCTTCTTCGCCATGGTCCGCCGCTGCTCGTTCGTTTCCGTTGCAAAAACGGTAGAGCTTCCGCAAGCCTTCGCCACCGCAATCGACATCAACCCGATCGGCCCGCATCCGGTAACCAACACCGTCATCCCCGCGATCGGCCCAGCCAAAACGGTATGCACCGCATTCCCCAGCGGATCCAAAATCGCCCCATAATGTTCGGGAATACTCGGATCCAGCTTGATAATGTTCGACCCCGGAATCTTCACAAACTCCGCAAACGCCCCGTCCTGATCGATCCCGATTATCTTCAGGTTCTGGCAAACGTGCGCTTCGCCAATTCGGCACTGTCGGCAATGCCCGCAGTTGACATGCATCTCCGCGCTGACAAAATCCCCCGCCCGCACCGCGGTCACTTCATCCCCGGCACGCTCCACGACGCCGCAAAATTCGTGCCCCAAAGTCACCGGCGGCTTAATCCGTCCCTGCGACCACCGGTCCCACCCATAAATGTGCAAATCCGTCCCGCAGATCGACGCCGTTCGAACGCGCACCAGCACATCGGTTGGTCCGATCGCAGGCACTTTAGCTGTCTCAAAGGAAAGCCCGCGCGCAGGCTGCATCTTGCGCAATGCTTTCATGGTAGTCGTCATCGTGGAGGTTAAATCGCTGAATAGAAACGCCACAGCGTGAATTCCATGCTAGCACACCACGCCGAAAGCTCACGCCCGGCCTGATACCAATCTAACCGCTGACCCTCCTCATTCGTCTTTATATCTCCTTCACCCTTGAAGCACCCTCGAAGCTCTTGAGCCACTACCGGATTCGAGGGAACTTGCGGCGTCGGAGCTTCGTAAAGCTCTGTGAGGCACATATGCACGACCTTCTAGCCAAACTTCGCTACGCCGTGCGACAGTTCCGGCTATCCCCCATCTTCACCGCCGCCGCCGTTCTCACCCTCGCCCTCGGCATCGGCGGCACCACCGCCATCTTCACCCTCATCCACGCCGTGATGCTCCGCTCCCTCCCGGTTTCCGACCCCTCGCGCCTCTATCGCATCGGCGAAGGCGACGATTGCTGCGTCGAAGGCGGCCCCAGGACACCTGGGGCATGTTCCCCTACTCCCTCTTCCTGCGCCTGAAGGCCCAAGCCCCCGAGTTCGAAGAACTCGCCGCCTTCCAAGCCGGCGACTGGCGTGCCACCGCCCGTCGCGAAGGTGTCGAGTCCGCCGCCCGTCCGCTACGCTCCGAATATGTGACTGGAAACTATTTCTCCACGTTAGGTGTAGGTGCGTTCGCTGGCCGCGTCCTCACACCCAATGACGACACGCCCTCTTCTGCCCCGGTTGCTGTTCTCAGTCATCGCGCCTGGCAAACCACCTACGCCGGCGACACCTCCATCCTCGGTTCCACGTTTGCGGTCCAGGGCCATCCGTTCACCATCGTCGGCATCGCGCCTCCCGGATTCTTTGGCGAAACCCTGGGGAGCGACCCTCCCGACATCTGGATTCCCCTCCAACAGGAAGCCGTCATTAGTGGCGATACCGCACTCGTGCATCAGCAATTCGCCGCATGGCTTCGCGTCATCGGCCGTCTCCACTCCGGAGCTACCACCGCCGGAATCGCTCCGCGTCTCACCGGCGTCCTCCGCCAGTGGATGCAATATGAGGCCGGCTATCCCCCAAACTGGACGTCCGACATAGTGAGTCTGCTGCCCAAGCAGATCATCAACATCGTTCCCGCGGGGGCCGGCGTCGCCGTCATGAAAGAACAATACGGTCGCAGCCTTCAAATCCTGCTGGCGGTCTGCGGCATCGTGTTGCTTATCGCCTGCGCCAATGTCGCGAATTTGCTGCTCGCTCGCGCGGTCAACCGCCGCAGCCAAACCGCGGTGCGCCTCGCCGTCGGTGCAACGCCCCGCCAAATCATCACGCAGGCTCTAACCGAAAGCATCTTGCTCGCGATTGCGGGCGGCATTGCCGGCCTTGTAGTCGCCGTTGGAGCCGCGCGCCTTCTGCTTGCGCTCGCCTTCCACAGCGCGCATTTTCTTCCCATCAGTACCGCGCCTTCGTTCGCGGTCTTGGCCTTCGCGTTTGCGCTTGCGCTCATCACCGGTATCATTTTCGGCGCAGCCCCCGCCTGGTTCGCAACGCGCACCGATCCCGCCGACGCCCTGCGCGGCACTGGCCGCGGCAATACCGACCGCTCCTCCTTTGCCCGCAAAACCCTCCTCGTCGTCCAAGCCACCCTTTCGGTAGTTCTCGTCGCCGGCGCCACCATGCTCGGCCGCAGCCTCAACAAACTCGAGCATCAGGATTTCGGCTTCCAGGTCCCCAACCGTGTCGAGGTCGAAGTGCTCCAACCGTCTTCGGACATCCCCATCTCGAGCCTGCTGGCCCGCTATCGCCAGCTCGATGACAACCTCAACCATCTTCCCGGGATCCAGAGCGCCGACCTCGCCATGTACAATCCGCTCACCGACAATTGGGGCGAACTCATCATGGTCGCCGGCCATCCCCCGGGCCAGATGGACAACGAGTCAGGAGCGTCGTGGGATCGCGTCGCCGCCAACTATTTGCAAGATCTCGGTGTTCCCCTGATCCGTGGCCGCTACTTCACCCCAGCCGACAACGAAACCACCGCCCCGGTCGCCTTGGTGAATCAAGCCTTCGTCAAACGCTTCTTCAAAAATAACGAAGATCCCATCGATCACCACTTCGGCCTCGACGTCCCGGAACTAGCAGGAACATTCCGTATCGTCGGCATCGTAGGCGATGCCAAGTTCGCAGGATTCGCACTCGAAAAGCCCGCCCGCCCCATGTTCTACGTCCCACTAATGCAAAACGTGAAATACGAAAATGATCTGATGAAAAAGCTGGAGATTCGCTCCCATCATCTCGAGGGGATCTTGCTAGTCACCAAAACACCCACAGGCACGCTTGAACCTCTCGTCACTCACGCCCTGGCGGACGTCGATCCCGACATGACCATCATCAGCATCCGCACCATGCAAGAGCAAATCGATCTTTCCTTCGACCAGGAACGTGCCGTAGCCAGTCTCGCCGGGCTCTTCGGCGTAATCGCTCTCATCCTCGCCGCCATCGGTCTCTACGGCGTAACCGCCTATTCCGTAGCCCAGCGCACCAACGAAATCGGTATCCGCATGGTGCTCGGCGCGGACCGCATGAACGTTTTTAAACTAGTCTTACGAGGCGCATTCAAGCGCGTACTGATCGGTCTGGCTCTGGGCCTGCCGCTGGCTGTAGGCGCCGGCCGCCTCATCTCCGCCCAACTCTACGGCGTCCCCTCATGGGACCCGTTCGCGCTAGCCCTAGCCGCAGGCGCCCTGGCCGCCTGCTCGTTCGTCGCCGCCCTAATCCCCGCCAACCGCGCCGCCTCCATCCAACCCATGAACGCCCTCCGCACAGAGTGAACGATGTAGCCACCGGGCTTCAGCCCGGCGCTTCAACCCTGCCGGCTGCCGCGCAAAGAGATAAGAACATGCAAGTGTAAGCTGCTGAGGAAAAAAACCTGCACTCGACTGGCATCGAGCTTCTGATCGCTTCCTAATTTTATGCCCCTTGTTCAAGGCACCGTCACTACGACTTCCGCCGAGTCGAAACTCTCGCGCCCCTTCGCATCCACCGCTCGCGCCATATAGTAGTAAGTCGTTCCGCTCAGTACGGTCTCGTCTTTGTAGCTGGTCTGCCCCATAACCAGCGCCGCATTTATCTTCTGGTAGCCCCGGCCCTTCATCGTTCTCCGATAAACGTCGTACCCAATCACAGGCGAAGTGCTCGCATCCCAGGTGAGCGTCACCGAGTGTTTGTGCGGCCTCGTGCCGGCCGAAAAAGCTGGCGTCGTTCCACTCGTCGCACTGAACCACAGCCCCCACAACGCACAAGCCCCAATCACCCCGATTCCCGTGACCATTTTTCCCCGCAAGGAGATTCTCCCGTGCCGAGCCACCAAAACCAGACACACCACCAACACGACGCAAACAACTCCGCCAAGCCCGAACATCACGAACCATAAAGGAGTAAGAGCCTCAGGCACCAGGCTCGGCAGACCGGCAAATCTCGCCTGGATCCACCGATCAACCCATAGATTTTCGACGAGATACAACGCCAGCCCGAAGGCCAACAACCACGTAATCAGCAGAACTCGGGACTTGACGACAGATCGGCCGGGAAGCACCAAAGACATCTCGGATCCTTGCCAAGGACTAAGGGGGCAGCCGCCATCAATGTAATCCATTCCTCCGGTCGAAACCAGTCCGAGCCCAACGATCTTTCTCTGCCAAAGTAACGGACGTCACCCTGTAGCCGCCGTCTTTTACCCTGAGCTTCGAAGGGCCGAGAGGGCGGGGTTTAGACCCAGCCCCGCCCAAACGTGGATATCCCACACGCGTCACCGGCGAGCTCTCACCTCGAATTTCCCAATACCAATGTGAACTAGCCGCGGGCGAATCTAAGATCGTTCCGCCGTCGATCACGCCGAATTCCTCCCACCGCATTCCATCTCCGCAATCCTTCCGCGCAAAAATTTCCGCTCGATATCATTGGTCGTCAACGACAAAGCCCGCCGATACGCTTCGCCAGCCTCAGCCATCCTTCCTAAACGCCGCAACAGATCCGCTCGCGCCGCCGGCAGCAAATGAAACTCCCCGAGTTCCCGGCGCTGCTGAAGCTCATCCAGCAGCGCCAATCCCTCCTCCAGAGATCGACCCATCGCCACCGCCACTGCCCGATTCACCTCGATCACCGGCGAAGGCTCCATCCGCAACAACACATCATATAAACCCGCAATCTGCCGCCAATCGGTCTCCGCCGCGGTTTTTGCACCCGCATGCAAAGCCGCGATGGAAGCTTGCACGGTGTACGCTCCCGCCGCACCGCTACGTAAAGCCGACTCCACCAACTGCGTCCCTTCCCGAATCTGCTCCGATCGCCACAAACTGCGATCCTGCTGCTCCAGCAAAATCAACTCCCCTTCGGGAGTCAGGCGCGCATCGCTCCGCGAATCGTGCAGCAACATCAATCCCAGCAGCGCCCGCGCCTCCCCCTGCCGCGGCAGCAGTTCGCACAGCACCCGCCCCAGACGGATCGCCTCCGCGCACATCTCCCGCCGGATCAACGCATCGCCGCTGCTCGCCAGATACCCTTCGTTGAAAATCAGGTAGATGACCAGCAAGACCGCATCCAGCCGGTCGCGCAAGTCTTCCTGCAAAGGCACGCGATAAGGAATGCCCGCGTCGCGAATCTTGCTCTTTGCCCGCACCAACCGCTGCGCCATCGTCGCCACTGGAACCAGAAACGCCCTGGATATTTCCTCCGTGGTCACTCCGCAGACGGTTCGCAGCGTCAAGGCCACCTGCGCCTCAATTGGCAACGCCGGGTGGCAGCACGTAAAGATCAATCGCAGCCGGTCATCGCGAACCATATCGTCATCCACTTCGGCGTCCGGCTCGGTCACAGACTGCGACGACCTGAGAATCTCGCCGGATTTCGTCTCCAATCGCCGGTCGCGCCGTATACGGTCGATCGCCTTGTGCCGCGCGGTGCTGATCAACCAGGCCCGCGGATTCGTAGGCGTTCCCTCTGCAGGCCATTTCTGCAAAGCGGTAGCGTAAGCCTCCTGCAACATCTCCTCGGCCAAATCAAAATCTCCCACCAGCCGAATCAAAGTAGCCAGGATTCGCCCCGACTCCTCCCGATGCAATTTGTCAAAATCCATGCATAAATCCACAAATCCCATGCACGAATCCACAAATACGTGTAGGGGCACAGCAGCGCTGTGCCCCAAGTGCCCAGCCGTAACGATCACCCCACGGTTTCCCTGTGTTGATCTTTCCGTCCTGGAGTTACCAACGACAGGCCGGTCCTACCCGTTAGCCGCCGCCTCCCGCACCACGATCGGCCGCACCTCAATCGACCCCAACTTCGCCGAAGGGATCCGCGCCGCAATCGCAATCGCCTCGTCCAGGTCATTGGCATTGATCATGTAGAACCCGCCCAATTGCTCCTTGGTCTCCGCAAAAGGACCGTCGGTCGTGACGCGCTTCCCGTCTCGCACCCGCACGGTGGTCGCCGTAGCGACCGGCTTCAGTTGATGACCCGCCAGGTGTTTCCCCTTTTCCTTGATCTCATTCGTAAACTTGCCGTACTCCTCGTACATCTTGGCCTGGTCGGCCGGGCTCATTTTTCCCAAAACCGCCTCGGAATCGTAAATCAGCAGCAAATATTGCATGGTCGTTTGACCTCCTATCCCATAGTCGAACAGCAATCGTAAAATCGACAGATCGACAAAAAGATACCGAAATTTGTGCCCGACCCCTTGACTTTTATCGGGTTTGTGGTACAATTGTTGCTAGTTCGATTTTTCATTCCAGCGCCGTTCATCGGCGCTTTTTTTCATTTCTAGCCCTTGGCAGCCCGCTAGACTTGGCCTGCTGCGGCAACGTGCGCTAACGTCCCCAGAATTAACACTTACAGATGTGCTATCAAAACAAACGACTTTAACAACCTTTAGAATGAAGAGTTGTTACGGTAAGTTTGTGCTGTAAATAATAGGCTTATTCATTCTATTGACAACCATGCGATTATTTTGGCATAGTAGTTACAGGACCGCATGGAGGCTCCATGGACGCCGTAACCAGGACCGCTACGCTCTTCGTAAGGCATGACAGCAAGGATTGCCGCTGCAAGGATAAGGATAAAGGAAACGATTGGCAGAAGTGCAAGTGCGTCAAGACCATGCTGCTCTATGACGGGGCGAAGCCGGAACGTCAGCGCCAGTGGAAGCAATCCACGAAACGACGCGTCTGGGAGGAAGCGGAGCAGGTTCGCCGCGAATGGCTCGACTCATTCGACCCGACCAAAATCGAATTAAAGCGCCTCCGCATGGAAAAGGAATTGAAGACGGTGCCGCTGGAGGTTGCCGTGGAGAAATTCTTAGAGGATTTGCGGGTGAACAACCGCGCCGAGGGGACGCTGAACCGGCAGGCATTGTTCGGCAAGAAAATCATTGAGCACTTCGGAGCACAGACCCCGGTCTTAGATATCTCGCCCACCGACCTTCATGACTGGCGGCAGACCTGGACCTTCGGGGATTCCACCGCCTCCGTGTTTGTTAGCTCCGTGAAACAGTTCTTTAAATTTTGCGAATCTCAGAATTGGCTTCCCGCAAGTCCCGCAAAACACCTCAAGCGACCGGAGATCGAGCAAGGCTCACGCACCGTGCCGTTCACGGATGCGGAGTACGCCGCGATCCTCGCCCAGGTCCAGAAGGACGGCGACACCAAGCTTGAGACATTCCTGGAGTTGCTACGTTGGTCAGGTATGGCGTTGGTGGATGCAACTTTGTTTGACACGAAATCAGTTGTCAACGCAACGCTTGACTATAAGCGCCAAAAGACTGGCAAACGCGCAATCGTGGTGCTTCCGTCTCGCGTGGTCGCGCTACTGACCAAGCTGCCACAGGGCCAGCCATTTCGCCGTCCTGACTTCAAGTTGGAATCTGACAAAGCCTTCTGGCGCATACAACTTCAGGATCTGTTTGAGCGTGCTAGGATCACCGAAGTGAAGACCGACCTCGGACTGCGTCCAGCGCACCCGCACCAACTCCGTGATACCTGCGCTGTGTGGTACATCCGCAAGGGCGCGCTGATCCAAGACGTTGCCAAGATGCTTGGAGATACGGTCGCGATGGTAGAGCGCCATTATCTTCCGTATATCGAAGAGCTAAAGGACGCGCACGTCGCAACGAACAAACGGATTCTGGAAGCGGCTGGGGCGGACTAAGCCGCCTTGCTGACCAGCCGTTCATAGACTCTTCTGGCGACGGATTCAGGAATTCGCATGGACTCGTACTCGCGCTTGAATCCGCCTCTACGGCCGTTGGACTTCTCAGGGCGTAGAATCCTGAAAACGCCAGGCTCGTCCTTGAACAAATCTCTGATGAATTGATCTGAAAAATTCCACTGCTCTGCTAGGTAGGAAACTTTTAGATGCTTATCGTGTAGCGCCAAGTGACACAAGCCATTGGACGTGGTTCCACGTCGAATTAAATTTCAGCTTGCCCAGGGATTGCGATCCAGGACTATCTGCGGCCTTGTGGATTTCACCAGGCGGTTCCACCTGGCTACTGATGCCGCTACCATTTGCCCCTGCACCGAGCGACTGTTAGCCTTGCGGCCTACCACGGTGCAGTTCGTTCCAACAGCAACTGGAGGGAACTAGGCTTCTCCGTTTGAAGACACGCGCCGACCATCACTGTGCCCATTGCTGCAAGTTGTTTGAACGGTGTGGCAGCCGAGAAACTTCTTTATCTATTTCGCTGGGCATTCCATGATCCAATTTGCGCTTGCGGCACGGGACGGGCGCGGACCCTGAACTGCTGAGTGGTAAAGTGTCCAGATGCGATCCAACAGATCCGTGCCACCCTGTGTCGTGATTCCTGTACTCATTTACCCCGACCCTGGCGCAGCAGCCGAGTGGCTGTCCTAGGCTTTTAGCTTCACCATCCGTCTCCGCATCGCCAATCACCGCGTCCAGATGAAAGCCGGTGATGGCTGCTTCACCATCGCCGAAGGCAATGTGGTACCCAACAACTCGCACATCGTTCAGGTTCGCATCGAAGATGCTAAGGGGCACTGCGAGCGAGCGCGACAGAACGGTGCCATCATCCTGACGGAACCCCAAGACCAACCCTATGGCGAGCGCCAATACAACGCTCAGGATTTTTACGGCCACCGCTGGGACTTTACGGAGACCATCACCGATGTGGCTCCCGAAGAATGGAGCGGCGGTGCATTTCATCTTGAGTGACTGATGCTCCTTGCGTGATTGGGTAAGCGCGTTCACCTGGACCCTTTGAGTAGTGGTAGTGTCAATAGATAGCAGCGTAGCCGGTGAAGAGATTCATATCTCCATCGCAGGAGACCCGTCGTGCACAAAAGACTTTCCAATCCCTCGACGAACGTAGCCCTGCTTCTCATCATTCTCGCGGTCGTAGTCTCGCTGAGAGCAGCTGATCAACGCACACTCATCATTAACGGGGAGTCCACAGGAGTGCCCGTCATTTTCGTAGGTGACCATCCCTATGTTGGCCTAGAAGCTCTGGCAAATGCTCTCAATGGTTCGGTCAGTTCTTCTGGTGTCATGGTAGCTCTCAGTCTCCCCGCCAGTTCCGCTAATCGCGCTCCATCTCCAACAACAGCGTCTGCTCCAACAACAGCGTCTGCGGCCCCCGCACCTGCCGCGCAGACGCAAGCGGCACCATCCAACCAAGGATTTTCAAAGCAATTTCTAAACGCTGGAATCGAGCAGATGTCCACTCTGCGTGAATGGCACGCCGCGCTCGACTCCGCCATCCAAAATGGAATCCCTCTATCGGCGGGTCTGCTTGCTCCGTATCGAGCGCAAGCCACCACGAATCTTCGCTTGGCCGAAGTCGCTGCTGTCACACCTTCCGATCACAGTGCCTCTCAGCTTTTGAACAAAGCATTTCAGAATATGACAAAACTCGCCGATAGGTACGTCAACATGCGCGCCAACATGACTTACATCTCGCCAGACGCGCTGCAGAATGACGGCCTGAATCAGCGCCTCATTGCCTGCGGCCGCTCGCTCAGATCAATGGCAGCAAGCGGGCAATTTGTTGACGACGGTTCGTGCGATTGAGTGTGGAGGCAGCTAGATCGGACAGTGCCGTACTAGGACTTCACTTTTCCGATACCGCGTTTACCAGGACCTGACAGAGACAACGGAAAAAGGTCAACGTAAAATGCCTGTCCGTAGCCGCGAGCATATTAGTTAACGCCTTGCGTGCCTTTCCAATCGAGGACATCTACCAGTTTCCAGGCATTTTGGGCGAGTTCGATTTTAAGCTGGCCGTCCTTGTCGAGAGCAAGCTGGCACTCTGGATACAATACGCCCGTGCTCTTTTTCTTGTTGGTGTCGTCCAGATCAATCTCTCCGCCCGTGAGATTGAAGGCCGTTGACTGAGAGTCTGCGAAGACTTCTCCGAATCTCAATAAACGGTTGGTGACAAAACGGATTTTGCGGCCCGTCGATGTTGGTGTCATCCCAACAAAGGCCAGGTCATAGCCCAACGTTCCGGTTATGGAGACATGACCGACGGCGTGCATTTTCGTCAGAGCGTTGACGAGGCCCTGGTTCTGTCCTTTAGCGAATGCATCAACGAGGACCTGCTTGTCTTCGGGTGTCGAGTAATCGTAGATTTCCATCGAAACACTGATGACTTGACCCATTTGGGAACCTGTGCCCATGGCGCTTGCTTCGATGGTTTCGTTCTTAACCTTCTTTTCGGAAAAAGCTGGAAAAACCGCCAAGACAAGCAACCCGAATACCACTAATATTGCGAGGGCCCACCTGTACAACTCATTGCGCATTTTCTTAGTCTGCGGCATACGGTTCTTTCTCCTTACGACCCTTCAGAAACGGACTCCCCACTCAAGCTTGATTCTTGAGTCATCGAGTGAGCGAAGGGTATTGTCAAAACTTACAGGGTCCCAAACTCATTGAGTAGCTTCCCGCAGTCTGAGCGCCTAACTCCTTCCATGAGAAGGCCGGTTGATGTCAAGGCATACTTCGCTTTCTTCTTTCCGTGAGTCTGCTCCCATTCAGCCAAGCCGCCTCTGTCGCCATCCTTCCATCCGCACTCTTTTGTGAGCGATATTCGCTCGGTGCTAGGTGGGTGTTCTCGTTTCAGTAGGTGCTGCTACCTGATAATCGTCCTCTCTTCCCACCGTTTCTGTGGGAGTCGGGCGCCAGGACTTAGTCGCAGTCACCTGGACTCGGCGGTTGAGCTCAGCTGTCCGGATCGCAACTCTCTAGGCCACTGCCTGCATCGCTCTCTGGCTATTGCGTAGTGGTTCGTACACCTCTCCGCTTACCCACAACCGATGGAGCAGTACCGCTAGCTTTCGAGCCACGGCAACCACCGCCCGTTTCTTGGCATTTTTTCCTCCTCGCTCCGCAAGCTTCCGTCCCCATCTCCGCAGATCACTGTCTTCTCCAAAAGGCCCCAGAATGTAATGCGCTCCCTGCACCATCATCGTTCTCAGATACCGGTCTCCTTCTTTGCTGATTTTCTTCTGTGGCTCGCTCTCCCCGGAGTTCCTCCGGCCAGGTTTCAATCCCAGAAAACAACCTACCTCGCGACTCTTCAGAAACCGGTGTGGGTCTTCTATCGTCAGCACATACGTCAGCGCGATCTGCGTTCCTACACCCTTCACCTGCTTGAGCAAGGACACTTCCGGGTACACTTCCTTGGCGATTTTCTCCATCCGCTCGTCGTATTCCTTGATGCGCTCGTTCAGCGATTCGATTTCTTTGAGCAACGGCTCCAGAACATCCCGCAACTCGGTGCTCAATGCCGCGGCCAGCTCCCGGCTCACCTGCTGCGTGCCACACTTGGGCAGCCGTTGACCATAAGACTTCACCAACCCGCGTGCTGCGTTCACCAAGGCCGTTCGAGCACTCACCAGTTCAGCTCGCGCCCGGATTACCGTCAGATGGATTTGCGCTTGCACACTGCGATGCCGCACCGGCCCCAATAGCTCGGGATCGATTCGCGCCAGTCGTGCCAGTGTCCGTGCATCGTGTCGATCATCTTTTCGATTGCTCTTGGTGATCAATTGCACTTTTTGTGCGTGCGCCACGATCACTTCGTGTTCCAGCTCCGTTAACAGCCGGCTTGCCCATGGCGAATGTGTTCCGGTCTCCAGGGCGATGCGACTTTGCGGTATCTTTCCAAATGTCTGCTTCATCGCTTCCGGTGTCGTCGGCACTTTCTGTTCCAGAATGATTTTGCCGGCTTCATCCAAAACACAGTAGAACGACCAGCGATCTCCCAGATCCACACCGATCGTTAGCTTTTGCTCCTTGAAAATTTCGTTCCCAAATGCCTGCACAGTGCTAATCTTCTTCATCGCCGGTCTCCTTTTCTTGTGCTTAAAGCACGTCGATCATTGGGAGCGTATCGCATCCCGCTGGAGACCGGCCTTCTCATCCCATCTGATTAGCGCTGACTGCGTCTTCGACGCGTCGCTAGTGCCAGGAACTTGTCTACACAGATTTGTTGATTTGAAAGGATTTATTCAACAAGTTCCTGGAGAGTCGCGTAGTCGGACAAGTGCCCCGTACCAGGACTCCACTCGTCCGTTAGGCATCGCCGATGTCCACAAGCGAATCGTGGATTGTGCTGGTTTCATTGGCGAGGAGTTCGCAGACTTCCGCATGGTGGCCGGTGATGTTTAACTTGGTGACAAGGCTTCCGCGAGTGCTTCCGTCATGAGCGCAGCGTTGTGTGGTTTAGCACTCGTTCGCAGGCCGTCTTGCGGCCCTCGATCACTGCCGAGGAAGTAAGCTTGACGCCGTAACACGTGTCCATCATCTTCCTCTGTGCTGGTCTTTGACCAGTGCGCCTAATGACATCGCGATCTCTCTACGGGTTCTCCCTGCGGCTAGTCCTGCTCTGTACTCATTCTCAAGTCGGGCTTGCTGCGAGGGTGTGACCCACTCCTTCATGTGGAGGTCAATGATCTCCTGCCACGAGTCGACGGGTTGGGTGGCAACCTTCTTTGCGGCTTCTTCAGGTGGCGTGTAGGCATGATTCTTCCGTCCATTCACGTACTCCATTTGTTGAATTCCAGCGGCAGCCTTCGGCTTGGGTTCTTCTTGGTTGAAGGCGTGATTAGGCCTTCCCTGAACAACACTGCGGTCTTGCTGCTTCGGTTGAGGGTGGAAGTGAATACGCTGCCCAACCTGCGGATTATTGATGATGTTTCCGAGAGCTAAATCCAAGTTGTGGCTCGTTACGGGATTGCCACGAAACCGCGAGAGAAGTGAAAGCACGTTCTGGTAGCCTTCCGGCGAACCATCGAGTCCCACCAACAACTTCTGACGCGCCGCCCACGCCGTATAGATGGCTTGCTCTTCGGGACTCAATTTTGACGCGAGTGCATCAGCCTTTTTGTAGGTCGCGCTCTTCAACTGCATTTGACTTCTTACCTTCAAGAATGAAGCTGCCAACGTCTGGAGTGTAATGTCGGAATCCGCGTTGATGATCGGGGTGCAAAGGATGTCCGCGTTCTTCTCCCCGATCTCACCATCGATGATGATGTCGTAGTCGTGGGCGAATTGTGTGAATGCTGCGATCTCTACTTGGCTTGGTGCTGCTGGTGATGCTCTCATTGAAATCTCCTAGGACGGCGGTGCCGTCGTGCTGCGAATTAAACTGCTGGGGTCCTCAAGCGTTCGGTGATTTGTGCCGTTCCCCACTTTTTTACGGCGACCTTGAAGGCTGCGAAGTCGAGCGTAGAAAGGCGCTTAACAGTTCGTTGAAAAACTCCGTTCCACTGCAACTTTAATGTAAGAGAACTCGTCTGAGTGAAGGAAGGCGAAGGAGGCGAGTGAATGCGCGGCGACGATGACCTGCAAGAAGGGATGTTCAGCTACATTTCTCCAGAGAAGCGTGTTCCCGCGGATCATCCGTTGCGACCGATCCGCAAGATGGTGGACGAGATTCTGAAGGAGATGTCGCCGAAGTTCGCGAAGCTGTACTCCGATGTGGGGCGTCCGTCGATTGCCCCGGAGCGACTGTTGAGGTCACTGCTGTTGCAGGTTTTCTATTCGGTGCGCAGTGAGCGCATGCTGATCGAGCAACTACAGTACAACATGCTGTTCCGGTGGTTTGTGGGGATGGAGATGGACGAGGTGGTATGGAATCACGCGGTGTACAGTAAGAATCGGGAGCGTTTGCTGAACGAAGAGATCGCGGAGTCGTTTTTTCAACGGGTGCTGGAACGTGCGCGGCCGTACATGTCGGATGAACATTTCACGGTGGATGGGACGTTGATCGAGGCTTGGGCCAGTCAAAAGAGCTTTCGACGGAAGGACGGAAAGGGGAAGCCACCCGGACCAGGAGGAGAGGTCGACTTTCACAAGGAGAAGCGGACGAACCAGACCCATGAATCGACCACGGATCCCGACGCTAGACTGTTCAAGAAATCCAAAGGGAGCGAAGCAAAGCTCGGCTACCTGGGGCATGTATTGATGGAGAACCGTAACGGGCTTCTGGTGCAGACTTTTCTGACCGAGGCTAATGGAAGAGCGGAGCGAGATGCAGCGATGCTCATGGCCGAGGCCATCCCCAGCGGAAAGCGGGTCACCTTGGGAGGAGACAAAAACTACGACACGCAGGAATTCGTACGAGAACTCCGCGGGATGAACATTACCCCACATGTGGCGCAGAACGATACGAACCGCAGGAGCGCGGTGGACGAGCGGACTACGCGACATGTCGGGTATGAGGTGAGTCAGCGGAAGCGAAAACGAGTGGAGCAATCGTTCGGGTGGATGAAAATGGTGGGGATGGTCAGGAAAGTGAAGCTGCGAGGGATCGACAAGGTTGGGTGGCTGTTCACCTTTACCGGCGCTGCTTACAACCTCTGCCGATTGCGAAACCTGATAGCGGAAGCATGACAGCGGGTTCCGCTTAGGGCCAGCTGAGCGGATAGAACGACCAAACGGTCCTATGCAATTCAGTGATAACCCTTGAAATTCAGAACCGAGGTCTCACAAAACTCAATTCTTCAACGAGCTGTTAAAGTACTTCCCGTCCATTAATTCTCCAGCTTGGTTATGGGTTGGCAGCGGGCTGTACAATCCGGCCTGCTGCTGCGCCACAAACTGATGCTGTCGCTGCGCCTCCTCGCGCTGGGCTTGCTCTCGGTTCACTTGGGATTCATAAGCAGCTTCTTGTTTAAGCTGACTTGGCGTGGCTGAGTTAATCAGGAACTTCTGGTGAGCCTGCGCCGCCTGATTCGCGTACTGTGCCCGCTCTATTCCGCTGGCTCCAGCAAAGTGTTCGACGCTGGCTCCTTGTTTGAATAAATTAAAGTTCGCGTCGACGCTGCTTAGGTCATTCTGGCGAATGAACGCCTCGAAAGCTGCGCGTTGGTCTTCCTTCGTCGCCTTAGACTGGGGAGTCTCCCAAGCAAACTTAGTTGGGTATTGTTCCGCGAGCGCCACGTATAGTTTCGCTGACGGCTCCTCTCCGGGATTCAGGAGGCTTTCCAGCATCGCGCGATTACCATCACAAGTTGAGAGACGGCGGTTATTGATTACCGCCATGCAGGCGTGTACGAACGAACCTTCTAGTCGCGATTCGCGGCGCATCTCATCGGCGTGCTGTTTTACTTGTTCAGCCGCCTCGGCCCGCGCCCGTTTCGTGATTGCGTCATCGAGAATCTGTTCCAAGTCCGAGACGCTTTTTTGCAGCAGACATTGAACAGCATCACTGGGTGCGCCGGTTAGATACGGTAAAATTCTTTCGATTAACAACTTCTTTTGATCCATTTGGTGCATAACTTCTCCTTAGCCCAAGGGGCTGGTTCGATCGGCGGTCATTTGCCGCCGTTCAGAAATCGTTGCGCGTCTGGTGGAATCCACGCGAAGTTGATTGCGTTGGGTTGTTGCTGCGGAATTGGTGCCGGTAGTGCCGGTGCGGGTGTTGCCTTGATTTCAGACTTGGGTTCCTCGGTTCTCTTGAGTTTCTTCAGCTTCGGTAATGCCGCGAGGTCGAGCGTCTTCTTGGCACCCGAGAGAGCCTGCCAAGATTCATCGAAACCACCGCAGTAATTCACCCAATAATCTCGTCCGAAGCCCGGAGATAGTTCTCCGGTCTCTCGATTCAAGTAAGGCGCGTGTCCTCCACCAGCAAGAGGGGAACAGCCTCCTGCGTCGTCGCGACCAATGAATTTGTCATAGTTGACCCACGCGTCGAAGACGCGGCGTTCGAAATCGTAAAGACTTTCGTTTTCTTGTACGTCGAGGCAATCAAGGGCGCGGGCCATTTCCCTGGCGACTTCCAAAGCTTCCTCAATCGTTTTCGCGTCTACGCCTGGGCTGACCTCGCCCAACGAGCACTGATTTCGCTTCGTACGGCGGGCGATGCCCTCTGCGTTCATCTGGTCGTTTTTGACCTTCTCCAAATGAGCTTGCATCGCTTGAAAGGATCGCGCTTTCTCGCGGGCGCGCTGGCGTTGCTTGCGCTGCAGGTTCGCCTTGCGCTTCGCGAGTTGCTCCGGTGTGGCTTGTTCTATCGTTTGCATGAGTACCTCCCGTGGTGTTTCCAGTGTTGTGAGTTCGAACCCGAGTGACCGTCACACTGTGCTAAAGATGGCGTCGCGCTGCCGTGCATGCTCTACGAGCAAGTGACCGGGTGGGGGCTGGTACGACTCCGGAACTCCCCGGGGGTGGTCATTTTGTTTTCGATCTTTGCGGAGATACGAGTCAGTTGGGCGTTGTTTACGTCGTGACTCGTGATGGGTATCGCCTGTGTTCTACGGGAACACTTATTCGCGACTCAACTCCTTTCTTTGCATCGTTGCCCGCCGAGGCTGGCTTACTTTTGCGCTTCTCTTGGGATCAACGCGTAGGAAGCTCCATGGTGAAATCGTGCTCCTGGTACACGTTTGGCTGGGAATAACCGCGTGTAGCGGCTCCCAGAGCCGTTAAATGATATGTGCCGCGTTCCGGCTGTGTGACGTTGGTTTGATGTCGAGAAATTGCCGTCTTTTCTAAGTAAATACTACGCGCGGGCACGAGCAACTCTCTTACTTTGTTGTGGTTGCGGCTATGTGTACGGTAATGTGACACAAACGTCTGATAAAAAACGTTAACAAGGCATTTTCTAAGGATGCGTCGAGCTCCCTCGGCCGTTGAAGGCCTGCTGCTTTCGAGTCAAATCTGATTTGGTGGCACAATCCGAAGTCGTCAAATACCGCGTTGCAAACCGCGTTGCAGGCTATTTTCGTTTGCAAAGCGGTTTGACCGCGTTGCAGACCCTTTTCGATTACTCCATAAGTATCTGAGTTATCTTTGAGGTAACCGCGTTGCAGACCGCTTTGCAGCGCTTTGCAGGTCAAATTAAAATAGACCCAATCCGTACCGCGTTGCATGTTTCCCCCCCTTAAGGGGGGAACAGTGCAAAGCGGTCGGGAGTCTGATGGTTCAGTTCACCCGAACTGGTGACTTGAACACCGGCTCCGATTCACCGAAGTCAACCACCTTCTTCCCCTTCTTCTTGGTCTTTTCATATGGGCAAGGCCTCCCCTCGTCCTTGTGCCACGGTGAGCGCTTCTCTGGACCTCCTGCCACGGAGTGCCAGCCGAAGTTCCCAAGCATCTCCCGAACCTTGCGAGGATTAAGGCTGGTAGCACCGCACAACTCCTTAACAGACACCATAAGGTTCGCCTCCACCATCTGGTTCAGAGTCTCCCGAACCCGATCCTTAGTCTCGGTCCAGTCGACCGGACGGAAGTCCCCCGTCTCGTCGATGTATGAGGTTGGCTGGAGAGCCCCGGGCTTCATATAGGTCGCCGCCAGCCGAAGGGTGCTTAACAAACCTTTCACACGTTCGCGATCTTTGAGATTGACTAAGTCGATCTCCAAGGGACCGGACCCGTGGTTGTATAAGTGTTCGTCCACCCGGAGGCCATACGTGTGGTCGCCCATAGCAGCGAAGTCTGAAGTACCTCTTAGCATGTTCTCCTGAGTCATAGCTTCACGGGTAGCCGCCTTCTTAGCGTGGTGAAGAAGAACGACGGCAAGGGCTCCCGCCCCTCGCAACGCAGTGACATCGTTAGCTAAGAGTCGGTTCTCCGTTGCACTGTTCTCATCTCCCCCTCGATTAAAGCGACTGGTCGTGTCGATGATAATCACCGGATGAAGTTGGCGAACCGCCTCCAGTAGCCCCGGGTCCGCCAAGGCTAATGGAAGACCCTTTGTTAAGGTGCGTGCGATAAAGCGATCATCCTTAGGCAGTCCGAACAACTCGCAGCGCTTACGGAACGCCCGATCACTGGATTCCGCCATTAAGTAGACGACATTCCTCGGCGTCTTGACGGCGAACTCGGGCATACCGAATAAGGGTTGGCCGAGAGTGATCGCCTTGGAGAGCGATAACGCGAGAAGCGTCTTACCGTGGCCAGCGCTTGCGCCCAAGAAGCACGTCCCCGCCTCTTGGAGCACTCCAGCGATAATCATCTCGTTATCGCCTTGCTCCATCTCAGAGATATTACTGAACAAGGAGCGCCAGTTAGAAACATCCGCCGCCTCTTCTACAGCTACCGACGAACCCAGCACCACCTTCGGATTCGCTTTGCCGACTTCATACTTGCAAGCCTGCACGGCTTTCTTCTCGCACATGTCGACGTAGTCGGCCCCATGGTCGACGCAGCGCTTCTCACAGATACCAATCAAGCCATCCTTGATCTGCTCATAATCCATACCAGCATTGCGAAGCATGCAGCCGATCCTGAACAGTTCGTTGTCGTGGCTACCACGAGGTATTGGTGGACCGTCCAGTGATGCGTTGACCCGGCCAGTTTCGCTTACGGTGTTCTTAGTGATCCACCCAACGAGCCAATCCGGCGCTGGAACGATCTCCGCATCATTCACAACGGCGTAAGCCTTCCCGGTGGTTGGATGAATGCTACCGGGCGCGACTACATAACGATTATCTACGCGGGCGCTCCAAGCTTCCTTGCCTTCCGCATCCTTGCCTTGCGCGTTCCCCATCGCGATGCTAGCGTCGGTCTGGCGGAAATAAAAGTGTCCCTTACCCGGCGAACTCGAAACCGTGAAGGTCACCGGGAACTTCATCCCCGTCTCGTTTTCGATCCTCTTCCAAACACCCGGCTTATCAACTTCGAAGAACCAAGTGCCGTCCAGCTTGGCGAATGCACACGCCGCCCCGTTATAATCGGGGTTCTCCACATCCCACATACCGATCAAGACTGGATCGGTGCTCGCAAGCTCGGTCCAGTTATTCTTGAACGCAACCTTGGTCCGTGGATGTAGCGGAATAATTGGAATGTTCCGCGCGATCATCGGCACCGCGATCCTCATAAACAAAGACGGCGGTGGCTCCACCTTTGGTTCTGGCGGTGTTTCTGGAACTGGTTCTGGCTGTACCATCACAGCTTGAATGCTGGCGATGTTGTTCGGATCAAAGGCCGGTGTAGTTGAGAGGCTCATCAGTTCACCGCCTTGACTTCGATCTCGACTGTCGCGTCGTTGATCGGATCAACATCCGGTGCTTCCCCGGCCTGGACTACGTACGATGCCGATGATGGACGAATCCTGACGGCTTGCATCTTGTTTCCTAGTCTGACGGGATCGGCGAGCTCGAAGCTCACCATCTCGCCAAGCTTGGGCTTTTTCTCTTTTCCCTCTGCACCCACCCGCAAGAAATTAGATACATGGAAGAAGTACTGCTCGCCGGCAGAGTCGGTTAAGAAACCGAACCCGCGAGCGTCGATATACGTTGTTATCTGCGCGATCATTTTATTTCCCTTTCCGACCGTGGTCGGATAATTAGCGGCTTTATACCGCCAAGCTCTTAAACTTCTCCCTTCAAAAACTCAACCGTGTACCGAACTCCACTTCGCACGCTCGCACTTCACGCTGTGCCTTCTCCAGTAGCAGGTCCAAATCACAGGCACTCACGTCGTACTCACTTAGAAGATACCCACGGCATTCCGATATTGCCCGTCCATCGAACAAGAGGCGATTGCGAGGTCGAGTATTTCCGTTTCACCAATGCGGGGTTTATCCAAATCAATCATGCAGCCCTTCATTTTTGCTCCGTCAATGCTGTGGTTGCGCGAAGAGCCTGCGAATCCAAGGTGTGGTCGTTCTCTTCAGCTGCGACCTTCGCCACACGGCGGATCGTTAACGCGGTCATGACGGCGTCCAAGCGAGTGAAATTAATCGGAATGTGCGTGCCCGTTATCGCATCGACATCGACTTGGAGTTCATACAATTCGCCAAGCACTGCGAGTAAATCAGCGGCATCTTCATCGCGGAAATGTTTTCCGGGCTCGCCGTTTACTGCTTGCAAGAAACGCGTCAAGCCGACGCCGGCGATCTTGCAAAAGTTTTGAGCCGCGCAGCCTAGTTGGGTCAGCGTGCGTTCGATCTTGGCTTCGTTGGAATGTGTGGCTAACATCGCTCTCCATGAAAATCTTCACTCGTGAATTTTGAACAAAGAAAAGGGCCGGATATCTCCCGGAGGAAATACCCGGCGTGACGTCGAACATGAACCCAGGTAAACTACCCGCATGGCAACCCTAGGTACGGCGAGTTGGATTCGAAGTGCGGTATCAAAAAGGGGTGAAATGACTCGGTCGGAGACAAAATGCGTAGGTTTGTCTCAGTCGGCCTATATTTCCCTCTACTTGGAGCTAGTAGTAAGGCACCTATTGTTAGTGACAGCATCCCGATCCGCGCCAAGTCGGACAGCTATCTCGCGGAAGGGAGGTTGACTCCTGCGATGTCTGCTTGCTGTTGAATTTGGGGCTCTTAACTGAAGAGAGGGCGCGAATCGTAGATTATCTCTACCTTTTATATGTACCGGCCTGGTGATTCTGTCCCACGCCGCCGGCAGCGCCCTGGATTCCGCCAAGACTACCTTCCGCACCAGACCTGGAACCCGCACTGTGGCATTAATTCACCGGCAGTTCATCCTCGGGCCAGTTCAAAGTCTTCCGGCGTGTCCGCGAGTTCCTCAAAACCTTTTCCCGATATTCAGTACGAACCTCTGCGATCACAGCCAGCACTTTAGACAGAGAAGGCATACGCCCCTCCGCTTGAAGACGCTTAACTTCCGCTTGAAACTGTGTAGGACCGAGTTTGACTGGCTTGATCGGCAGGATATTGGCGGTTCTTGCGTCGGTGCTCGCTTCGCTCCACGGCGAGAAGCTTTCCGTTTCGCAGCCTTCATTTGCGCTCCGTCAATGGGCGCTCTAGCGTCTTAACAAGCTGAACGGTGTCGCGAATGTCGCCGTCCATATCCACGATCACCTCGATGTCGGTGTACTCGATCCCGTCAGCGTCGACGAAGTCAGGCACGCGAAAGACCACGGAGGATTGGATTTCGTTCTTCATCGCGCCACCAGCCCTTTTCGTCGAATGCCTACGAGAACATCATCGAGGTAGCGCGGCTCTAAAATAACCGTAGGCCAATACGGCTGATATCCGTTGTCCGCGCCGATATTTTTATTTACCCACGCGCGACCAGGACCAGAGAGTGGAACAAGCAAACAGACGCTGCCGTGGTGTTCCACCCGGAAATCCCATTTGGTTTTCTTTATCGTGGGCGAATTACCGGAAGCGGAGTACGAATTTTGCGAAGACATCGATCCTCCAGAGAAAAATGCCCGCGAAAGTTAAATTTGGGAAACGCTCAGGTGGGTTTTTGCCCCTGTGGCCGTATCCTCTTTCGAGGGGAGCACCGTGGCTTTCGCTCGGTTGCTGGACGGCTGAGATCGCCGCCACTCTTGATACCCAAGTAGAATATCCCAGCGTGAATTCAATGCAAATGGTACTGAAGTATCGACGGGGCCAGACGGATCGAAGGGAGTGTAACTACCTATTGTTGCTCTTGGATCACGGCAAGCGGTCCTTAATCGTTTCAGAACACTCTCGCCGTCGCAGGTTATCGGCCTGAACGAACCGTGTATCCGCCATCCACCGCGAGTGCCTAACCGATGACAAGACTTGGGCCCGGCCTTCTTCACGCATCGTCACAACCGGTGCGCAGAACATTCCAAGCGTCAAGACACCCTAGCGACCGACCAGCTTCGTGTGGAAGGTGGGTATCTTGCCCCTTCCAGCTTGATCTTTGGTGAGGTGTTTTCGAGGGCGCGACATCGTTGGTGGT
Source organism: uncultured Acidobacteriota bacterium (assembly GCA_963832615.1). Taxonomy (GTDB): domain Bacteria; phylum Acidobacteriota; class Terriglobia; order Acidiferrales; family UBA7541; genus Acidiferrum. The sequence goes on from CAWHVA010000025.1 coordinate 205,365, forward strand.
TAGTTCAACCGCCGCCACCCCAAGGTTCTCTTCCAGTCGGGCCAGCTTCGTGGTGCCCTGAATCGGAACGATCCCCGGCTTCTTCGCAGCCAACCAAGCGAGTGCAACCTGCGCTGGGCACTAGCGGGAGCGATAACGGAGTTCAACCCAGGACAGTACATGGAAAAGAGTTACGGACTAAGCGGTTGAGAGAAATCTCCGCCCGGCGCTCTTCATAAAAGCATCCGCCCTCCAGACGCGCGCAGACATCAAGTTTCGAGTTGCGTCTCGCTTTTCTGCTGCTGGCCGGATCGAGACTATGCTTCAGAGGTGCTGATAATTCGAGTTCTGAGTGGCGATATTCAACTGCTTACTGACGCCATCAATCACCATGTTGGAGACGTGATTCGGCCCCTCCGGCAGGCGGCTAAATTGCACCGTCAGGTTCATTGCGTCCTTTGGATCATCCATATACGAAGCAATCTGCAGCCGCAATAATTCCTTTTGCGTTTTGTCGAATACCAGAGTCATCGAATCCTGGGGCTTCAAATAGTTGTGAATAACTAGCTGAAGCTCACCGGGAGCGCCTGCGACTGAACCCAACGTGATGTTCCCCTGTGCATAAGCCTGCTGGAGCAGCTCTCTGTCCGGTGGCACATATTGCTGCGCGAGAGCCTTCATTTGTTCGGCGTACTCTTTGTATTCTTCCTTTTTCTTTTCGACGATGTGTTTTTTCAGGCGGCCGCCGCTTTCCGTCGGCTCGGCTGGTGGATCGAGCGAGGTCTTCTGTGGCTTTCCGTCGGGTCCAAGGCGAACCTGGAAGTGCTCCTGCTTTTTCTGCTCCCCTTTGAGGCTGATGTTGATCTGCTCAACCCACGTGTACTGCGCCATTGCCTGCTTGTTCTTCGCAGCCGCTTCCTTGATCTCCGCGACACGCTCCTGCAGCTCCTGGTTCTGTGCGTCAGCGGGGCGGCTGAAACCAACGCTGCCTAGAAAAACGAATGGAGTAAGAAGCGCGACCTTCGCGATCCGTTGCACATTATTTCTCATAAGAGTCCTCTCTCAACCATCTTCAAGCCTTTACTTTCTATTTTTATTTGGGTGGGTAATTCTTCAGCAATTTCTGCATGGCCTTGTCGAGATTTTTCTGTTTCTTCTCCTGGTTGGTGCCGGGATCGAGGGTCTTGGTGACACGGCCCGTCCAGACGAGTTTCTTGATAGAGGGGTCGTACATATCCAGGACGAGAGTGCCGACACTGATTGTGGAACTCGTGGCCGTTCCCATCCCGCCACCCCAGCGGGGCCCGCCGCCCATGCCGTAGGCGTTCCACTGTTTTTCCTGATCGAGGGAGGTCTGATAGCCGACAAGGAGGTCGGCCTTGTCCCCGTCGGTTTTGGTGAGGCCTTTGGCGGCCAACTGTGAATCAATGGAAGCCTTGATCTGCGCGTCGAGAATCTGGTTCGGCTGGGTTGCGCCTTCAATGGCGACCCACTTATAGGTGTGAAACTTGGAGAAGTCGGTGCCGGGCATCGAATTGCTGGTTACGTCCTGAGCGCGCGTCAGCGTGCATGCTACAAGAGCCAAAACGAGCGCGATCCCGAGTTTTGTTACGTAGTTCCCTACTTTTTGCCGCATGGCGTATCTCCTTTAACTCAATCTTTGTGGATCTTATGCCCCATCGTCCCTAGTCCCGCGCGTTCGCAACACAACGAAAACCCAGGTGACTTGTTCCCGTGCTTACTTCGCCCATACCGCGTGTTCCCACCATGTAGCGCGAACAATATTGGTCAGTGCAGAGAAAAGATCCTCCGCGATGCACTTTTTTCTTCTCTGACGGTTCCGCCGGATCGAAAGACGTTTGGGGTCCTTTCGGATTGCGAGTCACTGCTCCCGTAGCGGCCAGCTGATTGTAGTAGTCAGGTCGATACCAGTCCGCGGTCCACTGCCAAACATTTCCAGCCATGTCATACAGTCCATATCCGTTGGGCGCGAACTGCGAGACCGGAGCCAGTCCGACGAATCCATCACTGCCTGAGTCTTGGACAGGAAAATGGCCTTGGTACGTGTTCGCCATCCACTTTCCGTTGGGTCGGAATTTCTCACCCCAAACAAAGGGCTTTCCGGCAAGTCCACCACGCGCGGCGAATTCCCATTCCGCTTCGGTAGGCAGTCGCTTGTGGGCCCATTTGGCATAGGCTTCGGCGTCTCCGTACGCAATTTGGACCACGGGATAGTTTTCTTTTCCTTGAATCGAGCTCTTTGGCCCGGTTGGGTGTCGCCAGTTCGCGCCCGGTACGTAATTCCACCATTGAAAGTGATCATTCAACGGAACAGCATGGTCGGGCGGAGAAAAGACCACGCTGCCCGCGACCAAATTTTCTGGCGGTGCACCTGGAAAATCTTCGGCACGAGGCGTACGTTCGGCAATCGTGACATAGCCGGTGGCTCTGACGAACTCGCGGAACTGCGCGTTGGTTACGTCAGTCTTGTCCATGAAAAAGCCATCTACATAGACTCTGTGGGTGGGCCGCGAATCTCTGGTGGCTTGCATCCCGACCATATCCATGTCCGGAGGATCCTGCGCGCCCATCGAGAACTCTCCGCCGGGAATCCAGACCATACCCCGCGGGGCTTTGTCCGGAGGCGGTTGAGGGTTCGGGAGGGTCGGGCCAAACGCGGCGGCCGGACTCGCGGGCGAATTGGATCCTGCCAGTACGGAGGTATCCGAAGGGTGGAAAACGTCCAAGGAAATCACAGCGGCGATCAGCAGCCAGAACGGCGGGAGGGCGACAGCCCAACGAAGTCGCTTGGCGATTGCCGGCGTTCGAATCATATCTTCATCCTCTTACCAAGACCGTGGCTAACGCCGACGAGGATGCGCCTACCGCGCCATGGTGAGAATTGTCAAAAGTAACAGTCGTGAGTGGTGGCTTTATCAGTCCCCGCCCGAACGGCTCAGCCTGTTTTGATCGCTCGGACTCAACCACCCACGGAGTGTCCCCAGCCCCTTCGATTTACCTGAGAAGAACCAGGGTTCTAAGGCCGGTTTCTCGATTTAGCGGTTCAAATCCATGTATTTGGCCCTGTCAGTTTTAACAGCTTTCGCGAGGCGCACAGGAAGATCACAATCATCTGTACGGAGACGTACGCAGGAAGATCGCACTCCTGTGTACGGAGAGGATCTGGTCCAATGCTTCGGGCAGAGCTGCCCAGTATCCTCCAAGTTCTGCGGGAAAGCGAAGAGTTCACACTTAGTGGCAAACACCGCTCCTGTGCTGATCTGGATGTCGGACACAGACAAACTCTGTACATTCTTCAATCAGGGTTGGCTTAACTTCACAGGACGACCCCTGAAACAAGAGTTGGGTAACGGATGGGTCGGAGCCGTACATCCGGACGACCGGGATCGCTGTCTGGAAATCTACTCGTTGGCGTTTGACTCTCGAGTCGACTTCCAAATGGAATACCGTCTACGACGGTTTGACGGAGTTTACCGCTGGATCGTGGATTTTGGCGTTCCGCGGTTTGAATCCGACGGTTCTTTCTGGGGCTACGTCGGTTCGTGCATCGATATTACGGATAAGGCATCCGAAGAATCTGTCCACACCTTGACCGGCCGCCTGATCGCTGCCCAGGAAGAGGAACGTAATCGTATAGCGAGAGAGCTTCACGACGATTTCAGCCAGCGACTGGCACTCCTCAGCGTCGGACTCGGACAGCTATGGAAAAGGCTATCGAAATCCGAATCAGACGAATGCGTTAGTGTTCGTAAAATACTGGACGGAACTGAGGAGATTTGCTCAGACCTTCACACACTCTCTCATCAACTCCATTCCAGCAAGCTCGAGCATGTAGGCCTAGTGGCTGCTCTCATCGGTCTCTGTAAAGAAATTGGTCATAAGTACAAGATTGGAATTCACTTCACCCAGTGTGAATGTCCTCCTGAAATTTCGAAGGACGTTGCCTTGTGTATGTTTCGAGTCGCGCAAGAGGCGCTCGGTAACATGGTTAAGCATAGCGAAAGCGACGAGGCGCAAGTCGAACTCCGCGGAAACGACAGTGGGATCATTCTCCGCGTTTTGGACCAAGGCAAGGGTTTTGATCCTCGGCTTCGCAACTTGACTGCGGGAATTGGATTGATTGGTATGAGCGAGAGGCTCCGGCTTGTGGGAGGCAAACTCACGGTAAAATCGGAACCGAATCGCGGGACAGAGGTTCTAGCCGAGGTGCCGTTGACCGCTTCCTCGAATAAGGACCAGGGCCTGACAAAGGCTGCCGGGAGATAGAATCTTGAAACGCCCACGGGTATTGCTGGCGGACGACCATCAAATGTTGGTGGATGCGCTGAAAGGTATTTTGGAGCCGCGTTGCGATGTAGTTGGCACAGTGGGCGATGGACGCGCCCTTCTGGAAGCCGCAGCTAAGCTGCAACCCGATATCGTTGTCCTGGATATAGCTATGCCTCGACTGAATGGTCTGGACGCTGCCCGGAACCTCAAGCGCACCATGCCCAAGATCAAGCTTATCTTCATGACCATGAATGAGGATCCTGACTTGGTTGGAGAAGCCTTTCGCGCGGGTGCTTCGGGATTTCTGTTGAAGCAGGCGGCGGCGTTCGAATTGATGGACGCGATCGAAAAGGTGCTGAAGGGTGGTTCGTACGTGACGCCGAGTGCCGCTGTTGGGCAGGCGAATATTTCCCTGCGGGAGCCCAAGGCCCGCGATCATGCCGCCGAACCCACGCCGCGACAGCGGGAAGTTATTCAACTTTTGGCGGAGGGGCGTTCCATGAAAGATGTCGCATCCGTCCTTCAAATCACTAAACGGACCGTTGCGGCACACAAGTATGCGGTCATGGACCTTTTGCAACTGAAGAGTAATGCCGATCTGGTGCAGTACGCCATAAGACGCAGGATCATCTCCCTCTAAGTAGCGTCCAGGTTTTCTCCTCTCACTGTAAGTTTTGCCAATAGGCACCCTCACGAATTGCGTGCAACCTGAATCCAGAAGCTTGGCCTGCTAGAAGTAATTGGGTTCCAGGCTGCAGAACTATCTGCAAGGTCAGACTTGTTCTTGAATCTCCGTTCCCGGCTCTTGAAACGGAGAAACATTTTCGAGGTAGGTTTCATGACGTGCAAGCGCGTTGTGCTGGCGGATGATCTCACTCCGCTGTTACACGCAACCGCAAAATTATTAGAGGGATCCTTCGAGGTTGTTGGCATGGCGTCCGATGGACAAGCCGCTCTTGATGCCGTGCTGGCGCTCGCACCCGACTTGGCGGTCCTGGACATCTCGATGCCGGGCATGAGTGGGATCGAGGTAGCAAGGGAACTCAAGAGGCGAAGCAGCAGCGCCAAGATCGTGTTTCTCACGGTACATGAGGACACGGATATTTTGGCCACTTGCCTTGCCGCGGGAGGGCTGGGCTACGTAGTGAAAGTGCTCATGGAAACCGACTTGATTCCAGCAATGAATGAGGCGCTTGCGGGTCGTGAATTTGTCTCCCGGTTTTCTTCGCTGCAAGACTCGCCGAATGGCAAGTAGCGGTCCGCAGGGACCGTCTATCAAGACAATTGCTCCCAGCAGGTGGCGTGTTTTAGCTCTTCCATTCGTCACTTCCAAAGGTTGGATGTCCTCTCATATCCCGATAGCTTGTCACTTTTGACAATTACGTTTTGTATTCGTCCGGAGCAGCATGCGTGCGCCTGAGAAGTTGCGTTCGCGTGTTTCAGCTGAGGAATCGGCTACGTCGGCCTGTATTGAGCGAAAAAGAGGGGACGTTTATGAACGATGGCAACTAGCAGTCCAGCAAGACCCCTTCCATGAAGCTCAACACTGCCAGCAGTGTCATTTTTGACAATTTCATTTTGTGGTTTTTCAGGAGCAGCATCGGCCCGCACGTGAAGAGTGCGTCGCGCGGCCTATCTGAGAACCGGAAAAACATGAAGAGGATAGAGGAGGACGTTTTATGAAGTGGTCTGAAAAACTTGGCTTGGGATTGGCGATAGTGGCGACGTTCTTCGGTACAGTCGTAACGCCTTCCGCGAAAGCGGAGGAGAAGAAACCCAACATCGTCGTCATCATGGGCGATGACATCGGAATATCGAACATCGGCGCCTATAGCCGCGGCTTGATGGCCGGCAGGACGCCGAATCTCGACAAACTCGCCAAGGAAGGCATGCTGTTCACGGACTATTACGCCGAGGCGAGCTGTACGGCGGGTCGCGCGAACTTCATCACGGGTGAACTACCCATCCGCACCGGCATGACCACGGTTGGCCAGGCTGGTGCGCCGATCGGCATCCCGGCGGAAGCCGTCACGATCGCCACCGTACTGAAAGCGCAGGGCTATGCGACCGGCCAGTTCGGCAAGAACCATCTTGGTGACAAGAATGAATTCCTACCCACTGTCCACGGCTTCGATGAATTCTTCGGCTATCTGTATCACCTGGACGCCATGGAAGACCCGTTCCACCCCAACTATCCGCAAAACCTCTTGAATGTCGTTGGGCCGCGCAACCTGGTTCATTCCTGGGCCACGGCTGCGGATGATCCCACCGAGATGCCGCGCTGGGGCAAGATCGGCAAGCAGAAGATCGAAGATGAAGGGCCGTTGCCGCCGCACCCCACTAACGGGATCAAATACAACATGGAGACAGTGGACGACACGATCCGCGACCTCTCCCTCAAGTTTATTGACAAGGCCAAGGCCGATGGCAAGCCGTTCTTTGTCTGGATGAACCCGACGCGCATGCACGTGGTCACCCACCTCTCGCCGAAATACACGGCGATGATGAACTCGGAGAATGGTTGGAGCATAGAAGAAGCCGGCATGGCGCAGATGGATGACGACATCGGCCTCGTAATGCAACACCTGAAGGACGCGGGGCTAGACGATAACACTATCGTCGTTTTCACCACCGACAACGGCACCGAAACGTTCACTTGGCCCGACGGCGGCACCACGCCGTTCGCACAGGCGAAAGGAACGGTCATGGAAGGCGGGTTCCGAGTGCCGTGCATCGTGCGCTGGCCCGGCCATGTGCCGGCGGATTCCGTGCAGAACGGCATCATGTCCGGCTTAGACTGGTTGCCTACGTTCGCCGCCATCGCCGGGAACCCGAACATCACCGACCAATTGCTCAAAGGGGTGAAACTCGGCGACCGGACTTACAAGAACCATCTCGATGGCTATGATCAGACGGACATGCTCACCGGCAAAGGCCCGTCCAAGCGCCACGAAATCTTCTATCTTGGCGAGAGCACAATCGGCGCGGTGCGCATTGACGACTACAAGTATCGGTTCATCGATCAACCCCAAGGCTGGCTAGGGGTCAAAAATCATCCGGACGTGCCGTCGATTATCAATCTGCGGCTCGATCCGTACGAGAGAATGAGCTTTCCAGAAGACCTGACGAGGAATGGGTCGCTGATGTCTTTCGGTGATTGGTACATGTATCAATTCTGGCGCTTCGTGTTCGTCCAGCAGGCAATGGGCAAGGAAATCCAGACCTTCCTGGAATTCCCGCCGATGCAACGTGGCGCAAGCTTCAACCTCGACGCCCTGAAAGCCGAAATGGCCGCCAAGATGGCCCAGGCGGCGGCAGCGGCCAAAGGTCCCAGCAACTAGTAGTGACGACCTATGTGAGGGCGGTTCGGAAGGCCGCCCTCCTCGAAGTTGTCAGTTGGTCTTTCGCTCCCGTGCCGCGGAATCGCAGAATAATGAAACGAGTGCACAAAACAGTTTGGAGATTAGCGCTCGTTGTATGTCTCGCTTGCCTACCCGCGCGCGCGCAGGACGTGCAATTTCTGCCGGAGGTCGATGCTCACCTTAAACTGAATTCGAACTTTCAGGCTTATCTGGAAGCCAAGGATGATCGCGACGGTGGTGAGTCGGATCAATTTGCCATAGGTCCAAGCATCCAGCTCTATCTGAAGCCCTTGCTCAGACTCAAAAAGGTCACCGCGTTTGATCTGAACGACGCGAAGTCAAGGTTCCTGGTTCTGGAGGTCGGCTACCGCTATCTCACCGCGCCCAATACGCCGCCGGACAATCGCATGATTCCGGTGGTCACCTTCAACTTCCCGTTGAGGGCCGGCTTTCCCCTCTCGGATCGCAATCGCGCGGATCTCGACTGGAAAGCCGGTGAATTCACCTGGCGGTATCGCAACAAATTGACGGTAGAACGAACTCTCTCGAGCTACTCTTATCACTTGATCCCATATATCGCGGCCGAACCCTATTACGTGAGCCAGTATGGCAAGTGGAGCACCACGGCTCTCTTCGCAGGCTGCCTGTTCCCCGTGGGCAAACACTTTGAATTCAACACCTACTATGAACATGAGAACAACACCGGCAAGCACCCAAACAATCCGGTCAATCAGGTGGGCTTGGCTCTTTATCTTTATTTTTCCCTAGAGAAGAAATGAGCCCCAAGGTCGCGGACGAGCCCGGTGAGGGCTGTCACTTTTGACAATTACCCCTGCTGACCGCTGGCACCAATATCGACACAACTTGGGTTTCAGGGTTTGACCATGTGAGGGGCTCATCACGCCCCCGTGAGAGCTGTCAGTATTTATTTTCTTGGACGAGACAAGATCGTTGATTGGAACAGAATAAAAGTCGATGGGAGTTCTACATGAAACCGTCTCGCAAATTGCATCTATACCTCTTCTTGCCTTCGGCTTTGAGTTTCCTGCTGTTAATTTCCGGGGCAACTGCCCAGGCTCAAGCCTCAACACCTAGTCCACAGGCTACAGATCAGACTTCTTCCTCTGATGGCTTGCACGTCAGCGTTACTCCGTATATTTGGTTTGCCGGCGTGAACGGCACCTCGGGAGTTCTTGGCCATGACGCAGGCGTACATGCCGGCTTCGGCGACATTTTCAATTATCTCAATATCGGAGCCATGGGCGTGCTAGAAACGCGCTACAACCGTGTGCTGATGCCCGTTGACTTTATGTGGATGAAGCTCTCCGACGATAAAGGACTGCCGCTGAATGACCTGGGTGTGCAATCGATCAAGGCAAAGATGACGGAGACGATGTTAGCCCCAAAACTCGGGTATCGCCTAGCGGATGGCAAGAGAGTGAAAGTAGATGCCTTGTTTGGGATCCGTTACTGGCACCTTTCCACTGACCTCACCTTGCAACCAACTCAAGTCTTCGGTGGTTTTTCCCGATCGGCGAATTGGGTCGACGCCATTGGGGGTGGAAGAATTCAAGTTTTTCTCAGTCCGAAAGCGTTCGTAGCCGTTGTAGGCGATGCTGGCGGAGGATCTGCCCGCTCCGATTACGAAGTTGGGGGATATCTCGGATACAAGGTCAGCCGCAAATGCGCTGTGCTGGCCGGGTATCGGTATCTGAGCGTGAATTACAGGCCGAATTCAAACGCCCAATTTGTGTACGACGTGGATATGCCGGGTCTAGTGGTCGGCGCGACCATCAATCTAAAGTGAGCAACGCTGCGTATCTGCCAGGGAGTGAATAGTGTCCACGGTTTCTGTGAGGCTGGTTATAGTCTTAGCATCGACGGCAGCGGTTCTAGCTCCGTTTGCTCCGATGAGCAGCCACGCGGATCCGCGGCCCGAGTTAAATCAGCAAGCGACCGCCGCAACTTCCCAGCAGAATACTGCGCAATCGCCGGCTTCGTTAGAAATGCCCATCACATTCCCGCGGCACCTTGGCGATCTCAACGGCATGGCGAAAAGGCGCCAAATTCGCGCTCTGGTAGTCCCCAGTCGTTCTGGTTTTTTCTACGATAAAGGCCATCCGCGGGGAATCTTCTACGAAGCCATGGAGGCGTTCCAGCGGTTTGCGAACCTAAAGCTCAAGACCGGAAACTTAAAGATCCATGTCATGTACATTCCAGTCAGGGGAGAGCAGATGCAAACCGCGCTCCTGGAAGGGGTGGGCGATGTCCTGGCGTATGGGGCGATTGTCACGCCAGAACGCGAGAAGCTGGCGTTGTTCACCGCCCCGATAGCAACGAACGTGAAACAGGTGATTGTGACCGGGCCGAAGTCACCTCCCGTCGCAAAACTGGAAGACTTGAGTGGACGAGAGATTTACGTAAATCCTCTCACGGACTTCTACGAGAACCTGCAACATTTGAGTGAAGCCTTTCAAAAGGCTGGAAAAGCACCGATTCTCGTGAAAGCTGGCGATCCCAATCTTAGAGACGAGGACCTCCTCGAGATGGTCAATGCCGGGTTGATTCCGGCAACAGTGACGCTCGACGCCCGAGCCAAGTTTTGGTCGAAAGTCTTAACCAATTTGACGCTTCATCAGGACATTGTCTTAAAAGAGGAAGGGCAGCTCGCCTGGGTCACGCGCAAGGACAGCCCGCATCTGAAGCAACTTCTAGACCAGTTCATCCAAGGCCATCGAGTTGGTACAAGCTTCGGGAACACCCTTCTGCAACGCTATTTGCAAAATACCGAGTGGGTAAAAGATGCCACATCGACGGAAGAAATGAAAAAGTTTCAGGTATACGTCCATTACTTCGAAAAATATGCGGCTGAATATGATTTTGACTATCTGATGCTTGTGGCGCAGGGGTATCAAGAATCACTGCTCAACCAAAACCGCAAGAATCCAAGCGGTGCGGTGGGAATCATGCAGGTGATCCCCAAATACGCAGCCGCCCCTCCCATCAGCATCTCCGATGTACACACCGCCGAGGGCAATATTCAGGCAGGCGCCAAGATGCTACGCAACATCGCGGACACCTATTTCAAGGACGACAACCTGGACGCTCTGAACAAAACCCTAATGGTCTTCGCCTCGTACAACGCTGGCCCAACCAGGATTGCACGCCTGCGGAAGACAGCTGCGAGCCAAGGACTGAATCCCAATCTATGGTTCGGAAATGTCGAACTCGTTGTGGCCAAAGGCGTCGGACAAGAAACCGTCCAGTACGTCAGCAATATCTACAAATACTACGTCGCCTACAAACTCACATTAGAACAGGCCAAGGTCGCGAACTAAGGGCTAGCAGATGGGAAGACTATTGAACAAGAAGGATTTCGTAAGCGATGAAAGCAAAAAGGAGGATGTACCCGATGAAGTCGATAAAGTGGATTCTGGCGGTGGCAATAGCGTCTGCTGTGTTCCCGTCTTTAAGCCGAGCACAGGTTCCTGTTTTGGCGTTTACGAAGGACGAAAGCTCGGTGAATTTCAGCGTGAAGGCATCGGTAGCCCTGGAAGGTAAGTTCGACAAGTGGGACGCGACCCTGACATATCCCTCTACGGACGTCACGACAGGTGTTTTGGACATCAAGATTCAGGCCGACAGCGTGAATACCGGAAGTGGCGTGAAGGACGGCAAGCTGAAGAGCAAAGACTTCTTCGACGTCGAGCAGGATCCGATGATCACGTTTCATTCAGATAAGATTGTGCAGACCGGCCCCCTCAGCTTTGATATTCCGGGGACCTTTACGATACGTGGAGTGTCTAAACCCGAGACGCTGACGTTTACGGCTACCGGCGTCAAGGGGTCAGGCGTCGGTGAAATCAAAGGGACAATGGCCTTCGACCGGAAGGACTACGGAATGAACAAAGGTATTCCATTCATCAAGATCGCCGACCGCGTCGAGGTCAGCGTCGACCTCAAGGTGAAGCGCGTCAGCGGTCCTCCCTTGGTTTTTAAGGAATAGCCAGCCCGCGTGAGTGAAAACATAATCCTCGAATTCGTGAAATCAGCAATGAGGAGCAAGACCGTGAAAATCTCAACAGTTTGGGGAGCCCCGAAAGCGAGAGTCATTTTCCTTGTGCTGCTGGTCTACGCAGTAGCGTTGGCGGCGCGCGCCGCCGAGACAAACAAAGAAAAGCAGCAGAAGCAGATTCGGGGTATGGCCCAAGACACCCTTCAGCGCCTTTATAAAGCCGAGCCAAAGACCGAAGCAGTAGTCAAACACGCATTCGGCTATGCGGTATTTCGCCAGGGGAGTCACGCGCCCGGCGGCGCGAAGGACTACATGGCCGATGGAAAGATGACCGGCGGTTTTGCTTTCGTCGCCTATCCCGCGGAATACCGCAACTCCGGCGTGATGACGTTCATCATCAACCAGGATGGCGTGCTGCTCCAGAAGGACTTGGGCAGCGCCACTACACAAAGCGCAGCCGCAATGACCGAGTTCGATCTCGATCCCAGCTGGACCCCGGCCCAGAAATAGCGGGTTTCCCTCCTCCGCGCAACGCACCCGCGGCATTTCCAATTCGCCCTCAGGAGAACCAGCACTTGAGCGGCACGACCCCAGCCTTTCCGCCCATTTCTATACGGACAAGGCACTGCTCGTGCGACGAAGATTCAGATTCCGCATGCCTCCTGGGCTCTTGAGGCTGGTTCGTGAATCGCAACGAGGGCGAAATCTTGGGCCATTGGCGATGATCTATGGAGGCTACCACGTCAAGTGGACTCAATGTCCGGTAACCCGTGCCAGCTCAACCGGTCGATGCAACACTACTTAAGCTGCTGATTGGACAACGCTTCCCTTGTAGAGAACCGAAATATTTAGCTGCAATCAATCGCACCTAGCCAGGATGGGTATTCCGCTTGAATCAACGCTCGCGAACGATCCTTAGCAGCTGAAAGCGCTGCGAGTGGGCTTCGAGCAGCGTTGCGTCGACCCATTGAGACCACCCGACTAGTCGGGCACAATCCGCCGATCAACTCGCGATCGCTTTGCTAGCCTTCTCTTCAATTGGGAGAGTTCGCGCTTTTCTGCTGGCTACCTCACCTTGCGAACGGGCGCGATTGATGCTTCCAATGGGCCTGCTATCTGGAGTCGAGTTCGCGGTCACGTCAAAATAAGCAGCTTCCGCCGCAGCCTGATGAAGCTGTGAGTTCGCCATGAGTGTAAGCCGGGCGACCGAGTGGAAAGGGGCTTCCGATTCTTTCCACTGGATACTCGCGTTTTCGGTCCAGAAATGTGTGTCGTGAGTTTTTCCCCAATAGGTCATTCTGTTGGCGTCAAGAAACTGCACTCCAAAGTCGAACGCGCTCATCTTGCCGTCTTCCTTCAGGTGCCGGCCCAGTTCTTCCTGCAGCGCGTTAGGATTGCTTCTTTGCAGAGGACGCGCTGGATTATCCGGGAGCGGTGTCGCCGAATACTTCACATTCTCCGTCGGTCCATGACGAAACGGCGTATTGCTCCCATAGCGAAGTTTCTGATACGGCAGAATTTTCTGGTGTGCCTGTACTTGCACCAACGTCAGAGTCCTCATCACTCTCAATTTGTCCTTGAATGACAGTGACCAGAGGCCAGTCGCCGGGTTCGATGCCGTGAGCAACTTCATGATCGCGAGAAATGCAGGCGCATCATTTATGGGCAGAGTAGTAGTGTTTTGCAGTGAAAAATCCTGTCGCGTGACGTTTGCGTCGGTGCCAACTGTCCCATCGCGAGTGAGGTCAACAGAGAAAGACAAAGACCGCACGTCGGCCTTGAAATCCGAGTTCACCTTCGAATCCGCGTTTCCAAAGCGGACGATGGCGGGATATATCCCAGGCTTCGCGAAGATTCCCTTCGCGAGCCGTGCCGCTAGCGCGAGGTCGCGTCCCGAGGTAACGTCAAACACTTCGAACCGTGCCCGCGCCGAAGTTCCCTTTGCGTGAGTCCCACGCGCAAGCGGGCGTTTTTGCTGAGCGGCAGCACTCGCTTGCAGCAGGAGAACCTTTTCGACGATCTCGTCGTTGATAGATTTTTCCGTGGAGAGATTGCGCTCCGCGTCACTGCCGGTCACGCCAAACAATCGGGTCAGAAACAGCATGGGAATTCCTGCAAATTGCAGCCGCTCATTGGCCTGCTCCCAAGTTTGCGATGAACTTGATGGCTGTAATGCTCGGAAGAAAGCAGTACGCGGCGGCTTTCGTCTTCACGAAGGTTGCAAGGCCCGTCACTTTGATCGGCGGCGCGCCATTTGCCTCTGGAATCACGAAAATGCTCTCGGCGGGATTCTGCGTGCCAATCATTGGATCTTTGGACTTGGGGTTAAGCCTGACGGTACCGGCGAATTCGCTGTCGTTTACCCAATGTCCCAGCACGAACTCATACTGGTTCTCGATATTCGAGTTAATAAAATAACCAAGGAGCCCGCGCTCGATGCCGTCGTACGGTTGCTTCGGATCGTAAGTCGGCCCGTATGGCAGTCCTCGACGAATCAAGCGGTGAGTGTTGTTGCTGCCGCCGGGCACGCCCTGCCCGGTAACCGGCTGTCCTCGCGGATTGATGCGGCGCATATGCGCACCAACGGGGCAGCGCATCCCTCTTGGATCGCCCGAACCATCGGCTTTTACATATTCGAAATCGTTCAACTGTTCAGTAGTGAGGCCGCCCGCCGGAGTGTCCGTATCCGGGGATAAGGCGAGGGGAACGCCGTTACGCCATCGTCCGCACATCTTGGCGGCAAGCAGTTCAGGGTCAATTTTGTCTTTGTTCGATTGCAGAAAGTTCTCGAAGCCAACAACATCCGTCTCGATCATCTTGAAAACGGCAAAGCTGCCGTTTAGACCAAGTTCCCTCGGCTCCGGCACGATGTAATTCTCAGCCTCGTCCTGCAACACGAATAGCCAGGATTCGCACGGCTGCTGATGGTCCGGCGGATATTTTTCCGGGCCGCCTCGAATGGTGGTAATGCTGATGCCGTCGGTATAACCGAATGGCACTTTGGCTGTGAAGACGGGTTTGCCATTCACCATTTCCATTAGCGCCATCCCATCCTGACGCCAGATTTCCTGGAAGGCGTTCCCCTCGGCGAACAGGGCCAACAACCGTTCGGTGTAACTCGCCATGGCCTCCGGACTGATGGCGTGCAGCGTCACCAGCACGTGGTCGTTTCCCTTTCCGAAGCCGATCCAGTTTTGAGGAGCGCTTGCTCCGGTATCGCCAACAAACTCCGCTCGTTGCGCGGCTCCTGCGATGAATGCGCCAAATGACTTAAAGGAAAGCGCTGGGACGCGATCCTTTATCTCCAAGGCAAGGAGGCCCGGCCAAGTAATCCCAACGTTGAGGCAATAGTCCGGTTTGCGGAGCGGCGCGTCCGCGACATTGTCGCCAGGTCCCGGCGCGAACCCTACGTGCCAGTCTTCGGCCGTAGTAATTTGCGGGGCGTTCGATTCGTCGCCGTTAACGAGCGTGCCAAGAATTTTTCGCGCTGTCGCAGGAACGCCAACCTTCAGTAAGAAATGCCGCACCATCGGCATTCTGTATCCACGGAGGATGAAACCCTGGATGTCCGCGAGGTCGAGTTTGGAGCTTTTCGTTGTTCCCGAATCGGAGTCGGGCTCAACGGTTTCATTCCCGCCTCGCCTGAACAGACGGCCAAGGAGTCCGCCGCCTTCTTTTACCGCTGCCATTTGTGTTTTGCTGTCCTGACTCACTAGCTGACTCCGAATTCGCTGACTTGCTAGCCACCTGCTGCCGATTGCGCTTTGCTGTCGGCGATCAGCGCATGAATGTCCTGAACGCTCAGGCCCGGATACGCCTGATAGAACCCAATCGGCGCTCGGTTCGCTACCGCCGCGAAGTCAATGAACTCCTGAAGGTATTTCCTGCACGGCGAGGGCGGTGCGCCCTTCGTGAACTTAAATAGAAGGTCGAAGATAGGTCCAATATTCTTGGTGAAATCCGCGATGTACTTATCGAACGAACCGTCGTACACGGTGAAGAAGCCGATTTGATTATCTTCCAACTTCACAAACTGTGCGAAATGGGGCGTGCCGACCTTGTCTAAATCCTTTGTCGTTCCGCTGCCTCTTGCTCGCAGAATCAGTTCCACCTCGATGAACGCAAGTTTCGACTTCATGGGCAGGATTACGAGAAATGGATTGAGTACACCGCTCCCGGTGATATCAGCGGCCGTTGCTAGGGCCTTAATCTCTTTCACAGTTACGCCGGGGTAGGCGGTATAGAGATTCACCGCCGTGAGCAGATGCGACGCAACCCAGTCCAGGAATGCCTCGGAACTCGACGCCACAGGAGAGGGCGGCGGTTCGACCACGTGTTGAAAGATGGCGTCGAACACCGGCCCCGCGTTGCTGGCGAGATCAGTCATGAGCTGAGCAAATTCGCCGTCGAAATCACCAACAAAGAGAAGCGTCTTTTCGCTGAGCAAGGTAAAACGCGAGTAGTGAATCGTGCCGATGGTCTCCTCCACCTTGAATAGGCCCAGCATCAGTGGTGGAAGTTGTTCCGCAAGCGTCTTGGCGTCCGCTGGCGATCTCAATGGAAAACTGAGAGTAAAGTGGTTTTGGCTCATCGTGTAGTCTCTCTTTGCAAAGCGCTGTCCGCCTAGTCTTTGGCTGCCGCGAGGATTTTCGCAGCAGCTTCTTTGTCCTCTGCTGACAACTGTTCCGGCCCGAGTTTGTAAGTCAGCTTGTCGATTGTGCCGTTGAAGCGGAAGGGCACCTCGTAGCTGAAATCCACTGCCGAGCGGGTGTCGACACCAATGTCGAAAGTCTCGTCGATGGTCATCATTAACGGAATCGTATGCGCTATCGTCTTGCGGTCTACCTCTTTGCCATCAAGCGTCATCACTCCAGTGCCACCCTTGCCGGGACCAGGTCCGTCGTACTTAAAGTCGAAGATGATGGTGTGTTTGCCGGCGTCGAGCGATGGCCCTGACCACCTGAAGCGTTCCAGATCCAGGAGGTTGTAGACGAAGACCGGCCTGCCTCTGCCAATCTGCAATGCGCCGGTGAGAAGCCCGGCAACCAACCAGAGGGGAGCGATGAGCAATAGTGCGTAGCCGGTCCACAACTTCGCGCCTGACCAACGTCTGCTTTTTGCCAAGAAGACGACCAACAACCCGAGAACGAACAATCCCCAAACTATTGCCTTAAGCAATCCACTTCTGAGCCACCAGTTATTGCTCTTGCTCAAGAAGAGGCCATATCCTCCAAAGCGGCCTCCCAGCGTGACGATCATTCCCTCCGCGCCGCCTTCCGGGATGGTTACCTCGGCGGTGATGGTGTAGTCCTTGTCCAGAATGCTGGGAGCATTGCCCAATGGAATACCAGAGGTTTCACCGGTGTAAGTGAATTCAGTTCGGCCGGCGACCGCGCTCGGCCGGGGCGTGAGCAAGCGTGAGAAAGCGGTGTTATCCAGTGGGAAGACGTTGTATTTCGCCGCCTCCGTCAGGAACAACGCCTGCAGAGCCTTCAGCTTGTCGGGATTCTTCGCGGCGAGATTGTTGTTCTCCGAATAATCCTCGGCGATGTTGTAAAGCTCCCACGCATAACCAGTGGTGACATCCGGCAACTTGCCTGTTGCCAGATCCCAGGGCGGGGCGAACGGCGTCGTGGCGGCAATCCAGCCGTCGTGGTAGATCGCGCGATTGCCCGCCATCTCAAAGTATTGAGTCGTGCGCGTGGATGGGGCGCCGGCGTTGGCCTTGTCGAATGTATAGGCCATACTTACACCTTCGATAGGCCGTTGGGTGATGCCGTTCACCGTGACCGGGGCTTGAATCCCCGCGGCTTCTAGAATTGTTGGCACGATATCAATGACATGGTGGAACTGCGTGCGGATGGCGCCGACATCCTTAATATGACCAGGCCAGGAAATGGCCAGCCCTTGCCGGGTTCCGCCGAAATGCGATGCGACCTGCTTCGTCCACTTAAAGGGCGTATCAAACGCCCACGCCCAACCAACAGACATGTGCGGATAGGTCTTGTCCGAGCCCCAATCCTTGTAATGCAATAACTGCAAGGCTTCAGGGGCTTTCAAAATACCGTTGTAGGCGGTGAGCTGATTGAAGGTGCCCGACAGAGTACCTTCGGGGCTGGTGCCGTTGTCGCCGCAAATGTAGATGATCAGGGTGTTGTCCAGCTTGCCCATATCTTGGACTTGTTGAATCACACGGCCAATCTCATAGTCGGTATAGGCAACGTAGCCGGCAAAGACCTCCGCTTCGCGCGCATACAGTTTTTTTTGCACGTCTGAAAGTGAGTCCCACTTCGGTATCTCATCCGGCCATGGCGTAAGTTGTGCGCTAGCGGGGATGACGCCGAGCTGCTTCTGGTTGGCGAAGATCTGCTCGCGCAACTTTTCATAACCCATGTCGAACTTTCCCTTGAATTTCTCGATCCATTCTTCCTTTGGCTGGTGAGGCGAGTGCGTGCCCCCGGGAACGTAATAGAGGAAAAACGGTTTGTCGGGCGCGGACGCGTTCAGATCGCGCATATGCTTGATGGCCTCGTCCGCTAGATCGGTGGTCAGGTTGTAGCCCGGGTTGTCAACATACGGCGTGATCTGCGTATGATCCCGGAACAGGTAGGGAGTCCACTGGTCGGTCTCTCCGCCCATAAAACCGTAGAAATACTCGAAGCCCATCCCCGAAGGCCACTGGTCATAAGGCCCGGCGACGCTGTACTGAAAGTTCGGCGTGTTGTGATTCTTGCCAAACCAGGAGGTGGAATAGCCGTTGTCCCGCAGGATCGTGCCAATGGTGGCGTTCTGGGTTCCGATGATGGAATCGTAGCCCGGGTAACCTGTGGACAGTTCGCCGATGACACCAGAGCCGACCGAGTGGTGGTTGCGGCCGGTGATTAGCGCTGCACGCGTCGGCGAGCAAAGAGCTGTGGAATGGAACTGGATGTAACGCAACCCCGCCATGGCGACGCGATCGAACGCGGGAGTCGGGATGACACCGCCAAATGTCCCCGACGTCCCGTAGCCCTGGTCGTCGGTCATGATGAGCAGCACATTGGGCGCGCGCTTGGGAGGAACCACACGCGGCGGCCACCAAGGCGTTGAATCCTTGGCGCTTTCCTTGATCACCCCACCGAATTTTGCAGGCGGCGGCGGAAGTTGTTTGCCGTCGAGCGTTGTTGTGGCGCTGGGCGAACCTGACTCGCCCGTGGCCTGCTGTGCTTGAATTTGTGCGAAAGATGTGAGCCCTTGCACGACGAGAAGCGCTGCCGTAGCCAAGGATCGCTTGTTTATCGGCTTCACGAGTCGTCCTCTCCTCGAAGGCGCGAATAGTCGTTCTTATTCGAGGTTGCGAGAATGATCGTGGAGTTCAGGAAAGGCAATTGTCAAAAGTACCAGCCACTGCAGAGGGGACACTCCTCAATTCGTAGCCATTTCTGCGGCTTTCGTCGTTCCGAGTTGGGACTAAACAGCCCCAACTTTGTGATCTTTCCCAAATCCTTCTGGAACAACGCGCCGCTTCTTTCCGATTGCGGCCAATGATGCACTCACCTTCCCGGCGCATGATTACTCGCATTAGACCGTTTGTTTAACCCGAGGCTCTTCCAGCGACATGTAGGAATGGGCAACAACAGAATGCCCCATCGCGGATATGGTTCGTTCACAACGACTCTGGAATGGTAGAGAAAGCACCGACTTTCTCCGCAGGAACTGACTGTTCGTCAGTGGCTGTGAAGTCGATCGTTAGGAATGTTATGTCGTCCCGCTGTCCTTGTCCTTTAGGATGTTCGGACCAGCTCGACAACTCATCAAGCAGCGAATCGGCAAACAGGTCTGCTCTGAGAATATGATTGGACTGCAGAAACCCTTTGAAGAGATCTATCCCAAATTCCTGCTCCGATGGGCTCTCAGTTTCCAGTATTCCGTCAGTATAAAGTACAGCTTTATCGCCCGGTTCCACTCGTATCTGCCTTACAGAGTAGCTTGCATCGGGTAATAAGCCGAGTGGCAGGCCATTTTCCACCACCTCTGAGGCACTCTGTGTTGATGTACGCCACAGCAGGATCGGTGGGTGGCCCGCTCCGGCGTAACTCATGGACTTTTTTTCCATATCCACAAAGACGTAGACTGCCGTAACAAAATGATGCTGGAATTTTCCACGCAGCGCTTGATCCAGGCCGGCGAGTACGCGCCCCGGATCGGATGCGTGAGCGAACTGAGCGGCCAGAACAACCTGAAGCATGGACGCGATCAGCGCCGCGGGCAGGCCATGCCCCGAGACGTCCGCCACTAGAATTCCCACGTGTTTCTCGTCTACGACGATGAAATCGTAAAAATCACCAGCCACCGAGCTCATCGGAAGGTAGCGCGCAGTAATTTCCAGCCCCTTGATCCTGGGAATCTGCTGCGGCAGGATCGACAATTGAATCTCCCGAGCTATCTCCAGCTCATTATTTATGTACAAGAGTTGCCGGGCCAGCTGTTCGCGGGCTTCGCGGAGCACGAGATGTGTGTGGACACGCGCTTTCACCACTGCGGGTGAGAACGGTTTGTGGATGTAGTCGACAGCTCCGACCTCGAACCCTTTCGTCTCGTCATCCGCCTCTGTCTTCCCTGTAAGAAAAATCACGGGGATGTCCCTAGCCTCCGGCGTGGCTTTCAGGATTGCGCATACTTCGTAGCCGTCCATCTCAGGCATCGTGACATCCAACAGGATCAGGTCCGGCTGCGGTTTGGTCTTTACAAGGTCCAAAGCCTTTGCGCCGCTCGTGGCAACTCGGATCAAGAAGTCGTCCTTCAGAATCGAACGCACCGCTTGAAGGTTTGCTGGAGCATCATCCACGACCAGAATGAGTTTTTTTCCTGTAGTTTTGGTCATTTTGCCTGCTCCCAATCCACAGCGTGATCCTTTGCAATCTCGTACAATTTCAATAGCGCACCGTCAAAATCAAACTCGCTTATGGCCTCGCGGAGGGCATCCATCCGCAGCTTGTCGCAGACGCCCGCAAGCGCGCCTTCCAAGTCGAGAAAAGCCTCTGCGGCGTCGCCGTCGCTCACCTCGAGGAGGGTTCTGAGATGAGCGATTCTCGCTGACGCCGCTCGCACATCGAACCCCGAGCCCTTTTCCTGCTCCGCCGGTCGGTCAAGCATGACCTCACTCATTGCTTGCTGAATGGCGTGAACTTGGCGGCTTAACACTAGACCAAATTCTTTGACCGGCCCCTGGATGTCCACATCCACCTCGCGCATGGCTCGCTCCAGCTTTTCCGCAGCAGTAAACACATTTCCGATTCCTATATTTCCCGCGACACCTTTGACCGTGTGGACGATTCGTTCGGCCAATTTGCGGTCCCCAATCTCGATGGCTGCTAAGATTTGTGAATGTACATCACCCTGGTTGGAAGCAAACTTCACGAGTAAGTCGCGGTAGAGTCGTTTGTTCCCAGCAACGCGCTTGAGGCCCCCTACCATGTCAACGCCGTCCATCTCGGGGAGGATCACGCCCTCGGCCAGTTTTGCAGGTTTGCTCTCGACGCCGACAGCTTGCGCTCGCCGTGGCTTAGCCCAACGCAGCAATGTGGCAAACAGCGCATCGGGATCGATGGGCTTGCTAACGTGGTCGTTCATTCCGGCTTCGAGGCAGCGTTGTCGCTCCTCCACCAATGCGTGCGCAGTCATGGCGATAATCGGCAGTCCTTGAAGCCGGGGCTGAGCCCGAAGGAGTCCAGTAGCTGTGAAACCGTCCATCTCGGGCATTTGCAGATCCATGAACACGATGTCAAACCGCGGGGGCTGTTCACCTTCCGTCAGGATTTTCACGGCTTCGCGACCGTGATTCGCGATTCTCACACTGGCTCCCGCACTCTCAAAAAGTTCGGTTGCCACCTGCTGGTTTACCTCATTGTCTTCAACCAGCAGAATCCGGATCCCAGTGGCGTCGTGAGAAGTTGCAACGGCTCTTGTAACTCGCGAGCGGTCAGCCTCCTCGCCAGTATTGCCAAACAACTCAACCAGTGTGTCGAAAAGGGTCGAAGGCGTGACTGGCTTCAGCAGATAGCTGTCAATTCCCACCTCTTCGGCTCGCGCACGGATGTCTTCCTCCCCAAACGCGGTGACCATCACGAGCTTGGGTATGTGCTTGAGACGGTCGCCTCTCTTAATGATCTGGCTCGCCTGGAGTCCATCCATCCCTGGCATGTGCCAGTCCATCATGACTAACTGATACGGGTCCTGTGAGTCAGAGGCGGCGAGTTCTCGGATTGCAGCTTCGCCCGAGGAAGCTGACTCGACCCTGAGAGCGAGTCCCTTCAGAGAGTCGGTAAGAATCTCACGGGCTTGCGCATTGTCATCGACGACAAGGACCCGGATGCCCGCGATGTCTGGGATAAAACGGCTGAGTTTCGTTTCTCCAGACCCGACGCCGAACCACGCAGTGAAATGAAAGATGCTGCCCGTGCCGTAGTTGCTCTCGACCCAGATGTTGCCATCCATCAACTCGACCAGTTTTTTGGAAATCGAAAGTCCAAGCCCCGTACCTCCATACTTCCGAGTCGTAGAGCTGTCGGCCTGGCTGAACGCTTGGAACAAGCGGGCAGCCTGTTCGGACGTCATGCCGATCCCACTGTCACGCACTGAAAACTTGAGATTCACTCTATCCAGAACCTTTCCGGCAAGGGCCACCGTTACCGTGACTTCGCCCCGTTCGGTGAATTTCACCGCATTGTTAGCAAGGTTGATTAGGACTTGACCGAGACGCAAAGGGTCGCCAACCAGATTCGGAGGCAGATCTTGTTGCGCAGCGATAAGGAATTCCAGTTTCTTGTCGTGCGCTTTCTGGCTGACCACAGATGACAGGTTCTCAAGCACATCATCGAGACGGAAATCCGTCCTCTCCATATCCAGCTTGCCGGCCTCTATCTTGGAGAAATCGAGAATGTCGTTAATGATGCCCAGGAGGGACTGGGCGGCAGCCTTTGTTTTCGTTAGGTAGTCACGCTGCTTGGGTGTCAAGTCTGTCTTCAGCGCCAGATGCGTCATCCCCAGGATGGCGTTCATCGGCGTCCGGATCTCGTGGCTCATGTTGGCAAGGAAATCGGATTTGGCTTTCGTGGCAGCCACAGCAGCTTCCCTCGCAGTAAGCAGCTCCGCTTCTACCTCCTTACGACCCGTGATGTTTACGGTCATGTTGAGAAGGTATTGCGGATTTCCTGCGGCATCCCTGACGACCGAAAACCTTCCATCTGCAATGACGATGCGCCCATCAGGGCGAACCAAACGCTGCTCCCACTCGTCATAATCGCGCTTCCCCTGAATGAGCTCCGCATATCGCTCCGCACCCCAAGCGCGCTCATCCGGGTGTACAATCCGATCCCATTTCTCCACTGAACTAAGATCTTCAGGCGTGCAACCCAGCATCTCGTGCAAAGCCCGATTGGTGAAATATTGAGCACCTGCGACTTTGCAAAGGCTGATCCCAATCGGGGCATTCTCGAAGATCGTACGAAAGAGCTTCTCTCTTTCCCTAAGTGCCTCCTGTATGCGTTTGCGTTCCGTGATGTCTTCCGTCAGACCAACAACATACTCTGGCTTTCCTTCCGCATCTCTGAGTAGCTGGAACCGCCCATTGCCGAGAACGATGCGGCCGTCGCGGCGAATGAAGTGTTGTTCGTATTCGTCGTTTTCGCGCTTTCCCTGAATGAGCTCCGCGTATCGCTCAGCACAAGTAACGCGTTCCTCCGAGAGAACAATTTCGTCCCATTGCTCCACTCGGCTTAGCTCTGCTCCTGAGTAACCCAACATTTCGTGCAGTGCTCGGTTGGAGATATGTTCCTGGCTATCAATCTTGAACACGCCAATCCCGATCTGGGAATGCTCGAAAATAGTGCGAAAGAGACGCTCCCTCGCCCGGAGGCCCTCTTCTGCGCGCCTGCGTTCCGTAATGTCTTCCGTTAAGGAGACGACGTATTGTGGTTTTCCAGCGGCATCCCTGAGTAATGTGAACCGCGCTCTCGTAAACACGTCGCGACCGTCGCGATGGACGAAGTGCTGTTCCCATTCATCCCGGTCACGCTTCCCCTGCTGGAGCTCTGCATATCGTTTTGTCGAGGAGGCGCGACTGTCTGGGTGAACGATCTTGTCCCAGTTCTCCAGGTGGCTCAGTTCTCCCTCGCTGTAGCCCAACATTTCTTGAAATGCGCGGTTGGTGAAGGCCTCTCGACCTTCAACGCTGAAAAAACTGATCCCAATCTGAGCATTATCGAAGATCGAGCGGAAGAGCTGCTCATTCGGCCGCAGGGCACTCTTGGCACGTTTGCGCATGGTTTCTTCCTCCGGTGGGAGGCAGCAGCCCAACCGACAATAGTCTGTTTCACGGACCCGCCAGAACTGTCAGTAATAACAGTGGTGAACCATCGAGAGTCGGGGGAAGCTGACCTGTCAATATTGGCAATTCCGTTTGCTCTCCCACGCGACCGAACATTCGAATCTTAGGCGTAAAGCAAGGAACGAGCTGGCTTGAGGGGAATGAGACAAGCTATGGGGCAGACTAACAACGCTCCAGGGATGCTCAAGACCGGCTGGTATCGACCCAACCACTACGCTGAACTAGCCCAGGCTGGCGGAGTGGCGCGCAACCCAAAAGGACCGGACTTTCCCTTTGACCCCGACGAACCCTCAGAGAAACGCGCGGTAAAGGTGAAATTGAGTGCTCAAATTCGGATTTGCACTTAGCGCAGATGACGCGCGGTTTTTCAGTTCGCGAGGCATAAGCAGATTCACTACGGTAGCGTAACGACGTTGGTGAACCAGGCGCAGCTCATCGAAGTGTTCAAGTACAACTAGCTATGAACACTTAAACCGAGTACGGTGGACATGTCTCACTAGCATCGCTCCCGCCTACGAAGACGGCCCACCCTGCGAAATCTGACAATGTCCGGGGATACCAAGAACTAAACACACAGGAGAAGAATATGTCCAAGAAAGCTGCAGAACATCACGGCAAAGCCGCGGAACACCACGATCACGCCGCCCGTCATCATCGCGAGGCGTCGAAACACCATGACAGCGGGAACTACGAAACTGCGGCCCATCACGCGCACACAGCCCAAGGGCACCTTGCTCACGCTACCCATCACGCGACTGAAGCGGCCAAGGCTCACGCAGAAGAACATGGCAACCAGGCGAAAACGGCTGGACAGAGCTAGACGCAAATCGGAGGCAAGATAGACGAAGCGCCCCGATATTCAAAGGGCGCTTCATCTATTTGTGGCTGGCCGTCTGGTAGGTGAACGCCGATTCAAAACGCTATCAGCTCGGGCTGGAGTAGCTGATGACCGTCCCGCATGAATAGACTCTTCTGGTTTTTCAGTTGAAGTACAATGCCGCACAGCAGATATTTAACGGCATCAAACAGGCGCAATCATGACAGCTGGACGGCCCGCCAGTTTTCCACCGACGCAAATGTTATTAGAAGCTGTTTGGTGTATTGGTCATTTCAAACATGGTTTGACAGAGCACTCATGCCGATTCTGTCGCATGAGTTTCCCGCAAGTTAAAGGATTATGGAAATATTCAGCGGGACATTACATCTGTGACGATTGCCGTGATCGTGCATTGAAATTACCCAAGAAGCCGTAAGGGATGACAAGACCTGAGTTGAATTCAGTCGTTGCCGTAGCGAAAAAGGTAGAAGCACGCAACGATCGCCGCAGCCCCAAAGAACACGTAGAACCTGAGCGCATCGTGACGAGCGAAACGGTAATACAGAGCGGCGACAAAGAGCACGACTGGACCGACTTGGGAGGACAGTCTCACATGGGACAGCCTACGCTACGGTGTGAACGCAACATAGGTCTATGCGGATTGCCCCAAAATTAAGTCGGAGGCCCGCGACGCCGACTCGACCGCGCGGTTAATTTTCATTCATATTCGCCATTCCGATTGACCGTCCCCACCTGATCGTCCTAGCTTCAACGCATGTCGTCCCTTAGCGAATTGCGACTCGCCTACAAGAAGGCCGTCGATGACTGGGTGCTGGCTATTCGGGCTGAGGAAGCGCTTGCGACCACGGACCATTCCATGACTGCAATGGAGCTCTGGGATGAAGCTCACTTCAAAGAAGACGACTTGAGAGCGAGAGCGACCGAAGCGCGAGACGCCTACAAAGACGCACTTCGCAAAGCCAACTATGGGATCTGAAGAGTTTCGAATGCTTTCAACGAGGTATAGACAGACTTCGCGCCAACGATTAATCTCGGGATAGACGCTTCACTGCGATGGGCGGTTGGTAAACTCCCATTCTCCAGCCGCCTCTTTAGAGCAATTCCCGCACGAAGAATGCCTAGCGCGTCAGCCACAGCGCATATCGAATCGCCTGGAACATTGTCCACTGATGGTGAGCTCGCAGAATGTGATACCACTGCCGAATGGATAGCGGTTTCATCGTTGCACCTCCTTAGATGCTCTGTATTCGTGCGGTGGAGGTTGCAAAATGTTGCCCACTCTTAAGTGACTGAAGCAGGGGAACTTGACGTGGATAACAGATGCCGAATATCGGCTTTTGCTGACTTTCGGCTCGCGAAGCGAGGAATTAGAGCGACCCCGGCCAAGACCTGGAACTCTTCGACCGAGGTCGCCTGTAGACCGACCCAGCAGCGCGGATAGTAACAGCGAATCGATATCGCGAATATAAAGAGTCGGTTACTATCCGGACGCAGCCTGCGAGACGGTGTGTCCCTTGCAACCTGCATGTGGACAATCGCAGGCAATGTCTGGAGTTTTTTCCATCGCTTCGCACTCTGTACTGCAATACTTTCCGGAGGTTACATTGCAGGAACAGACGGGATGGGCGCATTTTTTACTATCGGCCATTGAGTCTCCTTTTCGTCAAGCCTAAGCAATGATTAGATGTCCCACGGGTCAGTAAAGGCGGCATCGCCGCGCCCGTACAGGCGTGGTCCCTGCTGCAAAATGTCCGACCTCCAACGCTGGTATTTGACCTGTACAGTGGCAACTGCACTAGAATCCTAAAAGCTGTTCTGTATCTGTTGCCAATCCTCGTTCTCACCATGCAACTCGATGAGATAGGTAAGCATATTGCTCAGAATCTGCTGAACGTGTTCGGTCGCCAGTGGAATCCATCCGAAGTCGTATTCAAACCGTTCGCCGCCCTGCCTTGGATAGCGGAACGCAAATCCCTTGCCGTCTCGGGCATCAAACTCCGACAGGCACTTTTCGAGAAAAGGAATGTCGTAGGCATTCCACGTCCTGTCTTCAATTTTTGGCTTTGCATCCCGGAGTACGAGATCCCATAGGGTCTTTAGACTGTGGATATTTGCAACTTCCTTGACATCCTCCCGGGCCGCATTTTGTTGACGGTCAACTAGGTGTCGGCCACGGACTATAATCCGTTTGAGAACGAGTTCGAGATAGTGCCTGAAAAGAAACATGCCGGCAACTCCCTCCACATCCGGGAAGCCTCTGCCCACCGCAAGACCTTGGAGCAGAATTTCGGCAGCCCGATAGAAGCTTTCAGCGTAGTCAACCCATCCCTTTTCATCGGGTAGAACCGTAATGAATGGTTGATATTCCCAGTGCTGAAAAGCACTGTAATTGTCATCCCAGTGCGGACCAAGACTCTCTTGATCGTCGAGCATTTGTCCTCCGGTTCTCGCGAATTGACGAATGTCTGCGAAATTGTACGATTACAGAATGATCGACCGCTACACCATCAAATTCGCGCCAGGCCGTATGGGCTATTGGAAAGGTGTCAACTGGACCCTGTCTGGGCGCGTTGCTCGGGAGACAGCGAGACTTTCTGGCATACATCTGGGCT
Source organism: uncultured Acidobacteriota bacterium (assembly GCA_963832615.1). Classification (GTDB taxonomy): domain Bacteria; phylum Acidobacteriota; class Terriglobia; order Acidiferrales; family UBA7541; genus Acidiferrum. The sequence goes on from CAWHVA010000025.1 coordinate 232,828, forward strand.
ACGCAGCGACGAATCCGTAGAATTCCTAGAATCTATAGCCCATTAAATCTGTAAGTTACAGACTCTAACGGGCGCTTAAGCGTCTAGAATGAATACTTACGACAAACCAGGGGGAGGGGTGGTTATTGTTAACCAACAGCGAAAGTCAATGGCCGGTTTCAGAACCGCTATCGAATCTGCGTTCCCTGCGCTGACGTCAACGCCCAATGGCCATCCTGCGCCACAAACACGTGAGTGTACCGGCTGCTGGCCGTAAATGCCGCCTCCCCCACGCGCCCGCGCATTTCCGTCCGGCCCGTCACCACCGCCGTGGTGGCCGCATACATCCGTAACCGGCTGTCCACCGCTTCGATAGCATCGAACTTCACCTGGCTCGATCCGACAGCCGCCAACAGCATCGGCTTGGTTATTTCCGAGCCGGTTAAGACATCGATTAAAAGAAAATCCTCGACGAGCAAAGAATCCAAAGAGTTTAGGTTGGCCGAAATGAGTGCGGTGAAAAAGGCTCGGTCTGCTGCAAGCGGGTCCGGTTTCGTATCCATTCGGAAACTATACTTCATCTTCGGAAAAAATTATGACCAGCACTGTGGTGCTCTGGTGCCCAAACAATATCGGTCATCTCGCCAATTGTTCCAGCGTGATCCGATTCGTCCGCGGACCAAATAAACCGATGATCAGCGCGACGCCGCACATCGCCGCAGCCAGCAGCGTGAAAACGGCGCCCACGCCGCCGCACACCAGCACCGACCCGATCAACAGCGAAGAAAATACCGCGCTCAACCGGCTCCAGCTATACGTGAAGCCCACACCGGTTGCCCGCAGCCGCGTCGGAAATAATTCCGACTGATAAGCGTGCAGCAGCGCCGAAAACCAGTTGCTGCACAGCGTAACCAGCGCGCCGCTCGCAACAATCAAGACCGGCGCGCTCCAGAACGCAAATCCCAATCCCAGCGCCGCAATCAACACCGCCATGGTCACGATCGCCCACTTGCGCTCCAACCGGTCCGACGTCAGCACCGCGAGTGCCGGCCCCAGCGGCGACACCAGCGCGATCAACATGGTGTACTCCAGCGAATGCACCAGCGAAACTCCGCGCCGCAGCAAAAACGTCGGCGCCCAATTCGCAAATCCGTAGTACCCGATCGTCTGCAGCGCGTGAAAAATCACCAGCATGATCGTCCGCCGCCGATAGGGCGGCCGCCACAATTCGGCGAACGAAGATCGTTCCTGAGCGGCTCCATCCGCTGAAACCGGGCTTTTCGTGGTGTCGCGTGAATCGCCGGAAAGCGATTCCGCTTCCAGCGCCGCAACAATACCTTCAGCCTCCGCGTGCCGGCCGCGACTTTCCAGCCATCGCGGCGATTCCGGTAGTCGACGCCGGAAATACCACGCCAGCACCGCACCAAACGAACCGATCACCATCACCCAACGCCAGCCATCGATCAGAAAATGTGTCGGCGCAAGCACGCGAACCAGAATTGCAACGATGGGCACGGCGGTGAAGCCGGTCATCTGGGTGATCGCCACATAGCGCCCGCGCGCGGCGCTCGGCACCATTTCCGAAACGTAGGTGTCGATCACCACGAGTTCCGCGCCGATGCCGATTCCCGCGAAAAATCGCAGCGCGATCAGCCAGCCTGCCGAAGGCGCGAACGCGCCGGCAAAGGTGAACGCCGAATAAATCAGCAACATCGCCACGAACGCGCTGCGCCGCCCCATGCGGTCGCTGCCCATCCCAAAAATGATCGTCCCGGTGAACATCCCCAGAAATCCCGCCGCGATCACGGTGCTGAACTGTTGCAAGGTAAGGAACCCAGAGTTCTGCAGCGTCGCCCCGATATACGCCATCATGTAGATGTCGTAAAAATCGAACCACCCGCCCAGCGACACCAGCGCAATAAATCGCCGGTGAAAACTCCCCAACGGCAACCGCTCGATTCGCGCAGCAGTGGTGGACACGCCGTCGCGCAAAGGAGCATTCATAGGCGAGTGCAAGCAGTCCCCGTAGGGGCGCAGCACGCTGCGCCCCAGCTTGCCCGGACTTCAACACCAGAGTCCGATCCATTCATGAAAGACGGCAGGGCGTGTCGCTTCAACGCGAACTCCTCCTTGCGAAGCGATCGTGCTGCGGGAATCTCTCCGTCGCAAATGCGCTGTTTCGCTGACGAACCATCGTTATTTCACCTGCTCCACAACGCCGACTTTCTCCAGCACCCGCAAATATTCAACCACCAACTCCAAGGGAACAGGCCCGTATTCGGCCGCTACCGCGTCACGAATCTGCTGCGTGTTACGTCTTCGGTCGGCGAAGTTGAGCACTTCATATGCGTACTCTTCACCACTGCCCCAAAGACCTTCGTAGCTCAGTATTCTTGGCGGAGCGATGCCAGCCGTCGCAGTTCTATCGCTCACGTAGTCGGACCCAAACACCGCGACTGGACCCTTGGGCTGTGGTTTCCGCGAAAAAATCAGGAGTCCGACGCCATTTGCCTTCGGCGCGTCACCCAGATCCCCGGCCAGTTCGCGCAAGCCGAAAGTGGTCTTGAAGTTCAGTTCTCCGGTTGTAATATTTCGAGGCACGAAGCTATTCTTCGATACCAGTAGATCCAGCTCGAACTGCAACGTGTTTCGGAGCAAAGAGGACTGCTCGTCATGCGACAGTTGTAGGCCGCGACGAAGTGCCACAGCAAACCGTTCGGTGCGATTCGCGTCCGTTACCGGCTGCAAGTGGGACAAAACACCTTCGTCCAGAGCAGCCAGAAAGTATCCCGAGGCGGCGCCGATGAAGGCGGCGCGCTTGAGTTTTGTGGGATCGATGTTGGCGGCGGTGTCGAAATTCGTATGGATGTAGCGGTCGGGCCAGTCATTCAGATAAATCGCGGGGATCTTGAACGAGCTGTCCTGATAGACATCGTGATCGCTGCCCATCGTGTAAGCAGTGTCTTGCGCGAGCAATGGCTCTTTGCCTCCTTCCGGCGCGACCAACGGATATTCCGCCGGAAGCCCAGCCGCGAAATTGTAGGACTGCTCGTTCACGAATTCGGCAAACGCCCAGGCAACGTCGTGCACGAACGAAGGGAGGCTCATCGGACCGCGCGTCACGTGAAATACGGCCTTCGTCACTGGGCCGCCGCCGACCATGTCCATATGCACGACCGCTTTGATGCGCTGCGCGAATTCCGGCTTGGCGTTCAGCAGTGTCAGCGTGCCTTCGATTTCCGGTGGCCAGATGAAGCGGATCGTGCGCGCGGGGCGAGCGAGCTTTCCCTCGGCAATCAATTTTTGCAACGTGCGCGCCACTTCCAGGATCGTCACGCAACCGCTGGCGTTGTCGTTCGCGCCAGGACGCTGGTGATCCAGATGGCAACTGAACGCGATCTCTTCGTCTTTGAGTTTCGGGTCGGCGCCGGGAATTGTCGCGGTGACGATCTCCGTGAAGCCGGCATGCTGCCCGGCCTTTACGGTCGCGTGCAATTGGATATGCTCGCCTTTTGCCAAACGCTCGCGCAGGGCGCGCCCAGTCTTCAACGAAACCATGAAGCCGAACGTCTTGTTCGGCGAAAATGTTTCGAGATGTCCCCAGCGAATCAGATTTTCATCTTCGCCCCACCACGCGGTTTTTTGGTTCTGCGCGTAGCTGACAATTCCCGCCGCACCGAACTTGCCGACCGCCATATCCTGCACCGCGCCGGGTTGCGCGGCCGCCAGCACGATCTTGCCCTTTACATCTTTGCCGGCGTAGTCGCTCTCTTTCGTTCCCTCGCCGACATCGATCAGTTCTGCCGTGACGTCCGCGCTCTCGCTGTCTTCAGCCAACACGATCGGTTCCGCGTCGTAGCTCCCCATCTTTATCGCCGCTGCTCCGCCCTTCACTTCCCATAGCTCCGCGAACTTCGCGTCCCACGGTGGACGCGAGCGCTGCGTGCCGTAGTAAATTTTCCCATCGGCGGGAAACTGCAGGATCGCGACGTCGCTCAGTCCGTAGGCGCGGACCCTCTCGGTCACCAATTCCGCCGCAGAGTGAAATCCCTGCGAGCCACGCTGCCGGTGAAAGCGCGTAATGCCTTCGAGGTTGCGCTTGGCGGTTTCGCCGGAGAGTTCCTGCGCCAACCCGGCCACATCCTTTTCCGGAAGCAGTGGCGGCTTCTGCGCCGATGCGGCGCCACAGAAAAGCAAGAGCAAGACAGCAAAGCGGAAGATGCGTTCCACGAAACCCCTCCCAAGCGCAGCGCTCGGCATTCTAGCGAAACGGTGACGGCGTGTCGTGGTTGGCCTTGTCGGGCACCAGAACCTTCGGAAGCCGTTATCGGCTTGGGCCGGGCAAGCTGGGGCACAGCAGCGTTAACGCCGGCCTCAGAAGGCCGCCGCTACATACTCTCGCGTGCCCATACAAATTGTTGCTGTGAGCTATTCCTCGGCTACCGATCTCGGGGGAGCGCAATCACATCCGGAATCATGTGCACGGTCGTTTTGTGGCATTCTTCGAGAGGGGTAGAGAGAAGCGTGAAGATTCTAGTCACTGGCAGCAGCGGGCTGATCGGCTCGGAGGCCGTAGCGCACTTCGACGCGCAAGGCCACGATGTTGTGGGCGTGGACAACAACATGCGGCGCGTGTTTTTTGGCGAGCCAGGCGACACGTTGTGGAATCTGGCGCGACTGAAGAGCGCTACCAAGCGATTTAAGCACGCCGAATTGGATATTCGCGACCGCACTGGGATCGAGGAATTGTTCAGCGAGCACCGATTCGATTTGATCGTGCATTGCGCGGCGCAGCCTTCACACGACAAGGCGCGGGACATTCCATTGCTGGACTTCGAGGTGAATGCCCTGGGCACCATCAACTTGCTGGAGGCCACGCGGCAACATTGTCCGGAAGCAGTTTTCGTTTTTTTCAGTACGAACAAAGTCTATGGCGATGCGCCCAATGAAATTCCGATGAAGGAGCTGGAAACGCGCTGGGATTACGCGCGGCCAGAGGACTTCGATGGCGTCGACGAGACGTGCCGCATCGATCGGACGCTGCACTCGCTGTTCGGCGCATCGAAGGCCGCGGCGGATCTGGTGGCGCAGGAATATGGACGCTACTTCGGAATGAAGGTGGGCGTGTTTCGCGGGGGGTGCCTGACCGGCCCTTCGCATTCCGGTGTGGAGCTGCACGGATTCTTGTCGTATCTGGTGAAGATGGGCGTCGCCGGAGGAAGCTATTGCGTGTTCGGGTACAAGGGGAAACAGGTGCGCGACAACATTCACAGCTACGACGTGGTGCGTGCGATCGAAGAGTTTGCGGCGAACCCGCGGCCGGGTGAAGTCTACAACCTGGGCGGCGGGCGCGCGAACAGTATTTCGATGCTGGAGGCGATCGCGAACATCGAGGCTTTGACGGGGCGCAAGCTGAACTGGCGGTACGTCGATGAAGCGCGCAAGGGCGACCACATCTGCTATATCTCGAACCTGGGAAAGTTCAAGAAGGACTACCCGAATTGGCGGATCACTCGCGGTATTGACGCGATTCTGGAAGAGATGACCGCGTCCTATCGGGACGAGCGCGCTAGCCGCGCGCGAAAGCTCAATATATAGTGGTCCTTGGACGGCTAGGCCCCCCAACCTGAAGCATTGGCTGTGGGAGCGAGGATATGATCTTGGACGGCCGGACCTGCATGCTTATTTCAAACAATGGGACCTCTCGCAGGAAAAGGAAGAGTTCACGGTGGAGGCGCCCGGACGCATGCGGATTTCCCGCCACCTGATGGAATACGCTCGCTACTATGGACCGCAGCTCACATGGCGGCATCGCACGGTGACGTACATGAACGCGGCGGGGTCGCTGGTGGTGGGGTATAAGAATGTGCAGCGGCTGGATGAATGGAGAATGGCGATCAAGCACGCCTTGCGAGATCCATCGAAACACTCACAGAGGTGAGATGCCTCCCCGCGGGTGCCTACGGAGGACCTTATATTCTGCTGCAAGGTGTATCGGCTTTACTTCGGCCTCGCGATTTTACAAATGTTGACTCTAAACCCCGCCTTCCCGGCCCTTCGAGGCTCAGGCTAAAGGAGGGCGGCTCCAGCCCCGCATCATTGATTCGCGTCGTGCCCTACTCGCCGGGACCAGGAACTCGGGAGATGTCGTAGACTCTTAGGCAAGGTTGGTGCGCTTGGGATGAAATGCGAGATCCGCCCGCGACGCACGACGATTCCAGCTATGCGTGATTCTTAATGGCGAAGCCTTTCCTCAGCGTACTGATCGACACCTTCAATCACGAGCGCTTCATCGAGCAGGCGATCCTAAGCGTGCTGGCGCAGGACGTTGCGGAAGCCGAGCGGGAAATCATCGTAGTCGACGACGGCTCAAGCGATCGGACGCTCGAGATTGCGCGGAGGTTCGAGCCTCGGGTACGGCTGATCCGGAAAACGAATGGCGGGCAAGGGTCGGCGTTTAATGCGGGAATTCGCGCGTGTTCGGGGGTTGGCATCGTTTTCCTCGATGGCGACGATTGGTGGGCGCCGGGAAAGTTGCGGACGATGGGCGAGGTGTTTGCGACGGATGTCGCGGTCGGTCTGATCGGGCATGGGATCGTTGAATCGTTTGAGGATGGAAGTGAGCGAACGGTGGCGCCCGAGAAAGCCGAACGATTTCGTCTGGATTCGCTGGAAGCAGCGCGAGCGTTTCGTTTGCGGAAAACCTATCTGGGAACCAGCCGGATGGCGCTGCGCGCGAGTGTAGCGCGCGAGATTCTGCCGGTACCCGAGACGCTGGTGATTGAGGCCGACGAGTATTTATTTACGATGGCAGCCGCTGTCAGCGACGCGGTGATTCTGCGGGAGGCTTTGTGCCACTATCGGTTGCACTCGGGTAGTCTCTACCTGGCGGCGTCCAGCAAAGATGCGCTGAAGCGGAAGCGGTTGGTGCATGAGGCCTTGGCACTGGCGCTACGGCGCGAACTGACGGCGCGCAACGTGCCGCAGGACGCGGTGGAATGCGTGACGGAAATTGTGCAGCTGGAGGGCAATCAGATTCGACTGAAGCTGGATGGCGGCGCGCCATGGGAGACGGTGCGAACCGAAAACAAAATTTACAAGATACTGCACCCGGATGCGCCGCGGAGACACCGGATATTTCGTGCCCTGACGATGGTTCCCGCTTTTGTTCTGCCGCCACGATGGTTTTATCGGGCGCGTGGCTGGGCGGCGTCCCATCGCTGGTACGGCGAATTCCGCCGAAAGTTTCTGCCGATGCCATGGTGACGCGCGTCAACGGACAGGGAGAGACCCGCGGCGAGTCACTGAAGAAACGGCTGGTGAGTTTTTGGAATAGCCGGGAAGTCTATTGGGATCCGATATCGACGAGTGAGGCTGCAGAGTCTCCGCAACGCGAGAAAGCAGTTTCCTTTCTTCCGGAAGGTGGCAAGGTTCGGGATGTTGCATGCGGGAGCGCAACGAATGCGTCGTTGATTCGGCGACGTTGTTCGTATGTTGGCGCCGATATTTCACCGACCGGGTTGCGGCGGGCAACGGGCTCGGCGCTGCGCCTGGTGTGCGCGGACGCAGAGCAGCTTCCGTTTGCCGGCGAGTCTTTCGACGCCACGATTTCGACGTTTGCGCTGGAGCATTGCGTGAACCCGGTACAGATGCTGCAGGAGATGCATCGCGTGGTACGACCGGGAGGGCGCATTGTTCTGTTGGGACCAAGCTGGGATCTCCCATTTTGGTACCCCAATGCCATGCAGAGTAATTTGCAAGATCGTGGCAGACGCATGGCGTACACGTGGCGGCGGCTGCTTGGCCAAATGGGCGGCTGGCTATTCGGGCGGCTTCCGTTTTTCTGTGTTGAGGAGCCCGACGTGTTCCATCGGGAGCTGGTTAACGACGCGGATGCCGTTTACGTGGTATGGACTTACGAGGTTATCCGCCAGATGAGGCGCTTCGGTTGCCGTGTCATCCATGCCGAGGCCGACGATCGGATGTGGGGAACGAACAGCTTCGTCAGGCTGATAAAGCGCGTGCTCTATTCGCTTCCGCCGTATCGGCACGCCGGGAGCACCGTGCTGCTGGTTTTCGAGCGATGATGTTGCCGAGCCTTGGAGACTAGAGGCTGTCTCATAAATGGCCGAGACAGGAAGAGAAGAATTTCCTCAGGGGCTAAAGCCCGATTTTGCGTGTCTTTAAATGTCGGAGCTAAAGCTCCGACCCCCTGAGATGCATTTGTGAGATGACTTCTAGTCGAGAATCGAGGCGGCTTTGGTACCTGAAGAACAAGGATGTTTGCCGAAATGAAGGCTGGAAAGTCGCCTAAAGAAATTGTGGAGGAGGCGCACCGGAATTATTACGCAGCGGGAGAATATTCGGACGATCGCTACGCTTGGACCATTCGGACATTTATGCCGTCGTGCAGCGGGATGCGAATCCTGGAAGTGGGATGCGGTAACGGCGGACTGCTGGCGTTGCTGAAATCCACGAATGAGGTCGTGGGAGTGGACGCTTCGGCGGATGGAATCGCGGCTTGCGCAGCGCGGGGGATTGAGAGCTACTGCATGGATCCTTCGAGCGAGCCATTGCCGTTCCCCGATGAGTCGTTCGACATCGTCATATGCCTGGAGACGATGGAGCATATGATGAGTCCATATTATGCCGCGATGGAAATGTGGCGGGTTTTAAAGAATGCCGGAAAACTTGTTTGCAGCATTCCGAATCCAGTTTGGGGACACATCATGCTGTATCCGGGACTGTTCGAGTATCCGCACTTTCGTAAATTTCTAGAGCAGAACGATTTTGAGATTGTGCGCGTCGAGCCGTGGGAGTGGGCGCCGCGAGAAATGATTCTTCCGGTCTGGTTGAGGAAATACAAATTCGCCAGGAGTCGGTACGTCGCGGGAACTCTGCGCAGGATCGTGGCAGGAGGCTGGCGAGCGGTTGGGAGATTTCCCGCATTCTGCTACTGGCTGTGGACGTTTGAGGCCGTGAAGGTAGCGGCGAGACGCGAGTCCGTGTTAATGCGGCAAAGCCAGCAGACGGCACCGCAGGGCTGACCGATGACGATATTGGTGCTCTGCTGGGAGAGCAACCTGTGCAACACGCTTGGTTTTTATGCGCAGACGCTTCGGCGGCGGGGCATTCGGCTAGTTTGCGCGGGTCCGGAGTTTCCGTGGAATGGGGTTCTCGATGAGTGGCTGCGTCTATGCCCGGAACGGCCGTCGCTGATTTGGCACCCGGAGGCGGACGTGCCATTTTTGCCTTGGGGCGTCGCGACCGTGGACATTCCAACCGCGTGTTTTCAGGTGGATACGTACGCGTACACGCGTCCACGAATTTCGTGGTCCATGCTGTTCGATCTGGTATTGGTGTTTCATCCTGGATATGACGTTACGTTTCGGGAGGCTGGGCATCCCGGGGCACACTTCATACCACACGCGGTGGAGGCGGACTTTTTTCCTGGGCCGGAGTTGGAAAGCGTCTACGAAGTCGGGTGGGTGGGACAAACGGAGGGACCGGTCTATCGGGCGCGCGCACGGGTCCTGGCGGAGTTGTCAAAAATCTTTCGCATGAATGAAGTTGCGAGTCGATATTCCACGGCGGAACTCACTTCGATCTACCGCCAGTCGAAGGTTGTGGTCAATATCGGGAGAGACGACTATCCGCAAGATGCGAATGTACGTACGTTCGAGGCGATGGCGGCTGGAGCGCTGCTGATCACAGCTTTACCGACCGAATTATCGGCCATCGGATTTCAGGATGGTGTGCACTTCGTTGGGTATCGCAGCGAAACAGAAATTACCGGCATAGTGCGAACATACCTTGCGGACGAAGCCGCACGGCGGCAGATCAGGAGCCAGCTCACGCGAGCGGCTGGTCTGGACAGGTCGAAAGCATGACTTTGCGAACTGAATATGACGCCTGGCATGAACGAGTGTACGAATCGAACCGGCAGCATGAGGACGCATCCAGCCCGTGGTATCAACTCGTGCGTGAAAAGATTGGCTCCGTCACCGGGTTGCGCGTGCTGGAGGTCGCGTGTGGCCGGGGCGGATTTGTAAGAGAACTCGCGCGAGGCGGCGCGCACGTGACGGGGTGCGATTTTTCGTTTTCGGCACTTCGGGTCGCACACGCGAAGCTGGGTGACGCGACGAGCGGCACTTCGGCCACGCTCGTTCATGGCGACGCCCACTCTCTCCCCTTTGCCGATGCATCATTCGATCTGATTGTTTCCTGCGAGACCATCGAACACTTGCCTGATGTGCGTGCCGCGATCCGGGAAATGCATCGCGTGACGCGGCCAGGCGGCAAACTCTTCCTTACCACACCTAACTACTCGAACCTCACGGGTCTCTATGAGTTGTATGCGCGGGTGCGGCGCGGTTCACCGAATGGATCAACCTTACGATTGTCGTCAGTGGTTTCCGCAGATTCGCGGCTGGATACGCGGCGCGGGCTGGAAGATTTTAGGAGTGGATGGCACCGTCCATCAATTTCCGATCCTACCTGGGCACTCTCCGGTTCGCGTGGAATCCGTAGAATCGAATCACACGGTGCGCAGGCTGCTCAGTCCATTTGCCCTTCACTATTTTGTCGTGGCCCAGAAGAAAGTCGCCGGGTAAAGCACCGATGAATATCTTAATAGGGTCGGGAGTGCCCAAACGCCGCGAGGGCGGTGTGGCCGCCATCATCTATAACCTAGGGGGCGAACTCGAAAAGCTCGGACACAAGGTGACCTACGTCTTTTTGGATGACTTGGTGACGCCGGGTTCGGTTTCCTCGCGGTTCAGCGAGGCAATATTTGCTTTTCGGCTTGCGCGCTACATCACGCAAAATCGCACGAAGTTCTCACTCGTGAATCTGCACGCGCCGGCCGGAGTCGTGTACGGAATGCGCCACCGCTGGAATCGCAACTCCGGTTACCCGCCGTATGTAATGACGCTCCACGGCCTGGAAGAAAACCGCGTGTACGCTATGAGCCGCGAAGCGAAGAAAGGACGGGCCTGGAACTTCGGGGCGAAGAACCGGTTGTGGCATCGGCTCTATCATTTTCCAAGATTTCGCTGGTCGATACGGACCGCGGATGCCACGCATGTGTTCAGCCGCGATGTATGGACTATTCTTCGGCTCAATTACAACCTAGACGCCGAGCGGGTGGCGTACATTCCCAATGGAGTCGAGCGGCGGTTTTTTGTGCCGAGGACCTACGAGGTGCGGGGCCACGTACGACTTCTGTATGCCGGAACGTGGCTCGACCAGCGAGGCATTTTTTATATACGGGATGCTCTGCGGAAGGTCGTGCCGCGTGCTCCAGGATTGACGATGACTTTTGCGGGACCCGGAGTGCCGAGCGAACAGATCCTTCGATTCCTTTGGGACGACCTCGCTTCATCCATCGTAGTGCGCCCTTCGGTCTCCGCCGATCGCATGGAAGAACTGTACGCCGAGCACGACATTTTTGTTTTTCCGTCGATTGTGGAGGGATTGCCGAATGTTTTGATGGAAGCGATGGCGGGTGGGATGCCTGTGATCACGACGGAAACATGCGGAATGCCGGATATCATCGAGAATGATTTCAATGGCTTGCAGATTCCGCCGGCGGACGCCTCCGCACTAGCGGAAGCAATTCTGCGGCTGGCGAACTGCGAGGATTTGCGGCGGAAGCTGGGGATGGCCGCGCGTGCAACGATGGAACGATTTACGTGGGAACGGACCGCAAGAATGGTGGAGTCGCTTTACAAGCGGACGCTGATCGCGGCAGGGCGAACGGCGGAGTGATGACTCTGGGAGCAGGTGGTCGCCCTGCGGTTCATGTGGAGCGCTGCGCTCTATGACCGACAACAACTTGACGAAGGCGATGCGGAAGGACTGGGACGAACGGGCCCGGAAGAACGCCTTTCACTATATCGCGTCGTGGCGGCGTGAATGGGACGACGAGTCATTTTTCTTGTCGGGTGAGAAAGACTTCGCGCGACTCGTGACGCCTGTTCTGCAGCGCTGCGGGCTGCCCCCGTCGGGCGGCGCGATGCTGGAGCTAGGCTGCGGGGCGGGACGCATGACGCATAGTTTTGCCAAACGCTTCGAGCGCGTCTACGCTTTCGATCTTTCGCCAGAGATGCTGCGGCGAGCGCGGGCGATTCACGAAGAGCGATCGAATATTCTTTGGCTGCTCGGCAACGGCGCGGATCTTTCGTGTATCGCTTCCGGCTCGCTGGATTTCGTCTTCAGTTACCTGGTCTTGCAGCACTTGCCGGAGGAAGCCATGGCGTTTCGCTATGTTCATGAGTTGGTGCGCGTGCTCCGACCCGGCGGCGTGTTCCTGTTTCAATTCAACGGCGGCCTGGAGCCGACGATGAATCTGCGTGGCCGAGCGGCGTGGGGAATCGTGGATGCGCTGTGGTCACTGCGGCTGCGCGATGTGAGTCGATCGCTGGCGGGAATGTTTGGCCTCGATCCTTGCGCCGCGGGGAAAAGCTGGCGCGGGGCGGCGATTGGTGCGCAGCACATGAAGGATACTGTCCGCGCGGCGGGCGGAGAGGTTCGCGAACTGAGCGGAGAAAATACGCCGACGACCTGGTGCTGCGGCGTGGCCTCCGGGAAACAGGGCTAGCCGGCGGATGCTGACGATCGGAATCAATTACTCGCAGATGCATGATTCCTCAGCCTGCATCGTGCGCGACGGCGAGTTGTTGTTTGCGGTGGCGGAAGAACGGATTAGCCGGGTGAAGCACGACGCCAGGTTTCCACACCTAGCCGTTGAAGCCTGCCTTAAGTTTTCGGGTGCGACGGCGGCGGAGGTGGACGAGGTTTGTTTTGGCTGGCAGCGGCCTGGAGCCCTGTTCCGGCATGATTTGCGGTGCTACGCGACGGGCCGTCTCCCGCTGACCTACCTCAACGTGCTGAATTCAACGCGCTACTTCTTGAGTATGTGGCACCAGGAATCCGGTGCGAAGGTGTTCGCGCGGAAATTTGGGCCGACGAAGGCGCGCATGCGATTTGTGGATCATCATCTCGCGCACGCAATCAGCGCTTACGGATTTTCGGGGTTCGACGATTCCGCGATCGTGATCATGGACGGGCGCGGCGCGTGGGAGGCTACTTCAATCTGGCACGGGCACGACGGAAGGATCGAGCACGTGCTGACGATTCCGTTTCCCGATTCCGTGGGTAGATTTTACAGCGCGTTCACAGACTATCTCGGCTTTGCGTCGAACAGCGACGAGTGGAAAGTCATGGGGCTTGCGCCGTACGGCAAGCCGGGAGTGAGCCTCGATGCGTTCATCGATCCGGAGGCTACGCCCTACCGGGTGCACTCGAAGCGGCTGAACAATGGCAGAACCGGGAACGCTTCTGGGATCGCGGAAGTCCTGGGCCCGCCGCGCGCTGCGGAAAGCGACATTGACGACCGCCACAAGAACATCGCGTATGCGGTCCAGGATTACTGCGAGCGGGCGATGATGAGCGTCGTGCGGATGGCGCTCGCAAAAACAAAGTCGCGCAACCTTTGCCTAGCCGGCGGAGTGGCGCTGAACTCGAAGGCGAACGGAAAGATTCTGGCGTCGGGAATCGTAGAGAAGATTTTCGTGCAGCCCGCCGCTTCGGATGATGGCGTGGCGCTGGGTGCGGCCCTTGCGCCGTATTTGGACCGCGGCGGACGGCTGCCAAATCGAGCCATGCGGCACGCGTATTTTGGTCCGGCGTTTGATGATGAAGTGATCGAGACAGCCTTGAAAACATACAAACTTCGCTACTCGCGCATGAATGACCCTGCCGCGAAAGGCGCGGAGTTGCTGGCGCAAGGAAAAATACTCGGCTGGTTCCAGGGGCGCATGGAATTTGGCCCACGAGCGTTGGGGAGCCGATCGATCCTGGCTGATCCGCGAGATCCGGAGATGACGGCAAAGGTGAACAACGCGGTGAAGTTTCGCGAGTGGTGGCGGCCGTTCGCGCCTTCGATGAAGAAAGAAACGGCGGGCGATTTCGTGGAGAGCGCCACAGACTCGCCATTCATGATACTGACGGCGCAAGTGCGTGCGGAAAAGCGCAGCGTGATCCCGGCGGTGACCCACGTCGATGGAAGCGCACGGCCGCAAACAGTCGAACGCGAGGTCAATCCGCTCTATTGGCGGCTGATCGATGAATTTGACAAGCGCACGGGCGTACCGGTGGTGATGAACACGTCATTTAACCTGCGCGGGGAAGCCATCGTGCACACGCCGACCGACGCTGTGCGCACGTTCTTCAGTTCGGGGATGGACGCGCTGTTGATCGGCAGCTTTCTGGTCGAAAAATGAGCGGGCGAGAATGAGCGAGCGACACATCATCGCGCTGCTGGGGCGGCGGGATGAGCCGACCGACGCCGTCGAAGAGTATTGCCGCTATCTTGGCGGCGCATTGGGCAATCGTGGCTTTTCGATGGAGCTGGCCCGGGTGGTCTGGGCGGACCGCGGTTGGACAACGGCGTTGCGTGAGCTGGGGGAAAGGGCAAGCACGTGGCGCGGCAAGTGGGTGCTCCTGCAATACACGGCGCTGGCGTGGTCGATGCGCGGATTCCCTTCGAGCTTTCTTCGCGTCGTAAAAGAACTGCGCAAGAGCGGAGCGCGAATCGGGATCGTCTACCATGATGTCGAGCCGTATGGCGGAGACCGAGCGATCGATTGGCTACGCCGACGCGCGCAGTTGCGCATCATGCGGCAAGCACTGAGGTTCGCGAATCTCGGGATTTTCACACTACCTCTCGATGTTATTTCCTGGCTCGGTAACTCTCACTCGAACGCCACGTTCATCCCGGTTGGCGCCAATCTGCCTCTTGCCAGTTTCGGGGCAACGGAATCCCGGGAGCATGAGCGAACTCCGCTAAGTGTGGCGGTTTTCGGAATCACGGAAGGAGAAACCGGCCGGAAGGAATGCGCACGAATTGTAGACGCCGTGGGTTTTGCCGCGGCCAGGGGCCGTGCGCTGCGGCTCCACGCGTTCGGACGGGGAGCGAGCGAATGCGAAGCCGAATTGCGAAAAGCACTGAAGGACGTGGCCGTGGAATTGCAGGTTGATGGCGTCCTGCCGGCCGAGCAAGTCGTTAAGGCGCTGTCTTCATCGGATGTGATGCTTTTCGTGCGGGGTCCAATTTCCAGCCGGCGAGGCAGCGCTGTTGCGGGCATCGCCTGCGGGCTGCCGGTGATCGCTTATTCGGGCAGTGAAACCGCGCGGCCAATTACGGATGCGGGCGTCGTCCTTGTGTCGCCAGGCAATAATGCCGAGCTTGGCGAGGCGCTCTTGCGCGTAATGTCAGATGAAAGCTTCCGAACCTCGCTGGCTGAACGGAGCTATATAGCCCAGCGAAATCATTTCAGTTGGAGCGCCATTGCGGAACGTTACGTTGCGGCGTTGGGGCAGCAAGAGTGACGCTTCAGCGGCTCAACGTTTCGATCAGGATTTCCTTCTTTTTTTCGGCGACGCCGCTCAGCACATCGAGCGTGGCGAAATATCCAGCAATGGACGCGGCCGCCAACGCGACGAACGCCTCTGCGGGTAGCCAGGGGCTGTTGGTCCAGCGTCCAGCGAACAAAATGAGCGAGCAAATTCCCGCCAGAAGAATCTGAACACCGAACGCGACCCAGATGGAAACTCCGGAAGAACGCTGGCCGCGCATGGAACCGAATTCGAGCTTTCGCGGAAAGCTGAGGGACACCCAATCGGCAATCGCGAATTGACCGGCCACCGCAAAAATGACCGCCGCGATGGTGGCGATGAACACCGGCGTTGACGGCAGCCCAATTCGCAGGGCGAGCACCAGCATGGACAGAACAACCTCAAAGACCAGGACTCCCGCATGCATCAGGTTTTTCCCCAACAGAACGTTGCGGAATCGCAGCGGCGCGGTGAAATACGTCTGGATGCCTCGACCTTCATAGGCGAAGCAGTTATACGCTGGCGTCATCAGCATCAGGATGAGGTAGCCCATCATTCCTGGAAAGA
>CAWHVA010000026.1:0-55894 GCA_963832615.1 uncultured Acidobacteriota bacterium
CGACGTGGCGATACCGGAGGTCGCGATTTCCGCCGAACACCTGGTGCGCCGCTTTGGCACATTTACCGCGGTCAACGACGTCAGTTTTACGGTCAAAAAAGGAGAAATTTTCGGGTTCCTCGGGCCCAACGGCAGCGGCAAAACTACCGTCATCAAAATGCTGACTGGTCTTCTACCCTTGAGCGGGGGAGCTGCTCAAGTGGAAGGATTGGACGTTCGCACGCACTCCGAGGAGGTGCGCGAGCGGATCGGGTACATGTCGCAGAAATTCAGCTTGTACGACGATCTGACGGTCGCCGAGAACCTGACGTTCTACGGCCGCATCTACAGCCTGTCGGCGGAACGGTTGAAGCGCCGCATGAACGAAATTATTGAGTTAAACGGGCTAGGTCCTTATATGAATCGGCTGGCCGCGAAGCTCTCTGGGGGATGGAAGCAAAGGCTGGCGCTGGGTTGCGCGATGCTGCACGAACCGAAGCTGTTGTTTCTCGACGAGCCCACTGCAGGAATTGATCCGGTTGCGCGGCGGCAACTCTGGGATTTGCTGTTCGAACTCTCGGGGCACGGCATCACGTTCTTTGTCACCACGCACTACATGGATGAAGCGGAGCGCTGCAGTCACGTTGCGTACATTTACTACGGCAAGCTGATTGCCGACGGCACACCGAATTCCCTGCGCGAGCTTCCCGACGTGCAGCCGCCGGGAACGCTGCGCGTTGAAATCACGACGCCGGAGGTAACCCGGGCGTTGCGGTTCGCCCGGCAGATTCCTGGAATTCGCAGCGCGACAATTTTTGGACAGTCGATCCACGCACTGATTGACGACCATTTCGATCTGCACGACCTGCGCGAGCAACTTCTGAAGGAAGGCATCGCTGTGGCGGAGATTCGCCCGCTGGCGCCGAGCCTGGAAGATGTTTTCGTGGAGCTTACTTACAAACATCAGGCGTTGCTGGAGGCGGAGCGTGCTTGACATCTTTCGCGGCTTCGGCGCGGTCTTCTATAAAGAGACGCTGCACGTACGGCGCGACGCGGGAACGCTGTTTTTCTCGCTGACCATGCCGCTGCTGCAAATGTTTTTACTCGGCTTCGGAATCGACACGAACATCCGGCGAGTCCCGACCGTGGTCTACAACGCCGACGGCCGCCGCGAGAGCCGCGAACTGATTGACCGGTTAAAAAATTCGGACACGTTCTACATCATGCGCTACGTCCAAAACGATCGAGACATGAACGACCTCATTGTCGCGGGCAAAGCACGAGTCGGGATTAAGGTTCCCGTCGACTATTCCGATCGTCTACTGCACCAGATGGGCGCGCAGGTTCTTGTGCTGATTGACGGCTCGGATTCATCGGTGGCTGGACAAGCCATCAACGTCAGCAACGCCATTGGCCTGGATGAGTCTCTTCGCCGCGTTCTCCCGGACCGGGAAGCCATGCCCGTGGAAATGCGCCCTAAAATGCTGTTCAATCCCGACTCGCGTTCACCTAATTTCTTTCTTCCGGGTCTAACGGCGATCATGCTGCTCAACGTCACCACTTTCTTGACGGCCTTTTCGATCGTGCGGGAGAAAGAGCGGGGAACGCTGGAACAGCTTTTCGTCACGCCGGTGCGGCCGTTTGGCCTGCTACTCGGCAAACTGCTTCCGTATCTAGGCGTGGGTTTCTTCGAGCTTTGCCTGATTCTGACGTGTATGCGTTTCTTATTCCGCGTCCCGATCCACGGCAGCGTGTGGTTGCTGGCGTTTCTTTCGTTGCCGTATCTGTTTGCGGCGCTGTCGCTGGGAATTCTCATTTCCAGCAAAGCCGCGTCGCAAGCCGAGGCCATGCAGCTCGCGTTTCTTCCCATTTTGCCCAGCGTCTTTTTCTCGGGTTACATTTTCCCGCGCGAGACGATGCCCGCCATTTTTCGCCCGATCAGCTACCTGATTCCAGCGACGTATTTCATCAACATTACCCGCGGCGTGATTTTGCGCGGCGCAGGCATTCGTCATCTGTGGACGGACGGCCTGGCTCTGTTTGCGATCGGAACGTTTCTGCTGATCGTAGCGGCGCGACGCTTTCAGAATAAAGTGATCTCTGCGTAACTTCTTGAGCCCGCGATGGACATGGAACAAATATCGGAACCGGTTGAGCGGCTAAGCGCTCGATGTTGCATCGTTGGCGGAGGTCCCGCTGGAGTGATGGCCGGTTATCTCTTGGCGCGAGCGGGCGTCGACGTGATTATTCTGGAGAAGCATGGCGATTTCCTGCGTGATTTTCGCGGCGATACGGTTCATCCGTCTACACTCGAAGTAATGTACGAGCTCGGCCTGCTCGAAGGTTTTCTGAAGCGGCCTCATCAGGAATACCGTCACATCGGGGGTCGCTTCGGCGGCATCTCCGCGGAGATCGGCGATTTGTCGCACTTGCCGGTACATTGCAAATTTATCGCGCTGATGCCGCAGTGGGATTTTCTGAATTACCTGACGGAAGAAGGGCAGCGGTTCCCAGGTTTCCGCCTGCTCATGCAACGCGAGGCAACCGACCTGCTGCAAGAAAACGGTCAAATCGCCGGCGTCAAAGGAAAAACTCCCACCGGGGCATTTGAAGTGCGCGCGCACCTGACCATCGGCGCCGATGGGCGCCATTCCGTCGTTCGTAAACAATCCGGATTGCAGGTCGAAGATCTCGGGGCTCCCATCGATGTTCTCTGGATGCGCCTTCCAAAAAAGGCGGACGACACGGACTACACTCTGGGGCACCTCGTCACCGGCAAAATGCTGGTGACCATCAACCGCGGCGATTATTTGCAATGCGCATATGTCATTCACAAGGGAGCGTTCGAGCAAATTCAGCAACGGGGGCTGCCGGCATTTCGCGACGATATTGCAGAGGTTGCGCCTTTTCTTCGCGATCGAACGGCGGCGCTGCGCGATTGGAAGGACGTCAGCCTGCTTTCTGTGCGCGTCGATCGTTTGCGCACCTGGTGGCGGGCGGGATTGCTGTGCATCGGTGACTCGGCCCACGCGATGTCGCCGGTGGGAGGTATTGGTATCAATTTGGCGATTCAGGACGCGGTCGCCGCCGCAAACATTCTTGCCGAGCCGCTATCCCGTCAGAATGTGACCACCGAACATCTGGCCGCCCTTCAGAATCGGCGGATGTGGCCGACGCGCTGGACTCAAGCGCTTCAAATACAGGCTCATAAACGAGGGGTGGAACCAGTGCTGAAAGGGCAAGTGTCGTTCGCGAAGCTCCCGCTCGGCATCCGGCTGCTCAACGACTACCCCGCGCTGCGCAGGATTCCCGCGCGACTCATTGGAATGGGGCTGCGTCCCGAGCACGTAAAATCTCCCGCCATTCGAGCTTAACCACAAGGCTGCGCGCTTTTGTCTTTTGCGAGGTCGCGGCGTATTCTGCTTTGCGTGTCCTGCCCCATTTGTGAAAAGCGTAAGGCCGAGCGATTTTGCCCCGCGAAAGGTGAGAAAATCTGCGCCGTCTGCTGCGGACGGGAGCGCGAAGTCACCATCGATTGTCCCGTCGATTGCTCGTACCTGATCTCTGCGCGCCGTTATGAGGACGAGCACCAGCGCCAACTTCCGGCGGACACGCCGTTACTCGATGTCACTGTGCCGTCCGACATCATCCACACGCACCAGCAGCTTATGGGCGCGCTTGCGTTTACGATCGCCAAGTTTTGCGCCGCACATCACGACGCAACAGACAGCGACGTACTCGCCGCCATCCAAGCGATAGCGGAAACTTCCAGGACGCTGATGACCGGTATCTACTACGAGAAGCAACCCGACGGACTGCCACGCCGCGAACTCTACGCCTCGCTAACCGCGTTCGTGGCCGAAGTAAAGCAGAGACAAGCGGAACAAGGCGGCGCCGCGCTGAAGGATTCTGATTTCTTCTATCTCTTGGTATTTCTCTACCGGATGGGACTATTGCGAACCAACGGGCGCCCGCGTTCGCGCCGCTACGTCGAATTCCTGCGCGGCCAATTCCCGAATGTGCAGGAACTGAAGCGCGAGGAATCCCGCATCATCGTCCCATAAGCGCGTCGTCCCATAACCTCGTCGCGGAACAATTTCGCCATCAGCCGATGGCGCAGATGCCGAATGCACGTTCCAGACGCCTCCGTGAACTCCGTGCTCCTATCTCAACGCCTTCAGTGTTAATTCCTGCTTTTTCTTTCTATGCCGCGGTGTTCAGACCCAAAGACATTTGCGGGCTCTGCAACTTCCTCTGCAACTCCTCAAAGGGCCGATTGTGGAAACCGTGTTTCAGCCGTATCTTCGCCACGCGTTCGGCAATCTTCTTGCGGTACTCCTCCGGGGCGTAGCCATTTCTCGCGTACCACTGCTCATACTGTTTCGCCAGTTTCGGAAATTTTTCGCGTACAAACGGCAGGAACTGCTTCGCCGACGACGGCATCAGGAACAACACGCCGGAGAAGAACCATTGCGCTCCAGCGTCTTTGGCGGCTGCCGCCACCGCTTCCAGTTCACCGTCACGGTCGGTGATTCCGGGAATAAGCGGCGAAGCGGAGACACCCACGCGCAGACCGGCCTCGTGCAGTTGCTTCACCGCAGCCAGTCGCAGGTCGGGCCGCGGAGCCCGCGGTTCCAGCAACCGAGCCAGCCGCGTCCGCAGCGTGGTCACCGTGATATTCAGCGACAATTCCGAACGCGCGGCGATCCGCTTCAGAACATCGATGTCGCGCACAATCTGGTTCGACTTGGTGATCACCGAAATACTCAACCTCTCGCGTTTCGCCAATTCTTCCAGACACGCGCGCGTCACGCCGTATTCCCGCTCCGCTGGCTGGTAAGGATCGGTTGCCGTGCCGATCGCAATATGCTCCGGGCGACCATCCTCTGCCCGCTGGTACGAATACTTTCTTGCTACATCTTGCGCCAACAGCGGCGCGGCGTTCTGTTTGACGAAAATTTTCTTCTCGAATTCGCCGCCATCCAACTCCATGTATTCATGCGTGTAGCGCGCATAGCAATATTTGCAGGCGAACTCGCATCCCCGGTAGGGATTGATGGTCCACTCGAACGGCACGCGATTGGAATCGCATTTATTCAGGATCGAGCGCACCGGCAATAGGAAATACTCCGGCCGCTGCTCCGACGCGCGCGAAGTTTCGGCACAAGGAGAAGAGGCTGCGAGGCGGGCTATGCCGACCAGCGGCGTTTCTGAATCTCGAGTCTGGCCATCAAAGCGGCGTTGGACGCCACCAGCTGCCATCGTCCCCGGCTGAACCGGAGCCGTTCCCGAACACGGCGGGGGACAATCCGCCGTGTCGGCGTAACTCGAAACAGAAACACCGGGACCAACCGCGATCGGGGCAAGATCACGACCGGCCACTTGTTTTGGGCTTTGCGTATCAGGGCAAGTGGGGAAAAGAGCGGTTTGTGAAACGTGGCGCCGACGGTTCCGAAGAGCCGGCGACGAAGGGGAAAGAACTGATGGCATAGCCCACCTCACAGCCAGGAGAGTATTTCGCTTTTTGTTCGCTTAGTCAAGGATTATTTTCGCTTTTATTTCGCTACCGTAGCAGCGGCTTCGCCGAAGCCCATCTTCCGCCGCTGTGATCATCGATGTCCTCGGATCCAAGCAGTGGAGGCAGCCCTTCGATCTTTCCACTGGCGCCGCCATGCCGATTCTCTTTACACTCATGCCTTCCATTTTGCTGAGGTTTCCAGTGAAAACTCTATACGCAATCGGCTTGGCATCCGTGCTGGCCATTTCGATCTCACTCTCGCACGCAGCGCAATCTTCGACAGCTGGCTTTGGTCCGCCCCAGGGGCAGATCATCTCCTGCTCCTCTAACGACATGAGGCGAAATTACTGCGCCGCCGATGTCCGGGGTGGCATGCAGCTCGTGAAGCAGCGCAGCGACGCTCCTTGTGTCTTCAATCAGACATGGGGCTATGCCAACGGTCGAGGCATTTGGGTGGACCGCGGGTGCCGAGGTGATTTCCAGATTGGCGGCTCCGGCTGGGGCGGCTGGGACAAGGGCTACAACATTTACTGCGCCTCCGATAATGGTGGACGCAACGTCTGCCCCACCGACACGCGTGGCGGCGTGCGGATCGTCCGCCAAGTTAGCGGCTCGCCTTGCGATTTCGGCCGCACATGGGGCTACGATCATCGCGGCATCTGGGTCGATCGCGGCTGCCGCGCAGACTTCGAGATTGGAGGCGGCGGCGGCGGTTGGCAACCAGGCGGACCCGGAGTTCAGGTCGTCAATTGCTCTTCGGACGACATGAGGCGCCGCACGTGCCCGGTCAATACCAGCGGCGGCGTACGCCTGATCCGCCAGCGCAGCGACGCCGACTGCATTTTCGGCCGCACCTGGGGTTACGACCGGAACGGGATTTGGGTCGACCGCGGGTGCCGAGCGGATTTTGAGGTTGGGCGAATTCGATAGTCGCCTGGCGGTCTCGTCATTTTGAACCACGCCGTTGCCCCTAATCTGAGGCGTTTTGCCGCCGCTTCAGTCAACGTTCGCCAAAAGCGCCCGGACCTGAACCGGGACGTGCGACAATAAACCGCTTGCTATCGAGTCACGCTCCCGGTCCGGAGGAAGCACCTTGCGAATGTCGCTACGCTTGCCCATCTTCGCCTTAGGCTTAGGTATAGCGTTCGGAGGCGTGTCACGTTCGCAAACCGCAGCTCCAGCGGCACAGACACAAGCAAAGAAGCCAGCACCACCTGCTGTTCCGGCGGCGCCACAGTCGACGCACTACCCGATTTTGCTGCTCGCCTTTGGACCCGCCGCCGGGAATGACCCCGCTTGGAGTATCCGCATCGGCCAGAAAGGCCCCGAGCGCCTCGACCGTCCCGGTTACCCACCCGTGATGCTCGACCCCGTTGACGTCACGCGCGACGGCACCAACGATGCCTGGATCTACCGTGGGAAAGACTCCACAACCGGCGCCGATGTCGCGGTCCATCTCAACCGTGAGCCGTGTTCCCCCGACGCAACCGGCGCCAAGTACACCTTTCGCGCCGTCGCGCAGCATACGCAGATTGGTACGCTGAATGGCTGCGCGCGCATTGCCGCCGAGTTGTTTCCAAGAATCAACAATCAGCCTGATGACGCGGACGATGCGGACAAAAAGCCAGTCGTGTTGCCCGCCGACGTCATTAAATTTCAATTGCCAACTGCGGTGGCATACGTCAGCCCGGCTAGCAAGGTAGTCGTCGATGTCGCCAAGGTCAGAAAGATCGCGGCCCCGGAAGGAACGGAATTGGCGCTGTCTCACGACGGCAAGCGCCTTCTGTACACGCGCTCGGATTCGAAGAGTGGACCCGACCGCACCATCGTCTTGTACGATTTCACTTACGGACGTTCACAAGATTTGGTCCGCGGCGGTGTGCGTCAGGCCTTCTGGTCCCCCGACGACACGCGTGTGGCGTTCCTGAACTATCAAGATCAAAAATGGCAGCTGTGGACGTTCCCGGCGGGGTCGCCGGACCAAGCCGCGCCTCTCTACATCAACAGCCTAACCAGTTTGCATGGATGGATCGACCAACATACGCTCCTGGCCAGCGACATGCAAAATGCCTACTGGATTTCGGATGATAATAGGCCGATACAAACCGTTACGCTGAAGGACATTTACGGCGAAGCCTTCGATGTCGCCGGCTCGGACACCTTCCGTGTGAATCCCATCAATCCAGACCTGCTGCTCGTTTCAGCACCTTATGTGAAGGCCGCCGCTAGCGCTCCAACGGATTCGATGGGCCTTGCCGCTGGATTTTTCCTTTACGAAGTGCGATCCAAACGTCGGGTCGTGTTAAGCCCGGTCGACCAATGGGCGCGTCACGCCGAGTGGTCTCGCGATGGTGTTCAGGTCTTTTACACCAGGCGGGTCTCCGCAGCCGGGTTGTCCACCTATCGGATTCTTTGGGATGGGAGCAATTCCAAACGCTATCTGGACGCCAGTGATTTCGTAGTAGGTAAATAATCCTTCATCCCTCGGCGTTCCCCCAGTGCCACGCCTACCTGACCGGTAGGCCATTAGCCAATTCGATTCAGAGTACTGGTATTTACAGGACCGCTTGGCCGCCCGGCGCTATACTCTCCTTATGGCTAGCACACCCACGCCTGCTCCACGCCACGTTGGAATCCTGGTCCTCGACAATGACCCCTCCAGCCAAGGCGCTTTGCGCCAAATCCTTGACTCCGAGGGCTGGCGCGTCCGCATAGTGCCCGACGCGAAACTCGTCCTTGCGGAGTTGAAAAGCGGCGAATGGTCCCTGGTGATCGCCAATGTGGCCATGACCGGTCTGGACAGCCCGTTATTCTTTACCTTGCGTGAACTTTCCAGTGTCTCGGCAGAAGACGGTGCACGCCTTCGCGTTCTCTATCTGGTGCCGGAAATGACCGGAAGCCAGTACGTTGGGCCCCTTGAATTCGCCAAGCTTCCCTACGTCGTCCGGCCCTTTCACCTGCACGATTTCCTGGAGAAGGTGAGCGACCTGCTGGTCGAGATCAAAGCCATCGAAGCTCCCCTCCGCCAGGTGCGCCACGAATTCGGACAAGCCCGGAAGAAAAAAGCCCAGACCGGCCGCTCCACGTCCATGTTCGCGGCCCGCGACTCATTCTCCTACACCGACGAAGAACTCGCCGAATACGAACGGCAGGAAAGCGAAAGCGCCAAGACCAGACGCAATCGTCCCCGGACCAACCTCGGCGACCCCGGCACCCGCTAAAAACTGAAGTAATGAAGCATGAAATAACGAAGTAAGGAAATCGACCAGAGCGCCTCCAGCCCGTAGAGGTATCTCCGCGCTCGCTGTGTTCCGACCTCCGTGAACTCTGTGTTAAGCCTTTTCCGCCCTCTCTTCCGTCTTTTCTCGTTACTTCCTTACATCGCTGCTTCCTTACATCGTTGTTTCGTTGCTTCGCAAGAATTTGTGCCCTCTTCGTTCTAACCGCGAGTGAGTCCCTCGTTCACTCACCTACAGGAGGCAGTTCATGGAACGATCCGTCTTCCCTGCATTGTTCAGCACCATCATCCGCGGTTTGCTTGGCATTACCACTCTAGGAAGCCTCGCTTTCGTTGGGTCCGCCCCGGGCGCTCCGTCGAACGATCCCGCGCCGCACACCGAAGGTGGGTGGCGGCTGCTCGATCCCGTAACGTACGAGAATATTTCCGTCTTCCCGGTGGTCACCTCATCCTCGCAGGACACGAGTTCCTACCTAACCCTCGACGAAGGCCTATCGAGCGGCGAAGTAATCGTCAGCGAGCAAGGCGCCTCTGGCCTCGCGCGCACACGCGACACGCAACGACGCCCTCAACCCGATTACACCAGCGGCCCGGCAGTCAACCAGCTCGTCCTGGTCAATCGCAGCAAACGGCCGCTCCTGCTGCTCGCGGGCGAGCTCGTCACCGGCGGCAAGCAAGATCGCATCATCGCCAAGGACCGCATCGTGGCCCCTGGCGCCGAACCGCTGCCGCTCGACGTCTTCTGCGTTGAACACGGCCGCTGGTCGTCAGGATCACAATTCGCCGCCTCCAGGATCATCGTTCATCCCAGCGTCCGCGAACAAGCCGCACTGAAGCAAGACCAGAACGACGTATGGAACGCGGTCCGCGCCGGCTCAACCGCGAGCGCACCCGTAAGCGCCTCGCCTCGGCCGGCAGCGGCACCACGGGTGAGTTCCAGCGAAATCGCGGACACGATCGCGGCGGTAGCGCCAACACAGTCCTACTCCAAGATCTACGAAGGAAACCGGGTGGGCGCTTCTGTGGAGGAATTTGCTGCGCAGCTGCAGAGGCGTTTCGCCAAATCCACATCCAGTCTGAAGGGCGAGCGCGTCGTGGGCGTAGTCGTTGCCTACGGGGGCGAAGTCGCCTGGAGCGATATCTTCGCCTCCGGCGATCTGTTCGATCATTACTGGCCAAAGCTCCTGCGCAGCTACGCCGTCGAGGCCGTGGCCCGTCCCACTCTCCGCGAAACCCCCTCCGCGGACGACGCCCGCGGCTTCTTACGCCGCCTCAACGGCCGCGAGACCCAGGAAACTGAGGCCGGCGTCTACCGCTGGCGCGAAACTTCCGAAGGCGGCCTGGCACTCATCGAACTCGAAGCGCTACAACCAAAACCCATGACGCTCCACCGCCTCCTGCTACAGCGCACCTCGTAAAGCTCAGTTCGCCACCTCTCGACGCCCGACGCGGCGCTGCAGGGACGCAAACACTTGTGCCCCTGCGGCGCCCGCGCGTTAAAGTGCCAAAAGGTGACCATTCTCAGTTTCATCGAGCTATGGCAGACTTGGGCCGTTCCCAGGCGCTGGTCACACAAGAAATTTCAAGGTCGCTGTCGATTTTCCGACAATGGCGCGTCGTACCGGTGCAGGGCAGGAGTTCGAACTAAATCAGGAGCAATTTATGCGTTACATGATGCTGATCTATACCAAGGAAGGCGACCTCGGCGCCATGCCGGCCGAGGAGGCCCAGCAGATTCGGCAAGACCATACCTCGGTGATCGACGAAACTCGAAAGCGCGGCATGCTCGTGGCGGTAAATTCGCTCGGACGAACCGACACGGCTACCACCGTCCGAGTGGAAAACGGCAAAGTCCTGACGATCGACGGGCCCTTCGCCGAAACCAAGGAGCAACTCGCCGGCTACTATGTCCTCGACTGCACCGATTTGAACGAGGCCATCGCCTGGGCCGCCAGAATTCCAACCTCCTGCGGCGGCACAAAGGGCTCCATCGAAATCCGCCAATTGGGGGAGTTACCCGGCGTGCCCGAATCCATCCTCAAGCCGCACCCGGTCACAATGAATGCCTCCCGCGATTAACACGAGGTCGGGCATGTTCGGCGAGACCTCAGCGCGTCAGGCGCTGGATTTCCACAAACAGGAGACAACTCGGTGAAGGCAACGCTCTTTCTTCGCATCGCTTCGGTTCTGACGATGATCCATTGCATCCTGCACACCATCGGCGGGGTGCTCAGCTCGCCGAAACACGGTTCCGAAGAGATGCTGGTGGTCGAAACCATGAAAGCTCATACCTTCAACGTAATGGGCTCTATGCGCAGCTATTGGGATTTTAATTTTGGTTATGGTCTTTTCACCACCATCAATCTTTTCATCCAGGCCCTGCTCTTCTGGCAGCTCAGCGCCATGGTCAAAACAAACGCTGCATTGACCAAGCCGATTCTCGCGCTGTTCTTTGTCGGCTACCTCGCCATGACCGTTGTGGCCTGGCGCTATTTTTTCATCGGCCCGGCCATTACCGAATTAATCATAGCCGCATGCTTCGCTGCGGCATTTTTCACCGCCGCCAGTCCGGCCTAGCGCCTTTCGCATGACCGGGGTTAAAGCCGCCGCAGAATCGGTCTTCCGCGAACAATCCGGCCGCATTACCGCCACGTTGATTCGCATCTGCGGCTCGTTTGACCTGGCGGAGGAGGCGTTACAGGAAGCTTTCGCCGCAGCCCTCGCGCGCTGGCCCGCGACCGGCATCCCGGACAATCCCGCCGCCTGGATCACCACCGCGGCTCATCGCAAATTGATCGATTCCCTCAGGCGCGATCAAACCCGCCGCGAAAAGCAAGATCCGCTCCGCTATGAGACTCCAACGTCCTACCATCCGGACGATCCCCTCGACGACGACCTCGACGCCTCCTCGATGAACTATCCCGACGATCGTTTGCGGCTCATCTTCACTTGCTGCCACCCAGCCATCAATACTGAGGCGCAAGTCGCGCTCACCCTTCGCACTCTCGGCGGCCTGACCACGCCAGAAATCGCTCGTGCCTTCCTCGTGCCGGAACCCACCCTCGCGCAGAGACTTGTCCGCGCCAAAAACAAAATCGCACGAGCGCGCATTCCCTACGAAGTGCCGCCGCTTCACGCATTACCCGAACGCCTGAAATCCGTACAAGCGGTCATCTACCTGATCTTCAATGAAGGCTACGCTGCCACGGCTGGCGACACCCTGATCCGCAAGGAACTGTGCGCGGAAGCGATTCGCCTCGGCCGCACTCTCTGCAGCCTGATTCCCAAAGACTCCGAAACCCTCGGCCTGCTGGCCCTTATGCTGCTCCACGATTCCCGCCGGAACGCCCGCATCGATTCTGTCGGGGAATTGGTTACGCTGGAAGAACAAGATCGCGCGCTCTGGGATCGCGCGGAGATGGAGCAGGGTTCCCTCCTCGTCGAAACCGCGCTTCGCATGCAGCATGTGGGTCCCTATCAACTGCAGGCCGCCATCGCTGCGCTTCACGCCCACGCAAAAACCTTCGACCAGACCGACTGGGCCGAGATCGCCGTACTCTACGGCCAACTCAAGAATATGTCCCCGTCCCCCGTCGTAGCGCTGAACCACGGTGTCGCCATTGCGATGTCGGAAGGCCCCGCCCGCGGGTTGACCTTGATCGACGAACTCGGCGTTACCGGAAACCTTAGCGACTATCACCTCTTCCACGCCGCTCGCGCCGATCTCCTGCGCCGCCTCGGCTGCAACGCAGAAGCGACCCAAGCGTACGCCCGAGCCCTGGACCTAGCCCGCAATCCCGTTGAGCAAAGTTACCTTCGCCGACGCCTAGCCGAGCTGAAGCCCATCCAATCCTAGAATCCTCCCTGATTTCTGTGCCTCGGCTTCAGTGAGCTCTGTGTTAAGTATTTTCCTCGGTTCTCCGCGGCGTAGCCCGCCGAACCTCGCTCTTGTCGGGCGTCTCCGACAGGACGCGCTCCACCGTTCCACTCCAAGTCGGATGACGCAACCCCGGCGCAATCTCCGCCAGCGGCAAGAGCACAAACCTCCGCAACATCATTCTAGGGTGCGGGACCTGCAATTCCGCGCTGTCAATCGTGTGCTGCCCATACAAAAGAATGTCGATGTCGATCAACCGCGGCCCCTTCGCGATCAGCTTCTTACTCCCCATCCGCGATTCAATCCCCCGGAGTGCTCGCAACAACTCCAAGGGCGGCAGCTGTGTCTCGCCCTCCACCACACAATTCAAAAACCACGCCTGCTCCAGATAATCGACCGGCTCGGTCTCGTAAAACGCTGACACTCGCCGCACCGAAACGCCTGCGTCCGGCAAAGCCGCAATCGCCGCCTTCAAGTTTTGGGCGCGATCGCCGACGTTCGAGCCCAGCGATAAGTAGATGATTTCACAGCCCATTATTCGTCTCGATAATTTGCTTGAGGATTAACATTCCTGAATTTCCGGCCTATACTTGGCCTATCTGGTACTCCGGTTGCGAATACAGGCTTCAGTGTATAGGCAAAGCCGGGCGCGTCAGCCATAGTGCCCGCCCACGAACCGGTCGGGTCAGATTCAAGCGTTGGTCGGCGCATGCACACACAAGGAGAAATTTGATGTCAATCCTAGCCTGGGTCGTCTTGGGTCTATTAGCAGGGTTTATCGGCAGCAAAATCGTGAACAAAACCGGCGAAGGTTTGCTCCTGGACATCGTTCTGGGAATCGTCGGGGCGGTCGTAGGTGGCTGGCTTTTCAACCAGTTCGGCCACATGGGCGTAACCGGTCTGAACCTGTACAGCCTGCTGGTCGCGGTGGTGGGCGCGATCATCGTCCTGGTGGTGTACCACGCGATTCGCCGCATCTGAGGAACTCGTGCGCTCCTCTGCTCCGTAGCAAACGAGTGCAGGGGAGGCGCACGGGAGAATTGCGCGGAGTAGTTAACCGTTTGGACCCTCCCCCCGCCTGTTTTTGTAAGTGCGGATTGTAAAGGACTTTAAAGGGCTCTGTTTACATCCTTGGCACCAAGGCTGATTTTCCATGAGGACGAGCGAGCGGTGATGGTGTTTTCTAATAGAGCAGGAGGTGCGATGCCCGAAATCGGACTCCTGCCTTTTGCTCGCGTGGCTAGGGATGTGGCCACGGCGATTGTTCCGACGTACCGGAGTCGTTTCAGCAAACACCAATTCACCCAACCGCAGTTGCTGGCCATCCTCTGCCTGATGCGTTACGAAGACTGGACTTTCCGCGAAGCCGAGGTGCGACTGCGCGCGCATGCGGAGTTGCGTGCCGTGCTGCGACTGTCCAGCGTGCCCGACTACAGCACCGTGTATCGCTTTCTGCGGCGGCTGCCGGACGATACCATTGACAGCGCGTGGGGAGAATCGGTGCGGCGACTGCGCCGCAGTTCGCGCCGCGGCCGACGCCGGGCCGGTGTAGCGGTGGACGGTACCGGGCTTGCGCCGCATGCCGTCAGCACCTATTTCCTACGCCGCGTTGAGCAGTATGCGGGCTATCGACACTTTCTGAAGTGGCGGATCGTGGTCGATGTGGATCGCCAGATCATTCTGGCGCAACGCGCGCGACAAGGCCCGTGGTGCGACACCCGTGCTTTGCCCGGCTTGGTGGACGCGGCGAGTCGCACCATGCCCATTGGAGTGGTGCTGGCGGACGCGGAGTTCGACTCCGAAGCCCATCACCGACACGTGCGCGGCACGCTGGGAGCCCACAGCGTGATTCCCAATCGGCGGCGTGGTATTCCAGAAGGAGCGTTTCGCTACCAGATGCACCGCGCTTTTCCGCGGCCGTTGTATGGGCCACGCGCCAAAATAGAAACCGTCTTCTCGGTGATCAAACGCAAGCTCTCTACCAAAGCACCGGGTCGCAGCCTGCCCCTACAGATGCGGCAAGCTCTGTTGCTCGGCTTGGCTTTTAACCTCTACCGGTTGAAGCATCGCCCTGCTCCTGCAGGATGTAAACAGAGCCACTTTAAGTTCGATGAATTTGTAAGTGCGGATTGTAAAGGAGTTATGGGCGCAGTTTGCGGAAGTGCGGATTCTACGGGACTTAAGCCAGTCGAGCCAGAAAATGAACCTGCACAGCCAGGCGCGGTCTGTGTGGGCGGGCCTTGCGTTAAAAATCGAGGCAGCATGCGGAAGAATACCATGAAGGTGACGATAACCTAAGGGTTAAGCAGGGAACGGAGGGTAGGGAGGGTCTAGCAGTCGTTTCTGGAGGTTGAAGGAGATTTTCTTCTCGATTCGCTTGGATGGTGAAAGACCCGGCACAGCGGCGCCGCGCATAGGCAGTTAGTCTGGGCGCATTGCACCTAAGCCCGCCTCTCGCGAAGAGGGCGGCGACAGGGCTTCCTAGAAGAGGCGGGGCTGGCGGCGGGGGAGGTCGCGGCCGAAGTATTCGTAGGCGCGGGGCGTGGCCATGCGGCCGCGGGGTGTGCGGTCGATCATGCCGATCTGCATCAGGTAGGGCTCGTACATTTCCTCGATGGCGTCTTCTTCTTCGCTGAGAGCGGCGGCAAGGGTGCCGACGCCTACCGGTCCGCCGCCATACTTGTCGAGCAGCGCAAGCATCAGGTTGCGGTCGACCTCGTCGAGTCCGTTTTCGTCGATTCCCAGCATCGCGAGCGCTTCCTGGGCGACTGCGCGTGTGATACGGCCAGCGGCGCGCACTTCAGCGAAATCGCGGGACCGGCGCAACAGGCGGTTCGCCACGCGCGGTGTCCCTCGGCATCGGCGGGCGATTTCTTCGGCGCCGCCTTCGTCCATCTCGATGTTCAGGATCTTCGCGGAGCGGTTCAGAATAATCAGCAAGTCCGCTGGCTCGTAAAAATCCAGGCGGTGCACGATGCCGAAGCGCGATCGCAGCGGGGCGGTGATCAAACCAGCGCGCGTCGTCGCTCCAATCAACGTGAAATGGCCCAGCGGGAATGGATGAATTCGCGCTCCCGGCCCCTGGCCAATAATCAGGTCCACGCGAAAATCTTCCATCGCCGGGTACAACACTTCTTCTACCGCCGGCTGCAGGCGGTGAATTTCATCGAGGAAGAAAACTTCTTTGGCTTCGAGCGAAGTCAGAATCGCGGTCAGGTCGCCCTTGCGCTCCAGCAAAGGACCCGCGCTGGTTTTGATCGGTACGACCAACTCGTTCGCGATGATTTGGGCCAGCGTGGTCTTGCCCAATCCCGGCGGCCCGTAGAGCAATACATGATCCAGCGCTTCGCCGCGGCTCCGCGCCGCCTGGATCGCGATCTGGATATTCTCTTTGACGCGCTTCTGTCCGATGTATTCGTCCAGGCGCTTCGGACGAACGCTCGCTTCAATTCGTGCGTCCTCATCGAATGGCACTCCAGACACAATTCGCTCCGGTTGTCGTGACGCCATCATCCGCTTTGTTGTTCCTTCAGGCATTTATGCCATCACACGCTAGAATCAAAGGCTTAACACAGAGATCACGAAGATCGGACACAAAGAGCACAGAGAAATTCTCAAAAATGGCACCTCTTTTCTCTAGGTCCGTGCTGCGCGTCCCTTCGGGGCGCTTAAGGATTGCAACGACGCCCTGAGCAACTTCTCGAAATTGCCGGCGCCATTTTCGCGGCGGGCCTCGGCTACGGCACTCTCCGCTGCGCGCGCCTCGTAGCCCAGATTTACCAGCGCCGAAACTACATCCGCGTCAATGCCGGCCGGTGAAGACGCCGCAGGGCGCTCTATCTCGACGGTTACGGCGTCCAGCTTGTCCTTCAGCTCGACAACGATGCGCTCGGCAGTCTTCCGGCCGACGCCCGGAATCTTCGTTAGTCGCCCCAGATTACTGCCGCGAATCGAGGGGACCAGTTCCTCGACGCTCATGCCCGACAAGATCTTCAGCGCCAAGGATGGTCCCACGCCCGAAGCGGACAGCAGCATCTCAAAGAAATGCTTTTCGCGCGAGGACAGAAAACCGTACAGCGATAGCGCATCCTCGCGCACATGCGTGTGGATCAACAGCGTCACTTCGGTGTGGAGTTCTCCAAGCGCGGCATAGGTTGAGAGCGGCACCTGCACGACATAGCCAACGCCGCCCACGTCCACGAGCACCTGGTTGGGTCGCTTATCGGTAAGGCGTCCGCGAAGCTGGCCAATCATCGCTCGCCAGTATTGCCGCCTTATGTTCGCCTGTCAACGCGCCTGCGGGGTTATACGCATTGAGGGGAAATTGCTACACCCTCTCACCCGCGCGGGGCGTAGCGCGGCACTTGAGGGCTGGAGGTACCCGACGAAGGATTCTCGGGGTTATAATCGCGCACAATCATGCCTCTCGTTTCAGGCACAAAACTTGGGCCGTATGAGATTCAATCGCCGCTGGGGGCGGGCGGGATGGGCGAAGTGTATCGCGCGCGCGATACACGGCTGGACCGCACCGTCGCGATCAAGATTCTTCCCGCGCAGTTCTCTTCTGATTCAGTTCGCAAGCAGCGGTTCGAGCGCGAAGCCAAGACCATCTCCAGCCTGAATCATCCCCATATCTGCGTGCTCTATGACGTAGGCCACCAGGACGGCATGGATTATCTCGTCATGGAGTGCATCGAGGGCGAGACGCTCGCGAAGCGCCTCGAAAAAGGACCGCTGCCGCTCGATCAGGTGCTCAAGTACGGAATGCAAATCGCCGACGCGCTGGACAAAGCGCACCGCAGCGGCGTGGTGCATCGCGATCTGAAGCCAGGCAACATCATGCTGACGCCGACCGGCGCGAAGCTCCTCGACTTTGGTCTAGCCAAACCAGCTGCGCCGTTGACCAGCGTGGCTATGCTCACGGCAGCTGTCACGCAATCCTCTCCCATGACTGAACAGGGCACCATCGTCGGAACATTTCAGTACATGTCGCCGGAACAGATGGAAAGCAAAGAGTTGGACAGCCGCAGCGACATTTTTTCTCTGGGCGCGGTGCTCTACGAAATGCTGACCGGCCAGCGGGCTTTCCACGGTAAGAGCCAGCTTAGTGTGGCATCGGCGATTCTCGAAAAGGAGCCCTCGCCGCTCGGCACCGTGAAACCGATGATCCCACCTGCGCTGGATCACGCGATCAAAAAGTGTCTCGCAAAACTTCCGGATGAACGTTGGCAAAGCGCAAGCGACCTTTCCTGCGAGCTGAAGTGGATCGCCGAATCCGGCTCGCAGGCTCGGCCCCAACCGCTCCAGTACAAGGCATCGACGGGCGCTGGCGAGGGCTTGCTTTGGGGCGTCGGCCGTTGTCTTGGTGGCGATCGCGAGCCTGGCGACTTTGGAATCTGCAAGCCTCACGTCCGCCACGGCCCGTCACTCGCACAGTGATAACGCTGCCGCCCGGTCAGCGCCTGGCTGGACTAGATCAACCGGCCGTGGCTCTTTCACCCGACGGCACTCATCTCGCGTATGTTGCCATCCAGGGCGGCACCCAGCAGCTTTATCTGCGGGCGATGGACAGCCTGGAGGCCAAGGCCCATCCCCGGCACCGAAGGCGCCGTCAACCCCTTCTTCTCACCCGACGGCCAATGGCTGGGTTTTTTTGCGGGCGCAAAAGCTGAAGAAGGTCTCTGTGAGCGGGGGAGCGGCGGTGACCCTCGGCGATGCTGCGCAACCTCGTGGGGCCAGTTGGGGCAGCCAGGGGACGATCGCCTTCGCACCCGCATCGTCTCGGTTCTCCAGCAAGTGCCGGAGGCGGGGGGCGCGCCACAACCGCTGACTCGTCTCGAAAAAGGGGAGATCAGCCACCGCTGGCCGGAGTTCTTGCCCGGTGGCAAGGCGGTGCTCTTTAGCTGCCGGACCCACTAGCATTAATTGGACCAACGCGCAAGTTGCCGTCCAGTCGGTCGGGACGGGCGAGCGACGAAACCTGATCCAAGGGGGGACGCAGCCCCGCTACGCGGCCTCTGGGCACCTGGTTTATGCGCAAGGGGGAAACCTGATGGCCGTGCCATTCGATCCCCAGCGGCTGCAGGTCACGGGCGCGGCGGTCCCCGTGGTGGAGGGCGTCCTGCAATCCACAATCAGCGGTGCCGCTCAGTACAGTCTTTCCGCTACGGGATCGCTGGTCTATGTTTCGGGGGGCGTTCAGTCAGCCCAACGCAGACTGGTGTGGGTCACTCGCAATGGGGCAGAGCAACCCTTGGCTGCCCCTGCGCACGCCTACCGGGGACCGCGGCTTTCTCCTGACGGCCGACGGGTAGCCGTGGCCATCGACGGAGCAGGAGACTCAAATCTGGCTGTATGATCTTTCCCGGGAGACGCTTGACCCGGTTAACGTTTGAGGGCAAAACGAACAGTAACCCGGTTTGGACGCCGGATGGCAAGCGGATAGCGTTTGAATCAAACAAAGAAGGGCCGCGCTGAACGTTTTCTGGCAACTGGCCGACGGCAGCGGCGGGCTGGAGCGATTGACAACTAGCGAGTACCTCCATTTTCCGATGTCCTGGTCCCCGGATGGACAACTCCTGGCTTTCGTTGAAGTCAATCCCACCACGGGATATGACATATGGGTGCTGCGGCTCAGCGACCGCAAGGCGCAGCCTTTTCTCCGAACGCCGTTCAACGAAAGCGTGCCACGGTTTTCTCCCGACGGGCGATGGCTGGCTTATATCTCGAATGAATCCGGCCGCTATGAGATCTACGTGCAGCCCTATCCGGGCCCCGGCGGGAAGTGGCAAATCTCGACGGAGGGCGGCACGGAGCCAATATGGAATCCAAACGGGCGAGAGCTGTTCTACCGCAGCGGCGACAAGATGATGGCCGTGGACATTGCCACGCAGCCGAGTTTTACTGCGGGCAAACCTCGAGTGCTCTTTGAGGGGCGGTACGAGCTGAGCCCGGCAACGACCCCCAATTACGACGTGTCTCCCGACGGCCAGCGCTTTCTGATGCTTAAGCCCGCCGAAGCAAGCGAAGCGGCCCCGACGCAAATCAACGTCGTCCTGAACTGGTTTGAAGAACTAAAGCGCCGCGTGCCGACAGGGAAGAAGTGAAGCAGCTCATTCAATGGATCACTCTCGATCCCCCTGATGCGCTACAACAGGTAGAAGTGGCCGCACTTGCTATTTCGATTCGAGCGACCACGCGATAACTTCCTGGTCGCGTTATCGGACAAGTGCCTCGCGCCCGATACCCCTTCTCTCATCGACCGCGCTGCGATCGTAACCAACGAAGCCGCGCCGCGCCTACCTCGCTAATCCTGTATTCCAATGTTCCCCGACCGGAGGAACGCCTCTCCAGTAAGCCAAATCTCCACAATCTTTTGAAGTATGTCCATGCGGAGCGCGCAGGCAAGAAATCGAGTCTTTCCACGGCTTCGCTCGGCCCGAGCCACGCGCCACGTTCAGACGCGAACAAAGACAGGACTTGCAGCTTAAGCTCGTTGTAACGATTCATTTTCTTCCCCGAGTGAGGTCCTAAGGTGTTATCAAAAGCTAGTTGATGAGAACGAGAAATACGCATGGGTCGTTCCATTTGCGCCCGACCCATGGTTTCTATTTGTTTTCTATTCTGATTTGCTCGACCCCAACTCTGGCTCCTTTTGATTGTCCCAATAGGAAAATAGAGCTACTGCCAGAATGACGATTCCCACAACCCACCATCTCCAACCCTTCTTATAGATAGCGGCGATAGCCAGAGTTAGGCCGCCCGCCCCCATTCCGAGCTTGGGATCGTAAGAAGCTAGGGCACCTCCGGCTACAATAGGAATCAGAAAACTATATCCGCCGTGCTGCGTGCTGGGCACTTCAGGTTGGGCCGCCTGCTGCGCTACCTCGATGCGCCGCAACTCACGGCGGCGAGCCAGTCGTTGAGGACGGTGCAATCGTTCCCATTCTTTCTTCCGTTCCGGATCCTTGTACGGCATCGAGTTACTCCTTTTCCAATTCTTCGATCACTTGGAGACATTTTGCGAGCTTCACTGCGCGCACCGGCTGCCGCTTGCAGATTTTCTCTAGCGTGTGCTGATTGACTCCGCGACGCATCAATTCCCGCTTTGGAATCTTGGTTATCTGGGATAACTGATCGTCGTTCGCAATGACGTTTCCTTTTCGTCTGTACTGGACCGCTTTGAAATCCAGCAAACTGAGGTCGTCTCCTTCTTCCCAGTGCCGGTCGGACTCCTTTCCGATATAGATGGGGGGCCAGGTCGCAATAATGTGAGCCCGCTGAAGCAGGCCCCGCGTTTTGGAGTCACACGGATTGCCGTCTGGACCAAGGCTCTTGGCTTCAGGGTGATTCTGATAGGAATTCAGGAGCATGAAAAAGTTCTTAGTAACCGCCTTAAGTCCGTCATATTCGTCGGTGAGTTCATAAACCGGAGAATTGCGATCGTAGATGTTTATGCACTTCGAATTCATCCAATCTTCCCGTTTTGACGAGAAAGGCGTGATCAATGTGAACTTCTCCCGATCAACATTCTGCGGGCACAGAGATTGGCAAATCTGCGGCAGCATCATGAAATTATTCGGGCGGGTCAGTGGGCCTTTCGCGAGGTTCTTTAAGGCGTGATGCGGGGTACTTAAAGTCAGCTTCATCATTACTGGGAGACCGAACCAGGCAGGCTTAGTTCGCTTTAACCCGACAACACCACGGATAATCCAGTCCCAAGCCTCGAATATCCATAGAGGAGCGTCACGTTCCCATTTCTCCGGCGAATCTTTGGGCGGATAAAAGAACCCGAGGCCATGCGCCTTTGGTTCTACTATTTCAATGTCATTTCGCAATTTCGTGTACAGGGCGTACCGTTTCGCAGCAATGCTGTACCCGAAAAGCTGGCGACGCTTTTTGTTGCGGTCCCAATTGAGCTTATGAACTTTGAGAATTGAGCCACGAACCAGCTTGCGGTTATAGGGATTTAGCGACTGAAATCTATCGACAATTCGCTGCACTTCAGCCCACGAAAACGCCGTGATTGGCTTAGCTCCATCGGGCATGACAATTTTCTGCCGATGTTTTGCCGAGACGATGGCTGCGCTGTCCGTATCGCAAAACAGGAAAGTTCCCCCAGCATCCGTAATGCACCGTTCGAGCATTCCCAAGAGCAGGCGGCCCCCGGAAGTAATCAGAGAGGCGATGTGGGGTGCGAACCACTTACCGGGCTCTTCTACAACGTCGGATGTAGTCGGAAATTTCTCTTCGCCTGAAAAGATATTTAGCTTAGTGGAGCTGGATTCGTTCGGATTGAGCTCCACGAATAACCCGTAAGACCCGCTGCTCGCGAGAATCTTTAGCCAGTAGTGGAGTGCCGGATTGGCTTCGTTGGCGGCTCGTTGTTCGACGACATGCTTAAAAAGGCTGTCTCTATTCGCGTCGATACTGACCATGCCGCGTAGCGACGTTTCGGCTAATTCCCCCTGTTTGCCGTGCGGGGCTACGCGGATCGCCTTTTCGATATGCGGGACTTTACCGGTTAGAAGAATAGATTGAACGATGTCCGGCCCCGCAAACCAGATCGGCTCTTTGCTTGTCAGATAGTTAAGCCCGATGTTTTGTGTCGTGCCGTTGTAGACCGTGCGCACGGGGAAAATGTCATGGTCGGGACGGACAAGAGCGAAGAATTTGAAACGCGACCACAGCTTGCGTTCAAAGCAGCGTTCGAGTGTGATTCCAGAGAGTAGCTGCCGCACTTCGTCGGTTGCATCAGGAAAAGTGACATGGTCCGCTGTGAGAACAGCCCAGTTCCCCAACAACTCATTCACGGTGGAATATTGCGACATGAAATCCACCGGGCAGACCGGCACTTCCCAGTTGCGGATGCGGCATTCAGCCCGTCCGCCGAAATAGCTCTGCATGAAAATCCCGTACGCAGCGTCCGCGTCGATAACTTTCTTGCTTGGGTGAAAAACATTTAGCTTTTCCATATAACCCTTCGCCACGCTGGCCGGACTAAACATCTGGTCGGGGCCGGGTGGGATGGGGTGGAGATCGAATTCTTGCTTGGCCGCGTTCAACACATCCACGGTGCACGGAACGTCGTTTCGCGCATACTCGATTTCCTCTGGCGTGACCTTGCCCGTCAGAGTGTGATCGATTTTCTGATGTTCAGTTTTCAATTCCTCACAAGCTTTCTTCAGCGAAAAGGACTGATTGCGAAGGGCCCACCACAGGGTCCGCACGTCGAGAAATCGCCCGGCAGGCCAAAGCTTTACGTGCTTTTTCTTTTTTCCCCGCTCGGACATGGGTGCACGGGTTGAATGAATGATAGATGCCTTGCTGTTAAGAGCCTTTATCACGATGCGCGGAAAGAACTTGTTCGGCTTGAGCTCGCCGGTCTTTGAGTTGGGCCATTTCGAGAAAACGAGCGACCACCCGCCGTTCTCGGCTGTCTCCCAATCCACTGCATGCCTGCTCAAATCGAATCCGGCGTTAAAGCACACAATGAGCGTCTTCGCTTGAATCGCGAGGCCTAAGGTTTCCTGGACAAATTTCATACGCGAATATAAGCGCAAGCGGTCGCAACCATCATCGGTGGTATCAGGCTTGGTGTTTCTCGCATACTTGCGCAGCAGATCGAATTCCTTTGCGCTCAGGTCGTCGTCGTGGAAAATGCCCTCTTCGACGCATACGTATTTGCCATTGCGCAATTCGCAGAATCGCCAGAAGCCGAAGGTCAGGGTCAGGTCTGCAGTTATGCGGGTCTCGCAGTCGAAAACAAGCGCGTGCTCAGGCCATTTGGGCTCGTCGTCGACCAGATGTTTACCTTTATCCTTTTTCTTTTCGATGAGCGCTGTGTACGCCCTGAGGTAGATTTTCTGGGGAATATCGCTCATTTAACTCGACTCCTGTTTTTCTCCAGCAAATCCGCCCATCGATCCATCGCATCCGCCTGGGCGCGCCCATAAACAGCCATAGCTCGCAATGCCATCGCGGCTCTCCTGTTGTCATCGCTCTCATATCGCAGAGAAATTCCGCCACGCAGCATTTGTTCATGTATATCGCGATGATGCTTTTCGCAGAGCGGTGCTTGCAGTCTTTCGTCGTGATTCTGCCCAGCGGTATGGTGCTGCTGAATGCAAAAAACGCATGGCGGTACCGCCAATCCCAGACGCTCGCGCTCCTGTTGCTTGGCTTTGCGTCGTGCCGTCCGGATTGGCTGCCGATCTCTCATGCGTCAGCTGTTGAATATGCGATATAAGGAGAAGTCGGACAGGGCCGGTTCGATCGCCGCCAGTGCGCGTTCGTCGGTAAGCAGCTCAACGCCTCCGATCTTTTTGCCGCGCCACTTTGAAAGGGCCCTGATGTCGCCGCGCAGAGCTCGGCCTATGTCGCGCAGATATTGACCTGCCTCGCTGCGCTCTTTGAACGA
Organism: uncultured Acidobacteriota bacterium; assembly: GCA_963832615.1. Taxonomy (GTDB): domain Bacteria; phylum Acidobacteriota; class Terriglobia; order Acidiferrales; family UBA7541; genus Acidiferrum. Next base: position 24,032 of record CAWHVA010000026.1, read on the forward strand.
TCTAGTTCTAATCGGAACGGAATTTCCCTGCGCGTCGGGGAGAAAAAGAGTTTCTGTATATCGATCGGTTTTTGTTACTCGTATTCTTCCGCCAACCCTTTTCAGTGCCAACGGGAAGTATTTCCTGACGGTGTCAGGTTTGACCCTGTGCAGCCGGGCGGCATGACCTAGCAACAGATCGGGATCTTTTCGCATTTCGGCGAGAACGTGAAGAGCGCGATCGCGAGCCGCCGTGCTGCGTTTTGAAAGTCTTGACAGGGCTATCGGTCGGCTTACGGTTCGCCGACGGTGATTCCGCACACCCGTCCTGGACCTAGGCTTTCTGACCTTAGCCTTCCCAGAACGCCGCGATTGTCGCCGCTTCCTCGAAGCCATAGCTCACCTTGCGCTATCGCCGCTCGCCTGGGTCGCTATGCATAGGTCGCGGAAGTTTCCTAAGGAACGCTTCCAGAGCTGCAATGGGAATGATTCTTCGGCGACCGACCTTGCGGCTTGGAAGCTCGTTTCTTTTTATGAGGTTAGCGATAGTTCTGGCAGATAGTCCCAATCTTAGGGCTGCCTCTGCCATCCCAACTGCCAGCTTTGATTCATCCCGGTGCATGTCCTTACCTCCATGTTCTTGCCCTTGAATGTATCTTCATTTTTGTGCAAGAATAGGTCAACACATATGACTAAAACTGGCTTTTTGCCCTTTAATTATGGCCGGTAGACCAAGGCTGGCGGACTCGGGAGCGCTATATGCGTTTGCTCACCAGTTCTATTGGGACTTCCGCCGAATTCTAGAAGGGCATGTTCGCTGGGTCCGTGATGACGAGGAATACAGGCAGCTAGTGGCTGAGCTCGACAGTCAGCAGATCAAGCTCAGTAAGGATCAGAAGCTTGCCCTCGTGCAATCAGTTCGGAGCGATGTTCGAGAAGGACGCCTTGCGGCGGAGGACAAAATTCCAAAGTTGCTTGAGCGAGGTCAACTCAATCTGGACGTAACGCGCGAATGGTTGCATAGCGAAGCGTCCGAAGTAACCCGAAAGCAAATACAAGTTCCCGGGAAGCCGGAGGTGGTAGACGCACTTTTGCGGGTTGAAACGGTCGAAGAACTGCGGAGCATCTGCGAGGGTGCGTTCACAGTGAAGAACGTGGAGATCGCTGGAGCGCAGAAAGAGATTGTAGTGCCGAGCTGGCCGATCCCAGTCGGAAGCGTACTGCCCAAATATCTGTCAGAATTCGCGGCGCGATTTATTGCTGCTAAAGGCGATCCTCGTTTCCCGAAGTCTACCGAACGCCCGTCGAGCCGATGGAAGCAGCTCTGGTTTCTGTCTCGCGCTCTAGCCGGTGCGCTTTACGGCGTCAGTGTCCGGACTTCGATAAACCTTGTCGGATCGAAACGACCGGAGGAATCGTTCAACGAATCCCGTGCCGGGAGACGTGTGCGTACGCGGAAAAACTGAACAAACCAAGCGATGGGCCTGCCGTCTGTTAGCGCAGACGACAAGCCCTGACTACCACAAGGAGGGTAAGCTCCGATGGCAGCTACTCAGACCGTACCTCAATATCTGAAACACTGCAATTTCACCACGATCAAACCGCGAAACGGCGTCATAACGCTTTTTGGTTATGGCATTAACGTACAGGTTGATCGCGGTCATTTGAAAATTCGCGACGGGGTTGGGATCGATCGTCGCCATGCACGGTTGCCGCGAGTTGGCCACGGTCTTCGACGCCTGGTGGTAGTCGGTTCGGACGGAATGGTGTCCCTGGCTGCGCTTCGCTGGCTGGCCGATCAAGACGCCGCCTTCACCCTACTTGATCGAGATGGATCGATTCTCGTGGCCACAGGACCGGTTAGGCCGTCTGATGCGCGACTCCGTCGAGCACAATCGCTCGCGCATGACTCCGGAGCAGCTCTGAAGATCGCGATTGAACTGATCAGGCAGAAGCTCATTGCTCAAGAACGACTCGTCCGTGATGAGTTCAAGAGTGAAGATTCAGCACAGGTTATTGCCGATACTCGCCACGCTGTTATTAAAGCTCGATCTAGCGACGAGATCAGAAAGTATGAGGCCCAAGCTGCATTAGCCTACTGGACTGTATGGCACCGCTTGCCTGTTACGTTTTCAACGGAAGACCTGCGACGAATGCCAGAACATTGGCTGACGTTCGGCAGTCGGATGTCGCCACTTACTAGATCACCTCGCCTCGCTGTAAATCCGCCTAATGCGATGCTCAACTACCTGTATGCAGTGTTGGAAACCGAAGCCAGACTTGCGATCTCCGAACTTGGGCTTGATCCAGGAATAGGCGTTCTTCATAACGACACCCGCAACCGCGATAGCCTGGCCTGTGACCTTATGGAACCGATTCGCCCAAAGGTCGATGCGTTTCTCTTGGATTGGTTACGCCATGCGCCGCTTCGAAAGAAATGGTTCTTCGAGCGAGGCGATGGGAATTGCCGCCTGACAAGTGAATTTGCGTGTGAGCTCTCGGAAACATCCAGGCTCTGGAGGCAAGCGCTGGGGCCAATCGCAGAGTGGATAGCTCACACGCTCTGGTCAACTACGTCGCGATCGCTTCGAACAAAGGCCCCAGCTACACGGTTGACACAGCGTCGGAAGCGTGAGGCGAAGGGAATTTCGCCATGCGTGCCTGTCACCCCGGTCATGTCGCCGAGAGACGCTCCGGCAATTCCAAAGCCGGTACGATTGAATGGGCGTGATGCCATAGCACAGGCGCGCCGAGGCGAAGCTCAGAGGCGACAAGCCGCCGTGCGTAAGGCATGGAATGTTTCCGATAGCCCAGACTGGCTAGACGAAGAGTTTTATCGCAAACAAATTCAGCCACGGTTATCGGGACTGAAGGTACCCTCGATTCGATCTTCGCTCTCCGTTTCGCAGGCATATGCACTGAGAATTCGTACTGGGCACTGCATTCCGCATCCGAGGCACTGGTTGACTCTGGCGCGACTCGTCGGAATTTCGGCATGAGGGCGCAATCGTCTGGCTCCCGAAAGAGCCAGTTTATTCGATTTGATCAAATGTATTCAAACCAGATCCATTGGCTTCGAGATGTCCTGGAGCATGGTCTTTTTTTGGCAAGCAACGATTCGCTCTCGCCGTCTCGGGACAGCTTCGGCAGAAACATATTCGTCATCTCCGAACGAATCCAAAACGGGCCCATGCACGCCGTTGCACGAAAAATTTCGGCCTACGGCGAACGTTGGAACCAAAGCCCTTTTCTCTTTTCGCTCCTGGCTGTTTGGACCACTAGCCGACAATACAAACTCGGAATTGTCGACCTTGATGAACTCGAAGGATACTTGCGAAACGCGCGGAACGTTCTCGAAGAGAATGATTTTCGGTAAGACAAAAACACGGTCGAATGCCTCATAGAGCGCTCATCCCCGTTTCCGGCCAACTTCAGACCGTCCGAGAGTTGATCGATTCGGTAAACACTGGCGCGTTTGTCGGTACTAATCCGACCGGCGAGCAAATAACTTCCGTGTTGCCCGTGATCCGGCCGGAATCGCTGTAGCCGCAAGAGTCTAAAGCGGGGTTTAGGCGCGATCACGTCCGAAACTCTGCAGCGTTATCGGTTGCCCAGTCGATGAACGTCTTTGCGGGTGCTCCCGTGATCTCTTCGACGGTGGACGTCACGTGCGCAGGTTGGCCGATGGCGGCAGCCCAGGCCGCGAGCAGCATATTCACTGCAACCAACGGCCCGATTGTGAGCAGCTCACACCGCGCCTCGTCTGGCGAGATCTCTTCGATGCGCAACGAGCGGCCGATCACGCGACCGATAGCAGACACCTGCTCGAATTGGCTCAGCGATTGAGGTCCGGTCAGAACATATTCTGCTCCGGCGTGTTCGTCCTCACACAACGCGCGGACCGCGACTGCGGCGATGTCACGCTCGTCGACCGGGGCTGTAGGAGCGGCGAGATACGGCCAGCGCACGACATCGCCAACGCGAATCTGCGGCGCCCACCAGTTCAGGGCGTTTGCGGCGAACATTCCAGGTCGCAGGAACGTCCACTGGAGTCCTGAGTTCTCGATCAACCGCTCAATTTGCTCGAACATCGCTCTGAGCGGATTGGGCTGTTGGAAGAGCGGGTGTGCCGTTTTGAGCGGGGCTGAGAGGTATACGATGCGCCGTGCATGCTTCGTGATCCGCTCCAAAGCGGGAGCAACAGTGGCTGGCGGGGCGGTCCACATCAGGAACACCGTATCGATGCCATCGAAGCATCCATCAAGCGTCTCGGGAAGAGTCAGATCACCGCGAACCACCTCGACCTGTGGTGGCAATCGAGCCGCGCCGGGGTTGCGCGCCATCGCGCGGACTTGCGTGCCCGTGGCGGCCAATTGAGAGACAACCTGGCGGCCGACGGTGCCGGTTGCTCCAATAACGAGTATAGAATTCATGCAGAACCATCCTACGGGCGCAGTTCCAAGGGAATCAAGGTAGTGTTAGGTGCCCTATTGACAAAGCGTCCGTGCCACTCCAGTTCGTCGACCATGATCGAGTCGGTCTCGTTGGGCACCGCGTATCCCGCCTACATTCCAGAATGTCCATCCATAAGATGCCGGTTGGTTTGTCGCCAAACGGGAAGTAATGGCGCGGTCAGGTCTCCTGGAATTACTTCCGTATATCCCGTGATCCGGGCACAATCGCTGAGATGACACGAAGAAGCACATCCCCGATTAAGCGACTATGAGGTTAAGTGGTTTCGGCTCCATCTCAACGCGCCCTCCAAACACTTTCATGAATGCGCGTTCCACGGGCCGCATTTGGCCGAGCGGCATCGCTCGTCAGAATCCGCGCAACTGCGATTTCATTTTCGTGAGCGTGGGAACTAAGGAAGGTTCGCACCACTTCATCCCGGGCGAATCTGGGGGGGATTGCTGCAGGAGCACGTTCGCTGGGGCACGAACAGTTTCATTTCTCCAGCTCGGAGGCCCAGTTTAGAAGAACGGAGAGCGGCGCGGCGCTGGCTTCGTCCACTTTTGTGTTGATCAGAAACCTCTGGCCGTCGCCACTCACATCGTAGGAGAATCGGTCCTGTGCGGAAACCGGCTGCCGCCGGTGGGTGGTCTGAAACAGCGCGACCGGGGAGCCTGCTTTGAAGCTGGCGCCCGGCGTCACCGCCAGTGCCATCATCTTTCCTTCCGCCGACAGGTAGAACAACTCCTTACCGTCCTGGCGCCATCTCGGTTCCTGCCCTCCTGCGCTTGACACCTGCCACTTGCCGTTGGCGCTCGGAAAGGGAGACACGTAGATCTCCCAGCTCCCCGTCTCATTCGAGGCGTAGGCCAGCCATCGGCCATCGGGGGAAAACTGTGCGTTCCGCATCGTCCACTTGGCCTGCAACAACGGCTTGGCTACGCGCTCCGGCCAAGAGAAGTGCCACAGCTCGTTTCCTTTCCTGAACAACACGTACTTGCCGTCGCGCGACCAGTCCCAGGGATTGAGCAGCAAACCGGCGCCGAGATCGGCCACCTCTTCTTCCGACCCGGAACCATCGGCGTTCTTCAGATAGAGCTGCATGCCGAGCTTGCGGTTCGCACTGAACAGGATCTGCTTACCATCAGGACTCCAAATAGGCGTCCAATGTAACGATGGATCGAACGTCAGCCGCGTTGTCGGCAACCCCTGGGTTACCTCATGGATCCAAATATCAGTGTGTCCGTCCAGGTCGGTTTGGTCACCGGCGACCCTGTGCCCATCGGGCGAGAGACGTACGTTGCTGTACGTCCCAGGCACCCCGACCGTGCCCGCCGGCTTGCCGCTGCGGTCAAACCAAGTCAACTGCGAAAGGGACGCGCCTTTTCCCGTTTGGGTGACCAGAACCTCCGCGCTGGACACACTGAAAACAGCCCTGCCCACTAGAGAGGTATACAGCACTTCGTCACTCAAGGTGTGCGGCTCGCCGCTCAGAACGTAGCGCTGCCGGTGGAACGGTTGCGCCACAAGCGTCTTGTCCCGCAGGTATACGAGGTAGCCTGGATCCGCATAGGCAGCGTTCGCACTCGTGTTAACCAGCAAGCGTCTTTCCTGCGAATTCAGCGAGCCCAAGAAGATGGCGTTATTCTCTACCTGCCCGCTGAAGTTCGCCCCCAGGTAAAGGAAATGCTTACCGTCCGGCAGGAACACCGGCCAGCGGTGGCTGGTTTCAAGTCGTGACGCGTCCAACTTGGTCATTTCAACCGGAGAGCCTCCCGAGGAAGACACCCGGAACATCCCTCCGAATCCGTCAGGAGTGAACACGATCACTCCGTCCCGGTTCCACGTGCCGCCGCGCCCGTTGGGCGCATCGCACAGCACCTGCGGCTGCCCGCCCGACACATCCACTTTCTTGAGTTTGCCGTCAGCGAAGAACCCGATGAATTTGCCATCGGATGACCAGAATGGGTAAGATGCCCCTTGGGTCCCCTGCAAAGATGTGGTCTGTCGGCCCCCGACTTCATACGTCCAGAGCACGTAGTTGTTCGCCTGCGCGGAATAGGCAACCATTGCCAGCGTGCGCCCATCCGGGGACAGCGCTAGGTCGTTTGCGGCGAATGGCACGGAAGTGTAGAAGTACATCGGGTGCGGGCGCCTGTTGCTTGCCTGCCACCAGGCCGCGCCAGCGGCCACCGCTAACAGAAAGAACGTGGCGGCCAACAGCCAACTGGCGCGCTCCCATCTCCTGCGCCGGGCCGGGAAGCGCCGCGCTTCTCCCGACTGCGAGCCAGACTCGCCTATCCACTTCAGCTCGCTCGCCAGGTCGCTCGCGCTTTGCCACCGTTCATCGGGGAGTTTCGCCAGGCATTTCTTAATCGCGTGGTCCAGCGCCGGTGGCGTCATCGGTTTCGCCGCGCTTATCGGTTCCGGCTCCTTCTCCAAGATCGCCGACGCCACGCTCAACTGACTCTTGCCCTCAAACGCTCGCTTGCCCATCACCATCTCGTACAGCACCGCACCCAGCGAAAAGATATCGCTCCGGCCATCTACTTCTTTCCCTTCCACCTGTTCCGGCGACATGTATTGAAACGTCCCAACGATTGTCCCTTCCTCCGTCGCCGGAGCCGCCCGCACGGCGGTCAAAGTGGCGGCGCTCGCCAGCGCTACCACTGGTTTGGCGAGGCCAAAGTCCAGCAGTTTCGCTCCCGCCGACGTCAGCATGATGTTTCCCGGCTTCAAGTCCCGATGGACGACGCCACTGCGATGCGCCTTATCCAGTGCATCAGCAATCTCCCGCCCAACTTTCAAGACTTGATCGAGCGGGAGTGAACCCTTCTCAAGACGCTTGGAGAGGGTCTCACCTTCCACGCACTCCATGACCAGATAATCGATGCCATCCTGACTCCCCACGTCATAGAGCACGCAAATATGGGGATGATTCAGACTGGAGACGGTCTTGGCTTCGCGCTCGAACCGCTGCTTGCGAACTGAATCAGAAGAGAACTGCGCGGGAAGAATCTTGATCGCGACGTTCCGCCCCAACCGTGTATCGCGCGCGCGATACACTTCGCCCATCCCGCCCGCCCCCAGCGGCGATTGAATCTCATACGGCCCAAGTTTTGTGCCTGAAACGAGAGGCATGATTGTGCGCGATTATAACCCCGAGAATCCTTCGTCGGGTACCTCCAGCCCTCAAGTGCCGCGCTACGCCCCGCGCGGGTGAGAGGGTGTAGCAATTTCCCCTCAATGCGTATAACCCCGTCAACGCGCCTGCGGGTTAGGTTACAGGGCGGGGAAAAGTGATACACCCGTCGGTATGCGCTTTTTCGCAATTCAACGCCGTTGAAACGGATGATTTGCATAGAATGGATTTGAACGCGCGAAGCCTAACTATGCGTCTCTATTTGCGCGGGGAAATCGCTGAAACTAAGCTAGTTGCGGAAATTATTTGTTTCCGTCACAAAGTCATTTTATTGAAATGTTCTTCCGCGAGAATCGAAAAAGCACGAAACAAGTTGCAATTTCCACACATTATAAAAGGGCGCCCCTTTTGGAGTAGGTTTTTGAGTGTTCGCTCGAACCAACCTCCAGAAAGGAGCACCCTGTATGGATAGCGTGAAGTATATCGGCATGGATGTTCACAAGGAAGCGATCTCCATCGCGGTCTTAAATTCCTCCGGCAAGCTGGTGATGGAATGCATCATCGAAACCAAGGCCAGCACCATTCTTCAGTTTTTCCAAGGGCTAAGCGGAAGTCTGCACGTCACCTTTGAAGAAGGCACTTGGGCCGCCTGGTTGTACGATCTGCTGAAGCCGCACGTCACGAAGCTCGTGGTGTGCAATCCACGAAAGAATGCCTTGCTGAAAGAAGGCAGCAAGAGCGACCGCATCGATGCCAGGAAATTAGCCGAACTGCTGCGCAATGGAGCGCTTTCCGCGGTCTACCATGGAGAGAACGGCCTGCGCATGTTGAAGGAATTGTCCCGAAGCTATTTGACGATTAGCAAGGATCTGGTGCGGGTGATGAATCGGCTCAAGGCCTTGTATCGAAGCTGGGCTATTCCCTGTGCCGGGACGCAAGTTTACGCACCGCGTTACCGCTCGGAATGGTTGAGCAAGATCATGGAACCTGGCGTGCGCCGGCGGGCCGAGCTTTACTACCAACAACTCGACGCCCTGCGTTTTTTGCGCCAACAAGCCCGGAAAGAGCTGCTGGCTGAGGCTAGGAAGCACAGCGCAACGAAGTTGCTACGCCAGATTCCTGGTATTGGTTCGCTTCGGGCGGCTCACTTGGTGGCGTTGATGCAGACGCCCCACCGCTTCCGCACCAAGCGCCAACTGTGGACCTACAGCGGACTTGCGTTGGAGACTCACGACAGCGCGCAATACCGCTCTGTCCAGGGACAGCTGCAACGTTCCAAGAAACCACCGCAACTTCGTGGGCTGAATGCGAACCATAACCACGATCTCAAGGATGTCTTCAAGGGTGCGGCCATGAGGGCGAGCACCTGCGACGGACCGCTCCGCGATTTTTACCAGAACTTGCTCGCCAAAGGGATGCGACCAACGATGGCTCGTCTCACCTTGGCGCGGAAGATTGCCGCGATCACTCTGATCGTCTGGAAGAAAGGAGCAAGTTTCGACGCCAACTATTTAAAACAAGCAGCTTGAGCGCCTCTGACAGAGAGTCTGTTCCATCGTGGGGATCATCCTTGGCGGTTGCTGTCGGATTCTTGAGACGCTTGGTTCGAGGGAGAGTATCAACCGTACAAGTCAGGCCACCGTGTTGTCAAAACACGAGAGTCTCCGATTCCACCCTATGCCCCCTCGGATAACCAAAGAAAGTCATAGGCCACGAGTCTCCGATAGGACCATGAGTTACCGCTTATCTGAGCGGATAACTGCTTAGCTTGTTTGATTCAAGAAACGAATGGCGCCGTCACAAAAGTGAAATGGAACCACAGGAAGGAAGAAGGATCTCAGCGTTTCGTGCGACGAAACGAAGCAACGACTCCCTGAGGAAGACCACTCGCCGATCACGAGTGCACGTTCAAACGATTGGGCTGAATGCCGAAACAAAAAAGTGTTGGCACCGAGCCAACGGAGAGATATGTCTCTTGACATTTCCTTTTATAGGACTTCCTCCGGCCAGCGAGGAATTACCCCCGCTTTCTTGGATATAGCGCTCCTCATCCGAGCGCCAGAGGGACTTTAACCCTCCGGAACAACGCGCTGCTCAGCACACGAGATGTTTGGGTCGGACTGAAACCGACCGAAAGATTACGAGCGAGCCGTGGTCGTCGATGCAGAAACCGAAGAAGAACAACGAAGACCACTCTTCGAAGTGAACGGAGCGGTGCGCTCAAAAAGTGTTTGACAGGGCCGACATTGTTAGAGATGTCCGGTTCCGTGTTAATTACGCAGTTGGAGATCGACCCCCCCAAGACGCTTCACTAGGGATTCCCCTGGTTGTTTGGGAGCGGGGCTTCTTCTAAGAGTTTAGCCATAGGTCACACATCGCAAGGAGAAGATAAGTGGTTGGTGAACGTGCTGCTACCATTTGTGTTCGATGAAATCTTTCATGCGATTTGTTTTTCCTTGTCTCTTCGTATCCACTGTGCTCTGCGCAGCAAGGCCCGCTGATGCCCCAGTTTTTGTGGTTACACCGGTAAACAGTTCGATCAAATTCGATGTGGACGCGACCGTGGATATCGCGGGTAAATTCGACAAGTGGGATGCCACGTTAAAATTCACATCTCCTGACGAAACGACTGGCATTTTAGACATTACAATTCAGGCCGACAGTGTGGATACGGGAAGCGGAATGAAGAACAACAAGCTTAAGGGCAAAGATTTCTTCGACGTAAAGAACAATCCGGTGATTACGTTTAATTCCACGAAGATTGAGCGAACCGGGCACGACATCTATGAGGTGGATGGCGACTTCACGATACGCGGGGTATCAAACCCCGAGAAGCTGACGCTAGTAGTTTCCGGCAGAGGGACAGGGTCAGGCGAGATTAAAGGAAAAATGGTGTTCAACCGCAAGGACTATGGGATGAACAAGGGCATTCCGTTCATGTCCATCGCCGACCATGTTGAGGTAAATATCCACCTTGAGGGCAAGCGCGTCAGTGGGCCTCCTCTGCTGGATAAGTAATCGCAAGGCTGATTCTGTCTGACGGTTTTGTTTTTTCCCATGTCACGGATTTCTCATTCCACTTGGTTGATAAGTCGCGTTACCGGACAAGTCCAGTCCCGGTACTTCAAGTTTCCGATACCGCGTTTACCAGGCACTGGCCATATTGTCCGTCCTCTCGTGGGCCCAGCCTAGAACAGCCTTCAAAGATTAACTCGAAGTTGAGAGGACAGGACGGTTTCGCGTTTTCACCGTCGATGGCACTTAATTTTGTCTCTAAATGTGTGCTGCTGAGCACGTTGGCAGGTGACGCGGGGCACAGCAATTCTGAAAACGAGAGCGAAAGTGTCGGGTGGAATTAACTTTTATCTGGTAATCCGACTTAGAATTCGACCGAAACAGAAGGAGGGTGCATGCTCGCCCGCAAGCTCTCGATCGTGTTGGTCCCGCTGGTTCTCCTCACCATTCCTCTTTGCCAGGTGATAGTTGGCGGTTCTGCCCGTCAAGGTGAAGCGAAGAAGGACGCCGTCCTAAAAGCAGCAGACATTGCGCCGAAGATTTTTCCGGAGACGGTGTTTTACGGCGGCAAGGTTGGCCCCGTACAGATGCGCAATACGGGTGGCATTCATTTTGCAGACGGTCCTTACGTACTGGCCGGCTTGGTGGACACGGCTGGCTACGCCAGCGGTGTGAAGGAAAAATACCAGGGATACCTCCTCACGGAGGTACCGGTCGAGATTAACGGCCAATCGCTCAAGTCCGGGGCCTATGGCATAGGTTTCGTGGCGGGATCGAAGTTTGTCGTCAGCGATGTGGGTGGCAACAACCTGCTGGAAATCCCGGGCGAACGCGATGCTAAATTCAAGCGTGCCACGCCGCTGCAAGTGGTCGCGGCGTCCGAGGCCGGAGCCTATCGGCTGTATATCGGACGTGACTTCGTGACGATCAAACGCGCGAGCTGATCTCCGGCGAAGCGTTTCGCTTTCTCGCGAAGCTCAACCAAGATGAAGTGAGGCGCTGATGCCGTGTATACCGTGTTCAAGCAACTTGAAAACGGCGAATTCGTACACGTAGCAATTCGCGACGAGCTTGAGCAGGCCGTGCAACTCGTGGAAGCACTCAATGCACACTGGCCCGGAGAATATGTAGTGCGGGATTCGGAAGGAAACGACATGGACCTCCCAGAATAACGAGTGACTTAGGCCCGACGCGGCGTTTGTCACACATCACCTAACCGTTGCCAGCAGCCTGAACGGGGCGAGGCTATACTGGCCGATAAGTCGTGCCAGCTCAACTGGTCGATGCAACACCATCTAATCAGTTGATCCGACGCTACTTCCACTGGAGAACCGATCTGTTTGGCCGTACCCCGTCAAAACCTAGCCAGTGTAACGTTCCGGCTGATCTAAGCTAGCGAGCGATTTTAGCTTTTGTTTTCAATACAAGGTGGGTTCGAGTTGAGTGTTGCGTCGACCCATTGAGACCACCGCGTTAATCGTCCAAATGCCGCGACGGTTTGCTTCAATTACTTCCTGGGACGCGGTTGCAGGATAACTTCCGTGTAGCCGACAAAACGTCAGGAATAGCGTCTTTCGTCTGTCAAACTCTCGTTTGGGGGTCGCGAGCTACTTGTCCGACGCTACAGCCTGTTAGACTTCTGCCGGGGTGATCGCCGTGGTTCCTGCGCTTCTTGTTGGACATATTTTTGGCCTGGTGTTTTGGGTGAGCGGCTTGCTGGTAACGTCGATGGCGCTTACGCGCCACACGCAGGAGTCCTCGGTGGAAGCCCGGCACGCGCTGGTCCGCCTGGAACGCATCTACCTGCGGGGCCTGGCCGATCCCGGAGCAGTGCTGACGATACTGGCAGGCGTCGGCCTAATCATGACGAACTCTTCCTATTATCTTCATGCGCCGTGGCTGCATATCAAACTCACCTTGGTGTTGTTTCTGATCGGCCTGCACGGAATCGTGGCGATAAGAACCAAAGCATTCGCCACCGGACGAATCGCGCTGCAACGGAGCCAAGCACGAATACTGGTGGTAGCCACGCTGTTCCTGTTTCTGTGCATCCTTATGGCAACCTTGCTGGGTGAAGTTTATCTGACCCGATGACGATCACGCACTGGGATGGCATGCTCGCAAACGCAACCACCTTCAGGTCTGGCTCCGCGACCAACGAACGTCTTTTCTTTCTGCCCGAATCACGGGCAACCCTTCCGTAATCCGGTAAGGTAACGGTTGCCGACGATCCGTCCCGAATATTGTCCGTCGTCGACTGCGACTAGATGAGCCAGTTTGCCGTCAGTTTCGCTTCCGATATTTTCCCAAAAGCATCTCGGGCAGGCACCACAGGGCGATGGCGCCGATCAGGGTCATTAGGCCGAGCAGGTTCCAACCGTTCCCCCCGAGATGCAGTATGCCGAGACCGTACGACAATGCGATGAGGGCCATCAGGAAGAAGAAGGGGCCGGTGAGGTAACAGTGCACGCGCCCACAGCGGAGCGCGTTCACAATACATGCCACGGCCATTGTGCCGAGCGCGACAGTCCAAACCACTGTTCGCCAACCGCTGCTGATGGCAGGAACCCCGGCTACGACAATCGCAATAGCCGGAAGCCAATACAGAAGGAAAACACGCAACCGGCTTGATAGGATGTCACGCGATTTGCAGGTTGTAGCGTTAGACTCCACACTGCTCCTTCGGTTTCAAGGGTATTCTAAAATCTGGAGTGCAGTCCAAAGTCAAGCGAAATTGCGGTCGAATGACGGCAACCCGGAAGTGATTCCAGTTGGACGATAAGTTTGAATGTATAGGTCAAGGGAGGAGCGCTTGGTGTAGAAAAGCTGAACTCAGCCGCGGGCTGATTCAGAACACCAAGGAGGCTCCCCCATGGAACCTATGTATTACATCGGACTGGATGTACACAAGCGGAAGATCAGCTACTGCGTGAAGGACAGCAGTGGCAAGGTTTTCGCCGAAGGAATGCTTTCCGCCACACGCCTGGACCTGGACCTGTGGATGAAAACGCTGCCGCAACCGTGGAGCGCGGCGATGGAAGCGACCATGTTCACGGGCTGGATTTACGATCATCTCAAGCCACATGCAGCCGCCCTGAAGGTGGCGCACCCACTGATGCTGCGGGCCATTGCCGCAGCGAAAAAGAAGAACGACCGCATCGATGCCCGGAAGATTTGCGACTGTCTGCGCTGCGATTTCCTGCCGGAGTGTTACATGGCTTCGACCGCCATTCGCGAACGGCGGCGCACGCTGCGCTATCGCAACCTGCTGGTGCGGCAGATGGTGCAGATGAAAATCAAGATCAGCGCGCTGCTGATGGAAGCCGGGGTGAGCTACAACAAACAGCGCTTGCACAAAGCCGGCTATTTCCGTGAACTGCTGGCGAGCAACCCGGACATCAACGAAGGGCTGGGTGCGCTGCTGCGGTTATGCCGCGAGACCGTGGTGCGCCTGCAGAAAACCGAGAGTGCCTTGGTGCGCTCGCTGGAAAATGATGCGTTGTTAATGGAGCGCGTGGAGCGATTGATGACCATCCCCGCCGTGGGGCCGATCACGGCGCTGACCTGGGCGCTCGAAGTAGGGGATGTGCAGCGATTTTCGTCGATCAAGAAAGCCATCAGCTACTGTGGACTGTGCGGCGCAGAGAAGAGTTCCGGCAACACCGTGCAGCGCACGCCCTTGTCCAAGCAGCGCAACAAACATTTACAGACGACCTTGATCGAGGCCGCGAAGATGGCACCCCGAAACAGCCCGGCGCTGGCCATGCTTTATGACCAGGAAAAGCAGAAAGGCAATGCCAATCGCGCGACGCTGGCGGTGGCGCGAAAGTTGGTGGCCTACCTCATGGCGGTGGACCGCGGACAGCGGACTTTTCAGGTGGTGGAGACCAGCAACATCGCTGCGTAGCACGTGGCGGTGAACCAAGAGGATTTCTTCGACGCGTGGCCTGCCAGGTCTGCCGAGTAAACCGCTGATCGTACAATGTCGGGATCTCCAGGCTCGAGAAGGAGGCTCCTAATGAAGAAAGAGCAAGTTCCGGTCCCGCCGGGAGAATTCTTGCCGCTCCCGGCGGAGCGCACGGCCGGATCATCGACAAAATCGAACCTACTGATTCTGTTCGACCAGGGTCGGCTCAGGTTTCGGTCGCTGCCACAAGAGGTCCGAGTCAGGGGCATTGTTGGGGTAGAAGCGCAGCGATTCGCGGTTTGCGGGTTGCAGGACGACGTCGACTCGGCGATTGTACGCGAGCCATGTTGATCGCGAGTCACGCACACGGGCTTCCGAAGGTGGGTTGGGATTCTGCGTTTGCAGGTCTCCGATCACGCTCTTGTCGAGTTGTTTCTCCGACCCGTAGGCGGACGTGTTGATCTTACCTTCGGCGACTCCTTGGGAGACCAGAAAGTCCTTAACCCGCTGGACACGGCGTTCAGACAGGCCCTGGTTGTGCTCGCTCGGGCCGCGCACGTCCGCGTACGCGGCGAGCGAAAGCTGAGCTTCAGGATCGTATTCCAGGTATTTCGTGAACTTGCTCGCCAGAGTCGTCAAAACTTCCTGCTGACTGCGGACAAGTCCCACCGACGGATTCTCGTCGGTCGGATAGTCCGTTGGGAAGAACACGCTATGCAGCAGCACCTCAGGCACAGGCTCGATAGCACCGGTAAGGTGCACGGAAGCCACTTTCGTCTCCGACCCGCCGCACGCGTTTGTTGCAGTCAGTGTGTACTTGATCGTTTCGTCGATGGGCCCTTCCGTCGTTTGTGTTGGTTTCATGGCCACGGATTTGTTTCCGTTTGGCTCGACCGTTCCAAAGGGGGTGAGAGAAGCGGAATCTGCGTTTGTCGACGACCAATTTAAAGTGGCATCGCCAGCCTGAATGGTCTTATCGCCAATTTGGCGGTACTGAATTTCCGTGGGCGAGGCAGTTAGAGAGGATTGCACCACGGTATTGACGTCGACTGTTGTACTGGACTTGGTCACGCCTCCTGGACCAGTTGCCGTGAATTCGTAGGCCGTAGTTTGCTTCGGCGAGACCGTACGATCTCCCGTCACCGGGACTGGACTAAATCCGCTGATGTCGGCGTCCACAGTTTCCGCGGACGTCCATTTCAATTGGCTCGGTTGACCACAGTCGATCTTCGCGGGACTAGCAGTGATTTCTCCGCTCACCGGTGCGACTACGATTCGCGCGCTCGCAATGCCCGCAGTGAAACGCGGCAGAGCTTTGAGTTGCGCTCCGGCCGCCCAATCCTTGGTCTTCCGCTTTCCATTTGAGATATCAATGATCACGCGTTGATTAGCTGCTACAGAGACGGTATCGGACCAGACTTCCTTCCCCCTCCTGGTGACCGTGACTATATGATTTCCGGCCGGAACGATTAGTTCCTGATGCCAGCCAATATCGTTGTTCATTTCATCGATGTGGCCCACGAAGTAGTTGGCCGTTTTCCCGTTCAGTAGAACCGCGTGGTCGCCTGCGCCATACTCTTCGCCCAGCGGCCCCAATTCCAATTGAATTCGGCCAAACGGCCCGGATACTTCCGATCCGGACGGTTCCAGCGATACTTTCAGAACAGTGGGTTTGCCAACGTCCATGCTGACTTCCCTCTCGAAGAACTTGTAGCCGTAGTTGGCCACTACCACCTTATGCGGGCCGAGTGGAAGATCGAAGGTCTTACTCCCTGTACCCATCGCGTTCCCGTCGACAAAGGTGTAGGCCTCTTTGGGTTCGACGGACATTTTCAGCCTTGCTTTTTCTTGGGCAGACGCCGCAGCTGCCAACACAAGCGCAGCCCCTATAGAGCTAATAATCCTGTAAGTAATCTTGTTCATGAAATTGAACCTCCAAGTCGGACTTTTGAAGAATCGACTGAATCGCTTTTCCCGCTCTCTTTTCCTTGGTTCGAATCCACTCAGTGCAGTTCTCAATCTGATCGTCAATAATCTTGACTGCCAATGCTAGGCGGGCATCTTTGGGATGCTTTAAAAATTGCTCGAACAGCTTGGTCCGAGCGATTTTCAGATCTTGGCGAATCTTCTGCCTTTCGATTGAATTCTCGGCCATGCCTGATTGTGACTCCCTGCGACTTAGGCCATTCCACATTTGCTAATTTAAGAAGAAACAGCGGTGTTGCCGAGTTGTCACACACCGTCCTAGAACTCGACCACAGCTCTGGCCCAGGCCCGCTTCGGTAAATCTGCTCTACAGCTTGCCGCCTTGTCTCGTAGGGGCAGGCCGAATACGACTTTATGTTTGGTTCGATCTTTGAACAACTAGGGGAATCCCTAGCGAGTGGTGGAGGACCAGATTCGCTTCGTAATTGGGCCAAGTGACGCGGTAGGGACGATCATCGCTGATCGCCCCCCGCACAGAACCGTACGAGCGGCATTACCGCATACGGCTCCCACCTTGGAGGATTAGCGAGCGCTGCTACGACTCGCACACCGTTCAATCCTTGGGACACTCCGTCTCCGCACTGTGTCGGACGAGTGTGGAATTAAACGATGTTCTCCTTGGCCCGCACCCTTTTCTCCCCAGGCTCCGCCGAAGATCGCTCTTCTTTGTTCGTCTGGTTCATCGATAGTATGGCGCGGTCCGACTCCTCCGAAGCGTACGCGTCCGCCGTGTGGCTTTGCGCCTTCGCCGACCGGCCTCCTTCCCTTTCGAGCCGAGGCGCTCCAGAGGTCTCCCGGTTCTCGTGCCTGTTGTTTCTCAGCGTGCGCGGGTTCTAAGACTACGCAGGACCGTCTGCTCGCTCGCGATTATCGCGAAACAGCCGTGTGGCCTTCCTCCTATCAGGAGAGAGTCGGCGTCCTGGTTTTGCGTTTTTCGAAGCTCAATAGCCCGGCCCACCGATACCCCTGTCTACGCTTCAAGCGACATCTCGCGATGTCTCCTGCAAGACTGAGGGCCAAGATGGAGTCGCTGTCTCCTTCCTTGTAGGACTCTTTCATTCCCTGCAACATGCCGGTTTATCCCGGCGCACCCTGATTAACGGACATCTCTAACAATGTCGGCTCTGTCAAACACTTTTTGAGCAGACTTATCCACTCACTTAAAAGGGGTTTTTCTTCCGCTTTCTTTAGTTGTCTTGCTTCTCGGCCTTGACGACTTCGGCTCGCTCGTAATCTAGCGGTCGGCTTCCGTCCGACCCATACATCTCTTCGATCATAAACTTCAGACCATGATTAGTTCTTCGAACTCCCTCTCGCGAGGGAGCGGGATGCCCCATCAAGTGGACGGCGCTTTCGTGCGCGCGCCATGTCCGGTACCGAGCCGTCCCGCGTGCGAACCGAATTCCGGCTCCGTCTTCCCGAGCCTATCAACAAGAGCCCACTCGAGTCGAGGAGGGCCGGCATTGTTATGCAATCAAGTGCCTCAGAGCCGGGGGGTGGCAAGGGTGAGGCTCCCAGCAGTACAAACGGCCTTAAGCGGCCGGAGGTTTCTTTGGAAACTCTCTAATCGACTCCCCAATGAATTCGAGATAACTGCGGACGTGGCCTTCCAACTGACCCGTGAAATGGCTGGATATCTCGGCAGCTCTTTCTTCCAGGTTCTTATTGCCTTGGTCCGTAGCCGACGCGATCATGTTCTGTGCGCTATCTCGCGCGATCTTCTCGAACGCTTGCGAAAGCTCAAGCATCTTTTCGTTACACTCGTTCACAACGAAAGTGGAGTTTTTCTCCAACTGGTCGTGAGTCTGAAGCAAGCGTGCGTTCGCGTCACTTTCCAGTTGGTCCGTGACTCGTCTGTAAATTGCCTGCGATTCTTGCTTGAAAACGGTCTGAGATGCCACCAGTTTCTGAAAGTCCGCTCTCGCTTCTTCCATCACGGGCGCCACCTGCTCTCGCAGCCGCAATACGAAGCGCTCCGTTGCTTTGGTGCGTGAGGTTTCCAGGTTGCGTTCCACCCGCTCAACCGTGCCAGTCGCCATGGTGTCGAGGTTCTGCTGGGCATTTTCAAGGTGTCGCTCGATAGCCCCAACTAAGCTCCCTTGGCTGTTTTTGACTATGGCCTGCGCCCCCTCGCTCAGTACTTTCAGCCCGCGCCGGGCCAATTCCTCTTTCGAGGTCGCGATCACATGCTCAATCGTTCCGATCGCCTCGTTCTGAATCTGAAAACGAAACTCGTCCAGCAGACGTTTCCTTTCATCGGCTAACGTCACTGCTGCAATTTCACAGACTGCTGTTTGAACCTGATTGCTTAAGGCGTTCATCAGGTTGGCAAACCAAGGTGACAGTACGGCGGCCGCCTCGTTTTTCTTCAAGACGGGAACCGGTGTAGCAGCTTCGGTCCGGGCCAGAGCCCGTTGCGGTTCGGTCCGCGCTATGAGCCCCGATTGTCGTCCGTGACTCGCGGACTCTACGAAATTGCCTGATTGCCGGGGAAACCAATCTGCTGGCGGTGACGAAATCCCCCAGATATTGCCGGCGATTTCCAGCTCCACGCCCACGTTGTACGTTGGATCGTTGGAGGTGTTTAGCCTCTGTATCGATTTCACCCGTGCCATGCTAGGGAATCCAGAGTGGCCTGTCGAGAGTCCCGTATCCAGGACCACCATCTCGCCAGGACGAGGCTCATGTCTCATCTTGTAGGTGCAACCGTGACAACTAATCGAGCCTGTCGTAACTTCCTCCCGATAGGGTGGACGGGAGGTATCTACGCTCTTCACTGCCAGCATCATGGCTTTGGAAATGCGCGAGCTGCGCCGTTTTTGTGCGGGTGCGACCTGACTAGATGACACTAGACCCTCCTAGTTCCCCATCCACATTGGATAAAGGCCGTTGGGAGTCATCCTTCGAATTCTGGAGAACTGCCGGAATAGTCTCTCAGCGTCAGGGGAACTTCAACTGGTCGAACAGCCAGTGCGACTTGTATTTTCGCCTGCCCATGTGTCCCACGTCCCTGGAGTACCATCACTTTTCGGCTGCCTTTGGCCGAAGTCCTCGCGGCTCAAGGCCTGCCGTCCAATTTTTTCCGAACTGTTCCCTCGACCAGTAGACCTGCTTTGGACGCCGGCGTAAATTGAGCCGAGTTATTGCGCTCCAGCGACAAGGACACCAAAATGATGGAAACATCCACTGCCGAGCACACCGGTCGCCTCGCGACGAACCGGATTGCTGCCCATCTCCCTTTGTTCATCTACGGCTCTCTGCTAGGTGGCGATCCGTTTTACGAGGAGACCTTCACGTTCTCCATCAATGAAACTGGCGGATTGATCTGGATGGCGGGTAGTGTCGAACCCGGCCAGCAAATCATGGTAACGAACCAAGCAAACGATCAGACGCAAGAGTGCGTCGTCGTATCCGTTGTGGCGCAGCCTGCGGGCAGCTATGTTGCGTTTAGATTCTCCACCCCGATGCCGCAGTTCTGGCACGGGTTGGAAATTGGCAAGGGTACGCTGCGTAGCTGGGTCGAATATTTCATTGAGGCACTTATTCTGCAAATGCGTGGTGATCGCACACCCGAGAAGCCAGTTCCTGCTAAGTTCTACAAAACGGGAAGTCAAGAAAAAACACAACTGCATCGACCCGAGCTTTTCTTGCTTCCCAGCCCACGTGAATGAGCCTGATCGGTTCGAACCTACCGCGCCAAAGACTCGGGAACTTTGACGCACAAACCGGATCGTTGGTGCTCTACGAGCACTTCCGCGATCCTGGCAGCACTCATCGGGAAGTCAGTATGGATGGCAAGACCTGGCCACACGGTTTTCACAGCGATGCCTTCCCGCACGGCGCAGTATCCTCGCGCTCCCCGGCCCCTAACTCCCGATAAGTTCGGGCCAGCTCAAACGGTCCCAGTACTTCAAGTTTCCGATTAGCGTTTATCGGGGCTTACCCAAACTGAATCAGAGGGTAGGCTAGGCCTTTAGAAGCGCCTGGATGTAGGGGCGCTTAAGAGGGAGGCGGCGAAGGACTTTACCGGTGGCGTCGTGGAGAGCGGCGGCGATGGCTGGAGCGGCGAGAGCGTTGGCGGCTTCGGAGCCTCCGCCGTACGCGCCGACTTTGGGATTGTGAATGAGGACGACCTTGATTTCGGGAGTGTCCGTCATTTTGGCGATGGGATACGAGTTCCAGTCGCGCGAAGTAATGCCGCTTTCATCGAACATAGCTTCTTCATAGAG
Organism: uncultured Acidobacteriota bacterium; assembly: GCA_963832615.1. Lineage (GTDB taxonomy): Bacteria > Acidobacteriota > Terriglobia > Acidiferrales > UBA7541 > Acidiferrum. The sequence goes on from CAWHVA010000026.1 coordinate 44,742, forward strand.
CGCATGGCTGATGCCCATCATAGCGCCGCCTTCGACTTGCCGTTTTAGTTGAGCAGGATTGACAACGATGCCAGGATCCACGGCGATTGTGTACTTCTCGACCGTGATGGCGCCGGTGCTCGGAGTGACAGCGATTTCGCAGACACAGGCCCAGTAAGTGCCGGAGCGAAACATCGCCGAGACGCCGCGGCCGCGAACAGGAGTTGACCCCGTGGATTTTGCGCCGGGGCCAGGTGAGGGGCGCGTGTCCCAACCGGAAGCGTCCCGCACTTGCTTGAGAACGTTGATTAGGCGTTCTTCCTTGGCGTGATCAATGCGAAATTGAATCGGATCGGCGCCGGCCAGTGCTGCGGCTTCGCTGAAGGCGAGTTCGCGCGGATAGTTTTGCTGGTACTGGCCGGGCGTGCGCATGCTGTGATCACGAAGACCCACGGCGAGAGGCGAAGCTTTTTGTCCAACCTGAAATGTGCCGTGGCCGCGCTCGGCAACATTGGGAATGAGATCGTAAAACCAAGGATCGGACAAGAAGTTGGCCGTAGAACCCAAGAATCCTGATCCGCCTCCCGGCGCGGGCATGGTGGGAAGTCCAGCAAGGATGGCGCCGATGGGCCGATCATCCTGGAAGGCAGGCATATAGTGATCTATCTGGTAGCCCGCGATTCTGCCTTTTTCGTCGAGAGCGAATTCGACATCCGCGAAAGCAGCTGGGGATTGCGTGGACCACTGCAAATCTTCGGCACGCATCCACTGAACGCGCACGGGCTTTCCAACAGCCTGGGACAGGATTACGGCGTCGTCTTCCGCGCCAGAGTTGCCGCCATTGGAGCGTCCGTAGTGCCCTGCTCCGGGATGCGTGTGAACGATGACGTGATCGGGCGTCGTGCCAAGCATCATGGCGATTTCGCCACGAAGGGCCTGAGGATTCTGATTGTGCGTATAAATGTGGACGCTGCCATCGGGCTTTACGTCGGCGACTGCCATAGTGGGGCCAATGGGTGCGTGCTTCATGAAGGGAAAGTGATAAGTAGCGGAGAGTTTCTTGTTTGCAGAGGCGAGCGCCGCAGGTACATCGCCTTTGTTGGTGGCGCTTTTCGTAACTTCCGCGGTGGTCCAATCGGCTTCTTTGCGAAGAGAATCGTAGAGCTTTTCGCTACCGGGCAGGCCTTTCCATTCGGTCCATTTTGTTGTGGCGGCTACTTGCTGCGAAGCTTGGATGGCTTCCCATTCGGTTGGAGCGACGACTCCGACAAGATTCCCTTTCACGACGACTTGCGAATTGGGGAATTTAGATTTGTCGAGCTGGCCGGCGGAGACGAGGGTGGAGCCGAGCGATTTCGGATGGACCATGCGTCCATGCAGCATTCCAGGAAGGCGGATGTCAGTGGCCCAGGTTTCTTTTGCGGTGACTTTCGAGACGATGATGGAGTTTGGGTGTGATTTGCCGATGACGGTGTAGGCGCTTACGGGCTTCATCGGCGGATCACCTTCAACTCGCAATCCCATAATGCCGGTCAGATCTCCGCTGACGGGAATGGTGAGTTTGAGCTGCTGATCTTTGATGAGGTCGCCGTAAGAGATGGATTTACCGCCACCGGAAAAGACGCCGTCTTTGGCCGTGAGCTGATCTTTGGGAACGGCGAGACGTTCGGAGGCGAGATCGAGAAGCGCTTGATAGGTGTACGCTGCAGCTTTACGGATGTTAGGCGTGCCACGACCCAGGAAATCGAAGGCGCCGCTGCCGTCGGGAGTCTGATCGGTGTGCCCTGCGACGACCGTGGTGATGGATTCGAACGGGACGCTCAATTCGTCGGCAACGATTTGGCGATAGGCAGTGAAGGTTGTGCCCTGACCGAAGTCGCTCTTGCCGGTGCGAATGAGGACGGTGTTATCCGGATGAATTTCGATCCATGAAGTAGGGAGAGTCGGATCGAGCGTATTTTTGAAGGGCGCACCGGTAACTTTCGGGCCCTGAAAGCCCTGAGCTTTGAGGACGGAAGGACCGACGAATGCGACGCCGACAACGAGTGCGCCACCGGTTTTGACGAATTGGCGGCGGGAGAGAGTAGCTTCATAAACTTTGACGGTGTTTTCAGCGGCGGTGGTCATGGCTTACTTCCCCTCCCCATGAGCGTTGCGGCGTGTTTTACAGCGTCTATGATGGCGACATAGCTGCCGCAGCGACAGAGATGAGGCGATGGTCCCTCGGTGGTGAAAGCAGCCTTGATTTGTGCGTCCGTTGGACTGGGATTTTTTTCGAGGAGTTCAGTGGCGACTATCATCATGCCGTTCTGGCAAAAACCGCAGAGAGGAGTTTGTTCGGCAATCCACGCTTGCTGAACAGGATGAAGTAAGTCATTGGCCTGTTCAGGAGAAAGACCCTTTTGCTTTGCCCAGCGCGCGGGAAGGCCTTCGAGGGTGGTGATTTCGGCGTTGCCAACCGTCGAGAGCGGCGTAACGCAAGAACGAACCTCTTTGCCGTCCAGGAGGATGGAGCATGCTCCACACTGGGCCAGGCCGCAACCGAATTGCGGGCCGGAGAGTTCGAGGTCGTTGCGCAAGACGTAGAGGAGGGGCGTGTCAGCTGGGGCTTGCACTTCGCGGCGGACTCCGTTGACGGTGACGGTGGGCATAGTTTGCTCCCTTCTAAGCGCAAGTCGCCTAGTAATTCTAAACCCGCGAACAATCGAAAATATACGCATTTCTGAATCGATTCCGGTAGCCCGATTCTGTCGAAATCTTGCCTAATCCTATGGAATTCCTCCTTGCGAGCACTAGTTTGCGCCCGCAGCCATCGCATGGCGAAGGGTTTGACGTCGCGCAGGGCTGCTGCCCAAGGAACGGCGGGATTCCCGATTGAATTGGCTTCGAGGATTGCTGGCACGAATCGATATTCCGATTGACCTACGTTTCGCCGATAGTAAGTCTGTCAACGCGTCTGCGGAATAGCTGATACGGGCGGAAAAAAGGGACCACCCCGCTGGGCTGTGGAGCTTGTCCGGGAAGCAGCGTTACTAAGAACCGCCGCCGCTCCAACTAATTGACGTCACGAAAACCTGCCTAAAAACGAACTGGATTCCCCCAGCTACACTGCTCAAGTCGCTCTCTGTCAGTTCAGTGCCACCTGCGGGCTTCTGCGGCTGGAATTGAAAAGAGATTGAGTCTTTGTCTGCCGCTACGCGTGCTTCAAGTCCTGCGGGTATTTCGATCCCATTTTCCCGGAGCAACGGCGTCGGATCGTTCAACAACCTCGTCTTGAGGTTCTCGTCAGCCGAGGCCCGATTTACCAATTCCGATAATTTCTTCTCGATTTCTTCATTTGACATAGCGTCACTTCAACTTTCATTACCGGGGAAGGGGCCTAAGGGAATACCGCCAGGCGGACCTTGCGCCATCCGCCGACGCTGTCCCAGATAGGAGCATTTCTCTGGCCTTCAACGACGGAGGGGGCAATTCTGCCTTCGTATATCACCGTAAGCGTTTGATCGGCAAGGGTTTTGTCGATTCGACAAAGAATGCGGCAGAGCAAAAGGTGTCGGAGCAGAAATACAAGCGTCTATCCAATCGGATAGGCAGCTCTCTACTTTGGGATAGTCGAGTTGGTTCACAGGAATGAACAACGGAACTCGATTCTGGAAGCGGCCTTCGGCGAGAGACGTAAATCGTCGCCGCAATTTGACATCAATTTAAAGAGAAACTGATACACCCCTCCGCATCCGAGATTCGCAGCTGGTGTGGGACAAAGGAACCAAGGTCGCCTTCCGTTCGGAGTTATGAGGCTCCGTGGCTGCGAAGAAGAGCGGCCACCTCCGGATGTTTTCGTTCTTCGGCGATGGTGACCGCCGTCTTGCCGTCGTTGGTCTTTGCGTGGACGTCCGCGCCGTGCGCTAGCAGGCCTTTCACGATCTCGAGATGTCCATTGGCCGCGGCTGCGAGCAATGGAGTATATCCGGGGCCGTAGCGGTAATTTGCGTCGGCCCCATTTTCGAGCAGCCAGACTGCAATTTGCTGGTGACCGCTCGTCACGGCGCCGGTCAGCGCGTTATACCCGGTGCCGTTGGTTGCCGCGGCGGTCACGTCGCCGCCCTTCTCGAAAAGATAGCGGACGATCGGGAAGTGGCCGAACGCGGCCGCCAACGCCAGGACGGGAAAGCCGTCCGGCGAATAGCTTCTCGCCAGTTCCGGATCTTTTTCCACGAAGTGCTCGACCCGCTCGAGCTGTCCGGCTGCGGCGGCTTCGTGAAATTCGAGATGCGCGCCGCGCGCGATCAACGCGTCGCGAATCTCGCTGCGCCCGCTGTATACCGCGGCAAGCACTGGCGATTGCCCCTGCTCATTCTTCGCGCTGGCAAGCGAGGGGTCTGCATTGAGCATTGTCTTTACTGCTGTTGCGTCGCCGGTGCGAATCGCTGCGAAAAATTCCTTCACGTCGTCCATCGCCATCTCCCGCGGCACACTTCCTTATCAAGCCACACGCAGAATTGTACCTAGGAGTAGCAGAGCCGCTTCTTCAATCTTGCTATTTCCGTTTCTGAAGGAAAGCGGCCGGAATTCGCGCGCGGAGGGCTACGCCAGGGCAAGCTGGGGCGTAGCGATGCTGCGCCCCTACAACTCTCGGAGACCATGAAGTGAGTCAGGATGCGGCGGCTTGTTGCGCTTTGTACGTGCCGGGCAGGGTGCGCGCGGAAATCGCCAGGCGGTTCCACACATTAATTACCGATACGAGGATCGACAAGTCGACGATTTCTTTCTCGCTGAAGTGTTTCTTCACGCTTTCATAGACTTCGTCGGGCACATGGGTTTGGGAAACCAGGGTGAGCGATTCCGTCCATTCCAGCGCGGCGCGCTCGCGATCGGTGTAGAAAGGCGTCTCGCGCCAGGCGTTGAGCTCGTACAGGCGCTGCTCGGTCTCGCCAAGGGCCCGCGCGTCCTTGGAGTGCATGTCGATGCAATATGCGCAGCCATTGATTTGTGACGCACGCATTTTCAGCAAATGGATCAGCTTGTGGTCGAGGCCGCACGTCGCGATGTACTTCTCAAGCGCATAAAGCGATTTTTGGGCCTCCTGCAAGTGTTTCGCGAGGTCAATTCTCTGTTCCATTGTTATTTCTCCCTTCGGAAATGAAAGCCGCGTGAGCCATTTGGGCCGTTGAATGAGGGCGAGGACAATCCTGCCGTCACCGCCGGCTCTCCGTCCCGGTCGTAATGTTCTATTAGGATGGATGTAGCAGGGGGCAGCCCGGTTATTTGAGTTTGCACAAATGACGAGCGCTCTGCAGGTCAGCGCCGGGAGCGATCCTTGCGAACCGCTTCGTCGATCAACGCGTCCAACTCGCTGCGTGTAAGCCGCACGCGGTCGCCTGCGGTGTCACCACCGTCGCACGTCAACGGCAGGTCCGCGCCTCCGCCAGGCGGCGGCACGACGAAGTAGCGCGTCCTGGCGGCAATGAGTTTCGCCACTTCACGGCTGGAGAGCAACGTAGGGGTGCCCGCCATTTCCGCCGCCAGCGTAATCTTCGCGAAGTGCTCGAGCGTTTCCATGCGAAAGAACGCGGTGATCAGGTCCGGCCCGCAAGTGACCGCTCCGTGATTTGCCAGCAGCAACGCATCGTAATGGGGTACGTAAGGCTCGATGGCCGCGCTGAGTTCAGGCGTCCCGGGGGTGCCGTACTTCACCAGCGGAATCTGCCCCAGCCCCACGATCACTTCCGGCAGCAGCGCTTGGTCCAGGGCGCGTCCCGCGACGGCAAACCCCGTCGCCGTGTGCGGATGGGCATGACAAATCGCCTGAACATCCGGCCGCATGCGATAAAACAAAAGATGCATCGCCAGTTCGGACGACGCCTTACGATCCCCGGCGACGTGCCGCCCTTCGAGATCGATGATCACCAGATCGTTGGGCGAGAGCATCCCTTTGTTCATGCACGTCGGAGTGGTGAGAACGCGCTGCTCATCCAGGCGCACGGAGAGATTGCCTTCGCAGGCCACTATGTATCCGCGCTCGTACATCCAGCGTCCCGCGACGCAGACGTCCGCCCTATGCTGTTGCTCGCTTTTCGCGGAACCTGGTGAGAGATGCTCCGTGGCCATGGCACAACTCCTTACCGGAGCCGAATTATCATCGGAACCGTTGAGGGGCACAAGTGTTATTGCGGTTCGCGCGGCGGGGACGCGTCCAAAGCAATATGTGGGCGCCGGGCCTAAGGCCGACGACTATATCCGGGCTCCGACACTAGCGCCACCTGGGGGCTAGGCGTAAATTCCGCGCAATTTCAGCGCGCTTGCAACGCGGTCAATAGCCAGCATATAGGCTGCGATGCGGTTGTTGACCTTGTGCAATTCCGCGTATCGTACCACCTGATCGAAGGCATTTTCCATCACATCCAGCAGGCGCTCGTTGACTTCGCGCTCGCGCCAGAAAAAGCCCTGGCGGTCCTGCACCCACTCAAAGTAGCTGACCGTGACCCCCCCGGCGTTGCCGAGAATGTCCGGAACGGTGAAAATGCCCTTACGGTCGATAATCGCATCGGCCTGCCATGTCGTGGGCCCGTTTGCGCCTTCGCACAGAATCCGCGCCTGCACCTGTTCCGCATTTCTCTCGGTGATTTGATTTTCGATGGCGGCCGGAATGGCAATCTCGCAAGGCTGAAAAAGTACGTCGCGCGCCGTCATTTTCGTGCCACCGCCCGGAAAATCCTGCAGCGGCTTTTTCTGGGTATACACCCAGTCGATGGCATTCGCTACGTCGAATCCCTTTTCGTTGTATAGACCGCCGCCGATATCCGCGAGACCCACGATTTTGTAGCCCACCTTCTGCATCAGCAAAGCCGCCAGGGAGCCGACATTGCCGAAGCCCTGGATCACTACGCGGCAGCCTTCCCGCTTGATTCCGAGCTTGGTAATGGCCTTGTCGCAGCAAATCATCACGCCGCGGCCGGTCGCCTCTCGCCGCCCGGCTGATCCCCCGAGTTCAATGGGCTTGCCAGTGACGACTGCGGTAGTAGCTTGCCCTACGTGCATCGCGTAGGTGTCCATAACCCAGGCCATGGTCTGCTCATTCGTGCCCACGTCCGGCGCCGGGATATCGCGCTCCGGCCCAATCCAATTCGCCAATTCCGCTGTGTAGCGCCGCGTCAAGCGCTCAAGCTCCCCGCGGGTCATCTTCCGAGGGTCGCAGATCACTCCGCCCTTCGCTCCCCCGAACGGAATATTCACGACCGCGCATTTCCAGGTCATCCACGTCGCTAGTGCGCGCACTTCATCCAGCGACACATCCGGCGCAAACCGGATCCCGCCCTTCCCCGGCCCGCGCACCGTCGAATGCAGCACGCGGTACCCGGTGAACACTTCCAACTGGCCGTTGTCCATTCCAATCGGAATGTACAGAGTAACTTCCTTGCTGGGATACTTGAGGTAACGATAAACCCCCTGTTCGAGCCCGAGTTTCTGTGCCGCCACTTCGAAGCGCGCTTCGGCGTTCTGGTAGACATTCATTTCTTCCGGTACTGGGGCTTGCGGCATGCAGACATCTCCTCTGACGGGAACAGCCGTCGTTCACAATTCGGCCTGCGTTCGACTAGCAGGCAGGATTTTTAAGGGCTAAAGAACGGTCTATAGCGCGGGCTACCCTCCCGCAAGACCTGCATTTAGCCGGGCCGCCAGTATACGAACCTGTGTTTCCACTCGCAAGCCAGTCGGCGGCGGCGATGCGCGCTAGTTAACCGGGGAGCGGTGGCGGGCGTCGTTCGCCCCGTGTGGATGGCCGCCCATTCGAAATCGTGTGATGATATCTGTGATGGAAGCTCGCACGAAACCAAACGGATTCGCGGGCCTGCGCGTGCTATCCCTGGAAAGCCGCCGTGCCGTGGAGATGGCCAAGCTCATCGCCACGTATGACGGTAACGCGATGGTCGCTCCGTCGATGCGCGAAATCCCCCTGGAATCGAACAAGGAAGCGCAGTCATTCACCCGCGCGCTAGTGGCGGGGAGCTTCGATATGGTCATTTTCCTGACCGGGGTCGGCACGCGCGCACTGGCACGCGTTGCCGAAACAGTTTGCACGCGGGATGAGTTCGTCGTAGCGCTACAACGCGTGCCAATCGTAGCGCGCGGGCCCAAACCGGTTGCGGCGTTGAAAGAATTGGGCGTGCCGGTGACGCTCGCGGTCCCAGAACCCAATACCTGGCGGGAGTTGCTCGCGGCTCTCGACGGAAGCCGCGACACGCTGCCGCTGGGCGGCAAACGCGTCGCCGTGCAAGAGTATGGCGCTCCGAACGCCGAACTCCTGGCGGGACTTACCGAGCGCGGCGCAAACGTTACGCAAGTTCCTGTTTACGAATGGGGGTTGCCAGAGGATACCGCGCCGCTGCGCCTGGCGGCCGCCGCGCTTGCCGGCGGCGAGGTGGATGTGGCCCTATTCACGACTTCAGTCCAGGTCGTACATCTGCTCAAGATTGCGGCAGAGATGAATTTGCAAGAGGCTGTGCGCCGAGCCTTTGCGCGTATTCTGGTAGGGTCGATTGGCCCGGTGACCTCAGAGGAGTTGCACGCGCACGGGATCGCCGCCGACTTCGAGCCTTCGCATCCAAAAATGGGAATTCTGGTAAATGAAGTTGCGCAACGCAGCGCGGAATTGCTTTCACGGAAAAGGAACGCCGTTCCCTCGACCTGAACCTAGTTCCAATCCTTGGATCAAAAACCTACTGCAATCGGAATTGGACGGTAACTGTCAAATGCATCGACACCGGCTTGCCGTCGAGTGTTGCCGGCTGATATTTCCACTGGCGCAGCGCATCCATGGCCGCTTGATGTAACAGCACCGGGCCGGAAACGATTTTCATCGAGGAAACCCTGCCGTTCGCGTCAACTAGGGCATCAATCTTCACAGCGCCTTCAATGCGTTGGGTCTTTGCAAGGGATGGATACCCAGGCGCCGTCGAGGACAGCAAGCGCGCCGGCTTCACGTCGCCCCCGACGGGGAGCGGGGCGGCCGGAGCAACTGGCTGCTTCGAATTCTCAACAGGCAGCCCTCCGCCGAGTGCGTCGCCGGTTGGCGCCACCTCGCTGGAGTTGATGGAAGGCGCAGCGTCCGCATCACTAGATTCCGTAGCGACTGGACTACGATTCGATTTCGGTGATGCCAGATGGACGTCGCCGAGACTCGGCTTCTTCACCGCGGGCTGAGGCGGTTCGGCCAGTTTCCTGTAGGCCGACAACTCCGTTGCGATATTTTTGTCGGGCGGAATCTTGGTGACATCCGACGCATTAGTGATCGATTGCGAATTCCCCTGTGAAGAAGAATTCTGCGGTTGCGCCACAGGTTCCGAGTTGATGTTCGATCGATTTGGCGCTGGCGTTTCGGCCCCGGTGCGCGTTCGCGCCGCGGGCGCAGGTTGCGCTGCACTCGGTGTCACGACTGCGGATGGCGTTACCACGGCGGCTACCGCAGGCGCCTGTTGCGCGGGAGCAGATGACTGTCGCGCGTACCACGTAACACCGGCGGCGGCCATCACCAGGCCGGCCGCGACGGCGCCGATCAGGATGCCCCTGTTCTTACCCGTCGAGCCGCTTTGCGGTTGGATCCCTGTCTCCAGCAAATGACTGCCGAACGTCTCTTCCGGGGAAGCCGAATCTGCCTCGTCCTGCGCTATGGGCGGCGCAGACACATCTTGTACTTCGAACTCGAGAACCCGGTGAACCAGGGCTGATTCCTCCTTCACCGAGGCTTCGTTCTGAGCGTGCGTGGCGGCGTTGCGCGCCAGCGGCTCGAGCCACGACGGGATCTTGACCTCCTCGTCGTCCAGCGACGATTGCATCGGGACGTGCGCGCTCTTTGGCGGCGCGACCACTTTCGGCGCCTGAGTTTGCGGCTTGGCGATCTCCACCACTTTGGCCGAGAGTTCCGCAATCGGCAGTTTGCTCGCCGGGGGCTGCACGGGTGCCGCTTGCACGGGCGTGGCCGGCACTTCCGCGGCAAACAACATCGACGCGAGCTGCTCTTGCAAGCGTTCCGATTCGCGCCGGAGCGCGTCCGACGAAGATTGGGCGGCAACAGGCGTCTGCGAAACCTTTGGCGCAACCGGCGCCGGAGGCTTGCTCTCGGATGGCCGCGCGGTTGAAGTAAGGCCACTGCCGAAGCCGTCCGTCAGGCCCGGGGCTTTCGGCAGAATGGTGCTGGGGGCGCTGGCGACGGGCGCACTCGTCGAATGCAGCGTGGGACTCGGCAAAATCGTGACAGGCTTGGGCTCCCCTGCTCGCGGCAAATTCAAAGTTGGCTTGACTTCGACGTTGAGCCCGCTGGTGGTGATGGTCGCGGATGGCACCGCTGGGGGTGGCACAACCGTCGGCTTTGCTTCCACTCGCTGCGGAAGGCTGCCCGTGGCCGGCGCTTCGACCTTGGCTGCGGGTGTTGGCGGCGCGGCTTTGGGTGCGGGTGCTGGTGGCGCGACGGGCTTCACGATTGTCGCAGGAGCAGGTGCTCCGGGTTGCGCAGCAGCGCGCTCTCCCGCAAACCGCATGCCCCAAAATCCCGGAACCGCTTCGGTGAATTCCAACTCCACGTAGCCGCTGACGTTCCGGTACGTCTTGGACTTCACTACCTGACATACCACTTCTTTCTTGGTTTTGTCGTTGGTCAGGAACAACAATTGGCCCGCGGCCACGGAGGATGCGAGACGAATCACTGCGCCGTTGCCGAATACCAATACCGTTTGCGTCGTTTCCGAAAAGGGTTCGCGCTTGTCGCTACCTTCCACCGTCCGCGCGCCATTCACCGTCACGGGCACTTCGAGCGGTACCGGTTGGGGCTTTCCGGAGTCTTCCTGCGCTCCAGCGGAAGCGGGACGCGCACTGGGCGTTGAGGAATTAGAGTTCGTCACATCGAGATCCTTCGCGGTTGGCGACATTTTGGGGCACTCACTCGCGCAGCAAGAGTTTTTGTCAGCCCAAGCGGACTTCGGGCTAGCGAACGTAACGATAGTAGGTTCGCTGAGTTACGAAGCCATCGTACGAGCGTACGGCTGCGGAAATATACTGGCCTTGCGTACAGGTGTTCGGGCCCTGTAACCGCGTCGACTGGTGTCACACTGTCATCCGCAGCGCACACTATTGGGTGCTGTTACGCTGAGCGCATCCGATAAGGATCCATGAAGGATCTC
>CAWHVA010000027.1:0-729472 GCA_963832615.1 uncultured Acidobacteriota bacterium
TCGGGACTTGGCCCCGGCGGCAGATCATGTCGGTGGGCAAGCTGGCCGGCCGCCTCAGCAAGCTGGCATTTTTGCCAGTTGCTAGGGTCGGTGCCTCACCGATACGTTGAGAGAATGTCTGACAAGGAACGAGAGTATGCGGAGGTGATTCGGTCTCAGGGGGCCGAGTTTCTCGGAATTCAGCTAAGTCCTTATGGAGCATTGGTACTGTTTAGCGACCCCACGTCGTGGACCACCTTAGCGGTCTACGAATTGGAGTTTAGTGCCCAGACTGTTTCTCAGCGCCTCCAAAAGAGTCGGCAGGCGTTCGGCCTCATGTCGCACCTTCAAAAATCACTCTGCTGAGGATGCCCTCTGAGCGATGGCGCGGAACGCGAACGGCAATAAGTTGATCAGGAAGAAATTTCAATGCATCTTTGCCCGCAGTGCAACAGTGAGCGAATCAGGAGATCAAAGCGCAGAGGATTTGTTGAACGCGTACCTTTAACCACGCTTTTTCTAAAGCCGTTTCATTGCGGGGATTGCCAACATCGTTTCTTTCGCTGGCCTACGGTCAGTGCCCGCTTTAACGCTATTCGGGCGAAGCTCTTCTTTTGGCGTGGTGTCCCGCTGGCATTCGCCATGACTAACAGCGCAGAAGCGGCGGGTGCCCTGCCGCGGACGGATGGCAGCAATGGAGACGCATCGAAAGCAATGGGTCTGCTGTTCGGAGTCAACCCGGAAGCCGACTACCCCGTTTGTGACCTATCGATCCACTCTGGCGATTCGCTCCCTGCTTTACACAGACGGCGTGACTGAGCCCCAAAATGCCAGCGGCGATTCCTTTGGCGACCGCAAGCTTGAGCAAGTGGTTCGCGACAATCAGTGCCGCCCGCCTTCTGAGGTACCGGAGCAACTGCTCTCCGAGATACGCGTTTGGCAATCGGCTTCGGTGGCCCAGCAGGACGACATCACACTCATCGTCATCGACGTGTTTGAACAGGAAAACTGCTCCAAACACGATGTCGGCGAGTTGGCCGCGGAGCATTGCGAGAAGTTGGTGTTCCCCCCCCAAACATCGCCAAGATACCAGACTCGGTGTCGACGTTGATGCACGTCCGTTTGCTTTTGGGACAAAAAAAACCGACGACCACACGCTAACCGGAAGTAATTCACCTGCCTGATAGACGCTTACCGGACATCAAGTGAATTTCTAGTACGGCACTCGTCCGGTAATCCGAACTTACCAGGACTTGGTGCCGTCATTGCCGACTACAGTCTCCTCTTATAAACTTCCCGGAGTCCTTCATGCGATGGCAAAAAATCTTGGACTTGTTCTGGTAATCATTGTTGGCGCGGTTTCGCTTCTGGCCTGGTGGATTGCGCCTCATGTGCCGAACGACCAGAAGCTCGTAAAAGAGTTCTCCAAAAAACGGCCTGACCTTGAGCGCCTCGTGTCGATGCTGGCAGACGATTCGCGCATGACCCGCATAGCCCCTGATTTCTTGTGGACTGAAGATAGCTTCGCATGGCCTCGTCCAAAGTCGCAGTGGGGAATCTCCCAAGTACGGTGGGACGAATACAAGCGTTTATTCAGGCGGGCGGGCGTCGATGAGGGCACAGTGGGCGGAGGGAAATCTAATGAAACCCTGTTCCTTGTCTACACCTGGGGGATAGTTCCGTCGGGCATTAGCGTCGGCTACCTCCACTGCGGACAACCCACCTCTGGTTATCAGCACACTGAACCTGCGTGTATCGAGCGAAAGGATTCCGGCAAAGGAATGTACGGGCAATCGACATCATTCGGATACCGATACAAGAAGATAGCTGGAGATTGGTTCATTCTTGAGCAATCCAACTAGCTCTTGGTTTCCACTGGCGTAAGTCTGATAACGCGGTTATCGGAAACTGAGACATTAAGCCTGTTGCGGGAACGGAAAAGACTTGGCCATCTCCAGCATGGGATGACCGTACTTTTCGTGGGCGAACTCACGCACAACCCACCATCCGTGACGAGAATAGAACTGTACCGCGACCAGATTCGACTTAACGACGCGAAGGCGGCACGTCTGGCAACCGCGAGCAACTATCTCGGATTCACCTTGTGCGAGCAGTCTCCTTCCGACACCTTGTCGCCGGTACTCCTGAAGCACCCAAAGGTCATCAACCCATTCCTGGTGCGTTATTATCACTCCGAGAATCTTCGCATCAGATGCTGCTACCCATGCCAGCGGCCAGTCCTCGTCTTCGAACTTCAAGGGGACAGGACTCGGAGCGAAAAGGTCCTTAAACGTCTCAGTCGCTACGACCTCTATGAGGTCTCGCACTGAGTCGTACTCGTGGGGCCGCGGTCGCCGGATTGCCACCTCGATGGGCATGCACCTATCTTAAGCTTTTCAAGTCTGGTAAACGCATTATCGGGAAAGTGGAATTCTGGCCAAAAAGGCACATGTCCGGTAATCCGACTTACCAGGAGTTGGCACGCCGCCATTGGAAGCTTCTGCGGTTTTCTGTCCGGTTACGCAACTTACCAGGTATGTAGCAGCGTCAGATCGCTACTGCCGTTACTCTTCTCGCAGAGTCCGCACCGGTTCGACTCGTGTGGCCCGATACGCCGGCAGCGTATTGGCCACGATACCGACTACCACGAGCAAAAGCGCCACCACCGTGAACGTTAGTGGGTCCGTAGGCGGTACCCCGAACACTAGCGACGCCACGAACCGGCTCAGTGCCACCGCCGCCGTTAGTCCTACCGCCACACCAATCAGAATTGGCTTCATGCCATCGCCGACCACCAACCGCAGGATATCGGACTGCGACGCCCCCAGCGCAATGCGAATCCCGATTTCCCGCACTCGACGGCGAACCGAGTAGGAGAGCACTCCGTAGATCCCTACCGCAGCTAGCAGAAGAGCCAGCCCGGCGAAGGCAGCGAGCAGCAGCATATTGAAGCGTTGCGGAGACATCGATTGCGCGATCACCTCGTCCATGCTCAGCACGTCGGTGACAGGAATATCTGGCCTGACCTGGTGAATCGCGTCGGTGACGGCGGAAATGGCACCGTGCGGGTCGGATTTTGTGCGCACTGCCAGACTCAGTGTCCGGTAACCGCGTTTACCAGGCACTGGAAACAAGTCTGCCCGCACGAAGAATCAACAAGTTACACAGAACGTCACGAACCGATACCGAATGCTACAAGTGCAACGCCGACTTGCGCTTAACCGCGGGACACGAACGGCTGGTAGCACTCAGTAGGGCTCGGTGGTGGGCACAAGTTGAGGCGGAGTGGTTTCAAGCAAGAAGTCCCGCTCTGGCAATCTTGACAGTTTCCGCCAAGTTCATTCCCTGATTTAATTTGGTTCCCTCCGTGAAGAGGTTCTGAGATTTAGATCGAATGTTTCCGGGCCCGCGTTATGGAAGTCACCAAATTCAGATCACGACTGTTTGTTGCACTGGAGCAGATGACGGTACATCTTCGTCAGCATACGCTCACCGTATTGGGAAGAAGTGTCGCCAGGAGTCGAAGACTCGAGGAAGCACTTCGCGGCAGCAAGAGCCCTTTGCGAAAGTTAGTAGCAATATCTCGCGATGCAATCGTTGCGACGAACGCCAAAATCACCAGAGAACTGTTTATCGGGTTGGGACAGGCAGCGATACATCTTCGGCAAGCACAGAACATAGTCATGAGATTGGGAAGAAGTGTCGCTAGCAAACCCCGAAGACTACAGGAGGCACTCCGTGCAAGGGAGAATGATTTACAGACATTACTCGTAAGCTCTCCCGATGCAATCGTCGTGACAAACTGTGACCGCCGTTTTGTTGCCGCAAATCCGAAGGGCCTCGATTTATTTGGCGTCTCAGAAACCAATATGAGGAAGTTCACCTTTGAGACCTTTCTTTGCCGCGGTCAAATTTCAGAATTCAAGGGATATGGTTCGCCTTTCAGAAGACGAAAGGTGAAGTATGGGAGATGCGAGATTCGGCGTTTGGACGGAAGCCTGCGAGTCGCAGAGTGCCGTTTTTTCGCAAACTTTGTCCCTTTTCGACATCTATACAAGTTCCGTAACGTTATGGCAACAAATCAATACCAGCCTGCCACACTGAGAACACCAGCTAGCACATGCCCAAAAACAAGGGGGTCTTCGGCGGGCGAGTGAGGAACGATTCGAGCTACTTAGCCGGAACAAATACGATGAGCAGTGTGGCACCCTGTCTTGGCGGGGCAGGCTTCGGAGGTGGCGCTGTGCCCGTGCGTACCACCTCTTGTGACACGACCGTTTCAGGTGTCTCGGTGACTGCAGTTGCCGAAATGTTCATTCCTTCTTTAAGGCCTCAAGCGTCGGTCTCCTGGCCGTCGACATTGAATTTCTGGCCCTTGGGAATGTTAAAGGACTGGTTCGTACCATCTTCCAAGGTGAGAATGACCGAGTTCGGTGGACTGACGCGCCAGACTTTACCGGTCACGGTCTTTACCGTGGTGATCATTCTCGGTGTGGTGCTCGTGATCGTGGTCCGCTGCAGCTTCATGCCAGGTCTGAGATCGTGAACCGTCAGTTCCTTGCCGGCGACAGTCACGGTTTTGTCGTCTGAAACATTCGGGAAATGTCGAAGCTCCCCGTCGTCGGTCTTGACGACGAGATCGCTGCCGGAAACATACACCACCTCGGCGGTCTCGATCTTGATAGTTTGGGAAGCCAGGCCCTCTTCGACCTTCGTTTCTGTTTTTACTTGCGAATTTGCGGGAAACGCCAAGGTGATGCAAAGAACGCCCACCCCGGACAGGCTACCTGGTATGCGTGGCCAAACTTTTGCGTGAAATCATGTTTGATTCTCCTCCGATGATGGCTTTCTTACTCAAAGTGGCCTGACCGAAGAGCGCATGTGGCCCCGAATGTGAGTGGGTCGCGCAAGTTCGCGCCCACTCTTTCGACCCGTGATTGTTAGTCCCCGGCTAGCCCTTTGTTCAGCAGGACCTTGACCTCAACGCGGCGGTTTTCTGCGCGTCCGGCCGCGGTCTCGTTCGAGGCTACTGGTGCCGCTTCACCCATGGCGCCTGGCGCCACAATGTGGCGGACCGGCACGTTACAGTTCTGAAGCAAGAAGGCGATTACGTTCTGTGCGCGCTCCATGCTCAGATTCTGGTTCATTGCCGCGTTGCCGCTGGAATCGGCGAAACCCTTCACCTGAATGATGTACCCCTTGAGGTTGACGGCATTCTGGGCGAATTCCTTCAGCGCCTCTTGATCCGCTGCGGAGATGTCGCTGCTGGCGCTGGCAAATTGGACAACCAGTTGAGCCTTGGTGTCGTAATCGCTCAATTCCGAGAAGCGCTTGCTGGCTTCCGCGGCTTCCGCGGCTTCCGCGGCGTTAGCGTCAATGGCCGCCTTGTTGGAAGCGATATTTTGCTTGTTCGCGTCGATGTTCCGCTCGTTTTCTTCAATATTCCGCTGATTGGCGGCTACTTTCTGTTCGGTGGGACTTAGACCGGCCTGGATCATCTCGGCCGTTTCTAAATCGTCTCCATCGAAGGTAATGGATTTGGCAAGGACGTGCGTGGCGTCCTGGCTTGTGCCGTCAACCGAAACCTTAAGGCCGGGAATCAGCACAGCAGCAGACATTTGCTTTTTGCGAATGCCAAGCCCCTTCGGTTGCTGCACCTTGGTGTCGTCATCGAGAGTAACGGTCATCGTGCTTCCGTCGGTAGTCTTGAGGACAATCGTGTCGCCGGTACGAGCGGTGATCAGCCCCTTAGCCTTTGTCTTTTCGCCCTGTGCATAGGCCGAGAGCGGCGGACGATTAGGAGGAGGCGGAGGAGGAGCACCGCCCGCTGACCTGTTGGTGGGTGACTTGCTGTTCAGTACCGAAAGCAGTTCCAGCGCGGACGATGGCGGCGAAACTTCACCCTGGAGGACGATTGCTTTCGCGCTCACATCTTTTCCATAGAGTTTTCGGTTTGCCCTGTTGTCAGGACGCAATGTGGAACCTTCCAGCGACACCCCAGCAAAGAGTCCCCGAGCGCGTGAGTACGAAAGTATCTCTGCGCGTAGGAATGCATCCGTGGCGGCAGTTGATTCACGTCCAACGGGCCCGCCGGCAGCCGACGCAGTAGCGCCGATCTTCACTTTGCTTTTCAATATGCTGCTGGCCGCACGGTCATTCATCAGCAGAAAAACAAAGTCCGTGGCCTGCCCGCCGACCTGCAAGCCAAAGCCGCCTCCGCCGAGCGCCATCATTGACGGAGCGCTCCACGGCCCTTGAAAGTCGGGGCCCCCGCGGCAAGTCATTACGCCGCGCCCGTAGCTTCCGCCAACGCCAACAGCGAACTTCAGGGTTGAAGGCACAACGATGACGCATTCCGCCTTCTGTAGCACCGCGGTGGGTATGCCACTTCGCAGTTGCAGGACGTCCCTCATCACCATGCCAGAATTGGCTACTCGGTCGCTCTCTTTGGTGTGAGCCTGTATTGTGGCCACAGTAACCGCGACACCCGACCCGCCATTATTCGTTACTCCGGAAAGCGTTGCCGTCACATGGTAGGTACCGACGGAATTTCCAGTTGTATAAAGCCCACTTTCTGATACCGAACCGCACTGCGGGCTCGGAGTGCAGGCCCAGGTCGCCATGGAAGTTACATCAAGTGTGCTGCCATCACTCCAATAGGTCGTGGCAGCCATCTGCACCGTGGCTAACGTTGTGATGGTATAACCTTCCGCCGTTCTGATCGCGTAACCGGCTCCGGTGACGCAGACGGCGCTGCGGCATGGACCTGAGCCGGTTAAGCCTGCGGGCGTGATCATGAAGGAAGTTGCGGCGGTCCCCCCTCTGACATCGGTTACGGTCACGGTGGTCTGCTCGCCAGTTGTCCCTGTGGGCGTGCCATTTATCAAGCCGCCGCCCATACCAGTGGACATCGATACGCCAATTGGGAAGCCCCCAGTAAAGGTATAGCTGTATGGTTGCGCTCCTCCTGTCGGAGTAATTTGGCAATTCACGGCGATGTACTGCTTAACCTGGGAAATGCAAGGCGGGGCGTACACGTTGAGAGGATTCGACGCCGTACTTGAACCGCCACCAGTTGTTTGGCCAAAGCAAGCCACCGGGAGCCCAAGAAGCAAAAATAATTTCAGCCGACGAAATTGACGCCACATCATGGTTGCTCCTCCAGCTCCCCTGGGGCAGCTCCAATACTTGGACTACACCACCAGACTGGTCGCAAGACTTATTAATGCATACTGGCAATACTGCCAGTGTGGGGACACGAACGTTGATTCGTCGGAAACGTCAGGAATTACGAAGCTAAGTCCCTAACGCGGTTACCGGAGAAGTCCTATAAAAGGAAATGTCAAGAGACATATCTCTCCGTTGGCTCGGTGCCAACACTTTTTTGTTTCGGCATTCAGCCCAATCGTTTGAACGTGCACTCGTGATCGGCGAGTGGTCTTCCTCAGGGAGTCGTTGCTTCGTTTCGTCGCACGAAACGGTGAGATTCTTCTTCTCACCTGTGGTTCCATTTCATTGTCGTGACGGCGCCATTCGTTTCTTGAAGCAAACAAGCCTAACAGTTATCCGCTCAGATAAGCGGCAACTCATGGTCCTATTGGAGACTCGTGGCCTATGACTTTCTTTGGTTATCCAAGGGGGCATAGGGTGGAATCGGAGACTTTCGTGTTGGAACAACATGGTGGCCTGACTTCTCCGGTGGATACTCTCCCTCGAACCAAGCGTCTCAAGAACCCGACGGCCACCGCTAAGGATGATCCCCAGGATGGAACGGACTCTCTGTCAGAGACGCTCAAGCTGCTTGTTTCAAATAGTTGGCGTCGAAACTTGCTCCTTTCTTCCAGACGATCAGGGTGATCGCGGCAATCTTCCGCGCCAAGGTGAGACGAGCCATCGTTGGTCGCAGCCCTTTGGCGAGCAAGGTCTCGTAAAAACTGCGGAACGGTCCATCGCAGGTGCTCGCTCTCATGGCCGCACCCTTGAAGATATCCTTGAGATCGTGGTTATGGTTCGCATTCAGCCCACGAAGTTGCTGTGGTTTCTTGGAACGTTGTATCTGTCCTTCGACAATGCAATATTGCGCGCTGTCGTGGGTCTCCAACGCTAGCCCGCTGTAGTTCCACAGTTGCCGCTTGGTGCGGAATCGGTGGGGCGTCTGAATCAACGCAACCAAGTGAGCCGCCCGGAGCGGACCAATCCCAGGAATCTGGCGTAGCAACTTCGTTGCGCTGTGTTTCCGACCCTCGGCCAACAGCTCTTTCCGGGCTTGTTGGCGCAAAAACCGCAACGCGTCGAGTTGTTGGTAGTAAAGTTCCGCCCGCCGGCGCACGCCGGCTTCCGTGATCTTGCTCAACCATTCCGAACGGTAGCGCGGTGCGTAGACTTGCGTCCCTGCGCAGGGAATGGCCCAACTCCGATACAACGCCTTGAGCCGATTCATGACGCGCCCGAGATCTTTGCTAATCGTCAAATAACTGCGGGACAATTCCTTTAACATGCGGAGGCCATTCTCCCCGTGGTAGACCGCGGAAAGCGATCCATTGCGCAGCAGCTCGGCTAGTTTCCTTGCATCGATGCGGTCGCTCTTGCTCCCTTCTTTCAGCAAAGCATTCTTTCGTGGATTGCACACCACGAGATTCGTGACGTGCCGCTTCAGCAGATCGTACAACCAGGCGGCCCAAGTGCCTTCTTCAAAGGTGACGTGCAGACTTCCGCTTAGCCCTTGGAAAAACTGAAGAATGGTGCTGGCCTTGGTTTCGATGATGCATTCCATCACCAGCTTGCCGGAGGAATTTAAGACCGCGATGGAGATTGCTTCCTTGTGAACATCCATGCCGATATACTTCACGCTATCCATATACAGGGTGCTCCTTTCTGGAGGGGTTCGAGCGAACACTCAAAAACCTACTCCAAAAGGGGCGCCCTTTTATAATGTGTAGATTTCGCCCGATGCCCACCGGTCACGTGTTCAAGCGGCTGTAGCCAGCCACCCGAAGCGAATGGGCAGACGTTCGGCCTTGGAACAGTTCTGCTCGCTTTGGAACATCTTTGGAACAAAACCAGCCATTCCAAGGGCATTTTTCACTAGTTTCCACGGGTAAGGGCAATCGAATCATCAACAATTTTGGAGCGGGCGATGGGAATCGAACCCACGTCCGTCTCCTTCTAACCTACTGAATATACTGGCTTCCCTTCCCTTGTCCGCGTCCAACTGCGTCCAACTTTAGGGAATTTGAAACGTCCGTCATCGCCTGTTCGGTGAGTCCGCCTCGCAAATGTATGTAATTGAACGTTGTGCGTGCGTCGGTATGACGGAGCTGCTGTTTTGCGACTTCCGGCGAGTACCCCGCGTCAACGATAAAGGACGCCACGGAATGCCGGAAAGCATGTAGGCCGCACCGTGGAATATCGAGAGCATCAAGGATCGGCCAGAGCCGATATTCCACAACTTTGTTGCTCGACGGAGGCCGGCTGTTTCGCGTCGCAAAAAGCCAGCTCGAAGGATTCCTTGTCCAGACTGCTCGGTACGCTTTCAGGATGTTGGCGAGCATGTCGGGTAGAGTTACTGGCGCCATGCTTGCTTTGCTCTTTGTGGATTGGGCGTTCCCGTACCACGCTGAGCGACGGACGTGAATGCACCTATGGTCGAAGTCGATGTCGGGCCATTGCAGGCCAAGTGCTTCACCGGCGCGGAGTCCGGTCAAAATCAGGACGATGAAGAATGTGCGCCAGGGCTCGCCCGCGAGCGACAGAATTGACTCGACTTGTGAGCGGTTGAAGTGTGCGGGAACGTGTGCGTTTCTTTCGGGAAGCACGAGTTTGCGAAGTTCTACTTCACTGCTCGCATATCCCCAATTCGCGGCAGTCGAAAACATCGAAGAGAGCGTGCTCAAAATGTTCAGCACGGTTTTCCTCGATGCTCCGGCCAGATGGTTGATGAAGAGCTGTTGATTCTCGGGACCGATCTGATCGAGGCGGAGCTTCCCGAGCTGCGGAATGATGTGTGAGTCGAGATGTGACTTTGCGGAGCGCACCGTCGACGGTTTTCGCTTGGAGAGGACGTCCTCCCGCCAGCGTACGGCGAATTCGGAAACCGTTGCAATGCGTGTTGGTTGATATGCACGATCATTGATGCGTGAGAGCACTTCATCGAGCTTGCGGGCCGCTAGGCGCTGCGTCGGCAATTCCTTTTTTGTGCCGAGAACGATCTGCGGCCGCAGGCGGATGATCGTTCCATCCGGTCGAATCGTGTCCTCCCTATACCTGCCAAGCCAGAGCTGACGACTCTTGCTGAACAGGATTTGTCCCCTTTGGTACCTACGTCGGGCCAAGTCACCCCCTATCGAGCGACCCGTTGACGCAGTTGGCGACGCGAAGTCTACCACAGAGAAGCAAGGCACAAGTTTGGGTGCGGTCGCCATGGTTTAGTCAGTGCATCTCCCCTCAACCATGCGATTGAACTGCTGGCGCCTTTCCTCGCTTTCAACACTCAACGGCTGCAGTGGCCCTAAGTACCTCTGCCGTCGCTTTCGCCGTCGCTGTGACTGCTTAACCAACCGCGAAAAATCGTCGTCTCCATCACCTGGGTTAGCTGCAGAGAAAATTTCGACAATGGACGTCGTGAAATAGGCCAGCGGATTGAGAATCTGGTCTTCGCCGCGGAAATCAATCAGCTCAATCGCTGCCATCAAGAAGTCATCATCGAGGATCTGCTCTAGAAACTGCCGATACAGCGGTTCATGCCGCTCACGGAGCCTCTTGCGGACTTGAGCGAGCAGGGCTCGATCTTCCTCTGGAAGGAAGGGGTTAGCCTTTGATTCTAAAGAGTTTACCTGAACATCGTCGTCCGGGGTTGGAGGAGAACCTGACGACGATTTCGTGCGTATTCTCTCAAAACCTTTTCGTTCTTCACTCAAGGTCGAAACGCCACGCACTGGGCAGTAAGGTGTTTCTGAAGAGAGTTGTGTGCCTGATTCTTCTACGGTAGGAGAATCAGGCATTAGAAGAATATTTGGCTTCTTGAGGGGTTTTGGCTGCTTGTGAACAAAATAGCGGGCACGGCCCAGAACCTTACGCTTGCGCCCATGCTTATAGTGCTCGACGCGCTCTCGCTCTTTACTGACCAAGCCGGCATTGGTTAACTCCTGCAAGCCACGTTGCCATTGGTCGCGACCTATCTCGGCCTCCCGCGCGATGCATTTCCAGTCGAGTGGATTGCCGCGGATCGCGAGTTCCCCGGTCGTGCCGTCAGCTAATGCCCTCATGGTGCTGTATAGCGACCGAGCGGCCTTACTTAACCGGTTATGCCTCTTAAGCATGGGAGCGGGCATGTCGCAGATAAATGGATCGCGCCGCTTTGAGGCAGGCTGCCTCCCTTCGAGTGGTCGGTAGGCCGCTTGCATTTAAGAATGATGCCCTTCTTCTGTCCGCGCAAATCGTTCCAAGTCTTCAAGAAGAAGCAAAACTCTCCTGCCGATGCGCTTCGGCCGCAGGTCTCCGCGACTAATCAGCTGCTCGATAGTGCGAACGCACACGTTAAGAAGCCGAGCAGCGTTTCGTTTGCTGACCAGAATCGGTGTTGCCTGGTCGTTGTATTTTCTTGGTTGAGAGAAGACTTGGCCTATTGACTTCGTTTCCATGCGCTCATGTTTGCCCGAGCGCGGATCGGTTCTCTAGTTTCAAAATATCGACGATTTGCGAAGGCTACTCTGATCGTGATGCCTGGTTAGAAGGAAGGAGCCGGATCGCATCTTCTGGTCTAAAGCCGCGGTATAGGCTGTCGTTGGGTTTGGTTCCCAATCGGTCGCCTAGAGTAGGTCTCAAGTCCTCGGCATCTTCAAGGGACTCGCGGAGCCACTGCGGTTCAGAGATGGAGTTCAACAGGTCTTCCTCTATGAATGTCGGTTTGGGAGCACGTCCTCCTTTGCTATTCAACTGAGCCTCCACCATTCTTAGTACGATGGGGTTCTTCATCGAGAGATGTAGAACGGGAAGCGATTCGGCCCAAACGCGGTGCACGGCGTTTCTCACCGCTGTCTCCGTTTCCTCATCGGTTCCTCGCCGGCCCACATACCCACGCATCGCTCGGTCGATCGTGGTTGGACCGGGAACGAACACTTCTGCTATTCCGTCAGGCCCGAAAGCTTCCCAAGCTCCGCCTAAGACAAGGGACCATCCGACCGCGCCTGCACTGAAGCGGCGCGCCAGTCGATTAAATCCGAGACGCAAACCGCCCCAGATCTTCTCATTCTTGTAACCCGTATAGAAAGTAGGGACATTCTTGCGGCCAAGTCCCCGTGCAAATTCTTTCATCCATATAGCTATCAGCGCGTCGGAGAAGGCTGCGCGCTTTGCCACCTCAGTGCGCTTCGGGTACGCCAGCACCGCGTAATACGCAATCACGCCAACGCGCGGATCCTCCACGTGGATGTAGATTGTTTCGGCTGAATGGACGGCTTCCGGCACCGACACGCCCCTGAACAAATCACCCTAGTTCAAGACTGAAATGTCTCCGCGAAGTGTAATCCAACGCGTTGGGAACAAAAATCCCCCAGTCCCTGCTCCTGAAGCCTTTTCTGCGGACGATCATCCTGAGTCAACCCGGGCTCAGATGAGATCGTTCTATACAGCGTAGTTTCAACTCTGAATCTACAAGATCCAGAACTTCAAGCGCGAGAGCTGCGCGAAAACGCGCTGCGACGCGGATGGCAGATTGTACGGGAGTACGTCGACCGTGAAGGCACAAGGAGGCCCAGAGCCGCTCGCTCTCACGTCAGTTCCCGCGCGGTTTGACGAGCCTAGAGATGAACTCGGCCGCATCTCCGAGGACCGAACCATCCGTCTCGAGTTCGTCGGGCCGAACTAAAGCACTAGGCCAAACGCCGCCGGCGAAAGCGTTGTCGATACCGGCACCGCGCAACGCATCGAGGAAAGGGTCATTAGATTTGGCGACGATTCCGTTCGCGCGCGCGCGAGCGGCGCTCGCGATCAGATCTGCAACTTGTAGTTGCGGGAAGTGACGAGAGTCCTCGAGGCGAAGCTCCTTCACCGGAAGTGGGAACTCAATCGTACGTCGATCCTGCCCGACCACTGCGGCGGGATTCGCGGGGTTGAGAACCGATTCCCAAAACTCTCGCTGCTTCTGGAGGAATTTTGATTGGTCGTGGATCAGGACGAACTCCGTCCCAGGCATTTGCTCCCGCCAATGCAACACCGTTTCGAGCAAGCCGTAGTCGCCGAGGTCCAGCATTCCAGCCGGCAAGCGAACCAGGTGTTCGAATCCCAATCGGTGCCGCGCCACTCGTAAGCCGCCCAATGCCTGATCGATCAGATCGTGTTCTCGCATCGCCTTTTCCAAAGAGTCCCAGAAGCTATCGAAGGCAAAGCGAGTGCGATCTCGCGTCATGACCTGAAACTGTCGGAGAAGCTCACGGCGACCGTCCAGGCCGAGACAAGTTCCGAGCGTGAGGTAGCTGACGTTGTTTAGCGCGATGTTTCCGCCGCGCTCATAGAGGTTTACGCCGTCCTCGTACATCATCGGCTCAAGCCAAAAATCGATCAGATAGGCGCAGAGCACGAATTGCTTGTGGCAGGAGTAGAACGCGCAATTGCGCCGACTCAAATCGAGTGCCTGGAGGAAATCCACGAGTTGCGCCTGCCCGCGCGCGCTCTTGACAAGCCTCACGAACTTGACCTCTCCCTGTCGTATCCCGAAGCACGCCGTCAGGAGCGATCGGGCCTCAGCGTCAGTGACGTTGGTGCTCGCCAAAGTGAAGACCGGCTGCTCGCGGTTGACTAGGTCGGGTCCCGTATAGCCGGCTTCATCCAGAAAGAGCTCTACAGTGGCCATATTTTTCACCTGGTGACACACGATTCGGGTTCCCTCCAGTGTAGCAGCGCGACCGCCGCGATGGACTCAGGGGCGTCCTAGTACACGCGTGATAAATTGGTCGCACCATGAAGCCCTGCATCTTCTGTAGCAATCCCGCTGACTCGAAAGAGGATTTGTTCCCTCGTTGGATTCCAGAGCGGGTCAAGACTCGCGAACCGCTCTATCGCCAGATGGGAGACGCACCACCGGAAATCACCGAAGACCAGGAAGTGCGAATTCCCTGCGCCTGCCAGAAGTGCAACAACACCTGGATGAGCGGCATGGAGACGACGGTCAAAAAATTCTTCGGTCCGATGATCGACGATTTTGCCCTGCCGCTCGACCGTCAATACCAGCAGAACCTCACCGAGTGGGCTGTGAAATGCGCCATGTGCAACGATACGGTCGACGTTGATCGTCGCTTCTTCACGGACGCCGAATGCCACGAGTTCAAGAAGACTCGAAAAATTCCCGACGGTACTCTAGTGTTCGCCGCTCGATTCATCGGAAGCAGCCTGGACTCTAACGGTGTCGATTTCGCGCTGACCGAGCCGAAGTCGGGAAGTTTGCTCGTTCGCGCGCATATCTACAACGTGATGGTCGGTCACGTCGTTCTTCAAGTGCTCTCGTGGCATCCAGGACCGCCGCACAAAGGAAAAGTCATTCGGTTTGCCGTCCGGAAGGGGCCTTGGGGCCAATTGACAATTCAAATCTGGCCGCCAAAGAAGAAGCAGAAGCCGTGACTTGGCCCCCACCGATGTCACTGTCCTCCACTTTCGGCGTCACGTACCCCTACTTTCGGGTCCGCTTCAAGAACGACACGGGCGACCACCAGCTGCTTACGCCGAAATCAAAAGCGCCGCCGTCTCCTCATCGTCCATGAACCTCTTGTTGCCCGGGGTCAACGGTCCGTCGACAATGCGGGCATGGAGGTCCGGCTCCAACTCGCGCCAGGCGTTGTCGAATTGCATGATTCAAAAGCTCCGGCGATTTCCTTCCAGGCTGTCCGCCATTGCGGACGCTTTCAAAAATTCGCCCCAACACACGAGCCTGTCTGCTACACGAGAGGACTGAGGTTTCAATGACCGTTCCCACGATGCTCTCACGCACCAAAACTCACGTTCGCTGCGGAAGCCCTGACTGTGATTGGGGTACGCCGATGCCCGGTTTCAAAGAAGGCGAACTAGACCGATGCCGTCACGAATTCCGGGAGCACTGCATTGAGCGGCATGGCCTTGACCCAAAGGACACTGAGCGGATCGCCGGGTTCGATCTGGAGGCGCTCACGCTGACGCTGCTGAACGACTGATGCGCTCGCGTTCTATTCGGCAGTTCTCGCAGCACCCGGGCAGTGGTTCCTTGGCCAGCTCCGGATTGCACCCGTAGCAGTGCTGGTGATCGGCAGTGTGGCCGCGCGGGATGAAAATCGTGTGGTCACACTCGGCGTAGTGCAGCTCGACCGCGTTCTTACCCCAATGGTTCTCTGACATGGAAGACTCCGGCAATAGGTCTGAAAAGCAGGTAGGAGGAAACGGGAACGACAGTCTACCATTGCCCATAGAATCCCGCCGCACCTTCAGAACACCGCCCAAAGGCATTACCTCTTTGGCGCAGCCTGTTGTGAGGTCCGTGGTTGAGCCGGCTGTCCTAGCGTTAATCTCAAAGGCACTTGTTTAAAATCAAGGTCCGATGAGGCGTATTGCTCTCTCTCATTCATGCTTATCGAGACGACGGCCCAATGGTCGGAGTGACTCGCTGGAAGCCGCGGAGGGTGTATTGCACGCGGGAAGCGGATCACACGGATCAGCCAGGTCAGCTCTATGTGGTGAAATTTCAACAAGGTCAGGCAGGTGCGGCAGCACTAATAAGTGAAGTCGTCGCTACTTCATTGCTTGGAAGTGCGGGATTTCAAACACTTGCGCCACACATCGTCGGTGCAAGTGACGGCTTCGCTCGATCCTGCAATGCGAAATCTGATTTTCCCTACCGCGTAGTGCATGGGATTCATTACGGCACAGTCTATAGAGACGACGTTGAAGCGGGTCCTCCCTTGGGATACGATGACCTTGCCAGTCCCGTTGAGGTAGTTCACCTCTGGGTAGCAGATACGTGGCTGGCCAACATCGACCGACAGGTCGAAGGAAACACGCTCTTAAAAGTATCGAACACCGGAAAGTTTCATCTAATAGCTTCCGACCAGTCCGATTGCTTTTGCGGCGCATTAGTATTTTGTTCGGAGAATTTCGAACAAATCATTGCCCATCGCGGCCCGGCTTCTCATATTCCTCTTCTTCAAGAAGTTCTCTTTCGACATGGCGGCCCTGTGGCAATTAGGGAAGGGATTCGGCGAATTAGGAGTTGTATCCCGGCGATCAATGGAGCACTTGGACTGGTGCCAAATGAGTGGTGGAGGATTTCCGGAATTGACCACCAAACTTTGAGTCGCGCGCTGCATGCGCGAGCGGATCGACTTGAGCAAATCGTACGACCAGATCAATGGGAGGTGTTACATGGCGGAACAATCATTTCCGTTTAGCTATGCAGTCTTCCGCTACGTTAAAGACGCGAAGCGCGATTTGTCCGTCCCGGTCGGCGTTGCGCTTTGGAGCCAAGACCTTTCCTGGGCGCGTGTTCGTTTTCTTCAGAGAACCGAAAGAGTTCCAGGCGTAAACAAGCAACATGATTTTCCATACGTGGATCTAGTTGCCCGGAAGGTGGAATCCTGGTTATCTTCGCGGCGCGCTCCGTATTTGGGTGAGGGCGTTTCACCTTCGACTGATGCTTGGTGGCAACATGTCAGGGAGCTTTTAGCTCACAAGGTGAGGGTGTCTGAACCGCGATCTATCGATTGCATCGCGCCAGAGAGGGAGCTTGAACTTTTATTCCGAGATGTTGTCCGGGAAGTTGACGAGCGGGAAACAGGTCGTGCACGCATAGATCACATTCTCGTGAAGTGCCTCGGACAAGAACTAGCCGGCAATTTCGAGCGTGGCGTCGTCAGCGGTTTCGCGGGCAGGCCCGTCAAAGTCATGCGGCACTACACCGGCACCAAAGCAACTGTCGTAATAGAAGGCGTGAATCTGACGACCGAGGATGCACCTGAGGAGACAGACGCTTTGGTTGGGAGATTACAAAGAGTAAGGGCTAACGGTCATGGTGCGTTTGTTGAATCCGACAAACCGGTTGTGGCAGTTGTTGGATATCTCGCGTCATCTGGCGGTCTGAATGGAGAGGGATATCTCAAGGAATGGATCGAGCAGAGAGGTAACGCTGTGGCCATCGATGTGGAGCGAGAAGCCGAACGTTTGAGAACTGAAGCAACTCGAGCATTAGAACAAGCTGGCCCTCCGTCTGCCATGCCGTTGCTAAGCTAGTCGCTCTCTGTTCCGTTTCGCTTGGTACGCTCCAAAAACAAGTCCTTCTGGCGGACTGAAATCTAACGTAATCGGCTGCTGATAGGAAAGTGTTTACGCCCATCGCCTTTCGACAGGTTTTTGACGCTGCCCAGAGGTCCATGCCTTCGCCAAGTTCAACAAACACTGCGAAGGTCCCCCCCACCCGAATGCGATCTAATTCATTAGTGCCCAAAAACATCAACAGTTGAACGCTCTTTTGTTCACTAAGCCCACGGAATTCAGCGTATTAGAGGCGAAAGCACAGTTCTATAAAGGGGAAAGTCAATAGTAAATACGTCTCCGGCGACTGGAAGGAGCGAGGTTGTTCGCTTTGCTTTCCAGCCCAAGTCATGTTGAGAGGCTCTTGGGTTTTCGCTCTTCGTAGATCCATTCTGTTTTTGTGACGGCGCTTTCGGATTCTGAAGCAAGACAAGCTGCGCGGTTGAACGTTGTCAACCATGGTTCTATCTGAGGCTCGAGGCCTATAGCTTTTTCTGGTTATCCGAGGGGGCCTATAGTTTATCAAGAGACTCGTGGTGCTCGGAGCACACTCTCCGCCTAACGCGCTTATGGAGACTCACCCTCGAACCAAAGCGTCAGAAGAACCGAAAAGCCATCACCAGAAATGAATCCAGCAAAGGACGGTCCTAACCCGGCGCTCAAGCTGCTTGTTGTTTCAGATGTTCTGCGTCGAAACGAACTCCTTTCTTCCAAACCAGCAAAGTGATGGCCGCGATCTTGCGTGCCAAGGTGAGCCGCGCCAAATGCGGCTTCATGCCTCGGGCGACGCAGTCTTGGTAAAAGCCCTGGAAAGGTCCAGCGGTAGCAGCCGCTCGCGTCGCCGCACCCTTGAAGATATTTTTCAGATCGTGATTATGGTTGATGTTGAGCCCGCGAACGGCCAGGACCTTCTTGGAACGTTTGAGCTGACCAGCGACGAAGCGGTATTCACCGCTGGTGTATGTCCTCAGTGCCAATCCACAGTAAGCCCACAGCTGCCGTTTGGTGCGGAAGCGATTAGGCGTCTGTATCAGAGCGATCAACAGAGCGGCACGGATGGGACCAATCGCAGGAATTTGCCGCAGTAATCTCATGGCCGGATGTTTCCGTGCTTCCGCTAATAGTTCTCGTCGCGTCCCCTGGCGCAATGCCGCCAAGGCATCGAACTGCTGGTAGTAGAGTTCGGCACGACGGCGAACGCCGGCTTCCGAAATCTTTGCAAGCCATTCCGCACGGTAGCGCGGTGCATACACTTGCTGGCCGGCACAAGCAATCCCCCAGCTTCGGTAAATCGCCTTCAGCCGACTCATCACCCGCGTCAAATCGCGAGTTATCGTGATGTAGCTGCGTGCCAGTTCCTTCAGCGTGCGGATACCCTGTTCGCCGTGGTACACCGGGCTGAGCTTGTTCAGATACAAAAGCTCGGACAGCTTGCGGGCATCCATGCGGTCGTTATGGTTTCCGACTTTCAACAGGGCATTCTTGCGCGGATCGCAGGCCACCACCCGGGTGACGTGAGGCTGGAGCAGATCGTGCAACCAGGCGGCCCAGGTTCCTTCTTCAAAGGTCACCGACAAACTGCCGCGTAGCCCGTGAATAAACTCAAGGATCGTATCCGCTTTCGTTTCGAGAATCGCCTCCATTACTAAATTCCCGCGCGAATCCCGAACGGCCACAGAGATCGTTGCCTGATGCACATCCATCCCAATATACTTGGCGTCATTCATGAGGGCGCTCCTTGTTGTAGGTTGAGATGCGAACAATCAAAACCTACTCCAAACGGGCGCCCTTTTATAATGCGTTTATCGGGCAACCCCCTGATAGCCCTCGCGAAATCCGCGTTCGAAAAATCACGGCCCGTTGATTTTGTGCGACTTAGCTGATGTTTTGAGGCCTTGAGTTCTTCCCAAATCTTTCCCAAACCGGAGGTCTGTTCCATGCTGCCAACAACGGTCTTGTAAACCGTCGCTCTGACACGCGTGCGGGATTACAGCATCACCCAACCCTACGGTTGAAAGCCGAAAGGGCGGGGTGTAACTCAGCTCAAACGTAGCTTGTTGCTGTGTCACTGTCGCAGCAATGTCACGCAGATAAGAGCCGGTCACACTGAGATCTAATCCGTGAGAGCCAATCGGGTCGGCGTCTGTTTGGAAAACCGCCTCAGCGCTACCTTAATTAGGTAGAGGCCTGTTTGCTGGGCCGGGAGCGCGAAGTGGGAGAACCATCAAAGCAGCGGCGAGACCAATCGCACCTCCGACCAGCGTTTCCCACGCCCGCGAAGCTAACACGAATACGGAGCTCTCTCCGCTTACGGAAAGTGTCAGGACAAGAGTGAACGCGTAGGCGCCGCAGGCAATATCGTACCTCTCGGGAAGTGCTATGGAATAAATGATCATCGCGAGGGCAGCCAGTGCCCATGCCACGATTGGTGCGTGCAATGCTATGGGAAGGCAGGCGAGGCCGAGAGGAACAGCTATTAACGTACCGATGGTGCGGCGGCGAACGCGATCGATGGTGCCAAACGTACTGCCCGCGATTACGTAAGTGCAAGCGGTGATCGCCCAGCCAGATTCTTCGAGACGGACCAAATGATTCAACAAAACGATGACGAGGGCCGCGATAGCGGCTTGCAGGCCCATGCGAAGTTCGCGGGAGGCGCCGCTACTGGTCGCGATAGTAGAGTTGAGTGGCTGCATAAGGACCGGGTGTTCAGCCGGACCGCTAAGTATGCGTGGGACAATAGCCCCGACCGCTGCAATGACACCTGCGACCAGTACCGTCGGAAGGTCCGCAGCTTTCAGGCCGACGCCATAGGCTAGAAGCTGCCCTATATAAATTTGCGACCCGAGTCCCGCGCCGAGAATTCCGTACCGCTTCGAGTACCCGACGAGGAAAGCTCCGGTGACAAGCGTCAGTTCGGCGCCGGGCCAGCCGGTGCGATCGAGTACCGGGGAGAAACCGATCATGCTGGTAGCACCGACGACTGCTGCGAGGCACATCAAAGCGAGGTCGCGACTGGAAGCTGCTCTGGTCGATTGACCCTCAAAGACACTAGCCCACAGTGCGAAACCGCCCGCGAGAGCCCCCAAGACCGCTCCACTCAAGAAACCGTGAGAACCGCCGAGCAGAGTGCCGAGCATTGCTGCAATTCCATAGGATGTGACGAGCCGGAGACCTTTTATGCGCCGATGCGTGCCAGGATCGATGCGGTCGAGCCACGCCAATGCGCGTGCCAATATCCAGGACGGGCTTGTGCAAAATTGCGTTTCGTTTGGGGCGGTGGAAACCATCACGGTTAGCTCCTGTCTCTAAAAGTCCGTACAAACTCTGACTCCTGGTACGACGGCCGAATCCGTTTGTCGAAAATCGGGCACAGTTTTCTTGGAGCACAAGATGCCATTAGGCCTTTGTGCGGGACCCTACGACCATGGCCACGAGCGCGCCGATGAGAATTGCAGGGAAAAGCTGACCTACCGCGGCCTCAGCAACGGTGAGCGATCGCGCAATCGGAGAAATGGGAGTTACCTCGCCGCCTACTGTGGTGAGGGTGCAGAAGCTGAAGTAGGTCAGTTTGGAGATCAGTTGGTCAAGATCCCTCGGCGCGGTGACGAAATGGAACGAGCCGGGACGGGATTGCTCAATGACCTGAAACGCCGAAGCCCATGCCATGCCGACCAGCAGATATGCACTGACTCCACCCTGGATGCGGCTCCAGGTAATCGGGCCTCCGCGAAACATCACCAGTAGCACAATCCGGACATAGAGGAGCAAGGCAAGGGTTGAAAATATGCTGCCAAGCTGGTGCAAGAGCGGTGTCGGGTACAAGCGCGCCGCTCCCAAGAGAGCCGCCGTCACCAAGATCAGGCTGATCACCAGAAAGGTGTCGAACCGGGCCTGCTTAACGGCAATGGCGGCGAACACCATGAGCACCATCATGAGCAGGTCAACCAGAATCCTGCCCGAAACGCCGGCCTCTCGCATCGGAGTGATGATGAAAACAAGAATGCACAGAGAGATCGTAATCAGGGTAAGCCCTAGGTCGCCGGACCAGAATTCTCCTCGCTTAATGCGGAAGAGCGCGGTGCGTGGTAGCGTTGCGATGCTGGACATGAAGCGTACCTCCAATGACTGACGCGGATGTTCCAAACTTTACGACTAAAGTGAAATGCAACTCGCTACCCAAATCTAACTGTCTTGCTTTGTGCGCGTTTCTCAAATCGGTCAGGAGCCTCTCCAAGCTGTCTTCCCGAACTCTCGTGAATTCGCGAGCCGTCCGGGGATTTGTCATACCGTAAGACACTCATTTGCCGCGGCTTGGAAATGGCACCGGATTTGCGTTCTTAATTGGCAACTACCCCCTAACCCCAAGAAAGACTCCCGAACAAGTCAGGTTCACGCGTTCAGCACTGCAACCAACTTCCATTGGGCCTACTGAAAATGGAAAACGGGAAAACGCATGAAAAACTGCGTTTCCCCTTTTCCGGCCGGCAAAGCACTAGTCGATCGGAGACCAATTGTTGTCCGGGTTGTACGCCTGGATGGAGGCCGCGTTCTTGGCCGTGTCTGGGCCCAGGTCTCGCTCATAGACGAAGCCTTCACGGCCGATCATGAAGCTCATAATTCCGGTTTCGCCATACTTCACCGGAATTGCCAGAATGGCGAAGCCGCCGGTCAGCTTTCCGTTCACGATGTAATTCTGCGCTCCACCCGTTGCCTCATCACCCTGAGCAGTAAGGATGCGCAGCGTGTACCCGTCGATGACGAAGGGCTGGTCTGGCGACAGCGACTCAAGGGATGACTTCGGAAATTCCTGGAGTTGCGCCAGCGGACTGGTCCACAGCGAATCCGAGGCGGGCCAATAGAGGCCGTCCTGTCTTCCTGTCGTGCTAATAATGCGTTGTGCATACTCGCCGGAGTCGTTGTTGCTGGAGTAGAACTGCTCGGCGTTGGCGAGTGCCGGCAGCGCATCGATGGTGAGCAGTTCGTTCCTCCCGATTTCGCGCGCGCGGATTTCTTGGGCACCCGCGACGGCGTCGAAGTACCAGCTGCCCGAAGCGTTCTTCGCCAGCGGCACGGGGAAGGCGAAGTTGTCCGCGCCGACATAGAGCACGCGGCTGCCATCCGACATATCCACCCAGCGGTTCATCTGCTGGTATTTGGAGAAGAATTGCTGCATAGCGGCTTTGTCGGATTCGTTGTCTCCTGAGGTGATCAGGGCTTTCGCCTCACCGCCCAGAACCTTCGTCAGCGCGTTCTCATCCGTGTTCTTCGTCGCCAGGGCCAGCGCCGCCGATGCCTCTGCGGGCGACTGAAACGTCATCTGAGGCGCTGCATCGGTGGCGAAGGCCAACCTGCCGGGGTCCACTGCTCGAACCGTGAAGCCCAGGCCAGCGAGAGCTAGAATTCCGGCGAGTGCCCATCCTGTCCACTTTCTATTTGCTTTGTTTTGATCCGTGTTCATTTTCAATCTCCTTGAATTTTCTGATGTACCTTTCCTTCAGTTTTTCCCGTTGCTCGATTGGAATCGTCAGCGACGACGCCCACCGCCGCCGGAAGCGTGATGTTGAACAGGCGCGTGTTGCCTGGCCTCATGTTGTTGAGGACGCCGCCCGGCCATGCTGTTGCGGCCGCGATAGCTTTCCATGCGGTTGGTTCTGCCGTCGCCGCTCATGCGCGAGCTGCCCAGATTTGAGCGATTGTCGTTTCTGGCTTGTAGGTTGCTGTTGCCGCCATTGAAATTGGGGTCGCGGCTGTCATTGTGATAACCGCTAAGAGGTGCAACACCGGGGCCGTTCATCCCTGCGTTGGGATTCTTGACTCCGTTGTTTCCGCCAATCAGGCCATGGTTTCCGTTGTTGCCGCCGTTGGGCACCTGCTGATCGGCATTCTTGTCTTGGTGCCATCCGCCGTCAGGCCCGAAATATCCATTCGGGTGATAGGAGCCGTTCGGGCCATTGTGCGTGTCTCCGCCAGGCTTGTAGTTACCGTCGGGGTGAAAGGTGCCGTTGTTGCCATACCAAGCATGATTTTGTGATCCGACTGCTCCGCCGTTGGGACTGACACCTGCTTGCTCCACACCGCCGTTGCCGCCGATCAGGCCGTGATTGCCGTTGTTGCCGCCATTGGGCATGTTCGCTGGGCCGGTTCCGGGCACATCGTGGTGATAGGCTCCGTTCGAGCCGTAGTAGCCATTGGGGTGATAACCGCCATTCGGTCCGTAGTGCGTATCCTCACCTGGACGGTAGCCATTCGGGTTGGTCGTGGGGTTATACGGACGGCTGTTCGAGCCGGGACCCCAGGGATGATAGCCGTTGTAGTTGGTGGTGTGCCAAGTGTTGTTGGTGATGTAGGTGTTGTGGTTGAAGATGATCGTGTTGCCACCACCGCCACCGCCCCAACCTCCCCAGTTGCAAGCCCAGGCATGAAAGCCCCAGCCGAAACCGCCGCCGACGGCCCACCCTCCGCCGCCGAAGGATACTCCAACGCCAAAACTCAAAGCCGGCGTGGCGAACACCACAGGGGGCGTGTACATGGGCACAACAATAGGGGCGCCGTAGATGATCGCCGGGTTGTATTGCGGCACGTAAACGACCTGCGGATTCGCTGGTTGAATCACGATGACGCTGGACGAAGGCTGGGTCACAGTAATCTGCGAATTGGATTGCAGAGTGCCGGCTGCCTGTGCCTGCGCGCGCATGACTTGCACAGCTGCCATCAAATCGGCCTGCTGGAAGTGAAACGCTTGCCCGAGGCTGGAGGTCCACGACAAGTTCGTCGCCAGGTTCGCCAGCACGCTGGGGAATTGCGTCAGTGCCTTAACACTGGCATCCCAATACTGCTGATCCACCGCTTGTTCCAGCGATTGACTCGTGAGGTTCGAATTCTGACTCAGCCATTGATTCGATGCCGTAACTTCGTCCGGGACCGTAGCCGCCGCGAGCACTTGTGCTACGAGAGCATCCGGATAGAGCGCGATCGGAGCAACAAGACTATCGAGTTGTTCCGACGAGAGCGGCGCCGGGGTCGGCGCTGCGTTCGTGTTTGACTGCGGCGGATCGTAGTTGGACGGCTGCGAATAACTATCCGACTGTGAATAGGAAGACTGTTGCTGCGAATAATTGGCAACCGGGGGCGTGGCTACGGGAGCCGGTTGCGGCGACGGCGGAATCAGCATTGGCTGACCGTAGCTAACCACGGCTTGCGGTGGAGCGCCGATGCCGGTTGTGCGTACCGCCTGCCAGGGAGCTTGTTTCCCGTGAATCCCGTAATCTCCGGTCATGTTGTCGCCATAAACGTGACCATGGAAATTCAGGATGGTGCGCGTCACCGTGCTAAAGTGGATGAAGTCTCCTTTCAATTCGCCCTGGATGGGTCCAGCCTGATCCGGGCCTTCAAAATACCCCGTGATTCGGTTGCCGTACTGCGCGATTTGCACGTGCTTAATAACGGTCGAGCCGTCATTGATGCTGGTGGAATAAATGGTCCAATTACCTTGCACGTTAGCCGGGGTTTGCTGGGCCAACGTGGTCCTGCCAAAAGTCAGCGACGCCAAGACGAGAGCTATCTGGCTCAGAGTCGCGTTGAGTTTCTTCATGACTTCCTCCTTGATTGTTCCGCGACTGCTCTGCTCGCAATGTCGCTGAGTGGAATATCGCAAGCCACGAACCAAATTCATGTGCTTGAACAAATGGGACTTACGGCTTTCACCGATTCACGGTGCTTCGGAAATTCACGAAATCTCAGGACAAGCGGACGCAAGGCTTTGGGAAAAAGTCTGACACGGCGTGGTCGGAGCCTGTAATATACCCACCGTTTTTGTAGGTGTAGAATCAGCCACGTTACGGAGAATATTCTTGCAGCCCGAACCCTTACTTGCTCTGGCCGCAATGGTAGCGGGAGAGCACAGCACCCGAAGCGCACTCGACACGATTGTCCAAGGCGTTGCTAGGCAGCCTGGAATAGCACTGGCTCGTATCTGGCTGCTGGAATCCGGGGACATCTGCGACGAGTGCTTTCTCGCCAGCGAATGCGACGACCGTTGTGAGTGCCTCCATCTGGTTGCCAGTGCGGGCGCGTCCTTGAATGAAAAAGAAGACTGGTCTTTTCGGGAGGGATATTTCCGGCGCATCCCGCTAAGCAAAACAAAAGGAAAGGTGGGAGTCATCGGGGCGACCGGCAATTCGATTCGAATCGAAAGCATTACACCGGAAAGCAAGTGGATCCGCAGGCCAGAATGGGCCAAGAGTGAAGGGATTCGTGCTTTCGCGGGCGAGCCACTGAAGTTCAAGGGAAAGATCCTTGGAGTCTTGGGCATTTTCAGCCGCGAAAACTTGACGGAGCAAGAGTTTGCCTGGCTGCGCATGTTTGCGGATCAGGCCGCGGTCGCCATTACGAACGCACAGGCCTTCGAACAAGCGGAACAAGCTCTGGAACAATTACGAAAGAGCGAAACGAAGTACCGTTCTCTTCTGGACCTTTCTCCTGTTGCGATCTATCTGGTGGACAATGCCGGACAATTCATCTCCGCAAATCAGGCAGGTTTGAAGCTGCTTGGCTGCACAGCCCACGAACTCCCGGGCATGCCCGTTGGAGTCACCTACTCGCCAGAAGAGCTTTCTCGAATCAAATCTCCCATCGAGGCAATGGGATCCGGCATGACGCGATTTGAGCGGGGCTTCTTGCGTAGAGATGGCGCCATGCTGACGGTGGAGGTTTCTCTTTCTCCCATGCTGCCGGGCGGGCGGCAGGTGGTGATGAGAGATGTCACAGACCGGAAGCGCGCTGAAGATGCGCTAAAGGAGCAGGCTCGGCAATTACAACAGGTCATAGATGTTGCGCCAGTCCACATGTTCATCTGGGAAGCGGGCGCAAATGTCTCTTACGGAAACCGTGCAACGCGGGACTACTTCGGCCCGATTCCACGAAAACATCCGATGGAATTTCTCGATCTGGTTACCCATTCAGAGGATGTAGTGCGACTCAAGCAAGGGATACAAGAAGCCTTTGACCACGGGAAAGCCTTTGAGATGGAAGTGAGAATGCGCCGGCACGATGGCGACTACCGCTGGTTTTTGTATCGGCTGAATCCCCTTCGCGACGAACAAGGACGCATAACCCTCTGGTGTGGTGTCCGAACAGACATTGACGACCAGAAACGAGCGCAGGAGCGAACCCAACGGGAAAACATCGCGCTGCGCGAGGAAATCGACAAAACGTCCATGTTCGAGGAAATTGTGGGTACCTCGTCCGCTCTTCAAGCGGTCCTCGTGCGCGTCGCAAAAGTCGCTCCAAGCGATACCACCGTTCTCATCACCGGAGAAACCGGCACGGGCAAGGAACTCGTCGCGCGCGCAATTCATAAATGCTCGCCCCGGTCTTCGCGGGCTTTCGTGAGCGTGAATTGCGCGGCCATTCCGCGCGATCTCATCGCTTCCGAACTGTTCGGCCACGAAAAGGGCGCTTTTACCGGCGCGCTGCAACGAAGGCTGGGCCGCTTCGAACTGGCCGAAGGCGGCACGATCTTCCTCGATGAGATCGGCGAGTTAAATGCGGAAACGCAGGTGGCCTTGCTTCGCGTCCTGCAAGAGCGCGAATTCGATCGCGTTGGAGGCACGCGTCCGATTCGTGCCGACGTCCGCGTCATCACGGCCACGCATCGGGACTTGCCCGCGGAGGTAGAGGCCGGTACGTTTCGAAGCGATCTTTTTTATCGCATCAACGTCTTCCCCGTGCAAGTGCCGCCGCTTCGGGAGCGGAGGGAAGATATCCGCTTGCTGATCGAATATTTCATCGACCGCTATGCAACGAAAGCAGGTAAAAGGATCACCGGCATCGAGAAGAAAAGCCTGGCCTATCTGCAATCCTATACATGGCCAGGTAATATCCGAGAACTGCAGAATGTCATTGAACGCTCGGTGATTTTGTGCGACTCCGATCAGTTTTCCGTTGATGAGAGTTGGCTGACCTTGAAGCCCGCCGCAGTCCAGCCCCTGCGGGAGGACCTAGTCGATCAAGAGAAAAAGCGCATTGAGGCCGCTTTGGCCGAAGCCGGGGGACGAGTTTCGGGACCATCTGGAGCGGCGGCGAAGCTCGGCGTGCCTGCATCTACACTCGACTCCAAAATCAAATCACTGAAAATCGACAAGCGCCGCTTCCAGACCCGCTAGATTTCCTTCTGTCCTTTCACGAACTCTCGGAAATTTCCGAATTCATCGCGAGCTTCCTTTCTACCTAACTCCTTTGTTTGCTTTCACCTAGTTTTGGTCGCGGGCTTGCTAAATCCTTTACGAGACTCGAACCCGAAAACTCAAGGGATCGAAAGGATTCAACGACCATGAATTTGAAAGCAAATCGAAAAGAAAGAAACACATCACGCGCGTCTCTACTCGCGCTAACGCTATTCGAAAGGACTCACACAAGAATGCACATCGAAAAGCTTGTCGCTACCAGGCTGTGGCTGCTTTGCACGCTATTCCTGGCAGCGATTCTGTGTTCGTCCGGGGCGCAAGGTGCTGAGACCGTCATCCTGCCCCCCAAAGCGACGCGCGCTGAACTGCGTAACGCGAAGAAAGCTCTCCAAAACGGTTCCGTTGTGGCGATGCTTGACGCTACCCCGAGGGCTTTCAGCGGCGACCTCCACATTGCAATGCCGCAGAGCAAGGAATCGCGACAGCGGCCCATTCATTATAAGATTCTCGCTGCATACCGCGCCGCAAACGGCGCAATTCACACCTATACCGGCCCGCGCTCCTCCTCGCGACTACCCGAAAAATCCACCTGGTACGACGATTTCCGGGCCTGGGCGCAAGAGCAAGGCAACCTCCAAGACGCTAACTCCCCGGATGCCGCTGCATGGACGGCACTCTCCGTCAGCACCACGACCGAGACATCCTCGAACGGCAATATGATCATGGAGACACTCAGTGTTTATCGGGCAAATTCGAGCAATACCGAAACCGACTACTATATGATTACGCAGCAGGTCGACAGCCAGCCCGACTACCACGGCTGCATGGCGGGGGCGCATTGTGGTTGGTACTCCGATTCTCGAAATCTGACCATTCAAACCGACATTCCACCGAGCTCGGGATATTCTCTTATCGATCACGGCCCCACGCAGACGAACGGCAGCACATCCGGCGAGTTTACGATTGGCGGAGGCGTTTCCGGCCTAAGCGCGGGTGTGTCAGCGAGTTATACCCAGGAATGGACTACGCAGGATGTTACAACCATCGACAACACAGATCTGATGACGAATGTGGCCTCGTGGGATGATCAGTTTTCCAGCACCTGGATAGTGGATGGTAACCCGCCCCCGGCGGTAAGAGGTTTATGGGAGAGCGATCAGGGCGTCGTTTACGCTGTTCCGGTCGGTACTGCTTCGTTCAATATGGAAGTGAACGATCAGGCCAACTTTCATAACTCTACGAATTTCGACGAATATAATGACTCGGTTCCGATAGATACTTTTGTAACCGTTCAGCCACCTTCCCTGTCTGTGTCTCCAACCGCCCTGAACGTGTTGCCTGGTCAACAGGTAACGTTCAACATATCTGCCTACATCCCCGCAAGTTCAGGGGACAACCTGTCGTGGACTATCTCGAATATCCCAAGTACCTTGAACCTGAACACGACGACCGGTGCGGGAAACCAAACCATTTCGTTCAATGTTCCTTCCAATGCGGCACCCGGCTTACTGGGTACGCTCAACATCGATACCAGCCCTGTTTATGCTTCTCCCGAAACACGCACCGGACCTTTGCAGCTTCCCATAACCGTGGTCACCGGTGCGGTAAGTCCTGGCGTACTCATCTCTGGTGGAACGAACTGGGATAGCGCTGCACCCTCAAACACTGCCGAGGTATGGAATCCAGCTACGCAAACTTCCAAGCAGGTCGGAAGCATGATCGAGGGACGTGAGTTTCATACGGCTACAGCCATTGCCAATAGCCAGATTTTTGTCGCCGGCGGCATAGGTTCTACTCTTAACTCCACAAACACGACGGAAATCTACAACGAAGCAACCCAGCAGTTTACGGCTGGGCCGGATCTCAACGAAGCTCGCGCCAACCACACAGCTACTCTTCTAAAGGACGGAACCGTGCTTTTGGTTGGCGGACAAGATCAAAACCGTAATGCTATATCTTCGGCGGAGATCTACGATCCCGTGAGCAATACGGTCATCCAGACTGGGAGTATGTCCGTGGGCCGTGTGTACCACACGGCAACGCTACTGCCAGACGGCCGGGTGTTTATCGCGGGCGGTACTGGCGCCTCTAATAACTGTCCGACCTTCTATTCCTCGGAAATTTACGATCCGCAGACAAAAACGTTTTCTCTCAGCGGATCCTTGCCTTTCGATGAGGGACTCATGGACCATGCGGCCACTCTTCTCACGAACGGGGAAGTCCTGATCGGAGGAGGTTTGGGCTGTGCCGGCGTCGGTGTTTCTCCCCGGGCCTTCGTTTACGCTCCTTCGACAGATTCATTCACATATTTTGATCAGATCTACGGGGGCAACGAGACGAATCCTGCACTCGTCGCCCTGCCGAACGATGGCGCTCTTCTGGTGGGTGGCGGTGGCACACACTCCTATTTCAGCTACAGCTGGAATTCCGCTCAAGACGCGTTTGATCCACCGGCCGTCATGCAAGAGCAACGAGACCTGCCTCAGGCCGTGTTGCTTCAAAACACTAATTCCACGCTGGATGGCGACGTCGTAGTCGTCGGCGGCGTGCAGGTCGGAACCGGAGCGTCCAACGGTCAGAGGATCGAAGTCTACAGCCCTGCTACAAACACCTGGAGCTCGGCAGGGAACATGACCGTTGCCCGGAGCGCGAATGCCGCGACGCTCTTTGGCCCAGTCAACGTGGCCGCAGGCAAAGCGAAGAAAAGCAAATAGGTGATCGCTTCAAGTTGTCGCCCTGAAGAATCGGTTAGCGATCGCAATCAAATTACAGCCGCCAGCGGATGGTCCTCCGGAGCAACTACCGGGGGGCCTTATAAAGTCGCACCGAGTTAGTTTCGAACTCACTGATTCGCAAGGCGTCAAGCGGTTTCGACTCAAAGAATGGGAGGAGAAAGAGAAGATTCATGTGGAAGATCCAAAAAGTAACCGATGGCGGCTGCATCATCCTGAACATCAGCGGCAGGATTCAGGCAGCGGAATTGATCGAGTTGCAAAAGGCTTTGTCCTCCGAAGAAACAGCACGTAAGAGAGTCGAGCTGGACCTCCAAAATGTAAGGCTCGTGGACCAGCAAGCAGTCACTTTTTTTGCTTGCTGCGAGGCGAATGGCGCGCGTCTTCGAAATTGCCCTTCTTATATCCGCGAGTGGATTGATCGGGAAAGAAGTGGACAGAATCACCGAAGCACCGACGAAGATCTAAACTTGAGTTGCAACTGAGACGCGAATGGCCGACTAAGTGGTCGGCCACTTGTGGTTGAACTTCTGCGGTCAACCAAAGCATTCTGCCGGATGGGCCGCAGCCGTATAGTGAAGTCCCGACGGTCTAAATGTTTACAAAAGACCGCCCCAGTTTCAGGCAGTCCCAAGTCGTGTGTTTGTTGGGCGGCTCGCGGAAAAAGTTACAGAATAGGTAAAGCGTAGCCTGCTATGCGATCGTGATGACCAGGGCTTCGCGGCATGATTCGCTCGCCTGCTCATCGCTTCCGTGAGTATAAATCATCGTGTTGCTGATGTTCTTGTGGCCAGCTCGTAGCAGTTCAGCGAGAGAGGAGCGGAGAATGGCCTGCCCAGAAAGATCTGAGTCTGTTGAAAAACCAGGTGGTCGAAAACGGATAGCGGTCCGTCAGGGTTTTTTCCTCGGGCGCTTCGGTCTTGCAAACCTTGAATCTTCAGAGATCGTCTTTCTTCCAACATCTCTCAGGTGGTGCTTAGTTCTGGCATCTGTCTTTGAGCGAGGCGACCCACTAACCTTTTTAAGTTTTGCGCCGTCGCCGCCAGGTGGAACTGTTCAGCGACGTTCCACAGTCGTCGCAATCGCACTCGGCGCAGCTTGATCTGTTGTTTGAGCTCGGCGAACAGAGCTTCGACCTTGTAACGCGCTCGTTGCGAATGCTTGTACTCCGGCGTTCCTGCTAACGCGCGGGCCGCTTGTCGCGCTGCAAAAACCATCGTCTGGAATTTTTTCTCCGGACGACGGTGCCTCGGACCCACCGCCAGGAACACCCGCCGGAGGGATATGGAGCCGTTCTCCCACGTTTATTTCTATCTTCAGTGCCTACCGGCGCCGCAACACCCCCGTTCATCCTGGTGAATATAGGGCATCGCGGGTTAGTTAGGGAAACAGTACTTGCTACGACGTGGGACCTTCGCTGAGGCCAACGAGTTTCCTGTATTCAGGGTCGTCACGGAGGCAATCGAGATCGGAATCCTTAGCGGCCCAATTCCTGAGGCCGTATCCTGCCGCAAATGCCTTTTTAAGCGTCTCGAGCGCCTCTGCCTTTTTCCCAAGGACGCCGTATGTGCACGCAGCATTGTAAAGGGTGTTGGAATCTCCGGGACGAAGGGCGACGGCGGTCTGCAGGTGTCGGATGCTCTCGTCCGCGTCTTGTGCGAAATGGGCTATGTTTGCAGCCAGCAAGATACGGGCCCGCACGTCTTCCGGGACTAACTCCAGTTGTTGGCGGAGGATCTTGCTCATTCGCTCTCGGACGTGCTCCGCCTCTTTCTTCCGTCCCAGCCGTTCCAGTACATTTGCGAAGGGGATATACGTATTGTAGTCGTCGCCGTTGGCTTCAAGAGCGCGCTCAGTAAGCGCCGCGGCCTCTTCGTGCCGGCCAGAGGCGAAAAACGCGCGGCCAAGGATGTTCCAGGATCCTTCACAGTCGGGCTTCCGTTCGATGGCGCGCCATGCCAACAGTGCGGCTTCTTCGTATTTCTTCTGCGCATAACAGAGGCGGGCGTGGGCTATCAAAACCTCTGGCAGGTCAGGTGCAAGAGCCGTGGCACGGTCGCAGGCGGCTAGCCCCCGCTCAAGCCATTTCGGGTTTTGCTCGCGAATCTCATACATGCGCCCGCAGAGGTGGCCAATGCCGGCGTGCGCCAAGGCGAAATTCGGGTCAAGCTGGATGGCCTGTTCGAACATCTGTAGGCCGTAGTCCAAGTTCTCGCGGCGCGTGTAGCTCCTGCCGCGCAGGTAAAAATCGTAGGCCTGCGGGTTTTCCGTCGGTTTGCGCGCGATGATTTTGTCTTCTTGCGGCGTAAGCGTAATGCGCAACGCCTGGGCGATGCTCCGCGCGATTTCCTCCTGGATGGCGAACACATCTTCCAGTTGACGATCGTAGCGCTCGGCCCATATAGAGTGCCTAGTGGAGGCTTCCACGAGCTGCGCGGTGATGCGCACACGGTTGCCGGCTCGGCGGATGGATCCTTCGAGCACGTAACCGGCGTCGAGCTGCTGGCCCACTTGTAGCGCCGTGACCGGCTTGTCGCGGAATGCGAGCATCTCCGAACGAGGGAAGATCTGCAGTTTGGCGATCTTGGAAAGCTCGGTGACGATGTCTTCCGTAATCCCGTCGCGAAAGTATTCGTCCTCTTTTGCTCCACTCTGGTTTTCAAAGTAGAGCACCGCGACTGATTTTTGCTTGGGGGGAACCGCGTGTGGTGTGGAATCCGTAACGCTCTTCTCCGCGCCCGGCCGGCGGCTTGATTCGAGATCCCGG
This sequence comes from uncultured Acidobacteriota bacterium, assembly GCA_963832615.1. Lineage (GTDB taxonomy): Bacteria > Acidobacteriota > Terriglobia > Acidiferrales > UBA7541 > Acidiferrum. Next base: position 32,931 of record CAWHVA010000027.1, read on the forward strand.
CTGAGTCGCTTGAGGTCGGTGCGAAGTTCCGCGGCAGTCTGGCATCGCAAATCGGGATCTTTGTCGAGCACCTTGACGAGAATGTTTTCAAAAGCCAAGGGCACACGAGCGTTTAGCTCTTTCGCAGGCGCGGGCGTGGAGTGAAGGATGCCGTCGAAAATGACGGCCGCAGTTGCCCCGGCGAACGGAACCGTTCCGGTAGCCATCTCGTAGAGTACGACACCGAGCGAAAATAAATCCGAGCGTGCGTCCAACTCTTCGCCCCGCGCCTGTTCCGGAGACATATATGCGACTGTGCCGATCGAGCTGCCCGGGCTGGTCAACTGCTCTACCTGAAGCACATGCGTCACGGTATCCATGAATCTGCCAGATGACGATCCGACAGCATCTCGTGCCGCGGGCACTACCTTCGCCAAGCCAAAATCCAGAATTTTCGCCTGCCCTCGTTCCACTAGAAAGATGTTCGCAGGCTTGATGTCGCGGTGCACGATTCCCTTTGAATGCGCCGCATCGAGGCCATTCGCGATCTGAATGCCGATCTCCAGGAGCTCCGCCATTTCGATGGGCCTAACACCAATGCGGTGCTTGAGAGTCTGGCCCTCGAGCAGCTCCATAGCGATGAATGGCCTACCTTCGAACTCTCCAATATCGTGAATTGTGCAGATATTCGGATGATTGAGAGACGATGCAGCGCGCCCTTCGCGGCGGAACCTCTCGACCGCCTGAGGGTCCTGCGAAATGTCGTCGGGTAGAAACTTGAGGGCAACGCTCCGGCCAAGCCGCGTATCCCTGGCCTTGTAGACCACGCCCATTCCGCCACCTCCCACCTTTTCGAGCACGTCATAGTGGGAAATTGTTCGGCCGACTATCAAAGACGGTTCGCTCATCGGCCATGGAGTTTACCCCAGCACCTGAGGGCGATCAAACGCGATCCGACTTGGCCACATGGCAAAGTCCCGATAAGTCGGGCAGTCTCAATGGGTCGACGCAACGCTTGCTCGAAGCGGACGCGCAGGGCTTTCAGCAGCTAAGGGTCGTTTGCGACCGCTGATTCACGCGGAACACCATCTTGGCTAGATATTGATTGACGACGGCCGGACATTTCGGTTCTTCGGTCCTATATTTACCTCAACCCCCTAACTACGACAGTTTGTTCGCCTGCTTGAGACGGTTCAACTTCCAGTTCCGATAAGCTAAAGTCTCAGGCTTCGCCGCCACCAACTCGCCCCTTTGGTTAGCCTTCGCCACCGAGCCTAATTTCACGGAATTTTCGACCCAGAAAATTTTCTAAATTTTTCGCACCCACACTCTCACGTATGGCAGGAAGACCCCCGGCCGATTGCCTAATAGAACCCTCATGGCGGGGTGGGGGTGTGCCAAAACCAGCGCCAGCAAGCTGCGCGTAAACTGCGTCGGCTACCATCGCGGCTATCGTGCTGCCTTCTACCGTGGCGTTGCATCGACGGCGAATCCATTCCGCCAACGTCTTACCGGACTCGGCGGCGGTCAGTCTCCATACTCCCGTTCGCCTACGGAGAGCCCAAGACTGGTTGCGATGGTCTGCTTAACTTGCTTTGGCATGGCCTGCCAGTACCAGCAAAACGGCAAAACGGATAGTCACTTGAGTATACGGATTTGCCTGTCGCCTGCCGTTCGCCGTGTATCGTAGGCAGTTCGCCGTCAACCGTTGGGAGTCCTAGTTAACATTTTGACCATTAGCAGACGCAGAGAGTTTATGACTCTTTTTCGTCGTCGTCGGGCAAATGAATTGGACGCGGAATGTCCACAACGATGACGTCTACGCTGCGCGATTCGTTCTGAGGTTTCAGCGGAGCGTAGGTTCCCTTCAACCGAAACGTCATGTCCAGGGCGGCTATTCGCGTGTCGTTGTCTGCGTAGTGCCGAACGGACCTAACCTTGCCATTGTGCGCGAAATGCTTCGTTCGCCGTGCTTTCAACAAAGGCTTTAAATGTTTCTGAATTAAGTGAGAGTCCGTCAGACCGTGCTTATCAAGGAGCTCCGGGAACGAGTTCCCGAGATGCTTCAGAGCTTGGTAGGCGGACTGGTCTGGGTTCTTTGGGGAATAGCCTGCTAAAAGTGCTGCTGTCTTTCTGTCTGAACCCTGCGCTAGCAAGCGCATCAGTGCTTTCTGTTTGGGACTAAGGCTCTTCTTTTTCTTGGTCTTGGAGTTGGGCATGGAACTCCTCTAGTTTCAGTAGAATACTAGCGCAAGTGTCGTGGTACCTGCGTGAAAGTTTTCATGCGCGAGTGAGTTGGACTGGAAGCAAAGTCGGGCAAAGAATAGAGTCAGACTCGCGCCGTCGAATGCGTCCTTGCCCTCTTGCAACGGTGTCCGCTGGTCTGTACTGCGTTTGCATGACATTAGGGCAGCTTTGAGTTTTGCTCGGTTCCATGCCGTGCTTCAACAGTGTCGGCATCCGGACGGTTTTCTAAATGCGTTCCAAGTCGTCCGTGTCGGACTGCCCTATCACGAATGGGGCAAGCGCACGCAACATGAGGGTATTTCGCTGCAAGTGCAAAGCGCCTAACGCAAACAAAACAAAGCCGCTTCAAATCCCGCCGTGCAACGCGTAAGAGCGCCGCAGCGCGGGTAGAGTTCAGCGCGTCCGCAAGCACCGCCTCGTCAAATAAGACTATAATTCGTACGTTACTTCGCTAGCAGCTTACGGATCGATTTCAATTCCCGCCGACGTTTCGGGGTTGTCTTGGGATACGCCATCTTAAGTTGAATGAGCGTATTGATGACGATGTGGGACACGATCAAACGGGCATTCTCCTTATCATCTGCGGGAACGACGTACCAGGGTGCATGCTGGGTGCTCGTCGCGCCCAGGCAAGCCTCAAAAGCCTTGATGTAATCCGTCCAATATTTCCTCTCGTGAATGTCCGACAGGCTGAATTTCCAATTTTTCTCGGTATCATCAATGCGTTCGATGAAGCGCTTTCGTTGTTCGTTCTTCGATAGGTGAAGGAAGAACTTGATGATTAGGGTTCCGTTCCGGTGGAGATGCTCCTCCAAGTCCACGATGGAACGATACCGCTCGTTCCAGATGTTTTTCTCGTCGCGCAACTCTTCCGGAAGCCCCTCATTGCGGAGAATCTCTGGATGCACCCGAACGACCAACACTTCCTCGTAATAGGAGCGATTGAATATTCCGATCTGTCCGCGTTCGGGAAGATGGCAAGTCGTGCGCCAGAGAAAATCATGTTCCAGCTCTTCGGCGCTCGGCTGTTTGAAACTGAATACCTCGCAGCCTTGCGGGTTGACCCCGGACATGACATGACGGATAGCGCCGTCCTTGCCGGCGGAATCTATCCCCTGAAAAATCAGCAACAACGCATAGTGGTTGGACGCGTAGTGAAGCTGTTGCAGCGAGCTCAACTCCTCGACGTGTTTCTCCAGAAGTTTTTGATACCGCTTCTTCGATTTGTAAAACGGCTTCACAATTGTTGGCCACTTCCGGAGGTCAACCTTTTTCCCGGGCCGCACACGGAAATCGTTTGAATGGATTTTCATCTTCCTTCCTTCGGTATTACGAACTGCGCGGGTTGCGCTGAGCACTGCTGGCTTTTCGGAGGACGGTGACGCAATCTTCACCCGGTCCGCCTAATGTTTTCTAATCTCGTGCTCTGCCTGTTCCCAGTCCTGAGATGCTCGACCGTCCTGGCGGCCTCGCTTCTCATACAGTTCATAGGCACGTTTGGCGATCTGCGGCGTCACATCGACCGGTTTCTTGGCCACGGCGTTTAGCACGCGCCATCTGATCATCGCGACTTTCAGGCCGTCGTTGACGATAAGACACGAAACGATCGCATAGACGAAAATCGCGAGCATTTGCCACCAAGGCAATGGCTTGAGTCCCGGAAGACCGACGAACGTAAGCACAGTACCTGTCAGCGCATCCGCCGCCAGGGCTGATAGAAAGGTCTTGCTGGGCATCGTCGCCCAGAACCACTGGCGTTCGCGCGCGGACACCACGGAGAATACGGCGAAGTAAAGCAACATCAGGAAGCTGAAGGTGTAGAGGGCATTGCTGTCGGTCGCTAAATCGAAATACGACCAGCCGATCCACAACAGGAGGAGGGTTTCAGCGATCATCGCGATGCCCAGCACAACGGACACGGTAATGAAACCTCCGATATTCCAGGTTTCCGGCTTCTTGGAGGGCCGAACGTTGTCGGTGGCGAGGGAGATCTTCGCGAAGTCCGTCATGAAGACCAGCAGCAGCATCGCAAAGGCCGAGACAACGAATTTACCGGTCACCAAGAACGCGATGGCCACAAAGGCCGCCTTCAGGATCGTTCGGCTGATCTTGTTGATGATCCACGTCAGAATGCGCTGATAGATTGTGCGGCCCTGCTCGACCAGCGCGACAATGTTCGTGAGTCCCGGTTCGGTCAGGACGACGCTTGCGGCACCCTTGGCTACGTCGGTCGCCGTGCTTACGGCGATTCCCACTTCGGCCTGACGGAGCGCGGGCGCATCGTTGACGCCGTCGCCTGTCATGCCCGTCACGTGCCCGGCGGCCAAGCAGATGCTTTACAACGGTGTATTTGTCCTCCGGATACACCTCGGCGAAACCATCGGTGCTCCCCAATAAGTCCACGGCCTTTTTGCTGGCCAGAGCGCCTGCGGCCTTCAGGTCTGCAACGCGCCGGATGTTGGGTAAGCCGACTCCCTTGCCGATCTCAATTGCTACCGGGAGCGCGTCGCCAGTGAGCATCTTCACCGGAACGCCCAAACCCTCGAGTTCAGCGATCAGTTGCTTGGCATCCGGACGCGGCGGATCGTACAGTGACACCAATCCGATCAATGATGGGGTGCCCGTTTCAGGGCCGCGCGCTACTGCCAGCGTCCGATATCCCTTCGCGGCCGATTCGCTGACGCGCCCCTCCAACGATTCGATTGCCGGAGGCTGAAGTCCGCAGGCTGCAGCGATGGTGCGCATGGCACCTTTCATCACGCGCAGCCGTTGCCCGTTCTGCTCGACCACGGCTTCAGTCCGTCGGTTTTTCGCATCGAACGGGGCGAAGGAGACGGGCGTAACCTTGGGAAGATTGTCGAAGACATGCCGGTCCTTTGCCGCAGCCAGGATGGCGAGGTCAATCGGATCCTGATTGGCTTCCTGCGACGCGAGCGCGCCGGCGAATAGCACGTCGGCTTCCGTCGCGTGCTCCAGCGGGATTACGCCGGTGACGGCGAGTTGGTTCATCGTGATTGTGCCCGTCTTGTCTACGCAGAGCACATTCACCGTCGCGGCATCCTCCGAGGCGCTAAGGCGGGTGACAAGTACGCCGCGCTTCGCCAACTCCTTCGACCCGACGGCCATGCTGACTGTGAACATGACTGGAAGGGCGACAGGCACCGCGCTCATCAACAGGACGAGCATAAGCGGAACCATCTCAAGAAGCGGCGCGCCGCGGATCAATGACACCACTACCACCACGCCGATCAATGCGCCGACAATGACGAAAAGCCAGCGAACGACCTTGGACACAACCGCTTCGATGTGAAGCTTGGGACGCGCTTCCTGCACAAGTTCCGTGGTGCGGCCAAAATAGGTCTTCGCACCGGTGAGCATCACCACCCCATTGCCTTCACCCCGCCTCACAATGGACCCCGACGAGAGCACTGCGCCGGGCGCTTTATCCACGTCTTTCGATTCCCCAGTGAGCGCCGACTCGTCTGTGGTCAAGCCTCCCGTGAGGAGTTTTACATCCGCCGGAACGATGTCGCCTGGTCGCACGCGAACGATGTCGCCAGGGACTAGCTCCCGGGCGGGAATGACCTGCCAGTTCGAATCGCGCCGGACACGCGCGCTGACCTGTAACTTCCGCCGCAGTGCCTCAACGACACCGGCAGCTCGGTGCTCCTGCATAAAGCTCAAAACGGCATTGATAACCAGCAGCGCGCCCACGACAGCGAGGTCCGAGAACTTCCTCAGCACTGCCGACAGGATCATAATCAGTTCGAGCATCCACGCCGAGATTCCCCAGAATTTCCGAAGGAATTGGAAGACGGGATGCTCCTTTTTCACTGCCACTTCGTTGTAGCCGTGCTCCTTCCGGGTGGCGTCCACCTCCGCGTGCGTGAGTCCGGTGTCGGGGTTAACATGAAGCGCAGCGAGAGTGTCGGGTACCGACGCAGAAGCGATGTCCGGGGGGTTGGTGTTTGCTGGCTTCGGGGGTGCTGCCTCGGCTTCGGATTTACTTCTGGCAGTCGGCATAATGGACCTCCTTCACGCCATTGTATTCGCCAGAGAGCGCAGCCCGCTTGCAGCTTCGCACTCTGTCAGCACCCAAGTAGAAGCCGATTTTGATCAATACGTAAGTGTCGGCACGATTCAGCGAAAATACACATCAATGGGCAAGGCCCGTCGCGATAGGTTTACCCACGCTGCTCGCGGAAAAGCTATATTGCTGCCGCTGCTTTTACTTCGCTTGAGTGGAGCGACAATTGTGCGGGGTGCGTCGTTCCGATTATGTCCTTCACCTTAGCTACCTCTCCCGCCGTTCTGAATGAATCGCTGTACCTATTGGTTGACGCGCAAAAGCATGCCGGCACCACGCGCTAGGTTGAATTGGCCCTTCTCGGAGATCAAGATAATCACCCCAATGGGTTCTGTTCTTCCCGCGTGTGAGACACGAATCTGTGGAAGATCGTAGGTGCCACAGGCGTCCGACGAAAAAAACCACATTGCCGCCGGGCTGCCTTTGCCATCGACGGGCCCTCGGCAGTCTCTACCTTGTCGGCTACTAGCGCGCACCTGGTCCAGTACGCCATCTTTCACCGACTTTCCGACCACCATACCATTTGGAGCGGTCACAGCTCCTCCTTCTGATTGGTAGGCAATATCACCACCAATTAGACTCGGCAAAAAATAGTCGTGGGGATTGCCGTTGGACACTTCCGCTTGCATGACAGTCACGCGTCCAGCAATAGCTCTTAAATTTGTTTTGATGGGGATTGTTTGACCTGAAGAAATCAGCTTGTCGAACTGGAAAGTGATGCTGGCCAGCGCGTGCTTGGTTGGTGAGCTCACATCCACGATGTGGCCGATGACCTTGCTTCCCACCTGTAACAGGGAGCCTAACGCCAAGGGAACGTCCTGCATGATCCGTCCGGTGATCACATCTCCTGGTTTGCTCTTGGCTGTGGACAGAGAGGTATTCAGTCGAATCGGCAGAATTGTGCCGGGGGAAACTTCTAGCGTCAGGTTGTGATGCTCCGCTTGTTTCCCGTTAGTGCTGGACCCCTGCTGTAATTGACAGAGACCAACATCTCCCGTTGCCGTTCTCTCTTTCGCAGCGCTACGGGGTGCCGGACAAACCGCAAGCAGGAACGCAACTGCCAGAATCCCTAGGGTAATACCTCTGATTTCGTTTCTGTGTTTCATGACATACTCCAACCGCTGTTACTCGCATGTGCACTTGTGAGCCGCCTAAGCGCCTGCGAATCACACGCTTGTGACTATGATACTCGCCGCCAAACTGCCCCACGCGGCAAAATGTCGCGCCGGATGAACCTGTTCGCGGCGGATTCTTCTGTCCAGCAGGTAACGGCGCTTTTCTGTCGATTCCGTAGTTCTCCTGTATTTTCGATGTGATTCACTTTGCGCGCGCGATGCAGCCGGGTCTTCAATCCGGAAATAGTCATGCCAAGCCGCGCCGCTGCATCCTTTCGATCCAGCCCCTCGATATCGCAAAGCTGAATCACCGAGCGGTGCCCTGGTGAAACCTCCAGAAGCATGTCTCGAAGAATTTGCGACCGCTCGTTTTTTAACATCGTTCTTCAGCCTCCAGACTTAAACCGGAGTTACATTCCAAAATCCACTCACCGTTCTCCGAGGCTTCCTCGTCGATCGAGCGCCACGGGTGGGCGGACGCTTTTCTGAGATGCATCGTGGCCTTATTGCGGACAATGCTGTGCAGCCATGTGGAAAACTCCGAGCGCCCCTCAAATTGGTGCAGATTCTTAAATGCAGAAAGCAAGCTATCCTGCACAAGATCCCCGGAATCCGCGGTGTTGCGCGGGAGTCTCCTGGCCGTTCTGGCCAGTTTGGGCATGCACGCGGCGAACAGCGCATCGAGGCTGGACTCTCGGACCTCCGTAGACAGACGCGGCTCCAGCACCAGCACTTGCGGTACTGAAGTTGAGCTGAGGTTGGTTTCGGGCAGCAAGCTGTTCCTCCTGGGTGAGCGCGGCTTCTTTCTCTGGTTCGAGCAAGGTCATTTCCACTCCAGAAATTATCCGTATAGTTTTCCGACGGCCCGCGGGTTGACTTCTGGGAGACTTCCACTGCGCCGCAAAGCCATGACAGCAGGACTCTTGCGCTGGCGAGACGCAAACTCTGGGTGCTGAAAGCTCGCCTAAGAAACAATGGCTCGTTCAGACAGGCCAGTCTGCTGTTCGCACCCTTCACACGTACTGTGCGCTTTCTTTACGTTTTCCGCTGCGGGCTCAGGGACGCTCTCACCGCTCGAGATCGTGAGATGCACAATCAAAAGGAGTTATTCCCTCTCAACTTCCGGCGAGCATGGAATTTTGCTTGCTGATTGTATGTGGCAAGCCTGAGCAATCCGAATTGCACCGTCGCATCGGGCGCTGAACCATGGCGCGAACCGCAGCTCTGCGACGAAAGCTCACGCGATGCGGGAGAGACGTTCTGTGCCGCGCGGATGGGTGGTACAAGCCGGAGTGTCAAGCGGTCGAGGAGAACTTGGTCTGCTTCCGTATGCGTGCGGTACACTGCAACAACTGAATTTGAACGGAGGTCACAGGTTCGCAGCGCGGCCGACGCCGAACCTTCCGTTCACAGAAAATCGGGAGGCGGCCGTCTTATCGATAGACAAAACGGACCACGGTTCCACGGCGGAACTTTAAGCGTGGGTTCCAGTTCAAGCTTTCACACCAAAGCTATGTAAATGTTGCCAACCCTGCCGTCGCGACCTTTTCAGCGACAGCTCGACGCTATGAATCGTCATGGCGCGCTCTTGTGTGTAGGTATTTGAAATGGTGCAGACTCCCCTTTATCGCGGACACAATAAAAATGGAGACATCTGCCACCCGCTCATCGATATCTCTTTTCGACGGGTGCGGGCGATTCCCGGCACGGGCTCTGCGTAGAATCTGGCTAAAAACGAAGAGCAGCCCTATCATAGAGATGAAGCTGCCATCTCAACGCCGCGACGTGGATCATGACAAACGCCCGTCCAATGCCAGGCGCCTGAGGCCTGCGGAGAGGCAACTCTGATGACGACTTACTCGAATAGGACGGGCCCTGCAGGACGAAAGTCGCCCTCATTCGGAATTGGAAGCTTCCTGTTTGCAGTCGTCTTAGCGCTCATTCTCTATCTGCTTGTCTCAACCATGGTACGTCACCGCTTCTTCAGAGGCGGCCATCCCCACCGGATTACGACGTTGGCAACTCATCCCTCAATTCCCACTTGACCATAGCAGTGCTCGTTTCGGCCTGACCAAAGGAACAATCTCTGCGTGCGGAGCGATGATTTGACGTGGCCCCAGGTGGCACGCAGTCGATCCATTCCAAAACCGCAATGCGTTAGTCTTTAGCTACTGAGGTTCGAGCTGGCGGCGACTGCTCAAGCGCTCACTCCTACCCAACAACTGTCCCTTTTTGGGACAGTCTTGTCTCGAATCAGCTTGTTAGGTTATGAGTAGACCCTTGAAGCCCTTTGGGACGATGAGACCAAGCTGGCGCAAGGGTGGTCACAAGGACCGCGGAAGCGTTCCGCTCCCACCGCATGAGAGCGACCATGGCCACCCAGCAAGGTGATCCGAATCCATGATCATCGATACCTCTAAAGAGTGGCATGCCAATTTGATCGTGCTCGGGTCGCCTGGGCGCAAATCCCGAAGCGTTTTTTGATGGGCAGCGTTTCCGAGCCAATCGCCGGTCGTTCCCATTCCTCCGTGGAGATTGTGCGGATTTTCCCCGCGCAACTGGAGGCGGTGATGCATAAGCGTTTCATTCTGCTAATCGGCGTGTTTCTGGGTAGCCATGTGCTGACGGCAGCGCAAACGCCCGCTCCAGAGTTTGTCCCAGCGCAACAACTTGCTGCACCGATTGTGACCGCGGCACCAGCTCCGTGGCCCGTGGCGTCCTTCCTTCTGCCCGAGAACCCCGGAAAATCCGCTGCCCGTTTCGGTTACCTGTTCGCGGGAACTTACCAGCGTGATCAGGGCCTGGCAGGTCTCCGACGAAGTGGATAACTAGTTGCTTATGAGTACAGCGGTCTTCATTTCCAGGGCGATCTTCGGAGGATGCAGCAACGTGTTGTGGATCAAGCAGTGATTTATCGCTTCTTCGATTCCATTTCGGTGTTGGTCGCCGACAGCCGATGGGATTTCCACCTCAATCCGAAAGTTATCCATTCGTGCTGGGTCGGTGACCTTATCGGCGGTAACGCGGACCCTTGTGCCCTCGCTCGCCAGTTTGTACTTCTTCAGATACTGCGCTGCATAGAACCCCACACAAGAACCCAAAGACGCCAACAGCAATTCCGGGGGTGTCATTCCCTCATCAAATCCGCCGTTTTCTGGGGGCTGGTCGCACGCAATCTTGTGTTGCCGCGCTTTTATTTCGAACTGAACCGCGCCAAGATGTTCGACGAGCACTTCCATTGGATTCCTCCTCAATGCCTGACGATCAATCCATGCAGCCGCCGTCAGAATCCAGACTCCCTGGCTGTCTCGCATTAAAGCGGTGTCCAGGGACTGGCCGACCGCATTCAAGCCCTGTCGTGTCACGCGTTCGGGATCATTTCCCAGAAAAAACCAAGCAGAGTTATGTAGTACACAGCGACGGTTCCTCGGCTCACGAAGAACATACTGCGCGCTTTCCCTAGTCCCGAATATTCCTTCATCCAGTGTCTGCCGCAGAAGGCGCGCGCGCCCACAACGGTTGCTACGTCTCGATAGGGCCTCATAGAACCCTTCAAATGCCCACCTCAGTCATCCGCTGTCCGTAACTCTATGATCCTTGAGAGGACTCGTATGTGAGCGCCGTCACCGTCGTGGGTGTCCTCGGATACAAAACTGGTTTTTGGCAGTTAGTAAGGGGGAAAGCAGAATCGCCTCACACTCAAACTTCAACAGATTAGGAACACACCCGGCGAAATGAGAAACCATAGTTCGTATGTCACTCCCCTAGCAGTTTGCCGATAGATTTCAATTCCCGTCGACGTTTCGCGGTGGTCTTGGGGTTTTGATCGTTCGCATCAACGCCTAGAACAAGGAGCGCCCTCATGAAGGATGCCAAGTATATTGGGCTGGATGTGCACATGTTTAAGGCAGCCTCATGGCTAGTTGCGGTCTTACCTGCTCGGAGCGACGATCGGTGCAGTGGCGGGACAGAAAATGTTCATTCACGTCCGCGCTTCAGCGTTGGCACCGTTGACTTTGCAGGCAAAGCACGCTCACTTCGTTGAAGGCCTCGCCCGTGAGGTAAACCTCACCGATTTTCAGAAGCAAGAGCTGAACCATATCCTGGGTGATTTGTCCGTAGAGTTCGAGGCAATTCACCGACAAACCGACGCCAGGATCAGGGAGACGCGAATGCAGGCATGGGCCGAGATTCGTGGCATCCTTACCCCCGATCAGAGACCGAAGTATGACGCATGGCTGAGAGGATTGGATAAAGACGCAGGCCAGGGTGTGGCACGAGGAGACCGCAAGTAACAGGGGATTGACGCTCGCACGAGCGAACCAGAAACGGTTAGCGCTCAACTAGACTTAGGAAACTGGCGAACTCCCCCGATCTTCAGAGCGCTCTTTTGAGACTCAAATCGGATTTGAGTTATTTAAAACGAAAGATCAGGCCGATATTTGCTAAGCGAGGCGTGGCGCCCAACCAAAAATTGAGAAACGTTCATCTTCGTGCGCTTAACGTCGGCCCTCCCAGAAAGGAATCGATGCACGTCTGCAACTCGGGAAGTGAAGGGCCGCGTGGCAACCTAACGAGCTTTGCAGAGCACCTCTTTCACTTTTTCGAGTAACTCCGCTGCGGTAAATGGCTTCGGGAAAACTTCAAATCCTTCAAGCGTCATCCGATATTGAAGCCGATCATCGTCGATGAGGCCGCCCAACATCAGGACGCGTAGTCCCCGACACTTTCTGCGCAGAAATGTCGCTGCGTCATAGCCCGGAATACCCTCGACATAGGAACGGACTATTAGCAGATCCGGCGCGCCCTCTTTCAGCCTATCGACGGCCGTCCCCAAGTCATCTGTCGCCAAATACCGAATATCCCCCGTGCTCTAGCGCTTCCTGAATAACCGAGCGCACAACCGGATCGGAATTCAAGAGGAGAATCGTCGCGTTCATCATCGTATTGATCGCCTAGTTCGAGTGTTGCGTCCGCTCGATGACCTCTTTGGTCGTGCCCAGTTGATGTTGATCTCTTGGTCCGAAAGTTTAGTTTTGAGTTACCGATGGAGTGTTCGCGCTGACTCGCAAGAGCATGCCTGCGCCGCCCGAAATCTTGAGGTTGCCGCTAGCAGAAGCGAAAACAATCACTCCCGTGGGTCCACTGCGGCCAGCATGCACAACACGAATCTGTTCGAGTCCGTAGGTCCCGCACGCATCAGAGGAGAAGACCCAGAGAGCCTGGGGGCTGTCGTTGCCGTCGATGGCGCCGCGACACTTTGTTCCCTCCTTGGCACTCACCCGACTTAGGACTCCACCGTCAACGCCGCTACCTACGACCTGCGAGGCGTTCTCTTGTGTCGTGACAGGTCCACCTACACCGTATTTGGCGTCACCCCCGATTTGCGTCGTGGTTAGCCAGTTATATACGTCGCCCTCGCCAACACCGCTCTGAGGAATCTGCGCACCAGCGACTTCCATTGGTCCGGCGACGGCTCGAAGACTTGTAGTGATAGGAATAGTTTCATGAGATGAACGCAGTTTGTCGAACTGAATGGAGATTCTTGGGCCGATGGTGCTGTTTCCCGGAACGACTTCGACGACGTGGCCCTCCAGCACAGAACCTTCCCGGATCTTTAGCCTATTCGGCAAGGGGACGTCCTGCATGATCCGACCACTGATAACTTGTCGAGGCTTGCTCTTAGTGGAGGACAAAGATGTGTTCAGGCGGACCGGTAAAATGGTTCCGCTTGGAACGACGATAGCGCTGTTCGTACCCGTGTTCGGGGCACTCAACGACATGTAAAGAAAGGGCCAAACCAATGGTGGTTGAGGATCCTCTTGGGACGACCGCTGTTGAGCGCTAGCAGGCTGAATGATGATCGCTGCAGAGAGTAGCGCGAACAAAAGGCGCCACATGGTTATTCCAAATACGTGGTCTTTTCCTCCTGGATTCATGATTACCTCTTTGCAGGTCCGTCTTCTTGCTCGCCCTTGTGCGGAGGCGACATGACTCGCTCTCGGAGCGCTTTGGGCAGCCAACGGCGCGAACCTGTTCACTGGACTCCGATACTCGCGTTCCTTGGAACGGCGAGATATCGTGGCCCGAAAATCGTTTGAATCGAGGAACGCACCTCTCACGAATTCTCTTGGTGACAAGCCGGCGAGCGCGGAAAAGGTAGGTCTTAACTGCGGACACTGTGATGCCCAGTCTTTGAGCGGCGGCCTTTGGCTCGACACCTTCAACGTCGCAGAGTCGCATTACCGAGTGATATTTTGACGGCAGCTCTTGCACGACTTCGAGCAAAATGTGAGACCGTTCCCGTAGCGCGCACTTTTCGTCGGGAGCGGGTCCTGGGTCCACGATAAGCCGTTCGACCGTCGACTCTCGTCCATTGGAGAACTCCTCCCACGAACACTGCGGCCGGCATTTTGTCTTCCGAACATGCGTTCGCGCGGCGTTTCTGACAATGCTGTGCAGCCAAGTGGAGAATTTGGAGCGACCCTGGAATTGGTTCAGATTTCTAAATGCCAACAGAAGTCCCTCCTGCAGCGCATCTTCGCAATCCTGCGGGTTGCGCAGCATCTGCCTCGCTGTCTGCCGAAGTCGAGGCATGCACGATGCGAAAAGATGATCCAGCTCCACGTCAGTCATATTCACAGGTAACGGCTCGCCTTGTTGCAATTCCGGGACTACATCGCAACTACCCTCGTAGCCCAAGTTACCCCCCTTTGTGCTTTATGTGTGCGAACTAACAGCCACAAAATGTAGGGATGCAAGCGCGATTCCATTGCGAATTGCCCACCACGGCCACAGACGTTGGCCCGTACAGTTCACCACGGTCTAGTCGCCTTGTGACCGTAAGCCACAGAGAAATAAGAACAACCCGGTGTGTAGCGGCTTGGTCGATGCGGGAGAATGCTTGGATTGAGGCTCGAAAGCACGCGGGGCGATTAGGAGGTTCCCCTGAGTAGTCAGTTCCTTCGTTCCCTTACTTCACAAAAACTGTTCGTTTTCTTTACATGACAGTAGTAACAACCTTTGGCCTCGAAGAACGCAGGTTACTATCATTCTATCATTCACAAACACTTCTGCCGTTCCTGGAAGAGTTCCTCACTTTCACGAACCCTTTTCTAGCGCAAAGCACCCAACTGGTAATTTAGCAAAGAATACTGAGCGTCATAGTCGTACTTGGCGCTCGCCTGTTCGATTCGTGCCTCCGTCTGATTCAATTCAGCCTGGCTGAACTCAATAATAGAGCTAAGGCCGAGGCGGTAGCGGGATTGCGCCAGATCCAGAGCCAGATTGGCTTGCTCGAGGAGCCGGTCGGTGACGGACAGGCGCTGGTAGGCGGAGTTGGCGTTGAGCCACGCGGTTTGCACGTCGCGGACGATCTGATTCTGAAGATCTCGAAGATATTGGTTCTCGGCCTGGGCGCGAAAATTGGCTTCGCTTTGCAAGGCGCCGAACAAATGTCCGTTGAAAATGGGAATGTTCACGTTGAATCCCGCCGCGGCATAGCGCGGAGCAAGCGGAGCGTCGTTGTAGGGAGCAGTAAGTCCAGCCGATCCCAAGGCGGAAACCGTCGGCAGCTTGAGGTCGCGCTCCGCAGTCGCATAGCTCTGAGCTGAACCTACATCGAGCCGCTGGCCGACGAGTTCGGGACGATCCTTCAGAGCTTGTTGAATTAGGCTCGCGATGTTCGCCGGCGGAGCGGCAGGCAAAGGTTCGTCCGTCAACTGGAAGGTTCGCTGGTCGGAATAGCCCAAGGCAGCGGACAGCCGGGCGAACGACGATTGCAGATCATTCTTGGCCTGGATCAGGAGAAGCTGGGCTTGCGCTAAGTTGACGTTCGCGAAATTGACGTCCAGGTCCGACCTGATCTTGTTTTTCGCCAGCTCGGTAACTTGGTCGGAAGCAAGCTGGCGCGCCTTGACCGTCTCATCTGCCACCGCCAGTACAGATTGCGCTTTCAGGGCAGCGAAGTACGACTCGTCGACCTGCAGCAACACGTCTGCGCGCGTGGTTACAACACTCTCTTGTTGCGCCTGCGCATGCAGGTTCGAGCTCTTGACGAGCTCACGGGTCCGACCGAAGTCCGTCACGAGCTGGCTAACGGTAACTCCGTTGGCGTAACGATCGTAGATGATCGGATTGTTCAGCGCTCCGGCGGCGATCCGGCTATCGTTTTCAGCACCGACTCCGGTGAGGCTCCCGTACACCGTCGGATAGTAGGCGGAACGAGCTTGCGTGACTTGCGCTTTTGCCGCCGAGGCCAAATTCACAGCCGCCTGAATGCGCGGGTGGTTCTGAATAGCGGTCTGCTCCGCTTCCCGCAGAGTCAGTTTTTCTACGCTCTGAGCTTGAGATGATGCCGCCCACATGGTTGCGGCGGCGGCCAGAATGAGCAGACAAAGTTGCGTTTTCACTGGGCCTCCTCGGCCACAAGCATCTGCAAATCGGCGCGGCGCTGATAGATCCATAGGTAGGCGGCCGGAACAACAAAGATCGTTAACAGGACCGAAGCAATCAGACCCCCGATGATGACGCGGGCTAATGGTGCGTAAGCCTCGCTTCCGGTTTCCAGCTTCAACGCCATAGGCAGCAGTCCGACGATCGTGGCCAGAGAGGTCATCAAGATGGGCCGCAGGCGAATGCGGCAAGAATGGGCGACCGCGTCACGAACGCCGCGTCCTTCGATGCGAAGGCGATTCGCGAAATCGACAATCAAAATGCTGTTGGAGACCACCATGCCCGTCAACATAACGATGCCCATTAAAGATTGAATGTTTAGAGTCGTGTCCGTAAACGCCAGCGTCAACATCACGCCAACAAGCCCCGTCGGAACCGCGAGAACGATCAAGAAAGGATCCACGAAAGAAGAGAACTGGGCGACCAGCACCAGATAGACGAGTAAGACCGCTAGGAAAAGCCCCAAGCCGAAACTCCGGAACGAGGACTGCATGGTCGTCACCAGCCCGTGGATGTCGATCCGCAGGTTCGATGGAAGCTGGGTATTGGAAATAATCTTTGAGATCTGCTTTGCCGGAGTGGCCAGATCTTCGCCGGACGGCGCCACGTATACGTCAATCGTTCGTTGCAACTGGTAGTGATCCACTTCCGTCGGAGTGAGGATGGGGGTTATGTCTGCGACTTGGTTGAGATACGTAGGCAGCTTCAAGTGCGGAGACCGCAGAGGCATCGCTTTCAAATCCTCGAGAGACTTGACCTGATTCTCGGGATACTGGACGGTTACGAAATAGTTGTTGCCACTCTTCGGATCGACCCAATAGCTCGGCGCAATCATAGCGTCGGAGGTGAGCGCTGTGATGAGGTTGTCGACGACTTCTTTGGGACTGAGTCCGAGTTGGCTGGCGCGTTCGCGATTCACGTTGACCTGTAGCGCCGGATAGTCCATGTCTTGCGGAACATAGACGTCGGAGACTCCGGGAAGAGCCTGAAATTTCCTAGCCAAATCCAGAGCGATCTTGTTGGCGGCGGTCAGGTCCATACCGCTGACCTGCACGTCGATGGGCGCCGGCATGCCCTGATTCAGGACCGAGTCCACCAATCCTCCGGATTGAAAATAGGTGCGCAACTCAGGCAGTTCGCTCGCTACCCTTTTTCGAACTCTCGCCATGTAGGCAAAGCTGCTGACCTGATGCTCTTCCTTCAGGCCGACTTGAACGAATGCGGTATGCATGGCGGAGTTCGGCGTGGACAAGGCCGACAAGATCCGACATCACGCCGATGTTGGAGACTACGGAATTGAGTTCGGCGGCGGGCACAACCTGATGAACAATGTTCTCCACCTTTTTCACATCGGACTCGGTGACTTCCAAGCCGGGTACCCGTTGGGGCTTTGACATTGATGACGAATTGCCCCGCATCGGTGCGCGGAAAGAAAGAGAGACCGACAAGGGGATAGAAGGCGAAACTTAGGACGAAAACTCCGAGAAACCCTATGACGACTTGCTTTGGGGCGATCGAGAGCCTTCTGGATCCAGCGATCATAGGAGGCCAGCATCTGTTCAAAGCGGGCGTTGAACCAAATATGGAATCTCGCTCGCCCAGGATTTGGCTCTCGTGTCTCCTTCGGCATGATGCACGATCCCGCGGAGAATTCGCGCGCAGTAGAGAGGGACAACCGATACAGC
Organism: uncultured Acidobacteriota bacterium; assembly: GCA_963832615.1. Taxonomy (GTDB): domain Bacteria; phylum Acidobacteriota; class Terriglobia; order Acidiferrales; family UBA7541; genus Acidiferrum. The sequence continues at coordinate 50,498 of CAWHVA010000027.1, forward strand.
GACAAAGTAGGAGGCGAACAACGAGATCACAACTCCGAGCGCGAGAGCCGTAAACAGGTATTTGCTTACGCCAAAAAGGAGGGTCACCGGGAAGAATACGACAACGGTGACCAATGTAATGGCGAGTACCGCCAGACCGACTTCGTTCGCGCCCCGCTCGGAAGCGACAGCCGGGCTCTCGCCAAGCTCAATGTGGCGAAAGATATTTTCCAGTACCACGACGGAGTTGTCGATCAGGCGCGAAAACGCCAGAGCCAATCCGCTGAGAACCATGCTGTTGATGGTCTCGTCGCCCGCATGAAGGAAAAAGAACGTGGCCATCACCGAAAGCGGAATGGAAAGAAAGACAGCCGCGGTCGCTCGCGGGCTGCCCAGAAAAACCAGGATCATCAGGCGCTGTCAGGCACAGGCCGATTCCGCCCTCGCGCAGCACCGTCGAGATGGCTTGTTTGACAAACAAGGATTGGTCAAAGACCACATGCGTCTTCAATTGCGAAGGAATGTCCCGCAGCGTTTTAATGGCCTGTTGAATGCCATTTACTACCGCGATGGTGTTCGTGTCTCCGCCTTGCTTCAGAATGGGACGTAAACAGATCTCTGTCCATTCACGCGCACGATGTTGTATTGCAATGCGGAGCCATCGACGGCTTTACCCACATCGGAAATAAACACGGACTTTTCTCCGTCGGTCTTGAGAGGGATATCATTGAGGGCATTCGGCGTTTGGAACCTGCGCGTTCGTGTAGAGGTTGTAGTCGGTAGGTCCGATGCGAACATCGCCAGGCGGGCAGAATCAAGTTGGACATGTCCGTGGCGCGCACAACATCCATGGGACTCAGTTGATGCGCCTGCAACTTCAGCGGATCGACGTAAACCATGATCTGCCGGTAACGGCCTCCGTATGGCGGAGGAACCGTCGCTCCGGGAACACCGGCAATCTGATTCCGAATCGAGAATTGCAGATAGTCGTGGAGTTGGGTCTCGTTCAGGCCCTGACCTTCGACCGTCAGCAGGCAGACGGGAAGGCTCGAGGCATCCATGCTCATTACAACGGGAGGAAGCGTGCCCTGCGGGAGCCGTCTCAAATCCGCCATCGCAAGATTGGAAATCTGAGTCACGTCGGCATTGGCATCCGTGCCTGGCTGAAAGTAAATTTTGATCAGACTTACGCCGGACATCGAACGCGATTCCATGTGGTCGATTCCGCTTCCAAGCGTGAAAAACCGCTCAAACGTGTCGGTGATATCCGCTTCAATCTGCTGCGGAGGCATGCCGCTGTAAAAGGTGGCTACCATCACCACGGGAATGTTGATCGGTGGAAACATGTCCACCGGCATTTGAGCCAGGCGGTAAGGCCCAGAACGCAAACGAAGAGACATATGACGACGATGAAATAAGGATGCCGGAGAGAAAAAGAAGGCATGGTGCTCCTACTCCATTTCCGAGGGCGTTACAACGTTTGGCGCGACCAGTTCGCCTGGCTTGTACTGCGACTGCTCTCCGAATACGACCATCTCGTTTTTCTTCAGTCCCGATAGCGATCTCTGTGTCCGTCGCGGTTTGCAGACCCAGAGCGACGTCGCGTTTCTCGATCTTGAAGCTGGTATTCACGACCAGAACGGTGCCGTGACTTCCACTGGAGGTCTGAACTGCTTGAGTGGGCACGGTCAGAGCGTTATGAACGGTGTGTAGAGGAATTTGGACGGTGGCGTACATTCCGGGAACTAGTTCGTATTTCGGATTCGTGACGTCAATTTCGGTATGCATCGTGCGCGTTTGCGTGTCGATTTGCCCGGAGAAACGAACGATTTTCCCTGGCAACTTCTGACTATTGTTCGAGATCTGCACGGCGACAGTTTCGCCCAGATGAACATCGCCAACAGCTCTCTCCGGCACCGGAATTACCAGCCGCAGAAGATCGGTCTGGGACAGGTGGCAAAGCGCTTGATCACCGTTGGAGGAGGTTCCTGCAGGAAGAAGCGCGCCACCGTACGCGTCGATTCTGGTCACCACCCCGTCGAACGGAGCCGTCATGCGTGAATACGCATACATGGCTTTGTCTTTTTCAAGCCCCGCTTTAGCTACCATCAATGCCTGTTCAGCCGCCGCAACGGCGGCTTTGGCGCCCGAAACTCCAGCCTTGGCTTCGAGGTTTTTGCCGCTGCGATACATCCACTTCTTCTTGAGCGACCAACCCGGGCCGGGTCTTCAGCACCGTCGCGAGTCGGTTATATGTCAGGTCCGTGACTGCATACTTGGATTCGGCCTGGTTCAGGTCCTCCCGCGTGCGCGTCAGATCGTGCTCACTGCGCCGTACCGCAGCCTCGTCTAGTTCGAAGCTGCTGCTGCAGTTCGGGGATCTCGAGGACCGCGAGAAGTTGCCCCTTACGCACGTGTGTTCCCCAATCCACATACAACTTCTGAATATAGCCAGACACCTTCGCGTAGACGTTGACCTCTTGGAAAGGCAGGAGTTCCGACGCAATTTGCAAGTTGCTGGATAGATCCTTTCGGACCACCCTCACTACGGCAGCGTGCGGTGCGTTGGCAGCCTCGTCGGGGTTAGCCTTCCCTGCCGATCCGCAACCCCCTACGAGGACCGCGGCCACGAAGAGCACCACCCATGATCCCCAGCTCTTCGTCAGGCCCTCGCCCCAGTTTTGTGGTCGGCGCGCCGTATTGGTCCTCCTGAGATTGCTCAGAATTGTGCTGGGCGTTGTCATCGCGTGATTTCTAGTTTTCATGATTTCAGGTCCGGTTCTCGGATTGCCTTACGAAGTTTGTCGAGAGAAAAGTCAGTCGCCCGGCATAGACCGATTAGATGCTGTCTCCGGTGCGTGATTTGATGCGCGGCCGCCGGGACCTTGTCGGCAATTTCCAACGGGATCGTCTGGACTCCATGACGATCCCCGTGAATCAGGTCGCCCGGCCGAATCTTCAGGCCGCCGACCTCAATCGTGCAGCCGAAATCGAAGACATGGGCATAAGCGTGGGACACCGATACACCTCCTGCGAACATCTGGAAGCGGGTAAGCCCGACTTGGTCAACATCGCGCACGGATCCGTTGGTGACCAGTCCCAGGCATCCCAGAGCTAGACAGGATGTTTGCGTTCACCTCGCCAATGAATGCTCCCAACCCAGGGCGGTGGTCCACATCTTGGATCACAACAACGCGTGGCGCCGGAAGGCTGAGAATGTGGTTCCACCAATCCGTGCGTTCATAGTAGTAACCTTGGCCGACCATCGGGGGATTCGCGCTGCGCATTCGAGCCGTTGCCGCGTAGCCTATCAGCGGCAAGCGATTCCTGAAAATGCAGCTGATGCTGGAGTCAGCGAATCCTGAGTTTGGCAATCGCACCCGGAAAGTTTCAATCGCACTGGCCACTACGCAGGTGCTAAGCCGACGCAATTGTTCCAAGTCAATGGAGCCCACTTGTTGAGAGGTCATGAAACTCCCCTGTAGTCGAAACCTGCCAGTCGTCGAAACATCAATGAGCCTCCTCGGGCATAGCGAGTCCGCCCGCCTCTGCTCGACGCCGATACATGAGCAGATATGCGGCAGGCACTACGAAGATCGTCAGGACAATCGAGGACATCAGCCCGCCGATAATGGCGCGCGCCAACGGTGCGTAGGCTTCGCTGCCCGTCTCGATCTTGAACGCCATGGGCAACAATCCAACGACGGTGGCGAGGGAGGTCATCAGAATTGGCCTCAGGCGGATGCGGCAGGCTTGCACAACGGCATCGCGCAGGTTGCGTCCTTCGCCCCGCAGCACATTGGCAAAGTCCACGATGAGAATGCTGTTGGAAACAACCATGCCCTGCAGCATGACCACACCCATGAGGGACTGGATGTTGAGAGTTGTGCCCGTGAGAGCCAGGGTGACAATCACGCCGATGAGTCCGGTGGGGACCGCGAGCACAATGAGAAAAGGATCCGCGAAAGAGCTGAATTGAGCGACGAGGATCAGATAAACCAGAAGAACCGCGAGGAGCAAGCCCAAGCCGAAACTCTTGAAGGAAGAACGCATGGTAACTACAAGTCCGCGGACGTTCACGCGGATGTTCGGAGGAAGCTTGGTTTGCGCGATGATCCGGGAGATTTGTTTTTCCGGGCCGCCGATATCTTCGCCCGTGGGAGCGACGTAGACGTCGATCGTTCTCTGCAATTGGTAGTGATCTACTTCCGTCGGCGTGAGAGCGGGTGTGATGCTAGCGACCTCGTCGAGATAGGTCGGAGCCTTGCGATCGGGAGCTCGCAGGGGCATGGTCTTAAGGTCTTCGATCGACTTTACTTCGTTTTCCGGATACTGGACAGTAACGAAATAGTTGTTACCGTTCTTGGGGTCGACCCAATAGCTCGGAGCGATCATAACGTCCGAAGTGAGCGAGGTAATGACGTTGCTGATCACTTCCTTGGGATCGAGCCCGAGTTCCGCCGCACGCACGCGATTGACATTCACTCTTAGCGCGGGATAGTCCATATCCTGCGGGACATAAACATCCGAGACGCTGGGAAGCGCTTTGATCTGCCGCGCGAGATCTTGCGCGATACCAGCGCTCTCGCGCAGGTTCATGCCGCTCACCTGCACGTCGATGGGTGCAGGCATTCCCTGGTTGAGTACGGAGTCCACCAATCCGCCGGATTGGAAGTAGGTGCGGAGTTCCGGCAGTTCGGTCGAGATGCGCTTGCGGACTTGATCCATGTATACAAAACTGCCGACCTTGTGATCTTCCTTGAGGCCGACTTGAACGAAGGCGGTATGCATTGCAGAATTCGGAGTAAAGAGGGCGGAGAGATCCGCCATGACCCCGATGTTCGAAACAACGGTGTCTAGGTCTTGAGGTTTGACAACCTGCCTGACAATTGCTTCCACCCGCTCAACGTACTTCTCCGTCAATTCCACTCGGGTTCCAGTGGGAGCTTTCACATTGATTACAAATTGCCCCGCATCCGTGCGGGGAAAGAAAGAAACCCCCACGAAGGGGAGGAGCAGGAAACTCAGCAGGAACAATCCGACGAATCCAAAGAGAGCTTCGCGTGGATGGTCGAGGGTCTTGCTGACCCAGCGTTCATAAACGTCGAGCATCTTGTCAAATTTCGCATTGAAGCCGGCGTGGAATCTCGCACCCCAAGATTTCTTGCCGGGTTGCGTACCGTGGGGAACCGATTTGAGAACGTAGGCGCAATAGAGGGGCACGACGGTGACGGCGCAGAAATAAGAGGCAAAGAGAGCGAGAACGACACCCAGCGCGAGAGCAGTGAATAAATACTTGCTCACGCCAAAGAGAAACGTTACCGGAAAGAATACGACGACGGCGACCAGCATGATGGCGAGCACCGCAAGAGCCACCTCGTTGGCCCCGCGAACAGCGGCAACATGGGGTTCCTCGCCCAGTTCGACGTGGCGGAAAACATTTTCGAGGACCACAACGGAATCGTCGATGAGCCGGGAGAAGGCGAGTGCCAAGCCGCTGAGGACCATGCTGTCGATGGATTTGCCGGCGATATGGAGGATAAAGAAGGCGATCATCACCGAAAGAGGAATCGAAAGAAACACCGCCGCCGTTGCCCGGAGACTTCCCAGGAAAACCAAGATCATCACGGCAGTTAGAAGAATCCCCACGCCGCCTTCGCGCATCACCGTCGAGATCGCTTCCTTCACGAACACAGACTGGTCAAACACCACGTGCGTCTTGAGCTGGGCAGGAATATCGCGAAGCGTTTGTATCGCCTTGCGAATCCCGCTCACGACGGCAATTGTGTTCGTGTCACCCCCCTGCTTCTGGATCGGCACGTAAACCGAGTTCTGGCCATTCACGCGGACGACGTTGTATTGCAGGTAGGAACCGTCCACGGCATTCCCCACATCCGAGATGAACACCGACTTCTGTCCTTCGGTTTTCAACGGGATTCCATTCAAGGCCGTCGCGTTCGGAATCTGCGCGTTGGTGTAAATATTCTGATCCGTCAGACCTAGGCGGAGATCACCTGCAGGCAGAATCAAGTTCGATTCGTTCGTGGCGCGTACGACATCCATGGGGCTCAGGTTGTGAGCCTGCAGTTTACGTGGGTCGACGTACACCATGATTTGCCGATACCTGCCGCCATACGGCGGAGGAACGGTTGCGCCGGGAACATTGGCGATCTGATTCCGAATCTGATACTGGAGATAGTCGTGCAGTTGGGTTTCGTTTAAGCCCTGGCCCTCGACGGTCAAGAGGCAAACCGGGAGGTTCGATGCGTCCGTCTTCATCACCACCGGTGGCAGAGTTCCCTCGGGCAACCGGCGCAGGTCAGCCATTGCCAGGTTGGAGATCTGCGTCACATCGGCGTTGGCGTTCGAGCCAGGCTGAAAATAGATTTTGATCAGACTAACGCCCGACATCGAACGAGACTCCATGTGGTCGATTCCGCTGCCCAATGTAAAGAACCGTTCGAAGGTGTCGGTGACGTCTGCCTCAATTTGCTCCGGCGGCATGCCGTTATAAAACGTGGCGACCAGGACAACGGGAATGTTGATCGGAGGAAACATGTCCACCGGCATCTGGATGATGCTGGTTATGCCGAGGACGCAGATAAACAGGCAAAGAACAATGATGAAGTACGGATGTCGTAACGAAAACGTCGGCATAGATTAAAGTCTCACTCCGGTCGGAATCGGCTGGCGAATGTCATCGAATCAGCCCAAGATGCTCCGGACACAAACTACAAGCCTCCGTCTTCAAAAATTTGCCGTCTTCCGCAGACGTTCGTAGCCAGTATGCTGCGAAATGCGAACAATGGGGATGCTCTCCATCGACTTCGAGCCTGCCTTGACCTCAAGGCTTGTTGCCGACAGGACGGCTGGCTTCGAATCGATAAGGTCTTCCAATTACAACGAAAATTCTTGCGCCGGCTATCGTCACGAACCGGAGTCCGATTCATGGCACATTCCAAAGCTGTCGCACCCTCGTGCACTCTTCTTCTTCTTCAAAGTTACACATTCTAAGGACCGTGGCGGTAATTGCCATGTCCGGGGCCCAGTCATCTTCGAAGAGAGGAAACAATCAAAGGAAGAGATTACTATGGTTGTGTGTGCCCCCTGGGAATCGATTCAGACGGCAAAACGTCGAGGACAGACTGCCCAGTAACGCCTCTTCGTATCGTTCCCGGTTGACCCAACCGCGATACGGTGCTCTGGAGTGGCGGCTCGCAGGGGGCAAAGCGTTGAATGCAGGCTACAGACTCTCTCCCTGTTGCCAGACCGAAAAGAGAACCAGGTTTTGAGTAGTTCAACGCAATCGTTCCCATACACGGTATCTCCCAGCGCTTTGCATGAGCCGACTGTTCGGAAGCAGTTCCGATTCCAACTCAATTCAGAATTACGGCAAATTTCCCTTCCGTTTGAATGGATTCAAACCACCTGGGCCAGGTGAGTCGACTATTCGCCTAAACTCCACGAACTAAGGTCATTAGCTGAAGAAGCGAGTCCCCGGAGCGAGTCCGTAACCGCATCCTGGCTCGATTCAAGCCGAACGATGTCGTGTGTAATTTCGGTTCCACCGTTCGCTTTGTTCACAAGCAATGTGCTACTTCTTCACACCCTCGATGCCCCGCGGCGGCGCACGAGGTCTCGCCCGATCCCTCGTGACGGTTGTTCGGTTTCTTCACAGGTGCCGTTCGCTCTCTGCACGCTTTGGCGTCGAGCAAGATCCACCTGACCGACACCCGTGCCTTCTTTGTTGCACAACCGCAAGGACTTAGTATGAGTGTTGCGTGTCGCCAGAATCTGGAATTGCGCTTGCTAGTTGCCCATTGGCCACAAAGAGTTTCACTCTTTGAAGCTGTAGAACAGCGCGAAATGACAGGTCAGGGCAACAACCGATGCCGACAACAGTCTCTGCGGCGAGCGTAGTCCGGTTCATCCTGTTTTTTGGGTTGAGTGCTGCGTACTTCATGTTTTTTGCGTGACACGCGAACCCAGGTTGCATTCGCTCCGCCGAACCTGCGAAACAAAAGAAACGTCGCTCTCGCCGTGTGGACAGATCGGAGCCTCCCTAGATGCACAGCCCCACCTACGACATTCTCAAAAAGGAAGGGCTCGCTCTGGTTTGGGTCGAAGCGGCTTACGATCTCGGAGAAGCCAAGGTACGTATCGAGGAACTCATAGGTCAGTCGCGCGGTGAATACATCGTCTTTGACCAGCGTAGCCGTCAGATTGTCGCTAGCCTCGGCAGCTCAACTTTAAGCGGCTAAATGCCATTCGAACTTTGAGGACCATTCATTTGCTCAGGCAATACCGTGGAGTACGCAAATCAAGCCCGATTGCTCCTACAGTGCGTGCCGCATCACGCTACGCCTTCACTTCGAACAGGGGTTTGATCGGAGGATGAAATGCAATCTGTCGATGGAAAAGTCTCCAAGTTCTTGTACGACACAAGCGGAATTCTGAAGGGATTCGTGCTGGGTCGCGGACAAGAAATTCGGTTTTGGATATCGCAGGCGAATGTCGGTGCGGTCACAGACACCGTGACGGCCGGTTCCCGAGTCGAAGTTCACGGTGACCTTCGAAGGGATGCCACTGGGGAGGAATACTTGCTGGCAGCACTGGTTACCAATCTCGATTCGAAACAATCCGCGAGTTTGCCGGCGCCCGAGTGCCTAGGCAAACCAGGGATGCAGTCGGGTGGCGCCCCCCATACGGTGGCATCCCTGGCCCACCTCAGAATCGTGGATCCCGAACGCCATGGGGGAGCAGGCTCACAGGCGGACAGAGCCGCCGACAGTATCGCGTTTTATCTGAGAGGAATAGCTTCCCACTCTGAGCAGTCCGCGCTCTCCTCCGATCAAAATCCCTCGGCGCCCAACGCAGTCCTGGCCCGCGCTACGACGAGTGACGCGACCACCGGAATTGAACGCGCCTACGATGGACTGCACCGCATCCAGGCAATTCTCGCCTATCTCCACATTGTGAAGCTGCACGTGCCCGGTATAGGTCAATTCCTAGACGAAGCCAAGCACACCTATGAGCAGGCGCTCGCGCGCTACGCTGTTAAAGATTTCGAGGGAGCGCGGGAATTCGCGGCGGCTTGTCAGTGTCTTTCGCGCGTCGTCGAAATTGTTATCTCCAGAACGCTTCGCTCGGACACGAGTTGTCCAACCATGGTTCCGCCTCCTCCCGAACATCCAACCACTGGTGGTGAGTCAGTTTACGTACAGGATGGTCTCGACAAAGTCGAATCCGTTCTCTCCCGGCTTCATTGGCTCCTAGAAAACGGGACACTGCCGCTGGAAGACCGCACACAGGTGAGGAGGATTGCTTCGTGGGGCGATGCCTTCTACCAGCAGACGCGGCGCATGTATCGCAGTGGGTCCTTGGAGGATGCCAGCGAACTCGTGCAAGCAGCCCACTCCGCCGCGCATTCCGCCGAACATATCTGCCGGAATTGGTACGTCGCGCACGCGCTTCATCTTCGCGTGATCGGTGCCGAACAGTCGCCGCAACCCTAGTTCGCAGGAGTCGCAGACCACTCTCCAATGGAATTGCTATGATAGACCGAGTGGAAAGGGGTGACACCCTGCCGTCGAGACTACCACTCTCGCGATTGAGCTTTCGCTGGCAGATTACGCTTCTGGGGACGCTCGTCTTTATTCTGTTTCTTGCAGTTCTTTCCGCGACGTTTGGAACTCTCCGGTATACAAAATCTGCCGTCCTAAGTGCTGAGAAAAAGCGCCTAATCGCGACGACCCAGAACCTGGCGCGCGAATATGACGACAAAGCTGAGTTTTCCCGGCAGAGCGACGAACCGCCACCTCTGAACAATCCGGGGACAGCGGCTTCACGCGAAGTATTCGCGTTATTAAGTCGCGTCGTGCTGGAAAATGTCGACGGCGTCAGCGGGGGGTTCTACTCAAAAACAGCAGACACGCTTCTCGGGAACTCCTTGACAACCTACGAGGGTTCGAAAAAAAGTGACAATGCCTCCGTAAACGAACAGCAAGCCATCCTTCAGGTTGCTCGAAACGCCGTGGCAGCGCGTCAGTCGGCGGAGCAAGTAATCCCCAATGGCCCCAGAGTGTTTTTGATTGAAGCGGTCCCCATTCGCGATGGATATTCCGTTGTAGGAAGCGCTTGGACCACCAAACGGCTCCCCGAACTTCCAGGAACCAATCGTTTTCGGGCGTACTTGATTACGGCCGCTCTGGGCACCGCGGCTCTCGCCAGTGTCTTGTTGACTCTGTTGGTTCTTCACAACCTGCAAGGAGGCGTTCGCAAGATCGAAGGGGGATTGCAGAGTCTGGAAAGAAACCTGGCTTCGCAAATTGAATCCGAAAGTGATCCCGAGGAAATTCAACGTATCCTCCAGGCGATCAATCGCTTGGGAATAACGCTCAACGAGAAACTTGAGCGGGAGAAGCAAATCGAGAGCCAGTTGCGGCACACCGAGCGGCTTGCGAGTCTGGGCAGATTGGTCGCAGGCGTCGCGCACGAAGTGCGGAATCCGCTGGCGACAATTCGACTCAGAGTGCAAATGTGCCGGCGTGACGCTGACAACCCGCACGTCAAAGAATCATGCTCCGTTGCGCTCCAAGAGATCGAACGTCTGAACGACATGGTCAACCGCTTGCTCGGGTTTGCCCGGCCCGTTCAACTCCGCCTGGCGCCTGCGGATTTGCCAAACCTGGTGGAAGAGCGGATGGCATCCTTCCGGGATTGGGCCCTAAAGTGTGGGGTCACGATCCACGCCAACCTGCCACATAACGAGGTGCCCATACAGCTGGACAAGGATCGCATGGCGCAGGTCTTCGACAACGTGATACAGAATGCCCTAGAGGCAATGTCCGAAGGAGGTGGAACTCTTTCTGTCACACTCGCGCCGCAAAGCAAGATGGCTGCAAACGGAAAGGGAGTGTGTATCGAGTTTCGAGATACGGGAAAGGGCATGCATTCCTCCGTCGCCGGTCATGTGTTCGATCCCTTCTTTACTACCAAGCCCTCCGGGACGGGCCTCGGTTTGTCCATCTGTCATGAACTCGTCCAGGCTCACGGAGGAGATATTCACCTGGAGAGCGAGGAGGGTCGTGGAACCAGTGTGAAGATCACGATTCCTGCGGGTCAAGTTTAGCCGGGTAAAAGACGCTTACGAGAAACCGAGACCAATGAGCGCTGCGATTCTCATCGTCGACGACGAGGCAAATCTACGGAAGACGCTTGCTGAAATCCTCAGCGCGCGCGGTTATTCCATTTTGGAAGCTGACGACGGCGCGACAGCCGTCGAGCTTCTCCGCGACGCAACGCCGGACCTTATCTTCAGTGATTGGAGAATGCGGCAGATGGGGGGCGAGAAGTTTCTGCAACACCTGCGCGGCGAACCCCGTTTGGCATCTATTCCCGTCATCGTAATTACGGCATTTGGTTCGAGCCATAGCGCGATCGAGGCGATTCGTCTCGGTGCCTACGATTTCGTAACGAAGCCATTCGACCTCGATGAAATTGTGTTGACCGCTGAGAGAGCCCTGGATCATTCGTCCCTGAATCGTGAAGTTACGCGATTGCGTGCGCAAGGGGGGACGAGTCGAGCGACTGTGGCCGGGAGGCTCATTGGCTCCAGTGGAACCATGTTAGACGTGTTCATCATGATTGGAAAAGTTGCTGAGACGGACTCGACTGTCTTGATTTGCGGTGAATCCGGTACCGGCAAGGAATTGGTGGCGGAAGCCATTCATGATTACAGCCAGCGCAAGGATAAGCCGTTCGTCGTTGTCAATTGCGCCGCCCTGCCGGACAATCTGCTGGAGACGGAACTTTTCGGCCACGAACGCGGCGCATTCACTGGGGCTACGGCTCGGAAGATCGGTCGCTTTGAGATGGCGGAAAGTGGCACCATCTTTCTGGATGAAATTGGAGAACTATCCCCAGGTCTTCAGTCCAAGTTGCTGCGGGTCTTGCAGGAACGCACGTTTGAACGCGTCGGCGGTACCGAGACCATTCGTGGCAATTTCCGAGTTCTCGCCGCCACGAATCGGGACCTCGAAGCTTCCGTCCGCGAGAAGGTCTTCCGCGAGGACCTTTATTATCGATTGAATGTCGTTCGCATTCCTATTCCTCCGCTTCGCGAACGGCGGTCTGACATTGTTCCCCTGGCTGAGCATTTCTTGCGCTTTTACAGCGACAAGAACGGGTTGCCTGCAATCGGCTTCTCGGACGAGGCGATCCTGATGCTTCAAAATTATTTCTATCCAGGCAATGTGCGAGAACTCGAGAATATGGTCGAACGGGCGGTGCTGATGGCTCGCGGGCGCGTCGTGATGCCCGCGCACTTTCCGGCGAGAGCCGATAGCAATGGCGAGCGGGACCACCGGCAGCTGGAAATCGATCTGTTGTCCCTTCCCTTTCACAAATCGATTTCCGCACTGGAAAAACGATTGATCGAGAAGGCAATCAAAGAATCCGGGGGCAACAAATCCGAAGCGGCGAACCACCTCCAAATCAATCGCCGTTTGCTATACAACAAGATGGAAGAACACAAAATCGAGGAGTAGAGCGAAAACCCGTCATGGAGGCGGTCCGTATGAGCCGACTAACCATCATCGGTCTATAACGGAATCGGTGTGATCGCCACCGCTAATTTTCTCGGAGGTCAGCATTACTCCCGAAGTGGCCAAGCAAAAAATCCAAACTATGCCTCAGGATCAGCTCATGATTTAGTGGCCGGATCGGCAACTTGCCGCAAGCCGTTCTCGGCAGAATATCAGGACATTTCGTTAAGCAAGGCGCCTTTCGGCCCAATAAAAATGATTCTTCTGTGAGTCAGTGCCTGATAGGTTTCTGAATCGGAATGTCAAGAAAGAGCACGCGCCCACCGCCGGATGTCTTCTTGCTTTCCAGCCCACCTTGTTGAGCAGGATTTGTTGCTGTGAAGCGAAGTTCTAGGTCTGGTTCTGTGATGAGACGTCTTCGACGCCGAACGCGCGGGTTGCTGACTGAGTCGCGGAAAATGCGGGCCAGCGCAATAATACGATTGGCTGGTTTATCTTAATTCTAGACGTTCCCGGGCAGCATTGTGAACGATACTCTGCGAACCAATTCGAAAACACGAATATGGGCCGCTTATTTCTGCGCCATCGGCCTCGCGTTAGGATTTTTCTACATCGGTCTCGCCTGGCTATATCGGAAACAAGACGAGCCCCACGACATTTTATTAATGGTTTTCACCATACCTGCATTCCTTTTCGTCAACGGGAGCTGGACAAGTGGCCTCGAACAATACGAAAGTGAATGGGACTCCTTGGTCGCGGTAATTCCAACTCTGGCTCTTGGCGTAGAATTCGCAATGTTAATTGTGGGCTGGATCTTGACGCTTATTCATTTGCAGTGGCTGCCGAACACCTTGGTCTGTCTCTTCCTCGCCGCTGCCAGCGTTCGTCGGGTTTATCTGTGCTCCAAACTTCTTCTAGCTGCACCGCCGCCATCGAAATGTGCCGTTAAGCAAAACGTGAAACGAAGAACCTCGAAGAGGCAGTAAAGGGATTCTTAAAATAAATATTAGAAAGCAGGTGGCGGCACGACGGCTCCCCACCTGCTCGTTTGCGTGCTGGCGGGCACTGTGTCAGTCACCATAGACTTGTGTATCGCGCTTCGCCTTGGCCAGCTCTTTTTCGATTTGTTTAGGGTACACAAACTCGTGCCCGGTCGAATCGCCCGGATAGAACCACGCCAGCACTGCGGCAGGTTCTCCTCCGCGGCCCTCCGCGATGGTTACCTCCGTGCCTTCCTGCGTTAGCGGACGGTCTCGATTGATCGTCTGCACGATTGCGTACGTCCTCGACTGGTTCTTGTTCAGAATTCGCACCACTTCCCGGTCGTTCGTATTCGCCAATTCAAACCAGTACGTCCCTGCTGGCAGCACGTGTCCGGGCACCTGCACTGGTCCGCTGAAGTTAACTTTGATCGATTGGTCCCAGTCGCCGGCTCGCGTCCGGCTTGCCGTTAGCGCCGACGCCAGCACCAGCGAAGCAATCACTGCTATTCTTCCTGTGTTCAAAACCGTTCTCGCGTTCACAACTTCCTCCTTGACTACTGGTTTTTCGCCGCGGCGCTAATTTCTGTTCTTTGTCCGCGTATTAAGTAAGACGTGTTCGCCTTGCTCGCGGTGACTCAGTGCTTCCTGGTAAGGTGGCTGATATTCTTGTTTTGCACTACGCATTGGACCGCGATGCAATCCCTGCGCCCTGTATCTCTATGGCGTCGGTTCAATTGGTCGTAGTCCGCGATTCTGATTGGCCCATCAGTTCCACGACCTGAGATTGCATGGTCGCTTTTCCGGAAGTAACCTCTTCTTATCGGGTGTTCTTTCTGGCGGCGCAACACGCCTTTCCGCCATGCCTTTCCCGTGCTCTGCTAACTAGGACCGCTGCTTATTAGGGGGGGCCTTGCGGTGGTGTTCGCTTTCTTTACATTTCGCTCGCCCATCCTGCACAAGCGCCATGGTTCTCGCGTGTTTCTATTCGGGTGCGCCAGTAAAGCTAAGCAAACGCGACGACTTACACTCCTCCTCCTCCGCAAACTCCACGGCATGACAATTGCCTGCTAGTGGGTGTGTTCCAGAAGCCATGGAGTTCCTGGCGGGAGCGCACCATGAAAACTTCGTTTGCTCTTGGAATCTTGATTCTGATTTCCTTATCTTCTCTTCAGGCGGCGGATCACCCGCTGGCCCGGCCCGGAACCTTGAATTACGTCGAGGGCCAGGTGTATCTCGGCACGCAATCTCTCAATGCTAAGTCGGTTGGCACCGTCGAACTGGATCCTGGCCAAACCCTCACAACGCAAAATGGCAAAGCCGAAATTCTGCTGACTCCCGGAGTCTTCTTGCGTTTGGGAGACAATAGCTCCGCCACCATGATGTCTTCCTCTTTGACCTACACGAAAATGTCCGTAAACGAAGGTGAGGCTCTCGTAGAGGTAGCTGAAATTCATCCGGAAAATGATTTGTTAATTGTCGAAGATGGCAAAACGACTGAACTACTGAAAGAGGGAGTCTACGATTTCAACGCGGATCTTCACGTGGTCGGCGTCCTGGACGGCAAAGTTACCCTCGAGGATGGCAACCGCCGCGTCAACGTCAAGGCTGGCCACATGGTCAATCTGGCGGTGTCCGAACCGATCAAGGCCCAGAAATTCGACAAGAAGAACCTCGAAGCACAAGATCTGTATCGCTGGACCAGCCTGCGCTCGGGTTACTTGGCCGAAGCCAACGCCGACGCTGCGCCTAACTATTCCTACGGTGGCAACGGCTGGTTTGGCGACGGCTGGTACTGGGATCCCTGGTTCGACGCCTACACTTTTTTGCCGGGCGATGGAATCTTCTACAGTCCGTTCGGTTGGGGTTTCTGTTCGCCTTGGTATGCCTATCGAGGTTCGTACTATGGCGGCCATTTCTACCACCACTTCAATCCAACATTCGGTGAGCGGGGTTGGGGCAATCACTATGGAATGCCCGCCAATTACGGCCGTGGCGTCCGCTACGCGCCGCATTATGGAGGAGGCGTCTTCGCTCGCGGCAGCGGTGGCGCCCGCAGCGGCGGCTTCCGTGGTGGCGGCGGCTTTCACGGCGGTGGTGGTGGCGGCTTTCACGGCGGCGGTGGCGGCTTTCACGGCGGCGGTGGTGGCGGCGGACATCATTAGATACTCGACCGCTGGTGCGCTGGTTACGCTCCGTTTTATGGCAGCCATTACTTCCATCGCTTCGGCGCGTACAACGGCTCTTTTGGCTACGGTGCACGCTATGGACTCCCTGCCAACTGCGGTCGCGGCGTCCACTATGGGCCGCGTTGTGGAGGAGGACGATTTGCAGGCGGATTCCGCGGCGGCAGTTCTCGCGCCAGCGGTTTTCATGGTGGTGGGGGATTCCGTGACGGTGGAGGGGGTGGGTTCCACGGCGGGGGAGGTGGAGGCGGCCACCACTAGCATTGGATTTATTCGGTAATCCCGGGCGCGTCAAACGATTCGGCGTGCCCATCTCGATGGAGATCATTGTTGCTTAGATAATTATTTGGAGTTTCGTGGGTGCATTGTGACTCGTTTTCTCTCCGTCCTCTTGGTCACGGGTCTGTACCTGGCGTTGGCTGTACCGGCCGATTCCTACGATACACAACTGGACTCCCAGGCCGTTCGCGAAGCCTATTTCCTCGGCCGGCGCGGCGATCAAAAAACCAGCGAATTTCTGGAAGCTTATATCAAGCATCTGGCGATTCCGGAGCATGGACCGTACATCGCTGACATTTCACTCTACACGCCGTACGCGCAAGTCGTCTTCAGCTCCTGGCGCAATTCCGTCGGCTACAGCGCGCAACAGGCTGCGGAGGATTACCGCGCCAGTGGAGACGTGATTCCGGCGAGCGTGCGAATTTTATTCACGCCCACGTATCTCGCCGCGCAAAGCGTCCAACCCAAGAAAAATTCTGCAACCCAACAGGTGTATGCCCTCCGAACAGATGGCTTCTGGCGGGATTTCCAGTTTGAACTGCATCAGGAAAAAGAAACGATCAAACCGCGCTCCGCCAAGGGGACACCTATCTATGACGACGGTGGATATCTGGGCGCCGTGGTCGACCTGGAGTACGACGCGAAAGAAGTAAAGTCCGAAGAAACGGTTTTCGAGGTCATCACGCCGGATGGACAGAACGTCATCGCGAAATTTGATCTTTCGAAATTGCGCTAGAAGCTTTCGCTTTGACCAACTGTTTCACGGCCGCCGTTGAATCACAGCCGCACAGGAAGCAGACTGAGGCTTGTCGCCTGCAGCGGCGCGTTACTTGGAGCGAGCCCTGTTCAGACGCAAAGGAATCGAGTCAATGGCGGTCGCTCTGCTAGCATATTTTTTGAAACTCCTCGAATGCGAAATCCATCCCACAGTATAGGAGTTGGTGTGGCAACACACACCCGAGGAATCCAAATGACCCGGCCCGGACCAGCCATTATTCCCGCGTTGGCGAACTCCGTCCGAGGCCTCTCATGAAGCTCTTTCCGGTGTTTCTGTGCCCGGCTATTCTGTTGACTGTCATCTCCGTTCACAAACTGAGCGCCCAAGGGCAACAAAGTCCCTCCGGGGAGCCCAAAATTCAAGTGACCTCAGCCTTGGTCTTTCTGGATGTGACCGTGCTGGACAAGAAGGGACGTCCAGTGGTGAGCGGACTAACGAAAGACGACTTTACCATCACCGAGGACAAGGAACCGCAGCCCATCTTCTCCTTCGAGGCTCCGGAGACCCATGTCATCGCACCAGCGTCCGGAGACAGCAACCCGGACGGGAAGGCTCCGGTCACCATCTTGGTGCTCGACCTCTTGAACTCCGATTTTGAGGATTTTGCGTACATACGTTATGAAGTGCGGCAGTTTCTGAAGTCGCAGTCGCTGCAATTGGCATCTCCCACGGAAATGATCGTGATCGGCAACGAATCTCTTGAAGTGCTGCAAAGCTTCACGCGAAGCACAACAGACCTGCTGAACGCTCTGAGTCATCTCTCGGCCGCACTGCCCTTCAAGCACATGAACGGGGCATTCTTCTGGGAGCGGTTCGGTCAATCGCTCGACGCCCTGCAGCAAATTGCCCTCCAGAACAAGGGCGTCCCTGGACGAAAAAATATCGTGTGGGTTGGACATGGCGGCCCTAACGTCTATTTGGACCCGGTTGTTTTCCCTCCCAAGTTCGAGTACGAGCTGAAGCAATATGTGCATTCCACAACCAACATGCTGGTTGACGCGCGAATCAGCCTTTTTGTGATTTACCCAGGACTGCCAGTTCGGGGTAACACCATCTCGTTTAGCGCCGAGCAGGCGGGCGTCGAAATCGGTGAAGACGATCCGTTTGCGGGCGACGTCAACTTCGGCGTATTCGTGAACGAGACCGGAGGCAAGCTGTTTTTCAACCGCAACGACGTCGACATGGAAATCAAACAGTCCGAACGCATAGGCGCGGAGTACTACACCCTTACATACCAACCCCAGAACGTCGACCCCAACGGCAAGTTCCGCCGCATTCGCGTTGCTCTCCGCGATCCGAGTCTCCGCGCTGTCACTAAGGCAGGCTATTTTGCTCCAGATAGGAATGCGCCCCTCGACCGGCGACAGCAGAAGATGATGAAGCTTGCCGAGGCCGTCCAGTCCACCATCCCGTTCAATGCGTTGGACGTCAGCCTATCCGGCGTCGTGCGGCACCCGGACAGTCAGACTGCGGAGTTCACGGTGCAATTGAAATCGAAGAACCTTACCTTCCTGCCCACAAAAGACGGCAAAGACGCCGCCAACCTGATTGTCGTAGCGGCGAGTCTCAATGAAGACAGAACCATTCTGGCTTCAAGAACGCAGGGAGCGACTTTGTTATCAGCCACAGAGGATCCGAGTCGGCTGCCAAAAGTGGTGTCGCGTTTCCAGCTCACCATTCGGGTTCCCCGCAAGGCCAAAGGTGTGCGCGTGGTGATCGAAGACCAAGACAGCGGCCGGATTGGCGCAGCTGATCTGGACCGCAACACAATCGACGCCGCACCGGCAACGGAGACGCGAGTCCCACAATTAATTCGACGCCCGCCAGATCACGCAGGCCCCGCGTCTCCGTAGATGCCGCAGAGAGTCGAAGGTTCGCCAACTGTAAGTATGCGAGCGGATGCAAGATCCAGGGTTGGTAAGGGGGAGCGCATGTTCATCAACTCGCGTCTCGGCCTTTTTCTTCTGGTCCCCTTTCTGTGCACCCCTCAAATTTCAGCTCGCCAGGAGCACTCGCTAACCTTTCCCGGCGACGACGAAATCCATCTGGACGTGGCAGTTAGTGCTAAATCTGGCATGCCTGTGAGCGGTCTTCAGCAGCAAGACTTCACCATTTTGGATAACAACGTGCCGCAGACCATCACTTCGTTCGAGGCTGTTGATGGGCGGCAGGCCCACATCGAGGTGATCTTAGTTCTCGATGCCATGAACATCGGCTCTCGTAAGGCGGCCATCACGTTTGAAGAAATTAGAAGATTCCTAAAGTCCGAGGGGGGCCTTCTGGCCTATCCAACCGCGGTCGCGATCCTTACTGAAAAAGAACTCCGGTTTCAAGAAGACTTCTCAACAAACGGAAACGCTATCAGCGCCGAACTCAGTGAAATCTGGAAGCGATCTCCCCCCGCTCTGCCGCGGTCGGCGTCGCGATTTCAAGCATTTGCGGAGCTCCTGGCGCGCGAGCGCGATAGGCCGGGGCGCAAGCTCATGATTTGGGTCTCTCCCGGTTGGCCGCCGCTGGCCGGCTTAGAGAACACGCGTGACGCAAAGCTTCGAGAGTAAGAAAAGTCTTCGGAAACATTGTCGAGGTCTCGGCGCAGCTCTGGGAAG
This sequence comes from uncultured Acidobacteriota bacterium, assembly GCA_963832615.1. Taxonomy (GTDB): domain Bacteria; phylum Acidobacteriota; class Terriglobia; order Acidiferrales; family UBA7541; genus Acidiferrum. The sequence continues at coordinate 69,851 of CAWHVA010000027.1, forward strand.
GCCAGATCACGGTCTACAGTGTCGACCCTTCTGCCACCAGTGACACGGAACCTGGCCTGACAGACCCCCCCACTTCTCACTTGCGGCCTCCCGACCGGGAGGTCTACGTGGCGGGAGCGTACAAGCCGAGTGACGTCGGACCGGGAGATTTGGCGCTGGAGACAATCGCCACGCAGAGCGGCGGCTCGGCCCTTCATCCCGGCAATGACATTGCCTCAGCTCTTCGAAAGTGCGTTGCCGATGCGGACGCATACTACGAGCTCTCCTTCGATCCGCCCATCAGCGACCGGCCTAATGAATACCAAAGGCTGGAAGTCCATGTTGCAAAGCCGGGCCTAACGGCGCGCACTCGACAGGGGTATTACTCGCAACCACCCCGCGCAGAGAACTTTACGGCTGGGTCTGAACAACCCGGCAAGGCCGGCGGAGACAACAACCCTCCAGGCGCGGCTCCGGCAGACGCCAGCAGAGCAGTTTATACGAATGCACATCCCTACCTCGATTGGCCGCTGGCGCAACTCACCGAACACATTCCAGAACTACAAGCCATCCAGCCTGCACCGGATCAGCAAGAGCTATCAATGATCCTGCAGAAGATGGGCCGGACCGTGGACGGTTTCGTTCGTGACATTGGTGATCTCATTGCTCACGAAGACGTGACACAGGAGAGGTTGAATGCAGCGGGAAAAATTAAAACCAAAGAGCGCGTTCAAGACAACTATTTGATTCTTCATCACGGCTATGAATGGGGGGCAACCGCGGAATATCGAATGGACGACAACGGGAATCATCTGGGGGCAATAGGCCTGGAGAAGGGGTATCTAGTCACCTCCGGGTACGCATTGAGCTGTATTAGTTTCTCTACGGTCGCTCAGTCGCAATTGAAGTTCCGCTACCTTGGCGAGGAAAAGATCGGCTCACGAGAGACGTATGTCTTGGGGTTTGCTCAGAAACCCGGCGAAGTTACTTTCACAACGGTGATGAGGGGAACCGGAGGAACAGAAGCGGACATGCTGACGCAGGGAATCTTGTGGTGGACAAGAATAATTTACAAATTATCAAAATGCGGACTGATCTACTCGCGCCGAGTAGCGAAATTCAGCTCGACCAGTTGACAACAGAAGTGACGTTCGGCGAAGTGCAACTTCCTGACGTTCCAAATCCTTTGTGGCTGCCCAGCAACGTAAATGTCTACATGGAGATTAACAAAGAAAAATACCGCAACTTCCACCGCTATACGAACTATCGACGCTATCGAGTCTCCGCCAAAATCGGAGCTTCGCAATAGTTTCGAGTCCTTTCAAATCAGCAAATCTGTCTCTAGACAAGTTTCTGGCACCAGTGACGCGTCGAAGACACAGTCGGGGCTTATCGGGAGTTAGCCCAATGAAGTGGTGCCATCGACAGTCGGACGAGGTCAGTGCGGACTAAGTCCCAGTCTATCTCGGTGATTTTTGGGGGGTTCCTATCAGTTCATCAGTTTGCACGGAGAACAGCAGAAAATTCGAGAACTTGTGCAAAATGACGGTCCGTCGAACCGCTAGATCCTCATAGGAGTCGACTGACTGCGGCAGCCAGACCTGCACATTCTGCGTGCGAAAGCGCACCGGGGCGTAGTCGATCGACAGGAACCATTCCTTCACTTTGATCTCAGGTATTTCACGCATTAAGGCTATTTCTAGGTGCATCACTTCGCCGGAATCTTGCGCAATCCACGCGCGTCCCTTGAGCAGAGCGGGATACCCTCCGATCAATACTAGGTGACTCTGCCGATCCGTGCGCTGCCGGAAATGCACAACCCACGCGCTTTGACCCTTCCATTCCGTCGTCCCTTCGCATTTCATCTCGTAGAGGCTTTGAAGGTTCGGTAGAAACATTAGGGCTATTTCCGGTAGTCCCACGTCTTGCGTAGCGGCCGGAAATGTAAAACTCCCCTTTTCTGGCTTGCGATCCTCTTGTACTATGAACCCATTCTTACTCTGTTCGAAAGCTGCGGTGTAATCGAACGAGCCCACGCCGGAACCTAGTTGATACGCATTGCCCAGCGAACGGTATTCAATCCTTTCCTCCGCCGTAAAGTTTTGCAGGTTGGTCACCAACTCGAGCGCACGCGTTCCGGCTTGTTCCAGTACGGTGGAAAGCACACAGGCGGGCGTCACGCCTCCAGATGGAAGGTGCGCGTCCACATAAGGCGGATCCCAGGTCAAAATGGTGGGCTTCGGTGCGTTCTTCGGGTCTTTCACTTCTGGAACCGTCGCAGATTGTGATGTGGCCGAGGACGACGCGACAGTCGTGTCTGGAACGGCAGAGGGCTCTGGAGCCTCTGCGGATGGTCGAGCCAAAGAAGATTCTTGAAGGGAGGAGTCTTGCTCCGCGAGGTCAGCAACTTCGTTGGGCTCGCTGATTTTTTGTTTGTCGTCCACGGAGAAGAGCAGGAATTGGCTGAAGGTGTGGCGGCGGTGAAAGCGATGGCCCTCCAGGGAACAATACCAGTCGGCGCTCTTGGGCAGCCACAGTTGCAGGGGCTTGCTCCGGAAACGCACTGGGCCGTATTCAATGAACTGGTGGTCCCGGAAAAGCTGAACCTCAGGAACGGGGCGCAAAATGTCGGACTCCATAGCGAGGATCTGTGAACTTTCCGTGTCAATCCAGGCGAGTCCTTTAAGCCCTACGGCAATGGATCGGCTGCCCACGTGATAAGTGAGCATAGAATTGATCTGACCGGGTCGTTGCTGAAAGCGTACGACCCACGCCGCCCGTCCTTGCCAAGAGCCGCGACCCTCGCACGCGAAGTCGTATCTGGCCTGCAAGTCAGGGTGAAAAATCAACGCGAGCGCGGGTAGGCCGACGGTGGCGATGTTTCCGGGGAACTCCGTGCGGAGCGGATAGCCGCGGATTTTTTCCGTTGGCACCCAGCCGTTGCGGTATTCCTGCACATCGAGATCGCTCTTACCCACCTGGCGCATTTCCACGACATAGCCGAATTTCCGGGTTTCGCGCGAGGTCTCCAAACCCATCGGGCTGAGCTCGAACTGCTCGATGTTCTCGGTCGCAGTGAAATGGTCCACGTTCTGGACGAGCTCCTGGATGCGTCGGCTCGCGGATTGCATGACCTCTCCGAGCTGGCAACTTGCCGAGAGGTCCAGATCGAGTTTCTCGGCGTCCACGTCTGGGGGTGCCCAGTTGACATCAGTAGTGGGCGCGACTTCGGGAAAGGGAGGCAGGGCGGAATCGGCGTCTCCGGCGGTGCCGACCTGCGTTTCGGAACTGTCGGCACCCGAAGGCTCTTGCTGAAGGAGCTTGTGCATGGCGTCGATGTACTTTTGCGTGGCAGGTGCTTGCGGGCTGCGCGGCTGCTCGCGAAGGAATTTTTCGAGCGATGCGATGGCGTTTGCGTAGTCGTGCTCAAGAGACTCGGCCTCGCCCAGGGCGAGCAAGGCGGCGGTGTGGTTCGGGGAGACTTCCAGGGACTTTTGCAGATAGGCAACAGCTCTTCCTGACTCTTTGCGGCGCAGCAGCAACAGGCCCATGAGATAGTTGCCGTCGGCAAAGTTGGGATCGGCCGCCAGAGCGCGCGCCAAATACTGCTGCGCATCCTCAAGTTTGTTTTGCTGCAAAGCGCGAAGCGCCTTCTCAGTTTCCTTCACGGCTTTCGGAGAGACAATGACCGAGCTGCCTTTGGTGGGGCGGGTGTCGGGACCTAATTGGGCAGCGGATGTCGCAGGACGTGTAAACAGCGCCAAGCCGCAGAGCACCATCCAGATCTGGACGGAAGGTAATTTGATGACGATCCGCACGGATTCGGCATTCAACTTCAGGTTATCACTTCTCATATTGTGCGCCGCAGATCTGAGAAATAACAAGTCATCGGAGGCGTACCACGACCTAAGTGCCAGATAAACGCTGCCGGACAAGTGAAATTCGGCCAAAATTCCACTCGTCCAATTATGGCGTTTGTCAGTCACTGCTAGGTCAGAATAGAACGGAGTAAACTCAGCTTTATGAAACAGCGCGTTGCCCGGGGAGCTGCGTCGATTTGCTTCCTTGCCGCCTGCACATCAATCTCGATTGCTCCTCAGCAGGCCCCTGCCTCCGCGGAAGGGGCGGCAATTCGAGTGCAATCCTCGCTAGTTCTCATCGATGTCATCAGCCAGGACCCCAAAAGTGGGCTGCCTGTCCGAGACTTCAAAAAAGAAGATTTTCAGATTTACGACAATGGGCTCGAGGTACCTATTATTTCGTTCGAAGCCGGAGCACGACTCGATACCAGGTCCGTTATTCTCTGGCTTGTCGTTCTCTGCAACGAGCAGGGCAAAACTGGAGGATCGGCGCAGTTTGTAGGGAAAGAATCATTGTTCCGCCGCGCGCTCAATGATCTCGACAAACGTGACACCGTAGGCGTCGCCCATTGGTGCGATAACGGCGAAGCGCGGTTCGATCTGTATCCGACAGAAGATCGCGACCGTCCGATTCGTGCTCTGGTCGAAACGATCAAGCCTATTCCGTTTCACGCTGGACGGGGCCCCGATAAAACGAACATGATCGGAGAGACAATGTTCTGCCGACTGGTGCGGCTCATTATTCAGGACGCGCAGCGCAGAAATTCGCAGCCGCTGCCCGTTGTGGTCTTTCTAGACGCCGACTATACCGGCCAACCCCTCTCGGACCTGAATGAGCTAGTTGACGATTTCCTGGAGACTTCGGGGATTGTATTTGGCATCAAAGACGACAGCTTCCCGGGCTTACCGAAACTTCAACACGAGCAGGGACAAATCATGCATTACATGGCAGATCAAACCGGAGGCCAGTTTTTTGCCGCGCCGCCAGTGGGCTATTCCGCAGCGTTAGAGGCGATTCTAATGCAGTTGCACTTTCGGTATGAACTGGGATTCATTCCGCCTGCGATCGACGGGAAACGTCACACGCTTAAAGTTAAACTGGCGAACGAAGCAAAGGACAGATACAAAGGAATTCGCCTACGGTTTCGCCCGGAGTACATCCCTCTCGCAGAACCGCCGCCTTGGACCCACTGAGTATGTAAAGGGCAATGCCTGCCGGAGGGATGGTCTCAATGTCCGGTAACCCAAAAGCAGCGATACCATGCCGGAAATGAAGAGATTGTCGTAACGGCGGCCCGGCCGAGTCTTGGACACCGGCACGTTCGGCATGATGGTAGTGACCATTGTTCCTCCACGCGGACGAGGCCAGAAATTGGAAGGGCCCGGGAGATTTGGAGGATTCTATACCGATTTGGGATGAGCAGAAAGAGAGGATAACGCCGCGACGCAGAATTCGCGGAGGTGAAGTCCGACGATTAGCCTCTCTGTAAAGCACATTCACTCCTCGCGGAGCAGTATCGCAGGATCGATTGAAAGGGCGCGTTGCGCTGGAATCCACGTAGCCAGTAATCCGAGCAAACCCATCGCGAGAACAACAACAGCTAACACCAGAGGATCGCGCGAACTGGCCTGGTATACGATGGAAGCGAGCACCCGGCTCGCCAGAATTCCCAGGAGCAATCCCGCTGCGGAACCAACCGCTAGCACTTTTACGGCGCGTCCTAACGCCGCCTTCAGTACTTCCTTGCGCTGCGCGCCGAGCGCCATGCGAATCCCCAATTCCCGCAGGCGCTTGCTGACCGAGTACGCCGCCATTCCAAAGATGCCAGTGACGGCTAACATCGCGCCCATAACGCCCAACACACCCAGCGAAAGCGCGGCGGTCCGCGACACAAAGAGAGCTCCGTCCAAAGCCTGACTCCATGTTTGGAGGAAAGGAGGCAGCCCGGAGTCCAGCTCCCGTAGTTCGGTTCGTATGGCCGCCGCGAGTTGCTGGGGCTTGATGCTTGAGCGCACGACCACATAGGTCTCGGTCGAAGGAGATTGCAGCAGGGGCAGAAACATGGCCGGCGGCAGGGGATCGGTGAGATTCGGAGAATATTTTCCGTCTTCTACAATGCCCACTACTTGGACGCGTTTTCCATCGGACAACTTAAAGTACCGGCCCGTCGCGTTGGGTACCGAGCCAAAAACTCTGCGGGCAAACTCCCGGTTGATCACCGCCACGCGTGGAGCATTCTCGTCGTCGTGCCACGTGAAGTCTCTGCCCGCCAACAAAGCGGTGCCGGCGGTGCGCGGGTATTCGGGAGAGATGCTGAACATTACAGGATGGGCGGCGGCCATGGTTGGCCGCAGGTCGGTGGCTTGGTCGGTGAAGACAATGGAGTCGTTACAGCAGGCCGGGTGGAGTGGCGGAACGTTGATTAGCGCCGCGGCGGTCACTTCCGGAATCACCGTCATCGCGTCGATGATGCGCTTTTGCATAGCCGGCACGGCCTCGCTCCGGTAACCGGCCATAGCCAAATCGGTTTCGACCAGCATGGCATTGCGCGGTTCGAAGCCGAAATCGCTGTGCAGCGAGCGTGCCAGTCCGCGCACGGCAACGATGGAAGAAGTCACCAGCACCGCGCAGACGGCCACTTGCAGAGCCAGCAATATGTCCCTCGCGGTGAGCCGGCGTCCCACCATACCGGTTGTTCCCGACTTGATGACCTGGTACGCATCCGTGCGCAGTATTTGCCTCACCGGGACCGCGCCAAACAGCAGCCCGCTCACTAAACTCAACAGGAACGCAATGGCATAAACTTTTTCGTCCGGATTCACCGGCATATGTATGGGATATTGAGGAAATGGCCGCCACGCGCTGAGCCAGTCCAGCAGCAATACGCTGGCCCACACCCCCGCAGCGCCTCCCATCAGCGAAATCATCACCGCTTCGGTGAACAGTTGCCGCAAAATCCGTAAGCGCCCCGCACCCAGTGCCAAGCGCAGAGCGACTTCCCGGGAACGGTCCGCCGCGCGTGCGGCAAACAAGCTGCCCAGGTTGGCGCAGGCGGCCAGGAGAATCAACCCCGCCAGTAACATCAGTCCGGTAAGGAAAGCTTCCATGGCGCGGCCAAAGACGTCACCCGGAAGACCTTCGCGCGCCAAGGTAAAGCTCATTTGGGCGTCCTCTTTGGGATAGGTCTTTTCAAGATAAGAGCCAATCGAGTTCAGATCGGCGATCGCCTGTGCAGAGGTGACACCCACCTGCAGCCGTCCCGTCACCGAGAAGAAACGGTTGCCGCGATCGCTCAGGAGATTCGCCCCTTCTACCTGTCCCCGGTCAGCGAGCGGCACAAAAAAATCCGGTGAGAAAATCAAAACACTGCCGCGGAACTCGGGGCGCGTCACACCCACGATCGTAAAAGAACGCTTGTTGAGTTGGACAGAGCGGCCCACCACGCCGCGGTCATCCTGAAAATGGGTATGCCAATAGGCGTAGGTGAGGACCATATACGCAGCGCTATTCGGGCCGTGCTCATCGGAGGCGTGGATCACGCGTCCGAGGTAGGGCTGAGTTTCCAGCACATCGAAGTAGTTCCAGCTCACTTCATACACCCAGGCGCGCGACGAATTGTTGCCGGTGTCCAGCCCTCCCTGAATAATGTTGTAGGCCATCAGGCCATCAAAGCTGCGGTTGCGATCGCGCAGATCGAGATAATCGGGGTACGAGTGATTCAGGGATTTATCGCTTCCGTGCTGGAGAAGGTAGAGGCTTTCCGCGTGAGGCACGTTCAACGGGCGCAGGATCAATCCATTCAAGGCGCTAAAGACCACCGCATTGGCGCCAATCGCGACTGCCAGCGTCAACACCGCGATCGCCGTAAATCCAGGATTCTTCTTCAGCATGCGAATCCCGAACCGCAAATCCTGCCAAAGCGTTAGCATACGCGCATTCCTAAAAATCCGGTGCGTTACGGGCACGTATTCTTCCGACCTTGCTCACCTTTAACTCGCTGTGCTACCTATGTTTAGCGGTTTGGCTGCAGCGGGGCTGTCCACCAGTTGTCCACTTGCGGGAAGAATCGTCGCGAAATCGGACAGCTATCTGCTGATCGCTTGAGCGAGGAGCAGCTCGAGTTCTTCCGCGAAAATGGGTACTTGAAGGGCGTTCGCATTCTCACCGGTCAGCCGCTCGATAAATCGATCCAGAATCCGCTCAAGTCCGCAATTCAGAGCTGCCCTCTCGTAAGCAATCGCCTGCTGCTCATCTGCCCAAATCATGCCTAGGCCCTTGGCGCGGATCTCCTGCCCTTTCCATCTGCCTGCGATCCAGACCTTTGAGGTAGAAACTCAGCAACTGGTGTGCGTGCCAAGTTCGTCGGCCAACGTCCTTAGGGATGACCTTGGTCCGATTGGGAACAAATCGAGAACAAACTACCGAAGAAAGTTCAAGGCCTCCACGGCCCCTAGATTAAATCGAAATAGCCTACCCTACCGTTACTGTTTCGCGTCCAGCAGTCCCGCTCGCTACGCCAGCGTGAGCGAAGATCGTAAACATAAAGTCGACGGCCCACTCGTCGAGTTCGGACTGATCTCCCTTCCACAGGGAAGCTAGGTGCATTCGATCAGAAATGGCAGAAACAAAGGTTTTTCGGTAGCCCGTTCTTTTAGCTAACGTTGAGATATCTGTCCCGACAAGAAGTGCCGTCGTCACGAGCGTCAAACAAGAGTAGTAATACTTTTCTTTCCGCGTATTGTACTTTTTCTCGACTGCCTTCAAATTCTTCAGGAAATAGGTAGCCTGCAGGTACTGCGTGCTAATCAACATTTTTGAACTCCCGTAAAGCTCAGAATCGTACTGTCACCACTAAGAGCCCATTGTTCGGCAAGTTTTTTTGGATGGCGGTGTTATAATTCTGTGCCTTGGCACTGGGGGTAAGAGAAGAGGTTCGACGCCGACGACGGGGAGCCGATTCTCAAAACCAGCTTCCGGCTTGCGACGGGGATCCCTGGCCCTGAGCTCCGATTTCGCATCCTCTTTTTTGCCTCCGCTGCATTGCCGAATAGGTTCCCCGAGGTAAGCGGGGATACCGCGATGCGGGAGCTGCACCGCGTTCGCTTTGCGGCACAAGTTTGGCGCCAATGGACTTGCGACGCCATCGTTTGCAACAGGCTGCAAACCGAATTTGGTCAGACAATCGACGTCGCCCTTGAGAAGGGATTACAAGTAGTTAGGAATCTCCTAGGCACTTGAGGGCGGGCGCGGCGGCGAAGGTCCGGTCTTAAGAAAACTCCCAGCGTCAAGCGGTGAAGTTCTTGACCTCGAGCCTGGTGGGACGTCCTCGTCTAGACCGCCCGGTAATCCAAACGCAACAAATGCAACCTGGTAAGACGAAATCTGACCCCGCAACCACTTCGTATGAGTTCCGTCACCGTCCGCACGTAGGAGGCGGTGCGGCTACAAGCTTTCGCGTCGCCCTTTTGGGTCAGCTCAAGTATTTAGGATCGAGAACGTCCCGTTCTAGGCCCAACTCCTTCATGAATTGGAGAGCTTCAGGCGCTAATTGGTCGAGGGGAAGGAGTCTATATTGCGTGACGCCGTTGACGGTCCGCTTTTGCAAGATTCCCCGCTCCACAAGTTCCTCAAGCACTCGCCCAATTTCGTCGATGTCATAAGGTCGATCAAACTCCCTCATCAGAATTTCTCCTTCGAGCCTCTAAGCAGAATGTTCAGAAATCCAAAATGGCGGCGGCGCGGCAATATCGGTCACTGAGACTCGCACGTGTCCAGTTTCTTGGTTTCTTGAACCTTCATGTGAGGTCCCGCTCTCGCGATCTCATCGCGTCCAAGACTCTCTTCTCGGGTGCTTTTCGCGTCCAACTGCGTCCAAAAACGAGGAATTTAAGGGCACTTTTGAGGGTGGGAAGCCAGTAAAGCCAACTGCATCAACAGGATTTATGGAGCGGGCGATGGGAATCGAACCCACGTCCGAAGCTTGGGAAGCTTCTGTCGCCGGCACTCGGCAAAATGGAATGACCCCTTGAATTGGCACAGTCGCGATGGGCACACTCTCCGGGAGAGGAACACCAGTGGAGAGAAGGAAGCGATATTCCCGGAAGTTTCAGCGCGCAGCCGTAGAGCGGATGAAGACCTGCGAAAGCGTCGATGATCTTGCCAAGGAACTCGGGGTTACTCGACGATGCCTCTACAAGTGGCGAACTAAGCTCGAGGCGGTTGATCCTGGCGAAGAAGCGGCGCGCCCGAGCACACATGCTTCAGCCCAGCGAAAAGAAATCCTTCAGCTAAAGCGAATGCTCGCCGAGAAGGCGATGGAGGTGGATTTTTTGAAGGGTGCCTTGCAAAAAGTAGAGGCTCGACGCCAGCGCAGCAGCGGCTCTGGCGAGAAGACATCTACGAACACATCCAAGAACTGATGCCATTGCAAGGCAGGCTGAGTATCGAGCACCTATGTCAGTTGGTAGCGGTGAGTCGCAGAGGTTTCTACCGGTCGTTGCGACAACGGGAACCGGCAGAGGAAGAGACGGAAGTGCGGTCATTGATTCAACAGATCGCTCTGGAACATCGTCGTCGCTACGGCTATCGACGGATCACCGCAGAACTGCACCGTCGAGGCGTGCAGGTGAATCGGAAAAAGGTGGCCCGGATGATGCGGGACGATAATTTGCTGGCCATTCAACCGAAACGCTTCGTGGTCACGACGAATTCGAAACATAAGTGCGAGGTGCACCTCAACTTAGCAAGTCGCATGACGTTGACAGGTATCAACCAGCTCTGGGTAGCAGACCTCACCTACATTCGCTTGAAAGGGGAGTTTGTCTACTTAGCGGTGATCCTCGATAGTTTCTCTCGCAAGGTTGTAGGGTGGGCTGTGGACCGAACGATGATGAGTAGCCACCTCACGGTGGCTGCGCTGGAGCGTGCAGTCTCAGAGCGACAGCCGCGAGCAGGTGTGGTGCACCATTCGGATCGCGGGCTTCAATATGCGAGTCCGGAATATGTGGCGGCATTGGACAGGCATGGCATGATTGCGAGCATGAGTCGGCCGGCCAATCCGTATGACAACGCGAGTTGTGAGAGCTTCATGAAAACGCTGAAGCGGGAGGAGATCTACGCCAACAGGTACGATGACCTGGATCATTTACGGGTGAACGTCGAAGAGTTCATCGAGCAGTATTACAATCGGCAGCGGTTGCACTCGGCACTGGGCTATCGGTCGCCGGAAGAATTCGAGCGACAGACTGAGGTGGCGAATTCAGCCCACTCGCGAAGCGCAACGATAGAGTTTTTTGAGAACAACGGTGAGAACAGGCAGGGGGATTCGACAGCATCTCTGGGGAAGGGGGCGACGTCGCCCCCTTCCCCAGACCCCTTTGCCTACTAGGAGATGCAAGAACACTTTCAGAAAACGGAAAGTGTGCCCAAAGATTTTGTGACAGTTGAGGGGGTCACCTCAAAACTTGGGTCCAACTTGGGTCCAATAACCCCCGAATATGATACAAAACGGTGGTGCAAAAAGTACGCAGAGCCAAGGAAAAGCAACGAGATATCACATCTAGATTTATCTTCTAAGCAGAGGGTCGCCAGTTCGAGTCTGGCCGGGCGCGCCATCTTCATCTAGTGTTTTCAATAATTTGGAAAATCGCTAGCTCGAAGCACTTTCGTCTCTTTCACCAGTCTTTGACTTACAGGCGGCGCTATCGGCGACCGCATTCCACTGACTGCCGCTTGCCGCTCAAGAGCCCGATACCCGCAGCTACGCAGGTTCCAATGATTGGCCAACTGCTCGCCATTATCGCATCGCAAGGAAAAGTGGCGTGGGGACGAATAGCAAAATGATCGATTCGACCCTAAATCTTCACGTGCGAATGATCCTGAATCGAGGCGAATCCGATGTCTAGGAGCTTTAAGCGCGGTGACCACGTTGAATGGAACTCAGAAGCCGGTAGAGTCAGAGGCGTCATTCTTAAGAAGGTTGTTTCAGATGTACGAATTAAGGGTTACGTGCACCATGCATCGAAAAAAGAACCCCAATACTTCATCAAGAGTGAACGCCATGAGTTTGTGATTGAAAATGGACCCATGAACGCTTGGCGATGTTGCCTTGGTCCAAACCAGTGTCACGGAAAAGAGGAAAGACATTAGCGGTCAGTTTGTTTTTATGGATCTCCTCAAGAAGCGCGCAGGCCAATGGGTGATCGTGCGCACTTTAGCGACCAGGCCCGAATGAGTTGAGGAATTGCCGGACTCACTGAATGTGTGACGGGCTAACCGGAAGTTATTCTGAGTCTAAAGGCTCGTTGGGACATTCTGGCTTGCTAAGTCCTGGTTTGTCGTATTACCGGATAAGTGGCGTACTAGGTCTGGGCACTTGTCCTTTTGCGCGTTAATCGTCGAAGTGGATTATTTCCGGTTTGCCCGTCATCCACCAATGAACCGCACGGAATCGACTTTCTCGGAAAAATCCTCGCCACTCAGGAAGACTCAACTGACGGATCGCCTGTCACTCGACCAACGTTTTGTCAACTCGTATTTCTTGCGCAGGACGTTCGGTTACAATGGTTTTCTTAAGTGACGAGTAGGAGGAGCTGAAGTGCTTGCCCAGAACAATCTACCGCCAGTGTGGCCAGAACGATTCTGACGAGGAGTTGATATGAAGTTTTTCTTCCTCGTGCTTGCGCTGCCTCTCTCCCTTGCGGCTTTTGCTGGACCTGCTTCAAATGAGCCAGCACCGCGCCGTATCTGGATCACCGATGTGACCATCGTGTCACCCGAAAATCTCGCACAACTCGCCAAGGGCAGCGTGCTGATTGAGAACGAACACATTGCGCGCGTTGAGCGGACTCCGAGCACCAAGCCGCCCGCGGGCGCAACCGTGATCTCGGGCGGAGGCGGATTTCTCATCCCCGGCCTCATCGACTCGCACGTCCACCTTGCTTCCATTCCCGGAGTCTCGCTCGAGATGAACATGAGTCCCGACGCGGCACACGCAGCGATGCTTGCGGATTACGACACCCAACTCCCGCGTTCCTATCTGTACTTCGGCTACACCACACTGATTGACCTAGCCGTCGTCAAACGCGAGGTACTAGACGACTTCCGTCGCGCTCCGCTTCATCCCGACCTCTATGACTGCGGCCCATCCCTGCCCCTGGCGAACGGCTATCCCATGTCCTTTACGCCTCCGGCGCTGCGATTCCAACTCTTTCCGAATTTCCTCTACGACCCGGCGCAGTCCGCCACCATTCCCGCCGAGTACAAGCCACAGGATCACGCTCCCGCGGCAGCCGTTGCCGCCGACAAGCGAGCGGGCGCCGTTTGCGTCAAGACCTACTTCGAGCGTGGCTTCGGCACAGAAAGGAATCTGCCGGTCATCACGGCTCCCATGGCGGCAGCGGTGCGGAGCGCCGTTACGCAAGACGGTCTGGTGATGATGATGCATGCCAATTCTTTCGAAGCCCAGCAGTTCGCTGTCGACGCCGACGTGGATGTCATCGCGCACGGCATGTGGAATTGGGGAGCGCTTGACCGGCAGCCCGAACTTCCCCCGGAGATCAAAACACTGCTAGACCGCATTGTTCAAAAGCGAACGGGATATCAGGCGACAATTCAGGTGATGGGTGGACTGCGCGCCTACTTTGATCCCGAGTACCTCAAGATGCCCGCCATTCCGCAGGCCATTCCCGCAACCCTGCTTGCCTGGTTCAATTCGCCTGAAGGTAAGTGGTTCAGAAAAGAAATCGACGAGGACAACACGCCCGACGCGGAGATGCGCGAGAGATTCGACCGGGGCCCTATCCGCCGTGTGCGCCAGGTGGTCGCCTATCTCGCGGCCAGGAATGCCAACTTCCTTTTCGGCACGGATACGCCCTCTGCTCCTACCTACGGGAATCTGCCCGGCCTGAACGGCTATCTGGAGATGCAGCAACTGTACGAAGCCGGGTTGTCGCTCGAGCAGATATTCAAAGCCGCCACGATCAACAATGCCCGCGAGTTCAAGCTTAACTCACAGGTGGGAAGTATTGAGCCGGGGAAGATCGCCAATCTTGTTCTGCTCACAAAATCGCCGTTGGAGAGTGTGGATGCCTATGACCGCATTGTCGCGGTTTGGGTTCACGGAAGGGCAATCTCCCGCGACAGTTTGACAGTTAGCTCCAACAAGTAGTCGATTGTTCTTGCAGGACTGCGAGCAGATTGTCGGCAAACAGGAAGTAATTAGGTTCCTTCCTGTTTGCTCGTCATCCATTCCGAATCTGACTTGCGCAAAACCAGTGAAGTACAGTTGACTTCGTGCCTCAAAAGTCCGGCCACGAGGGCGCGGTTTCAAACGCTGTAACGACAGCGTAGAATTTGTGCCAATTGCACGGAGGGCGAAAAACAATGCGCCGGTACCATCATATCGGAATTCCCACTACCGAAGCGAAGCCTGGGGAGACCCACTTGAAACACTTGAAACTCTTTGTCGTCAGCCACGCACAGTCAACGAGGTGTACCTCCAGCTAGCGCCAACCGGCTAAGGTGGTGCGACATATGGCTGTCAGGCAGCACCAAGGCTTCCTGCAGAGCAGCAAGCCCGTCTTCATGATCGCCGAGTGCGATGCGCAGGAGTCCGGACGAGTAGCGTGAGCCGCTAGTGGGAGTGTCGGTGCCTTCTCTGGACGACAACTCCGATAGAGTCGATTGCAGACGGGCTTTCCAGAGAGCCGCATCATAATTTGCGAGCGTTCGCGCGGCGCCCCAAGCCCAAACAATCTCTGAAGGTCCTTGTGCTCGGACAGCAAGTTGATGTTTCTGGTTTGCGTCATCTTTTTGCCCGCAAGCCGAGTATGTTTCCCCGAGCAGATAATTCGTTCTCGCGGAATTTAGTAATGGCGTCAAACCATCTTGTGTGAAGCTCAAACCTTCGACAGGGGAAGCGATGGATCTGGCAACGGAAAGCGCTTCGTGACATTGTTTTTTCCGTGCCAGTCCGAGGGCTTGCTGCAATTGCACTTCCAGCCAGACCTGGCGCACGTCTGTTCCGCCTTCTTCCTTTTCGAAATAGCGACCACGAAACAAAGCAACCGCGGCAGCGTAGTTCCCATCCTCAGCGTGGCTTAAAGCAAGTTCATAGACCAAAGTGGTGGGCATGTGACTCAGGTCTGGATACTGCTCGAGAATCCTGGCGCGTTCGGCCGCGGGTCTTCCCAGGAGTGACATGGCGCTTACGGCGCCAGAATAATTCACTACGTTCCGCGAGTCTTGGCTTGTGCCTTCCTCGAAAGCATTCAACGCCGCGGCGAAATCACGCCGCTCGCGCAGCAGTGCTAAGCCGATGCTGGCTTGCAAAGTGGGAAGGTGCGGATTCAGCTTGCGGGCTTGTTGCCATTCGTCGAGAGCCGGACCCGTCTGCCCTCGTGCGAAATACCAGGTTCCAAGCAGGTAGTGCGCGGTTCCATCGTTTCCGTTGGCACCTATGGCCGCTTTCAGCGCGCCGTAATCGTCAGTCGTATTGGGAAACACATACAAAGTCGAGACGTTGGAGGCGCGGGAATAGTCGGCTGTACCGGAGTCTCCAGCCTGTTCGCGACAGTACCCCCGGAAATAGACGACCAATGGATGGTCCTGCGGCGGGATAGTACCCGGCTCACTTTGATCAGCTGGAACCGAAGGATACTCTCGAGAGAGAACCTCAACGGCGGGTGCATAAAGGCCAAGCCGAGCATATTCCGATGACACATTCAATACCCGGTAAGGGTCGGCGGCGAGATGAGCCAGGTCTGGTTTTCCCATTTCCTCGCGCAGGAAATCGCTCAGCGGAAACCGATCGAGCAAATCACTCCCTAGCTGATCGGCCGAGGTGCGGTCGCCGATCGCTCGCAGAACCGCAACTAATTCTTCATGTGCTCGTAGGTCGTCCGGCGCAGAGCGCACGCTCTCCTGGAGCGAGTCTCTAGCGTTCGCTAGCACGCCATTTCGCGCCAGCAGTTCGCCGCGGCGCAAGGCCGCCGCCGCACGAAACGTAGGCAGGCGCTGGGCGTCCTGATAGTCCTGCAGCGCGTCCTCGTTGAGTCCGAGGTTTTCGTGAACTAAGCCGAGGTAGTAGGAAACTTCGGCATCGCTGGTGTCACGTTGCTGGGCAGCGGTGAGATTGGGCAGAGCTTCTTCAAACCGCATGAGGCTGGCTTCCAAACGCCCCGCGGCCTTCAATAGTTCGAAGCTCGTCGGGTATTTGCGCAGAGCTGTTTGATACGTGAGCAAAGCCCCGAGCAGATTTCCATTCAGTTCCTCTGTCTTTCCCAATTGCAACCAGTCATCTTCGGTGCGACGCGTTTCCTCGGGCACGGTGTACCGAGTTTGCGGACCCACTTTAATCTTTGATTCCGGAGTCCAATCGTACTCTCCTTCTTTTTGCCGTAAGAGCAAGAGGCCATTGCTATCCTTCATTTCAAACGCATACTTGGTCGCGGCGTTGGGGACATGAATCTCTTTTTTCCAAACATTTTCGGGAGAGAGGTCGAGCTTTGTACTGAAGAACGAGGCACTATCACTGGAGAGCTCCAATGTAGTCCCAGTCAATTTTCGATTCACATTTACCGCGACCCTTAGGACATTCCCGCTTCGTTGCAGATGGACGACTCCGGCCAGATTGGCCCGGGAAATTCCGCCCGTTTCCCGAACCGGCATCCAATATTCGGTGAAAGTTATACTCTGCCGTGGCTCGAGGAAGGCATAAGTCTCTTGATTGCGGAAAAGACCGGCTTGCAACTCAACATAAGCGCTGTCGTTATCCGACAGTGCTTTGCGCCAATCCAGCCCGTCGGCATCAACTCCCCAGGACCAGATTTTTTTGGCAGGAAGATCCGCGTAATTCGCAAAATGAGCCGTACCCGAATTTGTGTTGGGATTCCATACACCCATGTAATCTTCACGGGTCCCATGACTAAAAAGGGAAACAGGTCCATCGGTCTGCTTCCGAATGATACTTAGGTCCTTGCCGTCTTTGTCGATCGGCCATTTCTGCACTTCTACAAAACCATGGGCCGCAGCAAAGCGCATCGGGTACTGAATGTGGGAATCATCCCACACCTGCACACCGGCATTGTTCCACCAGTAGAAGCGATGGCGCACGTCACTGCGGTTGCTTAGAACCACATGTTGTTCAAGGACCGTTGAACCCGCATGCAGGATCAACTCGACGCTCCATTCCATGCCATAGACGCGGTCAATGTTTCCCACCAACACCGATGCGCTGCCGTCGTTGTGGCTCGCATATGCGTAATTTACCGGAGACATGGAAACCCAGTTGTGGGATACGGGAAAATTAAACTCCACGCCAAAGGCAGCCCAGGCTCCACGGTAGCCAATCCTCGCTTTCTTGATCGAAGGATTCGCATAGAACATCGGCTGTCCGCTGATCTTGTCGACGCAGGTATAAAGGTGTCCACCGATGTCCGGCAGCACCGAACATTTCAGGTACTCGTTTTCGAGGTAGACGGCACGCCAGTGGTGGTCGGTTCGCTCGTTGGTTAATTCGTTTCGCAGAACATAGGGGTAGTTGAATCGAGTTCCTGCGAATTGATCGAAAGGCGGATTGGGGTCGGGGGCCCCTTCCCCGTATGTAGGGAGATCGAGGCGGCCTTCCCATACCTTCACTTGAGCTTGGCTCGATGCCGCCGCGATGAAAAGCAGCATAAGCGCCAATACGGAATTACAAGCGAATTTGAAAATCTGGTTTCGAGTGCGCTTCGCGGCCGAATCTGACACGGTTTGTCACCAGTTACTTCTGTTTCTCGCCGCGCTGCCGTTCGAGTTCTGCGAGGCGCTTCTGCAGGTATTCCGTATACTCCTGCTGCAGTTTTGGATCCGAGGGCGAACTGTAAATCTCGCTCGATCTGTACTTCCCTTCCGCAAACTTCTTTTTCGTCCACTCATCGTGAATGTGGATCTCGTCGGCGCGGTCCAACACTTCCTTAGCAAATTGTGGCGGTATGAAATACACTCCTTCGCGATCTCCCACGACCAGGTCGCCAGGCATGACGGTAGTCGCCCCAATACGCACCGGCACGTTAATTCCGGTGAGCATCACGTTGTCGATGGGTGTGGGGTCGGCACCCCGAATATACGCAGGCATATCGATTTCGGAGATGCCATCCAAGTCCCGGACGCTGCCGTCGACAACCAGCCCAGCTTTGTGCGTGGCGACCATCACGTAATAGAAGAGGTTGTCGCCGACGATCGTGCCGTCAACTTTCTTGCCAAAGAGATCAACGATGAGCACATCCCCCGGTTGCAGCATGTCGATGGCCGTTTGGTTCATCAGATGCTGAATGCCACGTTCTTTTGCTTTGGCCTGGGCTGTCGCATCAACGTCAGGACGCAACGGCATGAATTGTACGGTGAAAGCGCGACCGACGAGCTTCTTATCAGGGTGGACGATCTGGAATCCGTCGGCAAACTGATTGCGATAGCCTTCTTTCTCGTCGAGGGTGGCCCAAATATCCTCGGCGGAAAGGTCACGCGCTCGCTCCAGCAGGGCATCAGGGACTTTTGGCCGGCCATCGGGTAGGCGGTCGAAGGGATTCTGCGCCGTGAATTCGGTCAGATCTTGTCTGGACCAAGCCTGAAGCTGCGCGTTTGCAGGGGTGGTCAGAGACAGCGCCAGCAGTGAGATAACACAGACCGCGAGCGCTGCCCGTGAATTCCAACTCATTTTGCCCTCCCGTGAATTGAGGCTCGACGTGATTGCAGTCGTCAGATTCAGGAGCAACTCAACCGTTGATTTTTTGCGTTGTAGTTCCGCCCTGTGCTCATGACCGCATGCGGAGCACGCTCATCTAGTGGTGAATGTAATCCAAATGATGGCGGTTTCGCGTCGGAGTCGCAAGCCCTGGACCGACCGGAGAGCATGGTACAAAAGGGCGGTAAGAAACCGAAGGGGTTTTGTCTAACGTAGGTCGTTCTCACACATCCTTGCACTTAGGCGACGTAGACGAGGTGAGACCACCGGCTGGACAGTCGGCTTTTCGTATCGGCACGAGTGATCTGGCACACCGTGTCTGGAATACCCACCACGACACCAAACAGCTTCCAATAGTGCTTGCGTTGGTGGATAACTCTTGGGGCGTCCAATTGTCATGACTGCGCCTACTCGTCGCTATTGAAAAGCCGCTGGGCAGTCAGGCAATCCCGTAACGCCCGAGAATTTCAAGAATTTCGGCCTCTGATGGCATGTTGGCCGTTCGATAGATAAAGACATGGGCCTTTCCCTCAGCCACGCTTACGCCCATACGCTTTCCGTCCTGATACCAGCCCGGAATGTGCTCGGATTTTGGCTCGTTGAGCAGCGATTCCCACTCGATATGCTGATCCAATGGAATTTCGGTGATGTCGATGGAGTCTCCCCGGATCGTTATGATCACGGAGTCCCTCGTCGTGGCCGGGAAATAGTCGGATGCGCAGCATTGTACTTCAGAACGCAGGGCGTATTTGCAGGATCGTAGCTTTCCAAGATTTGCGATGGCTGGTAAAGTCCACCGTTCGTCAGACCACTCTGGACCCGAAGCAGATCCGAGCTAATATGAAACAGATGGATTCGGCCTGCCGTCTGGCCGAGGAACGTAAGATGGAGCGAGAAAAGTTTGTCAAACTGGTGGAGGAGGCGCTGGGCGCCCTGCCTACGAAATTTCGCAAGCGAATTCACAACGTCGCAGTTCTAGTCGAGGACGTGCCTCCCAGGCAGCTGTCACGCAGAGGCTCGCGAAATGCAGGGATCATAGATTCGGACAATGCTGAGAATTTGGTGCTCGGTGTCTTCGAAGGTGTACCAACAACTAAGAAAAGCGTGTTTGACCTATCGGGGGGTCCCGACCGCATCGTGATCTATCAGAAGAACATTGAGGCCGTCTGCTCCAACGAATACGAAATCCGAAAGGAAATCCGCCAGACGGTACTCCACGAACTAGGGCACTATTTCGGGATGACCGAAGCTCAATTAGAAGATGTCTGAACCGTACACCTGGTTAATCGCTGTGCAAGAAGCGTATGGTTCCGACGCAGGGAGTCACTTGATTGCATAACGGTGTCGGCACCCTCGACTCGCCGCACCCGACACCGTGTGTCCCACGCGGCTAGGGACAGGTCCCCAAGGTTCTAAAGGTTCAGAAAACCTTTTGCCGAGTTTTGGACCCGTCTAGGGCGACACGATAGATCGTTCCGACCCCAATTCCCATTTCAGCGACGATTCACTTCGCAACAATGCCCTGGCCAGCATGGCCCAACTTCAAGGCTTGGCCGAGTAATCTGGCGGCCGGAAGCTTGCCAGCGCATCGGCCTCATCCGGGGATAAGGTCTAGCAAGCGAACCACCTTCAGCACAGCCCGGATCGACTGCTCGGACAGAGTATTTTCAAGCTGCCGCCTTGCCGACTAAGGGAGGCGTACGTTTTAGCGATAGCGTTGATGCTCCAACTATCCAACTGTGTCACGGCTATCAGGTTCAGCAACAGCTTGCTCGCACCTTTGGCGACGAGCTTTTGTAGGTGGGGACTCAGCGGATCGGAAACAGGGCCGGCCATGACTCGTCCCGTGAGGTCCAGAATGGTTACGTCGTCGGATTCCCGGGTCGAGATTTGCAGACCCATAATGGCCCTTTCTAAACAGGCCATCAGCGGAGACGATCGGACGCATTATATCCCTTCTTAGCAAGCCTTAGCTGCACAACCAGGGTGGATTTCTTGAAACAAATGGCCGGGTATTCCGTTACTTTTCCTAGGGGTGGCTTATGAAAACGCTCTGGCAAGATATACGCTACGGGCTGCGGGTCCTCGCCAAGGCTCCTGGTTTCACGGCCGTGGCAGTTCTGACGCTAGCGCTGGGGATCGGTGCGAGCACAGCGATCTTCAGCGTGGTCAGCGCGGTGCTTCTGAAGCCGCTGTCCTTGCCACAGCCGGAACGCCTAGTGAAGATTGAGGAGCGGCACGCGGGCTGGGCGTCCACCAATTTCACGAACGCGAATTTCGTCGACATAGCGAGGCAGACGCGCACGTTAGAAAAGCTTGGGGCGTACCGCCCGTGGCTATTCAGCTTGAGCGGGGAGGGGGAGCCGGAAGACGTCGATGGCTACCGGGTGTCGGCGCAATTCTTCAATGCTCTGGGAATCTCGCCGATGCTTGGGCGCACGTTTTCCGCAGACGAAGATCAGCCGGGCGTCGGCGGCGTGGTGGTCTTGAGCCATGGCCTGTGGAAGCGGCGGTTCGGTTCGGACGCGGGCATCGTTGGAAAGACCTGCAAGATCAACGGAGTGCGAAGCCAAATCATTGGGGTGATGCCAGCCGAGTTTCGCTTCCCGGAAGATGCGGGGCTGTGGATGCCGCTCGCGCTCGACGATGAGCTGCGCACAAACCGAAGAGCCCATCTGTACACGGTGATCGGACGATTGAAGAGCGGCGTAACGCTGGAACAAGCGCGCAGCGAAATGCGCACGCTCTCCGCGGTGATTGATGCGGAGAATAAAAGCGTCGATCCGGACTGGACGGCATATCCTTCGCCGTTTGGGGAGCGGTTGGTTGCCGACGTGAGAGTCCCGATTCTTGCCTTGTTTTGCGCGGTGGGGTTCGTGCTGCTGATCGCTTGCGCCAATGTGGCGAACCTTTTGCTGGCGCGAGCGGTGGGACGCGCCAAGGAAATCGGCGTTCGGGTAGCGCTGGGGGCGGGCAAGGCGCGGATTGTGCTGCAATTGCTGACGGAGAGCGTTTTGCTCGCCGTGGCTGCAGCGATCGTGGGAGTGGTGCTGGCCGACTTTGGGTTGCGGATCATTCTCGAGTTGAGTCCCGGAGATATTCCCCGGCTGCAAGACGCCTCGATTGATTGGCGAGTGCTGACGTTCACATTAGGCGTTACGGCGCTTACGGGGATTCTGTTCGGGCTGGCTCCCGCGTTTCAAGCGTTCGAGGTGGATGTGCAAGATGCGCTCCGAGAGACGCGGAGCGCATCCTCCGGCGCAGCGCATGGGCGCGTGCGCAGTCTGCTGGTGGTTTCCGAGGTGGCCCTCGCGCTGGTGTTGCTTGCGGGAACCGGCCTGCTGACGAATAGCTTTGTCCGGCTGCTGCGGGTGCCGCTGGGCTTCAACCCCGGGAACGTTCTCACGCTGGAACTCTTTTTGCCGGAGGCGACCGAGTCGTCTTCCGACCGCCGAAGCATTGAAATGCTGGGTGCCGTCCTGGCGAAAGTGCGCAGCGTTCCGGGTGTTGAGTCGGCGGGCTTGGTGAATTCCCTGCCCATCTCGGGAGGCGCTTCCACGGATTTCGAGATCGCGGGGCGTCCGCCGGTAAAGAGCGGAGACGAACCTTCCGCGGACATCCGCGTCATCGATCCGGGCTATTTGCGCACGATGCAAATTCCACTGCTCAAGGGGCGGGAATTTTCCGAAGGGGATTCGGCCGACGCGCCGAGAGTCATGATGATCAACCAAACGATGGCGAACACGTTTTGGCCCGGTGAGGATCCCATCGGCAAGCGCGTGACGATGAAGGACTGGGGACCGCCGCTGACGGGGGAAATTGTGGGGGTGATAGGCGATGTGAAACCAAACGGACCGGAAGTGCCTGCGGGTTCGATGATCTACTGGCCCTATCCGCAGTTCCCGGGCGTGTTTAATCACCTGGTGGTGCGAACGGCGGGCGATCCGTTTGGCGTCGTGGGTGGAATCAAAGCGCAAGTTCGATCGGTGAATCCAGAACAGCCGGTGTCGGAGATTCGAACGATGGATCAAGTGCTCGGAGAATCGCTAGCGCGGCGGAAGTTCAGCCTGATTCTGACGGGGATATTCGCGGGAGTGGCACTGGTGCTAGCTGCGATGGGGGTCGCGGGCGTGATGGCGTTTATGGTGGCGCAGCGGACGCGGGAAATGGGGATCCGCATGGCGCTGGGGGCGCAGAAGAGCGACGTCTTTGGTCTGGTGCTGGTCCAAGGGTTGCGGTTGACGGCGCTTGGCGTGGCGATCGGGCTTGCAGGGGCGCTTGGCGTGACGCGTGCGCTATCGAGTATGCTTTTTGGAGTGGCGCCAGGCGACCCGCTTACGTTCTCGCTGGTGTCGGGACTCTTGATCGGCGTGGCGCTTGTGGCGTGTTATGTTCCGGCGCGCGCGGCGACACGCGTGGATCCAATGGCCGCCTTGCGGTACGAATAGCCCGGTGTCTGCGTCGTCAACTAAATACAAGTGGCGTCCCTGGGGAAGTCCAGCCTCGTGATGGCTTGGGTTCAAAAAACCTTTTCCCGAATTTTGGAACCCTTTAAGGCAGCCCGATAGATCGTTCCGACCCCAACTCCCATTTCGGCGGCGTATCCTTCGGTCGGTCGTCTTTTCAGCCCGAAGTTTCCCGTGCTAGTGGGACGCCAAAATGAAGTGAAGCTTTCTCTTAGCCAGCGATCTCATAGAGGTGAAGAATTTGCGAGGCACGCTTGAGCAAACTTGACAGAGAGAACCCTCCTTCGCCAGTTGTTCAACCATCCATTTAGCGATTCCCTCGGCAGTCATGGGTACGACCCCGGCAGCCAAATTCTAACGCAATGTGAGTCCCTCTAAAGTCCTGACCACCGCGCCAAGGATGCCTACGATCACCCACCAAAAGCGCAGTGGGGTGCATCCTTTACGGCTTTTTGGGTAATTTCAATGCGCTATCTCGGCAATCGCCGCAGATGTAGTGTCCCACTGCGTATTTCCATAATCCTTCCACTTGCGGGAAACTCGTGCGGCAGAATCGACACGAGGGAATTGGCAAGCCGTATTTGAAATGACCAACACTCCAAACAGCTTCCGATAGCGATTGTGCTGGTGGATAACTCTCGGGGCGTCCCGTCGTCATGATTGCGCCTATTCGTCGCTATTGAAAGGCCGTTGAGCAATCAGGAAATTCCGTGCCGCTTGAGGATTTCCAGGATTTCGGCCTCTGGTGGCATGTTGGCCGTTCGATAGATAAAGACATGGGCTTTCCCTTCAACTATGTTTGAGCCCATGCGCTTCCCGCCCTGATACCAGCCCGGAATGTGCTCGGATTTTAGCTCGTTGAGCAGCGACTCCCACTCGATATGCTGGTCCAATGGAACTTCGGTGATGTCGATGGAGTCCCCCCGGATCGTAATGATCATGGAGTCCCTGGTCGTGGCCGGGAAATAGTCGGATGCGCAGCATTGTACTTCAATTGGAGCGCGTCCTGAACGTATCGCATCCAGTTGGAGCTAGTCTTGCAACTTCACAACGATCCAAGGCGAATGGCGGGTCTGGAAGGCGGGCAACGGTGAGTGCGATGTCCGAAATGTCGGACAGTGTCTGGAAAACCCTCCGCAATTGGGTCAATCGGTCCCCAGCTCTGAAGAACGAGGACTGCGTGAACGAAAAGTATTCCTGGATGGCTGCGTATAAGGCCGCGATTTTAGGGACAGACGATGCTGCCATGTCGCTTAGTATTTATGAAGCATTGGCCGCCATTGAGCAACGACGGCTCAGCTTCCTAGAGATTGACGGCGAGGAGCGTCAGGCATTAGAGGATGCCGAGCGAGGGCTACGGGCGCTAAAGGCTGAGCGAATAGACCCATCTGGCACGCAATAGAAGCACGCGGAACGGCCTTGAAGGATTATGCGTCGGAGCCTTAGGCCGATTGGAGATCGCTCGGTGCGTGAACAAAAGCGGGAACGGTTCAAAGAACTGTGTGAGCACGCCGAAGTTGTGGATGACCCAGAGAAGCTCGCCAAGATCGCCTCACAGATTGGTCGGATTCTCGAATCCGAAGTGGACGAATTGAAGAAACACGCCCCGAGTGAATACGACTGTCCGTAATTGTGGACAGTTTCAGAAATTCTACACAACAGACGAGCGCGTCTGGTACACGAGCGGTTGGAGGTCTCTTCTATGGCCCACCCCAAACCGGTTACGCTCCTGAGGCTCTCACGCTGACGCTTCTGGACTGACGCGCTCCGCTTCCTAGCCGACAATCCTCGGAGCCTCACTTTTGCTTAAATCGGATTCTGGTAGAGCTGGGGTGGGGTGGAAGGCCCCGTGGTACCACTGGAGGGTACGGCGGCACGGCCTCAGGTCCATGCTCATTGAACGATGACGCCGCAAGCGATTCGCGCACCAGAGTTACCTGCGGGGTCAGTTTTATAGTCGTCTGTTTTTTCGTGAATCACAATCGACGTACCACCTTCGTGAAACAGCGAGTTCGGCCCGTCGCCGAGGGTAACGTTCGGATCCAAAAGCGACGCCTTACCATCTCCGCTGGCCTGCACCTGGATGTTGAGCAAGTCTCCGGCGTGCGGGCCTTCGGGATTGTCTTTTCCGTGTTTCTTCGAGGCCGGGTTGAGATGTCCTCCTGCGCTCGTGAAAGCAGGACCTTCACACTTGCCAACGGTATGAACGTGAATGCCATGCGTTCCGGGCGGCAGTTGCGAAACCTGTACGTCGATGCGAATCCCGCCATCGGCTTGGCGGATCGTCGCGGTACCGATCTTCTGTCCTTGTGCGTTGACAATATCCGCGCGGGCGGACTGTGCCGCAGATTGGGCGAACGCGGCGGTCGTCCATACCAATGCGGCTGCGAGAACACAATTGCGGATTAACATGGTCTTTCCCTCCTGACGTTTGCTATCTCAACCCGAGGTCATCCTCGAACTGTTGAATGACGGCGTAACACTCACAGGCGGAGTTCTGGAGTTTTCTGCGGTTCACAACCTTCACTGCACCTCGCACGTATTCTATGATGCCCTTCTTTTGCAGTACTGCCGCTGCCAAGCTCACAGTGGATCGGTCAGTACCCATCATGGTTGCAATGAAATCGTGGGTGATCGGAAGTACTCCCAAATTCACCCTATCCTGAGTCATCAGCAGCCACCGCGCGAGACGCTGCTGTATATCGTGGAGTCGATTGCACGCCGCAGTCTGTGCGACTTGCATCCCTTGAAGCCCCCAATGCCTGTTCAAGATCATCTGCAACTGCGGAGCCGACCTCAGAATGCGTTCTAGCGCATTTCCCATCATTCGGAAGCCATCGCCGGAGATTTGGACTATTTCACGCACTGAACTTCTGCTCAAGCCAACTGCTAATCCCGCCCCGACATAGCCCTCGTTCCCGACGACACCCACTTCCACGGTTCGCCCGTCCTTGGTCACTACAACCTGAGAAACCATTCCTCGGTTCGGAAAATAGACGAAGTCGATGTTTTGCGTCGGCTCATGAAGGCTAAGATGATTCGGCAGATCGACGTACGTCAGGTCAGGACGCATCAACTGGTATTCACTATCGGGCGTTGCCAACAGCACTTTGTTACTTACGTGCTTCCCATCGATGTTGGTCCGTTCGTTTGCCTGTACAATCCGAAAGTTTTTTTTACCCATGACAATCCTGAACGGCACCAAAGCGCCTTGCCTTCATTGAGTGAAACTTCATGGCACTTGAGATGCCACGTCAATTCAACCAAAGAGCTGTTGAACAATCTGTGCGAAATGGGACACCCATCAAAACAAAGGCGGAGCGAGTCCTTCGGTAGATCGATGTACGTCGACACGGGGGAATCCGCTAACCGGGTAGGTGACCCGCCAAAGGACCTGCGTCGGACGGTCGATGGGTTCAAAAAACCTTTTCCTGAGTTTTTGAACCACCTAGGAGAGGCGCATCGCTCAGACTGGCCTTGTGGATCGTCCCATCGCCGACGTCTAGCTCTGCGGCGATTCTCTTCCAACCTAGCCCTTGTGCTCGGAGAGCGGCGATTTTGGCTCTATCGAGAGGTTTAGGCGGCCGTCCCAGGCGTTTACCCTTGGCCCTGGCGTTGCGCAGTCCCGCCTTCACACGTTCAACGATCAACCCACGCTCCAATTCTGCTACCGCTCCAAGGACAGTAAGAGCAGACGCAGAAAAGCAGGGGACACGCGAGCAAGATCGAGAAAACTTGCCCGCGTGTCTTTGGCGTTATTCAACGACGAGAGAGATAGTGCGGGTCGGTTTGGTGCCGGAGAGAACCTTGGCGCAGTAGATTTCGCTGTTCATCTTGGATCCCAAACGGCAGTTGTTCCTTTAGGCGACAGATTCGGTGTTCCATCAGCGCATACGGTTACGATGTAGCCTAATCGCGGCTCCCGCACAATGCGCTTCATGTCGTGAGCCAGAATGCCCATGTGGCGTATCGACTCCGGTCACGTACGAACTGTCATCGGAGAATGTTTAGCAAGAAATGGCTCCGTTTCTAATATCGAGACAGCAGTTTAGCAAGTTGAAAAGTCCCACGTCCTGTTGTTTGGAATCAGCAACTTAGAACGGATGAAAATCTGCTGTTTCGGACGAAATTCGTCGTATTCGGGAATAGTTGTTCTTTAGACTCCAAATGAGGGTATTTAGCTGCAACTTCGAACAAACGAAAATCGGTCTGTGCGAACAGGTCAGGGTGAATTAGTCGGGGTCAGACTGGAATCGTAATGTTTCAAGGCCGCCGTCTCCGGCCATGAGGCGAGCAGCCTCGCGCTTATCGGTTGGCATCCCGAGCCCATTCGGCTTCTCACTGCGAAGGTGGGCTAGGGCTGCGTTAAACGAATCTTCCCCATACTCTCGAACCTGCGCTTCGTAGCGCTCTTGAAGAACCATGACCTTTGCTACCGCGTATTGGCGAGTTTTCGCGAGGCGAGGGTATTCTTTCTGAACCTGTGCGAGCATAGCTTTCAGGGTGACCTCGTGCGGTTGTCTCGTTCTTCGATTTTTCAATGGTTTCATTGTCAGCTCCTTTTTGTGTCAGTGGCTTCTAGAAATTATTGAAACTGGATTTCTGTGAAAGAGTCTGTATCCATGGGCCTCCCGGAAAACTCATATTTCCAACCTTCTGGTTCTCCCTCGTATTTCGCTACGAAGCCTCCATCAGCAACCCCGCAATCCTGCTGGATACCGAATTCAGTCCATCTCATATCTTCGTCGAACCAATGCTCGATATTTGCTCTGCCCTTTGCCCAGAGTCCCGAGTCGTGCATTCGGCAAGCGATGGCAGCCACCATACTGAGAGGGACGCGGGTGAAAGAAACCAAGTGCTCGATTTTTGGTCCGACAAAAAACGCCGCGGCTAGCAAGACATCCAGTACCATACGGTCCTGCGGGTCGGCTGCCAAATAAGGATTTACCAGTCTAATTTGACCTCTGATCTCATCTAGTGTCTTACCTTTCATTTGTAATCTTGCGATCGCCTCTCTATGCTCGCGTCGCTCTAACTGGGCCCGCCTGGTCACCTTTGATACGAACCTCAGCATACGTCCAGTTTCCGGTTTACCGACCACCCGCAGGTTGGCCAGACCACTCAATACAAGGGCGTACCTATCCGGCGAAACTTCCTACAACCGGACATCTGGCCCCGCTTTCCGATTCACGTCCGTTTGACGTCGGAGGAGAAAAGGATGTGGTTTTATTCTTCGCGGAGGACTTGCATGGGTTCTACGCGGGAGGCGCGCAGAGAGGGGAGGAGCGAGGCGGCTGCGGCGACGATGAGGACGAGCAGGATGACGGCCACGAGCGTGGGAAAGTCGGTGGGGGAGACACCGTAGAGAAGGCCGGCGAGGAGGCGAGTGGAGGCAACTGCCAGGGCAAAGCCGGCGAGGCAGCCCGCGAGGCAGACGCTCAATCCTTGCCAGAGAAATCGTTTAACGATTTGGCCGCGTAGGGCGCCAAGAGCGAGACGCAGGCCCACCTCACGCTGGCGCAGGTTAACGTTGTAGCTAAGCGTGCCGTAAAGGCCGATGCAGGCGAGTGAGAGCGCCGTCGCTGCAAAGAAAGTTAGCAGGACGGTGTGCAGGAGGTTTTCCGCCAGCGCATCCGAGTAGTGTTGTTCCAGCGGAGCAAAATCGTACGCGGAGCGCATTGGCTCGACATCGCGAAGCTGACGGCGAATCGTTTCAGCCATGGTCATGGGAGCGTTGCGGGTGCGCACCAGGAAGTAGGTGCCTGGTTCGGCGAGAGGAGCACACCAGTAGGCAGTGGGAACAGGCGGGTGGTCGAGGCCAGACTCGCGGGCGTCGCCAGAGATGCCGCGAATTTCGGCTGCGCCGGAATATCCCAAGCCCACGGATTGTACGTGATGGCCTATCACGGGGGCTCCATTAAAGTAGACGTTTGCGAAAGCGCGATTCACCACAACTGAAGCGGCCCCTCCGGTTTCGCGGCAAAATTCGCCCGCCAGCAACGGGATGCGCATAGTTTGGAAATAACTGGCGGAGACAAAGCGATTTTCGGCGACGATTTTAGGCTCCGTTTCAGCGCGCCCTTCGAGGAGCTTGACTTCGGTCTGGTATCGAAAAGGCACTCCGGGGACCCCCACAGAGGTGGCGGCAGATTCGACGCCCGGCGTGGCGCCTAGTGTTTCGAGTATGCGGTCAGTGAACTGGCGAAGTTTTTTCAAGTCACCAGTTTCCCCATAGTTCATGCTGAGCTGGAAGGTGAGAATGTGGCTGGAATCGAAGCCTCGTGAGACGCGGCCAAGCTCTTGAAAGCTGCGGAGAAGCAGGCCAGCACCGGCCAGCAGGGTGACCGCGAGAGCTACCTGGACGCCGACGAGGAGCCGTTGCACGGGATTTCGTCCGGACACCTGTGATCGGCTGGTCTGCGCAAGGGAGCCAGCCAGGCTGCTGCGGGTGCCGCGAATGGCGGGAAATAGTCCGCAAATAAAAGTTACAACAACGGAACAGCAGAGTGAGTAGAGAACAATGCGTGCGTCGAGGTGAATCTCCTCGACGCGCGGCAGTTGCGCGGCGAGGGCGCGAAAAAGGCCAGATGCCCCGGCAGCGACCGAGAGACCAAGGACCGAGCCGATCAGAGCGAGAAGAAACGTTTCCGTGAGCAATTGTGCGACGAGCGCACCGCGAGAAGCTCCCAGAGAGAAGCGAACGGAGATTTCGTGCTGACGCTGGGCTGCCCGAGACAAAAGGAGCGCAACAATATTCGTGCAGGCGATCAACAACAGCAGAGAGACGGAGCCGAAGAGCAGCCAGAGAGACCGGCGTGAATCCCCGACGGTACTTTCCTTGAGTGGCTGAATGCCAACGGAGAGACGTGCGTCGCTTTTCGGAAATTGTTGCCCCAGTTGGGCCTGCACGGTAGCCAGATTGGCGCGGGCTTCTTCTACCATGACGCCGGGCTTAAGACGACCAATTACCGTAAACCAGTTGTTTTCCCGGGGCTCGCCGTAAGAAATGCCCGCGGGGATGGGGCACCACAAATCCGCCTCACGATTTGGAAACAGGAAAGAGGCCGGCATTACGCCCACGATGGGGTACACCTGCCCATCAAGTCGCAGGTTTTTCCCGATGACGTATGGATCAGCGTTGAACCGGCGGCGCCAAAAACGGTCGCTAATAAGGACCGCATTCGGGCCGTTGAGGGTCTCCTCCTCCGGCGTAAATTCCCGGCCCGGCGCGGGCACAACGCCCCAGACTTGAAAAAAGCGCGGAGAAACCCAAGCACGAGTCACTTTCTCCGGCAGAGGGCCGGTGGATTCGGAGACGTCCTCGGTGTAGTAGCCGGTGAGCGCTTGAAACGTGGAATTGAGACGATTCCAGTCCTCAAGACGCGCTGGAGCAACAAGGTTGAAAGGCCTCGGATTTTTTGGATCGTATTGGTCGACGCGCACCAGC
The DNA here is from genome assembly GCA_963832615.1 of uncultured Acidobacteriota bacterium. GTDB lineage: Bacteria > Acidobacteriota > Terriglobia > Acidiferrales > UBA7541 > Acidiferrum. Next base: position 100,326 of record CAWHVA010000027.1, read on the forward strand.
TGATCGGCTTGTGGGAACGGTAGCGGCTTCAAGAGGATGGCGTCGATGGAGGAGAAAACGGCGCTGTTGGCGCCAATGGCCAAAGCGAGAGTGAGGATGACAGTTAGGGAGAAAGTGGGAGATTTACGGATGAAGCGGAAGGCGGATTTGAGATTGGCGAGAGTGGCGTCCAAGAGGCGGATGCGGTAGACATCGCGGACTTGTTCCTTGAGACTCTCGTGACCGCCGAAATCGAGCTTGGCGCGCCGATGGGCTTCTTCGGGCGACATGCCTGCCGCGATGTATTCCTCGGTGAGCTCGTCCATGTGGAAGCGAAGCTCGGAGTTCATTTGCTCATCGGAAGCGCGCTTGGGAAAAAGGAATTTCCACCAGGACATGACAGACTCCTATTCCACGGTTTGCAGAATGTTGACCACCGCTCCTGCCAGCCGCTTCCAGTTCGATTCTTCGTTCGCCAGTTGCTTGCGGCCCTTCGCCGATAACTTGTAAAACTTGGCCTGCCGACCCTTTTCGGACTCGCCCCACTCAGCGGCAAGCCATCCTCGTTTCTCCAGGCGGTGCAAAGCGGGGTAGAGGGAGCCTTGCTGCACCTGCAGAACGTCTTGTGAGATTTGGCGAATGCGGAGGGAGATACCGTAGCCATGCACGGGGCCCAGAGCGACGATTTTCAGGATGAGCATGTCCAGCGTTCCTTGGAGCAGGTCAGATTTTTCGATGGGCATCGCGTCTCCTAGACAATCGACATATTAAAACGAGGAATAGGTAGAACGTCAAGGAGAGAAAAAGCGGGCAAGCTCAACTGAAATGTTTACTGGCGCATTGCGGGCTTTGCTATTTGTCCAGAAATGAAGTTCTGGGAAGCTGGCCGGATTGCTACCCGCGTGCCGATTTCGTGTGCTGCGATCGATTTGCTGTTCATCATCTGTATTCCTACCCCTCCGTCAGGTCCGCCGGCCTTTTATTTTTCCACGAATCAGTTAAGCTGTCGCAGAAGGTCAATATGGGCAGGGGAGCGGCCTTAAGCACGCGATGGAGATCGCGGGGAAATGAGCGCAATTGCCGACAGCGGCAACCCGCTAGGCTACTAGAGGATGCTTCTCAAGATGTGTCTTTAATTGTTCCAATATTTGTTCCCAGGTCCGACAAGTCCCCTTGTATGCCCCACTTCATGAAGTTTTCATGACCGCCGAGATCGTTTTGGTATTAAATCTGCAGATCGTGGCTTCACTTAAGGTTTTCATCGCAATATCTTGCCAGTTTCGCAATCCGCACGAAATCTGCTCCGAACGTACGTCTCTATAAAGGGATCAGGGATTGGTATATCCGGCAGACCAACTTCCGGCGAACCAACCAACAAATCATGTTTCTTCAAACCCATTTTATCCGCAGAATACAGAACCATCTGGAATTTCAGAATATAAAATTTGCTTTCCGGAGTGCCTAAGATACAAGCGAGGGCTAATTGGGCTTCAAGGTCGTCGGCTGATTGAAGTACCTCTCGCGCCTTTTGGTTGAACATTGCCCATGCATTAGATTCGGTTTCCGCGAAATTGGATAAGGTGCCGCAATATGCTGTTGCGGCACGCAAGAAGTCCGGCCTTAAATCTGTAATGTGCGACTCAACTGATCGGCAAAACGAAAGATCAAGGTTACCCATGCGGACGAGGCGATCGGGCAGCGATCTAAAATTGTCTCCCGCCCCATACGTGCCAATCGTCTTGACCGTGTTATACATTTCGTTCAAGCGGAGATGAATACTCATCAGGTTTTTGCGCGCACTCGCTAAAGCCAAATCCTCGAATGCGTCCGTCTTCGAATGAGAAATAATCCACGGAATCCATAGGAGTAAACATGCCCCTACAAATCCAAAGATAGGCCCGGCTCCTAATCCTTTAATTCTAATCTCTTTTCCCTTGGTCACCCACGGCAAGGGGTGTTGTTTGAGCCGAAAGTGAATGAGCAGCGCCACGATGAGGATAAAGGCCGTTCCGACATAAGTGGTGCGCGGATTGACGAGATCTAAAGCGTAACGGATTGAACCCAAAAACGCCCCGAGGCTGAGGAACCCGACACCCGCAAGACCCACGATGATGAAGACCCTCTGGTACCAATAGAGGGTTCCCGTTTTGTCTTCTTGCTGTGGCATTTCGCTGTTTGATAGGAAAATAAAAAAGGGGATCGAAGATCCCCTTAGGCTAGTTTGCTTTCTACCACGCATCCCATGCCAATACAACTACAACGAGAAGCGAAAGGACAACTGCCGCTAGCCCGATTGCGGCCGCCGATCGCAGCGGTTCCATCATTGCCCCTACAGCTGAAAGGATTACCACTGAAACAAAAGCAATCACTCCTATTGCGAACTGGTTCGAGCCGTGACTCTTTGCCATGCCGCACCTCTTTGCACTTTAGCGCACCCCCGTCCAATTATAGATTGTATGTAATAACTATATAATAATCAACGAGTGAGAATATCGGCGAGATCCTTGCCGCCCGCGAAAAAGTCCGCCCACCTTTTCTTTTTGCGCCAATCGGTTACACTGCGAGAGAAGTGGTGCGCAAAAAGGGAGCGCCCCTAAGTACGCGATAAAGATCGCGGAGAAATAAGCGCAGGTGCCGCACGCGGCAGGTCGCTAGGCGGCTAGAGGATATTTTTCATGAAGCGCCTTTAGTTCGTCTAATATTTGTTCCCGGGTTCGACAAGTTCCCTTGCATGGTCCGCCAATTCCCTTCGGCAGGATTTCGTGCATCTTTCGTGCAGCTAGCAAGAAGAAGAGCGGCTTCGCTTTTTTTGTATGCGAAACCAAACAAACAAGTTAGAGTTTTCCTCCGGACTGTTTTCCATGGCTACGAACCAGAAGGCCGGGAGTTCGAATCCCCCCGGGCGCACCACTTTCCCAAATAAAAACGAGGTTTTCTGAGAATCGTAACCTAGGTTCCAATTCCCGTGCTACCAGTTTGCTACCGAGTCCCAGCCTTATCGTTCCCTAAACGCCTCAAGCATCTCCCGCCGGCCCCTTCGCTCCGCGAACAATTCGGATTTGTTCCAGGGAAGTTATCGTTGCCCCGCAGCGCGCGATCTTCGCAAGGGTACAAGAGTCTGAAAACTGTTTGCGTCCGCCCATGCGTCTACGCATCGCGTGTGTAGCGTCACCGTCATTTCACCCATCCCCGTCATTGCCCCGGACGTGAGCATGGAGGCGCAAGTCAGAGCGATAGCCGGGCTCGTGCCAGGTGTCCTTGGTTCGGACAAGACGCAAAAGGGGGTTCACATACTACGTCGACCTTCACTTTGTTGTGCAGGGTGAAATGAGCGTCCGCGAAGGACACCGCTTGTCACACACGGTCGAAGACGAAATTGTCAGAGCACTGCCCCAGGTAGCAGAGGTTCTTGTCCACTTGGAACCAGAAGAGGAATTGATAAGACTCAGAGAATGACTGGAACGCCGCGGTGTGTCCTCAGTTGAGGATTGGGATGCCTCAACTGCGGGGGACGGGCTAGCTTTCCCGGCCGGCGTCCTGGTATCCAGCTGCTCTGAGAAGGAAACGAACTCAATGCCTTGAGCCCGGAAGGTTTCCAACGCTCGCAACAGATGGCTCTCCAGACACTCTGGAGCCAACACCGCGAGCGGCAGAGCCGGTCGGCACTCCGGATGACGATCGTTTCATAACGTCGCGAGCAGACCATGATTACGTCCGTTAGCTGATAGCTGATACTCTCTGGGGCAACGGAAAGGAGGAGAGATGAATTGGGCCATTCTCGTTGTTGCCGGAATTTTTGAGGTTGGATGGGCCATCGGGCTGAAATACACCGAAGGCTTCACCCGACTGTGGCCTAGCGTCTGGACAGTTCTAGCAATGATCATTAGCCTTGGACTACTAGGCATCGCTATGAAGACACTTCCTGTCGGCACGGCCTACAGCGTTTGGGTTGGGGTGGGAGCTGTCGGCACCGTCGTACTAGGGATTGTGCTGCTTGGAGAGTCGGCGAGCCTGGCTCGGGTGATCAGTGTTTCCCTCATAGTCGCGGGCATTGTGGGCCTCAAGCTCTCAACCCCCTAGAGTGGGACCTGTCTAGATGCGCCGGGCAGCGACACTGGTTGCTGAAGGCAGAACTCTTGGCGCGGCTCTCAAAACTTCTTCTGACAGTGTTCACACCCGTCTTCGAGTCATTCGCGCGACCACTGACGATCGGTCAGCTTACGAAGTCCACCACGCCATTCGCGACGCTGTACATCGCACCGGTGATCTGGATCGATCCTTTCTTCTCCAGATCCGCCAATACCGGGCTTCGCCGCCGAATGTTTTCGATTGCCAATTTGACATTGGTTCGGGCGATAGCGTCGACGTAAGCCGGATTCTTGCTGGACTTCTCACCTTCGAACTTGGTTTCCGGAATGGCCGGTTTGATCCTCGCCAACAATCCCGTGAGATTGCCTAATACCACGTCATCGATTGCGCCCTTTATCGCGCCGCAAGCCGTATGTCCCAGGACTAAGACTAGCTTAGATCCCGAGACAGCACATGCAAACTCCATGCTCCCGAGCTGGTCATCGTTGACCACATTGCCGGCCACGCGCCCATTGAACGTGTCGCCGATCCCAGCGTCGAAAATGATTTCCGCAGGCACCCGCGAGTCGACGCATCCAAGGATTATCGCCGCGGGATACTGGCTGGCAGCACTTGAGCGTTTTTCAGCTAAATAATCCCGAGGAGCCATCTTGCCTGTACGAAATCGCTCATTCCCCTTCTTCAATTCGTCAATGACCTGCTGCGGCGTCATGCTGTCACGTTGCTCTTTTGTCAGCGACCCACTCATGCTCGCCGCAAGTTGCATAGACCAGGAGCCAAGTGGACTGATGGCGCAGGCACCGAGAGCCGTGCCGAGAAATCTGCGGCGATCCAGAGCCGAAGTGTGAAGAGATGTTCCCAATGTTTTTTTCATGATGTCCTCCCTAATTGAAGATTGAGGGTGGCTTGTCGTCGCGACTAGCCTGCGACGGGCAAGGCCACGGGTTGCTCGAGACGAAATTCGAGTAAAGACTCGCTCGGAATCTGGAGTTGCTGTCCCTTCTTGGAGGCAGCAACCGCCGTACCGGTGGCGGCGCCAGCAGCAGCGCCGATGCCCGCACCTTTTCCACCTCCGGCAATGCCACCGATCAGCGCGCCCAAACCCGCGCCGCCAACCACCTTCTTTGCGGTGTTGCCACCCTCGCCCTTGCCCTTTAGCTCATAGGTGCTGGTCAGAAGCGGATAGGCCGTGCCGTTGATCACGATATCGGTCAGCTCCAGGGTGAGCTCGGAACTACCGGACATCCGGCCTGCGGAGGAGGCTTGCGCGAGGCGTCCGTAAATGGTCGTGCCGCGTGGGGCGACCACTTGGTCTTCGGCCTGGAGATTGGTTTCCAGTGTAGCGGTGAAACGAAGGCCGGCTTTTTGCTTGGAAGAGTCAATCGCGTCGACGGTACGGATCAAGATGCGCGTTCCTGCGGGAACGGTAATCCGTTTCTTGGTCTGCGGCGGCGCACTCGAGGAGTTTGGATAGAAAGCCAGAATTGCGAGGAATAAAGTCAAAGCCCCAAAAAGTGCCTTTCGCATATGTATGTCCTCCCGCCCTTGACTCAGGAACCCTGCCCGACGATGGGCAGAGATGAATCGATTTGGAGATCAATGATCAAGAGCAATTGGTGTTCGATTTGGGCGAAGCGTGCCGCGGTGACTCCGCCGAGAGCCTGTTTAACCTTCTCATAGGTGGCAGCCAACAGGTCCGCACGTTCTTTCTGGAAGGATACGGATTTCTCAATTAGACGGTCCGCTTCTTCGTCGGTCAGATCGTTGTAATTGTGGGCGTATTCCTTGATGTTTTCGAGCCGCTGGTCGTTCAGCTTGGCGAGAGCCACATCGTAGTCACTGTAAATGGGCCAGAATTTGGCGGCGTCGGCAGCGCTAAGCAGCATCATCACGCCCATGATTTCAGCTTTCTGCTGGCGGACGTCCCTGTGCAGGAGGTCGATGTAAGACTGCACGTTTTTCTTTTGAGTGTCGGGCTCGGAAGGGGCCGCGGCTGTGCTGGTTGGCTTTTGAGCTGTTGGTTGCGCATGGCCAGGAGGGCGGCGAGGCTAAAATCAGGACGAAGAGAGTCGCCAGTAACATGCGGATCGCGAGTTTCATATCGATTATCCTTTCGCTTAATTTCTCAACGAAGAACTTGCGCAGGCCGAACGCGCGTTTCCTTTCTGGCCGCTCCAACCCAGACGCTATCCGGGGTGGCACAGCGCCGCAAGTAGAACAAACTAGGGCGTCGCGGCGACCGTCAAAATGAAGAGCGTCGGCATGAATACAGGATTCAGAAATTTCGTGGCTTCTTGTCCTTTCGAATTTGCCTACCCGTGAATTAGCGCAGCTTCGGAAGAGTCCGACGAAGAATCACTTGGCTGCAGGCACCCATACGTTGTCGGGGGCCAGAATTTCGGCGTTGTCGACTTCCGTCTGGATATTGACGCGCTGGAAACCAGCTTTTTTCTTGGGAGTCGCCAGGAAGACTAGGTAATACTGATTGTCGAGAGCCTTCTGTAAGCGATCTAGATACGGCTTAAAGCTGACTAGCGTTGAAGTGCCGAGCGAATAGCATTCTCCTCCCGTTTCGTTCGCGATCTTGGTAAGTCCGCCGAGTCCGAGCTGTAGGTCCCAAGAGCTTCGACCTGCGCGCCCAACTCCCTGTGAATAGATGGAGTGGACGATAACGTTGTACCGTTGGCTGATTTCGCTGGCCGAGACCGCATCTTGGCTTATTGTCGGCATACTGTGATACATGGGTTCGATCCCGAACCCAGGCCCAAGCTGCGCGGCTGTAGGTTTCTCACCACGAAGCCGATCGATTCCATCACTTACCATTACGACTTCGCGACGCACGTTTTGTTGTGGCCAACCCTTTACGACGCTTATGAGTGAGAGATAAGGGCTGTCCATCGCTGAGACGCCGCCACGAGGTAGCCGAATTGCCTTGATGGCTTGCTCGTGATCCGCTGTGAAATTTTGCAGCAGATTAACGGTCGCGTTCGACATGTAGCCGACCGCTACTACAGTCGACGGCGGCTGAGCCTTGATGAATTCCTTCACGTCATTGAGATTGTTTCCAACTGCCTGTGTGTTTAGCGTGTCGTCGATCAGAATCATCAGTTGAAGCGCAGCGTTATCTCCCTGCGCGGGAATTAATTGGGTCACTTGCTGGAACGTTTTACCCTGCTTTACCTTCACTTCCTCCGGTTTTAAACGAGGGGCCTCGCTGTCACTTCGTAGTGCCATGTCGGTGATCACAACGTGAACTTGCGCTGTGCTTGGAGCAGCCTTTTCCTGAGCACTCACAAACCGACCGCTTAAGGCCAGGACACAGAGCACGCCGAGTCGGGCAAATACCAGCATGCGGTCTTGCATGATGTTACCTCCGGGAAGGTACATCCTCGCCGATTGGAACTCGCACCGGTCGAACAAAAAGGTTTGGTGATGGCCGGATGATAGGTTGCTCGAAAAAAGAAGTCAAGGAACACGAAATGACATAGTATGAGGCGCCTTGTTGGGCGAGGAGGTAACCATCAGATGCCCGAGAACGCGCAAGTGCACACGGATTCTGGAGGAGACAATTTCTTCAGATGGCTCTTTCAGAATCGGTGGAGCAGTCCGGTGGGAATTTCAATAAAGCCATCGGTGATCTTGCCAACGCTGGGTAAATTGAACGTACGGGCCGGAGTTTATGACCTCGCTGCCGGCAAAATCAGTTTAAGCTGAGGACCCGGGTACCGATTCAACATGGAACCGAACAACTTGGTGCGTGTTCCGCTCTCCTTTTTCGATAGGGTTCAACACCAGTGGTTTCTACCTGGGTTCTGCTGGTATGCGTTGCTAAACCCGCATTGGGGGTTTCTGCTTGCAATAGCGTTCTGTTGTGTGACGGTTGTCCCGGCCAGAGCACAGCAACAACAACCTCCTGAGGATCCGGAAGATGAGAAGCAGATCGGGCTGTGGCTCGATCAGGGGATTTCCGCTGGTCTTTCGACTAACAAGTCTCTTGAAGTTGAATTTCATGAACGGTTCGATGAAGGAGCTTCCAATCTGTTCGAGTACTTCGTTCAGGGCGGTGTTGCATTCCGTCTGCGGCCGTGGGTTACCGTGATACCGATTTATCGTTATCAGCGCTTTCCTGGAAACCCCACGGTCGCTTACGAAAATCGACTACAGCTCAATATCACGCTGAGCACATCGCGGGGCGCGTGGCGGCCAAGCCTGCGCACACTGATTGAGGGCCGCTTTCCGGATAATCGCACGGCCTCGGCACGCCTTCGATTTCGCCCGGGCGTCGACTATACATTGCCACTGCGGATGGCGCGGCGCCCCGTGCTGGTCGTGAGCAATGAGTTCTTCATTGTCCCCGGAACCAATAGCTTTGCCGCTGGTGGCAGTTTTACTCAGAACCGCTTTCAAGTGGGAGTCCGGCTGCCAATCACAGATTCCTTTTCCATTCGGCCTTATTACTTATTGCAGTCAGTGAATCTGCCTAAGGGATGGGAAACCAACGAAATTGTTGGCATCTCGATGGCCATTAAGGTCGCCAGCAAGAGTAAGTGAGGATTTAACCGTTTCCTAAGGCAGGTTCTGTCCGCTCGAGGTGAACGCGAAATCGGTAACTCATCGGGGTTGGCCACTGCCTTCCCGTTCTTATCTAGTGGCGGCTCGGGCTTTTTGAGTGAAAGCGGCCTGTCTGCCTATTTCCAGGGCCCGCTTCGGATCGAGGAAGCCACCGAGCTCGATGAGTTTGGCCACGAGTCCGGTCCAACCGGTTTGGTGACTGGCACCCAGCCCGGCACCATTGTCGCCATGGAAGTATTCAAAGAAGTAGATGTTGTCGCGCCAGAATGGATCACTCTGGAACTTTTCCGTGCCGCCATAGACAGGTCGCCGGCCATGTTCGTCGCGCAAGAAGATTCGGGTGAGCCGGTTCGAAATCTCCTTGCTGACCTCGAAGAGGTTCATGAGGTTGCCGGATCCCGTGGGACACTCAATTTTGAAGTTGTCGCCGTAATACAAATAGAAGTTCAGCAGCGCCCGGATAATGAGCGCGTTCACCGGCATCCAGACCGGTCCGCGCCAGTTGGAGTTGCCGCCGAACATGCCAGTGTTAGATTCGGCCGGCAGGTAGTCCACTCGGTATTCCTGCCCTTGCACGTGGAGGACGTAGGGGTGCTGCTCGTGGAACTTGGAAAGCGAGCGGATGCCATACGGGCTCAGGAACTCGTTTTCGTCAAGCATCTTCGTAAGGATCCGGCGGAGCCGCTCCGGATTGACCAGAGCCAGGATCCCCCTTTCCGCCACGCCAAAATGTCCCGGCCCCGTGGGATGCACGGTCTTCAGAAGTTCGGGCATCCGGCGTTGGCGTTCGTTGAAGTGCGCCATTACCCCCGGAAAGCGCTCTCGAACACTAGCCTCGACGATTGTTGTCGCGCACAGGGGAAGGAGGCCCACCAAGGAGCGCACCTTGAGCCGCGTCGCGCTACCGTCCGGGAGCCGCAGCAGGTCGTAGTAGAAACCGTCCTCCTCGTCCCACATCGAGTCCGATCCTGGCTTGTTCATGGCCGAGGCGATGAAGAAGAAGTGCTCCACGAACTTCACGATCATGTCCTCGTAGGTGGGGTCATGGAGGGTGAGCTCGAACGCGAGGTCCAGCATGTTCTGACTGAACAGGGCCATCCACGCCGTGCCGTCCGCCTGCTCCAGGTGGCCGCCGGTGGGCAGCGGGGCGCTGCGGTCGAACACGCCGATGTTGTCGAGTCCGAGAAAGCCCCCCTCGAACACGTTCTTTCCGAAACGGTCCTTGCGGTTCACCCACCAAGTGTAGTTCAGCAAGAGCTTCCGGAACGTGGTCTTGAGGAACTCGAGGTCCGTCTTGCTGTGCAGGGCCTGCTCGGTCCTGTGCAGAAAGAGTGTCGCAAACGCGTGGACTGGGGGATTCACGTCGCTGAAGTTCCACTCGTACGCGGGCATCTGGCCGTTGGGGTGCAAGTAGAGGGCGCGGAGCATCAGCTCTATCTGCTCCTTGGCGAAGTCGGGGTCCACGATTGCGAGTGGGAGAGTGTGGAAGGCCAAGTCCCAGGCCGCGTACCAGGGGTATTCCCACTTGTCGGGCATGGAGATGATGTCCTGGTTCAGCATGTGGAACCACTCCGAGTTCCGGGAATTTCGATATCCGGTATGGAGCGGGTTGGAGCGGTGCTCGTCCAGCCAGTTATCACCGTCGAAGAAGAAGAACTGCTTGCTCCACAGCATGCCGGCGATAGCCTGGCGCATCACCTTGGCCGCGTCTTCACTCACCGATGGCGGCGCGACCGACTTGTAAAACTCATCGGCTTCACGGAGCCGGCTAGCGAAGATTTCATCAAATTGCTTTCCGAAGGGTTCTCGCGTCTGGTCTGGAGAACCCCGGGAGAGCCGCAGGCGAATCACTTTGGTTCGACCGGCATCTACATTGACCTTATAGTGTGCCGCGACCTTGGTGCCTTGCTTGCCGGGGTTCACCGCCCCTTGGTTGCCTTGTACCACGCAATTGTTGATGCCGTCCTTGACGTACGGGCTTGGATTGGGCTGGCCGGGAAACAGCCGCTCGTTGTTCGTCTCGTTCTCGGTGAACAGCAGCGGCACATCGCCTTCGCAGGAAAGGATCAATTCACCCAGCAGCGGGTGCTTCGCCGCGACCGCGCTCGTGCCCACCGCTGACTCGATCTGCTTGAGGTTTGGTTTCTCAAGGGCCCTATTTGATTCGGCAATCCACGATGCCCAGTCGTTCCGGAACCATAGTGTGGGCAACAGATGCAGTTCGGCCGGCTCCGGTCCACGGTTGGCTGCAGTGATTCGAACCAGAATGTCTTCCGCGCCGTCTTTGGCATATTCCACGAAGACGTCGAAGTACCGGTCGTCGTTGAAGACGCCGGTGTCCAAGAGCTCATACTCCATCTCGTTCCGAGAACGCCGGCGGTTGGTCTCCACCAGGTCAGCGTAGGGATAGGCCGCTTGAGGGTACTTGTAGAGGTACTTCATGTAGGAGTGCGTCGGTGTGCTATCGAGGTAAAAGTAGTACTCCTTCACATCCTCGCCGTGATTGCCCTCACTATTCGTTAGTCCGAAGAGTCGCTCCTTGAGAATCGGATCCTTGCCGTTCCACAAGGCCAGCGCGAAGCAGAGACGCTGTTTGTCATCGGAAATCCCGGCGAGTCCGTCTTCGCCCCAGCGGTAGGCGCGCGAACGGGCATGATCATGGGTGAAAAAATTCCAGGCGTCACCCCCTTCGCTGTAGTCCTCACGGACCGTGCCCCACTGTCGCTCGCTGAGGTAGGGTCCCCATTTCTTCCACGGGAATTTTTCCTGTCGCGCATCATTTAACCTTTGCTGTTCCGCCGCAAGCATGATTTTCCTCTGAGTCGAGACTTCACCCGCAGTGTACTTCCTTAGCCTGAATAATTCACATATTTGAAGACGCGAAAGACTCATCCGTGGTAAAAAGCTGTTGTCGACGCAGTTCTACGAATCCGAAAGCGCATCCAGCGCGTTACCGGACATCTCTAACAATGTCGGCCCTGTCAAACACTTTTTGAGCACACTCCTCCAATCACTTAAAAGAGTTTTTTCTTCCGCTTCCTTCCGTGTCTTTCCGATCGCATTTTCGTTTTGCCTTCAGTTAGGCGGTGCAAGGAACTGATGCGGACTCCCGTTGTGCCAGGAACCGCACTAATCGCTTGAGATTTTGAGCCGTGGCTGCCAAGTAGAACTGCTCAGAGACATTCCACAGCCGCCGCAAACGTACGCGACGCAATCCCACACGCAACTTGAGTTCGGAGAACAGAGCCTCGATCCGACGGTGTCGATACTGTAGCCCAGCTCGCACAGGTCCGCGACAAACACTTTCAGTTTGCCAGTAAAAGCACTGCACCAATGATCCAGGCACTCCCGGCAACCCTGTCGCCATGACGCCGGCTCGTTAAAATAAACTCCACTCCACTTCCATCGGCCCGGTCTGAGACCGAGGACATATGCCGCCCCGAGGGCGCCTACCGAGTATGGAGAAACCCTCTCACGGAACTCACTGGCGACGGATGCACTCTCTTCACGAAAACCGCGAATAAATTCCTCGCGCAGAGCATTTATCGCATTGTCAGTCGAAGTTGATACCCGCCTTGTCGGAGAACTCTTGGAACGCATTAGAAAGGCCCTGGTGCTGGTATGGAGTCGCAAATCAAGTTGGACTCTCTTTTTACCAAGTTTGCTAGATCGTCTGTACGGATAAATCCAAGGCGGTTGCTCAAAAAGGCTATTAACGTGCATAGGGTCCACGCGTGTGGAGTTCCCGTGCGGTTCACGCGTTGATGTGGTCGCTATTCCTGGCGCAGGGCGCGCATCGGGTCGACGTACGTAGCCCGTCGCGCTGGGATGTAAGTCGCCAACATCGCGACTGCGAGCAGCACGACGGGTACAAGGATGTAAAACAATGGCTCGCTAGCGGGAAACCCAAAGAACATAGAGTCGAAAAGCTTTGGCAGCGGCAACGCAAACACGAGTCCGATCGCAGCGCCGATGATTCCCATTCTCAACCCTTCGCGGAGCACCATGCGCAGCACTTGCGGTCTCCCGGCGCCCATAGCCATGCGGATTCCGATTTCGTGCGTGCGCTGGCCCACCGAATAGGCGATCAGCCCGTAAATGCCGATTGCCGCGAGCAGTAGCGCGAGCAGCGCAAACCCAGCCAATATTTGCGAGAAAAGCGCATCGCCTCCCTTTTGCTGCTCGAGCACAGCAGGCATACTCATCACCGCTGAGAGCGGAAGCTCTCCATCCAGCTGAGCGACGGCGCTGCGCAACGCCGACGCCAAGCCGGCCGGGTCGGCGCTGGTGCGCACCATAAGAGAAAATGAGCTGACCGGCCGCTGTAGGAAAGCTTCATACACTTCAGGGTCGTAGTTCGTTGCTTCGGAAAAAGTCTTCACGTCACCTACCACTCCGACGATTTCGCTCCATTCCGCGGCGCCGCCGGAGACATCCAGGCGAATCTGCTTGCCGAGCGGTTCCTGGTCATGGAAATAGCGCTTTACGAATTCCTGATTGACGAGCACGACGTGCGGCGCCGCGTGGTTGTCCGTTTCCGTGAACAGGCGGCCGCGCAATAGCGCGATCCCGGCAGCGTCAAAGAATTGGCTGGTCACTACGCTGTCAACGACCGTTCGTTGCTCGCTGTCACGCAGATCTGCTTCACCCTTGATTCGAAACGGCACGCGTCCTGGTCCGGTCGCGGGCAGATCGGAAGTGGCAGCAACGGCATCCGCTGCTGGAATCTGACTCAGCCGCGGAAGTACATCTTTTACAAATTGCGTTTGCTGCGCGGCATCTTTGTAACGGGCGCTGTCGAGGGTCAAGTTGGCTGTAAGCAAATGATCGGGTCGGAAGCCCAGAGTCTGATGTTCAGTTACAAAAATGCCGCGGATGAGCAGCGCGGTGCCGATCAGCAGGAAAAGAGCCAAAGCGATTTCGCTCGTCACCAGGACGCTACGAAGCCGCGTATGCGAGCGCCCCGCCGACGCTGCGCGGCTCTCGTCCTTCAGGCTGGTATTCACGTCGGTTCGCGAGGCCTTCAGCGCGGGTGCCAGGCTGCACAACACCGCGGAAGCGAGCGAAATCGCCATAGCAAAAATCAAGACATTGCGATCGAGAGTCACAGGCACGGCGCGAATGAATTCGTTGAAGGTGAGATTCGCCTGGATGAACTTAATTCCCCAATACGAGAGGAGCAAACCGACGCTGCCGCCGACAAGGGCGATCAATAGACCTTCCGTTAGCAAATGCCGCACGATGCGTACACGGCTGGCCCCCAAGGAGATGCGAATCGCCAACTCTTTGCGGCGACCGTCGGCGCGCGCCAGGAGCAATCCCGCAACATTGGCGCAAGCGATCATCAGCACAAAAGCGACCGCCGTCATCATGATTCCCAAGCCGTTGCGAATACCGAACTGATAGATCACGAAATCAGGTAGAGTGCGCAGCGCAGCGCCCCAGCCTTTTTCGACTTCGGGAAAGTTTTCAGCGGCGCGTTGCGCGAAAGTGACAAATTCGGCGCGGGCTTTCTCGACGCTAATGCCCGGTTTGAGCCGGCCGAACAGGTACAGCGAGCGATCCTTCCGCGCGGCCGCGGTCTGGTCAGCAGGGCTCAGCACCAGCGGTGTCCACAATTGCGGAATGAAGCCCAGCAACTGAAAGCTTTTCGGCATCACGCCGATGACCGTGTAATCCTCGCGGTTCAAACGAAGACTACGACCGACGACATTAGGATCGGCAGCAAAACGCCGCAACCGAGAATTGCTACGTGGTCGCGGCCGGGCTGATCTTCGCCATCGGCGAAGCTGCGGCCCAGCAGCGTGGAGACGCCGAGGACGCGAAAGTAGTTGGGAGACACAGCGGCGGAGCGCAATGCCTCGGGCTGGCCAGCGGCGGATTGGCTCTGCGGGGCGGACTGGGCCTGTGCGGTGGGTCCAGACGCCTGGGGCGCCACAGTCGGTACGATCAAGTTTGCGGTGCGAAATTCATCCGCTGCAGTCATGTCGACGAACACGTCATTGGCCTCGCGCCACGCGAGGTAATTTGGCGCAGAAACCGCATTCACATCGGGCAGAAAGCCTCCGCCGGGCCGCACGCAGCTAACCACGGCTACGCGGTCCGGTTGGCCAGCCGAAGGACGCCGCAGGAGGAACGCGCTAACCATGCTGAACATGGTGGCGTTCACTGCGATTCCCAAAGCGAGCGTGAGCACTGCGATCACGGTGAAGGCAGGTTTCTTCGCCAACATCCGCAACGCGAATTGCAAATCCGAAAGAAACGTTGTCATAGCCACCCCTCCGCGCGGTCCGCTGACACCAGTATCCCGAATATACGAACGGGCAAACTAGAATGTTCGTTTCGGCACGGCCTCAGGGTGACTAGACATTCCTGAGCGCCAGCCCGGGCGTTGCGCGTAAGCACTGCAAGCAAAGCACTTAAGCGCCAAAGCAAAATTTTGCCAACTGAGGCAAAATGGCGTCGATGCTGATGGATAAGCCTCCGCGTAGAAGCAACCTAAATTAAACGCGCTGAGGCCGCAAATCATACGGAAAGGCAGGAGCCCCGGGGCTGCCAGTCACTACCGGGTCCTCCGCGAGAAGGGGCATGGGGCGACCACCACCGGGCATGCCCTTTAGACCGTAACTTCCCTAAGCCCCTACGTCAGCTCGGCCGGCGCACCGTTCGGCGACGGTGGCCTTCGGTCGGCCAAACAAAAGCCAGTGCGCCGCGACGAGATATGCGTTTTTTTACAATCTGTGCCATTTTGCATGACACGTACCAGACTTTCTGTTATACATTTAATATGCGAATGGGCAGACCGAGAATGCCGGCAAAGGAGCGCCAGAGTCACCTGATCGCGTTACGATTGACCCCTGCCGAACATAGGAAGCTCGAACAGTTAGCCAGGAAGTCTGGGCTCTCACTGAGCGAGTTTGTCCGGCGGTCTCTCGGATTCAAAGCGAAATAAGAACGGGACGCGCCGCTGCTTGAACGGCGACACGTCCCTAACCGAATCAACCTAATAGGAGGCTGATATGGCTACGCAAAGTGTAATTCATCCCGTCCGACGGTCGCACTCCCGGAAAGCTCTCACGCCCGAAGAAATCCTCAAGGTTCTGAAAATCGCCAGGGAATCGAAGCGCAACCTCGCCATGATCCTTCTGGCCTATCGCCACGGGATGCGTGCAAGCGAAGTCTGCGACCTGAGATTGTCGGACCTGGACTTGAAGAATGGCGAAGTTACGATCCGCCGACTGAAGGGAAGCCTGCGAACCGTCCAGCCGCTTTCGGATCATCCAGGCCAGCCGTTGCTTTCAGAGAAACGAGTCCTACGCGCTTGGCTGGCGGAGCGCCGCGATGCGAGCGATTTTGTTTTTGTCTCGCAGAAGGGCGGACGGATTCACCGCTCGCAGTTCTTCCGCGCCTTCCAGTCAATCGCGGAGCGCGCGGGCCTCCCGGCCGACAGAAGGCACCCGCATTGCCTCAAACACGCGCTCGGCTTTGCCCTAGTTGCGAGCAACGTCCACCTGGCCATCGTGAAGCAAGCCCTAGGCCATAAGAACATCGCGTCTACGGCCATCTACGCGGTCCCCACGGACGAGCAGACGGGCAGAGCAGTCGACACCGCGCTCGCGGGACTGTTCTAAGAGAGGAGCGGCATATCAAATGACCCCGCTCACTCACATATCCAGCATGGACCGCTTCCTCGAAGCGTTGGAATCGCTCGACACAGCCAAAACTTCGCGGTTCGGCTATTCCTTCCGCGACGTTTTGTTCTTTGAGCGGATGCTCGCGGATCGCGCTGCAACACTCCACAACACGGTGCTTCTATACGCTTTCCGCTTCCTCTCCAGGTAAATTCACGTGAAGTGAGGCCCTGGAGCAATCCGGGGCTTCGCTTTTTTGTAGGCCTCTGCGGATGCAACGTCCAAGTGGAATTACTTCCGGTTTGCTCGTAAACCGGGATCTGACCACAGATAGCTGTTCGGTTTCGCGACCACTTCTTCCCGCAACCGGACGATTGGAGGTTATCCCTGCTGTCAGTAAACCACTAAGTATAGCTAGCATAGGGAGTTATAAGAGAGGAAGGTTCGGAAGAATACGTGCCCCTTAGCTCAGCGGAATTCAGGGGATGTGGCCATGCAAACGCTTTGGCAGGACTTACGGTACGCGGTTCGCTTGCTGATGAAGAATCGCGGATTCACGGCGGTCGCGGTGCTGACGCTGGCCGTCGCCATCGGCGCCAACGCCGTAGTCTTCGGCGTATTGAACGCGCTCATTATCCGTCCATTACATGTGCCTCACGCAGAAACCCTCTGGGGACTCGAGCGCGGCAAAGATCTCGCCGTAAATCAGTCCTATCCCGACTATCTCGATCTGCGCGAACGCAACCGCAGCTTTGAAGATCTTGCGGCCTACAACGTCACTGGAGTGGGGCTGGACACGGGTAACAATCCATCCAGCTCTTGGGTTCTGGAAGTCACCGGAAACTATTTCGATGCCTTAGGAATTCAGCCCTATCTCGGTCGCTTCTTCCACAGCTCCGATGAGCGCGGCCCCAACAGCGCTCCCTACATCGTGCTCAGCTACGCCTTTTGGCACACCCATTTTCAAGACGATCGCAGCGTGGTCGGCCGCGCCGTTCAGCTCAACAAGCACCCTTTCACCATTCTGGGAGTAGCACCGTCGGATTTCCGCGGAACCTTGATCTTTGTCTTTAACGATTTCTGGGTGCCGCTCGTTAACCAGGAACAGATTGAGGGCGTGAATGTACTGAATGCGCGCGGTAACCGCGGCATTCTGATGGTGCTCGGGCATCTCAGGCCGGGCGTCACGCCGGCACAGGCCGTCGCCGATCTCAATTCGATTGGCTCCTATTTGGAAAAGACCTATCCGAAAGAAGATGGCCAGATGACGTTTTCTCTAACGCGTCCTGGCCTCACCGGTGACTGGTTGGGCGGCCCCATCCGCGGATTTCTTACCGCGTTGATGGTGCTCGCAGGATTAATTCTGCTGGCGGCCTGCGCCAATCTGGGCAGCTTGTTTGCTGCCCGCGCCGCCGATCGTTCCCGCGAACTCGCTCTCCGAATGGCCCTTGGTTCAGGCCCCACGCGCATTATGCGGCAACTCTTTACCGAAGCCATGCTGATCTCCGTGCTCGGGGGCGCTTCGGGTCTGTGGGGCAGCGTTTTATTGTTGAATGCGCTCAGCGTATGGCAGCCCCTTCCCACCGCCCCCATCCAAATCGCAGTGAACCCAGACGCAAACGTCTATGCAGTCGCATTGCTGTTGAGTTTGGCGAGTGCCTTCCTCTTTGGCGCGGCACCCGTAAGGCAGGTCCTTCGCACCGATCCATATCAGGTCATCAAGTCCGGATCGACCATCTCAGTCGGGCGGCGCATCACCATCCGCGACCTTTTGCTCGTCGCGCAAATTTCTATCTGCGCCGTGCTTGTCACTTCCTCACTCGTTGCCGTGCGCGGATTGGTGCGTTCGCTCCACAGCAGTTTCGGTTTCGAGCCACAGAATGCGATGCTGGTCGAGACCGATCTGAGCATGGCCGGCTACCGTGGTGACGCTGTGCCGCCAATGCAAAAGCGCACGATCGAGGCTCTGCAGGCCCTTCCCGGCGTAAAGTCTGTGGGCTTGATCGATCGCCTGCCCTTGTATTACGGCGCGAACAGCACAAATGTCTTTACGGATAAGACTACCGATTTCAGGCCCGCGAACGTCGCCGCGGAAGCTATGATTTACAAAGTATCCCCCGAATACTTCGATGCTGCCCGGACGCCCTTGCTGGCCGGCAGGGCTTTCACCTGGCATGACGACAAAAATGCCCCTGCCGTCGCCGTAGTGAATCGCGAGTTTGCCAGCAAGATCTTCGGCTCCGAACCTGCCGCGATCGGCGGATATTTCTGGCGCAGTGGCTCGCGCATCCAAGTCGTGGGCATCGTAGAAGACGGAAAATATTCGAGCCTCGCCGAGGCTCCACAGCCAGCCATGTTCCTTCCCATCCTGCAATCACCTTCCAGTCAAGCTGGCCTGGTAGTCCGCTCGAATGGCGATCCGCAGCAACTCGTGGCCGCCCTCAAGAACACTCTGCAGGGTCTGGACGCGGCGCTGCCTTTAACCATCCGCCCATGGAGTCTCGAACTCGAAAGCGCCTTGTTCCCCTCGCGTATGGCCACGCTAGCACTGGGAGTGATGGGCGCGATGGGCGCCCTGCTATCGATCACGGGCATCTTTGGAATGGCTGCGTATTCGGTCAGCAAGCGCAAGCGGGAGCTCGGAATCCGCATGGCCCTGGGCGCTCAGGGCAAAGAAGTCTTAAGGGCGGCGTTGGGCCGCGCCTTCAAGTTGCTCGCATTGGGGTCTGCAGCTGGGCTACTCCTGGGAATCCTGGCCAGCCGCGTACTCGCCTTCATCGTGTATCAGGCAACTCCCCGCGATCCCCTGGTATTGGCTGGCGTTGTTCTGGCTATGGCGTTGCTGGGGCTGCTGGCTACATGGATTCCGGCGCAACGCGCGCTGTCGATAGATCCTATGGTATTGCTGCGGGAGGAGTGAACTACCGCGGCACAGATTTGAAGAGGTCCTTCGGCTCCCAATACTAAAGCTGCGCGCCTCCGCCTCCCTTCTGCGTCAGTTCAGTATCCGTTGAGGTCAGCTGTTGCCGACAGCCCATTCCACTTATCGAGGCGGTCTCGAGTCAATATTTCCGGGTTCCGCCCGGTTCGTCGGCAACTCGGAAATTATCCCAGTGCCGGCTCTGCAAGACCCCAGTGCCTGGTAAAACGCCGGGCCCCTTGGCTTCCCAGAAGTCCAAGTCCGGTCGTGGGAAAAGGCGAACCCGGGTCCGCGTGGCTGCGTGGTCGGCTACCGCACCGTTGCCGGTTTTCCTGGTGGCAACAAACCGAGCGTTGACGATGCATCAGAGAACTGTGCAGAGCTATCCCTGATCGTGGGGTAGGTCTCTGTTAGGCGGCAGCCTTCTGTGCCTTGGCCGAACGCATCTGCTGCGTGAACTGGCGCATCGCCTGCAACGCTCCCGGTGACGTTGTCTCCATGTGTTTTTCAAATTTCTCAGCCGCCTTCTCCATGTTGGCTAGAAAGAGCCTCATGTGGAACATCTCTCGCATCTTCGGCACCACCGGCTTGAGCCGGTCCCACACGCCGTAAAATTCGCCGGAGGCTTCAAAGAAGAGTTGCTCATGCAAGAGGCCCTGGTTGAGATACGCACAGGCTTGGTCCCAATAGCTCAGGACCATCATTAGGTAAGTACCCTCTTTCGCACCGAACGGGGCGATGCGCTGGCTGTCTTCAAAGCTGTCCACGAAATAGTTTTGTGTAAACCAGTCGCGGGCCTCCCGTAACTTGGCCTCGCGTCGCAAATCATAGAACTGCAATTGAAGTTGTCCTTGCTCATATGTCGGCTTGTCGGCCATGCATTCCTCCTGTGGCTGGACTAAAGCAGGCTAGCGTAGCTCTCAGTGGGGCGCAACCCGGAATTTGGCAATTGTCGACTCGACAGGTCGCGCTGCGCTTGAATCAACGACCGAGAAGACCCTGGGATTCGAGACTCCTGCGAGTAAACTGCAAGCAAGTGTTGCGTCGACCGTCTGAGGAACAACTAATCGGGCACTTACAAGCTCTGTACGGACAGGTTCGCAACTACTTCAATTTCGCATCACCGCCTGGCGCCTCCTTCGATCCCTTGTCACATCCATCACAAAGAACTATGTGAAAAGGCTTGGAACTGTGACCTCCTGGGTAACGGGAGTTTGTAACTGCGAGACTCTTCCTGAGCTAAATGAGACTTCAATTACGCGTGGTCCCAGCCGCTTCGTTGACAAATTCTCGACAATTTTTTCCTTGACACTGGAGTTAAAACGATTCAAATAAGACGAAATGGGGTGGCGGGATTCCGCCGCAAGATTTATGGCTGGCTGATTATCGCTAGCCTCGGAGATGAAACAATGGGATATGAAAGCACGTTTGTGTTTAACCGGCACCGTCGGCTAGAGCACCAAATAACCTTGTGTGGCGTTAACGCCTGGCTCCAACGGGTCTGCCTCGTGGCGTGCCTTGCGGGGTTCTTGATCGCGCCGGTTCTGAAAGCGCAGTTATACACGGGCTCCGTGACCGGTGTTGTCACCGATCCCTCGGGCGGGAGCATTCCTTCGGCCAAGATCACCCTGGTCGACGTCAATAAAGGATACTCGTTCACCGCCACCACAGACGCTACGGGTCGTTATCTCGTGCGATCGGTCCCGCCGGGCAGCTATAAGATCACCGCGGAGGCGTCGAATTTTGAACGAGAGAGCAAGGATGGCGTCAACGTCGACGTCAGCCAGAACGTCTCGATCGACTTTGCGTTGAAGGTTGGCACCACCATCGATACCGTCGAAGTGAAAGCGGACACGGTGCAACTCCAGACCGAAGACGCCGTTACCGGCCAAGTAGTGAACCGCAAGTTCGTGAATGATTTGCCGCTGGTCGATCGGAATTTCACGAATCTTGCCTATTTAGCTCCTGGCGTCACCGAGACCAATGCTCCGGGCACCAAAAACTCCCAAGGGGGGATCAACTTCAACTCCAACGGGAGCCGCAATGCCACCGCAGACGTCTTGATCGATGGCGCGACGGCATCGAATTTCGATCAAAACAGCGGGCTCAACAACGTGCTCTACACGCCTTCGGTGGACTCGGTTGAGGAGTTTAAGGTCCAGCAGGCAAACTTCACAGCCGAGTATGGATTTTCCGCCGGAGCGCTGATCAACGTCGTAACGCGCTCAGGAACCAACCAGTTCCACGGAAGCGTTTATGAATTCTTCCGCAACTCGGTGATGGACGCCAACAATTGGTTCAACAATAAGAATGGCCAGCCAATTGCCGCTTTGAAGCGCAACGATTTCGGCGGGTCGATCGGAGGGCCCATCCGGAAAGACAAGACGTTTTTCTTTTTTGACTATGAGGCCCTGAGGGAAAGGGACGCCACGAACGCCACCGCCGGCGTGCCGACGGCCGCTGAAAGGACCGGTGATTTCGGCGTTTTGTGCAGCGCCAATGGCGGTACCTTCGATGCGACAGGCCTTTGCTCGGCTCCGGCGGGGCAACTCTGGGACCCGTACAGCGGAAGTTTTAACTCACAGCCCGAAGCAAGCAATCCAAACATTGGCCCTGGGGCGCTTCGCCAAACCTTTATTCCTTTTAATAACCTGGCGACCTACCAGAGCGCGGGAAATCCGCTTCTGGCGGGGACGCCGTTTCAGCCCGCGCCCCGCCCAGGTAACTTGATCGACCCGGTCGCTGCCAAGCTCATTCAGCTTTTTCCTCTGCCGACGAATCCTGCCACGGATTTGGGTACTCTTCAGAACAGCAATTGGTTTGGCTCGGGCGTCAATCCCACGTCGAACGGCCAGTTCGATATCAAGATTGACCAACGGTTTAGCCAGAACGATCTGTTGAGTGGCAAATACTCGCAGCAAAACGGCAGCAGCAATAGTTTCGATTGTTTCAACAACGTAGCCGACCCCTGCACCGGTGGACCCGTTGTGTTGCACCGATATATTTTCGCGTTGAGCGAGACGCATACCTTCAGCCCCAATTTAATACTCACGGCTACCTACGGCTTCCAGCGTGGATTCGACAACCAGCAGGGCATCAGTGGCAATGACCCGAATGCCCAACAAGGCCTAGCCCAGCTGGGCTTTCCTTCGTACCTGAACCACGGTTTCGGAACCCTTCCCGCCATCACAATCAACGGATACGGCGGAGCCGGTCCGACGAGCAATATTGGGACGCAGACGTTTAGCATTCTGAGAGAGGGTCAGGTCGTTCATCACGTGGACGGCACACTGAGTTGGGTCCATAAGAAGCACGAACTGAAATTTGGCGGGGAATGGCGCCTGCATCAAATAAACTTCACCCAGCCAGGCTGGCCATCTGGCGCCTTCAACTTCGACTTTAGCGGCAGTTCGCAGGTGTCCAGCGATCCGGGTTCGGGAGGCGACGGCCTGGCTAGCTTCCTCATGGGGATAGGGCCCCCAGGCAGCGGCGGCGGAGGCTGCACTCCGTGCCAAGTCGGATTCGTGAATTTTGTCAGCACCGAAAGCTTTCAATATGGGGCCTTCGTGCAGGATAACTACCGTTTGACTCCTAAGCTCACGCTCAATCTGGGCCTGCGCTACGAGCTGAACACCCCACGAACCGAGCGCTACAACCGCATGAACTCGCTGGACCCCAATGCGGTGTCGCCGCTGCAACTGACGGCGGCACAAATTTCCGTGGCTCAATCCGACGGCCTTTCACCGCAGGCCCTTCAAACACTTAGCGCTCTCCATGGGACCGAGGTCTTTGCCAGTCCGAGCGACCGCTCCAACTACTTCACCGACTACAAAAACGTACAGCCAAGATTCGGACTCGCTTATCAATTGCCGCATAAGTTTGTAATCCGCGGCGGTTACGGCATCTATTTCTCCAGTCCACGAAGCAGTGCTTCTGGAACTGGCCCCTGGGGCTTTCAAGGGTTTGACGTACAACCTCCCTGGCTCACGACGTTTAACAACGATCATGCAACACCGTGGAACACCCTGAGCAATACGTCCTGCCAATTCGCTCCGCCTTATACTTGCGGCGTGGCACCGCCTCCTGGCAACTCTTTGGGAGCGTTCAACGACATCGGATTCGCCGCCGTGGGACCAATCAAGCAGGTGAGTCAAAACACACCCTACGAACAAGCCTGGAGCTTCGGATTCCAAAAGGAATTGCCGGGAAAGATCCTATTCGACGCAAGTTATGTAGGTAAGAAGGGTACCCACTTGTACCTCGGTGGTTTCCGCGAAAATAATCTCCTGCCGCTTTCGGCGGTGACGGACGCGAGCGGGAACTTACTGCCGCCCGCCCAGATCGGCAATCTGACCAATCAGGTTGCGAACCCATTTTTCAATCCCAATCCAGGACCATGCGATCGCACACATTACATCTGCGATCCAACCAGCGGGCTTGCGGGACCCACCGTGCAGGCGTCGCAGCTGCTGGTTCCCTTCCCGCAATATAACGGCTTCCAGGGAGACTCGCCGCCCATCGCCAACTCCATCTACCACGCTCTCCAGATTCGCGCCGAACGCGAATTTTCGAACGGGTTACAGTTCCTGGTGACCTACACGTGGTCCAAGTCCATCGATAATGCGTCGGCCAGCGACGATAGCTTCGTGTTCCTGGGCGGTGGCACCATCGGTGGATCTACGCTGGGCGTCCAAAATCCGTATGACCTCCGCGCTGAGCGGGCCGTGTCGGTGTTCGACATCCCAAACATCTTTCAGGCCAGCTTCGTGTACGAGCTGCCTGTGGGCCGTGGTCGCGCGTTCGGACGCGAATTGCACCCGGTTGCGGATGCCATCATTGGCGGCTGGCAAGTCAACGGCATCGTGCGGGTCAACAGCGGCAGGCCAATTATCCCCCTGCTCTTGAACACCAATGCCATCCCGACCTTTGGGCAACGACCTATATTGACCGGCACGCTCCAGCGCGCCTCTGGCGCACCGGAAAATTTCACCGATTCCGGGACGAGCTACTTCTCGAACGCCAGTTATAGCTCCTCAGTCGGCGACAATGTCGGGGTCCTGCAGGACACGGCAACGGTCGCACCATTTACATTCGGCAGCGCTCCACGCACGATCACCAGCGTGCGCCAGCCAGGGGCTGAAAACGTTGACATGTCACTCTTCAAGGAGTTCCTCTTGTCGCGGCTGCGCGAAGGAATGCATCTCGAGTTTCGCGCCGAAGCCTTCAATCTTTTTAACCATCCACAGTTTCAGGGACCGGACACGCTGGTCGGAGACAGCAATTTCGGGGTTATCACGTCGACGGTTAACAAACCTCGAGAAATGCAGTTGGCCCTGAAGCTGTACTTCTAACAGGAAGTTTGGCCACTTAGGTGAAATAGCCGGGCAGCACTATGATTGCGGTCTGTCCAACGCGGTTTCCGCAATGTGGAACTTGCGTGCGATAACTCGGCCTGAATACAGGGGGTATTCACAACTTGAGCGCATCAAACCCGGTTCGTGGGCTGCTTCATTTGTTACTTCTCTTGATTTTCGCGGGACTGGTTCGGGACGCAGGTGCGCAAACGATCCGGGTGGACATTACCGGCGACCACGCAACAAACACGTTTCGCCCCACGGAAGCGCTCGGAGCGGGAGTGGATCGAATACCGCGAGTAGCCACCGATAGGATTTTCACGGAACCGATGATCAAGCAGATTCTTTCCGCGGGTTGGCAGACGGTCACCTATCGTCAGAATACCGAACTCTTCGTGGAAGCCTGGCATTGGAATCCGGAGGGAACCTGGAGCGAGCCAGGGGACAAAGGCTACTTTGTGGGCAATTCGACGCCGACAGAATTTATCCGCCATTCTTTGGGATACCCGCTGCCCCATGCGGGATTTTCGGGACCCGATGGTAGTAGTTATTCGCGGCTGACCGACGGCGATACCAGCACATATTGGAAGAGCAATCCTTATCTGAGCAAAACCTTCACGCACGAGGACGATAGTCTGCATCCGCAATGGGTTGTTGCGGATCTGGCCGCGCCTCAACAAATAAATGCCATTCGCATCGCGTGGGCTGCACCATTTGCGACCCGCTACCTCGTTCAGTATTGGACCGGGGTGGATCCGATTCGTTTGCCGACGAATGGAGCTTGGGTCACTTTTCCTGGAGGCGCGGTCAGCAACGGTGCGGGGGGCGATGCGATCCTGCAACTTGCTCGCGCGCCGCTTCCCGTGCAATTCGTTCGTGTCTTGATGACGGAGTCGTCCAATACCTGCGACGCACACGGCTCCTCCGACCCACGCAACTGCCTAGGCTATGCCATACGAGAGCTTTACCTGGGAAACCTAACGGCGGACGGCAAATTCCACGACGTGATTCGTCATACCGCTGATCGCGCACAAACGAACACAATTTGTTCTTCCGTTGACCCCTGGCATCAAGCTTCGCTGGTCAACGAACGGGGCGATCAGGTGGGCTTCGATCTGTTCTACACCAGCGGCATTACCCGCGGCCTTCCTGCGATGATTCCGGTTGCCATGCTCTATGACACCCCAGAGAATGCGGCCGCTCAAATCGCTTATATTGAGAAACGTGGATATCCGATCTCGTATGTAGAAATGGGCGAGGAGCCAGACGGAAAGCACACCCTGCCAGAAGACTATGCAGCGCTCTATCTGCAGTGGGCGAAAGCGCTGCACCAAGTCGATCCGAAGCTGAGGCTGGGTGGGCCGATCTTCGAGGGCGTCAACCGCGATATCGAAGTCTGGCCTGACGGACAGGGAAGGACTTCCTGGATGGGCCGCTTCTTTGACTATTTAAAGGCTCATAACCGGCTCCAGGATCTGTCTTTCGTTTCCTTTGAGCACTATCCATTTGAACCCTGCAAGCTGCAGTGGAGCGATCTCTACGATGAGGCCAATCTCGTCCGCAATATTCTCCAGGTTTGGCGCGATGACGGACTGCCCCCGGGGGTGCCCATGTTCATCACAGAATCAAACATTGCGGCGGGTTCTGACGAATCCTTCAACGACATTTTTGCCGCGCTTTGGTGGACCGATTATGTCGGAGCGTTTCTGGAAGCGGGTGGAAAGGCTGTCTACTATTTCCATTACATTCCGTTAGGCGAGTCACTCGGGTGCCACGGAACCTCGCCTGGCACATTCGGCATGTTCACAATGGATGCCAACTATCAGATTCAGCAGCCTAACTCGCAATTCTTTGCGGGCCAGATGATCAATCTGGAGTGGGTACAGCCAGGCAGTGGCGAGCATCGTATTTTTCCCAGCAGCAGTGACATCGTTGACGCGGTGGGGCACGTGCTGGTTACCTCCTACGCCGTCCTACGCCCTGATGGGGAATGGTCGTTGATGCTTGTCAACAAAGATCAAGAAAATTCGCACGCGGTTCACATCGCCTTTCAGGATCAAAAAGGCGGGAAAGAAGCCTACTTTGGGGGTTCTGTGAACATGGTTACCTTCGGTAGCGAACAGTACCGGTGGCATTCCAGCATCGCCAACCTCAAGAGTGGCCTTCCCGATCTGAAGGGCGGCACCGCGGACCCCGACGGACCCGCTTCCCGATCCACAATTACCGCCAATGATCAAACATCCTTTGTGCTCCCGAAGGCTTCGGTGACCGTTCTGCGCGGCAACCTTCCGATATCGGCATCCTCGCACCGGTAGGAGGCCGGATGTCACGATTGAAAACGCCGTATCAAAACAAATCTTTTGATACGACTGTTTTTTGTTCGAAGTAAGGTCGAAGAATCAGTCAGATAGCGCTGTTCGGTCGGTTGCCTTTTGATACGCCCCAACGCATCTTTGAACGATTGCCAAACCGCAAGTAGCTTGCCCAGCGTCTCACCGGACGGATCCGCTCGCTGTTCGAGTTTAGCGAGCACTTCAGCCCGCAGTGTCCTTCATGTGCGTGAGTACAAAATGGCGATGGAAGAATTCGAGCGGAATTGCGTGTACAAGTCTGAATTCATCACTCGCCCAGCATATCAAAATGCGCGGGGCTTGATCCTCAGGCAACCGCCAAGTTACTTACCTTCGGCAGTACATCTAGTGCCTCGCCCTCGGTTGAGATAGATTCCACCCGGAGGATTCATGAACATTCTTGCAGCGATCAAGCGCGAAGAAAGAAAACTCGAAAAACAGCTAAAGAAGCTGAATTCCCAATTGAGCGGTGTACGAGCGGCCGCAAAAGCATTGGGCGGCTCTGCGGAGCGCGAAGTCATCGGCGTGAAAAAGCGCGTGTTGTCGGCTGCGGGCAGGGCGGCGATAGCAAAGGCGGCGAAGAAGAGGTGGGCTAAAGTGAGGAAGCAGGCGAAAAAGACAACAGAGTAGTCTGATTTCGGTGTTGCGTTGCAAGTGGAACGCAAGGGTTCTATTGCAACTCCGCATACTCCGCCTTAGCTTGCTTCAGGATGGGAATGTCGGGGTCGGCGTCTTTCCACAGGGTGAGGAAGTCCTGATAGGCGGACTTAGCTTTGGCAGCATCACCCTGCATCGCAATGGCTCTACCGATTTGCAGATGAGCAAGTGCAAGGATAGGTGAGTAGAATACAATCCCGCGATGGCTGAGAATTTTCTGAAACTCACGAGCCGCTTCCGAGCCCCGGTGTGCCGTCAGATAGGCTTGCCCGCGGAGGTAGGCAGGCATGAGTTGAGGTTCCACCCAACTAAGCTCCAGCGCGACCGCGGGCACCAGTTCCTCCACGGCCTGAGGTCCTTTGCCCTGGTTGAGCTTGAGGACAGAGCGTACTTCCGGCAACCAAAGACTATTGACAACGGTGTCGACAGGGTAGCGCGAAGCGTATTCATACCCTAGCTTTTCAGCCGGTGCCGAGTCCCCTGCCAGCGCCAGCGCGAGAGTTCCCAACCACAAGGCCGACCTGCCGTTTCCCGCATGCCCTGATGACGCCCCGACGGACTGGATCAACGCAACACTGATATCTTTTTGTGCTGCGGACAGATTGCCGAATAGCACCTCCCGCAAAGCTGAGTTCCCGGAAACGTAGGCGGCATCCTCCTTCGCGCTCGCCATTCGGGCTTTGTCAGCGGCACGCTGTGATAGCTCCCGGGCTTTCCGAAGGTGCCCGAGATACGCCTCCGCATTTGCCAATGTTTCTTCCAACTCTGGCGTTGCGGCAGCAATCTTGGCCATCATCTCCGTGTCGCCTTCGACGAAGGCGAGCCTGAAGCGGAAGTC
Organism: uncultured Acidobacteriota bacterium; assembly: GCA_963832615.1. Taxonomy (GTDB): domain Bacteria; phylum Acidobacteriota; class Terriglobia; order Acidiferrales; family UBA7541; genus Acidiferrum. The sequence continues at coordinate 128,717 of CAWHVA010000027.1, forward strand.
ATCGAGGATCCAACCCCTGGCCTGTGCCTTTTGATAGATCCCATGGGCGTCCACTAAGCGATCCAGGGCCATGTAGTCCTGCAGCAGGCCGACGTAGGGCAGAAACTGGGTTGGATCTAGCCGGTTAGCCTCTCCAAATTCGTTTGTGGATTCCTCCCATCGCCCAAGGGTTGCGTATTCGTATCCAAGGATCCGATGAGGCGCAAAATCGAGGGGGAAGGTTTGCTTCCAGAGTTGACAGGTTTGAACTGCTTGGTCAATTTGCCCAGTAGCGAACTGATAGTACACGGCAGTGAGGTCGAGTTTCTCCCTTTCGCTCGTGCGACCACGCAAGGCGTAGGCCCTTTGGATAGCCAATTCGGCCAGTGTTCCTTCACCACTAATCTGATATACGCGGCCCAGGGCGGCATAGGCGCTGGCAAATTCCGGGTCCAAATCAATGGCGTGTTTGAGTAGAGGGATTGCACCTCGTGTGTCAGCTTCCGAGTATCGCGCCAAGCCAAGACTGTAAGCTTTCAACGCGTCGAGCGAGGAGGTGGTGGCCTCTTGGAGGGGCACATCAAACTTGCTGATCGATGTTAGCGATTCCCCAAGTTTTCCGCGCAACTTTGCGGTTGCCTGCCCAAGCGCGTCCAATACCTTCTCTTTGGCCGAGGCCGTCACTTGCTCCTGTGCCAGCGCGTCTCCGCTTTGGCAATTCACTACCTTTAGGCCAAGAACATACTGGCTGCCCAGACTGGCAATCGAACCCGCGATGTATGCCTTGCTGCCCGCGCGCTGGCACAACTCGCGGGTCACTTCCGGCGTCAGTGGAGTGTTGGCTGGACGCGCCATCAGCTTCAACGTCGCGGCAACTTTATTTTCCCCGAGCATATTCAGGAACGGGGACTGGTTCAAGGCAACGGTGAGCGCCTGCCGCAGTGTATCCTCAAAAACCGGGTCGCCTGTGCTGTTAGCAAAGTCGGCGAGGACGATGGTGTCTTTGTCGGTGAGCTTCGACGTGCGGTGGAAATAGAAGTAACTGCCAGCGCCAAGCACGGCAATCGCTAAGGCAGTGGGAATAAGCACCTTCCACCGGATTCCTTGCTGTTCGCCCACACGAACTGCTGCGCTAGATGCTGCTAGCAACCGTGGCGAATCTGTATCACGCTTCAGCCGTTGCAGGTCGGTGCGGATGTCCGAAGCGTGCTGGTAACGCAGCTTCGTGTCTTTCTCCAGTGTCTTGGTGATGATTTCGTCGAGCTTGGGCGGAACCTCGGGATCGATCCGCACCGGAGGTACGGGTGGACGTTCCAAGATAGCGCGGAAGATGAGCCCGGAAGTATCGCCACTAAAGGGCAGTTTTCCCGTACACATCTCGTATAGCACGGCACCGAAAGAGAACAAGTCCGTACGAGCATCTAATTCTTTCCCGCTCACCTGCTCCGGCGACATGTAGGCCACCGTGCCGAGGGTTGAGCCGGGGCTGGTGAGATGTTCGGGCACGTCGAGCGTCATCGAGTTCCCTTCGGCTTCCGGATTGCCCGAAATCTTCGCCAAGCCAAAATCCAAGAGCTTGGCGACTCCCCGGTTCGTAATGAAGATGTTGGCGGGTTTGATGTCGCGATGAATGATTCCCTTGGCGTGGGCCGCGTCGAGCGCATCGGCGATCTCGATGGAGAGTGACAAAATGGTTTCCGTCGCCATAGCTTTTCCAGCGATGACGTGCTTGAGGGTCGCACCCTCCAGAAACTCCATTGCTATGAACGAATGTCCGTCCTGCTCGCCTATGTCGTGGATGGTGCAAATGTTCGGATGATTCAGTGCGGAAGCCGCCTGCGCTTCTCGCTGAAACCGAGCCAATGCGTGTTGATCTTTGGCAACTTCGGGCGGCAGAAACTTCAGCGCTACAAAGCGGTGCAAGCGGGTGTCTTCTGCCCTGTAAACCACGCCCATGCCGCCGCCACCGAGCTTTTCGAGGATGCGGTAATGCGAAATGGTGTCGCCGATCATGGTGGAAGCGCAACTGTGTGGGGCGATGTTAGAGGTGACGTAGAGGTTGAGTCAACATACGGTTGCTAGACTTTGCTCAGACGTTCGAGCTGCCCGTCCTGTCGGCTGTAGCAGGGCGCCGATTATCAAGGCAGCGAAGAAGCGGTGGGCGAAGGTTAGGCAGCAGGCGAAGAGGGCCGTCTCTTAAGACACCTCCGTCAACCGACAGGTCCCTACCTCTTCCCTTGAGGTCCTTGTAAGCCGTGAGGATGTTCTCGCGAGCCCTTGATTGGCTCGCTTTCGTGGATGTCGCTCCATCCTCGCTTGATCTTATTGTGCGGTTTGTGGCTGTTGTAAACGAGCAAACCAAGTAGGGCAATATCGCCGACAAGGAATAAACCGCTGATAATATTTTCGATCATCGAAGTAACCTTCCTATTATTCGATTCCGTCGCGGATCTTTCCGTTAGATTTTCTGGCTTTTGCTGCGAGACAAGCTTTGCGACAGTTTCCCCTTAGTGGCGTCAAGAAGCGCGTTCTATCACCCGCTGGTAGAGCGACGATTGCGAAGGCGGCGAAGAACCGGTGGGCGAAGGTTAGGAAGCAAGCGAAGAAAGTAGCAGGATAGTCTGATTTTCAATACTGCGATTGCGTTTCAGAACGCAAGGGTTCTATTGCAACTTCGCGTACTCTGCCTTGGCTTGCTTCAGGATGGGGATGTCGGAGTCGGCGTCTTTCCAGATCGCAAAATAATCCTGGTACGCCGTGCGTGCCCCAGCGTTGTCGCCCGACATGCTGTATGCGCGCGCCAGTCCGACGTAGCCGAGGGTCCATTCAAGTGCGGTTGGCGCAATCCCGCGATGCTTGGTGATTCCTTGGAACTCCAGGACGGCGTCCTTTCCTTGATGGCGACTAAGATAGGCCAGCCCTCGAACATAAGGCGGCAAGAAGTCAAAGCTGCTTCCGTACTGGTAAGGCCGGGTGGCCTCGAGTTCCTCGATGGCCTTCTGAGGATTCCCTCGATTCAATTCGAGTACCGCCCTGGCAACTGGTAGATAGACGTGCTGCGAGGAAGTATCCGAGGGATAGCGTGTATTGACCTCGGCCATGGCCGATTCGGTGGCCTTGGAATCATTGGTCAAGGCAAAGGCAATCGCCAGGATGGGCAAGTTGTTTTTGGGCACATTTCCGGTAACCAACTCTGACTGAAGACCATCTCTCTGATTTTGTGGACCAACTAACTCGATAAGACCGAATCTTCGTGAATCCACAGCTCATAAAGGTTTTGACTGCCCCGTCTCACCTGTATCAAACCTGTTCCTTTGATTCCTCTTGCGAAATACTCTCTGCATCAATCGTTTCGGAAGGCTTGGGTCGAATTCAAAGGCCTTTGCTACAGACGGCGTCGCTCTATCGGCTTCCATAGCCATGCTCTTCAGCTTTGATAGATATATGAAGCGCGCCGCCGGGGTCGTGTTAAGAGTTATCTATGGTCTAAAGCAAGACCTACGCCATACGGCTCAAGCTCGAACGTTTCGGCTGGCTTGTCTTCGAGCAGCGATTTCATTGTGCGAGGTAGCACAATCGTTTTTGGCTGTTGAGAAAAATTGATGAACACGAAAACCTGTTTGTTCGCACCGACTCTGCGGCTGACTTCCACGCCATCAGGAACCGGCCCGAATACAGGCTTCGCACCACTCTGTCTCACCATCTGTTCCGCGAGACTCGTAACCAACGTGTCGTCGAGTACCGCACCAACGTATGTGATGGTACCTTTCTCCACAGCGTGCGTGACCACCGCCGGCTGCCCGTCGAGCCACCCATTGCTCGTTCCGTAGCGCAGCCAGACCTGTGTGTTCGCGTCCGTTGTCTTCAGCTGCTCCGCCCACAACGATCCCGCGCCGGTTCCGATCGTACCGGAGAGAGGTACATTCTTCTCCAGCGCATAGAACTGATCGACCCGCGCGCCCAGCGCATCCGCGAGAAAACCCGGCTGCCGGTGCGGTAGTAACGCGTTGTACTCATCCTTCAGTCCGGCCCGAGGGCCGAGCACAAGATGACCGCCGTTCTTCACGTAGTCCAGAAGATGCTTCGCCAGTGATTCAGGGATTAGATTCAAGTTTGGTGCTACAACTAATTTGTACGCGTCGAGCGGCGCATACGGGCTAACGACGTCGATCGATTGTGCGATCTTCCGCAGCGCCTTGTAGTACGTTTGCGACATAGCGTACGTGTTGTACTGCCGGGTATGTTTTTGCCAATCGACGGCCCAACGGCTCTCGTAGTCGTTCAGCAGTGCGACTTCCGAGACCACCCGCGTTCCGCGGAACGCGCTTTGCGAGCGGTCGAACTCCTTGGCAGTCTGTGTGACCTCCTCCAGCAGAGGTTCTGGCATGCCGTCCGCTCCTACCAAGGTGCCGTGCATCTCTTCCTGTCCGTTCGGTGCGCTGCGCCATTGCCAATAGCTCACGTCATCAGCGCCGTGCGCAATGGCGTGCCAAGCCATCGCGCGTGTTTCACCTTTATTTAGGTAGTTGTTAAGGTCGCTCCAATTCACCGCTCCCGGCTGCGTTTCGATGACCCAGAAGTTCTCCCTCTTTAAACCACGCATCCCATCGTGACTCATCCCATTTTTATCCGGATCCAGGTGCCCGGTACCCACATAGTCGTCCCAGGAGGCAAACGTCAGCGGATTGGTAATCGTGTACTGATCCAGTCCGTCCCATCCTAGCCCCATGAAATTCCCGGTGATAAATTGTCGCGGGTTCGCGTACTTCCGAATCACGTCAAGTTGATTTTGCTGATAGGAATTCCAAGCGTGTGTGACGAAACGCTTCCACTCCAGCATCAGAGCCGGATTGTGGGGCACGGTCGGGATTGGGATCTCACTCCAGTCGTCGTAGGTCTGGCTCCAATACGCCGTGGCCCAATGCAGGTTGAGCGAGCCCAGGTCCTTGTACTTGTCGTGAAGCCAATCCTGAAACTGCTTTTTCGTGTCGTCGTCGTAAGACATCAGGGCGTAGCCGTATTCGTTGTCAATCTGCCAGCCCACAACATTCGGATCACTGCCGTAGCGTTTCGCCATTTCCTCCGCAATGCCGCGGCAAAACTCCCGGTACTTCACAGACGTGGGCGAGCCGTGCGCGCGGTTGCCGGGGGCCACGCGCTGCCCATCGGGCTCAACACGGAGAGTTTCCGGGTACTTGTGCGTGAGCCAAGCAGGTGGGCCAGCGGTTGGTGTACCAAGTACGACAGCCATGTGATGTTTTTCAAGTAGGCGAATCGCGCGGTCGAGCCACCCAAACTCAAAACGCCCGTCGCTTGGCTCCATCGCGCTCCATGCGAATTCGGCGAGCCGCACAACGTTGAGGTGAGCATCTTCCATCATCCGAAGCTCGGTTTCCCATCGCGATTCGGGCCACTGCTCGGGGTACCAGTCCGTTCCCATTAGGATCGCGTTGTGTCCCGGAATTTGCGTGGGAATGTTCGGCTCGTCGGCCTTACGGTTCGCGTAAGCGAGCGATGAAAGAGCCAGAATCAGAACCAACAAAGCCGGCAGCGCGGTTCGCTGTAGTCGCGGCAGAGTCACGTCACCCTCCAAGGGGCTCATTGTCGCAGAAAATCAACGCTATCCGGATGCTTTTCCGTGGGCCCGTCAGTGGCGCTTGGCGGACCTTGTGCTAAAGTCGATTCGCATTTCGGCATCTTTTTTGGTCTGGAAGCTAGATTCCTGTGAGTGTGGCGAGCGCAAATCGATGAGGCCCTTCGAACTGCCAAAACCACCTGCGGATCAGACCGGTGCCGTGAAAGCGTGGTCCGCGCCGGTCTCAATTCCTACCTATCACCCTCTGCCAGCCGACAAAAACCCGATGTTTCTGGAGAAGCGCGTCTATCAAGGCAGCAGTGGGCGGGTGTACCCGCTGCCGTTCACGGATCGGATTTCAACTAAAGCTCGGGAGCACTCATGGCAGGCGGTTCATTTGGAAAACGAATTCATTCGCGTCATGATCTTGCCGGAGATCGGCGGACGAATACACGTTGGCTTGGACAAAACGAATGGATACGAGTTTTTCTATCGCCAAAACGTCATCAAGCCGGCTCTCGTAGGGCTGGCAGGCCCGTGGATTTCGGGAGGCGTAGAGTTTAACTGGCCGCAGCACCATCGACCGGCGACATTCATGCCAGCGGACTTGCAGATCGAACAACACCCGGATGGTTCGCAAACCGTCTGGTGCAGTGACCACGATCCGATGAACCGGATGAAGGGAATGCACGGCGTGTGCTTGCACCCGGGAAATGCGTACATCGAATTGAAGGTGCGGCTCTACAACCGCACTCCGTTTGTGCAGACGTTTTTGTGGTGGGCCAACGTTGGCATTCACGTTCACGAACTCTATCAATCCTTTTTCCCGGCGGATGTGCATTGGGTAGCCGACCATGCCAGACGCGCAATGAGCAAGTTTCCTTTGTGCGACGGGTACTACTACGGCGTGAATTACGGCCAGCGCGGAATCCATGGCGTACCTGCAGAGGAACAGCCGCTAAATTTCGTTCCTCCTGGCATGTATCCGCCGAACGATCTGAGCTGGTACGCGAATATCCCAGTCCCAACCAGCTACATGGCAGTGGGCTCGCGCGAGGACTTTCACGGAGGTTACGACCACCGGCGTGCGGCGGGAGTGGTCTTGATCGCAGATCATCACATTGCTCCCGGCAAGAAGCAGTGGACCTGGGGCAATCACCCGTTCGGATACGCCTGGGACCGCAATTTGACGGACGCGGATGGGCCGTACATTGAACTGATGTCCGGAGTCTACACGGACAATCAACCAGACTTCTCCTTTCTGGCCCCCGGTGAAACAAAGACTTTTAGTCAGTATTGGTATCCGATTCGCGAGATCGGCCCGGCCCAAAAAGCGAACGTGAACGCGGCCCTGAGCCTCGTCGCATCGGCACGCAACGTACGCGTAGGTACCTGCGTGACTCAAGCATTTCCGGGCGCACGCGTTCGCCTAGAAGCGCACGGCAACAACGTAGCTGAGTGGGTTCGCGATCTCGCGCCAGGTAAGTCTTTCGTCGTGAATGTCGAATTGCCTATGGGCATTAACTTGGCAGATTTGACGGTCACGATTGCGGACGGCGATAGACGGGAGCTACTTCGCTACGTGCCACCGTCTGTGGGAGAGCCTGACGCACCACCGGCCGCTATAGAACCTCCCCAGCCGCTGGAGGTCTTGAGCAACGACGAGCTTTTTGTAATCGGCCTTCACCTTGAGCAATACCGCCACGTCACGCGGTTCCCAGAAGCGTACTGGCTCGAGGCGCTGCGCCGGGATCCTGGCGACAGCCGTTGCAGCAATGCTATGGGACGATGGCACCTGCGTCGAGGCGAGTTTCAGGAAGCCGAACGGCATTTCCGCAATGCCATCAACCGGCTCACCAGCCGTAACGCCAACCCATACGACGGAGAGTCGTATTACAACCTCGGTCTCACACTGCGGTATCTGGGACGCGATGAAGAGGCTTATTCCGCATTCTACAAGTCCACGTGGAGCCAGCCATGGCACTCCGCTGCGTATTTGGCACTGGCGGAGTTGGATGTAAAGCGAAGCGATTGGAAGGTAGCGCTCGATCATCTCAAGGCCTCGCTGCGCATGAACACGGATCATCTCAACGCGCGGAATCTGACGGTCATTGTCTTGCGAAAGCTCGGCAGCAAGGAGGAAGCGGATGGGCTGCTAAAGGAGGGAAACACACTCGACCCGATGGACTGCTGGGCCCGGCATCTGTCAAGCAATTTTGTGCCGCGTGACAACCAGATGCTTCTTGATCTGGCGCTCGATTATGCGCGTGCTGGTCTCTATTCGGAAGGAGTTGAGGCTCTGGGGCATGCGGACATGAATGCTCACGATGGCTCGCTGCCAATGATTTTCTACGCTTTGGGCTACTTCGATGAAATCTTGGGGGACACCACCAGAGCAAGAGCTGCGTATTCGGAAGCAGCGAGGGCCACGCCCGATTATTGCTTCCCGAACCGAATCGAAGAGTTGCTTATTCTGGAGACCGCGATTGTCACCAATCCTAGAGATTCGCGGGCTAAATATTATCTGGGCAACTTCCTTTACGACCGGTGCAGACACCGAGAGGCGATCGAGCAGTGGGAACGTTCCACCGAGCTGGATCCGTCTTTCTCGGTGGCTTGGCGCAATCTTGGAATCGGCTATTTCAATGTGCTCGGCGATACGGGCAAGGCTCGAGATGCGTTCGACAAAGCCATCCGGGTCAACCCGGAAGATGCACGGGTGTTTTACGAACGCGATCAACTGTGGAAGCGAATCGGAGAAGCTCCCCAGAACCGCCTGAATGAGTTTGTTGAATTTGCTACATTAATTTCCAGGCGAGATGACCTTTCGGTGGAATTGGCCAACCTATACAACCAAACTGGTCAGCATGAGAAGGCACTTGCACTGCTTGAGTCGCGCAAGTTCCAGCCTTGGGAAGGTGGCGAAGGCTTGGTGCTCAACCAGTACGTTAGGACCCACTTGGCGTTGGGACGGCGCGAACTCGCCGCTGGAAACGCAATCGAAGCACGGCGATTTCTTGAAGCCGCACTGCGTTGCCCAGAAAATCTCGGCGAGGCCACGCACCCTCTCGCCAATCAGAGCGACATCTTCTATCTGCTCGGGGTAGCCGCCGACGCTGGTGGTGATCGGGTATCAGCAGAGAAATATTGGGAGCGCGCCGCGAGGCACACGGGCGATTTTCAAGAAATGAGCGTGAAGTCGTTTTCTGAGATGACCTACTATAACGCGCTCGCTCTCAAACGGCTGGGAAGAACGGCCGAAGCGGCAAAACTTCTCCATGATCTGTTGCAGTACGGTAACGCGCTTTGCGAACGGCCAGCTAGAATCGATTACTTCGCCACGTCCCTTCCAGCGATCTCGCTGTTTGAGGACGATCTGCAAATGAGAAACACGGAGACGGCGACAATTCTGCAAGCCCAGGCTCACCTAGGGCTTGGAGAGGTGGGAATAGCGCACGAGATGCTTGATCGAGTGCTGCAACTCAATCGCAACCATGCACTGGCCGCGGACCTCTTGAAGGAACTCAAAATCACTCCTGCTGCTGCCGGCCAGGATCGAGGTGATCTATAGACTTTGCTGCGAACCTCACACCCGCAGGCACGACAGGGCGGTACAACGCCCTTTACGTCTGGGGAATCTCCTCCGTCGCCGCTTTGGGTGGACTGCTGTTTGGCTATGACTGGGTGGTGATCGGAGGCGCTAAACCATTCTACGAAAGCTACTTTCAGCTGAACTCTGCGGCGCAGGTTGGTTGGGCCAACAGTTGTGCTCTTATCGGATGTCTTGTCGGCTCGATTATTTCAGGCTGGACGAGTGACCGTTTTGGCCGTAAAAAGCTGCTTCTCCTTTCCGCTGTGCTCTTTGCACTGTCTTCCGTCCTAACAGGCTGGGCGAACGGTTTCACTACATTCGTAGTTTTCCGCATGATTGGGGGCGTCGCGATCGGCATCGCCTCGAACGTATCGCCAACGTACATCGCGGAGGTCAGTCCGGCGGCTTGGCGCGGAAGGCTCGTAACGATTAACCAGCTGACGATCGTCGTCGGCATTCTGGGGGCGCAAATCGTCAATTGGCTGATCGCGGACAAAGTCTCCGAAGGCGCAACCGCGGCTTTGATCCAGATGTCCTGGAATGGACAACGCGGATGGCGCTGGATGTTCACAGCGGTTGTCGTCCCCGCCGTAGTGTTCTTTCTTGGCACTCTATTTATTCCGGAGAGCCCGCGTTGGCTGACCAAATCGGGATTCATCGATCAGGCCCGCCAGGTACTCGCGCGCATCGGCGGACAGTCGTACGGAAACGAAACTCTTAGAGAGATTCAAAACGCGTTAGCAATGGAACTACAAGTCAGCACGCCATGGCACGAAGTGGTTTCTCCGAGCGTTTCGAAAATTCTGGTCATTGGAGTAGTTCTCGCTGCGCTCCAACAATGGAGCGGAATCAATATCATCTTCAACTACGCGGAAGAGATCTATCGCAGCGCTGGCTATGGGGTGAGCGGCACTCTGTTCAACATCGTGATCACCGGCACGATTAATCTTGTGTTTACGATAGGCGCCCTGGTTCTAGTGGATCGGTTTGGACGTCGCGCTCTGATGCTGTTTGGCTGTGCGGGAATCGCTTTGTTCCACACGGTGCTCGGGGTGACCTATCGAGTCGGCACCAAAGGCCTTCTGATCTTGCTGATCACGCTTTGTGCCATTGCCTGCTACGCACTTTCGCTCGCGCCGGTAACCTGGGTGCTGATCTCAGAAATCTTTCCCAACCGCATCCGTGGGCTGGGCGTCTCGATCTCAGTGTCGGCTCTCTGGCTGGCTTCTTTTCTTTTGACTTTCACGTTTCCCATTCTGAACCACGGGCTGGGCACGGCCGGGACTTTCTGGATCTACGGAGCTATTTGTATGGCAGGTTTTTTCTTTGTACTTGCACGGGTACCCGAAACTAAAGGGAAGACTCTGGAGGAGATTGAGCGTGGCCTGGTACGTACGTAGCTGTAGCCCCTGTGCCAGTGAATGAAAGGTTCGATGCACCGGATCCCGACCGCGGAACGATTGACATTACCGCTAGTTACCACAACGTTCAGACTTCACCTTTTGATACAAACTATGGCTGCGGTCCGGAGCCTCCAGCAGCGTCGCATGGGGCAATTAGATCGCTGCAACGCATTCCAAGGAACCCGCTGAGGATCCACTGCTCCCGCGCTGGCTGTTCGCTTCGCAACTTTTCTGGAATTTTCATCCGCCAAATTTTTCAAAATTCTGTGACTAACACCTTCGCATATGGCAGGAAGACCCCCAATCGTGAGCGGCCTTCTCGTCGGCACTGTTGCGAGTCTAATGTTGCCAATTGATATCGCTCGATGCAGACAGACACGGTGGTTTGCTTGATGCGATTGCTGAACGCTACGAATCTATGGTCAGCTACGAATTCGAAGGCCATCAAGTGTTGACTCTGTCCAACACAAACTGTGCGATCGACTTTCATTTTCAAGTTGCCAGCGGGGCGCGGCCATCAGGTTCTGATGATAAAGCACCTTTTTCATTCTCACCGACGATTCAGTTTCACGGCTCTAAGCTTTCAAAGTCTTGTCTAGCAGCGGTTGAGAAGCTGGGATTTGTGACCTCCCCGGGTTGGTGGATAGATTTCGACGCTATGGATATAGGTGTGACTGACGTTCGAGAACTTCCACAGCAGGAAGTTGTTTTGCCAAAAGGGATTGTGCGATGTGTTGTTTTAGAAATTCAATATGATGAGTACACACAAAGGATCAAACGCTTTGTTGGACCGATCCGATATTGGATTGAGTCTGAGACCAAAATAATACTCAACAGAAATGGCTAAGCAGTTGATCCGACACTACTTCCCCTGGAGAACCGATCTGCTTGGCTGTGCCTAGTCAAAACCTAGCCAGGCTAACGTTCCGGCTGATCTAATCTAGCGAGCGATTTTAGCTTTTGTTTTCAATACAAGGTGGGTTCGAGCTGAGTGTTGCGTCGACCCATTGAGACCACCGCGTTAGATCAGGACTTAAGAACCGCCAATCGAGTGGCATCGCGTGGTCGTCACATGGACTTAGGAGTCGGAATCAATCAGTGCTTCAGACTGCCATTGTGATTCAGGACCGCGAGCAGCTTTTTCACCAATCGATTTACAAGATCCTGCGTGACGCTATTCCATTGGAACTTACCGGGTGTTACGAGGTAAGACCATAGAGTCGCGTTATTCTTGCCTCGCAATTCAACCGACAAATAGCCGTTGTAAACGGCTTGTCGACCGTAGGGAGAAGGCTTAGGGCTGATGCTGACGTAGCCTGTCAGCCAAATCTCACCGCTTCCTGTAATGATTGCGTCCGCTTCGGCGGGACTCGCCACGACTGCAATGCCGCGAGCCTTTCGAAGACGCCCAATGAGTTTGTCATGAAGCTCGGTTGCCCCTTGCTTATCACCCAGCGATCCCACGTACACCCTCTTCACTTGCGGCAGTGTTTCCGCTGTCTGACTGCGGCCGGCATTCGCCGGCCCGGAAAGCAGCAAGAGTGTAGCAGCGACGAGGCATATGCTTGCAAGCAGACGGCTATGAGCATGCGTGCTCCCGCGTCGGACTCTTGCGCGCCGATCTCGCCGCGAGGATTGAGAAACAGATCTCACTGAGAACCGGCGTGCTAATTCAAGGATGCGATCTTCCTGCCTCTGTTCTACAGCTTCTCTCGGCACAGCAGTTCGCCTGTCTTCCGGAATGATGCCGATCTCCTCGATGCGGGCGCGAACTCCTTGTCTTTTCACCGTCGACTCCTTTTCCGCCGCGCCAGATGGCTTCTCTCGCTCGATTTCGATCGCGACAAGAGAAGCGAGTACCGCTATGCGTTCTCCTCAAAGCGCAGCTCGGGCTCCGGAAGCTTGTCACCATCTCTAGATACCCAAACGTAAAGGGTGGGTAATAGGAATATGCTCATTGCCAGATCGGAGATGAGCCCGCCGACTATAACTATGGCGAACGGCCGTTGTGAGTCGGAACCGATGGCGTGGGACAGCGCGGCGGGCAATAATCCAAACGTTGCGACCAGCATGGTCATCATGATGGGTCGAAGCCTCAAAACCGCACCCTCGATCGCCGATTGCTCAATGGTGTAACCTCCCACGCGCAGCTGATTGATGTACTCGAGCATAATCACACCGGTTTGCACGGAAACTCCGAACAGCGCCAAAAAACCTACACCAGAGGACACGCTAAAGTGCGTGCCGGTGATCAATAAAGCGAGGAGCCCGCCGACGGGCGCCAGCGTCACGTTCGCGAGAATCAGCAAAGCCCATTTGAACGAGCGAAACATGGCGTAGAGGATCAAGAAAATCAGCAGGATCGTCAGCGGCACTACGATGTAGAGCCGGTCTTCGGCACGTTTCTCGCTTTCGTATTCGCCTTCCCAATCGATGTGATATCCACGTGGCAGTTGAACCTGCGCGTTGACCTTCTTGATGGATTCCTCCACCGCGCTACCGAGGTCCCGCCCGCGCACGCTGTATTTGATGGCAATGTACCGCTGGTTTCCTTCACGATAGATTTCAGAGGCGCCGTCCCGCTCTTCGATTTTGCAGAGCTGCGCGAGCGACACACGTTCGCCGGATGGAGAGAGTAGCCGGATGTTCTCGATGGCCTCTTTGGTGTTTCGATACTGCGGGAGATAACGCAGGACCAGGTCGTAGCGCTGTTCGTCCTGCAACACCTGCGTGAGAGCGCCCCCGCCCACCGCGGTCTGAATCGCGTCCTGCACGTCCGAGACATTGATCTGATGACGCGAAGCCAAGACCCGGTCCACTTCGATGTTGATGTTGGGTTGCCCCAAAACTTGAAGGACTCCCAGGTCCTCGATTCCCTTGACCTGTCGCATGACATTAACGATCTGAGTGGCTTTCTTTTCCAACACATTCAGATCGTCGCCGTAAACTTTGGTGGCCAACTGGCCTTTTACTCCGCTGACGGCTTCCTCCATGTTGTCCGCGATTGGCTGGGAAAAATTCCAAAGAACTCCTGGAGTCTTGTCCAGTTCGCGCTGCATGGCGGCGATTAGCTGTTCCTTGTCTTCATGGAAGACAGCGCGCCACTGTTCCTTGGGCTTCAAGTCAACGAAGTACTCGGTGTTGAAAAACCCGGTGGTGTCGGTGCCGTCATCAGGCCGCCCCACTTGACTCGTACATCGCGTGACCTCCGGAAAGGAACAAAGGAGAATTCGTGTTTGATTTGTTAGCCGCGTTCCTTCCGTCGGCCCCGTGCTGGGAGCTAGTGTGCCACGCACCCAAAGTGCGCCTTCGTCCAGGTGGGGTAAAAACTCCGAACCGACGACGCCGCTCACCATTAGATAGGTGGCAACCAAGAAGCCGAATGCCGCGACGCTCACGGTTATGGCACGATGCTCGATGGCCCACCGCACCGCTTCGCGGTAGAGCCTTTTCAGGAATTCCATCAACGGGTTGTGCCACTCGCGCACACCCTTGCGGAAAAAGAAGCTCGAAAGCACCGGCGCAACAAGCACGGAGAACAGCAAAGCGCCCAATAGCGCAAAAGCCACCGTCCAGGCCATCGGTTTGAATAGACGCCCTTCCACTCGTTGCAGCGTGAAAATGGGCAGGTACGCTGTGATGATTATGGCAATCGCGTAAAACACCGGCCGTTGGACTTCATGGGCCGCTTCACGCACGCGCTCCGTGGGATTTTTGTGGGAATTCCCCGAACTGCCCAGATGGCGGATGGTATTCTCCACCATCACTACCGCGCCATCCACGACCATCCCGAAATCCAGCGCACCCAGTGAGAGTAAGTTCGCCGGAATGCCCTTGAGCCTCAGGCAAGTGGCCGCAAACAGCAGTGAAAAAGGGATCGTCAAAGCAACGATAACTGCGCCGCGAACATTCCCAAGAAACAGAAAGAGGATAACGATGACCAGGATGATCCCTTCCGTAAGGTTGTGCAGGACCGTGTGGGTCGTGTAATGAAGCAGGTCACTGCGATCGAGGAACGGAACCACCCTTACGCCGCGCGGCAGCATGTAGTTGTTCAGCTGCTCCACTTTTTCATGAATACCTTTCAGGGCCGCCTCGGCGTCGGCGCCTTTGCGCAAGAGGACGATGCCTGAGCAGACGTCGTCGTTGTCCACTACTACTCCGTTTTCGCGATGAATCGCTCGCCCAAATTGCCCCAGCCGGATCTTCGGCCCCCGCGCGACAACGCCTATATCCCGCACTCTCAACGGGGTGCCGCTCTTGGTTAGGATGACGGTATTTTCAATGTCGCGTACATTTCTGACCAGGCCCACTTCTCGAATGTTGAGCTGCTGGAGACCCGACTCGATGAAGCTGCCGCCCGCATTGGCATTGTTGTTGGTGAGTTGCTGTTCCACCTGCGCGAGGCTCAGTCCATAGGCAATCAGCTTATTGGGATCGACGCGCACCTGATATTCGCGAGTTGGTCCGCCAAAGCTGCTGACGTCAACAACATTCGGGACCGCTTTGAAGTTCTTTTCGATCACCCAGTCTTCAATGGATTTCAGATCCATCACGTCGTATTCAGGATTCGTGCTCTTCAACGTGTAGAAGTAAATTTGTCCCACCGGGCTCCAGTCCGTCCCCATCTGCGGCACTACGCCGGTTGGCAGCGTTACCTGCGACAGCCGCTCCAGGACCCTCTCGCGGTTCCAGGCATTCTCTTCTTCATCGTCGAAAATCAGTTTCAGGTCCGAAAGCCCGAATAGAGAGAACGAGCGCAGATGTGTAACGTGCGGGATGCCATTCATCACGATTTCCAGCGGGATGGTGACCTGCTGCTCGACTTGTTCCGCCGAAATCCCAGGCCACTGCGTGATCACCTCCACATAATTGTCGGCGACGTCTGGATACGCTTCTACCGGGAGTTGATGAAAAGAAACGGCACCCCAGAGGAGCAGAACGAACGCGACCGCCAGCACCATAAATCGATTGTTAAGCGCAAAATCGACAAGCGTTTGAATCATGATCTTTCCTTCACATGAGTGGGAGCCCGAATGGACTCCTCCCCAATGCGCCGCATCCGCCGCGCTGGCAGTTCAACGCCAAGCGCAGAGCGGAGCCGGAGCTAGCCCGGTTTGTGAATTGTGAACAACGAGAACGCCCGCCATTCGGGCGCCGACTTTCGCGTCGATTGATGGAAGATTTAGAGGAGAGCTACTTCGGAAGGAGGGGCGCGACCCGGATGCGACGTTAGAAAACAAGAAAGAACAAATCCGCAGCTTGATTCCAGAACACCGTCATCGAGCGATCTGGGCCGGGGCAGCCGAACACCAGCCCACAAGCCCCACACGCGCGATTGCTGCGGAAAGCCAACAATCGCCGGCTGCTGCTCGGCGGCAAAGTCCCAAGTCGTCCATGGCGCTCCGAACGCCGCAGGAAACGCCGCTGGATCCACCGCTGAAAACATCCCATGGCCGTCATTGAGAAGAATCGCTACGGGTTGCTCAAGCCACGGGCTGGTCAAAACTAAATCAAGGGCATGATCACCGTTGACGTCGCGCGCCACGATTTGCAGGCCGCCCGTAGGCGCAACGACCAAAATCCTTTGGCCTTGGCCTGCCGTAACCTGCAGCCGAATCCAGTAATCTGTCTTGGAAACATCGCTTTGCCCGGTCTCAACGTAAGCCAGGTCGGGACGACGGTCCCCGTCCAAATCAGCAATTGCGAATTTCAGTCCCATTCCAACGGAGCTGACAGGACTCGGCTGAGGCTCCGCGGTTTTTGCACCGCTTGTCATCATCGCCGCAAGCAAGAGCAGACACGCGAATCTGCGTATATTCCCTACCCAGGGCAGGCCGCCGCGGCGGTACCTCAGAAGCGCATTGATGAGATAGGGGCGGTTCACAATCGACCTGTGGTGAACACTCACAATAGCACTCCTTGGTTCGCGAAAAACAGCCGAACTCTTACTCTTCCGGCTCGATCTGCAACTGAAATTGACCGAAAGCGCTAACTCCCGATAAGTCGCGTAATCGTACAAGTGGTTTTTGGGCCGATTGCACTTCTACGGGCAGCGTTTACCAGGCACTTGAAGGTGGTCGAACCCTATTAAGGATTCCCGGGGTTATAATCACGGCCCATGGCCCTTGCTCCAGGCACACATCTAGGCCCCTATGAAATCCTCACTTTGCTCGGCGCTGGAGGCATGGGGGAAGTGTATCGCGCACGCGACACGCGACTGGATCGCGATGTCGCGATAAAAATTCTTCCTGCAGAGCTTTCCGCTGATACCTCACGCAAGCAACGTTTCGAGCGCGAAGCTAAGGTCATCTCGTCTCTGAACCATCCGAACATCTGCGTCTTGTACGACGTCGGCAATCAGAACGGTACCGAATATCTGGTGATGGAATGCATCGAGGGGGACACTCTTGCAAAGCGTCTCGAACGGGGCGAACTGCCGACGGAACGAATGCTCAAGATTGGCTCCGAGATCGCCGGTGGGCTCGACAAAGCGCACCGAAGTGGTGTGATTCATCGCGACTTGAAGCCCGGTAACATCATGCTCACCAAAACCGGCGCCAAGCTGCTCGATTTCGGACTTGCTAAGCCCGCCGTCTCCTCACCCAACGCCATTACTTTGACGGGTGCAGCCAGACTAACCCCCGTCACTGATCAGGGCATAGTCGTCGGGACCTTTCAATACATGTCACCCGAGCAAGTCGAGGGAAAGGAACTTGATGGCCGTAGTGACATCTTTTCCCTCGGTGCCGTGTTATACGAAATGCTCACCGGCCAACGCGCCTTCCAGGGAAAAAGCCAATTGAGTGTGGCTTCCGCGATTCTCGACAAAGAGCCGACCCCACTCACCACGTTGAAACCGCTCACGCCACCGTCATTGGATCACGTAATTCGCCGCTGTCTGGCCAAGGACCCGGACGAACGCTGGCAAACCGCACGGGACCTCGCTCTCGAATTAAAATGGATGGCGGAGTCGGCGAGCCTAGCGGAACCGCTCGCACCCTCGAGGCAGCCAAGGACTCGCTGGCGGCGGCTTGCTGTCGTCGCAGCGGTGTTCCTGGGTCTTGCCTTGGCACTAAATGCATTCTTGTATTGGGGCAAGACGCCCCCCTTGGCCGCGCCAGTGCGATTCGAGATCCCACTGCCTGCAGGCAGTCTCAACTTCACACTTTCACCCAATGGACGCCAGCTTGCTATCCTGGCGCCCGGTCCGGACGGGCGCAGGCTCATCTGGATTCGCGCTTTAGATTCGCTTGAGACGCGCCCACTGCCAGGCACAGAAAATGTCTATGGGCCGCACGCCTTTTGGTCCCCGGACAGCCGGTTCGTCGCATTTCAGTCGGGAAGCAAGTTGAAACGAATCGATATCTCCGGTGGCCCGCCGCAGACGATCTGCGATACCTCAGCCTCCGTTCTCGGTGGCGCTTGGAACAAGAAGGACCTAATTATTTTTGGCACCGACGGGAATGGAATCATGCAAGTTTCGGCCTGGGGCGGTGTTCCCACCTTTCTTACGACTACGGGTGGGCGCAACGAGGTTCACGCTTTTCCTTCTTTTCTGCAGGACGGACGGCACTTTGCGTATTTGAGAGCACCCGAAAATTCTGGTGTCTACATCGGATCGCTTGATGAAAAACCCGAACAACAAAGCTCCAAGCAAATTCTCGCTACCTCCCTAATGGTGGTTTACGCGCCTTCCTCCGACGCGGGATCGGGACGACTGTTTTTTATGCGCGATGGCACCCTGTTGGCTCAGATGTTCGACGAGCGGCGACTGGAGCTAGTGGGCGAGCCAACTCCAGTTGTCGAGCAGGTTGGGACCTTCCTACTCTCCGCAGGTTTTTCCGCGTCGGCAAACGGTGTCCTAGCATTCCGCGCCGGGAAGAGTGCCATTGCGCTTTCCGGGCTCGGCTGGTATGGCAAGCCTCACTCAACAGCTTGAAGCCGAGAACCTCTTGATAGAAATCGCGCATTTTCGGCAGATCGCGAACATTGAGAACGATCTCGGCGACCCCGGTTATAGCGGGCATGGCGTCCATCTTGGCCCCACGAAATGCCTGGCCCTTTGAAAGCGAGGGTACCACAAGCAAGAAGGCCGCGCCCCGAGTCAGCGCCGACCCAAGAGACGAGAACTTCGCCAAGCGCCACACGCCTCTCTGATCCCGCCTGCCAATTCCCGAATCGTCGGCTAACCGGAAGTGATCTGGTGCCGGCTTACCGCGATCAGTAATGGGAAGTCGGCTTGTAGGAAGTGATCTCCACGCTTGACATTGGTCCTGGACGGATTACGGGTATCCGGAACTTATAGAGGTCGACCCTGATTTCCGGACGACGCGTATCAAAACACATGTTTTGATACACGTGGAATTAGCGCCCGACCGCACTGTCAAGACAAGCACTTACGAGTGCCACGACAGAAACCCTTTGATACGGTCCACCTTGCGGGAAAACAATCTCAAACCGACCGGAGCGGTTCTGATAGGCACGTGGCCAAGTATTCCTTCAGCACCGTGGTAAGTGCTTCCGCCATCGCTACCGGAGCTCGACTCGCCTTGCTCTTTACCGTCTGAACTCGTCCGTACCATGCCGAGCGCTGCACATGGATTACGCGACGGTCCGAGTCGAGGTCTGCCTTTTGCAGTCCCACAACTTCGTCGACGCGCAACCCAGTCATGGCCGCGATCGCGAACATCGTACGATACGGCTCGGCCGCGAGCATGATGATCTTGCGCGCCTCAGCGAGCCGCGGCCGCTATGGCCCGCGTCCCCACATTCACATTGATCGGCTTCGGCTTTGCTTCCTCGCGCTTCGGGATCCGGTACAAATAGATCAGCGTTTAGTACGCTCCGCCCATACCGCCGCCTGCACCAGCAGCGGCCGTCTTTTCGTCTCCCCTAACGTCAGCTACCAGGACTTCGGTGGTTAGCATCAAGGCGGCGATGGACGCAGCGTTCTGGAGTGCGAGGCGCGTGACCTTAGCCGGATCAATCACGCCGGCCTTGACCATGTCGCCAAACTCACCGGTCTCCGCGTTGAAGCCGAAGTTTTCATCCTTCGATTCGCGCACGCGTCCCACAACCACCGCCCCTTCGCGCCCGGCGTTTTGGGCAATCTGGCGCGTGGGTTCTTCGAGCGCGCGCTTCACGATGTTCACCCCGATGGCTTCGTCGTCATGGAGCTTGAGCTTCTCTAGGGCCGGCAGGCAGCGCAGCAAAGCGGTGCCGCCCCCGGGAACGATACCTTCCTCGACCGCCGCCCGGGTGGCGTGCATGGCATCCTCCACCCGAGCCTTCTTCTCCTTCAGCTCTGTCTCGGTCGCCGCGCCCACCTTGATTACCGCGACGCCGCCAACGAGCTTGGCCAGCCGCTCCTGGAGCTTTTCCTTATCGTAGTCCGAGGTGGTTTCCTCGATCTGCACGCGGAGCTGCTTGATGCGGCCTTCGATCTCGCTGGCCTTGCCGGCGCCTGCGACGAGCGTGGTGTTGTCCTTGTCGATGGTCACTTTCTTGGCGCGGCCCAGGTCTTCAAGTTTCACGTTCTCAAGCTTGATGCCGAGATCCTCTGTGATGGCCTTCCCACCTGTGAGAATGGCAATGTCTTCAAGCATAGCCTTGCGGCGGTCGCCGAACCCCGGGGCTTTCACGGCCGCGCACTGCAGTGTTCCGCGCAGCTTATTCACCACCAGCGTCGCCAGAGCCTCGCCCTCAACGTCCTCAGCAATGATCAGCAGCTGCTTGCTCATCTTGGCTGTCTGTTCAAGCAAAGGCAACACGTCCTTCATGGAGCTGATTTTTTTCTCGTGGATCAGAATAACGGCGTCCTCGAGCACGCACTCCATCCGTTCCGGGTCGGTGACGAAGTACGGTGAGAGGTAGCCGCGGTCAAACTGCATGCCCTCGACGACTTCAAGCGTGGTCTCCATCGTCTTGGATTCTTCGACGGTGATCACGCCATCCTTACCGACCTTCTTCATGGCTTCGGCGATGATGCTGCCAACCTGCTTGTCAGTGTTAGCACTGATGGTGCCGACCTGCGCGATCATGTCGCCCTTCACCTCGCGGGAGAGCCTCTTGATCTCTCCCACGGCGACTTCCACGGCCTTATCGATGCCGCGCTTGAGCGCCATAGGGCTTGCGCCCGCTGCAACCGTTCGCACACCCTCACGGAAGATGGCTTGCGCCAGCACGGTCGCGGTGGTGGTGCCGTCACCAGCCACATCGGAGGTCTTGGAGGCAACTTCTCGCACCATTTGCGCACCCATGTTCTCGAGCGGGTCTCGCAGCTCGATCTCTTTTGCCACCGTAACGCCGTCTTTTGTGATGATGGGCGCCCCGAACTTCTTTTCGATCACCGCATTGCGCCCTTTCGGACCGAGTGTGATCTTTACAGCGTCAGCCAGAACGTTGACGCCGCGCAGAATTGCTTGACGCGAATTCTCACCAGTTACAATTTGTTTTGCCATTAGATCTCACCCTCCTGGGTGATCCAACTATCCACTCCATCCAAGATTTTCGGATAGGAACTGCTACTTCTTGCCGGATGCCACTTTGGCCATTCCGCTGAATTTTCCCAGGATTTCCTCCTCGCGGAGGATCAAGTACTCCTGATCATCGATCTTGATGTCGTTACCGGTGTATTTACCGAACAAGATCCGGTCGCCCACCTTGACGTCGAGCGGAACACGATGGCCCTTTTCCATTTTGCCTGCCCCGACGGCCATCACTTCGCCCTCTTGAGGTTTTTCTTTCGCCGTATCGGGGATGATGATCCCGCTTTTCGCGGTTTCCTTCTCTTCCAGCCTCCGCACAAGCACGCGGTCATGTAACGGGGTAATATTTACGGTCATTTCTTTGACCTCCACAGGATCGATTTCTCTAACAGAACCAAAGGTAGCTTGTTACAACCTGAGAATTACGGGCGAAAACTCTTCTGGTTGTTCTGCCGCGTGACTTCGAGGTCGTCCGCATCCTTTTTCTGACGTTCGGCCTCTCTTTGCGGTTCCTCTTGTTTCTCGAGTTTCACAGCTTCAGCAAGGGCAACTTCAGCTTCGGCGTTAAGTCGTTTGGAATAAATAACAAGCTCAAAGCCACCGGAGAAAGAAGAGCGGACAAGACGGAAGGAATATTGTGAATCTTCCCACGAAGCAACGAGCTTTTGCCTCATTTCATATTGCTCATTCGTCGCCGAATTGACCTCCAGCGCAATATTTGTCGGCGGGCCGTACTTCGCCGAGATGGACTTCACCATGTCCTCCGCGGTGAGCCCTTCCGTGGAAGTTCGATCGTAAGTCGCAGAAATCTTGTAGAGCTCGGCGTTGTAAAAGGAGAAGAGAATCTGTTCGACGGTATCAGATCGGAACGAAGTCCCGGGAAGGTTCGGCGGCCACCAAGTCAGTTCCTGAATCAGCGCTGGACGACCGTGAATGTCCTTTACATCGGCCATTTTTTGGTCAGTACGCTCCAACACTCTGGTCAAGCTCATTCCAAAGGTGAAGTGCCGATACTTGGAAAGATCCTGTCCACGAAGCAATGTCGCCGCTAGGAGCAGGACAACAAAACAGAGAATTGAACAGCGAATCGTTTTCATTTTCATATCTCCCACAAATTCCTAAGAACTTTAAATCACGGCCGCGTATTGCTTTGCCGCGTCTGCATGATGCTGTTCGCCGCCGCTATCCAGCCTGGATTTTGGCGCAGCAGCAGGCATTCTCAAGACAAAATCCTTAGCAGGGACTAGGCCAACACCTTGTTGGATATGGCGGGAATGTGCGGCAACACTCACAAAAGGAATGCCGAGGAACCGTTTCGAAATGATTTTCGTAATCTCCAGAGAATTAAACTTCTGCCCCTCCTGTTTCGCCAGAACACACTTCACTGCCCAGCGCAGAGCTCCTAGCCCCGCGCGCCCGAAAACAGTCGCCCTCATCTCGCCTGCCAAATAGAATAAGTTCCAGTTCGCGCCCTCAACTTCTCGAGTTAGCGCTTGACGATCTAGATCCTTGACGACACGCCAGCCAGGCAGGAAAGCTTCACTTTCAATCGAAAGCATTGTTGATAACTGTATGTCTTCCCTAATGAAAACGGTCCTCGTTCGATGGATGCTTGACATTTGAATGCTCCATGCAAACCTGAGGGGCGGACTTAGCCCGCCCCCTCCAAAACGAAAGGACCTGCTGGCATCAGGCTGCTGCGGCAGCTGCGATCTTGTGGAACGTCGAGTTAGCGACGTCAAAGGTTTCTACCTGGGGAACTCCCTCAACTACCGTGGCGAGGATCTTTGTCACTTCTGAGTAGTTTCCGCGGCTGTAAGCCTCGGCATTCTCCGCGTTGTCCCACAAACTGATTCCGAACGCTTCCGTACCGCCCTGTCCAACGAACGTGATCTCGTCCTGGAATCCTTTTTGTTTTCGAAGCAGGGGGAGGATGTCCTTCTCCAGCTTCTGGGTAAACTCGGCAACGCTATTGGGCTTCAGATGCATGTAAACTCTGCGTGCAAACATGGCACTCTCCTTGGTTCTCGATGCCAAAGGGGCAATTCAGATAACCGCCATTGGTTTAGCAATTCTGAAGACTCCCTCAGTCTGTTAACCATATTTAGTTAATTAAGTTGACTTGTCAAGTAGAATCTGAGATTATTTTGATGGTTAACCTGTCTCGTTAAGCCACGTGGAGGGGCATTTGTGGACGTTTGCCTAGTGATTAAACAGCGGCTGGATGAATTGGAGCTTGAGCAGAAAGATCTGGCGAGCGCCGCCGAAGTGACTGAGTCCTATATTTCCCAGCTGCTGACGCGCAAAAAACTGCCCCCGGCGCCTGACCGAACGGATATTTACGAGAAAATGGCGAAGTTTTTGAAGCTCCCGACCGATAGGCTTTCGAAGCTGGCTGATCTCCAGCGTAGGGAAGAATTGAAGAGACAGTTGGGGGATCCGCCGGCGCCCTTGTTTAGGGAAGTTCGAGAAGTAATCCTCCGTAAGTGCGTACCCGACAAGGAAAAACAGGTTCGTGCGATTTTTGAGAAGCAGCCCTTCGGTGAACTCGAACGCCTCGTCACACAAAAGCTTTTGGACGTGATCAAGAAAGTCGCCAGAGAAGAACTGAAGAGCGAAAACTGGCTCCACGTGGTGGCTCGACTCGCCGGCCGAAGCTATGAACAGATGCGGGTTACCCTCCTTCAGTTCCTGGACACCGATGTCTTCAACTTGTCGCCTGATAACTGTGTTTCCTTCCTGGATCCGCTGATTGAATCCTGGGACGTCGACCTAGCGACCTTTGGTATGGAGATTGTGCTAAATCGGAGAATAGCCTCGGGCGATCCTAAGAGATTTGAGTTTGTTGAAACGGGACCTGACCAACCAGAGGTAGAGCCGGGGTTCCAAGAATTCCTTAGTGACAGTTCCCTCAGCGGGACTGCCACCACGGAAGAAAGGGAGTTGCTAAGGAATCTAAGGTTCAACGGAAAACGCCCCACTTCACTCTATTATTACCGGGAATTGCAAAGCCTCAGAGACTCGCTCCATTTTCACTTCTCAGATAGCCGATGAGAATTCCATTACTGTCAACCAATCCGGGCATACGCTGCACGCGCGTGTCATAATCCTATTTCCAATGCCAAAAACGTTTAGTGAAATAAACAAGGACTTGGAGATTACCCAACGAAAGCTCAGCACGACCTCAGACACAGAACAGAGGCGCTTCCTGCTGCGGCGTATGCGGCAACTTCTTGAGCAAGCTGATAACCTTGTCCAAAAGTTAGAACGCCAAATTCCCCCAGAGTCGAAGCGAGATTAAGACAGTACCCGGAATCGGGTTCCGAAAACCCCTTCAAAGCACCGCCTCCAAGGTGTTGATTCGATGAGCCAGTAGTCCACGGGCAGGTCTGCCAGTAGGATCAGGCCATCAGTTGACGCTTGGCGAGCGCAATCGGACCCACGCGCGGTGCGCTGTGGTAGGTCGCCGGAGGCGGCGCGTATCCTCGCGCTTCCCGTGTCATGAGAGATTGCGGCCCTGTCATCGTGGGCGCACGCCGCGTAGCTTCGCGAACCAACTCCATTCGCCCGCGCACCCGGAATTTCATCAACAGCGACGAGACATGGAACTTTACGGTGCGCTCGGAAACATTCAGCGAAGCGGCGATCTCTTTGTTCGCGAGACTTCGCATCACGCCACCGAACACTTCCTCTTCCCGGCGAGTCAACGTGACCGAACCACCCACCGAATGCCCCACTTGCAACAACTTTTCTGCTTTCTCAGTCAAGCCTCCCAGGGATTCGTGCGCGGCTTCCACCATCACTACGTAGTCGCGCGGCGATTGACCGCGAGCCATGCAATGCATCGCCAGCAGACCGGCTGCTTCCTCGACGGGAAACTGCCCGTCCGACCCTGCCTCTACGTGAAAATGGGACACACCGGTGCTCTTTTCGTAGAAGAAGTAACTTTCGCTGGGAGGATTAAAGCGGGGAACGTTCAACTGATGTGATTCGGTACGATGCGGCTGTTCGTTTCTGCGGATTGCTTTCACATGCACCCCTCCGTACGCGGCCCAGAATGACGCAAGTATCTATTAGGGATCGAGTCAGAGAGGACAGGCGTCCGTCAGTCGTAAGGACAGTACGCCGGAATTTCCGTCTTGGGCTTCCCCCTCTGCCCGAAAGCCTAGCCCTCCTGCCCCATCGTGTCAACGGCCGGTCGCGCTGGCCCATTTGCGTGGTAGTGCGGCTCGTTTTAGCCGTTCTGCGGAGCCGCGGACCATCCTCGCCGCAGCTTCCTGGAATGAACAGCGAAGCAATCCCTGCTCTGCCTAGTTTCTCTCAGTCCTGCTGTGTGGCTGGCTTATCCTCCATCTTCCGTTTTCTCCAGCAGCGGTCGTCCCGCTCCCAAACAACCGAATCTTTGGCGAGCCTTCTGAAGGCGGCAAGTACGTCCCTTCGGATGGCGAGGTTACGGCGTTCGCCTGGGACGGCCCCGCGTCATCGTTGATCGTTCGCAAATCGCCTTGCTGCGCGCTGAAGGGCTGCCTTGGGCGAAGATCGCGGCGAACCTTGGAGTAGGAGAACGCACCGTGTACCGAATGGCTCAGGCATCCGCCAAAATCCCCACCAATTCACCGTCCGTAAGTCGTTGCGAACAAGCAGCCGACTGAGTTAGGTTTCAATCCGCCACAAACACTTGATTTTCGAGCACTGTCGAAGTGTGGTTGACCGCCCTACTAGTCCGAACCATATAAGTTTCCTGGCTTCTCCTCACTCGCCTAAACAGTTACTCTAGCTCTATAGCAACAGCATATAAACCTTTACCGGAGACATGCATGAAGCTCAAGGCAACCCTCAGCCCTAACCGCTGAACGTGAACAGTCACAATTCCCCGGAGTGTTCCTTGGTTACATTGCGCGCTTCTACTGCGTGCCTTCGGGTAGTTTCGCCACCGCGAGGCACTCCATCGGTTCGATGAAGGCGAGGTCTCGCGTGGGGAGGGAGCGGAGTCTTGCGCGGTCGGCTCGGGCCATCCGGGTAGTGTAAAGGTTGACCTCTACGGCTGCCACGCCCACGACGGGCACTTAAACGAATCGAGGCCCCGATCTCCTTATATGGAAATGAGGGCCTCGCACCGAAATGGAACTTCTGTTGATCGTTTACCGATTAGGGTCTTGTTGCTGGGCCTGCTGCGGTTGATCTTGCTGTTGAGATTTCTTCGCGCGGTTCTGGCGAGCAGCGTCAGCCACCGACGGTTGAGCAGGGGAGGACTGAATTTCGTTTGCAGAGGTCTGAGCCCCGAGCTGTTGTCTTGGCGCCATGGGTGCCGTTAGCTGGGCCTGCCGGATGAATTTTGAACGGTCGAGAACATCGTCACCCTGAACGAAAGCGGTGATGGCAGTTCCTTTGGGAATCGTGATGTCCTTGCCGTGCATGAAGAGGAAGAAGGGTGCGGCAGGCCACACGATGAGGCTCGTGGCGACGATAGCTCCGGTCATTGCGCCGGTGTGGCTGCCACCTTTGGTGTTCTTGACTGCGCTGAGCAGGGTCTTGCTGCCATCCACAAGGCGAACCTTGTCGATATTCAGGTCTAATTTACCGCCGCGGCCCATACGCCTCTTGGGCTGCGCGTCCGTTACGGTAGCCCAAGCGTTTCCACCCTTCGGAACCACAACGATGCCATCGACAATCACATCTTCGACGACCTCGAACGGAATCGTCTGGCCGACAGTGGTGTCAGCGGACGAGATTGTTTCGCTGAGCACAAGCTTGATCGGCGTACCGTCTTCCAAGACAAATCGAGATCCTGCTGCAACTTCTGCGGGCTCCTGCGAATTGGACTGTGCGGCCATAACCGGCATGACCAACGCCAGGCTGACCGTCAAAGAGAGAATTTTCTTCATGCGATAGCTCCTCAGTATGAAATCCGGGGTCGCCTGGGGGGTGACTCACCTCCGGCATCATCGAGGCTAAATGCCGCAATCGTGCTGCAGCGTGGTACGGCGGTACTGATTACATAGTGGTGGACGTGTTAGTTACGGTACTTTGGGGCAGGTGAAACGGGACTCTCGAGGGGCAGCGAACTTCCAATCTGGAAGGAATTCCGAAAGGGAAAGTGAGTTCCTTCGTGCGAATTTACATCGACGAAGCGGGCGGATTTGTAGCTCGGCCGGCCGCGCAATCCTTGCAACGGATGGCCTTCGAGTGAGATCATCCGCCCCAGAATGTCCGGGCCACCGGCGTATTCCCGCTGCCAAAAGGCGTAGCTGATCACAGCGGGCGGGGAGCCGCAGCCGCGGCGGTCATCATCCGCGGTCAAGGTGCGGCCCTGCAATGCGGGGACTTCCAGCGTCTTGAAAAAATCTCCGCTGACCCAGATGCCCGAGGCGTAGCGTGCTTCGCCCCCGCGCGCCAGGTTGAATCCTCCTTCGGTCGCCCATGCAAACATGCCGGAAAAGACTCGCTGATGATCGCGAATCTGCCCCCATTGCGCGCTAGTGATATCGGCGTAGCGGCCATGAACGCGGCCGGAATTCCAGGAGCGGTCCAGGAGGCGCACGTTGGCGAGTTGCTCGGGGTGCGCGACCGGCAGCGTTCGCAGGCGGAGCGAATCGATCAATTGGAAGATGGCGGTGTTTGCGCCGGTGCCCAGCGCGAGGGAAAGCACCGCGATAGCGGTGAAACCGGGATTGAGGCGCAGTAGCCTGAGGCCGTAGCGAAGGTCCTGCGCGAGAGAATGCAGCCAGCCACTGAATTTCATGCCAGTATGACGCTCGGCTAATAATTACGTTTCACGATTTCTAGTGTTCGCACACACCCATGCCGCCGCCGAGCTTTTCCAGGATGTGGTAGTTGGCAATCGCTTGCTCCCGGGCTTGACTGGGAATCCGGCATCACAGAGCCATGATCGAAAGCAGGCCATCCCAAGTCAACGCCGTCCTATGTTCCGGCCGGATGGTCGGCAACCCTTACCTTACCGGATTATGGAAGGTTTGCCCGTAAATCGGAAGTTGACTGGAAACAGCCGTCCGATTTCGCGACGCCATCTCCCGTAACCGGACAGTTGGGGGGCACATCTCGGCTGTCTGTAAACCACTAAGTGTAGCTGGTACAAGGGGTTATAACGGACGAAGGTGGGAATAGCAGGTGCCCTAAGTTCACCGGTATTCAGGGAGCGCAGCCATGCAAACGCTTTGGCAGGATTTACGGTTCGCGGTGCGCATGCTCAAGAAGAATCCCGGATTCACGATTGTCGCCGTGCTGACGCTGGCCGTAGCCATCGGCGCAAACGCCGTCGTCTTTAGCGTGATGAATGGGCTGTTCCTGCGCGCACTGAATGTGCCCCAGCCGGAAAGCCTCTACACGCTGGAACATGGAAGTGACAAGGACTCAAGTGAGTCGTATCCCGATTATCTCGATCTGCGCGATCGCAACCGCAGCTTTGATAGCCTCATCGCGTTTAACATAAACCAGGTCGCTCTGGACACCGGCAAGAACTCGTCCCGTGCCTGGGTTTACGAAGTGAGCGCCAACTACTTCGACGCGTTAGGCATTCAGCCCTACCTTGGCCGCCTCATTCACCCCTCCGACGAGCGTGCTCCGTATATCGTGCTTACCCACGCGTATTGGCACACCCATTTTCAGGACGATCGTAGCGTCGTGGGCCGCGTTCTCCGTCTCAACAGCCATCCTTATACGGTCGTCGGTGTAACCCCGCCCGGGTTCCGCGGGACCGTATTGATCTTCTCGGCAGATTTCTTCGCACCCATCGTCAACCAGGAACAAGACGACGCGGCGAATCTCTTGAAAGCGCGCGGTAATCGTTGGATTAGCGACGTACTTGGACATTTGAAGGCGGGGGTCACGCCCGCCCAAGCGGTGGCCGACCTGAACTCCATTGGTTCTGCTCTCGAAAAGAGCTATCCCAAAGAGGATGCTCAGATGAGTTTCAGTTTGGAGCGCGAAGGCCTTCCCGGTGGTGGTTTTGGCGCCGCCATTCAGGCGTTCCTCGGCGGATTGATGCTGCTCGCGGGACTGATTCTCTTGGCCGCCTGCGCCAATCTGGGCAGCCTTTTTGCCGCACGCGCCGCGGACCGCTCACGCGAGGTCGCTCTGCGCCTCGCCCTGGGCGCAGGCCGCGCACGCATTCTGCGGCAGCTATTCACCGAAGCCCTGCTGATTTCACTCATGGGAGGCGCTGCCGGACTTTGGACCAGCGTAGGCCTTCTGCGCTGGTTGGCCGTGTGGCAGCCGTTTCCTCAATATCCAATCAGTATGCCCGTGAATCCGGACGCAACTGTTTATGGAGTTGCGTTGCTCTTGAGTATAGTCAGCGGATTTCTCTTCGGCGCGGTTCCCGTCAAGCAGGTGCTTCGCACCGATCCGTATCAGATTATCAAGTCGGGATCCACCGGCTCGGTGGGGCGCAGGCTTACCGTCCGCGACATGTTGCTCGGCGCACAGATCGCGATCTGCGCGGTGCTTGTCACCTCTTCCATGGTTGCCGTCCGTGGACTGGCTCGCTCGCTGCACAGCAATTTCGGTTTTGAGCCGCGCGACGCAATGCTCGTCGACATCGATTTGAATATGGTCGGTTATAAACCCGATCGCGTGCCCGCAATGCAAAAGCGCATGTTCGACGCCATGGCCTCGATTTCTGGCGTGACGTCCGTAGGCATGGTCAACCAACCTCCATTACAACCCGCCTGTTGCAGCGAAGCGAATATCTTTAACGACAAAACAGCGGATCTCAGGCCAACCAATGCCGCAGGTCACGTCATTATGTTCAGCATCTCTCCCGAATATCTGCAGGTGGCGGGTACGCCGCTACTGGCCGGCAGAGACCTGACATGGCATGACGACAAAAATGCGCCGCGTGTTGCCATCGTGAATCGGCTATTTGCTACCAGAATGTTCGGCTCCGCCACAAACGCGCTCGGCGGATATTACAAACTGGACGATGGAACGCGCATCCAGGTGGTAGGTATCGTCGAAGACGGAAAATACAGTCCTAACATTACCGAAGATCCTCGGCTGGCGATGTTTCTGCCCATTTTGCAATCACCCTCCTCTGAGGCGTGGCTGGTTGTCCGCTCGAGCGCCAATTCTCGCCAACTGGCCGCAGCCATAAGCACTAAACTCCGCGACCTAGACGCTGGACTGCCGACTTTCGTCCAAACATGGAACGAAGCCATGGACGGAGCTCTGTTTCCTTCACGCATGGCGGCCCTTTCTCTGGGCATACTGGGCGCAATGGGAGCGATCTTGTCGGTAACTGGCATTTTTGGATTGGCCGCGTATGCCGTCAGCAAACGCCTGCGGGAGTTGGGAATTCGTATGGCACTCGGAGCACAGCGCAAGGAAGTGTTAAAGGCAGCATTGGGACGCGCATTCAAATTACTAGCCTACGGTTCAGTAGCCGGATTGCTCCTCGGTATTCTGGCCGGCCGGGTGCTCGCCTTTATCGTGTACCAAGCATCTCCCCGCGACCCGCTGGTATTGGTCGGTACCGTTCTGGCGATGTCGTTACTGGGGCTAGTAGCCACGTGGATTCCGGCGCAACGCGCGCTCTCCATCGATCCCGCGATCCTGCTGCGCGAGGAGTGAACTACCGGGCACAGATTGGAGTGGGGGTTCTTCGACTCCCAGATGAAAGCTGTGCCTCTCGACTTTATGTTCTCGTCAGTATCTCATGAAGTCATTTATTACCAAGTCTATATTATACCATTGAGGTAATCTGGAGAGAAAATTTCCGTGTTCCGGCCGGTTTGTCGGCAATGCGGAAGCTATAAACTGTATAGGTGTAAGTTCCGGGTGGCCCGTCACTCGTGCGCAATCGCAAAAATAACAAGTCTGATGTCTCGGGCAAGAACAGCCCAGTTACAGTTTTCCAGCCGGAGTGAAGAACGTCCTGAACCTCGTGCCTTTGCCGTCCGGGTGTCGCACGATTGGAACTCTACGATCTGATCCTCTCCAAGATCCAACGCCTAACCTCTTTATTTATTTGCCGGCTCCTGGTAGAGGCCGATCATGTTTCCTCCCGCCGGATAGTGGAGTTCTTGCGTTGCAACGAATCAAAGTAGTGCTGCATTTTCTCTCGCACTTGGTCTTCGGTCGGGCCTTGATCGTAAGCGGGGGAAATGAGTGGCATAGCTTCGTTGATCTTGACCAGTACGAAGGACCTAATCCTGGTGCGGCCTTCGTCGAGATTTCGCTCTGTTCGATAGAAATCCAAGATTCGCTCGAACAGGGCTCCCTCTCCCTCGGTGACGACTGAGGCGACGCCCTTGAAGCGGTAGCCCTTGCGCACCATCGGATCGACTACATTGATCTCCGTCGACGGATTACGTCTTAGATTTGAGACCGTCGCGGGAGAGCGGATATCAGCAAAGACGATGTGATCGTCGTCCCATACTGCGGTCGTTCCTTTGGGCGACAAGTTGGGAGTGCCATCCGGGCATACGGTTGCGACGAAGCCGAGCCGCTGCTCGCTGACAACGCGCTTCATGTCTTCGGTCAAGATTCCCACTGCAACCTCGAAGAGAGACGATCAGCCTTAGGCGGGATGCTGGTAGTGGCCAATCACGTTTCCTCCCGGATCGCCCATACCCTCTGCGTCAAGTATGGAGAAAACTTCATAGTGCCCTAGTCGCGTCCAGAAATCAGAAGCATAAAACTGCGCGATTATACCTCGATCAATGTCGGCCCGGGCGATTCTGGGCTGTTTGTCGGCAAACAAGAAGTAATCCGTTCCTTCCTGTTGGCTCGTAATCCGTCCAGGATTGATGCCAAGCGCGGAGACCACTTCCTACAACGCGACTACACGTGACCAAAACGGCGTTACGCTGCGTGCTGGCCGCGCATTATTCAGGTTCGGCCTAATCGCCGACGCCGAAATTCGTATTTCACACAAGCGTCCAGCAGTCAGCCGCTTGTCGGATGTCCTGGGTGCCGGCGGTTTGGCGTTATGCTGGGAGGGCCGCAGGGGCCGACCGCGATATGCCGGTCAGCCTACGGGGGTTTGGCTGTACGAGGATTTGCGGGTTGACCATGGAAATGACGCCCGACAAATGGGAAAAGGTCAAGGTACTAATTTAAGCCGCTCTGGAGCGACCCACCGAGCAGCGCATAGAGTATCGGCAAAGCAGCAAATTGGTCGGCCAGGTTCTTTCCCATTACCGCGTGCTGGAGCAGATCGGAGCAGGCGGAATGGGAGTGGTGTATCGCGCTCGCGACGAACGCCTGGACCGCGATGTCGCTTTAAAAGTTCTTTCTCCCACTCTCCTGCATGATGAAACCTATCTCTATCGATTTCAGCGCGAGGCACGCCTGCTCTCGAAGCTGAATCATCCGAACATCGCGACAGTACACGACTTCGACACCGTGAACGCAACCAGTTTTCTCGTGATGGAGTTCATCAATGGGCAGACACTCAACGCCAAGCTTTCTGCGGGGCCATTGCCGGAAGCGGAAGTGCTTCGCCTTGCTGCTCAACTTTTGGATGGATTGCAGGCCGCTCACCAGGAAGGCATTGTGCATCGCGACCTCAAGCCCGGCAACCTGCGTGAAACTCCCGATGGCCGATTGAAGATTCTGGATTTTGGTTTGGCGCGCATCCCGCTAACCGACCTGGATTCAACGCAATCCACGGCGGGCATCGTCGGCACACTTCCTTACATGGCACCCGAACAATTGCAGGGAGAGGCGGTCGATGCGCGTACGGACATCTACTCGACCGGCGTTGTTCTGTACGAGTTGGCTACGGGGCAGCGGCCCTTCGCAGAGAACTTTGGTCCGCGTTTGATGGATGCCATTCTTCATCGCTCCATTACAGCACCCTGCGAACTCAATCCCCAAGTATCGGCAGGTCTGGACGCGGTGATTCGTAAAGCGCTGGAAAAAGATCCGTGGCTCCGTTACCACTCTGCGCGTGAAATGCGCACGGCATTGCAGCGCTTGAGCGGAGCCGAAAGCAGCGCCCCTCCGGATTCGCCCACCTTGGAGCACGCGCAAGCTGCACCCATGGAGATCGCCCATGTTCTTTGCACAGACATCGTGGGCTATTCCAGTTTTCCGATGGACGAGCAGCAAAAATTGCTTCGCCGTTTGCAATCCATCGTGCGAGAGACCCAGGAATTTTCGCGCGCGCGTTCTCAGGACCGATTAATTTCCCTTCCTACGGGGGACGGGATGACCCTGGTCTTCTTTGGAGAACCGGAGTCGGCCGCTCGCTGCGCGCTGGAACTCGGCAGGAAACTGCGTCAGGTTCCCGAACTGCCGCTTCGCATGGGACTTAATTCCGGGCCTGTATATCGCGTCGCCGATATCAATGCGAACCGAAATGTCGCCGGCGGCGGGGTCAGGATCTCACAACGCGTCATGGACTGCGGCGACGCCGGTCATATTTTGCTCTCCCAATCGGTGGCGGATGTTTTGTGCCAGCTCAGCGCCTGGAAGGGGCAATTGCACGATCTCGGCCAGGTGGAAGCCGGGAAGGGTGAGCTGGTTCATGTTTTTAATCTGGTGACGGAAGATGCGGGAAATCCGGCCCTTCCGATAAAGCTTACAGCCCGAAGAGAGCAGAAGGACGACACAGTTCGCCTTCCGAAGAAATGGGCCGGGATGGGTCTGGCGGCTTTGACCGTGGTTGGATTGGCCGTTGCGGGTTGGATATTTCGAGGGTCGATTTTCGGTCAAAGGAATTTTCGTCCAACAATTGCCGTTCTGGGATTCAAGAATCAGTCGGGAACGCCGGAATCCGATTGGGTCTCGAACTCGCTGAGCGAAATGCTGGCTTCGGAATTGGCCGCTGGTGATCATGTGGTCCCGACGCCGGGAGAGTCCGTCTCGCGTATGAAACTGGACCTGGGTCTGCCTGACGAAGCGAGTTACGCTCCGGAAACGGTAGAAAAAGTGCAACGCCGATTGCATTGCGACTACGTCGTCTACGGCGCGTTTTTCGATCCAGGCAAAGCCGCGGGCGGCCGAGTCCAGTTGGACTTGCGGCTGGAGCGCGCACCGACCCACGAGGTGCTTGCGTCGGTCAGCGAATCCGGAACCGAACTCACTCTTCCCGAACTGGCCGCGCGTGTCGGGGCCACCTTACGCTCCAGGCTTGGCGTTCCCGGTATCAGCACCTCGAATTCCTCCGAGCTGCAAGCTGCTGTGCCTTCGACCCCCGATGCGCAGCGGCAGTATTTTGAAGGCTTACGACAGCTCCGAAGCTTCGATCTTCTTGGTGCTCGGGACTCACTGACCAGCGCGACGACGACGGATCCCAATTTTTCGCTGGCACACGCCTATCTGGCGGATGCCTGGCAAGGGCTCGGTTACGACGATAGCGCCAAGCAAGAAGCGCGAACCGGATTTGAGCTCTCGACACGTCTTGGGAGGGAAGATAAGGCCCTTGTCGAAGCTCGCTTTCGGGAAATCTCCTCGGAATGGGACAAAGCCATCGATCTTTACCGCTCGTTGTGGACCCTCTACCCGGAGAATCCTGAGTATGCCTTTCGCACTTCGTATGTCCAGATCCGCGCGGGCAAGGCCGCCGAGGCCATCGGGACCATTGCCGAGCTTCGAAAACAGATGAGACCTAAGAACACGGATCCGCGGCTTGACCTGAAGGAGGCCGAAGCAGCCGAAGCGCTTTCCGATTTTCCAAAGGAGAAACAAGCGGCGACACGCGCCGCGGATGGCGCACGAACGAATGGCTACCGGCTCCTGGAGGCGGAGGCGCTGTGGAGGGGTTGCAACGCCATGGCTTCTCTGGGAGAAACGTCCAATGCGCAGGCGGCGTGCCAGCGTTCCATTGAGCTGGCAAAGCCCGTTAACGACCTGGTCCTCGTCGCACGCGGCTTCACCACTCTTGGTCTGGTTGCTACTTCGCAGGGCGACCCAAAACAGGCCCTCGAGCTACATCGTCAAGCACTCGAATTCACGCGAAAGATCGGGTCGCGCCGTGATGTTGTCGGAGCTCTGATCAATATCGGCAACTGTCTGGCCGACCAGGGTAATTTTCCAGCCGCGCAAAAAAACTATGAAGACGGGCTAGCCGTTGCCTTAGAGATCGACGATAAGGGACAGGCCATCGTGCTTCTCAACAACCTGGCAACGCTGAGCCAGTCCGAGGGCAAATTTCCTGCGGCACTAAAGCTCTATCAACAGGCTTTGGATCAAGCCCGCGCTATCCAGGACAAGGGAAGTACCGCCCTGACGCAAGGCAACATCGGCACGATCTTGTCCCTGCAGGGCAACTTCCCTTCCGCTCTTGAGAACATCAGCCAGGCCCTTAAGCAATCCGAGGAAACCGGCAACAAGAGCGACCGGGCGCTTTTTTTGATTGCGCTTGGGGGCACCTATCTCACGCTAGGCGCCCTTGCTTCCGCCGAGCAGAACTGCCGTGCCGGCCTGAATCTGGCGATGGAGATAACCGAAAAGTCCACCATAGCTCAGGCTCAGATCTGTCTCGCTAACCTGAAGGTACAACAGGGGAAAGCAGCAGAAGCGGAAGCGCTTGCCAAGCAGGCTGCCGACCAATTTCATACCGAAAGCATGAGGGTGTTTTTGTTTCCTCCGATGCAAGAGGAATCCAAACTGGCATCCGGGACACTAACTTGGGGCGGATTCCACTTAATGGGATGGTCCTCCGCAGATCTCTAGAAGTTGTAGAGTGCGGGGCAAGGAGGCGTCTCATGAAACTACACGTGCTCGGAATCGATTTGGGTAGACGGTCTTTCATTGGTTGGGCTTGCGCAGGGCAAGCACTTTGCTTACTCAACTGGGCGAGATGCTTCGCGCGCGGGGCTGGAGTTTAGGCTTGCTGCGAGAGGGGGTGGTAATCGGCGACGAGTTGGGTCCCCCGACACGGAATGTAAAATTTGGAATTTTGCGGAAGTTGTTGAAAGCACTCTGGAGGAGCACTTTAAACGGCGTCGAGTTTGATATAGTTCGCGCTAAATTCGACGTAGACCGGATTGAGCGGAGGTTTCGCAAATGCGAAGACTCATCGTCGTGTTTTTGGCGATCGCGCCGACACTCCTCGCTCAGGAGCGAAGAGTCGAACCTACGTGGTTGTATCGCGATGTGTCAGTCCTCCACGATCACGAGACTGACCTGACCAGCAAGTCGTGCCATTACACCCCGATCTTTGGTGAGGGAGACGTCGAGTCGCGGTTGCCCCTGAGCGTTGTCCGCTTCGGAGAACTGACGGTCGATGCGCACGGCGCCTGCCAGACGGTCGAGTATGTGCGCCAAGAAGAGCTCTATTTCGTGCGCGACGGGATTGGAGTTCTGCGATACGGTGACGAATCGCATCCCTTGGCCCCCAATGATTTCACCTATGTGCCCCCGACCGTCCGGCACAGCGTCTCCAATCCGTCCAGTCAACCACTCCGGCTTGTGGCCACCACTGTCAGAATCCCTTCCGACACTCCGATCTCACAGTCGGAGAAGCCAGTGGTGGCTAACCTAGGGGAGCTGAAGGAGCAGACAGTAGAGGGCCATCCGAAGTCGGTCCTCTACAAGCTACTGATCGGACCCCGTACGGCTGCACGCGACCGTATCAACGCGGCGTACACCGTCGCCGACTTCTTCCTGATGGACTTCGCGTCCGCGGGCACAAATTTTCCGCACCACCACGAAACCGCAGAAGAAATTTATCTCGTCCTGGATGGAGAGGGACAAATGGCCGCTGGTGGGGGAATGGACGGAGTTGAGGGCCTGCATCCTGCCAAATCGGGAGACGCCTATTATTTTCGTCCTAATTGCACGGTCGGCTTCTACAACCAGAATAAGCCGGGTACGAAGGCTCATATTCTTGCGGTAAGAGTCTTCGTCCCGATGCCGAAGAATCCGGAGTGAGTTGATGTCCTAGCGTTCGCTTCGCAAACCATCAACTCCCAGATGCAGTCAAGCAAGAGTAGAGTAAGGTTCAATCCCCGGTTGAATCGGAAGTGAAAAGAAGGGATTTTAATCCGATGAAGCTGCAAGGAAGCGCATTCGTGCTGGTGGTCGCCGCGTTGTCGTTAGGTGCAGCCGGGTATTCGCGGAGCGTAGAGTCCGGCAACTCTTCCTCTCCGGATCCTTCAGATTCCGTTACGGTCTTCCTCGGTCGCTGGGATCTGACGCTGAAAGCGCCAGATCGCGAATATCCCTCTTGGCTCGAACTGAGCCAAGAGAAGGGTCAGTTGAAAGCACAAATGGTTGGTCGTTCGGGAAACGCCCGCCCGCTGCCAAGAGTCGAGATAGCGAACGGTCACCTCAAATTCGTTTCCCCAAAAGAGGAAGAAGACAGCCGCGACGATATGGTCTTCGAGGCTACATTGAGCGGCAATCGTCTCTCAGGCACCACCACGGGGCCAGATGGCACAGCTTGGCCGTGGATCGGTGAAAGAGCACCCTCTTTGAAGAGAAGCGGCACCCCCCAATGGGGAAAGCCCATTCCGTTGTTCAACGGGAAAAATTTGTCCGGATGGACGATGAGCAAATCAAGCTCCTCCTCCGTCTGGAAGGTTGAAAACGGCAAGTTGATAACGCCTGGCGAAGGCCCGGAACTCATCAACGATTCCAAATTCGAAGATTTCAAGCTGCACGTCGAATTCAACTGCGACCCAAATTCCAACAGCGGCGTGTATCTGCGTGGCCGCTACGAAGTCCAAGTGGAAACTGACTCAGCCACGGAGCCCCCGAACCGTCGCATCGGCAGCGTCTATGGCTTCTTGGCTCCGTCTCCCGAGCTGCCCAGAAAGCCCGGAGAATGGCAGATCTTCGACATCACCCTTCTCGGACGAATGATCACGATCGTCCAGAATGGGCAGACGATCATCAACAACCAGGAAATCCCCGGCATCACCGGCGGCGCGTTGGACAGCCATGAGGCATTGCCAGGTCCCATCTACCTTCAGGGCAGCGAAAAGGGACGCGTAGCCTATCGGAGCATCGTCATGACTCCAGCGGGCCAATAGTCGGATGTCAGCTACTGGCCAGCGGCGGCGAGCGGGGTGTGCAGCATGGCTTGCCCTTCATCGATTCCCATCCCTCACGCACAATCAGGGGAAACAATGACAACGCAGCAACCGGGTCTGCCCAACTCACCCTCCAAATCGCATTGACGAGCAGACCCGCCAAAGCAATCAAGGCTAGATAACCACAGATCGCAGACTCGGCAGCATCGGCCCTTAACGCCGCGCTCGCGGTGGCGG
The DNA here is from genome assembly GCA_963832615.1 of uncultured Acidobacteriota bacterium. GTDB lineage: Bacteria > Acidobacteriota > Terriglobia > Acidiferrales > UBA7541 > Acidiferrum. The sequence continues at coordinate 166,936 of CAWHVA010000027.1, forward strand.
CTGAGAGTCGCCGTTTTTGTCTTGCGAGCCAAGGCATAACCACTGCCGTAAGGATCAGAAGGGCTATCCCGACAGGGCTTGGCCGGGCCTCGACGTGTCCAAGCAGTGCCAAAATAGAAGCGATGGCAACAAATGTTGCTAGAACAAAGAGAAGGCCGCCTGCGATTTTGGCCGCTCGCTCCTCAGCGTGCTCTTCGTGAGATCGGGGATGGAAGCGGTGGAGAACCACTGCCGCCGAGAGAACTTCAACCGCGCTATCGCCACCGAAGCCAAGAAGGGCTGGACTGCGGGCTATCCAAGCCGCGCTCAACGACACTACTGCTTCCACAGTCATCCAGATGAGCGTTAGAGCCTGAATCCGAACTATGCGGCGTGTGGTCTCAAGCGGGAACGTATTCGGCGACGCAGGCACAAGAGCATTATGCATCTGAGCTAGAATCGGTGCAGCGCATCAACTCGACGCAGGGTCAGCGCATATTTGATAGCCGGGCAAAGCGGGGTACTTGTTCCATTTTTGCAGCATCTGTTCTCGTGGAAGCCGTCCTGTTCCTGCACCTCCTTTGGTGCGGGTGGGTGTTGCTGGGCTGGACAGTTACTCGCTGTTGCCGTCTTCTGCGGACGCTCCACATCGCCTCGCTTATCTACGCCATCGTCATCGAGATAGTTCCTTGGCCGCCGTGCCCGCTCACCGTAGCTGAAACGTGGCTTGAAGCTCGTGAAGGCATCGAACCCGCACACGGACCGTTTCTGGTACAAATTCTCGATGCGGTTGTGTATCCCGACCTGCCGGAGTGGTTCGTCGTTGGCTGTGCGGTGCTTGTTTGCGCGGCAATGCTATGCGTGTATATGCGGCGCTATCTTCGCCGGACCGGGAGTGGTCAATGGTGACGGAAAACCAAGTTTGGCCTACTACAGTTGCTACGGGGATTGAAACTGGATGCAGAGACCCCGGAGGACCTTGCTCGCCTACGTCCGAAAACTCCTGCGGAATTGAGACTCACATTGACAGGGTCAGGGCAGCGGCGTACGTTTGGCTTGACTGTTCCCGCCAGAGAGAAGGTCCCATGAGCAATTCACGTGCTTACCCATCATGGTCACCCATCTACGTGTCTGCTGTTTTAGAGACCGATCCTCGCAAGCTACCTCAGCGTATTCAAGAGGCGCACCAGGCAATTGAGGGAAGGCTCTCTCAAGCCCCGCGACTCGATGCAGCGGAGCAGAGAGCGCTCGCACACGCCCGGAATGCGCTCGCAACTCTCAAGAGTCAACGGCCTTCCTGAAAAAGGAGCGTCGTACCGGCTCTGTCCAAGATTCCCGCTCGAAGTGACCGCCCTCGCTGTCTGGGCGGAAGGGGAGCAGGGATGCCGTTCTCATCCAAGGCTCAAGAAATTCACGACCATATCGTAAGCAGCGGCAAGTCCGACTACTGGATCGGTGCGGCCAAATACTTTCTCAACCGTAGGGGCCAACATCAACTAGGGAAAGCCTACACCCGAGACGTTCCTGCTCTTAGAGAGCAGCTCATAGCCGAGGTGTCAGGCGCAGTGACAGGTGCGAACGATAATCACTGGGAAGAGATTGCACACTGGCTTTTTTATGAAGCGAAACATAGTTAGGGAGGCCGACTTCCCCAGACCAGTCGTTGCTCGGGGTCTCTGGGACTCGTTGTTTGCGGGTAACGCGGGTATCCCTAGCCCTAAAGTCTTAGAATTTTATAGAAGTATTAGAGGTTTACCCGCTGTCTATCCCGCAATACCCGCAACTGCCATCCCGCGCGGTAGAGCGAGGCGAAGGCGACTCAGGTCAGGATGGCTAAGGGACTTGCCAGCCTTAGTAAAAGCCTTGTTCAAAAGCGAACGGATAGTCACCCAGCCACCGGAGTTTTGCCGGTGCGAAAAAGGCAGACTCGCGCTTGCACACCAGACAAATTCCTTCTTGTTTGCCGACCACCTGGAAATTGGTCAGACCAGTCAATACAAGGGCGTTTGGACGTAGCCGCCCGGCGGCGGACGCTTCGCGTGAAGTAGTGCAGCGTTGGTTGCTCTATGGTTGTGATGTAAGTGTGGGTCATAGGAGGTTTCCCTATGACCCATTTGCGAAAAATGATGTTGGAAGAACTCCAACGTCGTAATTACTCTGAAAATACCATACGCTGCTACATTCGCACAGTCGAAGATTTTTCTCGACGCTTCAACTGTTCTCCGGATCGCTTAGGTCCTCGGCACATTCGTGAATACCAGGCCGAACTGTTTCAAAAACGCAAGTTATCCTCGGGCTCAGTTGCGGTCCGTTTGGCAGCCTTGAGGTTCTTTTACTGCAAGACGCTCAAGAAGGGTTGGAACATTGCCGAGACTCCCTATCCGAAAAGGGAGCATCGTCTTCCCGAGATCCTCAGCCGGGAAGAAGTCGCCCGATTGATCCAGGCCGCCGGCACTGCCTTCCATCGCACCCTGCTGATGACGCTCTACGCCACCGGTGTCCGGAACGCCGAGTTGACACACCTAAAGTTCAGCGACGTCGACAAGCAACGGATGGTCGTTCACATCCAAGGCGGCAAAGGACGCAAAGACCGCGACGTGATGCTCAGTCCTAAATTGCTTGACGAACTTCGTGAGCACTGGCACCGCTTACGCCGAAAACCAAGAGTCTGGATCTTCCCGGGTAACTACGACCATTGCGCCGATCACCCGATCATTGCGAAAGCCGTTTGGCAAGCGTGCCAGCAAGCCGCCAAGCGAGCTGGAATCCAGAAAGGTGTTCATCCTCACACCCTTCGTCACTGTTTTGCGACCCACCTATTCGAGGCTGGTGCGGACCTGCGCACCATTCAGATCCTGTTAGGCCATAACGATCTGAAAGAAACGATTCGCTACGTGCATCTTTCCCAGCGCCACCTGCATGCGGCCCCCAGTCCGTTGGATTCACTGCCGTTCGAGGGCCATTCGCCGCAGGAGGAGTAGATGGGCCGGCCACCCCTCGAGGTGGCCGACATCGTCCGCGCTGCGGGAGATGCTTTCATCGAACGAAACCGCCACTGGCTCCGTTGGAAGCATGTCAAAGTGCTACTGGCCATTGCGCGGTGTCGTACCGCCGCACTCGGCGGTCATCTTGATGAGTGCGCCCGCTGCGGGCATCGCGCCATCTCGTTTAATAGCTGCCGAAATAGGCACTGCCCGAAGTGTCAGATCGCTGCTCGGGAACGCTGGATCGCCGCGCGTCGCCGTGAATTGCTCCCGACCCGCTATCTGCACGTGGTCTTCACACTCCCCGGCCGATTGGCGCCATTGGTTCTGCAGAACAAGAAAGTTCTCTACGATCTCTTGTTCCGCACCAGTGCCGAAACCCTTCTCGAAGTGGCCTGCAATCCGAAACATCTCGGCGCAGAGATTGGTTTCTTCAGTGTGTTACACACGTGGAGTCAGAAGCTCAAAATTCATCCGCACGTTCATTGTGTCGTTCCTGCCGGCGGCCTCTCGCCCGATCACACCCGCTGGGTTCGCTCACGAGACAACTACTTTCTTCCCAAAGAAGTGCTGCGTAAAGTTTTTCGCGGCAAGTTCGTCGACGCTCTCGAGCAAGCCTTCCAGACTGGCCAGCTCCACTTCCAGGGAGATCTGAAACTCCTCGCTCTGCCCAAGATTTTTACTGCCTGGCTGCGCCCTCTGTTCCGCCAAGATTGGGTGGTCTACTTGAAGCGCCCCTTCGGTGGCCCAGAGTACGTGCTGCAATACCTGGGTCGTTACACCCATCGTGTGGCCATCTCCAACCATCGCCTGGTCTCCTTCGCGGATGGCCAAGTCACCTTTCGCTGGCGTGATTCCGCTGATCACAACAAACAGAAGTTGTTGTCTCTATCGATCGACGAGTTCCTGTGTCGCTTCTTGCTGCACATCCTTCCGCAGGGCTTCGTGCGCATCCGGCACTTCGGCTTTCTGGCCAATCGGTGGCGCGCCACTCTTTTGCCACTTTGTTTTCAGTTGCTCGGCTCAACCCAGCAACCGCAAACTGAACAACACGTTGCTTCCACGGAAGACCCGCCTGGTCTTTGGCGCTGTCCCATGTGTGGTGGCCCAATGAAGGTCGTCGAACGGCTCACCGCTGCCGAAATCCGACTGCGTTCTCCACCGCCGGTCACCGCTGCAGCATGAATTCACTCTCCAATTCGAAAACTCTGCGCCCTTCCCGGCGCTCCGTATCTCTGTGCCTCGCCATCAAACCGATTTCTTCTTCCAGCTTCTTCAACCGCAGTCTTCGCGATACTTTTTCGCCGTACGCAATTTCCGCGCCCAGGATGTCATGCGTCGTGCCCTGCAGCACAGTCTCGGCACGGCTTAACGCCGCTCCTTCCAACGATTGAATTTGCATAGAGCCCGCGTCCACCGCAACCACGGACGGCCACGTCCAAACGGCTTTACCGGACGCGCGCAGAACTCCCCGCCTCCGTTCACTCCTCAGCGAGAACGCGCATCCGGTAAAGCGCTAACGTTTCTCGGTACCAATCCGACGGACGAATCGATAACTTCCAGCTTGCCCGTCATCCGCCAGGAATCGTCGTTCTTGCCGAAGAATCCTCGAACCTTTGCAGCAGGTTTCACATATTGCCATTCGTCGGCAGAGCGGAGTACGCCTCTTTATCTGGCTAGGAATCTGGAGCGCGATATACGGAATCGGGCTGCTGACTCAATCGCCGGCTGTTGTTGCGGCTCTGCCGCACTCGATTCAGAAGAGCGTTCCCTATGTCACGACTGGGATCGGATACCTTACCTTAGTTGTTGGATTGTGTGCCTTCGTGGAATTAAGCCTGGGCGTAGTTCGGCTTCTCATCAAAATCCTCATCTTTGCAGGGGTGGCGGTCGCTTTTGCCGGCATTGGCTGGTTCGTGTTCGGCGGCTCGGGCGACAAGTTCATCCCGTACAACACTCTGATCGCGGTCTGCGGCCTGCTTATTCTTGTGACTGTCGTCGCCGTGAAGAAGCTGTCTGACCGCTTTATGGTGCTCCTCAACCGCCGCGTTCTCGCCATTGGCACTCTCGTATTCGCCGTTGAGGCCCTCTGGGGCAACCTGTCGCGTAACCTGCATTACCAGACACCACGCGTTCTCGGCCATCTGGCTTTTGCCGTGTTCCTGCTCTCGTTCGCCTTCGTGGCCTTCCAAATGATCTCTGCCAACGAGCGCCGTTTGATGTCGATTGAAAATGAACTTGCGGTTGCCCGCCGGTTGCAGTTCTCGATCCTCCCCACCAGCATTCCCGATGTCCGGAACATCCGGATCGCGGTTGCCTATCAGCCTATGACTGCCGTCGCTGGCGATTTCTATGAATTCATTTCCATCGATCGGCAGCGGATAGGCTTCCTGGTGGCGGACGTCACCGGACACGGTGTGCCAGCCGCACTCATCGCTTCGATGATCAAAGTGGCGATGCAATCCGTCGTACCTTGCGCGCATGACCCACGAGAGGTGTTGCGCGGGTTGAACCGCATCCTGTTCAGCCAACTTCATGATCAGCTGGTCTCCGCAGCTTATTTGTGGCTTGAAACCGAGAATCGCAAAGCATTGTATTCCGCGGCAGGCCATCCGCCGCTCCTGCGCTGGCGGAATGGCAAGCTGGAACGCGTCGAAAGCAATGGCCTGTTGTTTGGAGTCATGGCGGATCCCGACTATCCCGTGCGTAACCTGCCGATCCGCTCCGGCGACCGCTTCCTACTTTACACCGATGGCGTGATTGAACCCGAGAATGCCCGCGGGGATTCCTTTGGCGACCGAAAGCTTGAAGAAGTCGTTCGCAACAATCAGTCGGCCCACCTTCTGAAATGTCAGATGAACTGCTCTCCGAGATACGACTCTGGCGACCTGCCGGGGTGGGCCAGCAGGACGACATCACGCTGATCGTGATTGACGTGGTTTAGTCATGGCGAATGCCAACGGGGCACGGCATTCAAGGAAGTTCTGGGCAAATCCGTGGATTCTGGACAGATGGTCGGCCAACCGGAATGTATGGTCCGCCGCTTCGCCGCAAGCGAAATGTGAGGATGCCACAGGTTGGTCTGCGCAAATGTATACGGCCTTTGTTGGAGTGAATCACTCCTGGCCATGATGGAATGCGCTGCGCTCTTTTCCCCATTAGTAATTCAGTCTCGAGAGACTTCTTCCGGTTACGGGTTTGGAGAGCGCCGGGTTCGACTGTTGTGCCATCTTCTCATTCGCTAGCAGACCTTGGCAAGAATTCGTATTCTTCGCTAATCGTTAGGCCGCCGCAACTTTTGTGCGAGATTGTAGAGGAAGCATTGCCGGGCACTCGCGTCACGTACTATTCGTATCTTAGGGCGATCATGGGGTCCACGCGCATGGCACGCCCCGCAGGCGCATAGCTGGCCCATAGCCCAATACTCCCGAGAAATAGCGTCGCTGTCACAAATGTCAGCGCATCGGTTGGGCTCACTCCTATCAGAAGCGGAGCCATCGAACGCGTCAGAGCCCACGCAAGCATCAAGCCGGACAACACGCCTCCCATCACTAGCACCAATCCCTGCCGCAGGACCAGCCGTAGGATATCCCGCCGGTCCGCGCCGAGCGCCATACGGATCCCGATCTCACGGGTACGCTGGCTGGCGGCGAACGAAACCACTCCATACACGCCCACAACGGCCAGCGTCAGCCCCAGAAATCCCATGGCTGCAGCCAAGATCGCACCAATCCGGAAGACGAAAAACCCATTTCCTCCCGAGAGAGACTGCCTCATGGTCTGAACGTCGGAAATCGGCATTGTGGGATCCAGCGCGCGGACTTCGCTCTGCACCAGCGTCATCAGAGTCTCCGGCGGCACCGATGAGCGAAGTTGCAAGGCCCGGTACGCGGTGTAATTCTGGGCAAGCGGAACATAAAAATGTGGCTGTCGGTCCCATCCAATGAACACATACTTCCCATCCGCCGCTACTCCCACGATTTCGGCGAAAGGCCCGGTCGCGCTCTTGAGACTGAATCGCTTCCCGATCGGGTCTTCGTTGGGCCAGAATTGATGTGCCATCGTCTGATTCACGATCGCGACGAGCGGTGCCTTTTCCTCGTCATTCTCGCGGAAGGCACGGCCGCGCAGCAACGGAACTCGCATGGTATCGAAATAGGGTGCGTCGACCCGGTTGTACACCACCACGGGAGGCTGCTGGCCGGAAGCGAGCATGCGCCCTTCGATATAAATCGAGCTCCCGTCGTTCACGTGTCCCATCGGGACACTGAATGCCAGGCTTGCTGATTGCACTCCGGGCAATGCGCGCACTCTCGCCTCGAGGTCTCGGTAAAAATGCTTTGTGCGGGTCTCGTCGTATCCCGCTTCTTTTGGATCCAGGATTACGTTAAGCACGTGATCGGGGTCGAATCCCAGATTCGCGTGCTGCGCGCGCAACAGGCTCCGGGCGAATAGCCCGGCGACGATCAGTAGCACCAGCGATCCGCCCACCTGGGCCACCACTAGCACGCTGCGTACCCGGTGGCGGTTCACGCCCGCAGTATCGCTCCTCCCAGCTCCTCGCAGGACGCCGTTCACATCCGTGCGTCTCGCCAGCCATGCTGGCCACAGGCCCATCAGCGTACCGGTCAAGAGAGCGGCTGCCAGAGCGTACGCAAACACTCGCCAATCAAAACTGAAATCCAGGCGGACAGGAAATTTTGACTCCGGGAGAAGCGAGGCGATCGCGCCGCTGGCCCACGGTCCCACGAGCAGTCCGCCGGCTCCGCCGAAGAGCGCCAGCACGATGCTCTCAGTGAGCAGTAGCCGGATCAGCCGCGCGCGACTCGCTCCCAGCGCCGCACGGATCGCCATCTCGCGTTGCCGCATCGTCGCGCGCACAAGCAGAATATTCGTCACATTCATGCACGCCAGCAGTAGAACCAGTGATGCGAGCACCAAAAAGGTGCCCGCGATAAACGGAACGATGTTGTTCGCAAACGGCTGCGGTCGCGCCAACCTCTCCGGAATCACCCGAACCGCCACTCCCTTGTCCGTCGCGGGATAAGACTCTGCCAACCGTCGCGCCACGACGTTCACCGAGCTTTGCGCTTGCCGCAGGCTCACACCGGGTTTCAGCCTCGCCATTACAACTAACGCGCGGGAGGCGCGGTCGCTCCAGGCCGTGGCCGCATCTTCCTCTGGCATCATGTTCAGCGGGAGGTAGCCATCAAAATCCAGCGCGAACTCTGTGCCTTGAAATCCCTTCGGTGCCACTCCAATAACTCTCGGCCATCGATCAGTGCTTGCTTCCCCACGATGCCAGGATCGCCGCCCAACCTCTTTTGCCAGAAGGAATAACCCAGAACAATGTAGGGGTCCTTACTTCCGGCTTCCCCCTCGGGCGGCAAGAAGAGGCGCCCCAATGCGGGCTGCACGCCCAGGGATGAAAAGTAATTGCCAGTTACGCGCGAGTACAGGAATTCATTCGTTTTGCCCCCGAAGTTCAGCCCTCCGAGATCGTCCTGGCACGCAAAGAGATCGGAGAACACATCCGATTGTTTTCGAAAATCAACGAGCTGGCGATAGGAAAGCCTGAAAATCCCGAGAGTGTCGCCCTCCAGCTTCCCGGCCAGCACCACGATCTGTTCGGGCGATATCACCGGCAAGGGACGCAATAGAAACCCATTCACGATCCCGAAGATTGCTGTGTTGGCCCCAATGCCCAGAGCCAGCGTGAGGACTACGATCAAAGTTAGCATCGGCGACTTCGCGAGCGTCCTGAGGGCGTAACGCGTGTCCTGCCAGAGCGTGGCCATAAAGCTTTCCGCCTTTCGGTCGGTGATAGATCAGCACGTTCGTATCCCTAAGCTGGTACCAGCCATGTATATGTTGTATGGCAACTTACGACGACCTGATCTACCGCTCCGGCCTGTTCGGTGAGCGATTATGACACGGGGGTGTCGCGCTATCGAACACCCAAAACGGCCGATTCGGGGTGCCCGCCATGAAACACGCTAGAGTAAAAATGCCGCTCGCCTCCACACATTTCGGGCATATCGTCGGCAAACCGGAAGTTATCCAGGTCGGGCCGATCGGTAACGATAAGTCTTAGGGTTGTATCGGAAGCGCGAAGGGCCATGCGTCTACAGGAGCACGGTGTGTTCGCGCGCTTTCGATACAACGACTTGAAGGAAGCCGCCCGCGATTTGCGGCGGACGCGGGCCCTATGCAAATTCAATGGTGGGAAGGAGTGGCGTCGAGCTGTGCCGAGACGGTGCTGCAGAGCGCGACACGTGACTGTATGAGGTCGGAAGCTGGCCGAACGCGAAAAAGGATCGTGAGTAGTGTGGTCGAAGAGTTGGAAAAGGACGTCCGTTCCGAGGGAAGGCACAGAGGTACGGAGCGCGTGGAAAAACACTTTCGAATTGGACAGAGTCGCTTCATGCCGCAGCCGTGACCAGCGGTGGAGAACGAAGTTGGATTTCAGAAGCGGTGCGTCTTTCGACGACCATCATCGGCCCACCACACTTGGGACAAGACCAAAGATCGCTCGGACTGGCGGTGGAGGCCTTTTGCTCGGTTTGCGGTGCCCCGCCGAGCCGTTGGAAGGAAAGTGGCAAGGTGGTGGCACGTTTGCGGTTGGCCAGGAAGCCGAAGTTGCGGATGCGCACGAAACCTTCCGGGAGCAGAGGCAACAGGAAGCGGCGCAAGAACTCATCGAGAGATAGGGTCAGCAACTTCTGTTCGTTGCTGTGTGCGGAATCGCGCCAACGAAACGTGACCTTCCCATCAGCAAACGAGACCAGGCGATGGTTGGAGATGGCCACGCGATGAGGGTAACGGCCCAGATAACGGAGCACCTGCTCTGGACCTCCGAACGGGCGTTTCGAGTAGACCACCCAGTCGTTTCGGAACAGTGGTCTCCGCCAGGCAGCAAATGTTTTCGGCTGAGCGAGGAGCTTTAAGTCTCGATGAAAGTTGAGCTTGCCATCATGAAAGGCGCGCTGGAGCGCTTCGTGGAACTTTCCGCGAAAGACGTGACTGAGCACCTCGACGGGAAGAAAGAAACCGTAGCGTGGTTTGATCCAGCGCGTGTGATCGGCAGACAATCCACCGGCTGGCACCACGCAATGAACATGTGGGTGGGCCGTGAGTTTCTGACTCCCGGTATGCAGAACACTGAAGAAACCGATTTCTGCAGCGAGGTGTTTGGGATCGCGAGCCACTTCGAGGAGAGTTTCTGCGCTGGTGCGAAACAGGAGATCGTAGAGGACCTTCTTGTTCTGTAAGATCAACGGGCCAAATGACGAGGAAGCGTGAAGACCACAGGGACGTAGCGCGTTGGGAGAAGCTCCTGGCGACGTGCTGCGAGCCAGCGCTCGCGAGCTCCTGCCGGACACTTCGGGCAGTGCCGATTTCTACAGGAGTTGTAGGAAATGGCGCGATGTCCGCAGCGAGTGCACTCATCGGCTTCTCGCCAGCAATACGACGGGTCAATGCTAGCGCGTTTAGCGGTACTAATTTCACACACTCCGTTAGACCACGTTGGTGAACCCGTCGCGGATCTTCCATGCCGTGTGCGCGTACTGGCTCACGTCCGGCGCCGGATCCAACGCCTCCGCACACGGACACCACGCCAGCAGGCAAGCCAAGACAATGCCTGGCGCGAGACCAAATCGTCCTCGTCGGCGGGTGTTTTCCACGGCCCAAAATCTTACTGTTATTTATCTCAGCAGAGGGGCCTCACCTCACCTGCATCCCTCTTTTGAGGTGTCGGGAAGCATTTGCTCCTGTAGCAGAAAATGTAGCGGGCGCTGGTTTAGATGGAGTTGTAAGGGCGGGCAGGTGGAAGTGACCCAACCCGTGTTTCCAAGTACTTACCAACCCTCTCTACCCCGTACAAAATGGCCCAAAATTCCTTCTAAGCAGAGGGTCGCCAGTTCGAGTCTGGCCGGGCGCGCCACTTCGCCAAACTCCAACCATTTTCGCCGGAATTCCCGCTTCGCTAATCAATGCCAATGCAACAGCGCATCCCCCACCGCACCGATGTCCAGTGACAACTGCCGCTCGGGACGCGAGCAATCCAAATCCGTATTCGCCTGATACAAATCCTCCACCGGCGTCCGATACGGCGGATCGGCAACGCTAATCTGCAAAAATAACGGTCCGACTTTCATATTCTCCAGTTTCGTCACTCCATCTTTCGTCCACAACGATTGATTCTCGCCGTTCACCAGAATGTCGTAAGCCCTCGAAAACGCCTTCTTCGCCGTATATTGCACGCGAATGCTGATCGTGCAAGCCCCGCCGCTCGGTGCACTGACCCTGCCCCCTTTCGAGACCTGCACCTGCGTCAACACCTGCGACTGAATCGACGCCGCCATCCCCAAAGCCGCTTTCCCCAATGGCTGCTTCTCAAACGGTCGGCTCCCGTTCGTTCGCGTCATCGCTGAATAGAGATCGCGCCCACGCCGCCCGGTGTTCGACGTGGTGCTGCCGAAATCGATTCCAGCCTTCGCCGCATCCAACAACGCATCGTTGTGGCTCACCTTCGCGCTGTAGGTAGACGCCGGCCCCAGATCCTTCGCATTCTGCGCATCCATCAATTTAGCTTCCAGATGCAAAATGTAGTCGCCCTTCTGCGGCTTGTCCGTAGGCAACAGCGTCATCAACAGCACGTTATCCACTCCAGTGGACTGCGTGTACTCCAGCATCGATTCCGGAATCAACGGGCTGTAAAGCCCCCCGGGATTAAGCAGCACAATTTGAAACGGCGCTCCCGCTAATTTGTCGTACACCATCGCTGTCAGGTTCTGCGCAAATTGCTGCCCGAACGCATCTCCCGAGGTATCAAATGTCGGCATGATTCCGACAATTCGCTTGCCGTCATTTCCCTGCGCTTCCACACGCGCACCGCAGGCCACTACAAGACACGCAACCAGGATCCGTGTGAACCTCATCCTCGCCCTCCCAACAAGTTAAGGAGGCGCACATCGGCCGTGCGCCTCCCACGTTCGTAGCGTGCGTCAGTGCGGCGCCGGCGCAGGTGTTGATGCTTTCTTCACTGCGGTTTTCGCCGGCGCCTTCGCAGGTTCCGAAGTTGTCGTGGTTCTACCGGCGTCCGAACTCCCCGTGGCTCGAGCCACTACCTCCGCCGCGCTGGCCGCGGGCACATTCGCTTGCGTCACGTTGAGTGAATCCACGTTTTTCGTCGTAATCACCGACGCTGGCGGCATGTACCAGCTCTTGTCGCCGATCAGCAGAAAATAGTCATAGATGATGTACATGTTCCCAGGCAGCTGCCCCGTATGCTGACGCTGATACAGCGCAACGTAGGTCTTCAGCTCTTTCTTGATCTGATCCTGCAATCCAGGATCGTTCTGCGAAATTTGGAACAGCGCATCTTCCAAATGCGGCTCAGCGTATGCCCCACGATCCGCATCGTATTGAATTGCTTGCAGGAATTCGCTCATCGCCTGCTGTTTTTCCTCCGGCGTTCGACCCGTGGCGATCATCACCTGTCCCAGGTAGTAGTGCGCCCGAGGATCGTTCGAACGCAATTTCACAGCCTGATCCAGATCATCCCTGGCTTCATCGTACAGATCGTAATCGAGCGCAATCACGCCGTTGTCTCGCTTCAGCCCGGACATCAGCAGCTGAAACTCCGGCCCCGAACTCACCAACCCCTTCTTCGCTCGCGCCTCCAGATCCGCCTTGTATGACGACGTGATCAGCCGCGTGATCTGCGCTTGCCGCTCTCGAGTCCGCTCCGGTTTCCCGATGAATCCCAGCCCCACTCGGCTGTCGCGGCCCACCAGATTATCCAGCCGCGCATACATTCTCGGAATCTCACGCGCGTCATAATTTTGGTCCAGCATATACTTCAGCCCGGCCTCATCGGCTTCATCCTCATAAACCGAAGACCATTCTGTTGGCTGAAATTTGTTTCGGAACAATAATCCGCCGGCAAATCCTCCGGCTATGCCGATCCCGCCTCCAATCAGCGCGCCCGAGTATCCCCCAACCGCCCCACCGATTGCCGCACCACCCACCGCTGAAGCCACCCCAAAGATCGCGCGCTTCTTCCCCACATCCGCGGTCTTCTCCCGATCGAATTCCTCTTCCAGGATCTCGTTCCGAATCGTGTTGTACGTATGCCTCTTCTCCACGTGCGCGATCTCGTGTCCCAGCACGTAGGCCAACTGCGCCTCACTGTCGAGCATCGACACCAGACCTGTCGAAATATAAATCGTCCCCGTCGTAAGCGCTTCCGCTCGCGGAACCGGATCCAGCAGCAACCGGAACGAGTACAGATTCGGTGATCCCTGCGGAACAATTTTTTGCCCCAGCGAGTTCACATACCGCAACAAAATCGGATTGTTGTACAGCTCCCCAAAGTTCTGCCGGAACGTCGCCAACTCCGCGAGCGACAGCTCCCCCAGTCTCGTCGACTGGTTGACGTTGAATGCAAACTCCATGTCCGCCCGCCGCCGCGCATCCCAGGTCTCTTGAATCCTGTGAATCACCTCGGGGCGCTGCGCAATCTCCCCCATTTTCTTTTTATCCTTATCGTTGAATTCCGTCGCCGTCTGCGCAAAAAGCGGCAAACTCGCAAAAAATAGTGTCAACAACATCGTCGCAAACCGCACGAAAGCCGAAGGCCGAATCATTTGATTCCTCCTGTGTTCCCGCGAACAGAATGGGTTTCGAGCGCGACGTGATTCTCAGGTTTTGGAATTCCGCAAGCACGCTCGGAGAGACTATACGCAACTAATACCGCACTTCGACTTTATGTCAAGCAAAATGCTTCGTTTCACGATGACAAGCGGAGCCCGTTCCACTACAATCTGCTCACGAATTGAGCCTGATGGTTGAATCTGAATTTGTGAGCCAGCACCCTGTGGCCTCCCTCTTTTACTCTGAGCCTCGAAGCGCCGGGAGGCCGAGGTTTTGACGCAACATGGACACCGCCACGACGAATAATCTCAACGCGCACGGGTTTAGCTGTGGTTTTTATTCAATCGGAGCATTCCTTTCGTTAACATTGCTGACCGTAGCTCTGCTTTTTCCCGCCTCCGCCGCCGACATTACCGAACCCATCACCCTCGAAATCCCCCAACTGCAAATGCAGCTGGAACCGAACGGCGCCGCCGTCATTCCCTCCACGGAATTCGATCAGCTCCTGATCCACGTCGCAAAGAGCCCCATGCAAGTGAGTCCCGGCACCGTCTTCACCAAAATCAACACCCAAGCCGCCAATATGATCATGACCACCACGACGATGTCCGACGGAATCCTCTGCAAGCTCGATCTGAGCCACCACGAAGGTTTTCATCTCCAACGCGGCCGCAACTCCGTCGAATTTTCTTTCACTGATCTCATGAAGCGCGTCCACTACGCCTCGTTTCTCCTGCAGACCTCCGACACAACAACGACCCGGGATAACAAGCGAGCTTCCATCACTCCCGATCGGCCGGTGGCAGGCGCCGATAAATTCGCTGTCGTCGTAGGTATCGCCCGTTACTCGGATACCGCCGGCGGCATCACCAGCCTCCAGTTTGCCGACCGCGATGCCCAGGAATTTCGCGACTTTCTCCTCTCTCCCGACGGCGGCTCGTTCCCCAAAGACAACATCCGCCTGCTCCTCAACGATGACGCCACCTCCCAAAACCTTCGCAGCGCCCTCTTCACTTTTTTAACCAAAGCCCAACCGCAAGATGAAGTTGTGCTCTACATCGCAGGCCACGGCGCACCAGATCCCAACGACCCCCGCAATCTGTATCTTCTGACCTACGACACAAAAATTGACGACATGGGAGGTACCGCCTTCCCCATGTACCAGCTCCAGGACGTCTTCACCCGCGTCATCAAAGCCAAACGCGTGGTCACCTTCGCCGACACCTGCCACAGCTACGGCTTCAGCGGCGCCAGCGCCCACGGCAAAAAATCCAACAATCTCGTCAACCAATATCTCTCCCGCTTCGCCAACGATTCCGACCGCGCGGTCATCACCGCCAGCGACGTCAGCCAACTCTCCTACGAGTCCGACAAATGGGGCGGCGGCCACGGCGTTTTCACCTTCTTCCTCTTAAAGGGACTCCACGGCGAAGCCGACTTCAACAAAGACGGCACCGTCACAGCCGGAGAGTTGTTCGCCTACATCCACGACACGGTAGACAAAGCCACCGAAGGCCAGCAAAGCCCCATGGCCCTCCCAGGCCTAGCCGAACACCTCCCGCTCTCGGGCGTAGGCCTGCGCAAAAGCTCCCACGCAGCATTCATGATCGATCCGTCGCGTGAAATGAAAAATGTCATCACGACTTTGTTTAAATTTCCCAGACCCGATGTAGGGACGGGCTTCAGCCCATCCCAAGCCGTATCCACGCCAATATTTCAACCGCCAAGGTGACGTCGTAGCGGCCGCCTTCCGAGGCGGGCGCTTCTCTCAAACAAAATCACTCACCCAATCCGGATAAATGACCTCCAACATCCAAGATAACAATCCTTCACCGCGTGAATCGCGGGTGCCCCAGGTTCGGTTCGTGAACCTGGGTCCTGCGGTTGAATTTCTCCCGGGTGGCCCACTCTTTGCGCCTTTCAAAGGGTGGGGCTTTCCACACCCTCATTCTCAAACTGTCATCCCGACCGGAGCGACCCCGCTTTCTCTTGCGCCCGCCTTATGGGCGCGGGGTCGCGTAGTGGAGGCACGGTGGCAACGAGTGATCACGTGCAACCCCACATGAA
The DNA here is from genome assembly GCA_963832615.1 of uncultured Acidobacteriota bacterium. Taxonomy (GTDB): domain Bacteria; phylum Acidobacteriota; class Terriglobia; order Acidiferrales; family UBA7541; genus Acidiferrum. The sequence continues at coordinate 182,625 of CAWHVA010000027.1, forward strand.
CGCTTCCACGAATCCCATCACAGGGAAACGCGTGCCCGCAACCCCGCCTCGATTCACGCGCGCATGGCTAACAATGTTCGCCCTCGCCCTACTTCTCGCCGCAACAATCTCCGCTCTCGAACAACCAGGCCTACTCCGCAAACTTGACCTGCAAACATTCGATCTACTCGTCAAAGTCCAACATCCCGCCCCCCCAAGCGACGCCGTCCTCAACGTAGACTTCGACGAATCCTTCGTCCGCCTACACAACGCATTCCCCATCCCACGCCTTCTGCTCGCCAAAGTAATCCGCAAGATCGCAGCCGGCAAACCCTCAGCAATTGGCGTCGACGTCATTCTCGACGTAGCCCGCGCCGAAGCCGACGACGCCCAACTAGCAACCGCCATCGAAGAAGCCGGCAACGTAATCCTAGTCAGCGAATATGGTTTCACTGATCATCCTCCCAACGACCCCCTCGACCTCTTCAAAAAAGTCGCGGCTGGGGTTGCCTTTGGCGATCTGGTCCTCGACGACGACGGCGCAGTTCGACGCATGTTCCTCCGCATCACCACCAAGGACTACAAGGCACTCTCGTTTCCGGTCGCGCTAGTGGACTACGCGACCGACCAGCATCTCCGTCCAGGCGGTCGCGGCTTCCTCCTCTTCGGCGCAACAAAACTCCCGTTAGCTTCCACGGAACCCGACACTGCATGGATACGCTTCTACGCGTCCGCCCCGACACGCGTAATCTCGGTGGAATCCGTGCTCTCGGACGCCTTCGACCCGTCAATTTTTACTGGGAAAATCGTCGTAGTAGGTCAGTCCAGCGAAATGGGCAAAGATCTTTTCACTACGCCGGCCACCCGCGCCGGAGCCACCATCGGCGAACGCTCCATGCTCTCCGGCGCCGAAATCCACGCAGCCGCAACAGCAACGCTCTTGAATAAAAGTTTCCTGAGCACCGCCCACTCGTTCCCGCGTTTCGCAATCGCTCTCGTGCTCGCGTTCTGCCTGATCGCCCTCGCCTTCCATTACCGCTGGTATGTCGCGCTGCTAGCGTGGCTCGCGATGGCCGTAGCCGTGTTCTTCGCCGCCGCCTATCTGTTCGCGTATCACGACGTCTGGATGCCATTCGCATCCATCGAGATCTGTCTCCTCGCGGCCCTCCCCACCGGCCTCGGCTACCGCTCGGTCGAAGAGCGCCGCCTGAAAAATGCTATGGAAGCCGAGCGCCGCCAACTCATGGGCCTTTTCGAGCGTTACGTCTCCGCCGACGTCGCCGCCGAAATCTGGAAAAATCGCGACAATATAGTCCTCGCCGGCGAAGAGCGCGTCGCCACCATCCTGTTTTCCGACATCCGAAACTTCACCGCCACAACCACCGGCGTCCCCTCCAAGGAAGTTCTCGCCTGGCTCAACCGCTACCTGACCGCCATGGGCGAAGTCATCAAACAAAATCGCGGCTTCCTCAACAAATTCATAGGCGACGGCATCATGGTCATCTTCGGTGCCCCGTTGACCGAAGGCACCCGCGAAGACGCCCGCCGCGCAGTCCGCTGCGCCCAGGAAATGTTAGCTGCCGTCGATCGCTGGAACACCACCAAACCACCCACCGACCCAACATTAAAGATCGGCATCGGCATCCACACGGGCCAAGTCACCGCAGGCAACGTAGGCTCCCCAGACCGCCTCGAATATTCCGTAATCGGCGAAGCCGTAAACCTAGCCTCCCGCCTCGAATCCCTCACCAAGGACTTCAAGACCTCGCTAGTCCTAAGCCCCGCCACCTGGGAACAAGTCCGCGATCAATTCCCCACCACCCCACTGGGCGAAGCCCAAGTCCGCGGCTTCACTACCCCCATTCCCCTGTATAGTGTGAAATCATCGAGGGCTGAGGCGCCTTCGTAAAACTATTGTTCTCCGCCTGCACGGTAGCCGACGGAGGGTGCCCCAGGTTTCGGTTTTTGAAACCTGGGTCTTGGGGTTGCCTTTTCCGTGCGTACCCCAGGTTTCAGAAAGCGAAACCTGGGTCTTGGGGTTTCACCGCGAGGACAATCCACCATCCATGAATCGCGATTCGCGCAAGCCCATTCACAAAGAGGTTCCATGAGAAATTTCCTTTTCGTCTGCGCGCTGACTCTACTCGTAAATTCGCCAAGCCGCGCCCAACAACAACCCAAACCCGATCCAAAATCCGCCACACCCGACCCCGCCGCCAAGCCCAAACGCAAAGTCCTCGACGCCGACCTCTCCGGCTTCGACATCTCCGATCCCAAATCCGAAAAGAAAGTCACCACCATGCTAGGCGGCAGCCGCACCGCGGCAATCCCGTCCGCCATTCTGTTAGCCCCAAAGCGCGCAAAATTCTACGGTTATCACGCCCTGTTCTCGTGGTCCTTCACCGGACACAACGAAGGTTACGTATTTCTCCTTACGGACGAAGATGAAACGCAATTATTCCGGACGGTGGTGAAGGAGCCGCGCTATCGAGCCGAGCCCATCTTTGACAAGCTAGAATCCGGCGCCACCTATTATTGGCGCGTTCAGGTTCTTCCGAATCCGCTAGGTAGCGAGCCCTTGGAAATCGTAACTGTGTCTGCGGAGGAGCGCCAGATCATCTACAACGCGTTGGCTGGCATTCCGGCAGGTGACTCGTACGATTCGGGCCTGGCACGCGCTCATCTCTTCACCGACCACCGCCTCTGGTTCGACGCCCTGGGAGCGTACGACGACTTGATTGCCAAATATCCCGATCGTGCCGAACTCTACGACCAACGAGGCGCCATCTACGCTCAAATCCCCGTGACCAAGTCCCTCTCTGAATCCGACTTCGCCCGCGCCGACAAATCCGCAAAATGACGGAAACGCGGCGCACGCGGCGCGTTATTCGTAGCGTTTTGCGTGGTAACTGGCTGATTACCACCCTCCCCCTGTCTTCTGTAAGTATTGATTCTAAAGGCCGTTAAAGCCGTGTGTTTTGATAGACTTGTGTAAGTATTGATTTTAATCGGCTTACCTGCGTCCCGCATTCACGTGGACCCGAAACGAAATTCCTAGTTCTAAGGCTCGGTCCAAGCCAACGATCGGTGGGCCGGGCCTCGTCCAGAGGGCGAAAAAGCGGCTCGCGACTCGCCTTGACGCAGAATTTGATGACGGCTGCTCTGTTCTAATTGCTGCGCCAAGGGTGCGAGGGTGGGTTGAGGCGTGGAACGTGGCTAGCAGGGTACAAAAAAATAGCGCCGGGTGTACCGGCGCTCGGTCGTAATTTTACCTGAAAGGTATTATGTGGATAGCGGAGGTCAAGGGTAAGCTTTACGTCCTGGTCGCGATTCGCTCAAGGATTCTAGGATTGGCCGAGAAACTCCCCAAGCAACATATGAAAATGATGCACGCCATTCTCGCGCTTCACCGAATAACGCCCGCGGTCGTACAGTGCAGACTGCAACCCCCGCTGCACGCTCTCGCACAGCCCAATATCTTCCTGCTGCACCTCGTCGCTGAAAGCAATGGCCTTCTTCATCCGCTCTTGTATTTTCGCCGACGCGATATCGTGAAAAAACCATTCAAAAATCGTTAGTGTCTTGTCCTGACTAAGCGGCACAATCAAGTTGGTCGACACATTGTCCGGATAAATATTCAGCATCAAGTTCGGAAAAATCCAGAAGTACAGTGCCTCCTGCGTACCGCTACCCGGAGCGTAGGCGCGATCATCAGAGTCCTCCGCCTTCATCGCCCGGATCGGCGCAAACTGCTGCGAGTGATACCGAAACGTGTCCGTACGGTATTGCGAATAATCGATCTCGCGCATCAACCCGGGATGCGCAATAGGAATGTGATAGCCCTCCAGATAGTTATCGACGTACACCTTCCAGTTGCAATTAAGAACGTAGTCGCGCCGCTCCGCAAACTGCAGCCCCGCAAATCGAAATCCCCGCGCCTGTTCGGGAATATCTCCGAGATAAGCCGAAAGCGGCTCGGCGCCGCGGTCGAAATTCACAAAGATGAACTGCTCCCAAGTTTCCAACCGCAGCGGCACCATCCCCATCGTGCTGCGATCGAAAAATTCAACGCCCTCCACATCCGGCGTCCCGATCAATCGACCATCCAATGTGTAGGTCCAGCCGTGGTATGCGCATCGCAGCACATTCTTGCACCCGCTACCCAACGCGATAGGCCCAGCCCGGTGCCGGCAAACATTGCTGAATGCGCGAAGCGTGCCTTCCTTGTCGCGCACGACTAAAATCGGCTCGCCTGCGACTTCCGCTGTGAAAAAAGTCTCGCGATCGGCAATCGTCCGCTGCAAGCCGTTCACTTCGCCGCAAGCGTGATCGAGCGTCCCGACAAGTTGCCATGTGCGCCGAAAAATCCGCGCCTTCTCGATCTCCAGAATCGACGGATCGGCATAGAACCGTGAAGCCAGCGTCTGCGCGCACTCAATCCGTTCGCTGACGTCGAGCTGCAGCGGCGCTGTTGGCCGCACTGGTTCAGCACTCATCACGTTAGAACTTCCGCGTTTCCTGCCGCGACCAGCGTTCCACCACAATCTTCGATTCCGTATAGAATTCCACGGCGTCGCGCCCTTGCCCGTGCAGAATGCCAAAGAAGCTTTCTTTCCAACCGCTGAACGGGAAATAAGCCATCGGCGCCGCCACGCCGATATTAATTCCGATGTTCCCTGCCGGCGCCTCGTAACGAAACTTCCGCGCCGCCGCCCCGCTCGTGGTGAACAAAGATGCCTGATTGCCGTAAGGACTTTTCGCCAGAAATTCCATCGCGGCATCGATCGAGTTCGCATGTACCAGGCTAAGCACCGGTCCAAAGATCTCCGTGTGCGCAAGCTCGCTCGACGCCGGCACTCCATCCAGGACCGTAGGCTTCAAGAAATTTCCCGCTTCGTAAGCGGGTACCTTGGCGTTACGTCCGTCCACTGTAGCTTTCGCACCTTCGCTTATGCCCTGCCCGATCAGTGACTCGATGCGCTGCTTGCTCTCTCGACTAATCACCGGCCCCATCTGCACGCCAGCATCGAGACCGTTGCCAATACGAATCTTCGTGGCCGCATCGGCAATCGATTCTCCGAACGTCTTCTGCGCCTCGCCGATGGTCACCGCAACGGACACCGCCAGGCACCGCTGCCCCGCGCAACCAAATGCGCTGTCGCTAATGATCTGCGTCGCCAGTTCCATGTCAGCGTCAGGCAGAACGATGACGTGATTTTTCGCGCCGCCCTGGCACTGCATGCGTTTGCCGCTGGCCGCCGCACGCGCGTAAACATGTTTTGCCACCGGCGTCGAGCCCACAAAGCTGATCGCCCGCACCTGCGGATGGTCGCATAGCGCGTCCACCACCGCGCGCCCGCCATTCACGAGATTTACGACGCCCTTCGGCAGGCCGGTCTTTTCAATCAATTCCATAACGTACTGCATCGTCAGCGGCACGCGTTCGGATGGCTTGAGCACGAAGGTGTTCCCGCAAGCGATGGCGTAGGGCAAAAACCAGAACGAAATCATCCCCGGAAAATTGAACGGCACAATCGCCGCCACCACACCGAGCGGCTGCCGGATCTGCATTTCATCCACGCCCGGCGTCACGTCTTCCAGGTTGTAGCCCTGCATCATCATCGGGATGCCGCAGGCGACTTCGACATTCTCGATGCCGCGACGCATCTCAGCTTTTGCTTCGGCAAACGTCTTGCCGTTCTCGCGCGTGATCAAGCGCGCAATCTCATCGATATGTTCTTCCAGCAAGTTCTTGAGCTTGAACAGATACTGGACGCGTTCGCCCGGCGGAGTGCGCCGCCACGCCGGGAAAGCTGCGGCCGCGGCTTGCACCGCAGCATTGACGTCCGCAAGAGTAGACAGCGGTGTGCGCGCGAGGACCTCGGCGGTAGCTGGGTTCGCGACGTCCACGTAGTCGGTGGCCGAAGATCGGTGCCAACTGCCACCAACATAATTCTGCAGATCGAGTGTTTGTGTTGTCGTTGCGTTGCTCATACCTTACTCCTACTGGGGTTGTCACCTGGCTGGTGTCGCGGCCGCCAATTTCGGACCAACCTCTGGAACGGCCAGCTTACCAAACAAATGTAAGGTTGAACACGACCGAGCTTTGCTGCACACCAGGATGATTGCAGGGGCCAGCATCGCCGCGCCCCGTTTCAGAAAGACGCCGAGAATCGGGATTCTCGAGTCACGCCAGACAGTATTTCAACGAAGCTGACGAAAAACGCCGCGCCTTACTTGCGGATCGACGCCAGCGCTTCGTACGCCGCGCCGAGCAGCGGGGCGGACTCGTTCAGGACCACCGACACCGGGATATTGGCAAGCAGGCTCTCGAACTTCCACTTGTCTTTAAACGCTGCGACGAATCTTCCGTCCTTCATCTTCTCGATGATTTTGACGGCGATGCCGCCGGCCACGTAAACCCCGCCGAGCGCCAGCACCTTCAGCGCAAGATTCCCGGCCTCCGCCCCGTAAATGGAAGTCCACAAATCCAGTGTCTCCACGCAGACCGGGCAAGTCTTGGCCAAGCCTTTGCTTGTGATTTCCGGCGCGGGATCCGCGTCGGGGTCCTCGAAGGAAGCGTGCTTCACTTCCGGCGCGAGAAATTCATGAAGGGTGCGGAAGCCGCGACCCGAGAGAATCAACTCCCAGCTGACCTGCGGATAGCGGCGGCGCATGAAGCGCAACAACTCGATCTGCTGTTCCGTGTGTGGTGCAAAATCGGAATGCCCGCCCTCGGATGGCGCAATGCGATAGCGCGTCCCATCCCACACCAGGAAGGATTGCCCGAGCCCCGTGCCCGCCGCCAGCAGCGCCCTGGTGCCGCCCGGCTCCGGTTTTCCCGCATTTAGGACCGTGAATTCTTCAGGCGCGAGGTGTTCGATACTGTGTCCTGTCGCTCCGAGATCATTCAACAGCACGATCTTTTCGACTTCCAATTCGCGTTCGAGAATTTTTGCATCCACGGTCCACGGAAGATTGGTGGCGCGAACGTGATTTTCGATCACCGGTCCGGCAACTCCAAAGCCCGCCGCGACCACGCGATCGGCAGACAGATGGGAGGCCGCCTGCCGCGAAAATTCCTTCACGATCAGCTCGAACTTTGCGAACTCCTTGCTCGCAAACCGCTGTTTGAAAACGGTCGTGAGCTTTCCGCTCTTTTCCGAGAAAAGCGCAAGGTTGCACTTCGTGCCGCCTACGTCACCGGCAAGGATCACCTGTCCCCCTGTCCCTAGTTCGTTTCTTCGCGCTGTGCGTTTATGCGCTCGCTGCTGTGGCTATGAATTGAACCACCGGCGGCCTTCGCGTTCCAGCAAAGCATCGGATTCGCGGGGGCCCCAGTTTCCCGCCGGGTATTGCGGAACGCTGGCGGTCTTCGCCGCGCTCCAGACATCCAGAATAGGATCGACCAGCGCCCAAGCCGCTTCAACGCTGTCGGCCCGATCGAACAGGGTGGCGTCACCGCGCACGCAATCGCCGAGCAGCGTTGCGTACGCGCTTCGCGCGCCATCGCCAAACCCTTCGCTGTAACTGAAATTCATGGTGACGTTGCCGATGGCCATTTCGGGTCCCGGCTTCTTGGCCCCAAAGGAAACAGAGATTCCTTCGTCTGGTTGAATGTTCAAGACCAGCCGGTTGGCCTTGACATGGCGCTCCCGAAATACGATGTGCGGCGCGCACTTGAACTGAATCACGATCTCCGTCGTACGTTTGGCCAAACGCTTCCCAGTTCGTAAATAGAATGGAACGCCGGCCCATCGCCAGTTGTCGATCAATAGTTGCGCGGCAACAAAGGTCTCGGTGCGCGACGCGGGGCTGACGCCAGGTTCCGAGCGGTATCCGGGAACACTCTTGCTATCGAGCGTTCCGGCGGCATACTGCCCGCGCACCACCGACTGTGCGACCATTCCGAGATCGAAAGGCCGTATGGATTGCAGCACTTTCAGCTTTTCGTTTCTCACCGCGGTGGCATCGAACGACGCTGGAGGTTCCACGGCAACCAGCGAAGTAAGCTGCAAAACGTGGCTCTGAATCATGTCTCGGAGTGCGCCAGCCGTCTCATAAAAGCCGCCGCGCCTTTCGACACCGAGGGTCTCCGCAGCGGTGATCTGGACGTGATCGACATAGTTTCGGTTCCAGAGAGGCTCGAAGATTCCGTTGCTGAAACGCAGTACCAACAAATTCTGTACCGTGTCTTTTCCGAGGTAGTGATCGATGCGATAGACCTGCTGCTCGTCAAAAACTTTCAGCACGATCTTGTTCAACTCTTTCGCGGAGGCCAAGTCCCGGCCGAAAGGCTTTTCGATAATGATGCGCACCCAGGAGTCGGGAGACGTAGACTTGGCGAGTCCCGCTTTGCCCAGTTGCTCAACGATGTCCTTGTACACCTCGGGAGGCGTCGACAAGTAAAACAAACGGTTACCCACCAGGCCTTTCTGACCTTCCAGGTCCGTCAGGCGCTTTGCAAGATTGGCGAAATCTTCCGCCTTGCCATATTCGCCGTGCTGATAATGCAGGTGTGACGCAAACTCCTCCCACTTTTTGGGATCGATCGGCCCGATTTCCGATTCGCTCTTGGACGCATCTCCCAGCGAGGCCCGAAAGCTTTCGTCGGTCATCGGCGTGCGCGCGTAGCCGACGATTGCATACTGAGGACCCAGCAAGCCGTGGATCGCCAGGTCGAACATCGCGGGGATCACCTTGCGCTTGGCGAGATCCCCTGAGGCACCGAAGAGCACCACGGTGCATGGCTCAGAGCCGTTTGCGCCTCCCGAACGGTTTTCATCCATGGTCGTTGGTCTCCCCTCAGCTCGATTCCAGGGTCTTATTGTGAATTAACGGCGTTTGACACTATACCTCAACACCGTACTTTTGCAGATCACAGCGGAGTTGCTGCGCGTTTTGATAGTGGATGGCATTCATGCCCAATCGTCGAGGCGCCTCCAGATTCAAAGGACGGTCATCGATGAACACGCATTGCTCCGGCGGCCGCTGGGTTACCTCCAGAGCCACGCGAAAGATCAGCTCTTCCGGCTTTCGCGAACGCACGTAGCACGAACTGAAGAAAACCAGAAAGTCCCGGCGCAAGTCAAAGGCTTCAATGCGGTACTGATTGAGCTCCAGCGGCTCGTTATTGATGGCTCCGATGAAATATTTCCCGGATTGTGCGGCCTGCTTCAAGAGCGCTCGCGACTGCGGGAATTCCTTGGACTGCGCGAACATGAAAGCGATGAACTCTTCCCGCGTGAATGACCGGGTGCGGTAAAACAGGGTGCGATCGAGATACTCGTCCAAGGTGATGTGCCCGGAATCAAAGGCGGGAAACGACAGTTCGTGTCGATCCTGGAACTCTTCCCAGTCCAAATGAAACACCGTGGCCGCTTCGCGGCGCGACCCGCGATCCCAGCCATTGGTGAGGATCACTCCCCCGATATCCCAAAACAGCGTGGTGATTTTAGACAAGGCTGCGACACCTCGCTTCGAAGGCATTCCTTAAATACTCTTGTTCGGTGAGCCGCCCGCGACCCTCGATTCAGGGTGGACTCCGCGAGCGTGACCTAGAGCTTTTGAACCAGGTGCTCGAGTTCTGTCAAGCCCTGCTCCAGACCCTGAGTGAAATGCAGTTGCATAACCAGCATATGTCGCAACTCCAGCGATTCAAAGTCGCTCAGAGCCAGAGCCAATTGTAACTGCCCAAAGGTATATCCGGCACCTGGAATGCCGATATCCTCCGCGGGTTCCGTGGTAAGAATCAAGAACAGTCCCGGGATGGTCCACCCTTGTATACTTGCTCGAAATTACGAAGATAATGCGTGCCGGAACTCAGCAACACCGGGATTTGCAGGCGTGATGCGAGTTCTTCACGCAATCGCCCGAGCGCGGCGTTCGTTGCGGGTTGGTTGGCCGCATAGACTATTACTGCCAGATATCCATCGGCTTCCCGCGCTTCCAGGAAAGTTCGTAACGCCTCGGAGAGATTCAGAGTCGAAATCTGGAGCCGGGTCTCGCCTTCCGCGTAAAGTTCAATTCCCTTTTCGCGGGCCCTCGCGGTACGCGCCGGAAACTGGCGCCTGGACGACAGGATCTCAAGTATGCTGGAAACTCTTCCTCTGTTCTCTTGCACCTCCGGCTCATCAAACGGATTCACATTCAATGGAACGCATGCCAACGCCGTTGCGACTTCCCACTTGAACACCTCGGCCCAACTCCTCGGGGCCATCGATCTCGATCGACACAGTTGGCAACCCGGCCCTCCGCAGCACCACCTCGAATTCTGTGATCTCGGAGTCGTCGTCCCCGCGCATCGCTAAAATCGCAGCCGTGAAGCCTCGCCGGTAGATCTCCAGCCACCTCGGAGCTTCATCGCATACTGGGAGCAATCCCTGCCTCTCCTTGCACATGCTCGCACCGACCAGCTGTCCGATGCGGTAGGTCAAGTTCCGAATGCTTCTGGTACCCAGCAGAAGAAGCTTGTCGCTGCCGTCCAGCGCACCACCGGCGAGGAATGCGGCAAGTCCCAGCGCCGGATTCTTGTGGGCGGCCTCGGGCTGCCGGCACATGTCGCGCATCGCGAGGGCCTGCGACACCAAGGTTTGCGGGTCGCTGTTCCAAATCGCCGAGAGTAGCAGCCCAAAGTGAATCAAAGATGAATAACGGCCCTTACTGCCGGGCGAATCAAGGAAGGTGGCCCGAAATCCGTAGTTTCTTGACAACCACGACAGATACGAATCCTCTTCAGTGACGGCAACAAAGCATTTGCCGGGGTCGCCGGTCCCTTGCGCTTTCAACCGGTCCAAGAAATAAAGCAGCAGCGCGTGGGTCTCAATGCGCTTCCCGGACTTGCTGGCGACAACAAAGAGAGTCTTTCGGTAATCCAGCTGTTTATCGACCGCGCGAATTGCGGCCGGATCGGTGCTATCCAGAACAAACACTTTTCCATATCGTTTTTCAGCGGACGTAGTTAATAGCGTCTCCGCGGCCAGGTTTGAGTCACCCATGGCAATGAAGACCATGTCCTGAAAACCGTCACTTTTTGTAGCTTCCGCCAATTGGCTGACGCGATCCATGTAGGCGCCAACTTGCTCCGACAAATCGAGCCAGGCGAGATTTCCGCCCACCGATCGCTTCTGGCCGTTGGGACCGCGCCATAGCGACGCATCTTTTGCCCACAATCGATCGACGGCACTGCCGGCAACCAACTTGTCCAACTCCCGGCGCCAGACTGGAGCTAGTTAACCTGGGTAAATTATTTGACTATGCATAATTCAATCATTCTCTAATGGATATGGATACAATTTTACTCTGGGCTCTGCAATTGTGCCAAGCCTCTGCGCGTACGATTTAGCGCGTGGTGCCGCATTTCTCACTCCCGAAGTGGAATTTCCCGCCTGCTTGGGGTATCGTCGAAATTCAGGTGTCTTCCAGGAGCCTCGATGGCCAATGAATCTTGCGATCCTACACCAGCGCCCAGCGAACCGGTAAAGCCCGGCGCGCGCATGGTGAAGTGCGTGAAGTTTGGAAGAGAGATGCCGGGGCTGGATCGCGTCCCCTGGAAAGGGGAACTCGGCAAGCGCGTCTACGAGAGCGTATCGAAGGATGCCTGGAAGCTGTGGATCGAACATTCCAAGATGGTGATGAACGAATACCGGCTTAATCCGCTCGATCCGAACTCGCAGAAAATCATGGAAGAACAGATGGAGCAGTTTTTCTTCGGTGAGGGATCGAAGCTTCCAGAAGGTTACGTGGCGCCCAAGGCCAAGGGCTGATTTTTCCAGGACTGCTTCGCTCGCCCGTTTTTCTATAGCTCGCCCCTCAGTCAGCGCAATCCGTTCCTACCTGATCATGCTTCTGGTCGCCGGGTGCTCTACCGCGAGCCGCGGCGTGATGGTAAATCTTAATTTTGCATGCGCGTCGCGCAGCGTCATCTCGACTTCTGCGGCAGTCACCGAACGCGCAAACAGAAAGCCCAGGTAACTCGAACCTTCGGGCCAAGCCGCAATATAGTCGTGCAGGCGGGCCGTGATCTGCAAGTCAGTCACACCCAGCGTCCCACGGGCCTCTTCTTCTCCCTGGACCTTTTCCAAGACCCCGCTCTGCGGAACTGGAATCATCATCACGCCAGAGGCCTCGGACTCGCGGGGCCAATCGCTTCCTGGCAAGCCCACCGCGTGCCGAAGCAACAACTCCTCCAGCCCGATTAGTTCGCCAGGCTTTACGTCGTGGAATCGCATTGCGCGCGCGCAAAGCCCGCCAATGGGCCGCGGCGCAACCTCCAGCGGCCACACTCCCTGTTCGTTGACGCGAAATTCCGCGTGGATAGGGCCTTGCGTCAGGCCCAATGCCCGAACGGCATCCAGAACGCATCGCTCGACGTCGCGTAGCTCCGATTGCGACAGGCGCGACGGCGTCACGTAAATAGTTTCTTCGAAATATGGGCCTTCCAGCGGATCGGGCTTGTCAAAGATCGCCAGGATGCGGAGCTGGCCATCGGTCAACAAACCTTCCACGGCCACTTCTTTTCCCGGAAGATAACCTTCGACGATCACCTGATCTAGCTTCGCTTCGCGCGTGGCCAAAATTTCCGGCGATGCCAGCAGCTTTCGAATCCTTTCCGCGGCGGACACGAATTCATCGCGGGAGTTGGCGCGGATGACTCCCTGACTCGCCGAAAGCGACATCGGCTTGAGCACACACGGATAGGAAATGCCAAGAAGCGCCGGCTCAGGCGCGGGATGCAACGCTACGGTGCGAAACCACGGCCCAGGCAATCCTGCGTCGCGAAACACTTCGCGCGTGCGCAATTTGCTGCGGCACGCTTGTACGGCAGCGGGATGGTTGTAAGCAAGACCCAAACCGCGGGCAACGTGGGCTGCGGCGACGGCGGGCCGATCGCCAAACGTCAGGATTCCATCGACGGCTTGCCCGTTAGCGCGGACCGCCACCAAGACGGCGTATGCAGCCGCATCCGGCGACTCGAAATGGACAGCTATCGCGCGATCGCCCCAGGGATCGTCGAGTTGATGGCAGCGGTCGGTCACAAAGACGATATCCACGGCGAGTTTGCGGGCAGCCTCGTCGAGGCTGCGGGTTTGGTATCCCAGCTTGCTGGCAAAAACTAGTACTTGCTTGCGCTTCACTGGTGCTGCCTTTCTCTGAGGGGTTCGCCGGGTTTCGCTTGCCGCTGGGGCCAGGGACGATACGAGCTCGGCTTGGTTTGCCGGGCTGAAGCCCAGCGCCTACATTTCAGACGAAGCCGTCGGCGCTCACCGTTGCTGGTTCGGCGGGTTTCTTCGTCACGCTTCCAATCGAAACCAATTGCTCCTTTGTGGGCTCGGCGCAGCAATACCAGGGCTCACTTAAGAACGGCACTGCCGCGCCGGATAGCGCGGCCAACTGCGGCGCCTCGATTCCAGCCGCGGCATGGGCCGCGCCGGCCGCGGCGTGGGCCGCCGTCCAGATCCTTGCGAATGCTGCGGACCGCGATTCCTTTTTCCGGTCTGCGTCTGCGGCGATCGCCTGCACGATCTCGCTCAATTTGTCCACGCTCGTGTCGGGATTCTGCCACGGATAGACCAACGACTCGGCGTCGAAGGCGCCGACTCCACGGCGGACCTCCTCTAGCTCCAGCAGGCGCGAGCCTTCGGGAATGAGCAAGCGAATTCCCAGCTGGATCGGCGCTACGTTCTCTACCAACTCTTCGGCCGCCAGCACGCGTAACAAGTCCCGATAGCCATCCATGGTGGTCCACGGCGTAAATGCCACAAATGTTGGATGCAACGTCATGCCTAACGAACGGAAGGTTCGCGCCACGTGCAAGAAATCCTCGCGCGTGTGACCCTTGTCCAGGCGTTGCAAAATTTCATCGTCCACCGACTCCACCGCGCTGATCACGAAGAGGCAGCCGGTGTCGCGGAGCGTCGTCAAATGTTGTTCGTACTTTCGCAAATGCTCAATCTTGATGGTGACGTCGTAGGTCACATCGGGGAATTCTGCATGAAAGGCAGCAACGAGTTCCATCGCATGGCGTATCCCGTTGAAAAAGTCCGGGTCGCCGAACGAAATATGTTGAGCTCCCGCCGCCACCTGCTGCCGCACGTCCGCCAGCACGACATCGCGACTCACAATGCGGAACGCACCGTTGTAAACCGGCACGATTGGGCAATGACGGCAGAGATGTTTGCAGCCGCGGCTGGCCTCGGTCGATCCGACCACGCGATAGCCGCCGCCCGGAATAATCAAGTGAGCGTATTTTGCGAGCGCGGGCATCCCCGTCCGGTCGGGCACCTCAAATGCCAGCCGCTCCAGCGACACGACCGGTTCAAGCTGCGCCACGTCGGCGGCGTGTGCAACGCTCTTGTGGCGCGTGGCGGACTCCTCGGGGGACTGTTCGCTCCGAGCCTGGAAGGTTGGCCCCTCTCCGCCGTTGCCCTGCGCGCTAATGCGCTGGGCCAAACTAACCAACCCAGCCTCAAACTCTCCGCCCAGGATCGTTCGCGCTCCCAACGTCCGCAAATACTCCGCATTCATTGGCGCATAGAGACCGTAGCAACAAACGTGCGCAGCGGGATTTTGCTCGCGCAACGTGGGAATCAAGTTCGCCGCCAAGCGCGTTGCCGTATGCATCGGCAAATAAATCGCAATCAATGCAGCCGCACGAACCACATTTTGGTCCAATTCCTGACGCGTCAAGTCAAAGCACGCTACCTCGTGGCCGCGCTTGCGCAACCATGCCGCTGGCGATACCACGCCAAAAGGCTGGCGGCCCAACTCATAGGTCGAAATCAGAACTATCTTCATCGATTCAAGTATACCTTCGAGACCGACAGCTGCCGTCTTCTTGCCCTGGGCCCGGATGAGTGAGACGGCGGGGTTTGGAGTCAACGCGGGTACCACCGCGAGGCCGGAGCGCAGGTGGTGCCTGGAGTGCAAATGAGCAGTACGTAAACGTCGCGTGGAGATTGGCGCAGACGGCTGCGCGGAGCTGGCTCTAAACCCCGCCCTCTCGGAAAGGGCGGCTACAGGGCGAGCCATCCAGCCGCTCATTTTCCGACGGGTACGCGGAGCTTGTCGGCCGCGAATTGAATCGGTCCGGTGAAGGACGTACGAATCGATTTCCGCACCGCGTCCTCTTGTCCCAACACGTCGGGCGCAAGATGGCTCAGCAACAAAGTCTTTGCGCCGCTGTCGTGGGCGGCTTGGCCAATTTTCTTCGGCGGCGTGTGCAGGGCGTACAACTGTGGCGGCGAATCCGGCGGGTCCAGCACCGCACAATTAAAAATCAGCAGATCCGCATTTTTTGCCAGCTGCACCAAATTCGGCAGTGCGGATGCATCCATATCGCCGGAGAAAACGACCACCACGCCCTTGTAGGAAATACGATAGGCCACCGACGGACAGTCGTCGTGATGCGTGGCAATCTCCTCTATCACCAAACCGTTGTCGTCGACAATCTTGCTGCTCGCGGAATCCAGGCGAATCGGCAGATCATGGACTACAAAAGATTCGCGCGCGCCGAATGTTTTTTGGTAGGCAAACGCGCCGTCAGGTCCCACCAACAGGTCAACAAATCGCGAGGTCTTGGGAAATAGTCCGGCGCCATCGGGGCCAAAAATGTGGTACGCGATGGGTCCGTCGCTGGTCAGCGCTCGCTCATTGAAAAAGGCGGCCAGGTCCGCGCTGTGATCGATGTGCAGATGCGTCAGCAAAACCGTGTCTACTTTTCCGACATCCAAGTCCAATTCTCCAATCCGCAGGAACGCTCCTGGCCCGGCGTCCACCAAAATTCGCGGTTCGCCCTCGACCTCCACGATGAAACTCGAGCCGCCCCTTCCGAAGGCTCGTGGCCCGCCAGAACCCAGCACCACCACTTCCAGCGCGGACTTTGCAACAGCAGCCCGCAGGCAAACCGGGGAGAAAGCAATCAGAGCCAAAATGAGTGCCATCCGTTTTGTCATGGCGTTCATGCCTTTCGGGCCGTTCTTGCGCAGCGGTAAATCGACGCACACATTGTGGACGTCTTCATGCGGGTTCGACGCGTGTCCACTCACTCCCGTTTGAAGTTACCCAGCGATCGCCGCGCATGTCCAGCCACTCACCGATGGGTTGTTCGCTCTTGGGGTCCGAGCCGAACCGAAGCACGTTGCCGTCGGGATCCTCGACTTGCATCTCATACGCCCACTGATAGTTCGTCGGCTGGTGGCGGATTTTCGCTCCCGTGCGCCGATATTCTTCGAGCAGTGCATCTGCGTCGCTTACGCCGACCCAGACCCAGCCGCCGGCATGACCTTGATCTCCCTGCGACAGAAAGATGCAACACCGGTTACGCGATACCGATGCAAATACGGTGTCTGCCAATCGATTTTGAATCCCAGCACACTGGTGTAGTAGAGGATGCTGGCTCCGACGCTCTGTACCCGGAGAATTGGGGTGACGCCCTCAAACACCATCGGGCCCTGCCCATTCCGCTGCTGACATGACACCGTCCTCCTTCTGCTTGTTGGTAAGATACCGGTGCGAAGATACCCGTAACAGCAGGAGAACTTCAATGCGGCGCGGGCGGTGAAGGCTCTGCGGCGCACGCTTGAGCGCGACCCAAAAGAAATTCGCGTTCGCGGGTGTTGTGCGTGAGCGATGCAGCGCGCTGAAACTCCGCCAGTGCCTCGGTGAAGCGACCCAGTTTAAACAAGAAGTCGCCGCGGACGCTGGGCAACAGGTGGTAGGCCTTCAGTGAGGGTTCCGATGCAATCGCGTCGACGATTTCGAGGCCTTCCGCCGGACCGAAGGCCATGGCGACCGCGACGGCGCGATTCAGCTCGACGATCGGCGAGGGCATCAGTTGTGCCAAGGCGTCGTAGAGCGCCGCGATGCGCGCCCAATCTGTCTCCGCGGCGGTGCGCGCTCGGGCGTGACAAGCGGCGATGGCCGCCTGCAGCGCGTATGGGCCAAGTCCGCCTCCAAGTTCCTCGGCGCGCTGCAGCGCCGCGAGGCCACGGCGAATCAAGACGTGGTCCCAACGCGTGCGATCCTGATCGAGCAGCAAGATGGGTTCGCCCTTCGGGCCGACGCGAGCATGCGCTCGAGAGGCTTGGATTTCCATCAGTGCGACCAGCCCGTGCACTTCCGGTACGTTCGGAACTAACCCCGCAAGAATGCGGCCGAGCCGCAGCGCATCTTCGCAGAGCGCGGGGCGCATCCAGTCTTCGCCGGCGGTCGCCGAATAGCCTTCGTTAAAGATGAGGTAGATCACTTCGAGCACGGACGATAAACGGGCCGCAAGGTCCGGCCCGCGCGGCACCTCGAAAGGAACGCGCGCCTCGGTGAGTGTTCGCTTGGCGCGCACGATGCGCTGCGCAACGGTGGGCTCGGGTATCAGGAAGGCGCGGGCAATTTCCTGTGTGGTCAGGCCACCCAGCAGACGAAGTGTCAGTGAAACGCGACCTTCCGTCGAGAGCACCGGGTGACAGGATACGAACACAAGGCGCAAGAGATCGTCTTCGATATCGTTATCCAGATTTGCGGTGTCGAAATTCGCCATGGCCACGTCCTGCTGCGACTTCAGCTCGCGACCCAGTTCCTGGTGCTTGCGCTCAAGCAGCTTGCTGCGGCGAAAGTGATCGATGGCGCGATTCTTTGCGGTGGCCATGAGCCATGCACCGGGATTGTCCGGCACGCCCGATTCCGGCCAGCGCTCGAGCGCGACGACGAGGGCGTCCTGCGCCAACTCTTCGGCCACACCAACATCGCGAACGATTCGAGCCAGTCCGGCAATGAGCCTGGCCGACTCGATCCTCCACAGGGCATCGATGGCGCGATGCGTATCAGCGACGGACACGGTGAGCCCCCCTGCTAGAGGGCATCTCATAATTGGCCGAGACAGAAAGAGAAGAATTTCCTCAGGGGCTAAAGCCCGACATTGCGTTTCTTGAAATGTCGGAGCTAAAGCTCCGACCCCCTGAGATGCATCTATGAGATGACTTCTAGCAAGTTCAGGCTAAGCAAGAGGCCTTGCGAGTGCAAGCGCCACCGTGTTCCAGCTTAGGTCCGTCAGGATTTCGCTGCGCTCTGTGCTTGCGGCGCTTCGTATAGTTGCCGAAGCTCACACTCGCCGTCGCCTACGTAGCTCAGGAAATTCTTGACGTGTGCGATGGCTTCTTCCTTGGAGTTCGCCTGAATGATGGCCAGGCCGCCGACCACTTCCTTGGACTCGCTGAACGGGCCGTCGGTCACGTTGATATTGCCATTAGAACGCCGGACGCGCGCGCCCATTGCGGTGGGCATGCAGCCTTCGACCGCAAGCAAATAGCCCGCCTTCATCCCTTCCTCGACCAGCTTGCCCATGTTGCACATTTCCTCTTCCGAAGGGGGCCTGCCTTTCTCTACGGATTTGTACATGCTAAGAAATTTCATGACGATCTCCTTGGTAAGTTTAGGTTCGGCGTTAAATTGCCGGGAGTTGCGCAACGCGCAAGAATTGCCTCTCTACAGGGCGACGAACGAAGCCCTCCGGAATCGACACGAGAAACGTATCATTTTTCTCCGCCCTGGTCAGGGCATGGTCGAATACATGCTTGAGAAAAACATGAAAGAAAATGCACACGACTGTGTTGTTCGGCAATCCTGGGCGCCAACCCAGCACTTCGCCTCCAGGTGTGAGTGGTTGTGTCAACTGTGCGATCTCGCGGTTCAACAGTTCGTCCCAAAGGTGCCAGAACAGTGGCGCGACCACGCTTTGTGCGACTTCGCATGTTCGATCCGGGAATTCGACGGCATTCCTCAAGCCGGGCGCGAATGCGGCGGAAACAACCAGCAACGCGGGAATCAGTATTTTTTTCATCGATCTGCCCTCCCTACCTTTGAATTTGCCGCCGCCGCAACGTTGAAGCGTCCGCCGCAGCTACTTCTTTTTCTCCCATTGTTTGCCTAACTCGCTCGCGATCGGCTGCTACCGGCTGAATCCTGCCTCTACACTAACGTCGAACGAGGTTGCTCGAAATCGACAGCCGCGGAGCTTTTTATTTGAAAGGATTTGGCTCGGGCTCTGTAAGGCCATCGAAAGACGAGGGTTGCTGACGCCGCGCACCACGAATCGCCAGCGTGAGGCTGACGGCCGGACTCGATTGGGAAGAAATGGATCGTCCATCCCTCGCCGCACGATCTTTCTTTTTCGGCTATCATAGAGTGGCGAATTCCGGGAAAGGACCGCCAGAATGGCCATCTCCGCAGGCAATTCTTTTAAAACGCGCGACACGCTGAATGTGGGGGCGCAAGCCTTCCAGATCCATCGGCTTGAAGTGCTCGAAAAGCAGGGCATCGCCACGCTTGCGAAATTGCCTTTTTCTTTGCGCGTTCTGCTGGAAAATCTGCTGCGTTTTGAAGATGGACGGACCGTTCACCCCGAAGACATTCGCTTCCTGGCTGGATGGACTCCTAACGGCGCGCAAAAAGAAATCGCGTTCATGCCCGCGCGTGTGCTGCTGCAGGATTTCACCGGCGTGCCCGCCGTCGTCGATTTCGCTACCATGCGCGAAGCTATGAAGCGGATGGGCGGAAATCCCAAGCGGATCAATCCGCTGTTTCCCGCCGAGCTCGTGATTGACCATTCCGTGCAAGTCGACAGCTTCGGCAGCGCCAACGCGTTTGGATTGAACGCCGAGCTGGAATTTCAGCGGAACGTTGAGCGCTATGCTTTCTTGCGCTGGGGCCAGACCGCCTTCCAGAATTTCAAAGTCGTTCCGCCCGACACCGGGATCTGTCACCAGGTCAACCTTGAATATCTTGCGCGCGTGGTGTGCGCGATGCCCAGCGGGAACAAGTTCGAAGCGTATCCCGATTCTGTGGTTGGCACCGATTCGCACACCACCATGGTGAACGCGCTTGGCGTGTTTGGCTGGGGCGTCGGGGGTATCGAAGCGGAAGCCGCCATGCTTGGTCAGCCCTCGTCGATGCTCATTCCCGAAGTTGTTGGCTTCCGGCTGCACGGCAAGCTCAGCGAAGGCGCGACGGCCACGGACCTCGTTCTGACGGTCACCGAAATGCTGCGCAAAAAAGGCGTCGTCGGCAAATTCGTGGAGTTCTACGGCACCGGGCTTTCCAGCTTGAGCGTTCCCGATCGCGCCACGATCGCCAACATGGCGCCGGAATACGGCGCGACCATGGGCTTTTTCCCGGTCGATGCGGAGACGCTGGCGTACCTGCAATTCACCGGACGCACTCAGGAACAGATCGCTTTGGTCGAGGCCTATTGCAAAGAACAGTTCCTGTTCCGCACGGACTCGACCCCGGAGCCTTTGTTCAGCGACAAGCTGGAACTTGATCTTGCCAGCGTGGAGTCGACGGTCGCTGGGCCGAAGCGCCCGCAGGATCGCGTCCCGCTACGGCAGGCGAAGTCTTCTTTCACGAAGGTGGTTGAAGGCACGCCGGACAAGCACGTGGCCGTGCGCAACAACGGCGACTCCTTTGATCTATCCAGCGGCGCAGTGGTCATAGCCGCGATTACCAGCTGCACCAATACGTCGAATCCTTCATTGATGCTCGGTGCGGGTTTGCTGGCCAAAAAGGCTGTCGAGCGCGGCCTGCAGATCAAGCCCTGGGTGAAGACGAGTCTTGCGCCTGGTTCCAAAGTTGTTACGGACTACCTTGCGGCTTCCGGCCTCAATGTGTTTCTCGATAAGCTCAAATTCAACCTTGTCGGTTACGGCTGCACCACCTGCATCGGCAACAGCGGACCGCTTCCGGACGCGATCGGCGCTGCAATAAAGGACAACAATCTTGTCGCCGTCGCGGTGCTCAGCGGCAATCGCAATTTTGAAGGTCGCATCCATCCGCTGGTGCGCGCGAACTATTTGGCTTCGCCGCCGCTCGTGGTCGCTTACGCGCTTGCCGGCCGTATGGATCTCGATCTCACTACCGAATCGCTTGGACAGGGATCGGATGGCAAGCCCGTTTTTTTGCGCGACATCTGGCCCACGCCGCAGGAAATCGAATCGACGGTGCGCGCTTCGGTTACTACCGCCATGTACCTCAAGCAGTACGGCGAAGTCTTTGAGGGTGACGCGCACTGGAAATCGATGAAAGTTCCCGAAGGCGATCTTTACCAGTGGGATCCAAAGTCGACCTACATCAAGCTGCCGCCGTATTTTGAAAACATGCCGAAGACGCCGCCGGCGCTCGCGGATATTCACGATGCTCGCGTGCTCGCTATTCTGGGTGACAGCGTCACCACCGATCACATTTCGCCTGCGGGCTCCATCCCGGTCGATTCTCCTGCCGGGAAATATCTCGTGGCTAATGGTGTGAAGCCGCACGAATTCAATTCTTATGGCGCGCGGCGCGGCAATCATGAAGTCATGGTTCGTGGCACATTCGCGAACATTCGCCTGCGGAATCAACTCGCGCCGGGCACCGAAGGCGGCTGGACTTTGTATCTTCCGGGCGGCGAGAAAATGAGCATCTACGACGCCGCTGTGAAATACCGCGAGGCTGGGGTGCCGCTGGTGGTGATTGCCGGAAAAGAATACGGGTCAGGGTCGTCGCGCGACTGGGCCGCGAAAGGGACTCGCCTGCTCGGCGCTCGCGCGGTGATCGCCGAAAGCTACGAACGCATCCACCGCAGCAACCTGATTGGCATGGGGGTCCTCCCGCTGGAGTTCCAACGAGGCGAAACCCGCGAATCGCTGGGCCTGACCGGCCACGAAGTTTTCTCCATCGAAGGCGTAGTGTCGCTGGCTCCCGGCAGCGCGATCACTGTCCACGCAAAATCTCCCGACGGGAAAGAGAAGCGTTTCACCGCCACCGCTCGCGTGGACACGCCCGAAGAGGTCTCCTACTACAGGCACGGCGGCATCCTGCAATACGTCCTCCGCCAAATGCTCTAGTGCGGCGTTTGCAATCCGGTGTGGTCTGAACGCGTTTTTTCCATTCCCTTCGAGTTTCTAATTTCCAGCCTCCTGCTTTCCCGGTATCATCGGCCACCATGGTGATCCGAATTCGTTTTCCACTTGCTTTTCTTTTTCTCGCCGTAACCGTGAATGCACAACAGGCTCCTGCGCCTGTCACTGCTATTCGCGCCGGAAAATTGATCGACGTCGATGCTGGGCGCGTTCTCGCGAATCAAACGATTCTCATTCGCGACGGCAAGATCGAATCCATCGGCGAAAATCTAACCATCCCTCTGAGGGCAACCACGATCGATCTCTCGAAAATGACTGTGCTGCCCGGCTTGATCGATTGCCACACGCACCTCGCCGACGGATCGCAGGAAGCCAACATCGATCCCGTTTATCAGCTGAAAAGGACGGCCGCGGAGGTGGCTCTCGAATCGGTTCCGAACGCCCGGGTATTCCTGGAATCGGGCTTCACGACCGTCCGCGATGTCGGTGTGTACCGGGCGCTGAATGATGTTGCATTGCGCGATGCGATCGCCGCCGGATACTTCCCCGGCCCGCGCATGTTCGTTGCTGGCGCCTACATCACTATTACTGGCGGTGCGGGAGCGATGACCGGCTTCGCTCCGGATATCACCCTTCCGTGGGATCTGCACTATGGCGAAGCGAACAGTCCCTGGGAAGTTCGCCAGAAGGTGCGGCTGCTCGTGCACGACGGCGCCGATCACATTAAAGTGCTGTCCACCGGAGCCGTACTGACGCATGGCAGCAATCCGAATTCGACGGAGTTCACTCCCGATGAGCTGGAAGCCGCCGTGGACGAGGCCAAACATTTCGGTTTGCGCGTCGAAGCACACGCGCATGCGGCAGAAGGCATCAAGAATGCGATCCGCGCCGGCGTGGCGTCGGTGGAGCACGCTACGCTGATCGACGACGAGGGTATCGCGCTTGCGAAAGAGCATGGCACGTACCTCGACATGGATATTTACGACGAGGAGTGCATCCAGGAAGAGGGTAAGAACGGCAAGCGTCCCGCCGATTTTCTCGAGCACGATCGCAACCTGGGTGAAGCTCATCGACGGAACTTTACGAAGGCGCTACACGCTGGCGTGAAACTGTCGTTCGGCACGGACGCGGGAGTTTGCCCATACGACCGCAGCGTCCGACAATTCGCATTCATGGTGAAGTACGGGATGACGCCGATGCAAGCGATCCAGTCGGCTACACACAATGCTGCCGACCTACTTGGGAAGTCGGAACTGCTCGGATCGATCAAGCCGGGGAAGTATGCTGACATCATCGCGGTATCGAGCGATCCGCTGTCCGACATTCACATTCTGGAGCACGTCAGCTTTGTGATGAAGGAAGGAAAGGTTTATAAGAACGTGCAATGAGTAGTGCGCAGAAATTCGGGTAGCGAGATTTGAGCGATCTTGCCGAGATGGGGCGCAGCAGTGCTGCACCCCTACAAGAGATTGGCCTTCCGATAGCGCGGAACAATTTCGAAGCGTGTGGCTTATGCGATCGCGGATCTTTTGACGGCGCGGAACTGGCTCTTGATGTAAACGAGCAGGGCGGCGCCCAGCGCGATCGAGACCAGGCTGGCGGTCTGCGCGTTGCTCATGCCAAAGAACGAGCGCGGGTTGATGCGGATGAACTCGATCAAAAATCGGGCGACGCCGGTGAGAATCAGATATAGGGAGAAAATTTCGCCCTTGGCCATGGGTTCGCGCAAATACCTCGCTCCCATGCGCCAGAGGATAGCGGCAATCACCAGCCAGATGAAAACTTCGTAGAGCGGCGTCGGATGGACCCGCTGCGTTGTGGGCACCACGCCGTTGGGAAAACTCATACCCCAGGGAAGCGACGTGGGCATGCCATAGTCGCCGTCGCCAGAAAGCAGGCAGCCGATGCGGCCTATCGCGTAGCCGACGCAAGCGGCCGGCGCACAAATGTCCATGAATTCCAATACCGGAATTTTTAAACGCCGCGCCAGAAAGAACAGCGCGACGAATCCACCGAGGAATCCTCCAAACCAGGCGAAGCCGAAGCGGCTGAAGAGCTGCGGCCAGGGATCGGCGAAAAATTCGCTCGGGCTTTCGAGCACGTGATAGAGCCGCGCGCCCACGAGTCCGACGAGCCCCGCAATGCCGATCACCAGGAAGCCTTCGTCGCGCTTCCCCGCATACCCCTTGATGCTCTCGAGTTGTGGTCGGCGCCGGTCGAAGTCGGCCTGTAGAACGTAGGCGGAGACGAAAAGAGCGGTGGCGACCATCAGGCCGAAGGTCGGAATGGTAAGGGGTCCTAGATGGAGGAACGGAATCATCGCTGGTCGAAGAAAGAGTATACATGGGCCGGCGGAGAGGCGAAGTCATCGGCTGGGCGGAGTGTGGTACTTTCTCGCCTGCGTTGTCAGTTGGAGGACAGGCGATGAGGCGAAAGAGGTCGTGGCGGTTTGTGACGCTCGCGGTGCTGCTATTTTTTGGGGGCGTTTGTGTTGCGGCGGAGCAGTACCCCGTCATCTACGAGCATGACGTTAAGGTGGCTATGCGCGACGGCGTTTTCCTTCGTGCTGACGTTTATCGCCCGCAAGCTGAGGGGAAATTTCCGGTACTGCTACAGCGAACGCCTTACGACAAACGCAATTTTGCTTTTGGATTGAAGGCCGCGGCACGGGGATATGTCGTGGTTATCCAGGACGTGCGAGGGCGTTATGCTTCGGACGGCGAGTGGTACACGTTCAAGAACGAAATGAACGATGGCTACGACACGATCGAGTGGGCTGCGGCGCTTCCCTATTCGAACGGCAAGGTGGGAATGTTCGGCGGGTCTTACGTGGGCGCGACGCAGATGCTGGCGGCGATCATGCATCCGCCGCACCTCGCGGGAATTTGTCCGCTGGTCACCTCCAGCAACTATCACTCAAGTTGGACCTATCAGGGCGGCGCTTTCGAGCAGTGGTTCAACCAATCGTGGACCACCGGACTGGCGCAAGACACGATGGACCGGAAAGTCAAACACGCCAGCAACGCGGCCGAGGGCATGTGGGAGCTGCCGCTGACCAGCTACCGGCTGTTCAATTTGAATGGGCGTCAAACAATGAAGGCTGCAGAGCTGGCTCCTTACTATCTCGATTGGCTGGCGCATCCCAACTACGACGACTACTGGAAGCGCATTTCGATCGAAGAACACTTCGGCGATATCAACACTCCTGCGCTGCACATCGCGGCGTGGTATGACATTTTTCTGGGCGGCTCGCTGCGCAACTTCGAAGGCATCAAGGCGCATGGCGGCAGCGAAGCCGCGCGGAACGGGCAGCAGCTGCTGGTGACTATCGGCGGGCATTCGGGAGACGGACGCAAGGTCGGCGACGTGGACTTTGGTCCAGATGCGGCGTTCAACGAGGATGAGGCGGCGCTCGACTGGTACGACTTTTTGTTCAAGAGCGTCCAGAACCGGTTTGCTTCCGGCAAGCCAGTGAAACTTTTCGTGATGGGCGCGAACCAGTGGCGCGAAGAAGAGGCGTGGCCGTTAGCGCGTGCGCACGAGACAAAATACTTTATGCATTCGACAGGCGCGGCCAACTCATCGCGAGGGAACGGAACACTTTCCGCCACAGGACCGGGCAAAGAAACCGCGGATCAATATATATACGATCCGGCAAAGCCGGTGCCCACGGTTGGAGGGCCGTTATGTTGCGATCGCGATCATTGGGCGCCCGGGCCGCGGGATCAGCGTGGCGTAGAGGCGCGCGAGGACGTGCTGGTGTACTCGACGCCGGCACTCTCGCAAGACATAGAGGTTACCGGCCCAGTGAGCGTTGAACTGTACGCGAAGTCTTCGGCGGCCGATACGGACTTCACCGCGAAGCTCGTGGACGTGTGGCCGGATGGGTTCGCGCAAAATCTCACCGAAGGAATTCTCCGCGCACGATATCGCGAATCGCAGGAAAATCCGACGATGATTACGCCTGGGCAAATCTACAAATTCGCGATCGACCTGTGGGCGACCAGCAATGTTTTTAAGAGAGGACATATTCTGAGGCTGGAGATCTCGAGCAGCAATTATCCGCGGTTCGACCGCAATTTGAATACCGGGGATCAGCGGCCAATGAGGAGCGGCGATTCGGATGAAATATTTACGAAGGCGACGAATGTGATTTTGCATGATGCGGAACATCCGTCGGTTTTGATTTTGCCGGTCGTTTCGGAGCGATGAGATCAGGTCGCCGCGGTTGAGTATCGGGAATACGGGAAAAATGCGCCGTGTTAAGCCTGGCGCCTACATGGAGGCTGTGAGTCGCGTCCTATGAACAAGACCCAATTGATTCTGCGAGTGTTCGTGTGTTGCGCGATTGCTGCGATCACGTGTAACGCGACCAGGGCCCAGGGTGCTGGCGCGCCTGCGGGCCAGGCCAATGACTGGTTGGTGGCGTTTCCGGCGCATCGCGTGGTGGACAACGTGTACTACGTCGGGAGCGCGGGGTTGGCTTCTTATCTGATTACGACGTCCGCGGGGCACATCCTGATCAACAGCAGCCTGGAAGCGAGCGTGCCGCTGATCCAGGCCAGTGTGGAGAAGCTGGGGTTCAAGTTCAGCGATATCAAGATTTTGCTGATCAGCCACGCGCATGGGGATCATTGCATGGGCAGTGCGCGAGTGAAGGAATTGACCGGCGCGAAATATATGGTGATGGATGGGGATGTGCCGGTGGTGGAGTCAGGCGGGAAAGCGGACTTTCAATACGGCGGGACGCCGGAGAATTTGTATCCAGCAACGAAAGTGGATCGCGTGCTGCACGACGGCGATGAAGTGAAGCTGGGAGGCGTGGTGCTGGTGGCGCACAGGACGCCGGGTCACACGAAGGGCTGCACGACTTGGACGATGAAGTCGCGCGATGGCGCGGATGGGAAGTTATACGACGTGGTGATCGTTGGCAGCCCGAATGTGAATCCCGGATACAAGTTGGTGAACAACGCGGCGTATCCAGAGATCGCGCAGGATTACGAGCGAGCATTTCGCGTGTGGAAGGCTTTGCCGTGCGACGTGTTTTTGGGGGCGCATGGCAGTTACTACGGGATGGCGGAAAAATTCGCGCGGGTGAAGGATGGCGCGGCGAATCCGTTTGTTGATCCGGAAGGATATAAGAGTTATATCGCCGAACGGGAGTCGGCATTCCGGGCGGAGTGGAAGAAGCAGCAGGAAAAATAGTTCGCCAAGAGCGGGGGCGATGCTGAGCGGAGAGGGCGCGGAGTCCTAGACAGTCTGAGTTTTTGTGCGGCGGGAATGGAGAATCGCGCCGAGCACCAGCCAGAAGGTTAGGGCGATATATTCGGCAGTGGTGAAGTGGCCAGGGGAGATCGGGAGAAATTTCATCAGAACCAGCGCGAAGGCAGCGATGGCGCCGAACGTCGCGATGATGCGGAGTTTGACAGGAGGAGTCGGTGCCGGCTGGAAGGCGGCGCTATCCGTGTTGCGACTGTAGCTAGCGTCCCGGCGAAGTACGAGGAGCAAGGAGACGCAGGAGGCTAGCCAGCCATAGGCTGCGGCTGCGGAACCAACTTCGGTTACGGGGACGAGGATGGCATCGCCGAGGAAGAGGGCCACGAGCGTGCCCGCGCCGATGATGAGGATCGCGTTGCTGGGAGTTTGAAAACGCGGATGGATGCGGGCTAGCGGCGCCGGGACCGAGCCATTGCGACCGAAGGCGAAGATCATGCGAGTGGCGGCGGCGAAGTTGCCGTTGAAGCATTGGAAGAGGCCGAACATGGCCATGACCAGGATGAGTTGGACGGGCCAGTGCTTGCCGAGGCCGTGCTCGAAGGCAATGGCCGTGGCGAAACGTTGACCTAAGAGGGTTTGCCACGGGGCGATGTAGGAGACCGCAGCGAGCGAGAACGCGTAGAAAGAGACTCCGACTCCCAGGGCCATGGCTATCGCGGTCATATAGGTTTTGCCGCGGAGGTCGGGGTTGGCTTCTTCGGCGTACTTGGGCACGGACTCGAAACCGGTTAGGAAGTACGGGACGATCTGCAGCGTCAGCAGGATCGAAACTAACGGAGTCGTGTGAAAGACTGGATGAAGATTCGCGGGGGAGCCTCGGACAGCGCTGATGGCTACCAAGGCTAGAAAGATCAGCAGGACGATCGTCGTCATGCCCTTCTGGAAGTTGGCGCTCAGACGGATGCCGCGGTAGTTGATCGTGGTCAGGAAAATAGTGAGCGCGATGCCCAAAACCAAGCGGAGCAGGAAAACCGGCTGGCCCGCGACACGATAGACCTCCATCGAATCGAGCTGGGGAAAAATGTAAGCGGCGATCTTCCCCAGGGCGATGGCTTCCCACGGGCAGACGATGAAGTAGGCGAGCAGCATGATCCAGCCGGTAAAATAACTGACAATCGGCGGAAAGACCTGGGCGGTATAGGCGGCTTCGCCCGCGGCGTCGGGTAGGCGGAGCACCCATTGGCCGTAGACGTAGCCTACTGGCAGCAGAATGATTCCGCCGAGGACGAAACCCAGGATTCCGCCGAGCGGGCCGCCTCTCCCCAGCCAGTCGTCCATTAGGACGAGCCAGCCTGTGCCGATCATTGTGCCGAAAGCTAGGGCGAAATAATCGTGGAGGCGGAGCTTGCGTGCTAGCGTGGGCAATGGTTGGTCGATTGGCGCGCGATTTGGAAGACGGTCATATAGCACAGCGGCGTCGGTGACGCTAGTTGGAAGGCAGCGGGGAGCTGCGGCGCTGACATCGGGAGAGATTCCTCCACTGCGCACGCCGGCCCGTTCGCAGGAAGCGAACGGGAGGAACAAACCGGCGTGCTTCGGTCGGAATGACGGTGTTGGGGCGAGAATCTCGTTGTGAAGACGAGGTTGAGTTTAGAGGAGACGGCATTTAGAGGATGCAGAGGAGTTCGTAGAGTAAGTTGGCGGCCAGCAGACTGGTTAGCTCGCCCGTGTCGAACGGTGGGGAGACTTCGACCAGGTCGCAGCCGATGATGTTCAGGCCTTGTAGGGCACGGACTAATTGGAGAATTTGGATGCTGCTGAAACCGCCAATTTGCGGGGTACCTGTGCCCGGCGCGTAAGCGGGATCGACCGAATCAATGTCGAGGGTGACATAAACGGGTTTGTTGCGGAAGGCTTTCAGGTGGCGGAGAACTTGCGCCATTCCCTTTTCGTGGACTTCCTCGGCGGTGACCATGCGGACTTTGTGTTCGCGAGCGAAATCGAAATTGTCTTCGCCGTAGACTTGGCCGCGCAGGCCGACTTGCAGGACGCCGCCGTCATTTAGCAGGCCTTCTTCGAAGGCTCGCCGGAACGGCGTGCCGTGAGAATACTTGCTGCCGAAATATTCGTCCCAGAGATCGTTGTGGGCGTCGAACTGGATGAGGTTCACGGGGCCGCCGTGTTTTTTCGCGATAGCGCGGAGAATCGGCAGGCTGATGGAGTGGTCGCCGCCCACGCAGGCGGTGCGGGCTCCGGCGGCCAGGATCGGAGCGATGCCTTGCTCGATGCGGCGGAAGGTGTCTTCAATCGAGAGAGGATTTATGGGGAGGTCGCCGAAGTCGGCGATGCGGTATTTTTCGAACGGATTCAGTTTGAGGACGGGATTCCAGGGACGGATGATCGCGGATTGGACTCGGACGTAGCGCGGTCCGAAGCGCGGTCCGGGGCGATAGGTTGTGCCCCCGTCGAAGGGCACGCCAATGATGGCGATGTCGAGTTCTTCGGCTTGCGTGATGTATGGGAGACGCATGAAGGTGGGGATACCCGTGAAGCGCGCGTATTCCAGGGCGTCGACGGGTTGCGGATGCGGGAGATGGTAGGCACGAGTGAGCTTTTGTTTTGGCATGAACGGGGCATGTTAGGGGCGGGGTGCGGCGAAGTCAACGCGTGCCGGCGCCGACGCGGCGTTCACATCCCTTTCACTTGGGAGTAACACGAGCGGAGTATTTCTAAGCGCGGGAAGCTTTCGTCTGATGATTCCAAATATCTTGCGGTTGAAAATGCGGGTGTTACTGGGTGTGTGCATTCTCTGCGCCCTGGGAGCAGATCGGGCATGTGCGCAGGGCGCCGGCGCGCGCGGTGCAACAGCAAGTGAGCCCACTGCCGGATGCTTCCGCGGGATCGAAGGCGCCGAAGTCCCGCAGCCCGAGGATTTGCACAGCGTCAACGGCGTGTTGAAAGTGGAGCTGGCATTTCGGAGTTATGTGGATGGGAGTGGGGACACGCGATATTGCTACGTAACCTCCGGTGGCGGAGTTTCTCCTACCTTGCGCGTGAATCCAGGTGACATGGTGATTTTGAATCTGAAGAATGAGGCGCGCGTTATGGATCTGGCGAATCATGGCGCGTCGGGGAGCGCGGGGCTTCACGGCTCGATGGAAATGAGCGCGGGAGCCGCGGATAGGGCGAGTGGGGCGGCTCGGAATGCTTGCGCGGGCGGACCGATGATGGCCTCGGCGACCAATTTGCATTT
Organism: uncultured Acidobacteriota bacterium; assembly: GCA_963832615.1. Classification (GTDB taxonomy): domain Bacteria; phylum Acidobacteriota; class Terriglobia; order Acidiferrales; family UBA7541; genus Acidiferrum. The sequence continues at coordinate 212,961 of CAWHVA010000027.1, forward strand.
TCATGGGTTGGCGATTCCCGCAGCGTGCCATGCGGATGAAACGCTGAAGACCTTGGTCGAGCCGGCAGACGCGCCGTTCGAATATCGGTTTCAGATTCCGGAAAGCCAGCCGCCGGGATTGTACTGGTATCACCCGCATGTACATGGGATTAGCAGGTTCCAACTTCTCGGCGGGGCGTCGGGAGCGTTGATCGTTGAGGGCATCGAGCGGGTGAATCGGCAACTGGCGGGTTTGCGGGAGCGCGTGTTTGTAATACGCGACGAAAATCTGGTGCATCCGGAGGCAGAGCCGCCGGGAGTGAGCCTGGCGACGCAGGTACGGATGAGAGATCCCGAAGGCGACATGCTGAACACCGGGACCGGCGAGGGGAAGCCGGCAAAGGACTTGTCGATCAATTATGTACCGGTGCCGTATCCGAAGTATCCCCCGGCGGTAATTCGCATGAAGGCGTCGCGGAAGGAATTGTGGCGAGTGGCGAATGCTTCGGCGATTACCTATTTGAATTTGCAGTTGTTGTTCAACAGCGTGCCGCAACCGCTGGGAATCGTGGGGCTGGACGGAGCGCCGCTGGCGGGAGGCGGCGACCCCTCGCGCGCGACGCTGCGCGTCAGCCATGTGATTGTGCCGCCCGGCGGGCGCGTGGAATTTGTGGTGAACGGGCCCTCCGCAGGTGTGGATGCAAGTTTGGTGACGCGCGGGGTGGACACCGGGCCGATGGGCGAGAACGATCCGCTGCGAGCTCTGGCGAGGATTGCGGTGTCGGCGAATGCTCCGGAGCCGCGAGTGGTCTTGGCGGCGAATCCGGCTCCATTGCCTGCGGCGAAGGAGGCGTGGCTGGGAAGTGTTACGCCGGTGCGCGAGAGAAAGCTCTATTTTTCAGAGAAGCAGGAGAATCCGAACGATCCGAACAGTCCGACGACGTTTTTCGTGACGGTGGAGGGGCAGACACCAAAGGCTTTCGATCCGGCGTCGGGAATTCCCAACATGGTGGCGCAGCAAGGAACCGTGGAGGATTGGACGATTGAGAACCGGACGCAGGAATTTCACGCATTTCACATTCATCAGATTCATTTTCTGATGACGCAATGGAATGGACGGAAGGTCGATGAGCCGTTCTTGCGGGACACGGTGAATCTGGAATATTGGGATGGAAAAAGCGCGACTTATCCGAGTATCAAGCTGCGGATGGACTTTCGGGATGCGAACGCAGCTGGGACATTGCCATATCACTGTCATTTGTTGGAACACCAGGATGGGGGAATGATGGGGATATTGCGGGTGGAGCCGGCGGCTGCGAAGCAGAGTGCGGCCCAGTGAACTGAATTGCGTTCGAAACGAGGCGCGAAGATTGGGTAGAGACAAATTTTTCACAACGTGCCATCAGGTTTTGACTTCGCATTCATCAGACGCTAACAAAAGCAGATTAAAAGTCTGAGCGCGGGAAAGTGGCCCGCGACGCCATGGGACGTGCGTCCACCCGTCTTCACGTCTCATCCCATTTCTAAAGTTGTCTTCGAAAAACTGAGGTTCCATCAAAGGAGCAAGTGAATGATGAAACGGAAGCACCCTAAGCACGTTTGTGCCTTGGCCGCGATTGCGTCGCTCTCGCTCTTGATCCCGGCGGGAACGTGGGCGCAGCCCGGACCTGAGACGAATACACCGATCAAGCACGTGGTCGTCATTTTTCAGGAGAACATTTCGTTCGATCACTACTTCGCGACGTATCCTCACGCCGCGAATTCCAACGGCGAGACCAAATTTCACGCAAGAGCTGGAACGCCGACCGTTAACAACCTGGAATCGGCCGGGTTGCTCACCAACAACCCGAACTCGGTGAACCCGTTCCTGTTGTCGCCGGCGGATGCGGTTACCTGCGACCAGGATCATGACTACGGCGACGAGCAGAAGGCCTTTGACGCGGGCTTGATGGACAAGTTTCCGGAGTCGGTGGGCAGCGGCGGTCCTGGCTGCAACGACGTCGGGATGGGCACGGGAATCGTGATGGGCTATTTTGACGGCAACACGGTGACCGGTCTCTGGAATTACGCGCAGCACTTTTCGATGAGCGACAACTCGTTCGGCACGGACTTCGGACCCTCGTCGGTCGGCGCCATCAACCTGATTTCGGGGAATACCAACGGAGCAACACTGGTGCCGCTGAAGCCGAATGGAAGCGCCGCGAGCGGAGCAGGCAACATCGGGGGCGGGGGAACAACCGGTGCGTTGATCGGAGACCCACGACCCGGATTTGACGATTGCTCGAACACGACAGCGGGATTGGCGAACTCGGCCCAAATCACGATGACCGGCAAGAACATCGGAGACTTGCTGAACGCGCAAGGATTGACATGGGGCTGGTTCCAAGGCGGATTCAAGCCGACCAGCAAGGATTCGATGGGGCGCGCGGTCTGCGGAGCGCACCACGTCGGACTGGCGGGCGACGATGCAACGACGCAATCGAGCGATGGGGACTACATTCCTCACCACTCGCCATTCCAGTACTACAAGCAGACCAGCAATCCACATCACCTGCCGCCGACGTCGCCGCTATCGGTGGGGACAACAGACCAGGCAAACCACAACTACGACCTCAGCGACTTCTGGGCGGCAGTGAAGGCAGGGAATCTGCCGGCGGTCAGCTTCCTGAAAGCGGGCGCGTGGCAGGATGGACATCCAGGGTATTCGGACCCGATCGACGAGCAAGACTTCGTCGTGAGCACGATCAATAGCCTGGAAAATACGCCATTCTGGAAGTCCACGGCAGTGATCATTCTGTATGACGACTCGGATGGCTGGTACGACCACCAGATCGGCCCAATCATCGGGCAGTCCAACGTGACCGACGACAATCTAACCGCTCCGGGCAGCTGCGGAGTTCCGAAGGCGATCGACGCCCAGGGAGACATTCAGAACGGACGCTGCGGGTACGGGCCACGGCAGCCACTGATTGTGATTTCTCCTTATGCGAAGGTGAACTTCGTGGATCATTCCACGACCGATCAATCTTCGGTGATTCGCTTTATCGAAGATAACTGGGGTCTGCCGCGAATTGGCAACGGCTCGCGCGATGCGGTTGCGGGTTCGTTGTTGAACATGTTCGACTTCACGATGGACGGCACGCACAAGGTCTTCCTCGACCCCAACTCGGGAGTTGTGACGAAGATCGAGTAATCGTTGCGGTTGCAACTGTTGAAGGATGGCCGTTAGGCGAAGGCCCGTTCCGCTGTGCGGAGCGGGCCTTCTTTTTTGGATGGGACCCGAGAGACTGGAGGCTCGCGGGCAGGGAGAGGGTTCTTTCTTGGCCAGCGCAGGCGCGAGACAACCCCGCAATGCCGGGCGTCATCCGTTAGCGTGTAGTCATCCTCCTTGGTGCGAGGAGAGATGCGAACACGCCAGGTCATCGTGACGACCGTCGTGGTGTCGCTACTGACAGGGACGACACACACGGCGCGGAGTGAAGATCCTCCCCGGGACGCGGAGCTTGTTCGCTCCTCAGTCAAGAATGCCGACGCTCCCATTGTCGAAGAGATTACGTTCGCGGGCCTTCGGCGAATCTCTCCTGAGGCCGTGAAAATGCGTATCGCGTCTCGACCCGGCGAGAGACTTGACGATGAGCAGGCCGCCCGCGACGTTCGAAAGCTTGCGAGGCTGGGATGGTTCGCTTCGATCCGTGTGAACGTGGAAAGCACGGAGCCCCCGACGGAAGCCTCTGGAGTAGGCCATCAGCGCGTGCGTCTAGAGTTTGATCTGCAGGAAAATCCTTTCCTTACCGACGTCCAATACTCCGGTTCGCGCCTGCTCTCACGTGGCCAGATCGATAAGCTGCTCGAGGAAAAAAAACTGGTTCCAAAGCTGGGTGAACCGGAGAACCCGGTGAACCTGCACCAGATCGCCGGTGCGCTTAAGGCCGCTCTGGCCGACCTGGGCCATCCAGCGGCACGCGTGGAAATACATCGAGCCGAAACGCCCAGAGCTACGGTGCGCGTGCACTTTGAAATTGCCGACGGCCCGCATGTCGTCGTTGGGCGAGTGACTTTTCACGGTGATCCGGAAGTCTCCGTGAATTTATTGCAGAGACAAATGCGGGAGACTCGTCCAAACGGATTGTTCGGGAACCTGCTCCAGAAGAACTCGTACACTCACCCACGGTTTGAAGAAGACCGCGAACGGCTCCTCGCGTACTACCAGAATCATGGCTATCCGGAGGCGCGCATCGGAGACGCGCGAATCTCGAAGTACGAAGAACGATCTCGGCGGTGGATTCCATGGCCGCGAAAGACGATTGGTGTGCGGCTCGACGTCGAAGTCCCGGTCGAAGCGGGTCCTTTCTATCGAATCGAATCTGTCAAAGCCAGTGAAGCGATTGCGCAACCAAAGACGACCCGCAACAAGTCGCTGGTGGCTCTGAACGAATCCCTGTCGGGCCATCCATATTCCGCGCGGGAGATCGAGAACCTTCGGCGAGATTGGCAAGCGAGGACACAGCCAAAGGCGGGCAGAGACAACGCGTCTTTTTTCGAGGTCGAAGCCGTTCGCACGCTGAATTCAGACGCTCGCACGGTGCGAATCGTGCTGGATCGCAGTCTTACGCCGCCTTACATCGTTCGGCACCTGGAATTCCGAGGCATTCAGCACTTTCCGGACCGATATTTCCGCAGCCGCATTCTTCTGAAAGAGGGAGCGCCGTTCGACGATCGCTTGTTGGAAGCAGGATTGGCGCGCCTGGCGAGAGCCGGTTACTTCAAGCCGATCAAGAAGGAAGACATTCACGTAGTGACAGATGAAGCCAGTCATACGGCCGACGTAACGATTCGGGTGGAGGAACTCGGGCAGCAACGAGCATTTCTGACCGGAGGCCACGGTCAATTCGGCAGCACGCTCGGAATCGCGTACACGGTGTTCAATCTGCTCGACCGCGAAGAATTGCTTTCCTCACGCATCGAAGGAGGGCCGGAAAGCTTACAGTTGGCGATCGGCTTCGCAAAAGAGGGTTTTCTGGGGTCGCGTGGTTCGTTGGCGCTGTCGGCGTTCAACACATTTCTTCGTCCGCGACTTTCCGGGAGCGTGCGCGGGCCATTTTTCAGGCAGGAGAGCGAAGGCATCGATGCGGCGTACAGCTACACGCTGACAAATTCGAATTCCCTCAACATCAAATACGACTTGTCGCGCGCCAAAACACAATATTCGCCAGTGCTGCCCGCTGGCGTAACAGGACTGACGGTGAGCAACGCGCCTTCGGAAACGTCGAGCCATTCGGCCGGACTCGCATGGACGCACGATACCGGCGATGAACGCATGACTCTCGCGGACTCTGTTTCGGGAGGCTGGCTGGGTGGCAGTGAGAACCTGGTGCGTTCGAAAACCGAGTATGGACGCGTCCTGCCCGACCGAATTTTCAATCCAACAAACTCCTGGGCTTTTCGGACGAGTTTCACCGGTGCGGGAAGTTATTCGGGCGCGATGCCTTTTTATTCACGCATCTTTGCCGGGGATGACTTCGTGAGAGGGTTGCGGTCCGGTGATCTGGGGCCGGATGCGGTGGTCTCTTCCGTTTCCCCCGCTGGCGCGACGAAATACTCGGCGTCGCCAGCTGGTGCCAATCTGGTAGGCGCTGCGAACGTGGAGTACCGCGCGAAACTTTCGGACAGTACGGAAGCAGCGGGCTTTTTCGATCTGGGGGCGGGAACGCTGCTGATGAATTGGCTGGGCCCGGTCCGCCCAACGCTCGCGAACTCCACAAACGGAATTCTGCATGCATCCACCGGCATTCAACTGCAGTGGACCGTGCCGGGAATCGGCGTTCCCGTGCGCATCTACTACGCGATAAACGTGCCGCGGCTGGATCGCTGGCTGCCCATGGCAGACGGATCCTTATTTCACGCGCACGACCGGTTCTCGGCCTTTGGCTGGGCGCTCGGGTCGCTGTTCTGACTCAGCCGCTGTTACTTGCAAGCTGCTACATTTCTTACGCCGGGCGAAGCCATTCGAAGATTAGGGTAAACAAGCCCCCTCCCTACGAAACTTGAAAATCTGTACTACACTGCAAAGCGTATGAAGGAACGAAAACTGATCGAGGAAGCAACTCGGCTTGCCGAACCCTTTTGCATTACCAAGGGCAGCAAGTTCCGCCTCAAAGACTTCGACCCCGCGGAAACCAAAGGAGTGAAATCCAAGAAGCACGCCGAGAAACTGATCGAACAGAACAGTGCCTTGGCGAGCGAGATGCAAGAGAAGCTCTACGCCCAGGATCGCTGGGCGCTGCTGCTGATCTTTCAAGGGATGGACGCGGCGGGCAAGGACGGCGCCATCAAGCACGTGATGTCCGGCGTGAATCCACAAGGCTGCGACGTCCATGCGTTTAAGACGCCGACGAGCGACGAACTGGATCATGATTTCCTGTGGCGCTGCCACAATGTGCTGCCCGAGCGGGGAAAGATCGGGATTTTTAATCGCTCATACTACGAGGAGATGTTGATCGTTCGCGTGCACCCCATGCTGTTGAGAAACGAGCGTCTTCCGGACCCACTGGTGACAAAGCACATCTGGGCCGAAAGGTACGAGGATATCAACGCCTTCGAGCGGTATTTGACGCGGAACGGGGTGGTGATTCGGAAGTTCTTCTTTCACATCTCGAAGGAAGAACAGAAGAAGAGGTTTCTGGAGCGTCTGGAAGACTCCCAAAAGAATTGGAAATTTTCGATGGATGACATCAAGGAGCGCGGTTTCTGGAAAGACTACAGAGAAGTGTATGAGGAGGTGGTTCAGAACACAGCCACAAAGCATGCGCCGTGGTACGTTGTTCCGTCAGACAACAAGTGGTTTACGCGACTGGTGGTAGCGTCGGCGATTGTAGAGGCGCTTAGCGAGCTGAATTTGGCGTTTCCGGACGTCGACAAAAAGAAGAAAAAGGAACTCAACGAAATACGCGATACGCTGCTTGCGGAGAAGGACTGAGCGCACGGCGGCGAGCGGCGCAACTGTTATTGTTTTCGGTGTGGCGGTGTGGCGGTTATTTCGGCGAATAGTGGTAGCGCAGATCCAGCGGCAGTCGGTCAGAACGCTGCCTGGTGTTGTAGTCCAACTGATACTGTTGATGTTCGGCGTCGGCGGGATAGTCTTTGCCGGCGGGATAGGGATACGAAAGCGGCGAATGGCGCGGGAGCGGCTCGACCGTAAAGGCATGCGCCGCGTAGAAGTCCAGATCCTTCTCGAAGCCGTCAGCATAAAAAAAGTAATCGCGCACCCAGCCCGCCGGCAGTGCCGGGAGATTGCCGCGGATCGAAGTTCAGCTTCACCCCTTCACCGGAACCAAAGACGACAAAACGGTCATCCGAGCGGCTCAGCAGATCGTGCACATCGCCGTAACGCGTGTAATTTCCGGCCGCGTGCGCATAGGGACCGGTCATGCTGCGCTGCGTGTAGGAGTAGGTCGTATCACTCGCGGGCGTGAGCCGGATTTCGCGCGGGTAGCCTAGATAGTCGAGTGCGGCGTTGGCGAGCGGGACTTCCGCGACTCGAACGTCTTGCGGCTCGGGTGTCTGGTCGATACGAATCGCGTCCCAATAGATTTTCAGATTGTTGACGATGCGGATGCGCCGCGTGCCCGGCGGGAGTTTGCCGGTCAGGTCCGTCACCATCGTGCGTTCGAGACCAGCAGGGAAACCCATGTCATCAACCACACGGATCCATTTTCCGTTTGCGTCCTGGGCCTCGACGTAAGGCGCAATCACTTTGATGCCGGCCTGATCGGCGGAATACATGGAGGTCGCGGTGAAATAGTCGGTGTACCCGTCGAGGATCAAGCGCAGTGGCTTGTTCGCGTCCCAAGCGCCCAGATCGAGCTCAAGATAGTGAAGTTTGGCGAAGCCGGCGAAGGGCAGCTCTTCAAAGCTGGTGACGTACTTGCGATCGCGCTTCGCGATCAGCGGCAGAACGTCGTTGCCACTGTCGTCCCACGCGCCCGCAGGCGGATGAGCATCTTCGCTGGCGATCACGCGGAATTCCGGAAACGGCGGGGCGCTGACAAATCGCTCATTCGGGTAAACGTCGTAGGTCGCCGGGATGATCGATCGCCAGAAGACGAACCTGATCGAGATAGACGGTTTCTTCCATCGGCTCCATGAAGCGGAAACTGAGGAGACCATTGCGAGGGCGGACACTGCGCGCATCGACCTTCAAATATTCGTCCGGATCGGGAACATCGCGTTCACCCGGTGCGACCCAATGGCCGACAACGCCAGGACCAATCATGTCCGCGATGAATTCAAATTCGCGGCCGTTCCATGAAAATAGAACCGGGCAGGAGCTGCCCCGGCGATCTAACTCGGCAATGCTTTGCTCCTTTTTCGCCGCGAGATTGATTTCGTCCTGGGGCACGCCGGTGGGCCACAACAGTCGCAGGACTTCGCGTTTTTCTCCGTATCCAGACCGCGAGAATCGACGGAGCGTTTTGCCCCAGATAGCCGGAGGCTCCCGCCACTTCCCACTTTTGATAGAGGGCTCCCGCGTACAGTTCAACTTTCGTGCCAATCGCGCTCTTGTTGTCGTTGAGCGCTTTCAGGTCGATGCGCATCCACGCGTGTTGATTGGCGCCTTCGCTGCGCAAGCAAAAGCGGAGCGCCGCCCAGCTGCGTGACGATCAGATCGGGATTGCCGTCGCCCGCAACATCAGCAACCGCAATAGCGCGAGGTTGCGTCAGCTTCACCGCATCGAGATGCACATCTTTCGTTACGTCGGCCCAACCGCTGGTGCCGAGATTCCGGAGCAAGCGCAGCTCTCCGCCGCTGGCGGTCTCCCCGACCGCGACGAGATCGAGCCAGCCATCATTGTCGTAATCAATCGCGGAGATTCCCCACCCGCGCTCCCAGGGAACATCGGGCAATTTCACGCGCTCAAGGCGTTTCCCTCGATGTTGCGCCACAAACTAATACCAGGTGCGCCGGCATGCGTGAATGCCAAATCCATCCAGCCGTCTTTGTCGAAGTCGAAAGCCATCACACCGACCGCGGGAGGCAGGTTTTCTTTTTTGAAATCGATGGCGGCCGACGGCAGTGAATCTTCCCTTCGCGCGGATTCAAATAGATCGAAGCGCCGGCCGAACCTCCGGCAAACACAAAATCGATAGCGCGATCATTGTTGAAATCGGTAGTGACCAGCCCCGCGCCGGTAGCGTCGAAATTGAGCGCAGTCTGTTCGGAAACATCAGTAAAAGTGCTGTTGCCGTTGTTGCGCCAGAGCACATTGTGGGCTGTCGTCGCGTGAAGCGGCGGTGGTGGGCAGAGATGTCACATACAAGTCCAGGTCGCCATCGTGATCGTAGTCCACGAACGTGACGCCAACGCAGCCCTTTTCGCGCCGGATACCGACGGCTCTGCGTGACATCCGCGAATTTGCCGTCGCCTTATATTTCGCAGCAGATGGATGCCGTCGCTCAGGCAAACCGCGAGATCGGTGTGGCCATCGTTGTCGAAATCCCCGGCGGCACAGCCCAGACCGCTGCCTCGTAGATCGAGCCCTGCCGCCATCGTGACATCCGCGAAGCGCCCACCGCCGAGATTGTGGAGCAATCGGCTCGTTCCATCAGCCGTCGCGCTTACCAGGAAGAGATCGGGCTTGCCGTCGCCGTCGTAATCGATGAAGCAGGCTCCCGCACTTGGACCCAGCGGTGCGGCTCCGCCGCTTGCGGGAGTTGCGACGACGGGCTGCTCCTTGAACGTGACCTTGATCGCGGCGGGGCGGACGCTATCGGGCTGCGCGCGAGTTCCGCGAGCGAATAGCGGCCTTGATCTCCATAGCCCGCACCAAAGGGCGTACCCAAATGTTCGGTGGTGATTTTCTGAAAGCGGGCAAGGTGCTCGCGCGCGGCAGCCGCGTCGCCTTTGCGTTGATACGCGCGCGCAAGGCCGAACTCGGCCGACGCATGAAACGGGTAGGCAGCGAGCGCTTTCTGAAAAGCGGCGACGGCTTCGTCGTAATGTTGCGCTTGAGACTGCAAATAACCGACAAAATAGAAACCGTCCGCTTCGGGCGTAAGCTCGGTGACGTGCTGGAAAGCAGCAATGCCTTTTTCGATTTCGCTCGAATCTTTATATACAAGTCCGAGGTTATACCAGGCGTACGGATCTTGCGGAAGCTGGCGGGCAGCTTCCTCAAGCGCGGCGCGGGCCGCCTCGAGTTTCTGCTGACTGAGAAGCGCCACGCCGAGGTTGAGGCGAGCCACGGCGAACTTTGGATCGGCGGCCAGCGCCTGCTCGAATTTCTTCTGAGCATCAGCAAATTTCTGCTGATTCATATACGCAACGCCCAGCGTATTGAACCGCAGCGCGTCCGTCGCGCCGGCGGCGTTGTTCTGTGCGGCGGCTGATTTCGTAGCGGGTGCTTCCTGAGCGCGCGCGGATCGGGAGCGCAACGCGAGCGTGACGACCGCGCAAATCGATAGAATGCTGGCGATCACGAACAAACTCGTGCGCGGATTGTATCTTGGCATCAGATATGTCTTTCTTTGGTCGCGAAACTCTCTTTCGTCGAACCGGCGCTTCACGGCGCTCCGGCGACAAAGTACCTTTTTGATTCTCCCGGCTCCCTGCGGCACCGTCAATTGTTTTCGCTGAATTCGCTCTATCTGCGAGAATTGACCGCCGAAGTTTCGAGATGGAGATTCACGAAGCAAAATCTATGAACTTTTCTCCCTTTTCGACAATTTCAGACGTTACGGCGGCAATTCGTACGCGTGCGATTTCAGCCACGGAACTTGTCGAGGCGACGCTCGAACGAATTTCCATGCTCGACCCGAAGTTGCGCGCATTTGCGCACCTCGACGCGCAAGGTGCCAGGGTGCAAGCGCGAAAGGCGGACTCCGCGATAACGCGCGAACGACGCGCTCGGCTCGCTCCACGGCGTGCCGGTCACGATCAAGGGCAACATCGACGTAGCAGGATTGCCTTGCCCGGCGGGCTCGCTGCTCCGCAAGGACTACGTGCCGCAACACGATGCGCCGCTGGTCGCTCGCCTGCGTGCGGCCGGCGCGATCATCCTCGGCAATACCAATACCCCCGAATTCCTGATGGCCTATGAAAGCGACAATCTGCTGATCGGAAAAACCAGCAATCCTTGGGATCTCTCGCGAACCCCGGCGGATCCAGCGGCGGCGAAGTAGCTGCGATCGCCTCGGGTTGCTCGTTCGGCGGAGTCGGAAGCGATGGCGGCGGCTCCATCCGCGTTCCAGCACATTTTTCGGGCATTTGTGGATTAAAGCCCACTCCGGGTCGCGTGCCATCCACCGGACATTTTCCGCCGGGCGCAGGCTTGCTTTCCTGGCTCGGCGTCGTAGGGCCGATGGCGCGAACAATCGCCGATGTCCGCGCTTTGTTCGAAGTATTGGCCGGACCCGATCCCGGCGACGCCCTGTCAGCGCCGGTGCCGCTTTCGAACATTGATGGTAACACGCAGTTGAAAGACCTGCGCATCGGTCTGCTGGAGAGCAGCGCGCTTCCCAAAGCTTCGCCGGAAACAGAGGCCGCAGTACGAAAAGGCGGCGGCCCTCTTGGCGGACCAGGGATTTTCCGTCGAACCATTTCAACTCTCGGGACTCGACCGCGCCCTCGAAATCTGGTGGTTTTTCTTCGGGCCGGTCGTCGCGCATCTGTTCGCTCCAACGGTTGAAGGCCACGAAGAACAACTCAGCCCGATCCTCCGCGAGTATCTCTCCTACGCCGCGCCTGAGAACCCCATTACGCTCGACGCGCTCTTTTCAGCCTGCGCCGCTCGCGATAACGTCCGCGCTGAAATCCTCAGACAGTTGCAGGATGTCCCCATCCTGCTCTCCCCGGTTTCCTCGTCCCCCGCATTTCGTCACGGCGAAGGAACGTATCGCCCGGATTCCCCGCACTGCTATCGCACATCCATGCGCCATTCGCAGTGGCTAAACCTTGCAGGTTGCCCAGGCGCCTCCGTTCCCGTCGGAGTGTCGCCGGAAGGTTTGCCCATCGGAGTGCAAGTGATTGGACGCCCGCACGAAGAGGAACTGGTCCTGGCCGTCGCGGAGTGCATCGAACGGGCCCGCGGCCCCTGGCAAGCCCCGCCCTTAGAGTTCCGTGTAGGGGCGGGGCTGTTTACCCTGATCTTCGAAGGGCCCGCCCGGCCGTCGCGTCTTGGCACAATCTGCGGCCCAAAAAGCAACCGACGCCCCGAATGAACTCGCCTGGTCGCGCGCATCCACCAACCTCAAAGCCCCGCCACTATTGCGGTGGCTGCGCCAACTCCGGATTCCTCACGCGGTCTTCGTCCATCGCACCGGGCTCTTTTTCCTTGTCGTGCGAGGTATCGATCAGCTTCTTTGCTGCGATCATCTCCTTCTGCGCTTCTTCGCGTCGTCCCAGCTTCATCAGAATGCGCCCGCGCATGAAGTGAACGTTCTGGCTGTCCGGCGCCAGACGCACCGCTCGATCAATCTCCGGCAGCGCCTGTTGATATTTATCCTGCCGGACGTGGATCTTAGCCAATCCGAATAGCGACCCCGGCATCCGCGGGTTATGCCGCAACGCCTCCTCAAATTCCTTTTCGGCTTCCGTCATCCTTTCCTACCTTCAAATAAAACTCGCCAAGCTGCTCGTAAATGTCAGCCGAACCCGGCTCAACCGCGATCTCTTTGCGAAATTCCGCTTCCGCACGTTCGTTGTCATTGGTGCGCATATAGGCGATCCCGAGCCCAAAATGCAGGAACGGCATGTCCGGATTCACGCTCTCGGCACGCTGCAATTCCACGATGGCTTTGTCGGGTTCCTCACGGTTCAGATACGCCTTGCCCAGAATGAGATGAAATTCCGGATTGTCGCGGCCTACGTCCACCAAACGCGCGAGCGCCTTCTCATCGAGTTCTTTCTGACCAGCATTGTGCGCGGCAATTCCCAGAACATAGAGGTACATGAAATTATCGGACGCCTGCGGCCACAGCGGTTCCAACACGGAAACTGCCTCGGCGTAATGCACGGTGAAGACATAGCAAAGGCCCAGCAAATACCGCGCCTGGAACGAGTTCGGTTGGTCTCGAACCACAGACGCCAGCGGCGCCACCGCTCCCGGATAATCGCCGCGCCGATATTTCACCAGCCCGATGTTCAGCCGGATTCCCGGCAGGCCGGTTCGAGTTTTTCCGCTTTCTGCAGCAAGCTTCAGCGCGCGATCCCAATCTTTGCGGCGCATAGCGATGACCCCGAGGTTCGAATACGCCGCCGCAGCCGTGGGATCCGCGGCAAGTCACGTCCCGAAAGCCGCTTCCGCACCATCCAGGTCGCCTCGTTGCAACGCAGCTTGCCCTTGGCGAACGAAGCCTTCGGCATCGACGTGCGCGCTCGCTGCCGAGGATGCGGCACTTCCTGCGTTCCGTCTGGCGAGCCCGGACCGAATCGGACCCCGCGTTGCCGCTCCCGACCGCAGTCACTCGCCAGCGGCAGCCAGGCAAATGCAGAAGCGCCAGTCCTCTGGAAGTCATCGAATTCATCCGACGTAGTGTCCAGCGGCGACACCTCGAATTCAAGCTGCGCCTCGCAATGCTAAGGCCGTTTTTCCCCGATTAGCCCCGATCGCGCCAATTCGCCCTCCCCTCATTATCCTAATTGAGACCGATGCAAAAAATCCCTCTTGACAACAACGCAATAATGCCATATTAACTCGTTTTAATAACCGTCTGGTGCTTGGGTATACCCGTCGAGTGGTGGGGGCTTTCCGAATGAGTGGTATCCGGCGAGTGGCGAAGCACTATTTCGCGAAATCGCAGAACCAGTCTTCCCTCACGTTTCCGAGCTTTCAATCTAAGACTCTCCGGAGGTACTAAAGTGAAGGGACATTCTCATCCCCGTAATACCGGCGGCTTTCTGCATTTCATCAGCTGTGCGACGCTCCTGAAGATTCTGCCTTGCGCCATTCTAGTCCTGTGTCTTCCGTTTCTCGCGAGCGCGCAAGACACCGGCTCCATCAGCGGCACCGTTTCGGACAAGAGCGGCGCAGCCGTTGCCGGCGCCGAAATCATCATCACCAGCACCGCCGGCAGCCTGACTCGCGCCACCGTCACGAACAGTGACGGCGCTTACGTCGCCGCCGGTTTGCCGGGCGCCAGCTACGACCTCAGCGTAACCGCCAAGGGCTTTCAGAAGTACACGGCCCACGGCGTGGTGTTGGACGTCGCGCAGAAAATCCGTGTGGACGTGCAGTTGACCGTCGGCTCCGTCTCCGAAGAAGTCGTCGTCACCGGCGAGAGCGTGGCTCAGGTCGAGACCGCCTCCTCGGAAATCAGCACCACGATCAGCGGCAAACAAGTCAACCAGTTGGAGCTGAATGGCCGCAATTTCACCCAGCTCGTGACCCTCACTCCCGGCGTCGTCAGCCAGACCATACCAGGACGAAGGCACCGTCGGCGTCCACGGTAACGTCGCGTACAGCATGAATGGCGGCCGCACCGAGTACAACAACTGGGAGCTGGACGGCGGCGACAACATGGACAACGGCAGCAATTCCACGCTGAACGTCTATCCCAACATCGAAGCCATCGCCGAATTCAAGGTGTTGACCTCCACGTATGGCGCGCAGTATGGCCGCAACGGCTCCGGCACCATCGAAGTCGAGACCAAGTCCGGGGGCAGCTCCTTCCACGGCAGCGCCTTCGAATACCTGCGCAATGACTTCTTCAACGCCAAACCATGGGCATCCGGCGGCGAACCCGGCGACCCCAACCCGCCTTACAAGAAGCACGACTTCGGCTATACCGTCGGCGGCCCGGTATACATTCCGCACCACTACAACACCGACAAGAGAAAGACCTTCTTCTTCTTTTCTCAGGAATGGCGGAGAGAGAAGAACCCCAACGCGATTACGTCAAAACGTTCCATCTGTTGCCGAACGCGGCGGGAATTTTTCGGACCTGTGCCCCGGTCCCGATTGTCCTAACGTTCCAAATCCCGCGGCGGTGCCGATCAGCGCTGTTGGACAAGCCCTTGAGGCGCTTATCCCGATGCCCAACACCACCAACGCCGGCTTCCCTTCGTTCGCTCAGACCGTTTCGCTTCCAACCACTTGGCGCGAAGAACTGGTCCGCGTCGATCACAACATTACCGACAACTACCGCTTGACGTTCCGCTACATCCACGATTCCTGGTCAACCGTCGTACGCCAATCCTCTCTGGGGCAGTGGGAACTTCCAGCTTCAACAACATCAATACCAACTTCGTTGGCCCGGGCACGAGTTTTGTGGCGCGCCTTACCGCCAACGTGACGCCTACCCTATTGAATGAATTCGTCGCTAGCTACACCGCCGACCATATTTTCCTCACCGCCTTGAATGCCCCAGCGTTTCCCGCCGGGTTTGCGATGGGCTCGCTCTTCGACAACGGCTTCGGCGGAAAGCTGCCTGCCATTCAGCTGCAATCCAACACTGCCTATGGCGGTAGCTTCGGCCAGGACACCGGATACTTCCCCTGGAACAACGCCAATCCCACATACACCTATCGCGACAATGTGACCAAGATCGTCGGCACTCACACTTTCCAGTTCGGCGCCTATTTCGTCGCCGCGCAAAAAAATGAAGACAGTACGTCAATGTTCAGGGCCTGCTGACTTTCAACACCTCATCCCCTATCAGCACGGGTAATTCGTTCGCGGATTTGCTGATGGGAAATATCGCCAGCTACAAGCAGTCCAACGCTACCGTTAAGTATTACAACCGCTACAAGATCTTCGAACCCTACTTCCAGGACGACTGGCGCGTCACCAAGAAATTCACCCTCAACCTCGGCTTGCGTGTGAGCCTTTTTGGAACCTACCGTGAGAAGTATCAAGACGCCTTTAACTTCGAACCTACCGCCTTTGTTGCGGGCGCCTCTCCCGCGATCGACACACACGGAAACGTAACCGGCAGCGCAGGAGCCCTCGCACCTGGTACCGGCAATCCGCTCAATGGCATTATCCAGTGCGGCGGCAAGGGAGGAACCTTCGTCGTCCCTGGTTTCTCGGCGGCCACCGTCGGCCCATCTTCTAACGCCGGCTGTTTGTCGGGCCACCTTTTCAATCCCGCTCCGCGCCTGGGCTTCGCGTGGGACCCCAAGGGTGACGGCAAGATGGCCATCCGCGGCGGCTATGGCGTCTTCTTCGAACACACCAACGGCAACGAAGGCAATACCGAATCTCTGGAAGGTTCGCCGCCGGTGCGCCCTCACCTCATCGCAGGTTAACGTCGTGGGATACGGCAACATCGGTGGCGGCGGGTTGCTCTTTCCGTTGTCCGTTAATTCCATTCCCAACAAGGCCATCTGGCCCTACGTGCAGCAGTGGAACCTCAACGTGCAGAAGGAACTCCCGTCTCACGTAGTTCTTTCCGTCGCGTACGTGGGCAGCAAAGGCACTCACCTTACCCTGCTTAGTAACCCGAACCAACTCGTGCCGGTACCCGCGGGCAGCAACCCGTACCCGGCAGGGACGCCCATTGTCGGCGCCGGATTGCGCAAACTTTACCACCAACGCCAGCCGGTCTCCCCACTGCCGCCACGCTGGGTAACGGCACTCCCGTGCCAGCCGCAGCGGTGCCAAATCTGTGGGTCGCCTGCGGCAACAGTGCTGACGCGCTCCGGACCTTCTTCCCGGGCTTCAGCAACATCACGCAGCTCAAGGATCAAGCTAACTCCATCTACCACGCCCTCCAGGTCTCCGCACAACGCACCGTGGGAGATCTGACCCTGAGTATGGCGTATACCTACAGCCATTCGATCGACGATTCGTCCGACCGCTCCGACACCGCGTTCGTGAATTCCTTTGACCCCGCCGCGAATCGGGCCAGCTCCACTTTCGACTTGCGTCATAACTTTTCCGTCAGCTACGTCTACGGCTTGCCTTTCTTTAAGGGATCAGGCCTGACGCACACTCTACTTGGCGGCTGGCAGATTTCCGGCATCACCGTCGCCCAGTCGGGTCTTCCCTTCACCGTGACCAATGGGACCACGTACTCCGACAACGCCGGCACCGGGAACGGTGTCAGCACCGTACTTTCTCGTCCCGATTTGGTTGGCAACCCCAACGCCAGCTTGCCGCAGACCGAGTTCCCCGACGTCCGCGGGCCCGTCATCTTCAACCCCGCGGCTTTCGCGCCTGCCCACAGGGTTAACCTACGGCACTGTCGGCCGCGACACCTTGAATTTCCCGGGCCGCTTGAACTTCGACGCTGGCCTTTCCAAGCGTTTCGCCATCAACGAACGCATGGGCTTTGACTTCAAATGGGAACTGTTCAACCTGTTCAACCACACCCAATTCAACCAAATCGACAACCAGTCCCTTGGCGCGAACGAACATCGCTGCTATGGATACCGGTGATCCGGGCGCGAACCTCAACAGCTCGAATTTCCTGCACCTGACCGGCACACACGCGCCACGCCGCATGCAATTCGGCTTGCGCTTCTACTTCTAATAACTACACCCCATAACGAAAGGCGGCTCTCGCGAGAGAGCCGCCTTTTTTTTCGCACCCACTCCCACGCAAGCGCCGAAAGGAGTACACTCTCTCCCGCCATGAACCGACGAACCTTCATCGAAACATCCATCGCCACTGCTATTGTCACCGCCGCCGCGAAGCCAAGTTGGGCCGCCGCAGCCGTCCATCACATCGATCGTGTGGGCCTGCAGCTCTACACCGTGCGCAGTCTCATGAAGCAAGACTTCGAGGGCACCATCGCCGGCGTCGCGAAAATCGGCTACAAAGAAGTCGAATTCGCCGGCTATTACGGCAAGACTCCCAAAGAAGTGCGCGCCGTCCTCGATTCGAACGGCCTCACCTCGCCGTCCGCCCACCATCCCATGCAACCGCCGCCGAACGCCGCGGGCAAAACGCCGGCCCTCGAAACCGATCTGCAGGAGATCATCGACGGCGCAAACATCATCGGCCAGAAATTTTTGGTCTGCCCCTATCTCGATGCAAAGTCGCGCACCGCCGACGGCTACAAGCTCCTCGCCGAATCCTGCAACAAGGTTGGCGAAGTCACGAAAAAAGCCGGCATCCAATTCGCCTACCACAATCATTCTTTCGAGTTTGAAAAAGTCGATGGCCTCGACGGAAAGCTCCCCTTCGATTACCTTCTGGCGCAAACCGACCCCAAGTTCGTAAAAATCGAAATGGATCTCTGTTGGATCACCGTAGGTGGCCAGGATCCCATCGCCTATTTCAACAAATACCCCGGCCGCTTCCCGCTAGTTCACGTGAAAGACTGGAGCAAAGAAGGCTCCGACCCAGGCGGCAACGAAGGCGCAGTAGGCCACGCCGTAACAGGTCATATTGCAAACGTAGGAAGTGGCTCCATCGACTGGAAGAATATTTTCGCCCACTCCGGCAAAGCAGGCATCGAGCATTACTTCGTAGAAAACGACGAGGCCAAATCGCTGGACGATCCCAAAGCCAGCTACGAGTACCTCTCCAAACTCCACTTCTAGCGTTCGCGCCCCGCCCTTGTAGGGCCGGGGCTTGTTGGCCCTGAGCCTCGAAAGGCTCCGCCCGGCGTCAACCTACCGTGCACAATTGTCGGCGCAGCGATTACGCGCCCGAATCCCAGGCCGGGGCCGTTCCTATCTCACCTCATCTCCCATCCTTCTCCATATGAATCACGGGCAACGATTCCCCATTATCCAAAGGCACCGCAACCCGCTTCACCTCGACATACCCCTTCAGTCCAAACAACTTCGCCCCCGTCAAGGTCGCCCCCATCTCATACCGCCGAAACCCCGCCTCCCGCGCAGCCGCCTCGCAAGCCTCCAATATCAAGGTCCCCACCCCGCGCCGCGCCCAGGCCGGATGCACAAAGAAGGCTCGTATCTTGGCCGCGTCCCGTTCAGGATCCAGCAACGAATCCTCCCGTTGCGTCCAACGATCCCCGCCATAAAGCGTCTTCCGCTTACTCCAGCCCCCGCAACCCGCGATAGCCGGTTTCAGCCGGTTCTCACCCTCCAGATCCGGTGCCTCCGCCACAAGGTACGTTCCATCCGCAATCAACTGGCTATCCACGCCGAAAACAGTCCGCAGCGCCGCCTCCCTTTGCGCCGCCGTATAGTCCCCAGCCTGCAACTCCCGGACAGAGGCCTCAATCAATTCGCGCAATACCGGCACATCCTCAGGCGTTGCCACACGAATACGAATGCTCATCTCGAAATCCTTTTTGCAGCTCGCGCGTCAATTCTAGAAGACCTAACGTAAGCCTCGCCGTCTTTTTTCAGATTGGAAAAATCCATCCGTCCCATTACCATAGTGCGCCGCTTGCAAACCGCGATCACGTCTCAACGAAAGGTGCCCATGAAGATCACGCTGGTTCTCTGCCTCTCCGCCCTGGCGCTGCTCTTTGCCTCGCCTGCCCGCCCGCAAGCCTCCAGCACCCCCGAACTCCCCTACTCACCGAGCCTTGATCTCACATCCATCGATAAATCCGTCGACCCTTGCGTGAATCTCTACCGATATTCCTGCGGGCGTTGGAAGCAGCAGAATCCCATCCCGCCCGACCAAACTTCCTGGAGCGTCTACGCCAAACTCTACCAGGACAATCTGAACTTTCTCCGGGGCATCCTGGAGCAAGCCGCCGCCAACTCCGGCCAGCGAGATGCGGTCAGTCAGAAAATCGGCGACTTCTACGCAGCCTGCATCGACGAGTCCGCCATCGAGACTCGCGGAATTGACGCCATCAAGCCGCAGCTCGAGGCCGTTGCCCGCCTGAAATCCGTACATGACATCGCGTCGGTGGTCGCGCAACTCCAGCTCAACTTCAGCGGATCCGTGCTCTTCGGCGGCGGCTCCGACCAGGATCCCGACAACTCCGAACAGATCATTGCCTCGCTGGATCAAGGCGGCCTTGGCCTCCCCGATCGCGACTACTACACCAAAGACGACGCGAAATCCAAGGAGACTCGCGATCGCTATGTGCAACATGTCCAGAAAGTCTTCGAGCTGCTCGGCGACAACCCGGAGACCGCCAAAAACAACGCACAGACCGTGATGCGCATGGAGACCGCTCTAGCCAAAGCATCGCTCACCCAAGTCGAACGACGCGATCCCTACAAGCTGAAGAATAAAATGGATCTTCCGGCGCTGGAGAAACTCACGCCGAATTTCGACTGGCAAACCTACTACAGCCAGCTGCAGTATCCCCAGATCGCCATCCTCAACGTCAGCGCCCCTGCCTTCTTTAAACAGGTCAATGCCCAACTTGCATCCGAACCACTGGAAAACTGGAAAACCTATCTGCGATTCCACGTAGCCGACCAGTCCTCGCCATATCTTTCTGCCAATTTCGTCCAAGAGAACTTTGATTTCTACCGCAAGTATTTGCGCGGCGCGAAGGAAATGCAGCCGCGCTGGAAGCGCTGCGTTCAATATACCGACCGCGATCTGGGGGAGGCCTTGGGCCAGGCCTACGTTCGCAAGGTGTTTTCTCCGGAGCTGAAACAACGCACTCTGGAAATGGTCCAGCAAATCGAAGCCGCCATGGAGCTACGCATCCGGAGCCTGGACTGGATGAGCCCGGAAACCAAGCAGCAAGCCATCGTCAAGCTCCACGGTATTCGCAACAAGATCGGTTATCCCGACAAATGGCGCGACTACAGTTCCGTAACCATCACACGCAACGATTTCATCGGTGACGTCCACAACGCCGTGGCATTCGAGCACCGTCGCGACATCGCCAAAATCGGCAAGCCCGTCGACCGCGGCGAGTGGGACATCTCGCCGCCCACGGTAGACGCTTACTATAATCCCCAAATGAACGACATCAACTTCCCAGCGGGAGTCCTCCAACCGCCCCTCTACGACGCCAAGATGGACGACGCCCCCAACTATGGCAATACCGGCGGCACCATCGGCCACGAACTGACCCACGGTTTCGACGACGAAGGCAGCCAGTTCGACGCTCAAGGGAACCTGAAGAATTGGTGGACCAAAGCGGATCGCGAGAAATTCGACGAGCGCACGAAATGCATCAGCGACCAGTATTCGTCTTACGTCGTCGTCGACGATGTCCACATCAACGGCAAACTCACCATGGGGGAAGACGTTGCCGATCTTGGCGGCGAAATTCTCGCCTACATTGCCTGGAAGTCCGCCACCAAAGATAAAAACCTGCAACCGATCGACGGCCTCACGCCAGAGCAGCGTTTCTTCATCGGCTACGCCCAGTGGGACTGCGCCAACGAACGCCCCGAAGACCTACGCATGCGCGCCCAGGTCGATCCCCACTCTCCCGCCCAATACCGCATCAACGGCGTAGTCGTGAACATGCCCGAATTCGCACAAGCCTTCGCTTGCAAACCAGGCCAACCCATGGTCAAGCCCCCAGAAAAAGTCTGCCGCGTCTGGTAGCACAGACACTCGTGCTTGCCCTGAGGGACGAAGGATCTGTGTCCCAGTCAACCCCAGCAAACCTGAAACCGCTGCCCCGGTCTTAATACAGCTCCCCGGTCCTAATACCTTGTAGGGGCGGGGCTTGCCCCGCCCGGCGTCAACATGGGCACACGTTATATCTAGAAGCAGAGGCTTCGTTCCGCCGCAACTGTTCACCCGTGCCGCAGACGCTCGTGTATCAACCCGGCGTCAGCCGGTGCCAGAAGATGTGGGCGCTGGGCTTTAGCCCGGCGCGTGGTCCGCGCATACGTCAGGGCACGGCTTTAGCCGTGCCGCAATTTCTCGACCTTCAAACCGGCTTCAGCCGCTGAGGTCCGATTTTTCGACGCTGCGATCGCGATAAGGAGGCAATCTCCGATCCCAAGCCTCCGATACCGTCTAGCTTCTAGTCTCCGGTACCGGCGGGCAACCAGGAAACTCGTGCAGCGAAGTATTCCCAATGTATTGCAAATCCGCGATCCCAATCTTGCTGGTATAAAACCCATCGCAAGTCATATTGCGAAGAGACGCAAAGAACGCAACGCCCGAACTGAGCCCCGGAATCTCTCTCTCATTCTTGCGGTAAGCGATCAAATCCAAAACTTCCTTCCGCTGTTCCGGCGCGCACTCCAGATACACCTTCCCGTACCGATCCACGCAGAAATTATCGAGCCACATTAATCCGCCGCCTAACTGCGTCTGGAACTTTTCATTCTCGCTGGTCAAAAGATCGATAAACTCCGGCGCCCCGGCTTCCACCGCTCCACCCGAACGGTCGTCCTTGGGAATAATCGTGTCGCACAGCGATGTCAGCGTCTCATACAGATGCGCCGAAAAATATTTAGGGGTGTACTTGCCCGCCGCCGAAGCCGCCTTCTCTTTCTGCACAAGCTCGTGCGCATACTCTGCCGCCTGAGCCGGAATCATCTGCAACACCGACCCACCCGCAGCCCCAATCGCCAGCGACCTTAAGACATCCCGCCGTGAAACTCCCTGCGATCCCATCCTCTTCTCCGTGTACTTTCTCCGTGTACTTTCTCCGTGTACTTTCTCCGTGTACTTTCTCCGTGTAATCCGTGCACTCTGTGGCAAATTCCGCTTCTCTCTTCCTCTTTCACCGCGAATTTCAGCGCCCTCTGCGTTGTGTTTTCTCCTAGATGTTGCCCTTAGTAGCCTCAGTCAAAAGGTACTCAGAAGCCCGCCAGGAAAGCGCCATGATCGTCAAAGTCGGATTCTTGTCTGGATTCGTAACCAAGGATGCCCCATCGGTAACGAAAAGATTCTTCACATCGTGCGCCTGGCAATATCCATTCAACACCGAAGTCTTCGGATCAGCCCCCATCCGCGCCGTCCCCACTTCGTGAATGATCTTTCCGCCCAGGTCAATCCCGAAAGCCCGCGGCCCATCGATAGGAGCCTTCGTCAAGTACTGCCCGCCAGCCATTTCCACAATCGCCCGAAACGTCTCCTGCATATCCTTAGCCTGCCGCAATTCATATTCCGACCACTTGAAATGAAATCGCAAAACCGGGATGCCGAACTCGTCCACAACGTCCGGATCGATCTCGCAATACGTATCCGGATTCGGAATCATCTCTCCGCGCCCGGCGAACCCGATGGTCGTGCCGTAATGCTTGCGCGCTTTTCGCTTCAGCTCGACGCCGTACCCTTCTTCCCGATGGCAAAGATCGTTGAACATTCCGACGTTCGGCAAGTCCCGCCCGCCGCCAAACTCGATATGGTAGCCGCGGGGGAAGTCATTCTTCCGGTCAAACTTCCACCACGGCATATACATATGCATCCCGCCGGTGCCATCGTGATTATGCGGCGTCATATTCTCAAGCTGCGGAAAATAACCTTCCCCGCCGCTACCCACTGAATCCATCAAGTATTTCCCTACGGTCCCGGACGAATTCGCTAAACCATTCGGAAACGAAGACGACTTCGAATTGAGCAGCAAGCGGGCCGATTCACACGCGCTCGCTGCCAGCACCACCGCGCGCGCGTTGATTCGCTTCTCCGTACGCGTAGTCTTATCGATATAGGAAACGCCTTGCGCCTTGCCATCCGCGCCGACCAGCACCTCGCGCGCCATCGCGTCGGTGATCAAGGTCAATTTGCCGGTCGCCATCGCCGGTGGAATCAGCACCTGGCTCGAGCTGAAATTCGACGCGGTTGTGCATCCACGACCGCACTGCCCGCAATAGTGGCACGGCAGCCGTCCATTTACGGATTTCGTGAGAATCGCCAGCCGCGACGGAATGCAAATAATGTTGAGCTTGTCGCAGGCCTTCTTAACGATCAATTCGGTACAGCGCGGCTTGGGTGGAGGCAGGAAAACACCGTCCGGCGCGCTCGAAACATTTTCTTTCGTCCCAAACACGCCGATGTAGCCTTCCACCTTGTCGTAGTAAGGCGCGATATCCTCGTAGCTGATGGGCCAATCCGAGCCGAGCCCATCGCGCGAGTAAGACTTGAAGTCGATCGGAGAAAATCGCAGCGCAATCCGCCCCCAGTGATTCGTGCGTCCGCCCACAATCCGCGAACGAAACCACCGGAAATCCGATCCGGGCGCGGAGGTATACGGCTCGCCCTCAATCTCCCACGCGCCATTCGGCGCCAGAAACTCGCCAAAATTTTCCGCCGCTCGTCCGCCGACACCAACGCCACGATGCGCCAGCTCGTACGGCCACATAAACATCTTGAAGTCTTTTTCCGGATGAACTTGCGGGCCCGCTTCCAGCATCGCCACGTTCAGGCCGCCCTCGGTCAGGATCTTCGCAGCCATCCCACCACCGGCACCGGAACCCACCACAATCACATCGTAAGTCTTCGGCGAACGAATCACCTGCGCCATTCAGCGACTCCCCGGTTCCAGCTTTACGCCATTGATATTGCTTTGTCTTACGCGCACAGCCAGCAATGGATGTGCCACAGACTCTACGTTCCCATCACGTGCCGAGCAATTCGT
Source organism: uncultured Acidobacteriota bacterium (assembly GCA_963832615.1). Classification (GTDB taxonomy): domain Bacteria; phylum Acidobacteriota; class Terriglobia; order Acidiferrales; family UBA7541; genus Acidiferrum. Next base: position 237,322 of record CAWHVA010000027.1, read on the forward strand.
TGCGTACATTCTTCAACACCCACGCTGCGCGCTCGACGCCGACAGGTCCCGCAAGAATTGGATCCTCATTCTCGATGCTGAGGATGCCTTCGTAGCCGATGTCCATATACGCCTGCACGATCGACTTCCATAACGCCGCGCCGTGCCCATAGCCCACCGCCCGAAATGTCTCGGATGCTTCCGGCAGGCTCGCAACATCCGGCGCAAAATTCAGCACGCCATACTTCGCCACATTGCCCGGAAACATTACGGTATCCTTCATGTGCGCGTGGTAGATCGCGCCCTGCTTGCCAAGGAAATGAATCACTTCGACGGGATCGCAACCCTGCCAGAACAGATGGCTTAGATCGTTATTCGCGCCGATCTCTTCGCCCACGGCTTCGCGCAGTTTCATCAGTGTTCGCGGATTGTAGACCACGAAATTCGGGTGCATTTCGAGTGCGATCCTGTGAATTCCGTGATCGCGCGCGAATTTCGCGGCTTCCTTCCAGTATGGAATGACTTTTTCTTTCCATTGCCAGTCCAGCATTTCCCCATATTCAGGCGGCCAGCGATAGGTAATCCAGTTGGGCTGCGCGTCGGTCGGAGTGCCGCCGGGGCATCCGGAAAATGTCACGATCACTTTGATATCCAGAATTTGCGCCAGCCGCACGGTTTTGCGAAAGGTGTCCGCGTCTTTTGCCGCATGTTTTGCATCCGGATGCACCGGATTTCCGTGGCAGCTCAGAGTTGCAACCTGAATTCCCTTGTCCTCGAATTTCTTCTTCCAAGCCTTCGCCTTCGCAGTGTCCTCAATCAGTTCGTCGAGTGGGCAATGCAGGTTGTCCGGGTAGCCGCCCGTACCAATTTCCATCGCTTCCAGCCCCAGCGCGCTCACCGTGTCAAGCATTTGGTCCAGCGGCATTTTGCCGTACACCGGGTCGAAGACCCCGATGGGGATCTTGCGCATGGACTTGTCAGCCCCACGAGGACGTTCCGCCGTTTGGGATTTGCGTGATGGTCCGGAGGCTTCGACGCCAGAAGTCATCGCTGCGGAGCCCGGAACGCTCGAGGCCAGCAGGGTTCCTCCAGTGGCGGCGAGCAAGCTTCCTCCCGTTGTTGCGAGGAATTGTCTCCTGTCGATGCCTGCGTACTTGCGTCCGCTGTTCATCTGGTTGTGCCTCCGCGATGGCCGAACAATTTCAAGTCAAAACTTACCCGCGGCATTATACGCTGCTTTTGTGGGAGAGAAAGGTTGGTGCGCGCAGGCTAATAACTACGCCGGACGTCGAGGCGAGAGGGCGTTCAGCGCCGGAATCGAGCGCGGTGCAACCAGCACGCGGGCCGGCGGTTGTTTCCTGTTTTGAATCGCGTCCACGATCATTTCGATGGCCTGCCCGGTGTTGGGGGGAACGAATATGGTGGCGGTCAGTTGGCCGCCCTTCACCCAGGCCTGGCCCGTGTTGGGCAAGCCGTCACATCCGATGAACGGAAGCTTCAACCAGCGTTCACGCTCCACTTCGTTGGTTAATTCCTGGAAGGCCTTTCGCGCGCCCATGGCCATCGAATCGTCCTGCGCAGCCACCGCGTCCATGGTCGACTTCTGTGAAGTCGTGAGCTTCAGCCAGGAACGCACCGCGCGCAGCGAACTTTCTTCGGTCCATTGCGCTTTCAACATGACCGCTTGAATGTTCGCTGGCTTGGTCTCCTGCATTCCGGCGGTGCGTTCCTTGGCCGCAGAGTTTTCCGATGGGCCCTGTATATAAAGGACCGCACCGCCTTTGGGCAGCAATGCCGCTAACTGACGGCCTTGCAGGCGGCCAATTTCAAGGTGATCGGAGCTCACACCGAACATCGGTGCGCTGGTGGTTTTGCGAAGCTCGTCGAGGTAGGTGGCGTCCCGATTGAGCACCGCCCAGCCAATTCCGGCAGTTGCAGCAGCGCGGGCCACTTGCGGCAGCGCGGTGCCTCCGACAGGCTCGAAGACGATGGCATCCGGCCGCTGTTCGGGCGGAGCCTGCACGACCTTCAGAATCTGGGTGCTCTGGTTGATGGCGTCGTTGTCGGCATAGATGATTTCAGCCGTAACACCAAGTCGCGCCGCCGCCTGTTCGGCGGACTGCGCCTGTTCGATCTGATAGTCGTTGTCGTTCGTCGTCAGCGAGACGACGATGCGTATCTTTTTCGCCATGATGATCGGAGCCGGACACGAAGCCCTTGAGGCTCTACAGTACACCGGGGCTGATTAGAACTCACGCGAAATCCTAAACCGGGCGTGCCGCGGCGACAACACCTCAAGCGAGACGTAACGTTCTTTTCACTGGCAGCGGCTGACCGCCCCGCGCCCGGCCTCGATTGCCGGAAGATCATGAACACGATAAACTGTTTCGCGTGGCCCGGTAGAGTAACCGGTTAACTCGTCACCCTCTCAAGGTGAAGATTACGGGTTCGACTCCCGTCCGGGCTACCAATTCTCCCGCAAGTTCTCCGATCCGATTGTAAATCGAGCCTCTCAGCCTGCCCCCAGGAGTTCGGTCACCGCGCGGTGCGCCTGGTCGATGGCTTCGTTGGTGTAGGCGTTGGCGCCCGCGTCGGAGTTGGCGATGGCGATGCGTCCGAAGGGCTTGCGGCCGATGACCCAGGGTTTTTCTTCTTCCTTCCAATCAGGATCGAACAGCGAATTGGGCGTGTAGGCGTAGCCGTGCGCCCATCGATTGACCGTGATGCCCTCAATGTCGTGTGCGGGGTCGAAGCCCGCTGCGCCCAGCATTCTGGCCAACTGATCGCGGATGTTGCGTTCGAACGTTGCAAAAGGCGTCGCCAGCAATTCCACGCGGCCGGCACGATATTGATCGCGCATCGGAAGCCCTCGCCTGCACGGAGTGCGCAGCAGGAACAACACCATGGGTTCTTCGGGATTGCTCGGGAATTGGTACTGGCCGAGGCTCACCGGGAAATCGAGTGCGATATAGGTGTGATAGCTGCCCGGCGCAACGATTTGATGCACGCCTAATTTGGAAAAGGAAGTCCAGTTGCGCAGCGCCACGTGCGTGTAGACCAGCGGCGTCTTCACCAGATAGGACAGCGCCTCCTTCTGTTTCTCGGGAAGTTCCGGACAAATGTACGGGATCATCATGTTGTAGCACGCCAGGACGCAATTCTTGCCGCGCACCGATTGCAGTTTGCCGCCTCGCATGTAGCTGACTTCCACTTCTTTCGGTGAATTCGCGGTCAGCTTCCGCGTGCTGAACGTGTACGACCGTGCTGTTCAGCCGTAGGCGGACCTTGGCCTCCGGCTGATCGAGCTTGCCGTAATCGGCGCGCGCGATGACGACGTCTTCCATCGTGGTACCGGGAACTGCGCCGGGAATCAGCGAGCGCACCAGCAAGCGCGCGACCGATGCGTTGCCGTCGGGAAAATGAAAAATGTATGGCTCTTCCTTTTCGCGTTCCGGGAAATCCCAGCCCATCGAATCCCGGGTAGGTGAAGGACTCGTAGTCGTCGGGATTCGTGTAACACGCTGCCGCCGAGACGGCGTCGATGCCCACTCCAAACAAATCATGCGGAAACGTCTGGAAAAAGGGCAACGCTTCCGGCGTCACCTTGCAGAAGTTCGTCAGATAGTTCGCGTAGCTGATGGTCGCGAGCTTGGCGAGCTTTTGTTCCTTCGACAAGCCCGCCATATAATCCACTTTTTCCGTGTACACGCGCGCGATATCGCGACGAACAGCGTCGGAGAGCGGCGCCTTGGCGAGGAATTCTGGCCACGGCGTCGCGTTCATGCCAGTGAGCAGGCGGTCTTGGCCGAATGTTTCCTGGTTGAAAAACGCCGCGGTGCCTAACTTTGCGTATAGCTTCCGATCGTAGTCCTTGTAGAAACGATCGACTTGGATTCCCACGTCTGCGATCAGATCCTTCGCCACCTGACTGTAGGCCCCTGGGCTCTCAATCGATTGCGTGCCGCCATAGCTCAGCAGCATGCGCTTGCCTGCGCGGAATTCGTTGCGCTTGGCGTGGCCTCCAAAATCGTCGTGATTGTCGAGGATCAAAATGCGCGCCGCAGCTCCGGCGTTTTTGCGATAGAAATACGCGGCGGCCAGGCCGCTGATTCCCCCTCCCACGACCACCAAGTCGTAGGTTTCACCGGTTTTCGTGGCCGGGCCCTCGGCGTCCCATTTGCCGCCGTCGCGCAGGCGATGCGCGAAGGTAAAGGTGCCGTCGTGATTCCCGCGCATGCCTGTCAGCGCGGGCGGATAATAATCGGCGGCCTTTTCCGGCGCGTACTCCTCGCCAGCCATCGCCGCCAGCAGCGGCTCCGCGACCAGCGTGCCGCCGACGCCGACGGCGATTCCATTCAAGAAATCGCGCCGCGAAATCGGGCAGTGCATGCCCAGGTCTCGGTCTCTCTTCTCATCGCCCATCGAGCGATTCTCCCTATGCCCCAGCAATCGCCACGCATTATATCTTCGAGGTCGACTCTTGTGCGAGAGGGCGCGCTCGCGCGTAACATCCGCTCGTCGCAACACGAGCCGCATGCAGTGGCCTATCTTCAGATCGGCCACCCGAGCACGAGGGTACGCACTTCGATTCGCATGTAGTGGCCGGTCTTCAGACCCGGCCGCCCAGCAAAAGCGAGGGTACGCACTTCGATCTCTCAAACCAAGGAGGATTCCATGCAAGCTTCCGCCGGCAATCGCATCAGTCGGTACATCCTGTCAGTCGTCGTAATCGTAATTCTAGCGTTCCCGATTCGCGCTTCACTCCAAGCCAGACCGGCGCCGCAGGAAGCCAAGGACCGCCCATTCGTAGTCGAGTACTACTACAAAGCAAAGTGGGGTCACGCGGACGAATTCATCGCGCTCTTCAAGAAAAATCACTATCCCCTGCTAAAGAAAGAAATGGAGCTCGGCCGCATCCTGAAGGTATTCGCAACCGCCCCCCGCTATCACAGCACCGAAGACGGCCGCTGGGACTATCGCACCACCATAATCTTCAAGAACGCCGAAATCGCTCACGACACTTTCGATTCCGCCCCGCTCCTCAAGCAGCTCTTTCCCGACCAGGACACCTACAAGCGCGAAGAGCAGCACCGCTTCGAAATCCTCGACGCCCACTGGGACGTTCCCATCAAAGACGTAGACCTGGACGCCAGATAGGAAGTCTTGTACCCGCCTCCCAACTCCATCCGCTGGATGAGCCGCCTTCCAGTAGCACAGACACCGCTGCCTGTGCTCCGGCGAGCAAGTACCGATGCACATCTCCAAACGCACTCGGACCGATACGTCAGAGAACTCCAGGAAAAAGTGCAGCAAGTCTGCACCGCCCTGCGAAGTCGACAGCGTCCGCGAAGGCCGCCCAAATTGTGTCGACGAGCAAGATCGGCGTGGTTCCTAAACGTAAGCAGGCAACCCCGCGGTCTCGGAGACCGCGGCTACAGGACTCGCCGACGACATATATAATAGACAGTGGGAGACTTCATGTCTGACTACACCGAAGAGCACGCCCGCGCCGGCATAGCCACGAAATTACCGCCGCTGGAGACTTGGCCCAATCAATTTCCGGGCTATATCATCACCACAAAATTCCCGGAGTATTCCTCGGTCTGCCCAAAAACGGGCCTACCCGACTTCGGCACCATCACCATCCAATACGTCCCGCGCAAAGACTGCATCGAGCTCAAATCATTGAAAATGTACCTCCTGGCCTACCGCGACCTCGGCATCTTCTACGAAAACGCCGTAAACAAAATGCTCCACGACATCGTCGACGCCATCCAGCCGGAATGGTGCGTCGTCCGCGGCGAATTCACCCCCCGTGGCGGCCTCACCACCTCCATCTTTTCGCGATGGCCGACGCCAGCCTCGCGCGGCACGGCTGCCGCCAAAGGCCGAACGAAAGCCCGCTCTCGCGAATAGGCATCGTCTGAACACGTTGCGAGCAGCGATTTGCGAATGGTACCATTGCAGGGTTGGGGGCCCATCTCCTAGGAGGCTGAATGAGTATTTCGCCAAACGTCCCGAGTCCGCAGGAGTCCTACCACTACGAAAACGTGGGCACACCCCGGTGGATCGCTGTGCTGTTCGGTGTTCTGATTGTTGCCGTCATCGCACTTGGTTTCATGGGCCATTCCGCGCAAGGGCAGCTCCAGGCCGACCTCGCTAAGGCCCAGGATCAGAACAAGTTGCTCAGCGCTCAGCTCGACCAGGCCAATGCCCGCCTCGCCGATCTGAAAGGCAACATCGAAGTTACCCAGCAGAAAGTTGGCATGACCCAGGCCGAGCTGGCAAAGGCCCGCAGCCGCGCCGAAGCGATTCGCAACGACCAGATCGCCTCGGATCAAAAGCTGGCATCGCAATTGACGCAAGTGCAGAAGGAAAGCGACGAGAAGATTGGCGCAGTTGCCACCGAAGTGGGCGGCGCCAAGAAGGACATCGCCGACACCAAGACCGATCTGGAGACGACCAAAGGTAAGCTGGAGCGCGCTACCGGAGACATGGGCGTTATGAGCGGCCTGATCGCTCACAACCGCGACGACCTCGAAGAGCTCAAGCGCCGCGGCGACCGCAACTACTACGAATTTAAAGTCACCAAGAGCAAGACGCCCCAGCGTGTCGGCCCCGTGCAGGTCACTCTGAACAAGACCGACCAGAAAAAGGGCAAGTACACCATGACCGTCTTCGTCGATGACCGCTCCATCGAGAAGAAAGACAAGACCGCCGGCGAACCCGTGCAGTTCTACCTCAAGGGCAACGCGCGTATGGCACCCTATGAAATCGTGGTCTTCGACGTCGGCAAAAACGACATCAACGGTTATCTTTCCACTCCGAAGGATGCGGGTTCGGGTGCCGCCCCGGCAGCTGCGCCAGCGGCCGCTCCGGCAGCCGCGTCCAAGCCGACCTCTTAGCTCCGGCTTCTTCCCCTCATTCGAAGCCCTGTTCCGCGTTCTGGAAACCTGACGCGGGACAGGGCTTCTGTCTTTTCCGAGCCGGAGCTAGCATGGAAAAGCTGCACATTCTGGCAGGAATTCGTGGCGGAGAGCCCTCATGAAAGTCACTCGCGTGCGCGCGTTTGTTTGCGCTCTGATCTTCTCGATGCTTCTGTCCGGCCGACTCTCGGCTCAATCACCGCTGGAGCCCGCGCAAATGCCATCGCGCACTTCTTTCTATCTCATTTGGCGCGGAACCCCCGCGGGTGACGCGAGAAAGACCAACGCGTTGTTCGCGCTTTGGGACGACCCCGATTTCGCCCCCGTACGCGCCGCCATGTTTGCAAATATGACTAGCCCGTCGGAGCAAGACGCGTCGAAGCCAGCGCTCACTCCGGAAGAAGCCGAGCAGTACTCTTCCCTCCTGGAAAATGCATTCGTCGTCGGTTACCTCAGCAAGCCAGAAGCGAAGATGACTGCCAGCGCCGCGCCTCCGAAACCCACGGACCACACCTACAATGGTCTCTTTTTTGTTTACGACCGCACCGGAAAGGAAGCTCTGCTGAGCAAAGCGGTTGTTCGCATGCGCGGCCAGGAAAAAGAGCTGCCGCAGATTTCGCAAATCACGGTCGCGGGCGTGCCCACCCTGAAGGTCGAGCGCAAGACCAGCACCACCTACTGGGTCGAGCACGGTAAATACGCCGCCAGCGCCAGTGAACGCTCCGTGCTCGAAGATATCCTGGGCCGCCTCGAAGGCAAAGGCCCCGATTCCAGCTCGCTCGCCCAATCGGCGGCCTACAAGGAAGCACAGCCGCAACTCGGCGGCGGCGTCATCGAATTTTTCGCCGGTGTCCCGAGCCTGAAAGGCCTCGCTCCCGACTCTGCCTCCGGATTCAAACTCGCTCCGGTTCTGAACGCCCTGAAGCTCGAAGCCATCCACTCTTTCAGCGGGCGCGTGATTCTGGAAGGCGCGAAGACTCGTTTTCAAGGCGCGATTCTCGGCGACACCGCGCCGGGCGCGCTCTTCGACTTCTGGACCGACGGTCTAACCTCGCCGACTTCCCTTTCGCTGCTTCAGCCTAATGCCATCTCTTACAGCGAGACGCAATTCAACCTGCCGGGCTTTTATGAAATTCTGAAACGTGGCGTCGCTGCCGCGATGCCGCCAGGGCAGCAGAACGCCACGGCCATGGTCGAGGCTGTAGCGCAACAGCGCCTCGGCATGCCGCTCTCCGACGCGCTCGCGCTACCCAGTGGCGAATTCGCGTCCATGCAGCTCAGCTCATCGCTCGATCCCCAAAAAGCCGTCTATGTTTTCGGAATTCGCAAAAAGCCCGAAACCCTGAAGCTCCTTCGCTCCGTCTTCGGTGATCAGATCACTTCAGAGCGCGCCGAAGGCGACACCACCTTCCTGAAAATTTCCCTTCACGGTAATCAAGGCAGCAAAGGCGTCGCCCAATGGGACTTCTATCATCTCGCCGTCACCCCGGACTTTATTGTCGGTGCCACGCGCAACGAAACCGTCCGCGACCTCCTCGCGACTCGTTCCGCGTCGAACGCCATCTCCGCGGCTCAATTCAAAACAGCTCGCACCTCCTATCCCGAAAAAATCAACGGCCTGAACTACTTCGATTTCCAAAAAATCGACTGGCCCGCCCTGAAAGCGCGCTGGATCGAAGAAGCCAAAAAGGTTTCGGAAACGCAAAACGCCACTGCACAGCAAAAAGCTGCTGCCGCAAAAGTCCCTTCCCTGCTGACCAACGCAAACCCGCAAGTCTTCCCCAGGCATCTGCACTACATGGCCGGCGCCTCCTGGAAAGACGCCAAAGGCATCCATTTCGATCAATGGCTCGAATGATTCCGACGTAGCACAGACACGCTTGTTCACCCTGAGCGTGCGAAGGGTCTGTGCCAGCTGGCAAATTCGCAACAACCAAGAATCCTTGGAGGGACTTCCTTCGGTAACTGGCGCGCGAGCACTTTCAACCGGCCTTAGCAGCCTAAGGAAAGACTGCTTTTCCGGGGGTCGGAGCTTTAGCTCCGGCATAAAGCCCCCCACTATCAATGGACTTCAGCCCTGAGGAGACGCTCTTGGCATTTTTCCGCAGCCCGTTTAGCCGCTCAGACTAAAATCTGGCTATCCTACGAACCGCGGAGCACTCTTTCCAAATCTCGATGCAATACATGAAATCTAAAGTCAGCTCCCTACTCTGCTCCGCTTTCCTGTTCACGGCAATTTCCCCGCTCGCGCGAGCACAACAACCTGTCGCAGCACCTACCGAGCCGATTCGCGTCAGCGTGGATCGTGTCAACGTAGGCGTCATCGTCACCGATCCCCAAGGCAATTTCATTGGTGGTCTTCACCGCGAGGACTTTCACATCTTCGACGACGGCGTCGAGCAACCCATCACCGACTTCGCGACCATTACGGAACCCGCGCAGGTCTTGCTTCTGGTGGAAGCAGGTCCCGCCGTCTACTTTCTCGAGGCCGCCCACGTGCGTGCCGCTCACGCCCTGCTCGAAGGCCTCTCCCCCGACGACCGCGTCGCCGTCGTCAAGTATGACGCCGCCCCCCAAGCCATGCTCGATTTCACAACCGACAAGCAAGCCGCCGAGTCCGCGCTCGACAACGTGCGCTACTACGTCGGCTTCGGCGCACTCAATCTTTCGCGCAGCCTCTCAACCGTCCTGGATTGGCTCGAAAAAGTACAAGGCAAGAAATCCATCGTGCTGCTCTCAACCGGCGTAGACACTTCGCCGCCCGAAATAGCTGCCGCACTCCTGACCCGCGTCAAAACCAGCGATGTCCGCATCCTCGCGCTGTCTTTAAGCGGAGAGCTGCGCCAACCCGCGCCAGATCAAAAGGATTCGAAGACCAAGAAGAACAAAGACCACGTTCCCGCCGAAAAATCCGCCATCGCGGCGCAAGGATTCGCCGAAGCCGACCAACTTCTCGCCGCTCTAACCCAAGCTACCGGCGGCCGCGTCTTTTTTCCGAATTCCACTCAAGACTTCGCCAGCGTCTATTCCCAGATCGCCCAACTCGTCCGCCACGAATACAGCCTCGCATTTGTCCCACCAACGCGCGACGGAAAAATTCACACCATCGAAGTTCGCGTGACGCCGCCGTCAACCACGCCAGCGGGCGTCATGCCGCCGGCCTACCGCATCGACCACCGCAGCGCCTACCTCGCCCCTGCGCCCTAATCTGAAGGGCAATATAGACCGTTCATTTAATGCTAGTTGCAGAAATTCTCAAACAGCAGGCCCGGCGGTTACTTCTTAAGCGCGACAAATTTGCCTTTAATAAAAGCTACCAGCGCGCCAATAAGGATATAGACCAAAGCATTTGCTGCCGCTGCAAACAGAAATGCTAGCAATAGACCTCGATCGTTCCCGCTTCCCTCCGCCGCCATCAACAAGACGGCGGTTGGCCAAGGAACGAGAATCAGCCATCGCGACGGTCCTTCAAATCGGAGATCGAATAGAAGAATGAAAGAAAACAAGACGCACGGAGTGATGATACCCGCGGCTAGAAAGCGAACCAGTATCTGGCGGGCGGACCCTGACATGCCGAACCCACGAATCGAACTGGACTACTCGAATTCCTTCATCACCCGCGCCATCTTGCTCAGCCGCTCATTCACCGCAGCAAATACCGTCCCGCTCGGAAACGAACCATCGCCATTCCGACAGCCCGCCGTCATCCCCGTCAAGATCTCAATCCCCTCTTCAATCTTCGCCACCGGCCAGATGTGAAACTTCCCCGCTCCGACCGCATCCAGAATATCTTCCCGCAGCATTAAGTCTTCGACGTTCGACGCCGGCATCAACACGCCCTGCGAACCCGACAACCCGGCAATCTTGCAAACATCAAAAAATCCCTCAATCTTCTCGTTGATCCCGCCGATCGCCTGCACATCCCCCTGCTGATTCATCGACCCAGTCACCGCAATATCCTGACGCAAAGGCAATTCCGCCAAAGCCGAAACCAGCGCATAAACCTCAGTCGAACTAGCGCTATCCCCATCCACTCCGGAATACGACTGCTCAAAACAAATACTAGCTGACAGCGACAACGGTTTATCCTGCGCAAACCGGCTCCGCAAATAACCCGAAATAATGTGAACGCCCTTATCGTGAAATCGCCCGCTCAAATTCGATTCCCGCTCGATATTAATGACGCCGACTTTCCCCAGCGCAGCCGTGGCCGTGATCCTTACCGGCTTCCCAAACGAATACCCGCCAATCTCCAGCACGCTCAATCCATTCACCTGCCCTACGCGCACGCCTTCCAGATCGACTAGCAGCGTCCCTTCTTCAATCATTTCGCGAATCCGCGTCTCGATCAGATTGTGCCGCTCCATCTTGGAAGACAGCGCCGTCCGCACATGCGCCGCGCGCACCACCGCCTCCCCCGCAGCCGAAGCCGCGTACGCTGCTTCTCGCGCCAAATCCGCAATGTCCACAAACCGCGCCGTAACCTTGTTCCGCCGCCCCGCCTGCCGTACTCCATATTCCAGCATGGTCGCAAACGCTCCGCGGTCGAACGGTGACAAATTCTCCTTTTCACACAACGCCCGCAATCGCCCCGCATATTCCGCGATCACGCCATCGCTCATCTTCATCTCTTCGTCAAATTCGACGCGCACCTTGAAAATCTTCCGGAAGTCTTCCTCGTAGTCGTACAACATTTCGTACAACTCGCGGTCCCCGATCAAAATCACCTTTACATCCAGGTGCACCGCCTCCGGCTTCAAAGCACTTCCGCCAAACGGATAGAACATCTCCAGGGGCTGAATCTCCAGCCGGTTGTGGTTCAAAGTCCGCTTCAGCGCCCGCCAAACACCGACCTCCGACAACGCCTCCAGCGAATACATAATCAAAAATCCGCCATCCGCCCGCAACAGCGAACCCGCCCGCAAATCCATGAAGTCGCTCGTCCACCCGCCGCGCGCATCGTAAGCCCTTTGAATCGTCCCGAACAAATTGGCATACGTCGGCGTAGTCTCAAAAATCACCGGCGAACCATCATCATCCCCATGCGCCAGAATCACATTCACGCCATACAAACGAAACGGATCGCGTTCCGGCCCGCTTCCCAGCATCTTCGGCATGCCATCCAGCGAAGGCGTACCCTCGCCCTCGTGCTCACCCTCACCCTCGCGTTCCTTGAAAGGATCCAGGTTGTCCAGCAGATGATGCCGCACCTCTTCCAGATACTCCGCCACTCCCGCGTTCGAATATTTTTCCTTCAACTCCTCGATCACTCCATCCACCAAAACCGAAGCTGCCTCCTGCTCCAGATAACTCAGCTCGCTAGCCAATTCCCGAGACAACGTCAGCGTCTTCCGGTAAACCACTGTAAATTCTTGTCGGAACTGCTCGTATTTCCTCTCGATCTCCTCCGCCACCGGCGAATCGAGTTTCCCCTCATGCACCATCTTCGAAATATCCTCGATGGGCACCATCTGCCCCTCGAGTACTGGAAAAATCTCCGGCAGCGCTACCGCACCAACCTGCATATGCCCCAGCGCAAACTGCTCCCGCGAAATCCTTCGTGTAAAATCGTCCATCAACTCTTTTTCGCGCACCGTAAATCGCTCGACGATCCGCCCCTTCTGCCGTTGAAACGGTTCGCCCTCAAACACCTGCGGAATCCGCCGCCGCAGAAAATCAATCCCAGCCTGCATCTCTTTCTTGAACGAATTAGCCTGCCCCCGCGGCAAGGATAAAAGCCGAGGCCGGTCTGCGATCTTAAAGTTGTTGACGTAACATCGATCCAGGGAAGGTTTCGTAACCGGGTGCAACTCTTCAATCATCCGCGCGATGGTCCCGCCGCGGCTGGTCCCCGCCAACCCGCACACAAACACGTTGTAGCCGGGAGCAGAAAGCTCCACACCCATCTTCAGAGCCCGCAGCGCCCGCTCCTGCCCGATAAACCCTTCGCGCAATTCCGCTTGCGCCGTAGTCTCGAACGGCAACCGCGAAGCCTCACACCGCCAACGCAGCTGCGCCGGAGGCAATTCCGCATGTACTGCAGCCGGTTTGTATCCGTTCACACCCATCGCAGTCGGGTACTCTAGCACACGCCCGCGTCCCCGCACGCATTTTCGCCCCGCGTGTTTCGCATCAGCTCAATCACCGCCACTTATAACCAATCCTGTGCGGCATGTACATGCGCACTATTTCGATCACTTGTCTTTTCACGGAATAGACAGCGATATAAGGCAAGGAGGGAAAGAGAAGTTCCCGGGTATCTTCCACATGTCCGGGTCGTCCACGGTTTGGAAATCGCGTCAAGGTAGCGATCCCGTCGGTAATTGTGTGAATGACCTCTCGCGCCGCGGGCGGATTTTCGCGCAGAAGGTAAATTGCGATCCGCTCCAGGTCGCTGGCAGCGTCCGTCGTCCAGCGAACTCTCATCAGTGCTGAAGCAATCGATCGATCCGTGCCAACACTTCGTCGTGTTCCACAAAGTCGCCCCGCTCGGCGGACGCGATTCCGCGTTTCACAGCTTCAACAAAACGCGCTTCCTGCTTAAGGTACAGAGCCAATATTTCTCGAGCCAGTGTATTGGGGTCGCGGCCTTTGCGGCTGGCGAGCTCGGCTTCCTGTTCAGGTGTTCGATGCACTTCCATACACGCAGTGTAGGTAAGCCCCCGTACACTGTCAACGCACGTCACGCAGACAATGTAGGCGCCGGGATTCAGCCCGGCGTTCCGCTCAAACCACGCCCATCGCTATTCTTCCCGCAGCGCCACCACCGGATCTACTCGGGTCGTACGCCAAGCCGGAATCACGGTAGCGGCGAACGCCACCGCCGCCAACAATACCGGCACCGCGCTGAACGTGGCCGCATCCATCGTGCTCACTCCGAACAGCAAACTCGCCATCACCCGCGTCAACGCAAATGCTCCCGCAAGCCCGGCCACGATGCCGATCGCCGCCAATTTCATGCCCTGCCGCAGCACTAGCCCGAGAATATCCCCAGGCCGCGCGCCCAGCGCCATCAGTACGCCAATATCGTGAGTATTCTGCGTCACCAAATACGACATCACGCCATAAAGCCCCACAGCCGCGAGCAACATCGCGAACGCCGCAAACCCCGCCAGCATCGTGCTGGAAAACCGCTGCCGCGCCAGTGAGTCGTACCAGCGGTCCTGCATGCTCCGAATTTCGTAAACCGCCACAGTCGGTTCGACACCATGAATTTCGCTGACGATCGCGGCCGGCAACCCGGCTGCATCGGACGAAGTTCGCGCCACCAGGTACATGCCATTCGGTGCGCCTTGTTCGCGCGCAAAATACACTGCGATCTTGCCCTCCGTCTCCAGGCCGTATTGTTTGACCGCTCCCACCACGCCGACAATCGTGATGGGTTTCTTCGGATCGAACCACAAGTGCTTTCCGACGGCGTCCCCATTCGGCCAGAATCTCCGCGCGAACCGATCGTCGATGATGACCACCCCCGGTAATTCCGCCGTGTCATGCTCCGAGAAAAACCGTCCGGCGCGCAGAGGAATCTCCATAGCCCGAAAGTAGTCGGCGCTCGCCACCCGCAAGTCGACTTGCAACTCTTGCCCCGGCGGCGGCGTGTAGCCTTCCACGTTGATGCCTCCCCATCCCACGGACCCGGTGAGCGGCAGCACCGAAACCTCGCCCTCCGCAATCACGCCCGGCAGATGCACGACGCGGTTTTCGATCTCCCGGTATAAATTCGCCAACGCTTTTTCATCGCGATACTTCGGGTCGGTAGCGGCAATCTGCATGGTCAGGACGTGTTCGGTGGTAAATCCCGGAGCCACGCTTTGCAATCTCACGAAGCTACGAACCAGCAGCCCCGCGCCGATCAACAACATCAGCGAGAGCGCCAGCTCGGAAACCACCAGCAAACCCCGTAGACGGTGCCTCCGAAGGTACAAGACCACCGTCGCTCTGCCCGCTGCGCCCGCCAGCTTTCAGCGACGTATTGGGATCCACCCGGACGGCACGCCACAAAGGCGCCACACCAAACAGAATCCCGGTCAATAGCGAAACGCCGAAAGTAAATGCCACAACGCTGCCGTTGATTCCGATGTCCTCCAACCGCGGAATATTGCCCGGGTTCATCGTGCGAACAACGTAAAGGCTCACTCGCGCGACCAAGAGTCCAAAGGCCCCGCCGAGAATTCCCAACAAAATGCTCTCCGTGAGTAATTGTCGCGCCAGCCGCTGCCAACCCGCGCCCAGAGCCGTCCGAATCGCCACCTCCTTCTCGCGCGCCGCCGCACGCGTAAGCAGCAAGTTCGCCACGTTGGCGCAAGCAATCAGCAAAACCACAGCCACTGATCCCAACAGCACCAGTAGCGCCCGTCGAACGTCACCCACCACCTCGTCCTGCAGCCCCACCACATGCATGCCGAAGCTACCGTCACGCTTGTCCTTCTCCCGAATTCGGCTGGCGATCACATCGATATCCCCCTGCGCCTGTTGCAGCGTAACTCCTGGTTTCAGCCGCACAACAATGTTGTAATTTTCATCATGCCTCTTGCTCACGGCATCAGCTGCCAGGGGCAGCGGCAGGAAGACGTCCACCTTGTCCATCGGCTCTTCCGACGGCATCACTTCGGCATTGAGCATGAATCCCCGCTGTAGAACACCAGCCACAGTGTAGGAATTCCCGTCCAGCGTGACGCTTTTGCCCACTATCTCCGAATCGGAGTTGAACAGCCGCCTCCACACTCGATCACTGAGAATCGCCACCGCCGGTTTTCCAGGCTTGTCCTCTTCCGGCAACAACACACGCCCCAGCGACGTCTTCGCGCCAAACATCTTCAGCAAGCTCGATTGTGTTCGCATCCCCGCAACCCGCTCAGGCTGTTCCCTGCCAGTCAGGGTGAGCATCCGGGTCTGCGCGAGCGCCATCTCCTCAAACGAGTGGTTCTCATTCTGGATGTCGAGGAACTGGCCCGGTGAAGGCCAGTCGCGGAATATCCCGATCGCCGGAGAATGCAGCCATACCGCTGCCAGCCGCTCCGGCTGCGGATACGGCAGCGGGCGCAGCAACAGCGCGTCCACTACGCTGAAAACCGCTGAATTCGCCCCAATGCCGATGCCCAGCGAAGCCAAAATCACCAGGGTCGACAGGAGGTTCTTCCGAAGCATACGCCAGGCGTAGCGAAGGTTTTGTACCAAGGTGTGCATAGTCTCTCCCGCCAAGATGAACGAATATGAGACCGGCTAAGTTCCGTCGCCAGAGACAATTGCGTGTCCACGGTGGGCGATCACCCTGGCCTTTAGCGTAGGGGCACAGGATCCCTGTGCCCCAGCTTGCCCGGGCGACCACAAATTGCAAGGATCGGCTGTGGCTCATTTTTCGACAGCAATTTGCGGCCGTCCTGTCTTCCTTTTTTTTTTCCCGCGATTCAAGTTCCGAGCCCTGCCGCTTTACAAGTCAAACATCATGAGCCAAACCGTATCCCTTTTCCTCTAACTCTTCTTCTTAGACGGCTTGGGCCTCAGTCCTTCACATACTCGTAGCTCAACCCGAGATATTTCTGCAGTTCTTTCGTCTTCCCCAGCAAAGCATCCGGGACCGCTACATATTCCTTCATCACCGCCCCATACGCCTCGTACAACACGGTCTGATATTTCTTCAGGAACTCCTCGCGCGCACCCTCAGGCAAACGCATCGCCAAGTTCCCGGATGGCTGCATCAACAGGAACATGTTCCCGTTCACCGCCGCATACGCGTTGTCGGCGCCCTTCCGTTCAATCTCCGGATTCACCGCAATCAGCTGATCGAACAACGCCAGTTTGTCCGCAGGCACTCCGCTCTTTTTCTTTTTTTGTGTACCCACGATGCTCCTCACCAACCGGGAGAGTATGGCCTTCGCGTTCTGCTAACTCACCGCGAGCTTTTCAAGCACCACGAACCCGTGCGCCGGAATCACCGCGTTGACCTGGCCGCCGTTCACCTGCAGCGCCGCGCCGCTGTTCCCCACGTTATCACCGCCGTACACCGCGGCATCGCTATTAAAGATCTCCTGCCATCCGTCCCAAGACAGCTGTGAAGGATCCGTGCCAAGAACATACCCGTGATCGAAAGAGGTGTCATTCAAACTCGCCAGGATCAAAAGCCGCTGGCTCCGGCAGTGCGCGTGAACGCGATCACACGATTGTCGTTGTGCACGTAGATGACATCCAGCGCGCGGGAACGCGCCGCCGGCATCGCGGTCACCAGTCGGATCAGGTCTTGATAGAACCGGAACACGAACTGCCCGTCACTCGTCCTCTGGCCGATCAGATCTTCCTTGTTCAGAAAAAAATCGTTGTATCGGAAAGTATTTCGCCGCGCCGATCTCTTCGCCCATCAAAAACATGGGCGTTCCCGCCGACAGCGCTGCCAGACCGCAAGGCAAAGCGGCTGCGTGCTTCGGCATATTTCCTTGTCGTGCCAATCAGCGGCGCGGAATTCACCGCCGTAACAATGGTTCGCTCGGTGTTGCTCTCGTTGCCGGCCTCGTCGTGGTTTTCGTGATAGCTGACTTTGTCATATTGCGTCGCCAGCAGCGCCCCCGCGAAATAATCCATGTGCAGCGATCCGGAACGTTCCGTAACCCGCGTTCTTCAGCAGCTTCGCGTAGTTGTCGCCATAGTTTCCGTCGCCGATCAGGTGATGATAGAAATCCGCGTACCACACAGCGTTCAAATCCGATGCCGCCCTGATCCGGCGGTTGCGTCATCGCGCTCCAGCCGGTATGGTCCTCGGCAATCAGAAATGCCGCTGGATTCACCACCTTCACCGTTCGCGCCAGTTCGCGCAGAAACTTGATTCCGTACAGATTCGCCCTTCCAACCGATTGGCCATTCGCGTGAAGCGCGTTGTTTTGGTGAATCGCATCGGTCAGGTCCACACGCAACCCATCGATGTGAAAATCATCGACTAGCGCCGCCGCGCTGCTGGTAAACATCTGCCGGACATTTTCTTCGCTGAACCGCGGAGTCCAACCCGACGGATCCATTGTCCAGGTACCCTCCGTTTAGAGTTCCCGGGATAGTCCGTCGGCTGCCCCTCATACCAATACCAGGTGTTATCTTGCGGCGCGATATTCGGATCGGAGTCGTATCGCCATTCCGACCGCTCGATGTCTGAGGACGCGAAGTGGTTGTCCACCACGTCGAGGATCACCGCGATGCCCCGCAGATGGCAGGCGCGCACAAAATGCTTCAGTTGATTCGCGCCTCCCGCGCTCGTCTGCAAACAAAAGAACAATGACGTCCCGTAACCCCACTGCAGGTCACCATCGAATTCCAATACCGGCAGCAACTCCACCGCGTTCACTCCCAACTCCGCCAACTCATCGACAAACGCCATCGCGTCGGCAAACGTTCCGCTGGACGTCGAAGGAAATCCCGAGAGAACCGACGTGCAATTCGTAAATGATCAGGTCTTCTATGTCTTGCGGGAGGCAGCTTTCCGCTGGTGTATTCACTCGCCCAGAAATCTTCCTCTGGAATCAGCGTCTGCTTTTCAATCCCCGTGTCGTTGAAGTTCTCGGTCACCTGATCTGGATCGGAAACGACCGAACAACTCACGATTCCGTCGAGATCGAGATAGGAACCTGCGTAGTGCGCTCCTCCCGGATTGGTTCCCCCACGGCCCACCTGGTTACGCGAAAAAATATCGACCTTATATGTCTGCGCACCCTGCTCGTTGGTGATCCGGTACATGTAGAGGCGATTGAAGTAGTCGCCAAATTTCGCTAGCGCGGGCGTCGCCGCAATATCGCTTTGCCAAAGGCCGCCCTTCGACACCAGCGGCACGACAGCCGCGCCCGGGATCCATTCCCGTGCCGTCGTCAGCGATATATCCCGTCGGCGTGCTGCCCGCGACTGGGATCGGTGCGAACACCACCTCCACGTTCTCTGCCTGCGGGGCCCACACTGAAAATTGAATGCCAGCGCTCGCTGCCCCTGGCGGGAAATATTTCTGCGCGCCGAACCTGCGCCCCGTAACGAACCAGTAGTCTTGCTGCGTTGCGCCTGCCGAAAGCACGAAGCTCCGGTAGCGCTGGCTCGAGTTTTCATCGGGCACTTCGGTTGCTATTACCCACGTGTTCGGCGCCCCCAGGATGTCGGCGGTTACGCCCCACTGGAACACCATGCCCGGCGGCGTTGCCTCCAGCGACACACTGGCGCTGAAGGCGTCACAACCGGTCCAATCCGGGCGACAGCGCCATCGGTACCTCTGTCCATTGGTTGGAAAACTTTCCGGTCGCATCCCAGCTACCGGAGAGTCGCACATTGGAAAACACTTTGTGCTTCAGGCCGCTATGGAACGTGAACGTGACTGCAATTTGCGCCATTTGCGATCCTCCCAAGGACGGAGTATCGGGAACTGCGTTCAAAGTCGAGCAGACTCGGCACGGTCAGTAGCACAGACACTCCTGCTTCTTGAGATGAGGTGTCCCCGCCAACCCCACCGAGCCTGATCCCGCCAAAGTTACAAGGCGGCTCTCATGCGGCGTATGTGCTCATCCTGAGCCCGTCCGATAAGAATAGGCGAGGACCTCAACCCCAGAAGTTGTCGATTCCCTACGCTTCCTGCCCAGCCGTCGCATCGCGGCGGTCCATGTACACGCGGAAGACTCCCATCGCCGCCGCCACAATCGTGGGCCCCGCCACCAATCCCAGCAATCCAAACACTTCCAAACCGCCAAGCACCCCGATAAACAGCAGCAGCTCGTTCAAATGCGTACGGTTACGCAACAGCAGCGGTCGGATAATATTGTCGGCCACCGCCGCGACGCCGCCGCAAATCACCAAAACTGCCGCAGACTTACCCCAATGCCCGCTGAATCCGAGCCACAACGCCCCGGGAACCCAGATCAGCGCCGATCCTACCACAGGAATAAGTGAAAAGAATGCCATCAGCACACCCCAAAAGACCGCTGTGCGTATTCCTCCGATCGTGAACGCGAGCCCTCCCAGAAGGCCCTGAATCCCCGCGATAACCAGCCCCACCGCGACGCTTGCAAAAATAAGATCCTTCGACTCGTTCAACATGTCCGTTTGGATCGCCTCGTCAAACGGCAACAAATGCTTCACGCCGCGCACGATGCTGTCTCCATCGCGAAACATAAAAAACAGCGCAAATATCGCAATGAACAATTTGACGAAGAACGCCGCGAGGTTTTTCACCAAACCCGCGATGTTTCCCGCCAGAAATCCCCCAATCTTCTCTGCGGCCTGCCGTATCGGCTCGGAAAAATCCGTCGATTGCCATTCGGTCGGAAGATGTCCGCGAGCCCACGCCACCACATGCATTGGCAACGCCTGGTCTGGATCCCGTAGCGCGGTCTGTATACGCGCGGTCGCGTCAATGGCCTGCCGCGTCGCCAGGACCAGCACCACGATCGCCGGCACGATCAGCACCAGCGTGACTCCCAGGGTGCTGACCAGCGCCGCCTGCGTGGGCTTCATCCGTTTCTGAATGCGTTCGTATACCGGGTAGAAAAAAATTGCCAGCACCGCCGACCACGCCAGCGGCACAAGAAACGGTTCCGCAATCAGATAGACCAGGTAGATCAGCAGCAGCAGCGTCCCGTACGAAAGCAAGGTGGTCAACCGATCACTGGTCGACTTCTGTGCAGGCGAAGGAGGCTTCATGTGAGGTATATAATTGCACAAGATCGGAAGAGGATTGACCCTGATCGTGTCAGGGCATCCCGGACCAGGGCACCCCGCAACCGGCGCAACCTAACCCAACGTGTCATTCAAACGCATCCCACTCACGCCCTATCAGGTCCGTCTGCTCGCTGTCCTCGCGTTGATCAATTTCGTCAACTTTGCGGACCGTCAGGCGATCCCTCCGCTGGTTCCGCTGATACGCGATGCCTTCTCGCTCACCAGCACTCAGATCAGTTATCTGCAGGTGGCCCTGCAAGCCGTTCTGGCGATTGCCAGCATTCCCTTCGGATTCCTCGCCGATCGCTACAATCGCTCGCGCATCATCGCCGGCGGCGTGATCTTCTGGAGCTTCGCCACCATTTTCACCAGCCACGTTCATACCTTTGCGATGTTGCTGCTCGCGCGCGCATTCGTCGGGATCGGCGAGGCGGCCTACGCGCCTGCGGCGCAGTCCATGATTTCCGGCGGCTATCCCCAGCAGGATCGTGCGCGCGCCCAGTCCATCTTCGCCGCGGGCATGCTTGTCGGCGGTACCGCGGGCCAGGCGATCGGTGGTCTCGTAGGCCAGTGGCTTGGCTGGCAAGCTGTGTTCTACGTGATTGGCATTCCTGGGTTGCTGCTCTCTTTCGCGATCCTCGGCCTCGCAGAGCCGCCGCGCGGTCCGCGCAGCGAAGTCGTTCCCCTGTGCCGACTGCTGCGCGTGCCGGCGTTCTTCACGCTGATCGTCAGCGGCGTGATGATTACGTTTGCGAGCGTCGCCTTTCTCACCTGGGGTACGGACTTCGTGGTGCGCTACAAGGATTTCAGTCTGCCGGAAGCAGGCATTTCGCTTGGTCCGGCGCTGCTGGTTTCCGGTTTGCTCGGCGTCCTCGCCGGCGGATTTCTTGCGGACATGTTGCAGAAGCGTTTTGCGTTTGGCCGCATTCTAACGGTGGCTTGCGGATTTCTGATCGCTGCGCCGTTTGTAATGTGGGCGATCACCAGCGAAGAAAAACATCAGGTGGTCGGTGCGTTTTTCGTCGCGGGATTTTTCATGTCGTGGTACCACGGGCCGCTGACCGCCGTGATTCACGACATGATGCCGCGGCGGGCGCATGCTTCGTCGGTTGGCGTGTATATGTTCGCCACGCAACTTTTCGGCGGAATTCTGGGGCCTTACGTTGTCGGACGGCTCGATGATCTCGCCGATCTGATTCTCGGCTTGCAGGTCGCGGTCGTGGTGATGGTTGGCGGCGCGCTGCTGATGTTCCTGGTGATGTACTTCATTCGCCGCGACGGCTTGTGTCACCCGGAACTCGACGCATTCCGCGCGGAACCTGGCGACTAGCGGGTCTCGACTACTTGATGCCGATCGCGTCGATCAGACGGAGAACGTCGTCATGGAAGACGTCGTAGAGCGGACGGACGTCTTCTTCCTCGAGTCGTTCGCGCAGATATTCGGCGGCAACGAAGCTGCATTCGCGGTCGGTGAGATCGCGGCCGGTGCGGTCGCGGAAGGTGACGAACGCGGTGTGCGCGAGTCCGACGACGTGTGCGACGCCGTCGACGTAAAACTTTGTGTCGATGGTGTCGGCATGGCGCGTGGCGATGCCGTTCCACATGTGAGAGAAGCGGCATTCGTAGACCTGTCCCGTGAGCTTTGAGGTCACGGTGAACGCGCCGACGAAGGTGCTCATGGCGCCGCTGTTCGCCAGCGTGGGTCGCTTTGTTGCGCTGCTCTCGTGCTCTTTCGCTGCCGTTGTCACTGGTTGTCCTCGTCTCTTTTCCTGCGAGTGCTCCGAAAAATCAAAGCCATTCTTCAAGGGCTAAAGCCCTTTACCCCGCGCACTTTATGTCGGAGCTGAAGCTCCGACCCCTAAAACCCCTGTTCGGCAGCCATTGTCACAACCATCCCGAATCGGCTTCAGCGGCTTACGGCGGCTGCTGTGCCTGCGTGGGTGTAACTCTGGATTGCGGCGCCTACGCCCGCGCCGCTTGGGAGGCGGAAGCCCTGGTCGATCAGTGTTTTCTCCAGTGCGGCCAGGAATAGCAGTACGTATTGCTTCTGGCTGCAGTGACCCATCAGGCCTACACGCCAGATTTTGGCTTTGAGTGGGCCCAGGCCACCAGCGATTTCGATGTTGAATTCGTCGAGGAGTTGGTTGCGGACTTTTACGTCGTCGATACCGCTGGGAATCATCACGGCGGTGACGGTCGGCAAGCGGTCCGCGGGGTTCTTTACCAGCAGCTCCAGACCCATGGCTTCGAGGCCGGCGATTAGCGCGAGTTGATTGATGCGGTGACGCTCCCAGCGATTTTCGATTCCCTCTTCGATCACGATGCGCATGGCTTCGCGCAGGGCGAAGATCAACGAAACCGGCGGGGTGTGGTGATAGAGGCGGTCTTTGCCCCAATAGTTCATGGCCGTGGTGAGATCGAAATACCAGCTTTGCACTTTTGTTTTGCGATTGCGGAAGACTTCTTCGGCTTGCGGGCTGACGGTAATGGGAGACATGCCTGGCGGGGCGCTGATGGCTTTTTGCGTGCCGCTGAAGCAGATGTCGATGCGCTGGCGGTCGACGTTGATGGGAACGGCGGCGAGGGATGCGACAGTGTCGACGATCAGGAGCGCGCCGAGTTCGTCGGCGACTTTGCGGAAGCTGTCGATGTCAGTGATCACGCCGGAAGATGTTTCGCCGTGTGCGAAGCCGACGATTTTGATTTTCCTGCCCTTGCCGGCTCGGCGCACATCTTCGGGATCGACGGCCTTGCCGTAGGGGGCTTCGACCTTGGTGACTTTCGCAGGTGTGTGACCCGCGATGACGGCCATGCGATCGGAAAATGTGCCGTTGACGGCGATGATGGCTTCGTCACCTTCTTCCAGCGTATTTACGACGGAGGCTTCGATGCCGCCGGAACCCGAAGCCGAGAGCGGCATGGTGATGCGATTTTCGGTCTGAAAGATTTGGCGAAGCAGGACCTGGACGTCGTCCATGCAGCCACGGAACCAGGGGTCGACGTGGCCCACCAGAGGGGTGGCCAAGGCGCGGTAGACGCGCGGGTCCATCGAAGACGGACCAGGGGTGAGCATCAGCCTATTGGGAGGATTGAGTTCGCCGATGTTGTGTTCAGTCATGACGGTCGCCTCATATTCGTGTGGAAATCGATTCTCCCGCAGTGAGCCATCGTGGCGCAACCGACAAATTGGTCGGAAGGCCTTAGGACCGCCAAGCCAAAGCCGGCGTCAAGCGTATGCCTATCAAATGACGCAGGTTGCAGAAACTATCGTCCATGAGCCAGTGGGGCAACCAAGAGCCAGCCCTTCTTCGATCCCTTTCTTCAGGGGGTCGGAGCTTCAGCTCCGACATAATCTGCGCGTTGACGACGGGCTTCAGCCCCTGAAGAAACGTCCTGGTATTTCTTGAAGTACGCCAAAGTGACAAGCAGTTGCAGGCGATTTAGGAGAGCCTCAGCCACGGGTAAGTGAACTGCTAAGCGAACGTCGAGATTTGAATGCCAATTCAAGTTGACGCCGGGCCCGAACCCGTCGGCGCAAAAGGAAAGGACGTGAAATGTGTCTCTGTGGGAGACTCTGACGAGACTCAAATAACACCAAGGGTCACGCCGCATTCGAATAGTGTACCCTAAAGTAATCTATTGACAAAGATACCTGATCCGTGGTATTCTTCGGTGTGTTGGCCGCCCCCAGTTCGACCTGCCCTCTTTCCCCGCACACGCGCTTGCCCCGCCCGCGACTCACTTACCCCAATGTTTGGTTGATTCCAATTCCCTCCTGCCGCTTCGGGACTCGCGACCAAGAATGTCCGAGCCAGAAGCATAGGCGGGAATTTAGCTTTGGTAAGCAAGGCCGAAGCCATGTTTAAGAAGCTAACTCTTTTAGAATCCATACTTGCAAAAATCGCGTTCGTAACTCGTTTGGAATCCGCACTTGCAAATTCGTTGAACTTAAAACCCTTTAGAATCCGCACTTACGAGAGAAGGCGGGGAGGGGGGCAAACAGTTAACCACGTTAGGTTACGTGGCCGGTCCTGAAGACTGCCATCACGTTAGGAAGTGCGAGAAGCGGATCCCTCACTGGAGTTCGGGATGACAACCCTTCGTCGGGTTGTCAGTTGTGTTTGACGAATTCGCCTTTGGTGTTGGTCAGCGAGTTGTAGAGGGTTTCGGTGAAGGTGTCGGTATTGACGAAGTCGCCGGAGAATTTGCTCCACGGGGCCAGGACTTTCTCTTGCTTCATCTGGTCGAGAGTTTTGTGGGCTTTTAGGGCGGCCTCGACTGCAGCGGAAGTTTCCTTCAACATTTGTGTATAGGCGCGGACGTCGTCAAGAGTGGAGAGGGCGCCGTGGCCGGGGATTACTTTTACATCTGCGGGGAGTTGGGCGGTGGCCTTTTCGGTGGCGGCGATCATACCTTGGACGCTGCCGCCGGCGCTGACGTCGATGAAGGGGAAACCGTAACGGACGAAGTCGTCGCCCATGTGGACCACGTTGTTTTTGGGGAAGAAGATGATGGAGTCGCCGTCGGTGTGGCCTGCGGGAAAGTGCAGGGCGCGGATGTCTTCGCCGTTGAGGTGGACGGTGACGTCGTGCTCGAAGGTGATGATGGGGAGGGCGGCTTTCTCAGCGGGCTTGTTTTCTATTTTAACGCTGCCACCGTTGCCGGCTACGCCGCCGGTCTCGAGGCGTTTGCGAACGTTGTCCTGGGCGATGATTGTGGAGCCGGCGTTGTTGAAGGGGACGTTGCCGCCGGTGTGATCGCCGTGATAATGGGTGTTGATGACGAAGCGGACGGGCTTGTCGGTAATGCCTAGATTTTTCAGGGCGGCCTGGATTTTGTCGGCTAGCGGGGCGAATTCATCGTCGACGATGACGATGCCGTCTTCACCGACGGACGCGGCGATGTTGCCGCCAGCACCTTCCAGCATATAGATGTTGCCGGAGACTTTCGTGACTTTCATTTCGACTTTGGAGTAGTCGGGGGCTTGCTGAGCGGGTGCGCCGAGTGGAAGGCTGAGTAGAAGAAGGATCAGCGCGAGGGTTGCGAGTCTGCGCATGGGTGTCTTGTCTCCTGAATGCGGCGGGATTGTAGCATTGATTGGAACCGGTCTGAAAAGCCGCTGACGTCTCTCGCGCCAGGCAAGGGTTCTCTCTCCCCGAGCAGTTGTAGCGGCCGCTTTCCGAAGCGGGCGCCTTTGCCCTCCGGTAGTGAGGGTCTTCAGCGAAAGGAACCCGAAGCGCCGGATCAGTTGGAATGAGGTCGGAGAACCAGGGTGCGATCGAGGCGGAAGGTCAGCGAGGCTTCCACGGGAACTTTGACTTGTTTGCCGCGGGTGAAGATTTGGGTCAGCAGGCCGCCTCCGCCGCCGGCCGCGGCGCCGATTCCTGCGCCCCTTCCGCCGCCGAAAATGCCGCCGAGGAGCGCGCCGATCGCCGCTCCGCCGCCCCCAAATTCTGCAGTGCGGCGGTTGGCGCCGACGCCTTTCTGGCTGTTGAAATCTACATCGGCGGTGTCCACACGATATTCCTTGCCATTGATGCTGATGGAAAACAGATCCAGGACCAATTCGGGACTATGCACGGCGCCGCCGGAGGAGATGTCTCGCACCACGAGTTTGGCCGGCGTACCGGCGGGGATGGCGATGTTGCCGAAGACGTCGGATACATCCTCGCTGACGGTCGCGGAGTAGAGCTGACCGGTGGAGGAGGCCTTGGAATCGATGGATTCATCGGTGCGGATGGTGATCTCCGAGCCGACGGGAATAATCTTTCCGTTTCCCGAAGCGGCTGCGGAAGGTGGCATGGAGCGCGTGAACACAAGTGAAGCTACGTCTTTCACCGGGAATTGGTAGCCCACCCCCTGGGTATCGGTGAACGGGATGGGGCTTACGCCAGTGTAGTTGCCGCTGTAGACCTTGCCGCTGCGCAGCGTGACGATGTCGTTCGTGGCGGTGAATACGAGGGATTGCACGTCGCGGAGGGGGAAATTGTATTGAATGCCCTGAGCGTCGGTGAAGGTGATCTGGCCGCCCGGGGCGCCGCCGAATTGGCCGGCGTAGCTTGCGCCATCGTGCAGGATGATGGTGTCTGGGAGGGCTGGGGAGGCCAGGAAGAGTGGAGAGAGAAAAATTACGGCGCAGAATTTTAGGCTGGGGGCGCGGAACTGGCGGGAGAGTTTGCGCAATGGTTCGCTCCTTGTTGCGCGAGGGAGTTTATCATTGATCGGAATTGGGCTGAAGATTTGGAGTAGACGGAGAAAAGGAAAGGTCGGGGTACACAGAGAAAAGAAAAAGCGCCCGCTTCGGAAAGCGGCCGCTACATCGGATTACAAACCTCGATAATCAAGCGGCTAGTTCTTGTTCCCGCTCTTCGGAATGGAGCAGGTGGGCAGGGACTTGGCGAAGGTCCCAGACTAGACCTAGCCACGAGAAGGCTTTCAGAACGTAATAGGTGATGTCGACTTCCCACCAGAAGAAGCCTTGGCGGGCTGCGGCCATGTAGTGGTGGTGGTTGTTGTGCCAGCCTTCGCCGAGCGTCAAGAGAGCGAGGAACCAGTTGTTTTTGCTGGTGTCCGTCGTTTCGTAGCGGACCGTGCCGAAGAGGTGGGAGAGCGAATTGATGGTGAAAGTGTCGTGCCAGAGCAGGACGGTGCTCAGGCAGAAGGCCCAGAGGAAGAGGGGGAGGCCGCCGATCAGATAGAGGCTTACGCCCAGGATTGTTGGGGGGATGAAGTGGTATTTGTTGAGCCAGCGAAGCTCGGGAAATTTAGCGAAGTCGGCGATGTAGTTGACGCGCGTGTCGTTGTAGCGGTCGGAGACTATCCAGCCGATGTGGGCCCAGAAGAAGCCGAAGAGCGTGGGGGAGTGGATATCGTCGTCCTGGTCGGAGAAGCGGTGATGATGGCGGTGATGGGCGGCCCACCAGAGGACGCCTTTCTGGGCCGAGGTCATGGCCATGAAGGCGATTACGAATTGGAAGACGCGGCTGGTCTTGTAGGACCGGTGGGAGAAATAGCGATGATAGCCGGCGGTGACCCAGAACATGCGGACGGCGACGAGGGCTACGCAGGTGATCAGATAAGACCAGCGGAAGGGGACGAAGAAAACACCCAGAGCGAGCAGGTGCATTATGGCGAAAGGCGTTATGCCGACCAGGGAGATGCGGGCGCCGTTTGGCAGGGGGATAGACAGAGATCGTGCCGCTGAGGCCATGCGACGAATTCCTTTGCCCGATTTCCGGGGCTCGGTGGCGATTTGGGACCCGGACTGAGTGTTTGAGAGCGCGGACTTCGCGAAGCTCAGCGCTACGAATCAGCTTGCTCAGTGTACGGGTGCGGGTGGTAGGGGTCAAGCGGGACTGTGGTACAGGGCGGGTGCGAGACGCACCGTACTGTTGGGCAGATGGGCTGGGAGTTTTCTTCTGGGCCCTTCCAGGCTCAGGGTGAACCAAAGCCCATTGGTTGCACGACCTTATGTTCGGGAGCAGGGGAGATCGCAGTGACCGGTCTGAAGACCGGCCACTACAGGGCGCTGGATCGTCAGGGATGTGGTATCGTGCGGCAGGCGATTGACGCGAGGGAAAATGGCTGAACGGCCTGTGTTGGTTGGACTTATACCGCAAGCGGTGGTGCTGGATGTTGGCGATCAGGTGTCCTGGATGTCGGACGCCGGGAATCTGCGGGTGGAGTTTGATGTGAACCGCTGCCCTTTTGGGTCGAATATATTTCAAGCGCCGGTGGGAATGCGGCTTTTGAGCGGGCCGCCGCGGGTGGGGATCAAAGCTGGGACGTATAAGTATCGCGTTTGGTTGAATGACCAGATGGTTGGGCAGGGCGAGGTGATCCTGCGCGAGAAGTAAGGGCGCGGTGACGCCGATGGAGCGCACGACTAGAGCGGTGCCGGCTTACTAGACCCGGTCGGACCAACAAAACGCAAATTAGGCGAGCGCCCATAAAGGCGCCCGCTTCGGAAAGCGGCCGCTACAAATTCAATGCGTGCGAAGAACCTCGCCGGGCGTTTTGCGCTGAGCGACGGTTACTGGGCTGCGGCGGCGGCTTGGCCGCTCGGCGTCATCTTGTCCACGACGTGAGGGAGCAGCTGGGTCATCATCGACGTGAGATGGCTCGGATCGACGCCGAACTTTGCGGCTGCTTGATTCAGGGCGTCCGAGTGAAGAACGCTTTGCAGTTGATCGGCCGAGATCGGCAGGTTTTGTCCGCTGCCAATCCAGGAACTGACCAGCCCGCCTAAACCCTTTTCCTGAAACTTTTGCTGCAGACCGGAAATGCCGCCGACTTGGGGACTGTTGATGTACTCCATGATGGCGGACAGGGTGTTGGCATGCTGCTCGCCAGTCGCGGAACCACCGAGATTCGTTAGTGCTTTGAGATCATCGAAAATTCCCATGGTGCCCTCCTTGAGGCTGAGAGAAACAGGCGCGGGGCGGTGACGCAATTGAGCTGCGGCCGCCCCGCACGAAAGTTATTTCTGCTTGGCGATAATCAGGCTGGAGATTTTGTTATAGGTCGCCTGGGGAATGACCTTTTTGTGGACGAGGTCCGTTTTCTTGGCATACGGACGCCCGTCGATAATTTTCTGGGCGTACTTTTCGCCGATGCCTGGAAGCGCGTCGAGTTGCTCCTTGGTCGCGGAGTTAATGTCCACCAAGTCGGTCGCCTTCGCGGCGGCCTGAGCCGCTGCGGCCGCGGTTGAGGCGGGCGCGGCGTTGGGATGCGAAACCGCTACGGAAACGCCGAGAATCATGATCAAAGCTGCGAGGACCGCCCGAGAGAGTTGCCTTTTCATCGTGCTTTCTCCTTTGAGTTTTTAGCTTGTTGCAGCAACCAACTATTCTTTTTCTGCTGCGCGAAAGCCGGCTTTTTGCGCGTCGGCTTCGGACATGTATTTGCCTTGCTTGGTCTTGCCGTACCAACGAGTGCCGGGCTTATGATAGACGCCGGAGTCGGTGTTTACCCAAACCATGCCATTACTGTTGGCGGGCGAAGGCTGTTGCGCGGTGGGAGTCTTCGGAGCGGCGGCCTTGGGAGCAGGCGCCGGGGCTGGTGCCGAAGTTGAAGTCGAGCTGGAAGCGGGGGTCGTGGCCGCGGAACTGGTGGGAGTGGTTGCAGGCGCTGATGCAGCGCCCTTCGTCGTTGTGGCTTTCGACTGGGTCGTACCGCTGGAGTTAGAGGTGGAGGTCGCGGGCGCTTGTGCCTGATCGGTCGTGGCCGCAGCCGTTTTCGACTTCTTCTTGGTGGTGGTGGTTGAGCTGTCGGCCGCGGCTGTGGAGGTGTCTGCCGTCTGAGCATCGCCGGCAGCAGTCGCCTTCGTTGACTTCTTCTTTTTCGTTGTCGTGCTGCTGTCGGCTGCGGTGGAGCTATCTGTGGCTTGAGCGTCGCCGGCCGTGGTGTCCTTCTTGGACTTCTTCTTGGTAGTGGTGCTGCTGTCAGCCGCGGTAGCGTCGGTGGTTTGAGCGTCCCCTGCCGCCGTAGCTTTCTTGGACTTCTTCTTGGTGGTGGTGCTGGTGTCGGAGCTTGTCTGGGCCGAGGTGTCGGCGGCAGCCGCGTCGTCCGTGGACTTCTTCTTTTTCTTCTTGGTGGTGGTGCTGGAATCGGGTTGGGTCTGATCTGGTGATTGCGTAGATGTTTGTGCAGCTCGAACGGCTATTCCGCTGACGGCAAGCAGAAGAGCCACAAGCACGGACAGGTACGAGCTTCGCTTCTTCGAAATCATTCATCCTCTTTTCGTCCGCACCGAACTAGCCGCTCTATCGGGCATAGTCAGTCACTTTGGTGGGCAATGGTGACTTACAGAATTGGGACGCGGATCTTTCCTTGACGGAATGCGGGCATGATGAAGAAGGCGGGAATGGAAGTCAAGTAAATGGATTTGTTCAACTTTGTGCGGGATCGGCAGGCCGGACGAATAGGCGTGAAGCGCACAGCCAGAAATGGCCGTGCCACAGTGTCCCGGTGGGCTGTTCAGAAAGGGGCTCGGTTGCCTGGCGTTGGAAGGGTGGGGAATCGAAGCTTACGTTTTGACGAGACGGGAGCAGCGGTGCTGCTTCCCTCCAAGTGACTTGCGGCGCCTTTGCTAGTCCGCGGCGTTCACGGTTCTTGGGGATTCGACGGATTCGGCCAGGCCGCGGCGGACGGGTCCCAGAACGAAGGCGGGGACGGCGCGCTCCGGTGCCAGTGTGAGATTGGCGGCTTTGCGAGGGAACTCGATGCGTTTGTCGAGGCGCATGCCTACCTCGCGGAGAAATTCGGCGGAAAAGCCCATGTCTTCGGCGCGATCGACGCCCCAGAACCAGAGCTTTTCTTCATGGCGCTGCAGGAAATCGAGGGACTGCTCGAGCTTCTTCATAGCGCGGTCGAACGAGGAGGCCAGGAAGAATACGCCCAACGACCAGGCGTGCCGCGGGTAATGGACGCGAATGCGGACACAGTACTTGCCGCCCTGGTTCTTTTCCATGCTGCAGCGATAGTCATTGCGGACAGCGGAGGCACGTACTGGCATCTTCATTCACCGATCCGGAAGAATTGTCTTCAGGCTGATCATTAGAATTTTGTGTTACGGAAAAATCCCCAGAGAAGGAGCCGCTTGGCAACGGCGTCGTGGCCAAGACAGCATGCGAAAGGGACACAAATAGGGTACCGGGACGGGTCGGCAAAGACAAGCGAGCGCTTGTTAAATTTTAAGTCGTTTGTTTTTAATTGGTTAAGCTAGGTAAGATCGCCGAAGCCCTTGAGTTTTTCAGTCATGATTTTGAGCTTCCCTTCCTGCTTCAGACGGGCCTCAAGCGAGGTACGGAAGGCTTCAAACGCAAGATTGCGCTTGGTTTGCAGCACCTGATCGGTCAAATCCTTCTTCTGTTTTTCAAAATCGGCGGGGTTCGGCTCCTGCTTTTCCGCTACACGGTACACGAACCAGCTGGTGCCGAGGTTCAGAGGCTGCCCAACGTCGCCGGGTTTCAACTGGAACGCCGTGGAAAGCTGTTTGCCGCTGGCGGCGCTGGAAATGGAACCGTTCCGAGCGAAGAGATCGCTGGTTTTCGGGTCGAGACCCAAAGATTTGGCGGCAGTTTCAAATTTTTCGCCGGACTTGAGGCGCTTTTCGAGATCATCGGCCTTTTGACGTGCGATCTCGGTGCTCTTTTGCTGCTTGAGGTCGGCGATGACGCGGTCGCGGACCTCGTCGAGAGTGCCCTGGTGAGCGGGAAGAACGCCCCGAACCAGGAGGATCAGATAACCTCGGTCAGTATGGATTGGCAGGCTTATTTCGTCGGGACGCTGGCCAAAAATGGCATCCTTTACTTCTTTGGAATTACCCAGCTCCAAGATTGGCTCGTTGGCGCTGACGGGACGAGTCTCCCCTACCGTGAGGTGAAACTGCTTGGCGAGATCGTCCAGAGAGGTCTTGTTGGACTGGCGAATCGCTGCGGACAGCTTGTCGGCGATGTCGGCGCCTTGTCTGTCCGCTTTGGCGAGCATCAGCGGGGCGCGGATGGAGTCCTTTACCTCGTCGAAGGTTTTGGTGTGAGCGGTTTCTTTGTCGAGGACCTTGATAATGTGGAAGCCGTATTGGGTCTTTACCAGGTCGGAGATGTTGCCTTTTGGCAGGCTGAAGGCCACCTTTTCAAACTCCGGCACGGTCTGGCCTTGCGTGATCCAGCCCAAGTCGCCGCCCTTGTCCTTGGTTCCCGGATCTTCCGAGTATTTCTTGGCTAGTTCCTCAAAATTCGCGCCCTTCTTGTTGGCCTGCTTGAGCACGTCCTCGGCTTTTTGGTGGATCTCTTCGACCTCGGCAGGGGTCTTGCCGACGGTCATCAGGAGGATATGGTCGACGTGGACGCGGTTGGGCACCTGGTATTGCTGAATATCCTGCTGATACTGGACCTTGAGTTCGTCATCGGAGACTTGCGTGTTCTGGCGGATCTGGTTCACGTCGGCAAGGGCGTAACGCACGACGCGTTTTTCGGGGACCAGATATTTGCTCTTGTTCTTCTCGTAGGCAGCCCTGATTTCCGCGTCGTCCGGGTTGATTTTGGCGGCGAGGTCTTCGGGCTTGATCAGGGCGTAGTCGAGCTTCACCTTTTCGTTGCGGTAGCGAAATTCGTCCTGGAGTTCGCCGGGGCCGACGCTGATACCGTCGGTGACCAGCTTGCGAAACTTCTCCAGCAACAATCCCTGGCGAATTTGCTCTTCGAAGACCGGGACTGTCATCTGGAAGCGGCCCTGGACTTCGGCGGCGTAGCGGTCCATGCCGACGAAGGTGTCGCCGTTGTACGCGGTGGGGAGGAATTGGCGGATACGCTCGGCGCGCTCCTGATCGGAAACGTGAATGCCCAGGCGCTTGGCTTCGTACTCGATTTCTTTTTGAAAGACGAGCTGCTTCAGAATTTGCTGGGCGTAGAGGGACTCGAGTTGCTTGGGAACTTGATTGCGCTGCTCGATTTCGGAGAGTTGCTGGCGGACTTCGTCGGTGGTGACGGATTCATCGCCGATTTTGGCGACGGTGTCGATGGAGGCGGCGTCGCCGGTGCCGGGCATGCTGGGGACAAGATAGAGAAGCATGCCGCCCGCGAGTACGAGGACGACCGCGCCTAGAAGAATGCGCGAGAAGAGTTGTTGACGATTGTCTGATGATCCAGCCATTCCATAGGCTCCCGAGTCCGTGGTCAAACGTTACATTATAGAAGAAAGTGGCGGGGAGTGTAAGGGGAGTTAGGCGCGCGGGTTCGATGCGCGTCGAAAGAGGAACGAGAAGATTCGGGCCAATGGGAGACCAATGATTGCTAGTGACACGAGATGAAATCGGCGCATCCTAGGTCGCGATGGGGCGACGGCAGGATTTGGCGGTGACCATGTTGATCGCGGTTGTATCGTGGGGTGTTGCGAAAAGCAATGCATTCGCGGGGGAACCGCGAACATTAGCAGGGGCGCATCAAGCGGAGATGGCGGCCGGTCACTCGCCAACCTTTTACCGTGATGTGTTGCCAATTTTGCAGCAGCACTGCGAAATCTGTCATCGCGCGGGCGGTATTGCGCCGATGTCGTTTGCGAGTTATCAGGAAGCACGGGCATACGCGGAATCGATTCGCAGAGTGACGGGAAATCGGTCGATGCCGCCGTGGTTTGCGGTGCCGGGCGTCGGACATTTTGCGAATGATCCGTCGCTGACAGCGGAACAGATCGCGACGCTGGCGGCTTGGGCTGAGGCGAAAGCGCCCGCGGGTGATCCACGGGATGCCCCAGCGGCTGTGAAGTGGGCGGAGAGTTGGACGATTCCGCAGCCAGAATTAGTGTTGAAGATGGCGAAGGGCGTGGCGCTGCCTGCGAGCGGCGATGTCGATTACACGTATGAGATTGTGCCCACGCACTTCGCGGAGGATCGCTGGGTGCAGAGCGTGGAGGTGCTTCCGTCGCTGCGGGCGAATGTACATCACGCAGTGGTGTATGTGCGGCCGCCGGGTTCGAAGTGGTTGCGGCATGCGCCGGTGGGGGTGCCCTTCACAGCGGAAACGCTGAGCGATCCGGAAGACCGGCGAGGCTCACACTGGACCGACGCCGATGTACTGCTAGTGTATGCACCGGGCAGCTCGCCGGACGAGTGGCCAGCGACGATGGCGAAGTTCGTTCCCGCAGGGGCCGACCTGGTTTTTCAGATGCACTACACGACGAACGGGCACGCGGGGACGGATGAGACGCGAGTGGGTGTGGTGTTCGCGAAAAAGCCGCCGGCACAGCGGGTGTTGACGCTACAACTGACAAACGACCATTTTGTGATACCACCCGGCGCACCCGATTATCGCGTGGAGGCGCGCGGGACACTGCCGAACGATGCTTTGCTGCTCAGCTTTTTTCCCCACATGCATTTACGAGGGAAACGATTTGAGTACAACATCATTCGAACGAAAGAGGACTTGCCGGGAACGCACGGCGTCGCGGTGGACAGCAAAGGCGAGCCCGCGATGGAAACGCTGCTGCGCGTGCACTACCACTTTCACTGGCAGATGAGCTACCGACTAGCGGAGCCGCGGTGGTTGAAGGCGGGCACGGAACTGCAAGCGGTCGCATGGTACGACAATTCGCGCGACAACCCGCACAATCCCGATCCCGAGGCGGCGGTCCACTGGGGCGATCAGACCTACGACGAGATGATGGTGGGATTTTTCGATGTGGCGGTGGCGGCGAATCTGGACAAGAACAGCTACTTTAAGCGCGAGAAGTAAAGAAGTAAGGAAGTAGCGAAGTAACGAAAACAAACGGAGAGTGATCGTGGAAATTAGCGCTGAATATGTGGACCTGACGGTCAGCGATGGCACGAGGATGCGGGCGTGGACGGCGCGGCCTGTGGCGCGTAGCGCACATCCGGGCTTGATCGTGTTTCAAGAGGCTTTCGGCGTCAATGCGCATATTCGTGACGTTACAGAAAGGTTTGCGCGGCAGGGTTACGTGGCCATCGCGCCGGAACTCTTTCATCGGACTGCGGCACCAGGATTCGAGGTGCGTTATGACGATTTTCCCAGCGCGGCGCCGCACATGCGTGCCCTGAAAGATGGGGCGATGGAAGCCGACGAACGCGCGGCCTACGATTGGCTGCGGGAGAACATAGCAAACGACGCCTTGATCTCTGCGATTGGCTATTGCATGGGTGGGCGGGCGGCATTTTTGGCGGGGCTGACTCTACCGCTGGCGTGTACGGTTTCCTACTATGGGGGCGGGATCGCGCCGAATCCCACGAATCCGGGATTGCTCGGACGCGCGGCGGAGTTGCAATGTCCGATGCTGCTTTTGTGGGGAGGAAAGGACAAACACATCTCGCCGGAACATCGGAGAGCGGTGAACGACACCCTGACCGTGGAGGGAAAAGCTTCGTGCACGTGGAGATTTCGGACGCGGACCATGGGTTCTTCTGCGACGCGCGTCCTAGCTATAGCGCTACAGCGGCGGCGCTGGCGTGGCCCTTAACGCTGGCATTCTTGAAGACGCACGGGTCGGGGCATTAGGTTGGACGCACTAACCCGCTGAGAATGGCTGAGTTGCACGTTTTCGCGTTTGCGAGCGCGGGTCGCCGGGCTGAAGCCCGGCGCCTACATAACTGTGAGCGGGCGCCTATTTCCGCCAGCGACTGCCTCACCTTACCTGTTGAGTACCAAAGAAGACCTACCTGATGGAAAGTTGCGCACCTGCTATTTGCAGTTTGACTAACGCGTACGCGGGCAGTTTGGACGCCCGCAAAACGCTGTGCTAGATTGCAAAATTGGCGCTATTGGTGCGCCGAAACTCGTGCCGACACAGACTCCAATCGAAACCAAGCGGTCCACGGACCCCGCGGCGAGTCAGAAAATCAACCGCGTGGAGGTGTATTGGACCACGGTTACGTACAAGACCGTGGCGATCTACATCATCCTGGCCGCGGCGATTGTCTTTTCGGCGCTGTATATCGCGAGTCCGAACTGGTACTCGACGACCGTTCGCAAGATCAGCACGGCCATCGATACGAGCGACAACGAAAGTATCGCCATCAATCAGACGCAGGCGAAGTTCGTGAATCTGGACGGCAAAGTGCTGGTGAAGAAGGTGGATTCGGTGCAATGGGTTGAAGCCGACTTCCACACGACTCTGGACAAGGGCGATCTGGTGCAGACCGGGCCGGAGGGCGTGGCGCGCATAACCTTTGGTGACGGAACGTTTTACGTGGTGAAGTCCGACACTTTGATCACCGTCGAAGAAAATTCGATGGCCAGCAACAAGCCCACGAGCGTGGCCGTGCGCATCAATACCGGGTCGGTGGACCTGGCAACGCCGAACTGGGCGTCACCGGAATCCAAGGCCACGGTGAGCGTGGAAGACTCCACCGCGCAACTGCATTCGAACAGCCGCGCGGCGGTAAAGGCCGACCCGGATAAGAAGGAAACCGAAATCGTGATGGCCCGCGGCAGCGCCGAAGTCCAGCGCGGCCCGGAAAAGATTGAACTCGCACAATGGCAGAAAGCGACACTACCTGTCGGCGGACCGATCACCAAGTCCGACGTGCTGGCGCCTCCCGACCTGGTGGAGCCTTTGAATCTGACGCCGATCATTGGCGAGAACCCGAAGACCACGAATATTCACTTTGAATGGAAGCCAGTGCAGGACGCGGTTTCGTACACGCTGCGTATCAGCACCACCTCGATGTTCACGAAAGCGGTCAAGTCGGCGACGGTCTCCGGTACCAGCGCGGAAATCAATGGACTCGATGCGGGGGATTATTTCTGGAACGTGTCCGCAACGGACCAGAAAAAGCGCTCCAGCGAAGTCAGCGACACCTTCAAATTCACTTTGGTGGCGCAGGGCAAGACGCAGGAAATGGTGCTGGAGGTAGACAGCACGCAACTGCACGGGCGGGTGGTCGAGATCATTGGCCGTACGGAACCCGGCGCAGCGCTGATCGTGAACGGCCAACCGGTGCCGAATATCGCTCCGGACGGCAGCTTCCGGCACTTTACCGAGCCGCTGACGCCGGGGGAGCATACCATTGTAGTGATCGGACAGAATCGCCGCGGAGGCACGGCGAAGCAGCAAGTGTCCATCGTCGTGCCCAAGTAGTGGTGTCCAACCAGCGGTAGCTGCGCAGGAAAGTGGGAATGCGTCGATCGAAGGAGATCGCGCGAAAATGAAATCGACGACCGCAACGCGCGTGCCTAGGTCGTGGCGTCCGGAAACAAGTGGGCCGTTGATGGTCCGCAAAAAATTGTTTTCCGGGCAGTGGAGAGAAGCTCTCCGCGGGGAGATCGAGTAATGAACAAGAACGGTTACAACCTCAGGTCGGTGTTCAGTTTATTTTCTTCCGATCTGGCCATCGATTTGGGCACGGCGAACACGCTGGTGTTCTCGCACGGCAAAGGCATCGTGGTGAACGAGCCCTCCATCGTAGCCATCAACAAGAACAGCGGCGAAGTGGTGGCCGTGGGCCGCGAAGCAAAAGACATGCTGGGACGCACGCCGGGCAACGTGGTCGCCATCAAGCCGATGAAGGACGGCGTAATCGCCGATTTCAAAGTCACGGAAAAAATGCTGACGTACTTCATCCAGAAGGCGCACAACCGGCGCGTGCTGGTGCACCCGCGCATCGTTATCGGAGTTCCGAGCGAGATCACGCCCGTGGAAAAACGCGCGGTGCAAGACTCCGCCTATCGTGCGCGGGCCAGCGAAGTGTACCTGGTGGAACAAGCAATGGCGGCCGCGATTGGCGCGGGTCTGCCGATTGAGGAACCGTCCGGCAACATGGTCGTGGATATTGGCGGCGGCACGACCGACATCGCGGTCATTTCGATGAGCGGTATCGTCTATTCGCGCTCGGTGCGGGTTGCGGGTAACGAGATGGACGAAGCGGTGATGCAGTATTTGAAGCGCAAGTACAACTTGCTGGTCGGCGAGCGCACCGCGGAACAGATCAAGATGGAAATCGGCTCGGCGTATCCGCTGGAGAAGCCGCTGACCATGGAAGTGAAAGGCCGCAACCTGATCGAAGGCGTTCCCCGAACGGTCACGATTGACGACAGCGAGATCCGTGAATCACTTGCAGAGTGCGTTGCGACCATTTTGAATGCGATCCGCGTTGCGCTCGAACGCACACCGCCCGAACTTTCCGCGGACATCAGCGATCGCGGCATCGTACTCACGGGTGGTGGGGCGCTGTTGAAAAATCTGGATAAGCGTATTCGCGAGGAAACCGGGTTGCCGGTGTCGATCGCGGATGATCCGCTGGCTTCGGTGGTGCTGGGCACGGGAAAAATGCTAAGCGACTTTAAATTGTTGCGGCAGGTGTGCATCGACTAGAAGCCGTCTCGTCGATGCTCCTGAGGAGACTCGCGCTTTAGAGTCTGCGCGCAACGGAGAGCACGGCTTACGATTTTAGCTTTTGAAATGAATGTTTGGATTCTGGAGTTGGCTGATCGTTAGCGGATACGCTGGAGAAAAGCGCACAGACACTTCGAAGCTCAGTGTAAACAAGAGTGTCTGTGCTACGGGACGCCATGGTTGCCATTCCTTCTCGCCATAAGTCGCTGGTGTTACTCGCGGGGGTTATCGTACTGCAGGTGTTGCTGCTTGCGGTGCAAATCCGGCGCGACTCGCAGGGGCGACTGATTCGCGTGTGGACCGTTGGGGCGGTGACGCCGTTTGAGCGCGCGGGAGCAACCGGAATCGGCGGCATCCGAGGCGCTTGGCGACACTACTTCGCCCTGCAAAACACCTCGCGCGAGAATGAACGGCTGCGCCACGAAAACGACACGCTCAAGCTGCAACTCAACCAATTGCAAAGCAAGGCGGCGGAAGCGGACCGCCTGGCTACCCTGCTGACTTTCCGCCAGGCGCACCAGACGATATCCATGGTGGCGGCGCGGGTCATCGGCACGAGCGCCGACACCGCGAGCCAGACGATTTACCTCGACCGCGGGGAACGCGATGGCATCCGGCGCAACATGGGCGCGATTACGCCTGATGGTGTCGTCGGCAAAGTCATCGAATCCTACCGCGACACTTCCCAAGTGCTCCTACTTACCGACAAGGACAGCGGCGTCGGCGCCATGCTGCTGGAATCACGGATACAAAGTCCGGTTGGAGGCGTGGGGGAACCGCTGCTTTCGATGAAGTATGTCGCGAACGACGATACCGTGAATATCGGCGATCGCGTGGTCACCAGCGGCATGGATCGCATATTTCCGCGCGATCTTCCGGTCGGCACGGTGACGCAAATCAAGCCGGGAAATCCGTTCAAGCAAATCCGGTTGCGTCCTGCGG
Source organism: uncultured Acidobacteriota bacterium (assembly GCA_963832615.1). Lineage (GTDB taxonomy): Bacteria > Acidobacteriota > Terriglobia > Acidiferrales > UBA7541 > Acidiferrum. Next base: position 276,684 of record CAWHVA010000027.1, read on the forward strand.
CGAACCTCGAACGTTTGGAAGAAGTGATCGTCTTACTGTCGTTGCAGCCCCTCGAACTTAACAAAGACACATCCGCGGCCGAAGTCACGAAGAAGAACGTGCCGGGTCAAGCTAAGACGGAAAAGCCATGAACGATACGTATGATCTGCGAATCGCCGAAGCGCACATTGAGGTGCACAAGTTTCGCGGCGGCACGATTGCCGCTGCAACCATCATCGCCCTCTTTCTGCAGACGTCCGTGCCCGTGTACTTCCCGAAGTTCGCGGTTCTCGATTTGCCGCTGCTGCTCACCATCTATTTCGGTCTGAGCCGCCGGAATCCCTCGACAGGTTTGCTGCTCGGCATGATGATCGGCTTGCTGCAAGATAGCTTGAGCGGCCCGACCATACCCCTCGGCTTGTACGGCATCGCCAAAACCATCGTCGGTTACCTGGCGTCGTCCATCGGCGCAAGGCTCGACACCGAGCATCCCATCGCCAGGTTTGCGCTGACGATTGTTTTCTTCGGTGTGCATCAGGGTCTCATCGTAATTACGCGGCGTCTGCTGCTCGCGCAACCCGAGGGCTGGTTCACGATGCACCTCGCGATCGGCGCCGCCGTGAATGCGGTAGTCGGCATCCCCCTCTTCATGCTCCTGGACCGCCTGCGCAAGAATTAAAATTCAACCAAGCAGTCGCGGCAGACGCCTACATTTTTTCCCACTTAGCGCGCCTCAGCGTCCTCTGCGTTATCTCTAGTTTTCCACCAAGCTCAATGCCGCAACAAAAACTGCTTGAAGTCGTCGTATTCGCTCGAAATCGGCAGAGACAACTTGGGCCGTTGGAGGTAAGCGGCGAGACGATCGGGCAGCGGCGGTGCGACCCCGATCGCGCGCTTGACCACGTCCGCAAACTTCGCGGGGTGCGCCGTCGCCAAGACGAGACCTTGCGAGGGCTCGGAGTGTGCGCGTTTGTAGGCTTCCCAGCCGAGGACGCCGACCGCGGTATGCGGATCGGCGATGTAGTTAAACCGTTCGTACAGGGCTTTCATTGCGCCGAGTGTCTCGTCGTCGGTCGCGCCGTGGCCCCAGATTTCGCGCTGCACATATTCCAGGCGCCCGCGGCACAAGTCCAGCAAGCGCGGAAAATTATTGGGGCTGCCTACATCCATCGCGTTGGAAACCGTCGCGGCTGCGGGCCGTGGATGAAACACTCCGGTGCGCAGGTATTCCGGCACAACATCGTTGGCATTCGTGGACGCCAAGAATCGGGCCACCGGCAATCCCATGCGCTTGGCGAAAATTCCCGCTGTCAGATTACCGAAATTTCCGCTAGGCACCGATACGATCAGCGGCACCGATGCAACCGGGAGCTGCCGGTAAGCCGCCACGTGATAGAACATCTGCGGCAGGAGCCGCCCGATGTTGATGGAATTCGCCGAGGTCAGAAACGCGCGCTTGTTCAACTCCACATCCGAGAACGCTTGCTTCACCAACCGCTGGCAATCGTCAAAGGATCCGGCGACTTCCAGCGCGGTGATATTTTCGCCCAGCGTGGTGAACTGCTTCTCCTGCGCTTCGCTAATGCGCTTGGACGGATACAAAATGACCACGCGAATCCCGGGCACGCCCAGGAAACCATGCGCCACGGCACTCCCAGTATCTCCCGATGTGGCTACCAACACCGTTAACGGCCGGGACTCGCCGCGAACGAAATAACCCATCAAACGCGCCATGAAGCGCGCGCCAAAATCCTTAAACGCTAGAGTCGGACCGTGAAACAGTTCGAGAATGTGCAGCCCTGGCGACAGTGAAACCAATTTCACCGGGAAATTGATGGCTTCGCTGACCACTTGCCACAAAACTTCCTCTGGCACCTCAGGACCCGCGAACGGCTTCACCACGCGGAAACAGACTTCCGTAAACGGCAGTGCGCGGAATTCTTCCAGTTCTTCCGGCGAGCGCCGCGCGATCTCTACCGGCATGTACAGACCGCCATCAGGGGCAAGCCCACGCAGCACGGCGCCGCGCAGCGATGTCAGGGGAGCTAGCTTCGAAGTGCTTCGGTACCTCATTCGGGAGATGTCATGGTGATTGGTTACTCGCTTCGCCTGGCTGAAGCCAGGCGTCTACATTTTGCGCCGGCACGTTCGCTACAGTCCGCCGGCGCGGCCGGATTTTTTCTCGATCTGCGTGCGAATTCTTTCGAGAAATGCCTCCGCGCTGCTCCGCGCACTTTCCGAGCGTCCAGAAAGGGTATGCAAGTCGGCTGCGGGCAAAGTGCAATGCGCCAAAGCTTCGTAACTCTGTCGCCGCGCTGCGGCCAGCATCGGGTAACAGCGTGCCACGGTTTGGTACGGAGTCTCGCCGTTCTTGGGCTGAAAGGCTCCGCGCCACAGGACCGGTTTTGGATCGGTGAGATACCGCTCGATCAAGAGTTGCTGCTCCTCTGCGGACGCCGCCAGGTACACCACGGTCATCTGCCGCCGAAGCCGCATCAGCACATTGTTCCCCGTGTAGATCACGCTGCCAGTGGTATCGAGGATCAACTCGCGGTTGGGGTCCTGCTCGAGTTCGGTTAATAGCTCATCGAGAGTAGCAATCTCCGACGCCAGGTAGTCCGCTTCCCGTTGCGCGTAGGTTGGGCTGTCCGGCCAGCCCATCCACGCGGCTACGCCGTTGATTCCACTGTAGCCGTCGGAGACGAGGTGTGCGCGGAGGCGCTCCTCGATGCGGTCATCGCACGAGATGCTGGAATGACCGCTTGCCGCTAAACGCTTTGCCCAGAAGGTTTTGCCGGAGCCGGACATGCCGACGAGGGCGATTCGCAATGCGGGGGACGGTAGTGTGGCCATGAGTCGTTTCAGTACGATATCGCGTGGTTCCTCCATCGGCAAGTTTTCCCAGCGAAGGAGGTCGCCGCGAAGGCACCAACAAGGAGCAGGCGGACGAGTCCGTCCCTCGCGCGTTCCCCCGCAAAGAGCAAGATGGTTGGAAACATTTTCTATCCCTAAGCGTCTTAGGGATAGAGTGGGGGGGGGGAGGTAGAGTAAAAGGAGAAGGAGTGGAAAATTGGAGGGATTTGCGGATGGCAGAGAAAAAGGCGCAACCGGGAAACTGCTGCAGGGAACGCTGGACTTACTGATCCTGAAGGCCCTGGCGAGCGGCGCCATGCACGGTTACGCGGTCGCGGAGTGGATTCACGAGAGTTCGCAAGATGTGCTGCGCGTGGAAGAGGGCGCGCTCTACCCGGCATTGCATCGGTTGGAATTGCGTGGCCTGTTGTCGGCCCAATGGGGCATGTCGGAGAACAACCGGCGCGCGAAATATTACTCACTAACCGCGGCTGGCCGAAAGCAATTGGCGCAGGAGACGGAATACTGGCGGCGGATGTCGGGCGCGGTCGCACGAATATTGCAGACCGCCTAGGAGGGAGCCATGTTGCGGGAGTGGGCAAATCGGGCGTGGCTTCAGGCGAAGACGCTATGGAAGCGCACGCAACTCGAGCGGGAACTGAACGACGAAGTCGCTTTTCATTTGGCGATGCGCGAAGCGAAAAACCGCGAAGCAGGAATCGCCGGTGACGAGGCGGGCTACGCCGCGCGCCGCCAGTTCGGAAACGTGACGCGCATCCGAGAAAACAGCCGAGCGATATGGACGTTTGTCTGGACGGAAACGTTGTGGCACGACATTCGCTTCGGCGCACGCATGCTGATCAAGGATCCCGGCTTCACGTTCGTGGTTGTACTCACGCTGGCCCTCGGTATCGGCGTGAACACGGTCATCTTCAGCATCGTGAACGGCCTGATGCTTCGGCCGCTGCCCGTAAGCGATCCGGCGAGTCTCGCCTATCTTGCATTTCCGCACGGAACGGAATTCGTTGACACTCAGTTTTCGTTTCCGGAATTCACCGACATTCGCAAGCAGACGTCAGCGCTCTTTTCCGATCAAGCCGGAATGATTTTTGGAGGTCTCGCAGGATTCGAAAATCAGTCCGACGGTCTGACGGTGGATGGAAAGACTGAGGCGGTACAGACGGCGTTCGTTACCGGGAACTTTTTCTCGATGCTAGGTATTGCTCCCTCGCAAGGCCGGCTGATTCTGCCTTCCGAAGGAAATGCTGCTGGAGCCGATCCCGTCGCCGTGCTCGGCTATCGCTACTGGAAAACGCGTTTTCGTTCCGACCCACAGATCGTTGGCAAGAAAGCCGCAATCAACGGCCATTTAGTCACGATCGTGGGCGTCGGCCCCGAAGGCTTCGACGGAGTTGCACCGCTCATAAGTATGCAAGCGTACCTGCCCCTGGGCATGGCCACCCTGGACAGCGGCGGTAATACGGCTTTTCTGACCGACCCAAAAAATCGCAGCCTCGTCGTCATCGCTCGATGGAACCGAGGGATGAATGGCGATAAAGCCCAGCCGGAGTTAAGCGTTGTCGGCCAGCGTTTGTTCCAACAGAATTCACGGCCCGATGAGTTGAGCACGCTTCGCGCGATACCCTTGCGTCCTCCTGGGATGACCAACCCGCCCGGATTGCTGCCTAAGCTCGCGAATCTCTTCCTGATTCTCGCGGCGCTCGTCTTGATTCTGGCATGCATCAATGTGGCGAATCTTCTGCTCGTTCGCGCCACCGCGCGCGAGCGAGAGATGGCCGTCCGCACCGCGCTCGGGGCTTCGCGAGTGCGCGTGGTGCGCCAGTTGCTGACAGAAAGCGTGCTGCTCTCCTCGCTCGGCTGCGTCGCGGGTCTGGCTATCGGCGTGAACGTAACTAGTGCTATTACCGCTTTGCCCTTGGAAACCGATCTGCCGCTGGTGCTGAACTTTGCCTTCGATTGGCGGGTCTTCGCGTACGCCGCCAGCGTTGCGTTGTTAACCGGCATCCTGGTTGGTCTCTTCCCCGCGCTTCGCGCCTCGCTCAGCAACTTGCGAGAGGTGTTGCATGCGTCGGGTCGCGGCGCGACCGGGCGAAGACAACGCTTACGCGCCGTTCTTGTAGCTGCGCAAGTGGGTGGTTCGCTCGCACTCCTGATCGTCGCCGGACTATTTCTCCGAAGCCTCTACAGCGCGCAAAATGCCGACCTCGGATTCGACCCGACAAACGTCCTCAACCTAACGGTCGACCCTCACGAAATCGGCTACGACAAGACGCAGGGCATCGCGTTCTACAAAGAGTTGCTGGAACATGTCCACGCGATGCCCACCGTGAAATCCGCCAGCATCGCGTCCACCATTCCTTTTGGCGAAGTGGTTCTAGGCGACGACCTCGAGATTCCTGGCCATCCGTCTGCCCCGGCGCAAAATCAACCCGCGCCTCACGCCATCTACACCGCAATTTCTTCCGGCTATCTCCGGACGATGCGGATTCCCCTGCTTCGTGGCCGCGAAATAACGGACGCCGACAATGAGAATGCGCCGCGCGTGGCGGTGATTAATTCGGCGATGGCCGAACGCTTTTGGCCAAAACAGGATCCCATCGGCAAACGCTTCGTTCGAATCAGTGATCCCAAACAACCGGTCGAAATCATCGGCATAGTCAAAAACAGCCGGTTCGACCAGGTCTACGGACCGTTCCCGGAAGCTTTCTTCGTGCCGTACACGCAAGTTTATGCATCCACTGAGATCCTTCAGATTCGCGCGAGCGAAAAACCGGAGGCGGTTTTCCGGAACGCCGAAGAGGTAATCCGTTCCATCGCGCCCACCATGCCCATTTCCGGAATCCGCACGATGTCTCGAGCCGTTCGTGGCATTAACGGGCTGTTGCTTTTCGAGATCGCTGCAGGCTTGGCAGGCGCCCTCGGTATGTTGGGATTAGTACTCGCCGTCGTCGGCGTTTACGGCGTGATGTCCTACTCCGTCAGCCGCCGCACCTCCGAAATCGGAATTCGCATGGCGCTCGGCGCCCAGCCCGGCCAGGTCCTCGCGATGATCTGCCGGCAAGGTGCGATTGTGGTTGGCTTCGGACTGCTGGCCGGCCTGGCTGGAGCGCTCGCCATCGGACGTCTGGTCAGCGACTTCCTCGTCGGCGTAACGCCAAACGATCCAGTTACCTACATCGGCGTCTCGCTCTTGCTCGCCGGCATTGCTCTTCTAGCGAGCTATGTCCCGGCATGGCGTGGAACCCGCATCGACCCAATGGTCGCACTGCGCCACGAATGAACTGTCCCAAACGTAGGAGGCCCGAATGCCGTTCGAGCTGTTTCACAAATTCCGGCAACGCCTTAGAGCGGCAGCGAAGCGAAGACAGCTCGAGCGCGAGCTGAACGACGAAGTCGCTTTTCACCTGGCGATGCGCGAAGCGAAAAACCGCGAAGCGGGAATCGCCGTTGACGAGGCGGGCTACGCCGCGCGCCGCCAATTCGGAAACGCGACACACTTCAAAGAAAAGACGCGAGAGCTTTGGATCCTTGCTTCATTCGAAACCTTTTGGCAGGACCTGCGCTATGGAGCGCGGACGCTGCGGAAAAATCCGGGCTTCGCGATCGTTGCTGTATTGACCCTCGCGCTGGGGATTGGCGCGAACACCGATATTTTCAGCGTGGTGAAGGCTGTCCTGCTGAATTCGCTTCCTTATCGGCAACCAGATCGCCTGGTGACTCTGGCCCAAGGCGACGCACAGACCCCAAATCCGGTGCACGTTTCCTATGCCGAGGTCGAGGACTGGAAAGTGCGCAATCAGTCCTTTCAGCAAATCGCCCTATATAGAGGATGGACATCGGCAGCGTCACACGATGGCATTCCGGGCATGGTCTTCGGGCTTCGCGTTACGCGCAACTTCTTTGACTTGCTTGGTGTTTCGCCCCGTCTTGGACGCGGGTTTTTGCCAGAGGAGGATCGTCCCGATCGCTGGCACGTGGTGATCCTCAGCCATCCATTCTGGATCCGGCAGTTCGGCGGGAACAAGAATGTTATCGGTCAAACTATTTTGTTGAATCAGGTTCCCTTCCAAATCGTCGGAGTGTTGCCACAGAACTTTGATCCGCTTTCTTTTACCGACGCGGGCAGCCCGCCCGACGTGTGGGCGCCGCTTGAGTACGACCTCTCGCAGCCCAACGCCTGCCGGACATGCCAACACCTTTCTGCGGTGGGTCGATTAAAGGATGGAGTCAGCATTGGCCAAGCCCAGGCGGAAATGAATTCGATTGCCGCGCGACTCGCACGTGAATACCCGAACGAATATCCCGAGAACGCGACGATGCTGATTCAACCGCTGCGCGAAACCTGGTACGGCAAAGTGCAAACCACTCTCTGGCTGCTTCTGGGCGCGACCGGAGTGGTTCTTCTGATCGCCTGCGCCAACGTTGCCAACCTGCTGCTGGCGCGAGCCGCGCAAAAAACTCGCGAAGTTGCGTTGCGGTCCGCATTGGGAGCGACGCGGACGCGGATTCGCGACAACTTCTCACCGAGAGCACGCTTCTGAGTTTGATCGGTGGCGCCGCCGGAGTGCTCCTGGCGATTTGGGGAACGGCGCTGCTGGCGAAATGTGCGCCGGCAGAGATTCGCGCGTGAATGACATTCATGTCGACCCGGAGGTTTTGCTTTTCGCGCTACTCATCAGCACAGCGACTGGAATCGCGATGGGGTTGGTGCCGGCGTTGCAGGCTTTTCGTGTGGATCACCGGGAAGCGATGCAGCAATCGTCGCGTGGAGCAATTGGAGGGCGCAGCCGATTCCGCAGCGTGTTGGTGTCATCGGAAATTTGTCTGGCGTTTATCCTTACGGTTGCGTCGGGTCTGTTGTTGAAGAGTTTCGTGCGCGCGTGGAACGTCGAGCCTGGTTTCAACCCTCAGAATCTCTATGAAGTGAATTTTTCGCTGACGGGGGCGAAATACCAGGACGAGAAGGTGGAGGTTCGCACGCAAACCGAAATGTTGGACCGCGTACGGCGGATTCCGGGAGTGGACGCTGCCACCATCGTAAGCACTCCTCCGCTCGCGGGAAGTTTCGGAAACTTCGATCAGGCGGGATTTATCATTCAGGACCGGCGAATTCCCGATCCGCAGGTTCCCTCGGTGGATCGTTACGTGGTGAGTAGCGACTATTTTCGCGCGGTGGGAGTGGCGTTGCTGCGCGGCCGGCTGTTCGCCGAATCGGACACGGCGACGAGCAGCCCCGTGGCCCTCATCAGCGAGATGACGGCGCGGGAAATTTTCCCCGGCGAAGACCCGCTCGGAAAGAGAATCAGCTTGGCGGCCGTCACGCCGAACAGCCATGGGCGGAAATCGTGGGTATCGTCGGCAACGTTCATCAGTACGGGCTCGATTCCCCGGTGACACCCCAAGCGTATCTGCTCTATTCGCAATTTCCGTTCAACTACGCAACCGTTCTTTTCGCTCGCAGCGCCATGGGCGCGGCCGCGCTGACACGCGCAATCGAGGAACAGATTCGGGCCGTCGAGAAGAATACGCTGGTGTTTAACCCCTTCCTGCTGACACAGATTGTCTCGGATTCATTGGCGCAGCGGCGCTTCACGATGTCGCTGCTATCCGGATTTGGCGCACTGGCGTTGGTGCTTGCAGCGATTGGAATCTACGGAGTGCTGTCGTGCACCGTAGCACAACACACCAACGAAATTGGCATTCGCATGGCGTTGGGAGCGCGCGGCGGTGATGTCCGCCGGATGATCCTTCGAGAAGCGCTGATCCTGACGATCCTGGCTCTGTCGATCGGATTGGCATGCTCGCTGGTGCTTACGCGACTGCTGCGCAGTCTGCTTTTTGATGTGTCTCCCACTGATCCCGACACATTGCTGGCGGCTTTCGCTGCCCTGCTTGCGGTGGCTGCGCTATCGGCGTTCCTGCCCGCGTGGCGCGCTACGCGAGTCGATCCGATGGTCGCCTTGCGGTACGAATGACTGTCGGATACGTAGGAGGGCGAATGCTGACCAATCCGTTAGCTTTCACCCACATGGTCCAAGCCTAGTGGCTTATCGCTGGACAACTACATCAGCTTGCAATCGTACGCCGGCCCGCGTTTTGGTTTCGTGCTGATGAGCGTCTTCGCGACGGTTGGCTTGGTGCTGGTTACGATCGGCGTCTATAGCGTGGTCGCTTACGCCACCGCCCGCCGCACCCATGAGATCGGCATTCGTATGGCGCTCGGGGCTACCCGCGGCGATGCGCTTAAACTCGTTTTCAGAATGGGCATGCGGGTCATCGGACTGGGTGTTGGCATCGGCTTGGTGGCCAGCCTTGCGCTATCACGAGCGTTAGCCAGCCAATTGTGGCGAGTCTCGGCGCACGATCCCATCACCATCACGTGCGTTGCGGCTCTCCTGCTCGCGACCGGCGCGCTTGCATGTTGGTTCCCTGCGCGGCGCGCCACCGGAATCGAGCCCACCCTGGCCCTGCGCCACGAATAAGCGCGTGCGCTAACTACCGCAACCGTCAACCAACGGCCGCAGACCACAACTAGTAGCTGACAGGAACCTGTACACGAGGACGGCTTGCAGCGCCTCGCCGCCAAGTGTACCGTTGAAAATGACTTCTCTCGCGATGCGGGAGACACGTCAGAAGCGCATTTTCATAACGCGAGCAAGCTCCGATAATATCGGATCGGGCTGAGGAATAGCCCTGATTGGCGCGGCTGCTGAAGAGCTGCGGATAGAAAGCCTCGCGCGGGGATTTCGTGTCGTACTGGTTCCGTGACGACAATCGGTTGCCGCAAGCGCGGCTGGCAGTGGTGTCCTACGTCATTGTGGGCATGATCGGTTTGTTGCTGATCGGCTTCTGGAAGCTGCAGGTCATTGATTCCGACAAATATTCGCAATGGGCCGATCGCAACCGGATTCGCTCGATTCCTGTCATTGCACCACGCGGCCGGATGCTCGATCGCGACGGGCGCGTACTGGTCGACAACTACCCTTCTTTCAGCGTCTTGCTGCTTCGCGACGATCCTGCGCTAGTGATGAAGAATCTCCCGGTCGTTGCGGAAGGGTTAGGTGTTCCGCTGAACGATCTGGCCGACCAGCTGGACAACGCTCGGGAGCTTCCCAAATTTCAGCCCATCGTGATCAAGCCGGAAGCGACGCCCGCCGACGTGGCTTTCATCGAGTCGCACCGCTCGGATATCCCCCTCCTCGAAATGCTGATGGTGCATCGGCGGCGTTACCTGCCCAACGGCTTCATGGCCCACGCGAGCGGGTATGTCGGGGAAGTCAGCGAAAAGCAGATTGAAGACAGCAACGGCAAGTTCCGGCCCGGCGATTTCGTTGGCAAATCGGGACTCGAGCGCCAATACAACGACTCCTTGCAAGGCACCGACGGCATGCGCCGCGTCATCGTCAACAGCGTGGGCAAGGAAGTCGACCGCCTGCCAACGCAGGAAGCTATTCCTGGCAAGCAAATTCAGCTCACGATCGACTACGATCTGCAGCAGGTCGCGGAGCAATCGCTGGGCACGCGACCCGGCGCGGTGGTGGCGCTCGACCCGCGAAACGGCGAAATACTGGCGATGGTCAGCCGCCCCACTCCCGACCCCAACGATTTTGCCGTACGCATTTCGAACAAGCAGTGGAAAGACCTCAACGAAGACCCTCTGAAACCCCTGTTAAATCGCGCGATTCAAGCGCAACTGGCGCCGGGCTCCGTCTTCAAGATCGTCACCGCCACGGCCATGCTGGAAGATCATGTCCCGCCTGAAAGTTTCACCGCTTACTGCCCGGGCTACGCCACGTTTTACGGACGCCAGTTCAAGTGCTGGGTTTTCGGGAAGAGCTCTCACGGTACGGTGGACCTGAAAAAGGCCATCATGGAATCGTGCGACATCTTCTTCTATAACGTGGGCATGCGGCTGGGCATTGACCGCCTCTCCTACTACGGCAGCCATCTCGGCATCGGACACAAAACCGGAATCGATCTGCCTTCCGAAGAACCGGGACTCATGCCGTCGGAGGAATGGGTAGAGAAAACTTTTCACCGCAAATGGTATGCCGGCGAAACCATTTCGGTCTCCACTGGACAAGGCGCCGTCATCACCACTCCCCTGCAATTAGCGCGGCTCATCGGCGGAATCGCAAGCGGCGGAGTCTTCAAGCAGCCTCACTTGCTGAAGGACGCCCAAAACGTGGCGGAAGAACGTTTCGCCATCTCGGAACCCACCGTTGAAAAGATCACCGACGCGATGTATGCCGTCGTGAATGAAGGCGGCACGGGCGGATCACTCAAACTTGCCGGAATCGAGCTGAGCGGAAAATCGGGAACCGCGCAGGTCATCGGATACGCGACGCGAGAGAGACTCGGCAAACAGAAAAAATTCGAGGATAACGCATGGTTCGTCGGTTATGCGCCGCGCCGCAATCCGGAGATCGTCGTCTCCGTATTGGTCCAGGAAAGTGGCCAACACGGTGGAACAGCGTCCGGACCTGTCGCGCGCGACGTCATCAAAGCGTATTACGATAAGAAGAACAAGAAGATGGACGGGCAGATCACTGCCGACAGCACACAGTTCGATCCGGCCAAGAGCGCGCCGGCGGCGACCGCGATTCCGCCGCAGCCGATCTTGAAGCAGCAAGGCCAGCCGCAAACTGTACCTGCTCGCGCCAAGGCCGACAGGAATTAGGGTTCGCTAATGCAAGTACACGTAAAGACTGGATTTCGCTTGGAAAACAGGCCATGAAAGACACACCCGGCGCTACCCGCGATTACGATTGGTGGCTGATTGCCATCCTGTTGGCCATTTGCACGCTTGGCGTGATCGAGATTTACTCCGCCACGCAAGGCAGCAATCTGGCCGGTATGCACACCAAGCAGATCCGCTGGCTGGTCGTCGGCTTCGTTCTGATGTTCGTGCTATCGCGGCTGGACTACCATCTGATCCTGGATCAGGCCTGGATTCTCTATTTGATCGGCGTGGTGGCCCTGGTTGCAGTACTACTGGTCGGCCATACCCGCTTTGGGGCCAAACGCTGGATTCCCATCCTTGGCGAGGCTTTCCAGGTGTCAGAACTCGTAAAGTTGATTATAATAGTCTGGCTGGCGCGCTTCTTCGCTGAAGTGCGCACCGATGAGCTTTCCCTTCGCGATTTGATCAAGGCAGGGCTCTTGGTAGCTGTTCCACTGGGACTTATTCTGAAGCAACCTGATTTGGGCACCGCGTTAGTGCTCATGCCCCTCTTGGTTGTTGGCGCTTTTCTCGGGGGCCTGCAGTGGCAGCACGCAGCAATTTTTTCGTTGGCTGGAGCTTTGTTGGTAGGAAGCGTTTTCTATCCCCCGGTGAGCAAGCACATTCTGAAGCCTTACCAAAGAGAAAGAATCACTTCCTTCCTGCATCCAGAAGAAGACGCAAAAGGCTCGGGCTATCAACTGTTGCAATCGAAGATAGCTGTGGGCTCCGGCGGCTTCTGGGGCAAAGGTTTTCGCAACGGCACGCAAAATCAACTGGGCTACATCCCCGTACGTTATTCCGATTTCATCATGTCGGCGTGGGCTGAAGAGCAGGGATTCAAAGGCGTGTTGATTGCCTTGGGTTTGTATATGGCGTTGTTGCTGCGACTCGTGCAGAATGCCCAACGCGCGAAAGATCGCGCCGGAATGTTTCTGGTCATGGGCGTGGCCGCCGCGCTAGGTTTCCATGTTTTAGTAAATGTGGCTATGGTGATTGGCGCTATGCCCGTCACCGGCATCCCGTTACCCTTAATGAGTTACGGGGGCTCGGCTACATTGTTTGTTTTTCTGGCGATTGGTCTGGTGATGAATGTCCGGATTCGCCGATTCGTCAACTGAGCGATCAGCCAGTCCCGAGCGCAGTGCCTGATTCTTATGGGCCGCGCCGGTTTTGAAATTAGCAGAAATCAGGAACATTAGAGTGAGGACAGCATCGTCCGCCGTTTGCCCCTCCCGGCAACGGACCGGCCTCGTAAGCAAGAGGAAGTGCATCGTCAGTACTGATCCCGGCGTGTCCGTGATCCACCCCTCCGGCTTCGTACGCACAGGCATCATCTCCCCAAAGGTGTCGCCCACGTATCCCTGCTTCACGCAGGGCAGGCTATTCGTCCGGACCCCCGCAGAGCGCACGCTCACGGCGATGTCGTCCGGTGGCTCCGATCCAATCGGCGCCACGCAATGCGATGTCCCCGGTCTGTCCGGGAACACGCAGAAAGGCGGCTCCAGCATATCCGGCGCCGCACATAACGAGGAGTTTTCATGTCCAAAGAATTGGTTATTTCCGCGGCCTCCCACGAACGGCGGGTCGCGATTTTGGAAGAAGGTCAGTTAGTCGAAATTTACATCGAGCGCGAAAAAGAGTTCGCGCTGGTTGGCAGTATCTACAAAGGCCGTGTCACGCGGGTGCTTCCGGGCATGCAGTCCGCTTTCGTGGACATCGGGCTTGACGGCGACGCCTTCCTGTACGTCAGCGACGTTTTCGAAAATCTGGAAGATTACGACCACGGACACGGGCATGCCGAACCCACGCACGCCACCCCGCCGCCACAGATTTCCGTCTCAGTGCACACTGAAGTATTGCCGGGCGAAACGATCGGTCACGGCGACGAGCCCGCCGACCTGCACGGAATCGAGCACGGCGACGAGACAGCTCATCACGATCTCGCGGAGGCCGAAACCCTCCACGAATCGCACCGGGAAAACGAGCATCGCGAGCACGAACACGAGCACGGCGACCATGCAGAACATGTTCACGATCACGAAGAACATGCCGCCATCGAAGAACATCACGATGCCGATGCTTCCACGCATTCCGACTTGCACGCTGAACCCGAAGAGCGCCAGCCGGAATCCAACGCGTCCGCGCCACAGAATTTCGGCCATCAATACAATCCCACGCAGAAGTATCCTCCGCGCAACGATCGCGGTGGTCCGCCACGCGGCGGCGGCCAGAACTTCGGCCGTGGCGATCAAGGCGGAGACCGCGGTGGTGATCGTGGCGGAGACCGTGGCCGAGGCCGCTTCGGACGTCGAGGCGGACGCCGTCGCGGCGGCGGTGGACGACCGTCAGGCCCCGGAGGCCCAACAGGTGGCCGTAATTTGCCGCCGTCAAAATACGCCTCACCGCAAGGCGACCAGCAACGCCCGACCGATTCACGTGGCGGCTACGACCAGCGCGGACAGCAGCCTCGCGGATTCGAACCCCGCGGTCAGCAACCTCGCGGGTTTGACAATCGCCGCCCCGAAACCGGCTCGCGTCCTGTAGGACCCGCCGAATCCAGCGCCGAAGACGAAATCATTCTTCCCGGCGAGTCGCTCGCAAAATATCGCAACAAGCCGGTAGCCTCGGCCGCGCCCATCACGCCGATCGCGGAACCCGAATTGTCCGAGCCGCAGCCGGAAATCGAAGAGCCCATGCCACGCGCAGCCACGTCACAACCCAGCGGGCTGCTGGCCACCCCCAATGCTCCGCGCCGTTCCTCGGGCGGACTCCCACGCTGGCTCCTCGCCGAAACAGGCACCGAAGCGGAACCCGCCCCGGAATCGGCGGAAACATCGAGTCCCGTTCCCGAAACTCTTTCCCCGATCGAGGAAGCCGCCGCAGCCCGCGAGGCCGAGCGCATTCGCGTCGAGAATTCCCTGAGCGAAGAAGACGTCGCCGCTCTCTCGTCCAGTCTCGTAGAAGCCAAACAGGAAGAAACCCAAGCCAAGGCTGCCGCCGACGCCGTCGTTGGCGGCGCGGTTTTTGAAGACGAAGAAGCCGAAGCTGACGAAAGCGAGGACGAGGAAGACGCACCGGAAGAATCGAACGAAGAAATATCCGAAGAAGCCGAAGAAATCCACCTTTCCGAAGCGGAAGAGTCCGAAGCTTCCAGCGAATCCGCGGTCGAAGAACCCCGCGACGAAGCCCTGAGAATGACGCCGCAGGAGCGCGCCGACGCGGAAGCCGACGCCGCTCATGACGATGCCGTACACCAAGCCGGCCACAGCGGCCACGCCGAGACCGGCACTCACGAACACCACGACGTTCACGAACACGGCGATGGCGTGCACGATCGCGAAAACGAGCTCATCGAAGCTTCCTCCGGCGCCCAGGCCGCGCCGTCCGCTCCCATCGAAGACGATGTCATCCTTCTACCCGGCGAGACTCGCTCGCCGCGCAGCGCCAGCGCCCCGCGCGACGATTTCGCTCCCCGTGAGTCCGCTCGCATCGGCAGCGGCAATCCGCGTTCACGTTTCCAACGCCCCTTCCGTGGCGGTGGACGCGACCGCGGCCGCGACAATCGCGGCGGTGATCGCGGTGGACGCCCCGGCGGCCCTTCCCGCGGAGGACATCCCAGCGGCCGCTTCGAACGCCGTCCCAGTGGCCCCGGCGGTCCGCGGCACGATCGCGGCTATCAAGGTGGACGCTCCGGCCCGCCGCGCCGTCCGCAACTCATTTCCGAAATGTTGAAGGCCGGTCAGGACGTAGTCATCCAGATCGCCAAAGAACCCCTCGGCAAAAAAGGCGCCCGCATCACTAGCCACGTCGCCCTGCCGGGCCGTTTCCTCGTCTACATGCCAACGGTCCATCACACCGGCGTATCGCGCAAAATTATCTCCGCTGAAAATCGTTCGCGCCTTCGACGTCTCGTCAGCGAAGCCGGCAACGCCTATCCCGGCGGCTTCATCGTTCGAACCGCGGCAGGCGAAGCCACCGACGACGAAATCCGCGCCGACATCGACTTCCTCGGCAAGACCTGGAACGAAATCAAAGAGCGCAGTGAGCAGCGCAAAGCCCCAGCGTTACTCCACCGCGATCTCGACCTAGTCGAGCGTATGCTCCGCGATTACGTCTCCGACGATTTCAGCGCCATCTGGATCGACAACGAAGAGGAATACGGCAAGGTCGTGGAATTCGTAAGCCGCTTCCAGCCGAAGCTCGTCAGCCGCGTAAAGCTCTACACCAAGGAAACGCCGATCTTCGAAGAATTCGGCATCCAGCACGAGCTCGACAAAGCGCTCCGCGCCAAAGTCTGGCTGAAGTCCGGCGGCTACATCGTCATCAACCACACCGAAGCCTTGGTCGCCATCGACGTAAACACCGGCAAATTCGTAGGCAAAGGCTCCACGCGCCTCGAAGACACCATCGTCAAGACCAACCTCGAAGCGGTGAAAGAAATCGTCCGCCAAATCCGCCTGCGCGACCTCGGCGGCATCATCGTCGTCGATTTCATTGACATGGAAGAGCGCCGCAATCGCGAAAAGGTTTTGTCGGCCCTGCAGCAAGCGTTAGAGCAGGACAAAGCCCCTTCGAAGGCCCTCTCGTTCAACGAGTTCGGCCTGGTCTGCATCACCAGAAAACGCACCAAGCAAGCCCTGGAGCGCGTCCTCTGCCAACCATGCCCCTATTGCACCGGCTCCGGCATGGTGAAGTCCAGCCCGACTCTCTGCTACGAAATCCAGGCCGAAGCCCGCAAAATGGCCGCCGCCGACCACGAGAGCCCGAACCTAACTCTCCGCGTCCACCCAGAAATCGCCAAAGCCCTAAAAACGCGCGAGTCCATGCTCATCGACGAACTCGAGCAAACCACGCACAAACACGTAATCATCCAATCCGACGCCACTCTCCATTGGGAGCAATACGACATCTACTGATCGCCCGGCGTTTTGCGGCGCATGATCAAAAAAACTCAACGTCCCCGCGGCAGTTTCGCGGGGATTTTTTTCGCTCACAATTCGGAGCGAACATCACCATCTCTCCGCGGCGCTAACCGATCGCCGTCTCTTTTGACCATGACCGTCGGTTGAACACAAGACGCACGAGCAATCCGCCCGCCAAAAGAGCGACTCCCGGTACCAAGATCCAGCCAATCCCATCCCGCAGAATAGCGGTTGCCACAATACTAAAATCGACTGGTCTTCCTATGACCCGTTCGATGACGAAGCCTATCGGAAACATTAAGAGAAATGCCGCAGTAAGCGCGAGCGCGGGAAAAACGCTGGAAAGAAGCACGGTTCCCACCAAGCCGCCACGCCGCGCCGAGAGGTATGCTCCTAGAGCCCCAAAGAATGGAAGTGATGACAGCCACGGCGCATAAAAAAGAATCGTGCTTGGGCCGCTCCCAACGATGCGTGGCTGGAATCCAAGTTTCTGAAGCGCTATCAAGAAAATCATCGAAAGCATCAATGTTAGGAACCCGGGAATCCAGAGTTGGTGCATGCGTTTCTGCATGGGTTGTTCCCTCCTCCTTGCGATCAGGATCTTGCGTTGCAAATCCTGCCAGTCCGCAACCTGCACGAGTGTTCGTTGCACTGCTTCCCGTTGCGGCAACCCTTCGTTGCAAAATACTTCATACAATTCCTCCAAGTGCCCGGCGAGCTCGGCGTGGATTTCGTTCTTCTCTGCGTCATCCAGAGCAAGGCCGGAAAGACGCTGGCGGACCAGTTCATGCCAATTAGGCATCCGCCACCTTCGTGAGCCGTTGCAACGCGCGGAAAAGTTCCGCCCATTCGCGCCGGAGTGGCAACAGCTTCTTCCTCCCTGCTGGGGTCAGCCGGTAGCAGCGCTTGCGCCGTCCGTTGCTGCCCGTTTCCCACGTCCCGCGAATCCATCTTTGCTGCTCCATGCGATAGAGCATGGGATAGAGCGCCGCTAGCGTAAACCGCAGCGCTCCCTTGGTTTGCTGCTCGATGCGCCGCGCCATCTCATAACCATGCATTGGCCCGCCTTCGAGAACACTCAGAACCGCGAGTTCTGCCGTGCCGCGCTTGATTCCCGTCCCAACCATAGGTCTTCCCCCTACATGTAGGACTCTTATATATGCCACTGGAGCGTGTCAATAGCCTCGCAGTACAGCTGTGCTGAGATTGAAAAGACGAAGGAGCGGCGCGTAATAGGAAACTGATCCGCCCCCGAAGGGCTGCCTAAAACGCCAAGACTTCGCATTTGGGAATGTCAGGCGTTGCGTTGTGGGCGCACTTCCGTGTGGCAGTGGGAAGGCGCGACTTTCAGTCGTGCCGATAGCTATCGCAAAACAGATCCGGCTTCAGCCGCTGAAGTGTCATTCACGTCTGACAGCAGCTGGCCTGCGGCGCCATCGAGCATCGTGCCGTTTGGAAAAATTCCCGTTGACTTTAATTCCTGCGCTCGCGCAAGAAGTTCTTTGAGCTTGCCCTCAATCGAGGCGTCCCCGACGTGTTCATCCTGCAACACGCCATCCGCATCGATCGTGAAGGTGTGCGGGATCGCGGTGACCCCAAACATCTTCGCCACCGGACCGGTAAAGCCTCCGTCTCGATACTGCGGCCAGGTCATTTCGTTTTTGCCGATGTAATCCTTCCACTTCTGTTCATCGCTATCCAGGCTCACGCTGAGAATCACCAGTGGCTGCCCCTGAAACTTTTTGGCGACCTCCCGAATATGCGGCAACGCCTCGCGGCACGGCGCGCACCACGTCGCCCAAAAATCCAGCAGCACCACCTTGCCTTGCAAATCGTCCATGGACACCTGCTGGCCCTGGATCGTGGTGACCGTGAAGGGCGGCGCCATTCTCGCGCGCGCGAGTTCGGGGCGCTCGATATATCGCAGCGCCCTTTCGCGCTTGGGATCGTCCGCGGGCTTCGTTTTCACAAACTCTGCAAACCTGGCTCTTGCCGCCTCGTCTTGTCCCAACCGGGCGAGCGCCTGGCCATCGACGAACAGCGCATCCGGGAAGTTCCCATGCGCTGCGAGCGCCTTGGCAATCTCGTCGTGGGTGCGAGCGAAATATTCGTCTTTGTGCCTCTGCATCCCCTCATTCATCAGCACGATCGCAAATTGATAATGCGCCAGGGCCACATCGCGATCGCCTTGAGCTTCCGCGACCATCTCTCCCGCTGCGACCTCGGCGGCCTTCCAGTCCTGCAACTCAAGTCCGTACTTAATTGTCTGCTTCTGACACGCAACGCAATGCCCGCCATCGTGCTTGTCCGCTTTCTTGAACTCCTCGAGCGCCGCGTCATTCCTGCGCTCATGTAAGTATTCAAGCGCTTGCTTGTACGTCTTCTGGGCTTTTTCGCTGGCTGGCCCGTCCGCCTTTTTCTCGTAAGCTAGAACGAAAGCGACACAAAAGTACCGCATGCAAAGCCTCCAGGGATAGAAGAAGCGACCTCATGCCGCCGTAACCCTCGTCGCAGTTCTCTTTTTTGTTTCCAAATTTGGATGTAAATTAGAGTTATCTTAGGATTTGCGCGAATTGGGTGGTAATAGTAAATTGGTTTCAGTACCTAGGTTGTTTATTCGATCAACGTCCCTAAAAGCACCGTAAGATATGCGCCGAATCGGGCGATCCCTCCACCCTTGTTACGACGGGTCTTCTCGCCAGCCCTGTATCACGTCGAGCGGATCATTATTGAGACCCGCTCCTCGAAGCTCCCTGTAGCCGCCCTCTCTGAGAGGGCGGGGTTTAGATGACACACTCTCGCTGGCCCTGCTTCGAGGCAAAGGCTCGCCGAGCTGAACGCCTGACAACCACCAAACGAATGGCGCGTGGGGATGCAAACCGCGAAAGTTTCGGCCCAGGCAACCCCAGGAATCAGGGCATCATCAAGGAAATAGATCAAAACGAATAGCGCGAGAGCCTTGGGGGGCTCGTTGGGCTGTACAAAGGGGCACCTTGAGGCATTTTCCATTGATTCTGCAACTGGCGTCAGTCTGTGAATTTACAACTATCTTACGGTTCCTTCCCAACCCACGGTTTCCCCACAACGAGTCCACGCGCCTTCAGTGCCCGAATAGCCGTCGCGCCGCGCTCCCCGCGCTCCTGCTCGCTGCAACCCTGGCGATTCCCGCATCCGCGCAAAACCTGACTTTCAAAATTCCTCCCGTAAAGATTCCGTTCACGATCAAAGACCAGCAAGCCTCGATCACCGCCTCCGCGTTAATCTCCATGGTGTCGAAAGAAGGAGATCCCGACATATTCAACCTGCAACTCACCGCGGACCTCACAGGTCTGCAGCAGAACATGACCGCGCTATTGAGTTCGCAGCTGGACAAAAACGATCACTGCGGCGACCGCATCGCCATCCAGCAAGCCACGCTCACCCCTGCCGACCCCGCAAGCATCGCCACCGTCCAGCTCCACTACGAGCGGTGGGCGTGCGTGAAAGCATTCGGAAAGCAACAAGCCAAGAGGGTGGTAGGAGGCAACGCCGTGATTCCAGTGACGCTCACGCCGGGCGTGGATGAAAACAAGACCGAGCTCCGGCTCGTTCCGGAAGTGGGCACGATCGAAGCCGACGGATCGCTAGGCGAACTGCTGCGATCGGGCACAGTCGGCGCGATGATTCGCGAGAAAATTCGATCCTCCATCCTTTCCGCGATGCAAAAAGGAACGAACCTTAGCGCGACGCTCCCGCCCGCAGCCCAGGGCTACGCGACCATCGAGAGCGCCGATTTCAAGGATGGAGGTTCAGGCCGGCTGATCGTTGTCCTGGACGGGCAAGTTCGCATCACGAAAGAGCAAGTGCAGATTTTGTCCAAGCAGGTCAAGGAACGCATCGCCGCGCGCTAAAGCCGCGCGTGCATCTCCTAAGCGTATGTGTGAAGTGGCGCCGCATAGATTTTCTCCGCAGCCGAAAACCTAATGTCCCAGGTAATATCCGTCCCGCGCCTGCACAATCAGATCCTTCTGCTTGGTCGTGACCTGAAGGCGGTGATAGCCCGCTCCGGCGGCCTTGTCCAATGGGTAGCCCAAGCTGTATTGATTGCGCAGCTCTTCCTCAATCTCCGAATAAATCTTATCGATGGTTTCTTTTTTCGAGACCTCGAACAGGCGCCCACCGGTTTCCTTGGAAATCTGCTCCAAGATTTTCTTTCCATCAGGACGCTCTTGCTGCGGGCCTCGTCCCCCTCGGCGGCCTCCGCCCATGGGACCGCCGCCGCCCGCCCATCCGCCCCGGTTTCCGTATCCTTCATCGTCCTTGAACAAAATCGAGTACACCACGGTGTCCGCGCGCTGCGCGACTTCAATGGCCGTCGCGAGCGTTTCTTTGCTGCCATGATCCACGCCGTCGGAAAGAATAATCAGCGCCTTGCGCCCCTGCTGTTTGCTCATCAACTCATTCGAGGCCAGGTAGACGGCGTCGTACAAAAGCGTGCCTGCGCCTCGTTGGTGTTGACCTCGACCGCCACCTCCGCCGTAGCCACCCCCGCCACCGCTACCACTTCCGCCACCGCCGCCTCCATAACCCCGATCCGATTGCGGCGTTTGCAGTAATTGCAGCGCCGCCTGCAATTTCGGTCGTGAAGGCGTGAACTCCTGCAGCAACTCCACTTCCCTGTCGAAATGAATCACAAACGCCAAATCCTTGTCCACTCTCAGCAAATGATCCAGAAAGCTGTAGCTGGCGGTCCGCTCCTCCTCCAACACCCGCCGCTGGCTCAAACTCGTATCCACCAGCAAGCCTAACCGCAGAGGCAAATCGGTTTCCCGCGTGAAATAGGTAATCGTCTGTGGCTTGCCATCTTCACTCAACGCAAAATCATCCTTCGTGAGACTCGCTATCGTTTTTCCATGTTTATCGCGAACGGTAGCAAGCACGTTAACGACTTTCACTTCGACGGCAATCTTTTCCTGAGGCGCAGGCGTACTCTCTTGCGGAGACGGTTGCGTTTGCGACGGTTGCGCTTGTGGTTGTTGCGCTTGTGATTGTTGCGCTCGGGGTTGTTGTGCCTGCGACTGCGGTGACGCCGTACCGGTCAAAGCGTGGCCCAATATCGCTAGGAATACCAAAGCCAGCATGCAAAGTGGCACAGGCATTCTTGCCTGTGTCCCAGCGCGCGTCACAGCGATGTCCTCGCGAAGCGCATAACAAATCCGACCGCCATTCCAGAAATATCCCCGATAATCACGTAGACTCTTTTTCGTCGGGCCGCAAGAGCATCCTTGTGGGCAAGCCCTTAGCAATACCAACCCGGCGCACGCGCTCCACCAACCCCACCTCATTGTCCGGGCCCTAACATGACCACCGCTCACCCCCCCCCACTTAGCATTCCCTTGCCGGCACGAATTCGTTCCTTCTTTCCAACGTCCAGCCTTCTAACTTCCGCCCTCTTCCGCTAACTTCTTGTAACCAAAGCCTCGAACAACCAGTAATTAAGAACAGAGAGTGCCGGATGGACCTCCTGGAACGCTTTGCGGCCGGAGACCTGGATGCCTTCGAGGTGCTGTTTCGCCAGCATCAGAGCCAGGTTTACGCCTGGATCGTTCGCATCGTCCGCGACTCCGGCATCGCAGAGGACCTGACCGTGGAAACGTTTTGGCGCATTTACCGCTCGCGCGCACGCTTCGATCCCGCCGGCAGTTTCGGCGCTTGGGCCTATCGCATCGCCACCAACGCCGCGCTCGACCATCTGCGCAAGTCGCGCCGCGAGACCGAACTACCTGTAGACCTCGCTGCGGATTCCCAGCCCGACCCCGCCGTGCAGCACGAAACGCGCGAGCGCATCCGCAAAGCCTTCGCGCAGCTGCCGCCCAAGTATCGCCTCGTTGCGACCCTCGCGCTGGTCGAAGACGAGCCCTACGAAAAAATCGCCGTGGCCGCAGGAATCTCCGCTTCCCTGGTCAAAGTTCAGGTTTTTCGCGCCGTACGCATGTTGCGTAAACAACTCGCCTCTCTGGGCATAAAGGACGCCAAATCATGAATCCTTATGACGACAAAGCTCTGCGCGATCTTCTCAAAGAATGCGTCGCACCCGTGCGAGCCACTGAGCTTCGCCGCGACCTCTGGCCGCAGATGTTGCAGCGTCTCGACGCAGCGCAACCCGTCCGCGTCCCGTGGTTCGATTGGGTCCTGGCCGCCCTGGCGAGCGCCGCTCTCATCTTTTTCCCGGGCGTGATCCCGGCAGTGCTCTATCACCTGTAAGGAGGCTTTATGAACAAGCACACGTACCTGCGCGCCTACATGGCTGGAATCGTGACACCCACAATCTTTTTCCTCGTAATCGCCACGGTGTTTTATATGTGGCGCTACGTCTACGATGTACCGGTCCCCATCGAGCGCGTGCTCGTCTTTCCCATGGCCGTCGTACCGAATCTCTGGGGATTGTGGAACGTCTTATTCATCGCGTCTCACGAACGCACGCACCTGTCGATCGGTGTACATGGCGCGTTGCTGCCCTTCGTATTGGCGCCGCTCGGCATTTTATTGACGCACGCCCTGGACTTCCCGGCGGTACCCTACGCCGCGCGAATCTTTCCCATCGCCGCGCCCATCGCCCTGATCGCTTACTACCTGGTCTGGAAATATCTGGTCAGCTTCCTGAATGGAGTACTCGCCATTGCGTGATTTCACTCGCGCAGCTGCATGCACGGTTCCTACACGCACGCTTTCTAAATGACGTTGCAATTCCGTATGATGAGTCGGCAACTTGCCCGGTAAATCGTCCAAGGAAAAAGTGATGCTCAAATTTCACGGCTTCCGAAGCAAACCCGCTGCGATTGTAGCGATAGCCACTCTGGCCGCGTTGGGTTGCGCCGCGGCGAAAGCGCAATCCACGCCGCCCACCGCGCGCGAAGTCGCAAAGGCCATTCAGGATCACGTCGGCATTCCGTGGATGGCGCAAACGGTGGACACCTTCAAAGCCGGCGACCCCGATACTCCGGTGACGGGAATCGCGGTAACGATGATGGCTACACTCGACGTCCTCCAACGCGCCGCCGCCAACCACCAGAATCTGATCATCACGCATGAGCCCACGTTCTTCAGCCACCAGGATATTCCCGAAGGTATGGACCAAAGCGATCCCGTCTGGACCGAGAAGCGCGCCTTCATCGAACAACACCATCTGGTCGTGTGGCGCTTTCACGATCACTGGCACCGGATGCACCCCGACGGCATTCTCGCCGGAATGGTCCACGCTCTAGGGTGGGAAAAATACCAACATCCCGACGATCCGAAAGTATTCACGATTCCGGAAACCACGCTAGGGAAGCTGGCCTCAGACACAGCCAAGCGCCTCGATGCTCCTACGATGCGTGTCGTCGGAAATCCCGAGATGAAAGTAACCAAGATCGCGATGACCCCAGGGTTCGCAGGTTTCGTGCGAGAGACTCACGCCCTGGAGCAAGACAATGTCGAAGTCCTGCTAACAGGCGAAACCCGCGAGTGGGAAACGGTGGAATACGCCGCCGACGCGGTCACCGAAGGCCAACGCAAAGCCCTCATCGTTATCGGGCACATCCCTTCCGAACAAGCGGGCATGGAAGAATGCGTCCGCTGGTTAAAAACGTTCATCACCAAGGTTCCCATCGAATTCGTCCCAGCCAAGCAACCCTTCTGGCTGCCGCAATAGGAGCGCTGGGTACTTGCTTACTGGGCAAAGAAATTCCGATTGGTACGTCCGAAGCAAATGCCAGAGGTCAAAACCCGCACCCTTAAAAACCAAGGGTGCGGCACCCTCACACACCTGACCCTCACGTGTTGCTCAGGTGCCCGAGTAGCGCTGCTCTTTCCAGGGATCGCCGTATTCGTGGTAACCATTGCGCTCCCAAAATCCCAACTGGTCGTGATCGAGTAGGGTGAAGCCACGCACCCACTTCACGCTCTTCCACGCATACAATTGCGGCACGATCAACCGTAACGGTCCACCGTGCTCGGCCGTTAGCGCCTCCCCATCGTGATCGAAGGCGAACAGGACATTTGGCCGCAGCAGATCTTCCATGGGAACGTTGGCGGTATAGCCTTCCTCCGCGAGTACCAGCGCGAATTTCGCTTCTGGTTTAGGCGCAACCAGCTTCATCACATCCGTGAACAGCACGCCCTTCCAGTGATTGTCGAGGCGGCTCCATCGCGTAACGCAATGAAAATCCGAAGTTACCTCAGTCTGCGGTAACCGTCGAAACTCCTCCCAAGTCAACCGCTTCGGCTCCTGCACCAATCCCGTAATCTTGAAATCCCATTTCGCCGCATCGAAGTGCGGCACACCTCCCGCATGCAGCACCGGCCACTTCAGCGTCAAGGACTGCCCTGGCGGCAGCCGTCCGTCCGCCTTCGCTTTCTTCTCCAATTCGCGCCGTTCATCTCCAAACATACGTCTCCGGGTTCTCTGTGGCTCTCTGTGTTAGAGCTTTTGTCTTGCCCTCAAGCCGAAACCGACACTGCCGACCTAAGCCACTGCTCCATCGTGTCGTGCCCCACTACCCCAGCCTGCTGCATCGCCATCTTCCCACCGGAGAAGACCATAAAGTTGGGGATGCCGCGAATCTGAAAGCGCGCCGACAGTTGCGGATTCGCCTCGGTATCGACTTTGAGGACCACCGCTTTCCCAGCCATATCCGCAGCCGTGCGCACTACCTCCGGCGCCGCCATCTTGCAAGGGCCGCACCAGTCCGCCCAGAAATCCACGAGCACCGGCACGTTCGCATTCTGAATGACTTCGTCAAACGACGCCTCATCGACCGCCAGGGGTTCCGCGACCGGCGGTAGCGGCGATTTGCACTTCCCGCAGCGGCCGGTGTCCGCAAGATGTTTCGCGGGCACACGGTTCTGTTGTGCGCAATGACTGCAGGTACGAATGATGGCCATATAAGTCCCTCGCTTACCTCGTCATACGATGCTGTAGAGCATGGCTAAGACTCAATGGAAGGTGGTCGGCCTCTCCGTAGACCATTTCATCATCGCAAAGACGCCTGCTTCGGAAAGCGGCCGCTACATCTGCTGCGACATCTCTCTGGGGAATTGCTGTTGAATCTTGGTTAACCATAACACCCCACCCCCTGTGTTTTTCGTAAGTGTTCATTCTAGACGCTTAAGTGCCCTTTAGAGTCTGTAACTTACAGATTTAATGGGCTATAGATTCTAAGAATTCTAGAAATTCGCCCCTGCGTAGCCCATATGTATGCCAGAAAGTCTACAGCATCAACGGGAGACGGCGCTCAGGCCGGTGAGACTATAGCAGCTTTATCCTCGCCTTCCAGCGCCGGAAGGGATGATCGTTATACGTCCGAAAGAACACAGATATTGATTCCTATTGCCTCTATCATCCCTACAGGCGGCAAGATTAAGACGACAGTCCCCCGCACTTCTTGCCGTTCCAGCCCTGAAATCGCCAAGCACCGCTAGGAGGATTACAGATGCACTACGCACATCGCTATATCACCTCGCTATACCTGGCTGCCGCCCTTTTGGCACCAGTGGCAACTCTGGCCGCTCCCGGACCGCAAGAGGCCAACACTCAAGCCCGTGTCTACGATCGGGATCACAAGGACTACCACAATTGGGATGACCGCGAAAACCAAGCTTGGGGGACATACCAATCCGACCATCACATGAAGTCTCACGAATTCTCGAAGGCGAACAAGAAGGAGCAGTCACAGTACTGGAATTGGCGCCACGCTCATCCAGACAAGGACTAGCGAGGATCAGACCCCGTCCGGACGTCCTAGGCGGGGTTTTGCATTTGTCCACCGTTAGTTTTGGTCGGGCAAGAAAGTAGCCTTATTTCAAGTTGTGACCGGTATCGGACAGATTTCCAATCCCTAATCTGGCATCCTCGGCCGCAAGCACGAATCCAACGAAGTCCGCATCCGTGCTCCACGTGATACGAGGATTTCTGATCGCCACGCATTCATATGTTAAAGGAGTTTGAGACATGCTTGGATTAGTCGCAGCGGTTCTGATTGTTCTCTGGTTGCTCGGGTTCTTTGCTTTTCACGTTTCCACCGGCCTCATTCACATTCTGCTGGTGATCGGAATCGTGATGCTCCTCGTACATCTTTTCAGAGGCAGATCAGCCATCGCGTGAAGGGCTGCCCCTGCGAGAGGCGCACTGTCAATTTGTAGCGATCGGTCAAGCCTTCGCGGGAGGCCTGCGCGTTTAGTGGGCAACAGCGTGCCGTGTAGGCTGGCGCAGAGGTGGGCATTCAGTGTTTAGCCTCGCCGAAGTGGCGCTTGTAACAAGCATCCTCACAAACTGTCTTTTGAAAGGGGCCATGCTTGCAAAATCGTGCGTCTTGTGCCGACAACCTATTGCTGGTGCAGGAAATGCTCCAAGCAGCTTCGTTCTATATTAGAAGTTGCGACCAAGCGGTTGAGAACGAAGACGAACTGCTGGCTCGAATGGCTTGCGAGCAAATCCCCCCTCTCAGAATCCACTGCGATTACCTCAACAACGATCTAGGGCGTTTGGAGAAGCGGCTCAAAGCGGTGGGGAGACGAGCGAAGGGGCACACACCCTGAGCGTTGCGTTTCGTCTTCAATGCAAACACGCCGCACCCGTTATGAATTTCTCGCCCAGGCTTTCCCTGCGAGTCGGTTCGAAAAAAGAGCGGCCTGTTCGGTGGTCGGGGAGGCCGCTCTTAGGTGGGAGTTCCTTGTGCTGAAGAACCAACTAGCCACCCAACCCTACGGCCCAACCCCATGCAATTCTGTTCTCTTTGAGACACTTTTTGGTCTCTTTGAAATATGTCCAGAAAGCGACAGTTTTGGACCCGAGGCGAAGTTACGCTCGTTTCTCCTAGCCCGCAATGTCCCCCATGCGAGCAAAACTGTGTGGAGGTATTCGTATGTCATCCTGGAAAGAATTCTACTGCGCCGCAGTTCTTGAAACGAATCCGGAAACAATAGTAAGTCTCATACGCGAAGCGGAAACCGCCCTTTTTCTCCGCGAACTCGAGCTCGCTGTTGGCCTCGATGGCAATGAGCGCCTCGAAATACAGCACGCCGCGTCGGCTCTACGAGTTTTGACATCGGAGAGCAAGGGTTGGGTCCGAACTCGGACCAGCCTAACTATTAGCCCCAATGGGCAGGTTTTCGCCATTTAGGCGCTTTTGCTCAGCATCCAGCAAGCGCTTGATGTGCCTCGCGAGTTTGGCAAACATCTTCGGATCGTCTACGACCGCCGCCAGATCGCACAGTTCGCGCCAATGTTCTTTACCCTTACCAACCATGAATCACCCTCGCGGGTAGTCTAATGCATCCGACCAGTAGGTTGCGGCTAAATCATGGTGCGACGATAACGTCAGAGAAGGTAAATATATGAAACTGATTTTAAAGGTCACCGGGGTAACCAAGATTACGGATGATGAGCAACTTGTTCAGTTGCAAGGCAAATTCGGGAATGTATCGTTGAATCTTCCCCTGACCGCACGCGTTACCATTGGTGATGAGTTCGTTCTAGGAAGGCACCAAGAAACCGCACTGGGTCATGTCGGCGATATTGATGAAACCCGCAGCCCATTCGACCCCACGCTTTCCCATCTTTCGTGAAACCACTGCCACCTCCACCCGAGCCTCGTTAAAGGCTGGATTCGATAGAATCGGGAAGAAAAATGAGTGGGAAGAGCCGAATAAATAAAAGGAACGCCCCGCGGGGTGGCCTTGTTAATTCGATTTCTTTCCGCCCATTGCTTCTTAGCCGCTAAACTCATCTTCCGTCTGGAAGCCGCCGACAGCTTACGCTTCGACTTCGTGTTCTTCGGATTCGTCGCCTACCGCCACTCCGCCCTCGCCTCGTCCAATTGAAGCTGAAACGCGAAGCCGCTTGCAGGGTTTACTAGCGAAAAATGCCGGGAATAATCGACTGACTGACACGCAGAAATCGCGTTATCGTATTCGAGGACTGCTATGCTCGACACCGCGAATCCCTCTGACCTTCTTTTGATCCAGATCATGACTGGTTTACGGCATCGTTACGAATCCCTGAACCGCCGATACGAAGAAGAGCTAGTCAATGATTTCCGAGTCAACGCGCCAGGTAAATCCACGCGGTCCACATGGTCGGGGTTTTTCTCTCGCGGGCGGCAACTTCGGTGGAACCTTATTAGGAGTGCCGTGCGAAAGGCACGTTAATAACACAGCGCAGCCTAGGCTGTTCCACGTGAGACTGTTCTCTCAAGTCGGTCCAGTCGTGCTCTTTGTCGCGGCTCTGTATTACCGTTTCGCTCGTCACGACGCTCTCAGCTTCTACGTGTTCTTTGGGGCTGCGGCCATCGTTGCGTGCTTCTACCTTTTTCGCTACGGCAACGACTGACTTGATCTGCAATTCAGAACTCTGCGAGACGATGATTTCCGTCTAACTCAAGAAAAAGGATCTGGAGTCTGTGTCACGTTAAGTAAGCTAATTCTTTTTGCCGACGATGGCAGCGAGGGATTTTGTTTTTTTCTTGAAGATGCCTCCGACGTCCGCAGTAATATTGGGCTCCTCGGGCGTGCCGGTGACGCGCAGGGGTACGCCGGAAACTTTTCTCGAGGCACCGTCTGAACCATTTAGCTTCGTGAGCAAGCCGGCACCGACTTTGCCGATGCCTTTCGCAGCGACTTTTGCGAGGAGGTTGAGGTCCAGCTCATCGGCAGCTCCTACCGTGCCGCTGCCGTTAATCTCGCCCAGAGCCGGAATCACAGCTTCGATTTTCTCGATAGCGACATCGGCGTTTGTGATGCGGACTGTAACGCGTAACTTTTCAATGTTCGTTGTGTCGCCCGTTTGTGGGCCGCCGAGTGCCGCGACGCCATGAATTTTTGAACCGAGGTCAAAACCCACCAAGCGCGTGTTATCAAGCGCGATGGTCCCGGCGACAATGAGCGATTTCACCTGACCGGTGATGGAAAGGTCCAGCGAGAGGGTGCCGCCCTTTAGCACCGCGCCATTTGGCAAACGAACATCGGCAGCGGTCATCATGGACTGGAGGTCATCAATCAACAACCTTTGGCCGGCGATTTTCAAATCCAGCAGCGGATCTTCTACACCGAGCGCGGTGATCTGATACCTACCGTTTACGTGTATCGCAGAAGCGTCGATTTTTGCGGCGGCGTCTTCGATCTGTCCGTTGTTGGCTTTCATGTGATACGTTCCGCTGAAAGCGAAGTCCAGCGGCTTTCGCGCGGGGGTGGCACCTTTGCGAAGTTTTAGGTTTTGGATGTGAACGTTGCCCCTAGTGTTGATGGTTTGTCCGTCGGACGCGGCATGTATGCCGATGTCCGCGAGAAGCGCTAGGCCGGCATCGGGAACAAGAAATCCGGCGGCGACTGGGTCGAGGCCCTTCACATATACTTGCGCGTCGCCGGGGCTAGCTGCCACATCGTCGCGATTAAATGGCCCGACGTGACCCGTGGCGCTGATCGCACCGCCAGCGGGCAGGTCGGCACTCAGCTCGAACGGAAACTGTGAGGCGAAGGAAAAATCGCGCATCGTAAGATTTAAATGCTGGTACACGATGGGCTCGCCGTGCGCGGGCATTCTTGCAATTTCCGCGCGACCATCTTCAATAGCGATGCGAGCGACGAGAAAGGCAGGAAGCCCCGGCGCGGGCCTCTTTGAAATTCCCGAATCGGTGTTCGCGGCAGCGCCGCTATCAGGGGCATCCGCTGAGGCAGCACGTCCAATGCTGGAAAAATTCCACGTGCCATTGGACGCACGAATCAAGGTGATCTGCGGCGAAATGATCTCGAAACTCTCCAGGTTCACCTTGCGCGAGAAAATCAATGGCCGCAGCAAGACGCCAATACGAAGTTCCTGCGCTATCAGAAACGGGGCGACGCTGAAATTGGAATCGTCGGCTATGCTGAGGTCTTTGGCAACTAGGCTGCCTGAGAGAAGCGACAGTCTCAAGTCGCCGAGGTTCACGCTGCGGCCGAGCGCCACTGTGAGTTGCTTCTCGATAGTGGGTCGGAACGTGTTCGCGTTCAGGAGAAATGGCAGCGACGAGACCGCGATGACGACGAGACCGATAGTGGCGAATAGTATTTTCGTTCTGTGCTTCACGGAGTAGATGCCTCGTTAAACAGACTCGAACGCTCTTGAGGATGCGCGAACTCTAAAAAGCCTCGTAGGTTCTCGCATGAATTCTAAAAAGTGAAGCGGGCCGCTCCTAGGCGGAGCCTCGCCAGTACCCGCCAAGATACCAGCGAGGCTCCTGACAGTCGTTCAGATTGTTTTTCTTTTAGAGAGGAGTCCAAACGGCTGCTGTGGGAAGACTACACAAGAATTGCACCAAGATTGTCATATCGTGGTCACATCGACTGCGGGGAACCGGCTCCATGCGTGCATCAAAAGACTTCGGTTCACCGACCCGCTATTTAGGATCGTCGCGGCTAGTTGGACGCGGTAGGTATAGCAAATAGCCGATGAGGGCCAATCCGCGGATAATAATGGCAATCAATAATCGAGCGAGTGCTGCCCTACGAGGGCTTACCCGCCTCGTGTCTTACGAGGCCAGCCGCACGTCGAACTCAATTCTAACTTCGTCTTTGGCCCTGACGCCCGCTTTCCCAGGAGGCTTGATCCCGAAGTCGGTCTGTTTCACAGTGGCCTCGCCTATGTAGCGGCCGTCCTTCAGCGTCACTTGCACCGTGACTGGGTGCGTCTGCCCGTGCAGCGTCAAATTCCCGCGCAGCGTCCACCGCCCCTGGCCAGTAGCCTCCGCGCCTATGGACTTAAACACGATCTCCTGATGATGCTCGCTATCGAGCACTTCCGGCCCTAGCATCGTCTTCTGCACTTCGGCGCGATCTTTCTCGGGTTCGTCCTTACCGATCACGCGTAGCTCCCGCGCATCCACGTGCACTTCCACCGAAGGATGCGCGCCCGTGTCCGCCGTACCGCTGTGAATCGGCGCGCGGACTTCGTGCTCGTGTCCCAGCCCGGAGAGTGCACCCGTCTTTCCGACGTGGATCGTTAACGTGGACTTCTGCGTGTCGATTTTATGTTGTTGGGCCCTCACACCCAACACGCAGACCAAGCTCGCTGCCGCCAGTAACAACGGTCGAGTCATCGCTAGTGTTTGGAACCACCAGTTGCGGTCTTTGACTTGTCGTACTTCACAGATTCGCCCTGTACGTTGTGTGTCGGATCTGGCTGCTTCGTTGGATCGTTCTCGGTTTGATCGTGGATTGGATCGTGGTTCAAGGGGTCTCGCTGTTTTGGATCCGGTGGATCGTTCTTGGTCTGATCGTGGATTGGATCGTGCTTCAAGGGATCGCGCTGTTTTGGATCCTCGTTCGTAGGGTGCTTCCTAGGTTCCTGGTTCTTTGGATCTTGATTCTTGGTGTCTTGGGTCTTGGTGTTGTGCATAAAGGCCTCTGCCTAGTGTCTCGCCGCTACCCAAGATCAGGTAATAAGGGTCTTAAGGTAGGGACCCTTAGGGGCGGACATCTTAGGCAGAATGTGGGCAGCCTGAATGAGAGACTGGACGACCAGATCAGGGCAAAAAGGAAAGTCCCGGATCGCTCTCAAAGCCTTCCGGGCCAAGTCTATTTCTCAGAAGCGCAAGAAGTTACTGCCCATGTAGTTGGAGCGCTCTCGCAATAAGACCGAAACTATTGACGCGACAGGCGCGGTTGGTAGTTAAACCGTTTGCGCCTGTTGCTTTGCGAAGTTCGCGCGGATCCCTTTCATCCGTCCGCGAGTCATCGCCGATTCCTGTCGGCAGCATCACGTTCTGGTCAGCAAGATCGGAAGTCGAATCAAATGACTTTAACGGGTCGGTGGCCTTTGTAGCAGCTTGGAACGTGGAAGCCTGAAAATGTCGTATCAGTTAACGTATATGGAAAAGGTGTCCGAAACGGGACAGATGTTAACTTCGCCGGCGGTTAGGCTGTCCATGAGCGAACTCCAATCATTCCGGTTGCCAGTCTTGTGCAAATCGGACTGAATCGGGGAATTACTTGGCTGGGAATACCACAACTAACCCAATTGAACGAACAACTGCCTTGGACGGACGGGAAAGCAGGAGGCACTTCTTACGCATCCTTTTCGTTCATCGTTCTCTAGCAGATGTCGAGCGCTGTTTGCATGAGCTCAAGAGGGTGGGATTCACGGTCACCTCAGAGATCGCCGTTACTCCCGAGCAGTTTGCCGACCGGCTTCGTTTGCAGAGCTTCGATCTCGTTTTAGCCGAATATCCTAGCTCTAACTGGCAAGGAACCCAGATATTGGACCGGCTATGCGAGTCAAAGAAGGGCATTCCCCTCATCTACTTGGTCTACTTCTTGAAACGAGAAACTCTTGCAGAGCTCATTCTGAAGGGCGCTAGCGATTGTATTGAGATGAGCAGCATCGGCCGGCTCCCGGTGGCTGTCCATCGAGCTCAGGATGAGAAGGCATTACGCAATGAACGAAATCGAGCCGAAAAGGAATTGGGACGATCGGAAGCACGCTATCGCGCTTTGACGGGAAACCCGAACTATGGCATTTGCCGCTGTACTCTCGACGGTAAGTTTCTGGAAGTGAATGAAACGATGGTCGGCATGCTCGGCTACGTAAGAGAAGAACTGCTGGCCATGAACCTGGGGAGTGACATAATTCAAGACCATATCAAATGGAAACAATTGTTCGAGCAATCTGGCAAGGAAGATCTAGTTGAGCCGATCGAAATGGAATGGAAGAGGAAGGATCGCCAATCCCTAAAGGTTCGTATTAGCGGGCGGCAAGTAATCAGCGACGAGGGTGAGCTCACCGCCTATGAACTCATTACCGAAGATGTCACTAAACAGCGAGAGTTGGAGAGTCACCTCCGCCGACAAGCGGCCAGCGACCCGCTGACTGGTCTGGCCAACTACCGACGTCTCGTGGATGTGCTCGACGTCGAGATCAAGCGCTCCCAACGCACGGGGAGAGAGTTTGCCGTGCTGCTATTCGATCTAGATGGGTTAAAGCTCGTCAACGACCACTATGGACATATGACAGGAAGTCAAGCCCTCTGCCGCGTGGCCGATGTTTTGTCGTATTGTTGCCGGGACATTGATACGGCGGCGCGCTTCGGGGGCGACGAGTTCGCTCTTGTCTTACCGGAAACAAATGCAGAAGCAGCCAAACTAGTGGCACGACGTATCGGGGAGCACGTTGCCAACGACGGCAAGGGGCCAAAACTGTCCATCAGCGTCGGTGTTGCGGCCTACCCGCAGGATGGTGGTTCGATTGAAAGTCTGTTGCGTGAAGCAGATTCGGGTCTCTACGCGATGAAGCGGCGAAAACTTTTGCCTACAGAGTCCAGGCAGGCCGCTGCCGGGCAGTAGACGCGTGCTGTAAAGGGTGAGACCCCCTGCGTGTTCCAAATGGAAACTCGGGAAAAGGCTTTTTGAACCCTAGCCACCACTAGGCCAGACCTCTCCAGGCAGGCACCAGGTCCCTTAAGCAGACTACACAGCCAAGTTCATCCCTCCTTCTTATCATGCGTGAGCTTTCCAGAGGGAGTGCGGTAGTAAAAATGTGAAACCGACGAACGCTTCCCAACTTGATGTGCCAGTCGCGTTAGCCGTTGCCCATCGACCAAGGAGCATGGAGCCACTCGCGTAGGTGCCTAATTCGGCGAGATAGATTTCCATCACAGAGAAGCAGGAACGCGCCAAAACCCAACGAAACATCGATGAGCAAGATGCCCGAAAACCCGACGGGCACCCGAACAATTTGCGGCCAGGGCACTAGGGGACTAATTCGCAGCGCTAGCGTGAGTAAAGCAATTCCTGCCAATGCCATTTTTGAAAGAATCGTCCAATCCTTGGCCTCGGTGAAAGCGGTGGACCACCAGCGATCGATCGAGCAATTCCAGGAGGCCACTTCTTTTACAAATTTCGCCATGCGAATCGACATTGGTCGATGCTCGGGCATCACCGCTTGCGGCGCCATGGCGTCTGTTTTGATCGGCGTGACGCTCCGCCTTCCTCGCAGGTGGTTCCTTGACGACTCCCGATTCTCCCAAAGGGCCAGTTCCCGGCTGCGGTATGTTGTGGCGCGAAGGCCTGTGTTTACATGAACCCCCAGCCCACCTTCACAGACCGCGCATCCGCAGCGAGTGTGTTGGTGCAGTGCCGAGAACGCGGCCGAATAGTTGCGCTCCGCGCGCCCCACTTCGCTTTCGACCAGGGTTTCCATCGAACGAGGATAATCCTCAAAGCCCTGCGTGCGAGTCCGCCGCGTCAAGGCATCCAGGCATTTGTCAAACAACTGCTCATATTCCGCGCAAGATTGCACATTCGCAGGTGAATGTTCTCTTATTTTCTCGCTTCCCGCTTCGTGTAGCTGCGGATTTCTGCTATCCGGATGGCCCGGCCCGCTTAATCTTTCGCTTTTCAGGACCAGCAGAGAGGCTGAGGCACGCGCGATCTCCCGGTGCTCGTCATCGGGAGTTTCCAGAGTTTGTAAACGCGAGATGATTGCGTTTTCCGTTTCGTGAATGAGGGCCTTCAGCTCTTCTGAATTGGTTTCAAGAACGCAGGCTATGTAGAGTTCTTGCCATACCACAAAACCTCCACTTCAGGGGACCTTTGGGATGGTACGGTAGCGCACAGTGGGTCAAAAAGATATGGGAATCGATTTTCTGGGCATTCGCATTGGTCACCCGCAACGCCCATTAACGAGGGTGAGGTTGTATCCGGCGTTCCCGCAGGCTGTGCAGGACGTCAGTGGTAATGGTCGCTTAATGGAGTCGATTCTTTCTGTCCAGTAGGCCGCCAGGTTATTGGAGTTTCGCATGGTGATGCTTACTTGCTGCGCGTAGGTTCGCTTCAAGAATTTTCCTTTGTTCGAGGGCCTCAATCGCGCAGAGCTTTCGGTCTAAGTGTGGTTCGAAGCAGGGGGAACCTGAATGCAAATGGCAACGCTCTCCGGCGGCGACGCCACAAGCTGGACAGGGGACGGATGACAGCTCCTTGGGCGTGAGTTCCACCATTCTCATCCAGATATTGTGCGATAACCTCTGCCTGGAAACAGTTCGATTGTGAACACTATCAGTACCGGCGTGTTCCGGATATTCCAAGGGCGTCTGCTTTCAAGCCCGAATCAACGCGCAAACTGGAGGTGTGGAGTCCTGGCACGGCGGATGTCCCGTAAATGCTACGAATCAGGAGTTAGGCTCCCGCCGCAGCGAAGTCCGTAGATGCTTGTGGGGCATCTAATCGGTAGAGAAACTCGGAGGTTCCCATGCAATTCGGAAGAATTCACGGCATCGCCCTAGCGATTCTCGGGATCGTGTTGCTTGCCATTCAAACGGTGTATTACATGATGCCAACGAACGTCATTAGCGGCCCAACTGCCGTTTCGCAAACGGCTCATCATACAGTCAATCCGCTGATTGGAATCGTCGGCCTGGTTTCGCTGTTTGTGGGCGTGGCTATAATTGCAACCGCAAACCGCCGCGATGAGCCCGACCGCAAAAACGCGATTAAATAGACGACGAGATCACAAATGCCTTGGGTGCTGCCTTACAGAGAAAAGTTCATTCAACAACGAAGAATTCTTCGCCCTTCACCGCTGACTCGATCGCGCGAACCAATTGTTCGTCAGCATCCGACTTCTCAATGTAGCCCTTCGCTCCAGCCTTTCGAGCTTCCGCAATAAACTGCTCATCCTTGTGGGACGAAAGTATCACGATAGCGCAATCAGCAAAGCGACTCCGGATGCGCCGGGCGGCCTCAAAACCCGACATCCTGGGCATGGTCACATTGAGAACGACTACATCTGGAGTCAAGGCTTCAGCGAGAGCTAAGGCATGATCGCCGTTGTGTGCTTCTCCCACCACCTCGAATCCCGGATGAGCATTCAGGATGTTCTTGACCAATTCAAGGATCGTTGGAAAGTCGTCGGCAATAAGAATACGGACATTGCGCTTTGTTATGTTGTCCTTTGATACGGCGACGGCTCCATCGGACCACTCGCTTGCGCAGTGTTGGTGGAAGTGAGCCTCACTCTGGATATCGCTCGCGCTGTGGTATGCAACACTCAAACCATTGTCGGCTGTGACTGCGTCGTCGTGATGTTCACGCAGTCTGC
The DNA here is from genome assembly GCA_963832615.1 of uncultured Acidobacteriota bacterium. Classification (GTDB taxonomy): domain Bacteria; phylum Acidobacteriota; class Terriglobia; order Acidiferrales; family UBA7541; genus Acidiferrum. The sequence goes on from CAWHVA010000027.1 coordinate 313,267, forward strand.
TAAGGTGATCGAGCATGTACTCATTCTGCCATCGAGATGAAGGCCAGACTGTCCCGTTTCGCACAGAATCGAGCCTCGGAGCCTAGGCAATGCTGGCAGAACTCAAGAAGGAGCTACAGAAGCAGTTCGAACGACTGACAAATTTGATAGAGCGAATGTAAATCCAATTCCTGCTCACGCCTCGATGATGTTGTTGCGAACAGCGTAACGCACGATCTCACTAGCCGAGTGACAATTCAAACGTTTCATGATGTTCGCGCGATGCGTCTCGGCGGTTTTGGTACTGAGCCCTAGCGCCACGGCGATTTCTTTACTGCTCTTTCCCTCGGCGAGCAACTGAATGATCTCGCGCTGCCGAGGAGTAAGCCGACTGTCTGTGGCTTCGCTCTTGTTCAAGCAGCCTTCAAGGACGACTTCGGCAACCTTGGCGGTGAAAAAGGTGTCGCCGCTTCGCACCGCGTTTATCGCTGTAACCAGGTCTCGCATTGCATCTGTCTTCGAGACGTATCCACGCGCACCCATTTTCAACACTTCTCGTACTAGGCTGTCGGAATCGTGCATCGTGAGAATCACGATCTTTATGTGTGGATCATTCTTCAATATCTGTCTGGCAGCTTCTAACCCGTTGAGCGACGGCATGCCGATGTCCAGGATCGCCACATCAGGTTTTAGCCACTTGGCCTGCTCGACCGCTTCGCGACCGTTGCTGGCTTCAGCCATAACTTGCCACCCTGGCTGAGCCTCCAGCAAGCATCTGACCCCTTTTCGGACGATCTCGTGGTCATCCGCAACCAGTAACTTTAAGGACTCCATAAACACCCAATTTGCTTCCCAAGGACGATTTGCAACACTGGCCTCGGAACCCACAAATCCTTAGCTTTGCCTCAAACCCCCGCGTGGGCTGCCGTTGAGGGTGACGCTTAGTACGGTGGCGTACGCAGAGGCGCACGTCAAGCCAAATCGTTATCTAAGGGGCCCTCGGGGCCCTCCGTCCGAACCTCTGGTCGTCCACCAGCGAGCCGCGTCATAACGTCCAGAAGAGCACAGACACGCATATGCGGTTACCCTACGATGTTTCTATCTCTCAAAGACTCGTAGGAGGCGACCATGTTTGGATACGGACTGCTCGGCACACTATTGGTTATCGCTTTGATAGTTTGGATTATTCGGAGAGTGTAAGGAAATTGGTTGATGGTCAGTCAGAACCAAAGTGACGACTGGCTGTTGTTGACGCCCTGATAGTGCAGTTGGGGCATTTTGGCACTTGCCACAATTTATCAAACGGCACTAGATGTTTGAGCCGCCAGAGATCACTCCTGTTGAGGGAGCGAAGTTCCATGGCGAAGTGCCCTCAGAATTTCTTTGAAGGAGTTCCTTAATGCTCGCTCGGAAAGCAGACGAAGTAGGCCGTGTACAAGGCTTTTTCCTGATTGCGTCTATGTTCGGTGTCCTTTGTTTGCTTGTTGCTGTTGTGACGTGGATGTGGGGCCACTCGTAAAGGATTCACGCCTTTTGGGACCTCGGTCTGTGGTATTCTCGCCTCGCGGCTCCTCTCGCCTTGCCTGATGCGAAAATTTGTACTGCTCATAAACAGAAGAATCCCCTAAATCTTGAAACAAGCCGCTTGGAACGGAATATTTGCGGCCCGCTCAATTCCTGATAAACGCGCCAACAAGTAAAGTCCCGGTACTGCACATGTCCGGTAGTCTGACTAATCAGACTTAAGCAACAACACGGTGTAAACCTGTGCTGAACGAAAAATGCTGGCACACCAAGACAGGTAAGCGTTCGCTTGAGAGTGTGCCGTAAAGGGCAGCTTTGCGGCCGTGCAATGTGCACAATGATGCCTACCGTGATTTCAAAATTGAGAGTTCAGAATTGCGGTCTGGAGAACAATCTATGCGCCGAGCACATCTATACGTGACAGCACTTTTCTTGACGGCGGCCTTCGCGATAAGCGGCTCGACTGTCGCTGCTGCAGCGCCAAACGATGACCGTGTGCAGGTCCGTGTCTACGACTCATGGCACCATGATTACCACGACTGGAATGAGCACGAGGACCGCGCCTACCGGGCATACCGGCACGAACGCCACGAGTCTTATGTCTCGTACGAGCGGGAGAAACATAGTTATCAACACCACTATTGGAATTGGCGGCACAGCCACCCAGATCACGATTAGGGTGCTCACGTTGAGGTGATCGTTACAGCCAAAGTACCCAACCTAAAAATACTCCCGAACGCGGTGGCATTACATCATGCAGAAGCAGGGAAGATGTCCCGTGCGTTTTTGTTGCAGGTCACCATTTTTTCGATACCGCACAAAGATGTGAAGCTTTTGGACTTCAACGCGCTGCTTCCCGACGTTGTAACGATTGCGGACGAGGTGGGTGCGCGATTGACGCTGGCCGGATGATGCCTGCGACCCATCCTGACGACGTAAAAGGGGTATCACGATGCATAAAGCTTCACGAACCTTGCCGCAACCGACCTCGCTGATTCCGCCCGATGACCTCAAGCGTAATCTAACGCTTGCACAACCGGACAAGAACGAAAGCCTTCCCCACATCGGTTTGGTGGGCGACACCTACACGATTCTTTTGGCGGGGGCCAACACCGCGGGCCGCTTTTGTCTCATCGATATGTATATTCCTCCCGGCGGCGGCCCGCCTCCTCATCGTCACGATTTCGAGGAGACGTTCATCATTCTGGAAGGCGAAATCGAGGCTACGTTCCGCGGCGCTAAATCGGTGGCGCGGGCGGGCGAGGCCATTCATATTCCGGCCAACGCACCGCACCAGTTCCGCAACTCATCTGCAAAACCGGTGCGGCTGCTATGCATTTGCTCGGCAGCCGGCCAAGAGAACTTCTTCGCGGAGGTCGGCGTTGCCGTCGCGACTCGGACCACGGCGCCGCCCATGCTTGACGAGACGGCGCAGGCGGAGTTTAGAGCGAAGGCCGAGGCATTCGCCCCAAGGTATCGGACGGAGATGCTTCAACACGCATAAAGTCCTTGCTCGGCACTCACTTTTTATCGTGGGTGCTTAGCACGAAAAGAAATCCTGATGGTATTCGCACTCTGAAAGGTGGCTTTTTATGTTGCTGCTAATTATTCTTCTAGTGCTGTTGTTCGGCGGTGGTGGCGGATACTACGGCTATTCCAGGTGGGGCACCGGAGGGGGCCTTGGGATCGTCGGGACTGTGCTGATGATTCTGTTAGTAGTGTATTTGCTCGGCGGATTGCGTCTCTGACTTGACCCGGCTGCGCACTTGCCCGCCTACAAGGACAGCGAACCAGTCCTTTGAAGACGGCGTGCTGTGGGTAACCATTCCTTAACAGATCGCGTTTTTCGACAGGCGCCGAGCTTTAGTGGGGCTTAAAAGGAACCATTTTTCTCTGATGCCGAAAGAGCGATCGAATATCAGAGTGCTCATTGCGGATGACCACGCGATCTTCCGCGATGGTTTGCGGAAGCTTTTGGGTTCGGACGAAAGTATTTCCATTGTTGGCGAAGCACAGAATGGTGAGGAATGTATAAAGCTCCTCGCTAAACTCAAACCCGATGTGCTGCTCCTTGATCTCCGTATGCCGATTAAGAACGGCCTCGCCGTCCTAGAGGAGGTCAATTTCGACACGATCGCCACCCGCGTCGTTGTACTGACCGCCGCCGAAGATGACCGTGATGTCGTCAGCGCTATGCGTCTTGGTGCTCGCGGAGTCGTTCTGAAACAGTCTGCCACGGAACTCCTTGTCAAGAGCATTCACTGCGTTCATGCCGGAGAAATCTGGTTGGATAACCGTATGACTGGCGAAATCGTGAAAGCCTTCGCGACCTCCAATGAGTCCCAATCAAAGCGCGGCAAATCGTTGCTCAGTGACCGCGAGAAGCAAATCGTTCAGCACGTTGCCCAAGGCTTTCGTAACAAAGAAATTGCCGAAAAGCTATTCATCAGCGAGCAAACGGTGAAGAATCACCTTCACAACATCTTTGACAAACTCGGTGTCTCTGACCGTCTAGAACTCGCTCTGTACGCCATTCACCATCGGCTCATTAAGACGGATTGAACCAGCGGGGTTTCACCGCCTGATTGTCACGCATTATAAAAGGGCGCCCGTTTAGAGTAGGTTTCGATCGTTCGCATCAACGCCTACAACAAGGAGCGCCCTCATGAATGATGCCAAGTATATTGGGCTGGATGTTCATCAAGCAACGATTTCGGCGGCCGTTCGGGATTCGATCGGAAGTCTGGTGATGGAGGCCACACTAGAAACGAAGGCGGAAACCATTCTCCAGTTTATTTCCGGCCTGCGCGGCAGTTTGCACGTGACCTTTGAAGAAGGAACAAGCGCCGCCTGGTTGCATGATTTTCTCAAGCCCCACGTCACGGAGGTGTTGGTCTGTGATTCGCGCAAGAATGCTCTGTTGAAAGTTGGAAACAAAAACGACCGTGAAGATGCCCGCAAGCTAGCCGAACTGCTCTATCTCAACAAGCTCAACCGGGTCTATCACGGCGAAGCAGGAGTCCGCACTCTCAGAGAACTGGCACGCAGCTACCTGGCGATCACCCGTGATCTGACGCGGGTGATGAATCGCCTGAAAGCGATCTACCGAAGCTGGGCTATTCCTTGCGCCGGCCAGCAAGTGTATGCACCCCGCTACCGCTCGAACTGGCTCGCAAAGATCAGGGAAGACGGCGTGCGCCGTCGCGCCGAACTCTACTATCAACAGTTCGATGCCTTGGCGGCATTGCGCCAGGAAGCGCGACGAGAGTTGTTGATCGAAGGTCGGAAACACTTGGCCATGAAATTACTGCGACAGATCCCCTCGATCGGCCCCATTCGCGCGTCTCTGTTGATTGCTCTGATGCAGACGCCGCATCGCTTTCGTACCAAGCGGCAGCTCTGGGCCTACTGCGGCCTGGCACTCAAGACGTACACCAGTGGGGAATACCGTTTCGTGAGAGGTCAACTCCAACGCTCCAAGAAAGTCCTGGCCATCCGTGGGCTGAACAAAAATCATAATCACGATCTGAAAAATATCTTCAAGGGCGCAGCCACTCGTGCTGCTGCTGTTAGCGGGCCTTTCCAGAAGTTCTACGAGGCTTGCGTGGCGAAAGGCATGAAACCCCCGATGGCGCGCCTCACCTTGGCGCGTAAGATCGCGGCGATCACTTTGCTGGTTTGGAAGAAAGGAGTCCGTTTCGACGCCGAACATCTAAAGCAACAAGCAGCTTGAGCGCCTGGTCGAGAACTCTTCCATCTCCGGATTCATTGCTGGCGGTGGTCTGACGGTTCTTCCGACGCTCTGGTTCGAGGGCGAGTATCCATAAGCGCGTTAGGCGAAGAGGTGCTTCGAGCACCGCGAGTCTCTTGATTAACTATATGCCCCCTCGGACAACCAGAAAAAGCTATAGGCCTTGAGCCTCAGATAGAACCATGGTTGGCACCTTCAACCGCACTGCTTGTTTGCGTCAGAAGCCAAAGGAGTCGTCACGACAGCAATATGAATCTGCAAGAAGAGAAAACCCCCAGAGCCTCTCAACATGACATGGGCTGGAGAGCACAGCGAACAACTTCGCTCTCGCCAGTCGCCGGGGAGTTTTTTCTCTTGATTCTCCCCTTTATAGAACGCGCTTACCGGCAAGCGGAGTCCCTGGTACGGCACTCGTCCGGTTATGCGACGAATCAGGACTTGCGCCAATTGTCTGTCTTCATCGTGCGGCTCGGATGAGGCTACGCTAACTATGCGGGCCATGAGCGTAATCGACGAAGTGCTCGCAGCAAACGAAATCTACTCGCGCACCCATGAATTGCGTAAACTAACACCGCGTCCCGAGCGCAGACTTGCGGTGCTGACGTGTATGGACACCAGGCTTTCGATTCGCACCCTGGGTTTGAAGACGGGAGACGCACACATCATTCGCAACGCCGGCGGCATCGTTACGGACGACACCCTGCGGTCCCTGCTCGTATCACACTATCTACTCGGCACCGAGGAATTCATGGTGATCAATCACACTGACTGCGGATTGATGAATGCGAGCGAACAGGATTTGCGCACCCGAATCCAGAATCGCACCGGGACCGCTGCCATTGCTCCCGCCTTCTTCTACGCCTTTCAAAACATCGAGGAAAATGTCCGCCACCAATTGCAGAAGCTCCGCACCCATCCCTGGATTCCCGAAAGTGTCGCTGTCCGCGGCTTCGTCTACGACGTCACCAGCGGGCGTCTCCGCGAAATCAAAGACGCCTAACCCGACCGAGGGATCACCCTCATAGAAGAGCAGCGGGCTCGCCAATATCAGACCGAGATAGCGAACGTCGTGTTTATCCTCGCTTTGCCGCTCCGAAAGGGACGATCGTCGCTTGGCACAGGTTCAACAAGAGAGCGGTTTCGGTAGTGGACAACCTCGGCTTGGGCGGACTGTTCATCCGTACACCGGATCCGCCGCCTGTTGGAACCTTCATTCAGTTGCTTATTGATGCGCCTACAGGTGAGGTACGCGCTCGTGCTGCTGTGCAAAGAAGTAGCCCCAAACAAGGTATGGGCGTTAAGTTCATCGCGATGGAACACGAACATCGTGCGCGATTTGCGGGTGGCTTTAAAATTCTGTCTTCATGACGCGCACACGCCGAAGGCAGGCACACAGTTATTTAATACTGCTGGCTGATTTTCGCCCTTCCACTCGTCCTGCTGCTGCGGCCTCGCTCGCCTTCACGTGCGGCGTGACAAAGATCTTCTTCATCGTGCTTCCACAGGAGCAACGCGGATTAATCCCGCACTCTACTTCGCTCGATGCCACGACCTGAAATTCACTGCCGCAATAGCGGGATTCACACTGCCACCGTTGTCCCTTCTGAAGTCTCATGAGAATCCCCCCCGTTGCGGGCGATTCTCCGCTTCGGGGGTTCGCTACTGGGCAATCTTCTGAATTTGGTTCTAATCATGAGCAAGTGAAAAGCCCTGTTCCTGTTACGTTACAGCAGCGTCAGCCACCACCACCCGGGAACGGTGTAGCGGGTGTGGAGTTACAGGTGGGCAAACAGACGGTCGATACAGGAGCGAATGGGGGAGTTTGATTGACGGTGGTCGCTCTCCCGAACGGATAGCCAAGTGGAGCCCTCGGCGTGTCCAGTAATTGAACGAAAAAAAGGACCGGTAATGTCGGACCGGTCCTTTCGGGTTCATCGCTATAACTGAGAGGCGAGCAAAGTTTGAACCGACTTTGCCGAGACGTATATCGGGTAAATCCGGTATCGAACCTTAACTGAGCCAAAAAATGGGCGGCACGTCGCCGACCTGGACTCCAGACGTACCGCCCCAGACCGACCCAAGCGGCGGGATTATAAAACCGTACGAGCCCACGGTGAAGGAGATTTTAGATGGGAATTGCTGAAGACTACGAATTGGAAATGGCGCTCAGCGCGGCGGTCAGAACTAAACCTATTCAGAAAGCGAACAGCGAGCAGCGCCTACGGATTTGTGGTGGCCTTAGTGTTAAGTCGGTCACAGGCGGCCTCAGCGAGCTTTCTAAAATCGCGTTCGGCCTCGATTTTGTTGTCGTAAATTCCGGCTTCAAATTTAAGCGAAACTAAACTCGAAATTCGATTGACCGCACTACCGCAGGCCGGATTTTGGTCCTTCTTGAACTGTCGGACCAAAGGCATAAGAAAGTCGGTCGGCATGACTTACTGAAGCTAGTCGATTAGCGGATGGATTTCAATCGGGAGAAACGCTTTGGACCTGTGCGTGACTGTGCATAAAAATAGAGCCTGGTGGTCTGGCCAAGCGCCAACAACTGGGCCAGACCAGGAGTTGGCGAAGAGGTTAGAGTCGTGTCGTACCCACGAGTAGAGTCAAGACAATCGGTGTTCTTTCGGAGCGGTGTCGCGAGCGATGCGGATCATCGACACCATCACCAAAACAACCGTAATCAAAATCAACGCGACACGAGCGTAGTTTCCGATTGCCCATTCTCTCACGATCCCATCGTAGTATGCCGCCGGTTGTGTCAGCGGAGCGACAAACAGGATGTCGTTCCGGGGATAGTGAAATCGAAATGTGATCATGTCAGTTAAAACCAAAAAAACCAGCGCTCCAGCCAACTTCCATCGCGTACCAGGAGCCGGTTTCCAGTTGATCATTAACGCAAGCAGCAGAAAAAGTTGCGTAGTGGGCACTAGCGATCTGAAAAACATCCCTGGGTTCGTTGCATGGTAGAATCCGCGGGCATGTTCCAAAGAAGTTGGAGCGCCCATGTAATTCGGCGCGTCCACGACGTTCTGATAAACGCCGGTTCCAAGTAACATTGCCGAAAAAACCAATCCGATAGCCACGACTACGAGACGCAGGTTCATTCGGGGGCTCCCTTCACCGAGAATTTCTGTTTTGCCGTCTTGGCCCGGCATCGACTCTACAGCAAAACCACGCACTCCGAGGTACGTCACCAGAATCATGTTTCTATCCGCAATAAGATTGCGATTCCGGCACACCTGTACCGTCGGCCTATTCCCGCATATCGAAAATAGATGCTAGTTTCCATCTGATCTGCGTGTCGGAGAGATTCCCCGACTTGTGAGGCGAATTGCGCTTACGTACCAAATTCCTGCTGTCGCTCGTCTTGGTCACCGCCGGACTGACTTGCAGCACCTTACTGCTGGTGCGTCACAATGCCCAGGAGCGGGAGCAGCGGGAAATGCACGAGCACGCTGTCAATGTCATCCTCACATTTCAGGTCGTTCAGCAACAACATCAACTTGCGCTTAGCCGTAAGGCGGACCTGCTGGCGTCGCTGGCGTTCATGAGAAATGGGGACGCAACGACGATTCAGGATGTCAGCGAGGATCCGTGGCAATCAGACGACTGTGATTTGTTTGCCCTTGCCGATGGCACTGGCAAGATCGTTGCCTTGCACACGACCACCTTTGAGTTTCCCGTCGCAATCGCTGAGGATTTGCTTCATCGCTCCCTTAAGGAGAGGAATAATTCTGCGTGGTGGTACAGCGGCAAGCGTCTGTACCAGGTGGTCTTGCAACCGTTCTACGAAGGAGCTCCTGCCCACAGTCCCCTCCTCGGCACGGTGATTGTTGGTCGTGGTATTGATCCGACTGCAGGCGATCTTAAGCCAATCTCAACCGGTCAGTTGGCATTCCGATATGGCCCGGATATCGTGGCCAGCACGCTCTCTTCGGCACAGGAGCGGGACGTGGCGCGCCAGTTGCAAGGGACGAACTCTGAGGAACAGATCCAGATTAACGGGGAGCCGTTTCTTGCGAATTCGTTCGAGTTGACTCCCGGCTCAAATCCGGTCTTAAGCCTGACAATTCTAAAATCCTACAACGAAGCTCGCGCATCTCTGCAGAAACTCAACCATCTGCTCGGCGGCCTATTCGTTTTGGCGGTGCTGGCGGGCGGTTTAATAGTGTTCGTGATTTCGGATAGATTTACCAAGCCTCTAGCCAGCTTGGTCGAAGGTGTTAGCGCGCTCGAACAAGGGAACTTCGAATATCCCCTGGTGGCACAAGGCGGAGACGAAGTGGCGCAGGTAACCCGCGCCTTTGATCGCATGCGGCAAACTTTGAAACGGAACGAAACCCAGAGGCAGCAACTCGAAGATCAGCTTCGCCAGGCGCAGAAGATGGAAGCGATGGGTCGGTTAGCCGGCGGGGTCGCCCATGATTTCAACAATCTGCTGACGGTTATAAAGGGACACAGCAATTTGCTCATCGATCGGCTGGAACCGGTAGATCCCAGCCACCGCAGCGCTTGCCAAATAGACAAAGCGGCCGAGCGGGCTGCATCGCTCACAGGCCAGTTGCTGGCCTTCTGCCGCATGCAGGTACTACAGCCGAAAGTGCTGGATTTGAATTCGCTCGTCACGGACATGTCTAGCCTGCTCAGGCGCCTGGTCCGAGAGGATGTAGTGTTCACATTTCTGCGGGGAGAACCGCTGGGACGCGTGAAGGCTGATCCTGGGCAAATCGAACAAGTGGTCATGAATCTGGTTGTGAACGCGGGCGACGCCATGGCAGATGGAGGCCGACTAACGATCGATACGCGCAACGTCACCGTGGATGATGCATTTGCGCAAGCGCGACCGCCCATGCTGCCGGGCGAGTACGTTCGATTGACGGTCGCCGATACGGGCCAAGGAATGGACGCGGCAACGAAGGCCCGTATTTTTGAGCCTTTCTTCACGACGAAGGAACAGGGGAAAGGAACGGGCTTAGGCCTCGCGACCGTATACGGTGTGGTGAAGCAAAGTGGCGGCTGTATCTGGGTCGAGTCGGAACCAGGAAAAGGAGCTCGATTCGAGGTTTACCTTCCCATTGTGCACGAGGCTGAGGAACAAACGCGTCCCGCAGGCATCGCCAACGCACGCACCCATCGATCTGAGACCGTTCTGATTGTAGAGGATGAAGCAGAGGTTCGAGAGCTCGCCGCTTTATTCATGAAATCGGCTGGCTATACGGTCCTGACTGCGCGAGACGGCGTGGATGCACTCGCGTCTGTGCAGTCATCGAAAAAGCAAATAGATGTGGTGGTCACGGACGTGGTGATGCCGAACATGCGAGGTCCGGATCTCGCAAAGCGATTAAAGTCCCTTCGGCCCGACATCAAGATCATTTATATGTCCGGCTACCTCGATTACAACGGAGGCAGTCGGGAGTTCTTGGAGGACGGCTTCTTCCTTCAGAAGCCGTTTACGCGTGACACTCTGTCGAGCAAGGTCATGGAAGCCTTGGAATCGGAGCGCACCAGCACTAGCCCCTCCGTTTGAACTTGCCAACTGGGCGGCGAGCTTATAGAGAGTTCGTCTGATGCCTTAGCGCGAAGAGAGAAAGCTCGAAAAGCAGCTAGGCAAGCTGAACCACCAACTAAGCGGTATACGAGCGGCTGTAAAAGCATTGGGCGGCTCTGCCGGGCGCGAAGTCATCGGCGTGAAGAAGCGCGTCTTGTCGGCTGCTGGCAGAGCAGCGATAGCGAAGGCGGCGAAGAAGCGGTGGGCGAAGGTTAGGAAGAGGGCGAAGAAGAAAGCTGCTTAATTTATACTCGAATAATTTAGTCCCTATGCTCGTCAGAGTTTAGGGCTTCTTCTTTTCAGTATGGAGACGTACCGACTTCTGTCAGCGAGTCAATCAGATACGTCGGTTGGTTTTTAACCACAACAGGCTGATGTGACTCTCCTGAGGAATTTGTCGCGAGGTCCATCCCTTCCCGTGAGCGGCCGCGAATTGTCGAAGCGCGCGACATCGCTTCCGCTTCAGGCCGGAGTCGGACAATCGACAGTTCCTTAGCGTTCGAAGACAGCGTATCGGGGCAATGGTCTCTGGTCTCTACTTCACGACTTGCGACGGTCTCGCACTCTGGAAACCCATTCTTCTAATTCTTCGATGTCCGATTTCAATTCTGCCGGCTCCGGCACTGGCGCCCGCGCGGCCGCTGCCTGATCGTGGCCTGGCAGCCATCGAGACGACCTCGTCATCGCCAGTTCGACGGTCTGACAATCTTCAGGCGTGATATCTGCGAGCCATCCGATTTGTTTGGTTTCAACGTTATGACGAAAACGTTCGACAATACCACCGAGCAAAATTTCCTCAAGCGCTCGCTCCCACGCTTCACGCAACAGCCCGTACAGGTATTTGGCCTCCTTCTCATAGGCATCCTGATTGCCTTGACGAAATAGCTTATCGGACGCTTGCCATTGGTTCTTCAGATGGCCGATCTTCTTTTTCGTTGGCAGCGCAACCCAAGGCAATTCTTCCGAGCAGAAGCCGGCTCCGGTGCCGAGGCGGCGTACGTGCTGGTCAAGCTGTTCAACGGTTGCTTCGTCGGCCTTTTGTCGCAGCTGGAGCAGAAAAACAATATCGTGGGTAAAAACAATGACTTGCCGGTTCTTGGCCTCATTTACGAGTCGCTCTGCGATTTTTTCCCGCCACTTATAGTCAAGCGAGGATACTGGGTCATCAAAAACTATCGCGGATGGCGAATCGGCGGTGCTAAGTTCGGCAAAGAAAGCTGCCACCGAGAGACACCGCTGTTCGCCCTCGCTCGCTACTTTCGGCAATTCGACGCCAGGCGCGCGGCTTAGAACGAGCCTGTGATATAGAACACCGTCAGCGCCCCCAACTTCCTTGAGTTCGACCTCAACGTGATGGAAACCAAGAGCTATCAATTCACTCCTAAAGCTCTGCTTTAGGCGTTCCGACACAGTGGTTTTTGTAACAGCCGTGCTTTTCTGAGTGATCGACTGGGTTTTTGTTTCGTCGATGCACAAAGCGTAGGCTGCATATTTTTTTCTTCGCTCGATTTCGTCCAGAATCGTCCTTTCGTGTTTTGCAAGAATCTTGCGCGCCCGCAGTTCCTCTATCTCGGACATCATCGACTGGTGGTTCTTTTTTGTGGCCGGGTCGCTAGCTAACCTGATACGCAAATCAATGTGAAACACTAACTCGGAGACCTTTTGAGTGACCGGAATAAGGTGCGGGCAATCCCGCGCGAGGTCCCTGTCTTCAGCAAGTGCCGAAAGAATTGCACGTCGGCGGTCCTCGCCCGCAGCCAGCGCCGATGTGAGAAGGTTCCCAACGTCCTCGTGATCGAGGCTTATCTCTTTAATTGTTTCGTCCACGGTTTGATCTAGGACTTTGAGATCAGCGAAGGTTTTCCGGAGACGCACGAACTTTTCTCTTGCCTGCCGTAGCTCTACTTCAGTGACGGAGGAGATAAACGATTCGAGCTGCCTGAGCCTTTCGTCGGTTTCGGGATCGAGCCCCCGTTGACACAACACGCAGCTTGCGGGTGCCGGTACTGGGAATTGCAGTTTTGGATAGGCCTCTTGGTTCGAGAAGTGCCGGGCGGCTTCCCACATCTCCTTCCATGCGTCCGAGCCGGTGCCATGCAGAACGCCTTTGAAAGTCACGTCACGCAGTCTCCTCGCTTCTTCGCTCTTGCGTCTGCCTTCTGTTCTCACGTCGAAAATGGCGGTCACGGACTCCGTCGAGAGAACCGCTTCGACCTCACGGATGCGTTCCGCCAGCTTCTGTAACCGGCTGCGGCGGAGGTTGAGTTCTCGAATTAATTTGGCGGGATCAACAGCTTGCAGATCCAGAAGCGATTTCTCCAGCAGAGCGAGCCGGCTCTGCTCGTCATGGGACAGTGTTGCCAGCGATCGGATCGTTTCCGGGTTCGTTAGCGAATTGATGTTCGAAACTGTTTTTGCAACTTCGGTTCCTTGCGGCAGGATAGACAGAAGCGGCGCTGCCAAATTCGGTGCCAGATCAGACTGTTCTTTCTCAAGCGCGGCGCGTACCGCTTTGCACGCTTTTACGAGTCTATCGAAGAGATCCAGACCGAAAGGCCGAAAAGCGACGTTGGTTTTTTCAGTGAGATAAACGGCGGCGCAGTGGGAGTCAAACACACTAACGCGGGAAATTGCGCTGTCTTTACCGTCTCCTGTCCATTCCAGAGCTTCCGACTCGCCATCAACCCTGTACTTTATCGACACGACCGGTGAGATCGGCATTTGTTCGGAAACCACGTTTCCCAGAATGTTCTCGGGACCGCGCGCACGACATGCGATCTTGAGGATGCGCGTGTATCCCGTTTTCCCCGCGGCGTTGTCTCCATACACTAACGTAAGCCTCGGCCCAAAATTCAGGGTCTGATCCTCCGCGAGAGCATTCACACCCCGATGATGAAAGATCGAAGCCAGAGACACGGCGGTGGTCCCGCTCGCGGACTGCGGGATATGTTCTTCGGCCAACGGGACGATTTCCGGTTGATCGGCAAGGCCCTGCGAGCTCTTGCAGACGCTCGTCAGCGCCACAACGTCTTGGTCGGAAAAATCACTGTTTTGCAGAAGGCGCCGCAAAGCATCGCGCTGCCAGGCAGGGCGATCTTGGGACCATGCGACTATTTCCTGGAGAACAGTCACGATTTCTCCACACCTTCCTTGGCTTAAGGCTTACGGCCCCGTCTGCCTTCGATGTGCCAGCATCAATATGTTATCGGTTGTCTTCTCCCCGGGAGCCTGTGGATTCACATCTCTAAGGAACGTCTCGCCCTTGACAAGCCAGGCAATTCCGAAGGCAATGAGCGAGGTCGTCTCGCAGCACAACACCGTACCAATCTGTCGAACCAAGTACTCACGATGTAAAACTATTTTGAGGATAACGATCAAAAGTATGGAAGTGAGAATCGTACACCCGCAGAGCGTGTAAACAAGGTTTCGTTTCCGTTTCTCCCGGGTCATCGTCGCCGGATCTGCAGTCTGCTTGAAGAGTACGAGGCAGAAGTATGTGAGTGTCAAAAATAGCAAAGCTGCAAAAGTGTAGTGCACCGTTCCGATCTCGTACTGGAATTTTGTCTTAGGACATGCTGGGGTTGTCGGACAAAACGCCACCCCCAGGGCACAGACTGACGAGAATAATCCGGCGATCTCGTCGTGGCGATCGTAGCCCCGGCAACAGAGCATGAACATCGAAATGGCGCACAGACTGCCGACGAACAGATTCCGCATGCCAGTATAGTAGTAAGCGCTGATCGAAGTCTGCAGCGTTTGATTGTCGTGAACGAACCACCACGTAATCGTGAGTACAAACGGCAGGCACAGGGCGACATAACCAACAGCTTTTCTGAGTGCTAGGTAGGAAAGAACTACAGGGTCTCTCACCCCGGATGCCTTCAGCATCGCCACCTCCCAACTAACAGCCGTCGCGTTAGGGATCGCTTAATTGACGAGAGTGTACCTCATGCGGCTCAAAAAGCAAGGCAAGCTAATCGAAAGTCGTCGGACTGAGAGATGTCAAGGACCCATGCAAGGTGGTGAAAATGGGTTCAATCTTCTTTTGAGCGTTCAATTCTCCTTCCTGATTTACCCTCCAAACGAACCCACGCATCTCGTTCATTCTCCCAAGGGTCTTCGTTCAGCTTCGCGGCTGCGCGTCCCGACATGTTGATCTCGTAGAAGATTGTGTCTGAGTGGGATGAGGTGTCCAAACGTCGTCGTGGTTACCAACTATCTAACCGCCATCATCGAGCCTCGTTTTATGGATGATGTTCTCGTGGACATCCGCAACCAGGGACTGGTGGCGCGATGAAGAACGAAAAGCAGTCCTCCGTCACCTTTCGCGTGCCGGATTTTATCGACGCAGACGGGATCCAGTACACCGACATCGAGGTGATCGTGGAGATGGACGGCGACATTCGCGACACCGTTCAGCTTGTTAAAACGCTGGAGCGTCCATTGAAGGAGCGCAAATGAAGGACGCGAAACGGAAAATCTCTAGCCGCACGACCGTACTGGCGTAGTTCGAGGTCGGTCATTCTACGGAGGCGTTCGCGGACTTGTTCGATGTTCTCTCGCTCTGACTGAACTAGCCGGGTTGCGGGCTGAGAGCGCGATCCTGGACGGAGAGATCGTCTGCCTAGACGCCAACGCGTGCAGCCAATTTAAGGAGTTGCTGATCGAGTGCGCGAGCGTAAGTTTGTTGAGCGACGCCTGGCACAAGCCCGTCGCGCTGCACCCCCGACTAGAAGCCCGGGGGTGCAAGCCAGAACGGTGAGAGTCAGCTAAAAAGGTCGCTCCGGCAGGAGCGTCGCAAGGGTATGCCGGAAATCGGTTAGGGTTGAAAGTTGCAGCGTCGCGGCCTCACTGGCCGTGATCATCGTCGCTGATGGGTTTGTGAAGCCAAGGAGTGAAACGAACGTCCGATCCGCTGGCCGTCGTGCATTGTGACCCACCGGGACCCGCAGCACATCCCCAGTAGTTCTGGGTAGCATCGATAGTGCCGCTGCAAGCAGTAGCCTTGTCGAACGCGCAAACGTCGGCGACGCCAATCTTGCCGCCCAGCAGATCGTTGAGATGTACGTCAACCGGTGCCGGAGTGTTGATGGCAATGTCCACGTCCTCATCACGGATCACGTTCTGGGAAATGACGGTGCCCATAACGGGAGAACCTCCCCCACCGCTGTTAATGTTGATGCCCACGCTACCGGGCGTGGCCGTGTCCGCCTGGTCCGCCAGGTTTCCGGCAATAAAGTTGCCGATGATCATGTTCCCGTCCATGTCATCCGCGGGAGCGCCAAAGGCTGGGCCCACGTGCGTGTGGAGAGCAACGCCGCCCAATCCATTACCGGTCAGCTTGTTGTGGATGATTACGTTATCCGACGTTCGGCCTGGGCCGTTGCCATCAGAGAAAAGCCCTACCCCCGAGCCTCCAATTTTCACGCCATTGTCAGCAGAGATGTTGTCGGCCACGGTGTTGTGATCCACTCCAAAGTGCGGAGCGAAAAAAGGTCCACTCGAGCCTGTGGGCGGATGCGACGCCAGAACGATGCCGCACTCCAGCGGATTGTTCTTGACGATATTGTGAGTGAGCAAATTGTGATGGCTTTCCGCGGTCTCGTCACTGATCAGGACGCCATCGGCATTGCCGGTAATAAGGTTGCCGGAGATGATCGAGTTCGACGTGCCGATCAGATGAAGCGCGCCGCCGCAGTCACCCGTTTCATCGTTCTCGTAAATGCCGCTGCCAGGCTGGCCAGGGCAAGCCTCGGGCGCTCCCGTAAATGACAAGCCTGGGACTGCATCATTGTTCAAAATGTGATTGTCACGGACGGTGACATCCGAAGCGTTCACGATCAAAATCCCTTCATATAAAGCGTTCTTCACTGTGAATCCTGCGATGGTCACGTCCGCGAGGCCGTGATGGTCGAAACCGTCCACAAAGATGCCATGAGCTAGGTTCGTGGCGTCTATCACGGACTGACCGGCGCCGGCGCCGAGGAGCGAAAGCGGAATTCCAATCACAACCTCTTCTTTGTAAGTCCCGGCTTCAACATTGATGACCTCTCCGGAAGAGGCATTGTTGACGGCCGCTTGGATGGTTGAGAAGCAGCCATTGGAGCCATTGGGGTTGACGCAAAGGGTCCACGCCGCGGCGCTCTCAGAGAATGCCGCGAACAGAACGATGGAACAGACGATTACCCAGGGGCGCAATCGAACTAGCAGCATCGACGATCTCCTTTTTTTAGCGGCACAGCGATTTCGGAAGCATTGAATCAATGGACGCTGGGAGTCCACTTCACGATTCTTTTTGCAAATGGCGCCTGTGCTGCTCGATGGGGAAAGATTCCGTTGGAAATTCCGGATTGAGCTCCGGCTGGCGCATCATACGCTTCTGCTGCTGTGGAATACAACAATTCTGCGGCGGGAATCTCGCTCGCCAGAAAGTATGTCCACGCGCAGCCTGACGCTTACGATGAGCCTGCAAGTACATTCATTGGTCACCGCCCACCGCTGGGTCGTCTGTGCAAGCGCGGACTACGTGTTCGTGATCGGAGTGCGGAAGGTAGTTTTGGTGGAATTCAGGGCGCCGCAAGCCGTCGTGGGACAGTATCACCAGGTCGGTACATATAAGAGGTAGCGATGATCTACGATTCGCGCCCTGTCTTCCGTTAAGAGCCCTAGATTCAACAGCAAGCAGACATCACAGGAGTCAACCTCCCTTCCGCGAAATGGCAGCCCTAGTACAAACTCCCTGTAAGAGGACTGGGCGCTGTCACTAAAAACTAGGTGCCCCTCTACCCGCTTCTATTGAGGGGGACTAGACAGAGGTTGCCTAGCGTCGCTTCTGGGAATACCACTTCCTTGCAGGCCTCGATGCCAAGCCTTTTATTATCAGCGAGTTAAAATAGCTGCCCCCCTATGGACCCCCTATGCAGGGAGTATAGCCCCTACATCGATCTGCTGGTTCACATTCCCGGATGTCCCAGGCATCCGGGTGATCAAAAACAAATAGTGCCCGCTTACTGGCCACATACGGAGGAACCAATACCAGGTAAACGGTTGACGCCAGGAACGGCGCAATCCAGCCGCAAGCCCGGTGCTAGACAAACTATGACCATCAATCAACTTACGAGAAAGCCCCTGATTCCTCGACAAGCAACGAGCGAGGTTGGCGGCATGATTCGTTTTAATCCTAGAATTCAGCCAGAAAACACTCTCACTGGACTCCAGAAATACTTGCTTCGTGTAATTTTGGTCCAGGCTGGCGAAACCGTTTTCCATCGTGGGCGAATAGTCGAGGTTGTTGATACGCATGATTCCCTTCGCTTGTTGATGCCGCTTGTGGAACCCGATTTGTCTGAAGGCAACTGCACTCAGACATTTTGGGCACCGACACGACCCGCCGACCGCAAACGCTTCAACGTCGAACGCGTGACCCGGAGCCGCAGGCACCTTACTTTGCGATCGCCTGTTTGGCATGGCGATGAACGTCCATTCGGCGCACGGGGTGTTCGAGTGCAGAGCAATTTCCCAGATCAGATTATGGTCAGGAGACTTTGTGCGGATTTGGCTTACCCGAAGGAAGCAGCCTCGGCATTCTTCATACGAGCGCATGCCCCGTGGATGACGCCAAGTCCCGACCGTCGCAAGAATGTTTGCAGGGGCATGAATGATACGGACGAAGGTAAGAAACAGCGTGACTCTGTGGCGTTGCCACAGCCAGCGCACCCGTACAACCCCGCTTCGCCATCTAGGCGCACGCATGTAGGCGGTGGATGGACGGAACAGCGGGTGTTGGACGGGCTTCGCAATATGCGAACCGACCTGAATACGAAAACAGCGTTAGTAGAAATTGTTTATCGTAATCGCGGCACCTTGGAGGTAGCGGATGAGTTTGGTCTGACGGCGGAGAATCTGTACGTCTCTGCCAGCCGCCTCCGCAGTCATATCCGTGCGGGGGCCGGAGCAGATTTGCACGTCCAAGAAAAAGCGGCCTAGGATTTTCAACAACTTACGCTCCGAACTGTTAAGAATTTGGCGTTAAGTGGGAGAAGTAGTATGCAAGCAACCTCAGGAGTCGTGAGTAGGTGGCTTGACACTTCCTTGTGGGATCGTTCGTACCGTCGCTATCCCAACCCCCAAAGCTTTAAGGACCTTGGCCGAGTATTTCCTGCCGGGAATACTTGGCTCTTTTTCTCGCTACAAATTCCTAGGAGCATCAGATGGCCACTGTATTGTCGACACATAGTAACGAGAGAAAGATTCAACTTGGTTTAGAACATCTAGGCTGCGCGGCCCGCAATTTCGTGTTGATCGCAAACACGGTCGGCTTGACACGCTTTATGGAAGGAATGAATGGCGTCCCAGGACGGCACTTCTCTGATGCGGCCGCCGAACGCATGCTTGAGGTCCTGGGCGAGATGTACGAGTTACAGATCGATCTAGACGCTGTGAATGGCAGTCACATCCCCATTGACTTTAGCAAAGTCGATGCGGTTACGACCGCGCTGACGATACGCCGCGTCGCGAGGATCACGGCGGAAGAACACGATCACAGGCTGGACTCACAGGCACTTCGGGCAACCACAGCCTTGATGGAGCGGAAATGAACTGCACGATTGATCTGGAGAAACCCCGCATTGGTGAAACGGAGATCCTCGATATCGCGATCGACTTTCTGTTCGATGGGCGTCCAATGTCGGAATGCCGGGGCCATCTTCTCAGTGAGTACGACGTGAGTGCCGATGAATTGGACTCGCTGCTGGAGAAAGCACAGCGTGAAGTGCGGGAGTGCGAAGTGGAGTTCGGCACACGGTTGAGTTTTTGAAGGGAGAAATTAAGAGTTTTGGCGGATTAACCGCCGAAAAATCCGACAAAGTCGGAAAGGGAAATAAAATGATCGCGCAGATAACAACGTATATCGACGCTCGCGGGTTCGGTTTCTTAACCGACTCTGCCGGTGAGCAGTACTTCTTTCATGTTTCTAATTTCATGCGGGAGGGTGCAGAAGGAAAAGAGAAAAAGCCCAAGCTAGGGGAAATGGTGAGTTTTGAGCTTGCCGATCCCGTTAGGTTAGGGAACAAGATGCAAGCCGTCAGGATTCGTCCATCATCGGCATCGTACGTAGTCCAGGCCGGGGAAGCACCGGATGTTGATCCGATCAACGACGCGACAGTCGAGATCGGAGCGTCCAAGGTAGGTGTGTGAGTGAATTCACCAACCTTAGCTTTTGACGCCAACAACATCGACAGCATCTTAGCTGCGATGCAGCAGCCAGAACCAGTTCCAGAAACAGGGCCGGAACCAGAACCTCGGAAGCGTGAGCCATCACCATTTGAACTCCGCGCGATACCGATGATCGAGCGTGGCATACCGGTGATTCCTTTAGCCCCGCGAACCAAGATCGCCTTCCAAACGAATTGGACGGCGCTAGCGACCACCGATCCGGGGAAGGTTGCAGAGATAGGTACGGAATTCCCCGATGCGAACGCTGCGTGCGTCGCACAAGCTGTGATAGGGGGGAAGTGGTTCTTCGAGGTGGATAATCCTGAAGTTCTAGGGATGATCGAGGAGACCGTGAAGATACCGGAAACATTCACGGTTTCTAGTTCGCCCGGCAAAGCACATTTCTACTTCGACCAGACCAACGCCTCCATCGAGATGGGGAATCTCCAAGGCAAAGACATAGACGGGAAAGAGTCGTGGAGTGCCCGTGTCGATAATCGATACGTCGTCGCGGCGGGAAGTATTCATCCAACCACCGGCAAGGCTTACACCATCACGAATCATGCTCCGTTGGTGCCAGCGCCTCTTTGGCTGGTCGACTGGTTGAAGGACAACGCCTTCAACTCCTCGAAGATCAGCCCAGAGGGTGCGCGCGTCAATGCATCTCCTGATGGGCCAGCGATCCCGCGGGGCAGTCATGACAACGAGCTATTCAGGAGTGCCTGCTTGCTTCGGAATGCCGGTATGGGTTACGAACAAATCCGGGACAACCTGATTATGATTTGCGAGCAGCGCTGCGTTGACCATGGCTCTGACTACGTGGATATGTGCGAGAAGAAGGCCGTACAAGCTTGCAAGTATCCGGTGGGTAAGGCGAGCCCGATTCCGGTGATGGGTTCGTCGGCAGGCACTGGTGCTTCACCCAAGGCAGAAGAGACGGCGGATGTTTCTAACTGGCGATCTTTATTTCGTAATGTCTCCGAGATGGAGCAAGGCGAGATCGAGATGGTTATCGCTGGGGTGCTCCAAGAGGAAGGAACCTGCTTCCTAGGTGCAAGCGCTGGCCACGGGAAGACGCTTCTGGCGCTATCGCTTGCGAAGGCGATCACTCTCGGTCAACCATTGTTTGGGATTGCCGATTATGTCGTCAAGGAGCCAAGGAATGTCATTTACCTGATCCCGGAGTCTGGCGATAAGGCGTTTCGTAAGCGCTGCGAGGCCTTCGGACTGCCCAAGGATGATCGCTTCCTCGCGCGCACTATCTCCTCGGGTGGACCGTTGGATTTACCGGACCCACTACTGATCGAGGCGGTGCGCCAGAAGAAGCCCGTCGTCTTCCTCGACACGGCTAGTCGCTTCATGCACGGCGATGAGAACAGTTCCGCAGAGAACCGGATGCTCGTTAATGACGTGATCACACTGCGAGCAGCAGGAGCCCTTGCGGTCGTCCTTCTTCATCACGCCACCAAGGCGGCGACCGAGAAGCGTGAAGCCATGACACTGGCAAACATGTTGAGAGGAACTGGCGACTTCGGGGCGATGTGCGATACGGCCTACGGTCTTCGGGTGAATGAACACCTTTACAGTCATGGGGCCGGTCCCATGGAGCTAGAACTGGTCAACTTGAAGGATCGCGAGCGGCTAGGTGGGTTAACCTCCATCCGGCTGGCGGCGACTTACAAGAAGCCCGGGGTTATCCTCCCGCCGAGCTACATCAATGAGAAGGGAGACTTCCATCCTGTCGACTTCAAGGAAACCAAGGATCGCACCCGGGAGACCCTGATCCAACTCGTGGAGGCGAACCATATGATGTCCATCGCGGAATTGAGCGCAGCTACCAATCTTACAGGTCGTAAGGTTCGGGAGATGCTGCAGAGCCTCGGCTGGCACACTGCTAAAGGCGGTCCAGATAAGCGCTCACCGTGGCACAAGGATGAGGGGAGGCCTTGCCCATATGAGGAGGCCAAGAAGAAGGGGGAGAAGGTGGTTGATTTTGGTGAGTCAGAGCCGGTGTTTAAGCCACCGGTTCGGCTGAACTAAACCATCGGACTCCGACCGTTTACCCGTGGTCCCCTTATAGGAAGGGGGACCCCGGCAAACGGTACGGATTGGGTCTATTTTAATTTGACCCGTAAACGCCTGCAAACGGTCTGTCAAACGGTTATCTCAAAGATAACTAAGGCATTTATGGAGTAATCGTAAAAGAGGCTGCAAACGGCTGCAAACGGTCGGTCAAGCACTCAAATTGAAAATGGCCCCGCAAACGGGGTGCAAACGCTTTTGCAAACGGTATTAGACATTGGAAGTTGCGGGCGATTTAGCTAGCGAAGCCGCGCGATGCGGCCTTGGGCTGGAAACTTCTGGAATGGGAGGGCGTCGTGGCCGGGGATTACGCGGTCTAGCGAGCCTGCTAGTTCGATCATGCGGATTTGCGCGGCTACGTTCGCGGCGTGATCGGCGTCGGTGAATGTGGCGCTGGCGGCGTGCTCCGAGAGATTGCGGTACAGGTAGACGTTGTCCGACGCGAGTACAAATGGTGGATCGCCTGCGATGCAGAGATATTGCGACGCGTAGGTGTGCCGGCCGCCGGTGTAGGCGCGAATCCCCGGAAAGAGCTCTACGTTATCGCCGTCCACCAGCCGCAGCCGGCCTTCCGTATTTAGCTTCACCAGCTCTTGCACATCTTCGGGATCGATGCCGCCGTGATCGCCTCCGGCCTGCCACGCCTCGCCAGTGTAATAGCGGAATTCGTCTTTCTGGATCCAGACGGTCGCGCGAGGGAAGAGGTCGATGCCACCCATGTGGTCCCAGTGAGCGTGACTGATCACAATGTCGGTGACGTCTTCGGGTTTGACTCCTGCTTGGCGCACGGCTTCGTCGGGGCGCAGGTAGTCCTTGATGGTCCAGAGTTTGAACCAGCGATCGCGGTGGAATCCGGAGTCGAAGAGGATATTGTGCCCGCCGCCTCGAATCAGCCAGAGAGCGTAGATGGTGTCGATCTTTTGGTCTTTGGGAGCGCCCATGACCATGTCGGCGACTGAATCACCCGGAGAGTTGGCGAGCCGGATGGCTTGAATGGAGTAGTCCTGCGCATGCGTGGTGGGGAGGGTTGCGGCGAACAGTAGAAGTGCGGGGAGCAGATGTTTCATGGAGCGCCCTTGAAAGCGGGGCTATCTTAGCGCGAGTGCACGTTGTTTGTGCGGTCAGCTTGACAGAAGGAAGTGACCGCTCTACCTGTGGAGTCATGGCGACCATCACCTGGCGCATCCCTAGAAAAACTCTTCATAAACACGTTTTTCTCAGCGTTTTGCGTCACATCATCGTAAACAGTGCCTCAAGTTCAACAAATCAAGGGAGTTGCTTGTGGCGACGCTTAACATTTACTCCAACGAGACGATTATTTATCGATATCACAGCACGTCACACTGCCGAGGAACGCGGTGCATATCATTTAACGGCTCTGGCAGCCTCTACACGCGGTTATTCCCAGCCAAACGCGTATAAGGAGCACGATTTCGCCACAGAGCGCCCTACGCGTTGGTCCAATGTGAAAGCGCAAAAGTAGGCCAGACTTCGCGGGCAACGATGCAAGCAAAGGCCTTAAGTCACTGGCGCGTGTTTGTACCGAACGCAGTCGGAACCAGGCCGCAATTCACCACGCAAACAGCGCCTAACTGGCCCGTATCTCCGCAAAGATCGACAACAAAATGACCATCCCCGGTGGCAGTGCCGGGCCGCAAAGCCCCCCACCCGGACCTTGCTCGTAGAGCATGCGCGCCGGCGCGACACCATCTTTAGCACGCTGTGACCGTCACTCGGGATCGAGCCTCACAACGTCCTTGGAAACACGAAAGGAGGATTCATGGAACCGATGGAGCAACCAACGCCAGAACAACTTGCCAAGCGCAAGGCAAACCTGGAGCGCAAGCAACGTCAGCGTGCTCGCGAAAAAGCACGATCCTTCCAAGCGATCCAAGCTCATCTGGAGAAGGTCAAAGGTGACTGTATGAACGCAGAGGGAGTAGCCCTCCGTACGAAGCGAAATCAATGCATGTTCGGCGAGGTCGACCCCGGAGTGGATGCACGCACGATCGAAGAGGCTGTTGAGGTCGCCCGCGAAATGGCCCGCGCACTCGGTATTTCCGACGTGCAGGAAGGCGAATCACTTCTCGACTTCGAGCGGTGTGTCTTCGACGCGTGGGTGACCTACGACAAATTCGTCGGTCGGGATGACGCCGGCGGTCATTCTCCTTTTGCTGGTGGAGGGCATGCACCTTACTTGAATCGAGAGACCGGAGAACTATCTCCGGGACGGGGAAAAGATTATTGGGTGGAACACTGCGGTGGTTTCGATGAATCTTGGCAGGCCCTCCCGGGTGCCAAGAAAAAGCTCGACCTCGCAGCCTTGCCGAAGTTGAAGAAGATCAGGAAGCCCGAGGAAACCAAGCCTGAACCAAATGCAGCGCTAGTGCCCCCGGCACCGGCCCCAATCCCGCAACAACAACCCGACGCGATCCATTTCATGTACGTGCCACCGGACGCGCAACGATATTTACACGGCGGCAGAAGTTGACCGCTGGAACCAGCCGCACTTAAGGAGAAATCATGAACGTCTTGGATCAAAAAAAGTTACTCATCGAAAGAATTTTACCGTATCTAACCGGCGCACCCGCCGACGCCGCTCAACGCCTGCTGCAACAGAGCGTCTCGGACTTGGAACAGATTCTTGATGACGCAATCACGAAACGGGCGCGAGCGCAGGCGGCTGAGCACGCCAACCAGTACGCCGACGAGATGCGTCGCGAGTCGCGACTAGAAGGTTCTTTCGTTCACGCCTGCATGGCGGTAATCAATAACCGCCGTCTCTCAACTTGTGATGGTAATCGCGCGATGCTGGAAAGCTTGTTGAATCCTGGGGAGGAGCCGTCAGCGAAACTGTACGTAGCGCTGGCAGAACAATACCCAATTAAGTTTGCTTGGGAGACTCCCCAGTCTAAACCGACGAAGGAAGACCAACGCGCTGCATTCGACGTTTTCGTTCGCGAAAATGATCTCTCGGGTTGTGAGGCTAACTTTCAGTTGTTCAAGCAAGGCGCGCGCATCGAGAATTTCGCAGGTGCAAGCCAGATCGAAAGAGCGCAGTACGCGCACGAAGCCGCCCAAGCCCGCCAGAAATTTCTAATTCACAACGCCACGCCCAGCCAACTGAAGGCCGAAGCAGCGTATCAGTCACAAACAGAGCACGACGCAGCCGTACAAGCAGAGGCAGATCGTCGACACCAGTTCGTGTCGGATCAACAGCGTGGTTTGTACCCTCCGTTGCCTGCTGTCAATGGGAACGGCGACGTGATGGACTCTAAATATTTCCGTCGTATTTCAACGGTTGATTACAGCTTGTTTAAAACACTCGTGAAACGCTATGGCTCATCTCAAGTCACATCACGTCTTCGCGGTGAGAATTAAAGGAGAATTTATGCGAACCAGTACAACGATCACGGAAACAGAAAAGAATGCATACAACGATTTTTGTCAGCAGCACCACATTCTCAACGACGACAGCCCCGCTGCAATTCGGAACGGGGAACACATCGGAGGGTATGTAGGACATACGTGGGGAGAAGATTTGACCGAAGAGACTTTGAAGGTCGCTCTGGAAAAGCTGCGCGACAGACTTACGTTCATACCGGCTGAACAAGTCGAGGTTGTAGAAATCCTGAGCAAGCTCGACCAAGGTCAACGCGACATCGTCGCAGCCTGGCTCGCGAAACAGCACCGATTGGAGACCGATGGGCCCAGAGGGTTTTCGAACGTCAGCGTGATCGTTGCATGGTTGTTGAACCGCCGTTATGCCATTTCGGACCAGGGTCTGACGATGGCACTGGGGAATTGCCAGGCCAATGGTCGTCGCAAGCTCTATTGGAAAGAAGGTCCCAAGCAAGATCGCGCTTACGGTCCAGGAGGAAAGCTCAATCACGCATTTGGACAGAAGGACGAATCGGCAAAGTCGGTTGAAGTGCAGCAGGAATTTCACCCGAATGGACGCCGCAATCACGCTTACAAACCAACACCGGACGCAGCAACCAAAGCCGTGCCAGCGCCGGATGCATGGCAAGAAATCTGCCAGTTGCATCTGAAAGAGTGGGTCACGCCGGGGCAACGCGACAAGCTTCGAGCGGAGTACGACGCGGGCATCGCAACCGGCAAATCTTGGCGTGAGATCGGCACTGCGCTCGGTCAGATCGTGAAAGGTTGGGAGCGTGGACGCTAGTTGAACTCACGCCGGTATCCTCGCCCCATCCTTCGCTACATGGAACGGAGGGCCTTCATGGGATCGGCCGAAGCAGCACGCATGGCGGGAACGGCGGAAGCGAGCAACGCCATCATCATCATGAGGAGGACGGCTCCTGAGTACGCGAATGGGTCCGTCGCGCTCACGCCAAACAGCAAGGAGCCGACCAGTTGCGATACCGCGACCGAGCCTAGCACGCCAACGCCGCATCCAAGCAACGCCAGCTTGCCCCCGGAAGCGAGCACCATCTGCGCGATACTCGCGCGTTGAGCGCCCAGTGTCATGCGGATAGCGATTTCCTGATTGCGCTGGGCAACGGAAAATGCAATCACGCCGTATATCCCGGTGATCGTTAGCAGAAGTGCGCCTCCGGCAAAAGCAGTAATCAGATTCGTGTTGAAGTGTCGCGGCGCTTCAATTTGCGAGATCGCGTCAGTTAGCGGTCGAACGTCCTGCAAAGCTAACAGGGGATCGATCTCCGCGATCGTCAACCGAAGCGTCTGGATCATGTGCTCAGGATCGACCGCCATCCGCATCGTGATGTAGCCGCTCGGCGGTCCGCCGAGAGTTCCAGGCGTTCCCGAACCATACAGAGTGGCGGGCTGGTTCATCGGTGTGTACCACTGGTCCGTGGAGGGCACGTCGCGAGGCATCTTCGTATCAGCAACGACTCCGATGACAGTCGCCCAGGGAAGTCCCTTGCGAGGATTTCCGACATGCATCCTTTTGCCGATAGAGCTCTGGCCTGGCCAGCAATCCCTAGCCATGGATTGACTCACAACAACCACCAACGGCGCGTTGGCGTCGTCATGTATGTCGAAGGCTCGTCCTTCAATCAGGGGAATGCCCATCGCATCGAAGTATTCCCCATAGACGCTCGTAAATGCTGCGAATTTCAGTTTCCACTGTTCTGCTGATTGGCCCTCGACGGTGTAGGCCGATTGCGGGAAGGCATCGGATACGGCGACCGCGTTGCTGATGGCGACGGCAGTTACTCCGGGCTTGCTCGACAATTGATCGACCACCGCTCGATTAAAAGTGGCGACTGAAGCCGTCGTGGGATATTGCTGCAAAGGTAGTTGATATGCACCGACTAGAGCATGATCGGCGCGAAACCCGGGGTCGACCGCCAGCATCTTTTGCAAGCTGCGGAGGAACATTCCAGACACCGTGAGCAGCACGAGCGCGATGGCCACCTCCGAAACCACTAGAGCGGACCGTAGCCACGTATGGCTCGCACTGCCCGCTTGCGCCCCCTCTTTGAGGGTTGTGACCAAATTCGTTCGCAAAGCTGCGAAGGCCGGCGCAAGGCTGCAAAAAATACCTGTCGCGAGAGCCACGATCAGCGCAAAACCCGCGACGATCGGATTCACCGCAACGGAGTTGATGCGCGGCAGCGAGGCTGGCAACAAGTGCAGAGTTGCGTGGATGGCAACTGCCGCGCACGCCAGACCCAGCACACCAGCCGCCATACTCAACAGCATCCCTTGCACAGCCGATTCGCGGATGATTCTGCTGGAGCTCGCCCCGATCGCAACGCGCACCGCATATTCCCGCCGCTGACGAAGCGCCCTGACCAACAGTAGGCCGGAAACATTAACGCACGCCACCAACAGCGCGACAATTGCAGCCACAAACAGTGTCCGCAAAATCGGCCGCACATCTTCAACTACGATTTCGCGCAGCAGCCTCACATCTCCCTGTATTTGGATCGCCGCCATCGTGGCGGGAAAGTCGCTCATGATCTGGTGGGCCACGCGGTCTGCATCTTCAGCGCCTTGCTGTAGTGTGACCCCGTCCTTCAGGCGAGCGATCATGCGGTATCCCCAGAAACCGGAATTTTGTTCCGAGAGTTCGTCGGTTGTCAGACTCAAAGGCACCCAAACCTGCGCTCCGGCGATGTCCCCGAAGTCCATAGGAAATTCAAAATTGCGCGGCATCACACCGATAACGGAATAGGGTTTTCGGTCAAGCACAATGTTGCTTTTCAGCACTTGGGGATCGCGATGGAAACGGTTCATCCATAGCGCGTAGCTGATGACGGCGACCGGTTGTCGCGCGTTCTCTTCCTCCGGCGTGAAAATACGGCCCAATAGGGGTTGAACGCCCAGAGTCGTTAACGTCGCGGAATTGAGCCGCCCGGCATCGATCTCTTCCGGTCGCTCCCCACCGGAGAGCTCGAACGATGCGGTTATGTAGCCGCCGAGAGTAGAAAACGCCTGTGTTGCGCTTCTATATGTTGCAATTTCACGCGCCCTGACGGACATACCGGGGCGGCCTCCTAGGTGATCTCCTAACAACACCAGCCGTTCAGGACGTTCGAAGGGAAGCGGGCGAAGCAGCACGCCTTCCACCAGGGAGAAGATCGCCGTCGTTGCGCCAATGCCTAGCGCCAGCGTGAAGACGACGGCAAGTGTAAATCCAGGTGCTTTGCTTAACTGGCGAAACGCGAGACGAAGATCCTGTGCGAGGCCGTTCATACGTCCTCCTGATCGTTGCCGTTCGTGAGGAAATTGCCGTCACGATTAGAAAACATTACAGGCCTTTCTTCAACCAAATGAAGCAGTCTAGTTGGCCGAGCAACTATGGTATGGCCTACTCGCGAATTGAATAGTGTTCTAGTAGGGAGAGCTTATGGGAGGTGAATGAGGCTCTCCCTCGGCCATGCTTTTACTTCGCCGCGTCCGAGGTTTGACGCAAACGCCCCAGGGACATCGGCTCCTGGCAAGCGGGAATGTGGCGGTAGACAAGTACCCTCACGGGGAAAGCCATAAGTCTACAGGTTAAACGACCTCCGAGAATTAAGGACACCACTGGTGTCTCAAAATCTCGGACGTGGCAAGTGGCGCTACACGATAAGCATCTAAAGGTTTCCTACCTAGCAGAGCAGTGGAATTTTTCAGATCAATTCATCAGAGATCTGTTCAAGAACGAGCCTGGAGTCTTCAGGGTTCTTCGTCCAGAGAAGTCAAACGGCCGCAAAGGCGGATTTAAGCGGGAATACGAATCCATGCGAATTCCCGAATCCGTCGCGCGGAGAGTCTACGAACGGCTGGTCAGCAAAGCGGCTTAGTCCGCTCCAGCCGCTTCCAAGATTCGTTTGTTTGTCGCGACGTGCGCGTCCTTTAGTTCCTCGATGTACGGAAGATAGTGGCGTTCAACCATCGCGACCGTGTCTCCAAGCATCTTGGCAACATCCTGGATCAACGCGCCTTTGCGGATGTACCACACCGCGCACGTGTCGCGGAGTTGGTGCGGGTGCGCTGGACGCATTCCGAGGTCGGTCTTCACTTCGGTGATCCTAGCACGCTCAAACAGATCCTGAAGTTGTATGCGCCAGAAGGCTTTATCAGATTCCAGTTTGAAGTCGGGACGGCGAAATGGCTGGCCCTCTGGCAGCTTCTTCAGCAGTGTGACGACGCGAGCCGGAAGGACCACGATTGCACGTTTGCCGGTCTTCCTGCGTTTGTAATCGAGGGTGCCGTTGACGACGGATTTAGTGTCGAAGAGAGTCGCATCCACCAATGCCATACCGGACCATCGTAGCAACTCCAGGAATGTTTCCAGCTTGGCATCGCCATCCTTCTGAACCTCGGGGAAGTTGCTTGTTTTGATAGACTTTCGCAAGTGTTGATTCTAAATGGGCTAGCTGTGGGGCTCTTGAAACGAGAAACCGTGGTGCGGATCAGGGTTGCGAGCGAGGAGTAGGCTCTGCGGGGGTTAGATCGATTGTACACGGACAAGATTGGCATTAGATATCCATTTCGTTGAGTCCCGTTTTGGTACATATAGTGGGAGAAAGGTGCGGTCTTGTCGATCTTCGGTACACCGGGTCCCCGGGCCGGGCTTCGCCGGTGTGCTACCATCGGGTTTTCTGGTCTTAATCTATGGAGAAAGCGAGATTTTGGTGACGGCACGCATCCTGGATGGCACGAAGATTCGCGATTCGGTGTTTGCTGATCTTGCTGGCGAAATCCAGCGGCTCGGCGCCCAGGGAATACGGCCGGGCCTTGCCGCCGTATTGGTGGGGGAAAATCCGGCTTCGCAGCTTTATGTGAAATCGAAAATCGCCGCGTGCGAACAGCTGGGGCTTGCGAGTTGGAGGCACACACCTCCTGCGTCCATTACTACCGACGAACTGCTGAGGCTGGTCCACGAACTCAATACCGACGATGCCGTTGATGGCATCCTGATCCAGCTTCCCCTGCCTTCGCAAGTAGACACCAAGCGCGTCCTCGAAGCCGTCGATCCCGCCAAGGATGTGGACGGGTTTCATCCTGTCAACCTCGGCCGCCTGGTCAGCGGACGCCCCGGCTTGGTGGCGTGCACGCCCGCGGGCTGCATGGAAATTCTTCGGCGTGGCGAAATCAAAGTGGAAGGCGCGAATGCCGTAGTCCTTGGCCGCAGCGACATCGTCGGTAAGCCGATGGCGCTGCTGCTAATGCACGCCAACGCCACGGTCACGATCTGCCACTCGAAAACGCGGGACCTCCCGGAAGTCGTTCGCCGCGCCGACATCGTGGTTGCCGCCATGGGCAAGGCCGGTTACGTCGCCGCCGATTGGATTCGTCCCGGCGCGGCGGTCATCGACGTGGGCACAAACAAAGTGACCGACCCGAGGGAAGCCGAACGCCTGCTGCAGAATTTTCCGGCGCGCCTCGAAAAATTCCGCGCAAAAGGTTCGGTGCTCGTCGGCGATGTTCATCCCGACGCTATCGAAACCGCAGGCGCGCTGACTCCGGTCCCCGGCGGCGTGGGCCCCATGACCATCACCATGCTGATGAGCAACACCGTCAAAGCCGCTCGACTGCGCCGTGGAAAAATGGACACGCACACCATGCCATCCGCTGCTGGCGCACGCTAAAACCGGCCATGCGCAAACTCGGCCTGACCGGCGGCATCGCCAGCGGCAAGAGCAGCGTAGCGGGGATGCTCCGGGGTCTCGGGTTTGAGGTGATTGACGCGGATTCGCTTGCGCGAGAACTGATGGACCCGGGCCAAACCGTCCACGAAGAAGTGATCCACGAATTTGGACACGACATCATCGATTCGCAAAGCAGCACCGGCCAGATCGATCGCAAGAAGCTAGCCGCCTTGGTTTTCGCCGATCGCGCAAAACTCGATCGTCTCAATGCCATCGTTCACCCGCGCGTCCAGGAAATCATCTTGCGGCAATTCGAGGAATGGGCGTGCGAAGGAGATGTAAGCGTGGCGTTTGTCGAAGCCGCGCTGCTGGTGGAAGCCGGCTATCAAAAATATTTGGACGGCCTTGTGGTTACTTGGTGTAAGCCGGAGCAGCAACTTGAACGTTTGCGGGCGCGTGGGTTGAGCGAGGAGGAGGCTCGCAATCGCATCGCCGCGCAACTTCCGGTGGCTGAGAAATTGAAGCTGGCTACCGAAACAATCGATTGCTCCGGATCGCTCGAAGATACGCGCGCGCAAGTGAAGGCGCTCGCGAAAAAGCTTCGGAGCGGGGTGTGAGTAGCGATTGCGGACACGACCGCGCCGGAGCGGGGTTTGTCTGCGTCCACAGCCAGGAATGGCTGTGCCACGGGACTTCGCGCCGGACTTCGCCGGACTGGCGCCTTCGTTCCGCGGCTGGCATGAACGCTGCTTGAATTTTGCCTATACTTAGGGGCAATGCATCGGCGCGGGTTGTTCGCCGGACTAAAGCCCGGCGCCTACAGGTGGCTTCAGGAAGGACCTCGGAAATGAATGAACGAAAACCAACCAGCCTAAGTCGGCTGATACTTGCTTGCGCGGTGCTGCTACTTGGCGCGTATTGGGCCGGAGCGCGCTGGGGCCAGCATCAGCCCGTGAATGTGGGGGCCGTGCCTCGTGGTGGGGGCGGGATTCCGGCGCCGTCCGGAAATGGCGGGGGCAACGTTGGGAACAGCGCTGGGGCGAACAGCGCTGGGAGCACCAGCGTGGCCGCGCGTGATGCCGCTCTTACTGAAGATGAAGCGAACAACGTCCGCGTTTACCGGCAGGCTTCACCGGCGGTCGCCAACGTTTTGACGAAAGCGACCGAATACGATTTCTTCATGGATCCGGTTCCAGTCGAGGGGGCGGGATCGGGTTTCGTGATCGACGAAAGAGGCTACATCCTGACGAATTTTCACGTCGTGCAGGAGGCGCAGTCGATTGAGGTGGTCCTTGGCGACCAAACGCGGTTTCCGGGAAAGTTTGTCGGGGCGGATCAGCGTAATGACGTGGCGCTGGTGAAGATCGATCCGAAGGGCAAGCATCTGGTGGTGCTGCCGCTGGGGGATTCCGCTGCGCTGCAAGTCGG
This sequence comes from uncultured Acidobacteriota bacterium, assembly GCA_963832615.1. Classification (GTDB taxonomy): domain Bacteria; phylum Acidobacteriota; class Terriglobia; order Acidiferrales; family UBA7541; genus Acidiferrum. The sequence continues at coordinate 345,863 of CAWHVA010000027.1, forward strand.
ACAGAAAGTTTTGGCGATCGGAAATCCCTTTGGCTTTCAGAGCACGCTGACGACGGGCGTTGTTAGCGCGCTGGGCCGCTCGGTACAGACCAGCCAAACGACCCTGATTGATGAAGCTATCCAGACGGACGCGGCCATCAATCGCGGCAATTCCGGTGGGCCGCTTATCAATACGCACGGTGAGGTGATTGGCATCAACTCCGCTATTTACACGCCTAGCGGCACCACCGCGGGCATTGGCTTTGCGATCCCCATCAACACGGCAAAAAGAATCGCGCAGGATTTGATCACCGAAGGCCGCGTACATCTTGCCTACATCGGCGTGCAGACGATTCCCGTCGGAGGGTACCTTGCGCAGGCGTTGGATCTGCCCGTGCAGGAAGGGCTGCTTGTGGAAACCGCCGCGAAAGGCGGACCTGCGGCCGCGGCCGGCGTGCGCGGGGGTGACCGTGTGGCTCAGGCGGGGATGCAGCGCATCGCGATCGGCGGCGACGTGATCGTGGCCGTTGACGGCGCGAAGGTGGCGAGCTCGATGGACCTGAACATTATTCTGAATCGCAAGCGTCCCGGAGATACGGTGACGTTGACGGTGTATCGTGGCGGAAAGAAGCTGGACATTCCAGTGAAGCTCGTCGATCGGCCAGCGACGGAGCGGTAGCGCTAATTGGTAGCGCCAGCATCTGTGCTGGCGTTTTTGGGGGTTGTGGAATCGCAAGGAGCCGGCTGGAAGCCGGCGCTACCAAGCGCGGACGACGGTGCTGCCAACGTGGCTGCGAACTAGAGGCCATCTCATGAATGGCCGAGACAGAAAGAGAAGAATTTCCTCAGGGGCTAAAGCCCGATTTTGCGTGTCTTTAAATGTCGGAGCTAAAGCTCCGACCCCTGACATGCATTTATGAGATGACTTCTAGTCACAGGTCAAATTCGGCGCGATAGAGATCGCGCTCTTTATCGTTCAGCGAGAACCAGGTTTCGGCGATGTCGCGGACACGTTCGAGTTCGCGTTGCATTTCGGCGTGCTTAGCTTCCAGCGCTTCCGGATTGGCGTCGGGGGGAACGTAGATTGGCGGAGCGAATAGAATCACCGCTCGGGCGAAGGGCTTGGGCAACAGGAAATGATCCCAGGTTTTTTCGAAAGTGATGCCGCGATCGACGCCGATGTGGAAGACCATCACGGGACATCCGGTTTTTCGCGCGAGGATCACGGGACCGGGTTTCGCTACGTAGCGTGGACCGCGCGGCCCGTCGATGGTGAATCCGCAATCCACGCCTTCGCCGAGGCGTTTGGCCATGACCGCGAGGCCGCGTAATCCGCCGCGCGAAGAACTTCCCTGGGCGGTGCCGAAGCCGAGCCACTCGATGACTTTGCGCGTCCATTGGCCGTCGAACGCGGTCGTATTCATGATCACAACACCGTGGTTTCGGTACCACCACACGATCGGAATGATCACGCGATGCCAGAACGCCCAGATGATTTGTTTCTTCGAGGCGTAAACGCGCTCGGCGTGTTGCCAGCCCATCACTTCGTAACGCAGCGTCGGCCCGAGCAAACGGATCACGCTATAGACCGCCGCGGCGATCAGCGGAATCTGGATGCGGCGGGACCACGGCAGACTCGGCGGACGCGTATCGTAGTGAGCGCTGACAACTTCTTGTGCGCTTACATCTTCCTGGTCGATCAACGCACTTGCCGACACACTTGTCGGCGCACTTGCCGGCGAGCTGGACGTTGCGCGGGTCTCTGCCGGCGTGTCGCGACCTCGTTGGCTCTGGGAACCTTCCGCTGCGTCGGGCATGATGGTCGTCGTATAGTATAGGCGGACGATGGGCGCAAGGTTGCTACCAATCAAGATTGCGCATCTGAGTAGGCTGGAGTTGCCAGGAAGTGGAGTTGCAAACGCAAGTTGAGAAGTTCTGGCGGCGGAAGGGCCCTTTCGTTGCGGGCGCGGCGTTCTTTACGGCTGTGCTGGTGACCGCAGCGACTTACAGTGGGACGCTAGCCGCGGCATTATTTGGTGCGCCGCTAACCGCGGCGGCTGGGGCCATGGACAATCCTCCCGACGACGCCGTGGGAACCATTGAAGGCGAGGCGATCGCACTCCAAGGGCCGATGAGTGTGGAAGTAGTCCACGGGCAAGTCAAGACGGTGCTGCGCAGTGGAAATGACATCCGCGTCAAATCGGGCCAGGCTCACCTTGATTTGGTCGAAGGCGGGAAGATCGTTATCTGCGGTCCGGCACACCTTTCGGTGCTTAAGTCCGGCGAATCGCTCACGCTCGCCCTCGATACGGGCGTTATCCGGGTGCACGTCGATAAGCAGCCTACCGTAACGGTTTATACGGCGCAGATTCAAGCTAAGCCGATTTCGATCGGTGAAGGTCCGCAGGACGCTTTGATTGGCTTCGACGCGCCGGGAGTGATGTGCATCCGGGCGACGTCTGGCGCCATCCGCCTGGAACAGCAACTGACCGGGCATAGCGTGATTGTGCCGCAAGGCGGAGACATCCTGGTGAACAACGGCGTTTTGGAGGGGCTGCAGAATACGACCGGACACTGCGTGTGCGACATGCAATTGGCGAAGAACGATCCTCCTCCGCCGGAGGTCAGCCGGCTAGCGACCACCGACGAGATTCGGCAGCGGGACGCTGAAGCGAAGGTCGAGGCCAAGAAGGAGCCTCCAGCGCCGGCGCCGGAAAAGCCGCGGGTCGCGGAAAAGCAGCCGGCTATGGAGAAACCGGCCGATCCGGAAAAGACAGTGGAGGCGGACAAGCAGCCAACCCCGGCGAAGCCACCTGCCCAAAAGCAAGACCCTGTCTATCAAGTGTTTATGCCGCCCCTGGCGTACGACGCCCACGCGGCAGTGCAGGCCGATAACTTCGACCCTAAGCTGATCGTTCTGGTGCGCAGGGTACGCGTCCGGCCTACGCTGATCTTTCAGGGCCGAGTCGAGGGTCAACCGACGGTGCAGCCGGTCGCCGCAAATGCCAGCGTGAAGCCGGCGGCTCCCGCGCCAGTGCCTCAGCCCAAAGATGACTCGGTGGTGAACCGTGTGCGAGCCTTCCTGCGGAACCTTTTCTCCTAAACGCTGGAATCGCTATAAGAGCCGGGACTGGGGATTCTCTGGTATTTGCTCCCATTTTTGGTATAGTTGGGATCTCAACGATCGGTTTAGCGTCGCCGCAACATACAGGGCGTGAGCGGCTTGTAAATTGATGTGAATAGACGGCTTCCAGCCCGCGGAAGCCTTTCAAACTAGAAAAACAGCAGCGGAGAGAACGGGAGTTTGTTTTGATACGAGTGCACGTAAAGCGTGCCGCGCTGAAGCTATTTGCGTTTGGGGTCTTCCCGGCGACGGTTTTAGCGGTTGCGTTGCTTGGTGGGTGTGGAGGCGGCAACTCCACTTCTAGCGATCCCGCGCCTATTCCTGTAGCAGTGTCTGTGGCCGTGTCGCCGACGACGGCTTCCGTGCAAGTTGGGCTGACTCAGGCGTTTACAGCTACTGTTGCCAACGATGGCGCCAACAAAGGCGTGACTTGGGCGCTCTCGGGGGCCGGTTGCAGCGGAGCCACGTGCGGCACGCTGTCGGTGAGGAGTAGCGCGTCGGGCGTGGCGATAACTTACACCGCGCCTGGCAGTGTGCCCAACCCGGCGAGCATAACGCTGACCGCCACCTCAGTGACCGACGGGACCAAGACGGCGGTGGCTGCGATTACGGTCACGGCGGCACCAGCACCACCGGCCATTGCGGTCTCTCTTTCGCAGACAGCGGCGAGTGTGGTGACTAACAATGACTTGGTCATCAGCGCGACGGTAGCGAACGATTCTCAGAATAAAGGGGTTACCTGGTCGCTTGCGGGAATGGGTTGCAGCGGCGGAGGTTGCGGGACGATCGTCCCAAGTGCGAGCGGGTCTGGCGCAGCGGTTACGTACTCAGCGCCTCCTACCGTGCCTAACCCACCGCTGGTGACGCTCACTGCCACGTCTGTGACAGATCCCACGAAGTCGGCGGCTGCCGCGATTACGGTACTGGCGCCCGTAGCTATCACTCTTTCGCAGACTGCTGTGAGTGTGATGGTCAACGCGACTACGAACTTCACAGCCACAGTGATGAACGATCCGCTGAAGAAGGGCGTCACTTGGGCGGTATCCGGCACGGGTTGCAGCGGGGTTACGTGTGGCGCCGTTGTGCCGACGACGAGCGCGTCTGGCGTGGCGGTGACCTACACGGCACCTGCGACTGCGCCAACTCCAACACTTGTGGTGCTAACCGCTACGTCTGTGTCGGACCCGACCAAGCAGGCGGCGGCCGGGATAACGATAACGACGCCGCCACCACCGATCGGGGTGACGCTATTGCCGACGACCGCCAATGTCGATGCCGGAGCCAATTCGAACTTTGCGGCGACGGTAGCAAATGATTCGCAGAACAAAGGCGTGAGTTGGACATTGTCTGGCACGGGCTGCAGCGGCACCGCGTGCGGAACGGTCGCGCCGACAACGAGCGCGTCGGGTGCGACGGTGGTGTACACGGCGCCGATAAGTGTTCCGACCCCGCCGACCGTAACACTGACGGCGACATCGGTCGCGGACACAACGAAAACGGGAACGGCCACGATTACCGTTACGACTACGGGTTCGCCGATCAGCGTAGCGCTGACGCCCAAGCGCGGGGGGTTGGCATTGGGGCAATCCATGGATTTCACCGCTACAGTGGCGAACGATGTGGGGTCAGCCGGTGTGATGTGGTCCGCAACGACCGGGACATTCAGCGCGCAGACTATAACGACAGCGACTTATGTGGCGCCGAACTCACCCGGAAGCGTCACGGTTACAGCGACGAGTATTGCCGACGGAACGAAGACGGCGACGGCAACGATCGGCGTTACGGATCTGGCGGGAGTGACGACATATCACAACGATTTGTCGCGAGACGGCGCGAACGTGCAGGAGTATGCGCTGAACACCGGCAACGTGGCAAAAGCGACGTTCGGCAAACTGTTCTCGTGCACTGTGGATGGAGCGGTGTACGCGCAACCGTTGTGGCTGCCCAACGTGAACATAGGCGGCGGTACGCACAACGTCATCGTCGTGGCGACTCAGCGTGACTGGGTGTACGTCTTCGACGCAGATGCGAGCCCGTGCACGACGTATTGGAAGAATCAATTCATCCCGTCGGGAGAAACCTACGGGAACTACAGCGAGCTCCAAACGGACGACATTTATCCGGATCTGGGAATCACGGGAACGCCGGTGATCGATTCTTCGTCCTCGCCGCCGACAATCTACTTCGTGACGAAGACAAAGAACAACGGGACGACCAACTATCACAGCCGTTTGCACGCGGTGAGCTTGACGACGGGTGCGGAGACGACGAACAGCCCGGTGAACATCGCAGCATCCGTATCGGGTAATTGCGATGGAGGCTCGACCGTTTCCCTCGATCCAATGAGACAGAACCAGCGGCCGGGATTGGCGCTTGCCAACGGCGTGGTGTATGTGGGCTATGGATCGCACGGGGACGAAGGCAACTGGCACGGCTGGCTGCTGGGCTACCAGACAGGGAATCTAACTGCGGCGCCTGGCGTTTTTAACACCACACCGAACGCGCTCAGTTCGCCTCTGCCTCCTCCTGCTCCTCCTTGCGGGGCAGGGATCTGGATGGCCGGCGGCGCACCGGCTGTCGACGACGAAAACACTTTGTTTGTGACTACCGGTAATGGCGCCTACGACGGAGTCAAGGATTTTGGTGACAGTTATGTGAAGCTCAGCATGCCATCGCTGTCCCCGAAAGATTGGTTCACGCCTTCCAATCAAAGCAACCTGGATGAAAACGACACGGACGTGGGATCGAGCGGAACGGCCGTGCTGATCGACCAAACGAATGGCCCCAATCTGCACTTGCTGGTGGGCGCGAGCAAGGCTGGAGTTTTCTTCGTAATTAACCGGGATAATATGGGCAAGTTCAAGTCTACAGATGCCTCGGTGCAAGAATTTCAGCTGGGCGGAGCTTCTTTCTCCACGCCGGGCTTCTGGAACAACACGGCGTATTTCTTTGGAACTAATTTCACCGGCACGCTGGCCGGACAGAGCTTCGCGTTTAACACCGGATCAGGGATGTTCAATACCACGGCGACCCATCAGACGCCTGCGCTCTTTGGATTTGCGGGAGCGACACCGTCGATTTCGGCTTCGTCGCCAAATACTGACGGCATCCTGTGGGCGATTAACACGGGCGCATACGGCACCAGTGACGGCGGCCCGAGTGCCGCGGGACCCGCCATCCTTCACGCGTTCGACGCCAGCAAAATCTCTACGGAACTGTGGAATAGCTCGCAAGCGGCAGGCGGACGGGACACGGCGGGGAATGCAGTGAAATTCACGGTGCCGACGGTAGCGAATGGAAAAGTCTACATCGGCACGCGTGGAAGCGACGACACATTGGGGAATGGCAGCACATTCGGAGAGCTCGATGTGTACGGGTTGCTGCCAAACTGAATACCAAAAAGTATCGGGGTGCGTTGGCTGGAAGTCTTTCAAGTGAATCGAGTTGGAGGCGCAGGCCGCAATCCTTTTTCCTTGGATAAGCATCCAACAGCAAGCGCAAGTGGGGGTAGGTGGCCGCACTTTGGGCTGCCGACCAGCAACTCCAACTTATACGCGATCCCCTTTTGTTCAAGCCTTTCCAGAGGAAGGCTTGAACACAGACGTGAAGTTCGTGAATACAGCTTCCACCCCGCGGAAGCCAATAATATCTGTAAAAAAACTGATGCTACGGAGATTGCCTTGATACGAGTGCATGCGCAGCGGATTTCGCCCTATTTGTTTGCACCGGTGATTCTAACGATCGCGATAACGGTGGCGCTCGTCGGTGGTTGTGGTGGCGGTTCAACTACGAGTTCGGATCCAAGCTTGAGTCCAACCCCGGTCACCCCCATAACGGTCAGGGTGTCGCCGGCGACGGCGTCGGTGCAAACGGGGCAGACTCAGGCTTTCACGGCGACAGTGGCGAACGATAGCGCGAGCAAGGGAGTCACCTGGACGCTGTCTGGAGCGGGCTGCAGCGCGTCAACGTGTGGCGCGCTTTCGGCGGCCAGCAGCGCGTCGGGAACCGCGGTGACCTATTCCGCGCCCGCGAGCGTGCCCAATCCGGCGATGGTAACACTGACCGCGACGTCGGTGGCGGATGGGTCCAAGAACGGGACGGCGACGATCACACTGACAGGAGCTTCGGCGGCAGTCGGCGTGACACTTTCGCTGACGGCGGCGAGCGTCCAGGTGGGAGCAACACAAGCGTTCACCGCAACGGTGGCAAACGACGCGGCAGGCAAAGGAGTGACCTGGTCACTTGGGGGTGCCGTTTGCACTGGCGCGGCGTGCGGAACGGTGACGCCTACATCGAGCGCATCGGGCGCGGCAATGACGTACACGGCGCCTGCGAGCATTCCAGCAACACCGACGGTTACGTTGACAGCCACCTCGGTGACCGACCCTACGAAAACGGCGGCGGCGACGATTACGATAACGGCCGTGGTCACCGGCCAGATCAGCGTAACGGTGACACCGAAGCGCGGCGGGCTGACGCTGGGGCAAGCTTTGAATCTCAGCGCGACGGTGGCAAATGATGTGGGAACTTCGGGAGTGACGTGGACGGCATCGACCGGCACGTTCAGCGTGCAAAGCACGACGGCGGCGACCTATGTGGCGCCGGCCTCTCCGGGAAGCATTACCGTTACCGCGACAAGTATTGCCGATGTTACGAAGAGCGCATCCGCGACCATCGGCGTAACCGACCTTGCGGGAATGACAACCTATCACAATGACTTGTCGCGAGACGGTGTAAACGCGCAGGAATACGCGTTGAACACAACGAACGTGATAACGGCAACCTTCGGGAAGCTTTTCTCTTGCGCTGCGGATGGCGCGATCTATGCGCAGCCGCTATGGATAGCGAACGTAAGCGTTGGCGGCGCAACGCACAACGTGATCGTGGCAGCTACGGCGCACGACAGCGTCTATGTCTTCGACGCAGATGCCAGTCCGTGCGTGACGTATTGGCACGTTAACCTGCTGGATAGCACACACGGCGGAACTGCCGGTGAGACGCCAGTGCCCTCGGGAATTACGGGTAGCTTGGTAGGACTGGGTGAGGGCGACATTACACCGGAGACGGGCGTAATCGGAACGCCGGTCATCGATCCAGCCACGGGAACCATTTATGTGGTGAGCAAGTCTGTAATTGCGTCCGGGTCGACCTTTTTTCAGCGGATTCACGCGCTGGATTTGACCACAGGCGCGGAAAAATTCAGTGGGCCGGTGGTGATCAGCGCTTCGGTCAGTGGAACCGGTGCTGGAGCGTCCGGTGGAAATGTGACGTTTAACGCAGGAACGGAAAATCAGCGGCCGGGCCTGGCGTTGGTCAATGGAGTGGTGTGGGTTTCGTGGGCCTCTCACGAAGACGCCGATCCGTATCATGGCTGGATCATCGGCTACAATGCCGCGACCCTGGCGCAGATTTTGCCCCCGTACAACGACACCCCGAATGGAGATCGCGGCGGAATATGGATGAGCGGCGGAGCACCGGCCGCGGACAGCGCGAACAATCTCTACGTGATCACCGGCAACGGAACGTATGACGGAACGACCGCGTTTGGAGATTCGTTTCTGAAACTCAGCACGAACCCGACGAGCGGGTTAGCGGTCACCGATTGGTTCACGCCCGCGGACCAGGCGACGCTGGAAGCCAACGATTCGGATTTTGGCGCCGGGGGAGCGGCAATTCTTGTGGACCAGACATCAGGTCCGCTGATGCATCTGGCGATCGGTGGCGGAAAAGAGGGCAATCTGTTCCTTGTGAACCGCGACAACATGGGAAAGAACAACGCGACGAACAATGTGGTGCAGACCATCGCCTTCGGAAATCCGATATTCGCGACGCCCGCGTTCTGGCAAAACAATTTGTATCTCGCGGGCATCGGAATGCTTCAACAGTTCACATTTAACCCTGCGACCGGAATGTTCAGCGGGGCGGCGGCTTCGGTGTCGAGCAGCTCGTTTGGATTCCCGGGGGCGACTCCCTCGGTTTCTGCGCAGGGAGCCACGAACGGAATCGTCTGGGCGACGGATTCGAGTGCCTACGGTGCGAGCGCGAACAACATGCATCAGACGCGAGCAGCAGGTCCGGCGGTGCTGCATGCCTACCCCGCAACGAGCTTGACGACAGAACTGTGGGACAGTTCGCAGGCGGCGGGCGGGCGAGACACGGCGGGCGACGCGGTGAAATTCACGGTGCCGACCGTCGCGAATGGGAAGGTGTACGTCGGAACGCGTGGGAACGATGACACCCAAGGACACGGTACAACCTTTGGGGAGATCGATGTGTATGGGTTGCTGCCAAACTGACGACGGACGAATCACGGCTGGGTGTTGGGCTATCAGACGGCGAACTTAGCAGCGGTTCCGGCTGTTTTCAATGACACACCAAATAAACTGGGGACCACCGCGTATTGCAAAGGCGGGATCTGGATGTCGGGCGGAGCGCCGGCGTTCGATACCGCTGGGAATATGTACGTACTCACCGGGAATGGCATTTTTGACGGGACCAGCGGATCCGCGACCTTACCGACCGACTTTTCGGACAGCTATCTCAAATTGAGCACTCCAACGTTGTGGGTACTCGATTACTTCACGCCCTTCAATCAGGGCAACCTCGATACGAATGATTCGGACGTCGGTTCGAGCGGAACGGCTGTCCTGATCGACACAACGAGCGGGCCGAACCAACATCTGCTTGTCGGAGGAAGCAAAGGACAGATTTTCTTCCTGCTGAACCGCGACAACATGAGGAAATACAACTCTACGGCGGACACGGTGGTGCAGGAATGGCAGGGGAATTCGTCATCTTTCCAGACGCCAGGCTTCTGGAATAACAATTTGTACTATTTTGGCGTGGTGTTTGGAAGCACGACCGGCGGAACGGTGTTTCCATTTCAACCCGACAACGCGGATGTTTGGAACGACGTCAACGGCAACGACGCCTTCGAAGTTCGGATTTGCCGGTGCGACGCCGTCGATTTCGGCTTCGTCGGCGACTACGGACGGAATTCTGTGGGCGATTGACACCGCGAACTACGGAACCAGCGATCATGGGGCCGCGCTTGCCGGTCCGGCCGTTCTTCATGCGTGCGACGCAAGCAATATTGCGACGGAACTGTGGAATAGCTCGCAGGCGACGGGAGGGCGAGACACGGCTGGAAACGCGGTGAAGTTCACGGTGCCAACCGTTGCGAACGGAAAGGTGTACATCGGCACGCGCGGAAGCGATAACACCCAGGGCGGGGGAACGACGTTCGGGGAGATTGATGTTTACGGGTTGTTGCCGAATTGACGAGCGAAGATAAATGAGAACGTCGGGCCGGTGATTTCCTTGCCGGCCCGATTGTTTTGGACCGCTAAATGATAAAGGGGCCGGCAACGTGCCCTTCGTCGATCTAGGGTAAACCGGCGCTACCAATTACATCCCTTCGTAGTTGGGGCCGCCGCCGCCTTCGGGGACTACCCAGTCGATGATCTGGTAGGGGTCGGCGATGTCGCAGGTTTTGCAGTGGACGCAATTGGCGGCGTTGATTTTTAGTTTTACGCCGTCTTTTTCCTTGGTCATCTCGTAGACGGCGGCTGGACAAAAATATTGGCAAGGGTTGCCGTACTCGACCACGCATTTGGTGGCGCAGACGTTGAGGTCGTGCACGATCAGGTGGCACGGCTGATCTTCTTCGTGACGCGTGCCGGAGTGATAGACGTCGGTGAGGCGATCGAAAGTGAGCTTGCCGTCGCCTTTGAAACGCTCTGGCGCGGGATGGCCATCGATCTTGTGATAGTGCTTGTAGCCGGCTTCGACGCGCATGGGATCGATGAGGCCGCGACCGCCGGTGATGAATTGCAGGCCGGTGTGGAAGAGGCCGCCGTAGAGTCCGTATTTGAAGGATTGGTGGAAATTGCGGACGGCCCAGAGTTCTTTTTTGATGTAGCTTTGCTCGACTTTTTTGGGGAAGGCGCTCAGCGCTTTTGCGGAGGTGTCGCCGGCTTTCAGGGCGTCGAAGATGGTTTCGGCGGCGAGCATGCCACTCTTCATCGCCATATGGATGCCTTTTAGACGCTGGGAATCGAGGAAGCTGCCGGAATCGCCGATGATCAGGCCGCCGTCGACATAGGTGCGCGGCATGGAATAGTAGCCGCCCGCGGGAAGAGATTTTGCCCCGTAGCGAACGAGCTTGCCGCCTTCGAGGATTTTCTTGATGGCGGGATGCGTCTTCCATTTCTGAAAAGCTTCGTGCGGATCGAATTCCGGATTCGCGTATTCGAGTCCGATGACCAGGCCGATCGAAACGCGATTGTTGGCGAGGCCGTAGATCCAGCCGCCGCCGTACATGTCGGTGGCGACGGGCCAACCTAACGTGTGGGCGACGTATCCGGGTTGAATGCGGCCGGGTTGCACATCCCACAATTCCTTTATGCCGATGCTGTAAATTTGCGGATTTATGTTGTCGAGATTGTTTTTGGCGACGAGCTGCTTGGTGAGCGAGCCGCGCGTGCCTTCGGCAAGGACCGTGACTTTGGCGCGGAGTTCGTAGCCGGGCGTGTAGTTGTCTTTGGGCTTGCCGTTTTTGTCCAGACCTTTGTCTTCGGTGATTACGCCGGCGATGCCGCTGCCTTCGTGAATGAGTTGCGCACCGCCGAATTGGGTGAACAAATTTACGCCGGCTTTTTCCACCAGACCACCGAGCCATTTAGTGATTTTGTTGAGCGAGACGACGTAGTTGCCTTTGTTCTGGAACGGCGGCGGCGTGATGGGGAAGCGAAACGAAGAGCCTTCGGTGAAAAAGAGGGCTGCGTCGTCGGTGACGGGCGTGTCGAGTGGAGCGCTTTTTTCGAAATCGGGGACGAGTTCGCGCAGCGCTTTCGGGTTCATGATTGCGCCGGAAAGCTGGTGTGCGCCGATTTCGCGACCCTTTTCAAGCACGTAGATGTTTTCGGTGGAGAGTTCGGGCTTGGCAGCGGATTCGTTGTGTTTCTTGATGAGGTTGGCGAGATGCAAAGCGCAGGAAAGGCCGGCGGGCCCTGCGCCGACGATGAGGACGTCGGCTTCGAGTTGTTCACGCTGTACGGTCATTGGTTGCTTTCAACAATCTTAGCAAATCGCGATTCGCTTAGTGCTCATCGAAGCTTCGCAAATTCATCGATGGATACTCCCCGTTGGCGGACGATTTTGAAGAATAGTGGCGGGCCTATTTCTTTGCCGCCATGCACTGGGATAGTCACGGATCGGCCGTCTGGATGATTCCAGCGCTCGTGACTGCCTGACGTGCGAGTTAAGGAAAATCCCAGGAGCCGAGCGACGCGCTGGAAATCGCGCGCCGTGGCGCTAGGCATTCACAATCTCAGTGGTGTCGGCGGGAAGCTTCAAACCCTTCTGCAGATACTCTTCGGAAATCATCGCAAACACTTGATTTAGCTCCGCCAAAGCAGTTTCACGAGTGTCCATGAGGGCGTAACAACCGGGGATGGCAGGAATTTCGGCGACCCAAGAACCGTCCTCCTGCCGATAGAGAATCGTTTTGTAGTCTTCGAGTTTCATGGCGGTTTTGATAAGTATACGCCAATTGGACCGGCCCGTTTAGCCTAGCCCTGTTTTGCTTTTTCCAGGGCTTCGGTTAGGGCGGGCATGATTTCGAAGATGTCGGCGACGATGCCATAGTCGGCGATTTCGAAGATGGGGGCGTTTTGATCTTTGTTGATGGCAACGATGGTGCGGGCACCTTTCATGCCCACTACGTGCTGGATGGCGCCGCTGATGCCCAGGGCTAGATAAAGCTTCGGGGCGACAGTTTGGCCGGAGCTGCCGATTTGGCGCTCCATGGGGAGCCAGCCTTCGTCGCAGATCGGGCGGGAGGCGGCGATTTCTCCACCGAGGGCTTTGGCGACGGCTTCCGCCAGCGGGATATTTTCGGGGGCTTTGATGCCGCGGCCGACTGCGACGATAAGCGGAGCTTGCGTGAGGTCGACGGCAGACTTTGCTTCTTTGAAAAGATCGAGGGGCTTAGTGCGGATCTGGTCGGCGTTGAGCGTCACGGACACGGCGTTGACTGGGGCTTTGCCGGATGGATGCGTGGTGACCAGGTCGGAGCGAAAGGCGCCTGCTTGAAACGAGGCGAACCATGGGGCGGCGCTTTGGAAGGTGACGTCGGCGGAGGTTTTGCCTTGGAACATTTGGCGGACAAAGATGAGTTTGCCGGATTCGTTGCGGTAGCCGATGCAGTCGCCGATCATGCCTTTGCCGAGCTGGGCGGCGAGCTTGGGTGCGAAGTCGCGAACTTGATAGGTGTGCGGGAAGAGGATCAGATCGGGCTTGGCGGACTCGATGACTTGCTTCAGGGCTACGCAATAACCGTCGGGCGTGTAGGCTTCCAGCAGGTCGTGCTCGACGAGCAGAACTTCGGCCACGCTTTTGGCCGCGAGTTCGTTCGCTAAGGCGGCTATACCTTCTCCAATCACCAGGCCGCTGACCGTGCTGGACGTATCCGTAGCAATTTGCTGGGCTGCGGCGAGCGTTTCGAAGCTGGTGTTGTTCCACTTGCCTTGCCGCTGTTCGGTGACGACCAGAATTTTCATCGTTAGATCACCCGCGCTTCAAACTTCAGTTTTTCGACCAACTTAGTGGCGGCTTCTTTTGGCGTGCCGGTGAGGAATTCGGTCTTTTTTGTTTTTGTGGGGACGTAGATTTTTTCGACGCGCTGCGTTGGCTGGACGGAGACGCCGAGCGAGTCAGGCGCAATCGTCGCGATTTCCTTTTTCTTCGCGGCCATGATGCCTTTGAGCGTGGCGTAGCGAACTTTGTTGATGCCGGATTGAATCGACAGGACGGCTGGCAGTGCGCACTCGATGTGTTGGAACCAGCCGGCTTCGAGTTCGCGCTTTAGGCGGAGCTTCCCGTCTTGGGCTTCGATCGCCATGATAATCGTGGCGTGCGGGAGGTCAAGGAGGCCCGCCAGGAGAACGCCGGTTTGGCCAAAACCGTGGTCATCGCTTTGAAGGCCGGTGAGGATAAGGTCGAATTTCTCTTTTTTGATCGCGGCGGACAAGTAGCTAGCCGCGCCGAGTGGATCGAGTTGCGCGAATGCGTCGTTGGCGATATGGATGGCGCGATCCGCACCTTTTGCGAGGGCTTCCTTGATGGTTTGCTTCACGCGTTCCGGCCCCATCGAAAGAACGACGACCTCGCCGCCGTGCTTCTCTTTCAGGCGCAGGGCTTCTTCGAGCGCGTAAGTGTCGGGCTCGTTCATCTCGAAACCGATGTCGGCTTCCTTGATCCAGTTTCCGGCGATGGTGAGTGGGGCGTCTTTCGCGGGAACTTGCTTGATGCAGACGATGATGTTCAAGGCGTGCCTCTTGATTCTCGTGGACTGCTACTTAGGTGGAATCCACGCTTCGACGTGCTGGTTTGCGCCGGAGCTTACACTAAACCCCGCCCTCTCGAAGAGGGCGGCTACAAGGTAGCTACGAAAGGCGATGTAGCACACAACGATCGAACTCGATGTTACTTCCCGGACCAGCGCTTGAAAATCAGGGCGGCGTTGGTGCCGCCGAAGCCGAAGGAATTCGAGAGCGCGTATTCCACTTCCGTTTTGCGGGCGACATTGGGAACGTAGTCGAGATCGCAATTTGGGTCCGGTGTTTCCTGGTTGATGGTGGGCGGCACGATCTGGTCGCGCAACGCCAGGACGCAGATGCCACCTTCCAGCCCGCCGGCGCCACCGAGCAGGTGGCCGGTCATTGACTTTGTCGAGCTGACCGGCATCTTCTTGGCGCGGTCGCCGAAGACACGTTTTACAGCAATGGTTTCCAGCGTGTCACCGATCGGCGTGGAAGTTCCGTGAGCGTTGACGTAGCTGATGTCGTCCGGGGAGAGCTTCGCGTCTTTCAGTGCCGCGCGCATCACGCGGTAGGCGCCGTCGCCGTTTTCCGCGGGCTGCGTGATGTGATACGCGTCACCGGACATGCCGTAGCCGACGATCTCCGCAAGAATCGGGGCATTGCGCTTTTGCGCGTGTTCGAGCGATTCGAGGATGATGATGCCTGCGCCTTCACCGACAACGAAGCCATCGCGTTGCGCGTCAAACGGGCGACTGGCATGCGCGGGATCATCGTTCCGCGTGGAAAGCGCCTTCATGGAAGCGAAGCCGCCGACACCCATCGGCGTGATGGTGGCCTCGGTGCCGCCGCAAATCATCATTTCGGCCGCGCCGCGCTCGATAATTTTGAAGGAATCTCCGATCGCATGCGCGGAAGCGGAGCAGGCCGTGGCGGTTGCAGAATTTGGGCCGCGCGCGCCGTAGCGAATCGAAACGTGTCCCGACGCGAGATTCACGATGGCGGAAGGGATAAAGAACGGAGAAATTTTCCCCGGGCCACCTTGCACCAGTTTCCAGTGTTCGCGCTCAATGATGTCGAAACCGCCGATGCCGGAGGAAATGTAGACGCCGACTTCGTCGAGATCGGTTTCGTTTTCCTTGGTCCAGTTCGCCATCTTGACGGCGAAATCCGCGCCGGCCAGCGCGATCTGGATGAACCGCCCCATCTTCTTGAGTTCTTTTTTCTCGATCCAGAGAAAGGGGTCGAAGTTTTTAACCTCGCCGGCAATAGTGCAATCGAAACCAGTGGAGTCAAAAAGCGTGATGTTTCCGATGCCGCTCTGCCCGGCGACCAGATTTTTCCAGCATTCGTCCGTGCCAATTCCCAGCGCGCAGACGAGTCCGACGCCCGTTACAACAACGCGGCGAGTCAAAGGTTCGTGCTCCCTGATGAGGTGGTAATGCTCAGCGGATTCTTACTTCCCTTTGGAGTGTTTGTCGATATATTCGACGGCATCTTTCACCGTCGTCATCTTTTCGGCGTCTTCATCGGGCACTTCGATGCCGAAGGCCTCTTCGAACGCCATGACCAATTCCACCTGGTCCAGCGAATCTGCGCCCAGGTCGTCAACGAAGGATGCCGTTGGTGTGACTTCCGCTTCGTCCACGCCGAGCTGCTCGACAATGATCTGCTTTACGCGCTCTTCAACGCTGGCCATTCCTATATCCTCCGCGATTTGCGTTCGTCGTGCCGGTTCATGCTGAGTATGAGTTCAAACCGCTCGGCCTTACGTTACCGTACGCACACTGCTTTCAGCCCTGTAAGTATAACCTGCCCATTCTAGTTACGCCTCAGCGCAAGGTCAACTTCGGCGCCACAATCTTTAGCTAGGAAGTGCTCCTACGCTAAATGCATGCCGCCGTTCACGTTTAACACGTGGCCGGTGATGTAGCCGGCCTCGTCGCTGGCCAAAAACACGATGGCGGCGGCCACTTCGCGCGCTGAACCCATTCTGCCCAGCGGGATTCGCGTCTTTAACTCTTCTTTTACTTTGTCCGGCAGGACATCGGTCATCGGCGTTTCGATGAAGCCCGGTGCCACTGCGTTCACCGTGATGTTGCGCGAGGCGATTTCGATCGCCACGGCCTTGGTGAGGCCGATCAGGCCGGCTTTGGCTGCTACGTAGTTTGCCTGTCCGGCGTTGCCGGACTGAGCCACCACAGAACTGATGTTGATGATCCGGCCCGCGCGGGCTCGCATCATTGAAGAGAGAGCTTGTTGAATGCAGAGGTGCGCGCCGGTCAAATTGGTTTTCAGGACCGCTTCCCAATCATCTTGCTTCATGCGCATCGATAGGCCGTCGCGGGTGATTGCGGCGTTGTTCACCAGGATGTCGAGGCGGCCGAATTTCTCGATTACCTGCTTGAATCCGGCCTTTACTTGCTCGGCGTCGGCCACGTCCATTTTTACGGCCAGAGCTGCGCCGCCTGCGGCTTCGATTTCGGTCACCAGCGCGGCTAGTTTCTCTTCATTCCGCGCTGCTACGGCAACCTTTGCGCCTGCTTGCGCCAGTGCCAGCGCGGTGTCGCGACCGATCCCTTGCGAGGCTCCGGTCACTACGGCTACTTTGTCTTTCAAACTGAACACTCTATTCCCTTCTTGCATACAGCTTGATTTGAAAAAGAGTCTTCCTCGTTCAGCACGCGGGCACAGGCCCTTCGAATCTCAGGGTAAACAGGAGTGCCTGTGCTACGCCGCGTCTTCGCGTGACTGGGCCAACTTCTCTACTGCGGTCGCCAGGCTCTTTTCGTCCTCAACATTCAGTGTGCCGACCGAGCGTTCGATCTGACGCAGCAAACCGGTAAGCACGCGGCTCGGACCGACTTCGACGAAGGTGTTCACACCCTCGTCGATCAATTCGCGCACCGATTCTTCCCACCGTACGGGCATAGTCACCTGACGGATCAATGCGTCGCGGGCTTCATCGCCGCTCGTTTCGGTGTCCGCATCCACGTTCGTCACCAGTGGGAAGCGCAGCGCTGCAAATTCCGTCTTGCGCAGATCCTTCTCCAGCTTTTCCTGAGCCGGCATCATCAGCGCGCAATGAAATGGCGCCGACACCGGCAGAATCACCGCGCGCTTCGCTCCCAGCTGCGACGCAATTTCCACCGCGCGCTTCACAGCCTCCGCGTGCCCGGAAATCACAGTCTGCTCCGGCGAATTCAGGTTCGCGGGCGAGCACACTTGACCCTCCGCGGCGCGCTTGCACGCATCCATGACCACGGCGTGCGACAACCCCATGATGGCCGCCATAGCTCCCAGTCCTGCAGGCACGGCTTCCTGCATGTACTTCCCGCGCTTATACACGATTTTTACAGCATCGGAAAACTTTAGCGATTTCGCGGCCACCAACGCCGAATATTCACCCAGGCTATGGCCGGCCACAAAGTCCGGCGTGATTCCCTTCTCTTCCAGAATCCGGTAGATCGCCACCGAGACCGTAAGAATCGCCGGCTGAGTATTGGCGGTCTGTTTCAAATCTTCTTCCGACCCGGAAAAACACAGATTCGAAATCGAAAACCCCAGCGCCTTGTCGGCTTCCTCAAAGACGGCTCGCGCCACCGGATATTTATCCGCGAGTTCCTTGCCCATTCCGGGATATTGCGAAGCCTGGCCCGGAAACACAAATGCCGTTTTGCCCATCGTCATTCCTTTTCCCTGACTAAAAAACTTCCACGGCCATGTTTGGCCATGGCCGGGCTAAAGCCCGGCGCCTACATACCTCAGATCTACGCGCGCGTCACGATGCGATCGGGATGCACGCCGGCGGCTGAGAGTCCTTGTTCAATCTTTTCGTTCATATGCGCGCGCGCAAGGCCCGCGGCCACGCGAATCGCATTCTTGACGGCGTTGGCATTCGACCGCCCGTGCCCGATCACGCATACTCCGCGGACGCCCAACAGTGGCGCACCACCAGACTCGGCGTAGTCGATTTTCTTTTTCAAGCCCTTAAACGCGCCTTGCGACAACATTGCTCCAACTTGCGACACCAGCGAACTCTTCAGCGACTTCTTCAGCACTTCAAAAATCTGCAACGCCAGACCTTCGCAAATCTTCAGCGCGATGTTCCCCACGAATCCGTCACAAACGATCACGTCCACTTCCCCGGAAAACAAATCGCCGCCTTCGACGTTGCCCACAAAATGAACCGGGCTTTTCTTCAAGCGAATGTTCACTTCCCGCGTCAACTCATTGCCCTTAATATCTTCCTCGCCCACCGACAACAACCCAACGCGAGGACGCCTATGTCCAAATGTCGCGCGGTAATAAATCTCGCCCATCACTGCAAACTGCACCAGATGCTCCGGCTTCGAATCCACGTTGGCGCCAACATCCAGTAATACAGAAACGCCGCCTTTGGCATTCGGAAACGGCGCCGCCAATGCAACGCGATCCACCGACTCCAGAGTCCCCAGCAAAAATCGCGCCACGGTCATCACCGCGCCCGTATTCCCCGCGCTCACCAGACCATCCGCCTTGGTCTCGCGCACCAATCGCGCCGCCACGTGCACCGAGCTATCTTTCTTCCGGCGAAAAGCCTGCGCCGGGTGATCCTCCATGGTGATCACTTCGCTCGCCGGCACGACTTCGATCGGCAAGTTCGGCTCAGCGTGCCGCGCCAACTCCGCTCGAACCACATTCGGCTGCCCTACGAGCAGAATGCGCACGCCGTACTCTCGCGCGGCTAGCACACTCCCTTCAACTTCGGGGCGGGGAGCATGGTCTCCGCCCATGGCATCAACCGCAATTGTGATCATGGGGGGCTTCGATCAGGCAATTCCGGAAAAATTACCGGTAGAAAGGCTCTCAGCTCACGTCGATACGAAACGTCTCGTTAGGCCGACACGTCTTGAACCGCTTTGCCCTTGTAGTAGCCGCAATGGGGGCAGACCTGGTGCGGCTGCTTCATTTCGTGGCAATTCGGGCATTTAGCCAGCGCCGGCTTCTCCAAGAAATCGTGCGCCCGCCGCGTGCTCGTGCGTCTCTTCGAATGCCGTCGTTTTGGATTAGGCATAGCAATACTCCTCGTTCCCAGCCATCTTGGCCGGATTGTATGGGCTTTCGGCCCTGAAACCTATTGTTTTTTCAGCCAGTCCTGCTTCAGGCGCGCGAGGGGAGCCAATCGCGGGTCTGCTGCGTGTGTCTCACAGCGGCACTCTTCGTGGTTCAAGTTCGCACCGCAATTCGGGCACAGGCCGCGGCAATCGCTCCGGCAAATCACCTTCATCGGCAGCGCCAACAGCACCTGTTCCCGCAACACATCGGCCAAAAAGAGACCTTCCCCTTCAAAAAAACCAATCTCCGCGTCGTCGTCTTTCAGCCGCGCTTCTTCCGGCTTTTCACCCTTGGGCAGCGGGCTGTAGAAGAGGTCAAACGAGCGGTGCACCTCGTCCACAACGGGCTCCAAGCATCGAGCGCACACTAGCTCGACCTTCGTCGCGATTTCGCCTGCGACCCGAATTTGCCCTTCGAGCAGTTCCGCGGTGGCATTCACTTCCAGCGGATCGATCTGCTTCATTTCCGCGGTCTGGTAGTCGATGCTGCCGGGCACGTAATTTTTCCGGATGACCTGCTTCCGGACGGCAAGGTCCTTGATGTCAAGGAACATGTCTTCAGCGCCTCCGGCGCGAACACTATGCCTCCTCATTATTGAGGGGGTTGGCCGCCAAGTCAAGGAAGCGCGGGGTTGTCGCAAGATTAGGTTCCCTTCCGATAAACGGGGGCTACCGGCACCCTCCGGTCTCCATCTCGTACAGCCTGAGCCGGGCCTCGCGGTTGCCGCGGTCGGCGGCAGCTTTCATCAGCACCTTGGCTTGATCGCAATTCTTGTTCACGCCTTGCCCATGGGCGAAGCGTTCCGCTAGAGAGACTTCCGCGGAAACCGAACCGCTCTGTACCGCACCCCACAAAGATTCGACGCTATCTCCTTCGTTCCAGACGGGTTCCGTCTTTTGCAGAGACCCCTGGCGCTCCAGCATAGACTCCGGGCGATCACCGGTCCCACTGTTGGCAGCCGCCGGGACCCCAGCGGATGCATCACCACGTGCCGCGGTAGGAAGCTCTTTCCCGTGGGACAGGCCACCAGTATCGTCCGGTCCCTGGGCTGCGGCATTCTTCTCGGCACCAGCATTCGCTGCAGGGCTATCGGCGTTGTTGTCGGCGGCCGGCGATGGCGACGTCGAAGCTGGCTGCTTATCGGGCGCCACCGCAGATGCTTTCGCTTTCCCAGCGAGTGTCTCCCCAAGCCAGATGAGCGAAGTTCCAACATCGCGCTGGTACATGATCACCAGTACCGCCAGCGCGACCAGCGTCGTTACCAGGGCGATTCCGCGCCAGACTGCGGCGGACTTGCGATGTGGATTTCCAAACGCTGCGTGATGATCGCCCAGGTAAGGCGACCCGTATCGCCCGTCGTCGATGGGCGGGTAAGTGCCAGCCCGCAAATTCGCCCACGCTGGCGGCACGGGCGGCTCCTCCACTGCCACGCGCGCATTCGCTATTGCTGCGGGGGTCTCTTCGGCGCCCATTGCGCGCGAACGCCGCGCACCACCCTCAAATACGGCCGCGGCTGCTGGTGCGAACCCGTGTTCCACCGGAGCGTTGGTTTCCTCCAACCACAGGCGGATCTCCCGATGTGCTTCCGCGGGAAGATTCAAAAATCGCAGGCCGCCCATGACTCCGGCCTCATCCGCCCAAACGACCTCCGCGTCGCCCGCAATTCGCCGCCCGCCATTGATCTGGAAGCCAAAACGGGTCTCGCCGCACTTCACCGGCGTGATGGCCTGAAATCCGCAGCCATGCTCGGAAAGATTCAGCATGACGCCGCCATTCTCTTTCCCCAGCTCCAGGTAAACGAGTTGTTGCGTTCGTCTGCGTATGATCGAGCGCTTGTCTTGTCTTGTCGCTTCCACGTTCAGTTCCGCCTTAGCAACTGCGCAGGCGAAGGCAAGAGGGGGGCAGAAAATCTTTGCCTATTAGCGCAGCAGGCACGGCCCTTAATTCTATCCGACCAAGCCTGATCTGACATTGATAATTTCTTCTCCAAAAGGATCGAATCGGGATTTTTTGTCCCCCGCCTGTGGAAATCTATACTTCTGGCGCTCAACAATCAAATCCTCAGGGTTTTCGCCGTCGACCGATGAACGAAACGGCTTCTGCCTCCAGCTTACACCACTTCTCTTGGGCTGCCAGAAATTGAATCATCTTCCGGCCGTACCGCAAATACAGTATTCCGTGGAGTTATGCAGGGCATGTACCCTGATTGCGACTTCGGTAGAATGGACGCCGTGAGCGTCCGTCCCCCCGAAATTAGCGTCACTCCTTACCCTTCCGGGCCAGTCCGGATTCGGCACCTGCGTCGCCGCGACTTGCCTGCGGAAACTGTTGCGTTGGCACGGTACTTGATCGGTAAGATCATTGTTCGCGAGCTCCCTTCGGGCAGAATGGCCGGGCGCATCGTCGAAACCGAAGCCTATCCCCCGCGCGATCCCGCCGCGCATCACTTTCGAGGGCCGACGCCGCGCAATCAATCAATGTTTCTGCGGCGCGGCCACGCTTACATCTATTTCACCTACGGCAATCATTTCATGCTCAATGTCAGCAGCGAAATTCCCGGAGTGGGAGGCGGTGTCCTGATCCGTGCGCTCGAACCCATCGAGGGCATCCACCAAATGGAGCAGAACCGAGCGACTACTCGCGTCCTCGATCTGACCCGCGGACCCGGCCGCCTGGCCTCCGCGCTGCAGATCGATCGGCGGGTCGATGGCGTCGATCTGTGCGCTCCGGGACCTCTTTGGCTCGGGGCGTTCTCCGGATCGCGTAACCGGGCTGGCAGCGAAAAGCCTTTGGCTGGCCGGTTAGGCATCAGCCCGCGCATAGGCATTACCCGTGCGGCGGATAGGCCGCTGCGGTTCTACGAACGCGGCAACCGCTTCGTCAGCGGCTCGGCTCGCCTGCGCGCTTAAGCCATTCTCCATGCGTCAGGCACCCATCCCAGCCAGGCACCACCCACGTAACCAAATGTCGACCTGAACTTCCGTACAGGATTGCCAATTGGGTTGCGAGAGTATGATGGTGTTTGCCGTTGTGAACGGACTGGGGGTGAACGATGTCCGATAGCTGGAAGGATTGCGAAGGCCAGATTATTGACGGGGGATTCACGCTGCTGGAGCACTTGGGCGGCTCCGACCATAGCGTCGTGTTTTTGACGCAGCGCGGAAAGACCAAATCGGAACAGGCCGCGATCAAATTCGTTCAGGCGGAACCTGCGAACCCCGAGATCCAACTGTCTCGTTGGAAGCAGGCGGCGCAGATTTCCCATCCGAATTTGATTCGTCTGTTCGAGAGCGGTCGCTGCCACCTTGCCGGAATGGACCTGCTGTATGTCGTGATGGAGTATGCCCCGGAGAACCTGGCGCAATTCCTTCCGGAACGCGCGCTGTCACCCGCGGAAACGCGCGACATGCTAGAACCTTTTTTGGAAACCCTGACGCATTTGCATGGAAAAGGCTTCGTACACGGCCGCATCAGGCCCGGGAACATCCTGGCGATTGACGATCAATTGAAGCTCTCGAGCGATTCCCTGTCGCGCATCGGGGAGCCTCAGATCACCCTCGGGAAGCTCGACGTTTACTTGGCCCCAGAAAGTGCGGGAACCGGTTCACCTGCCGGAGATGTCTGGTCGCTCGGAGTGACCCTGGTCGAAACCTTGACGCAGCACGTGCCGGAGCAAAAAGACCAAGACGGGCTACAGGTCTCAGACTCCGTGCCGCAGCCCTTCCTGGACATTGCGCGGCATAGTTTGCGGCGCGATCCGCAGCGCCGGTGGACTGTTGCGGAAATATCTGCGCGGCTCAATCCGCCCGCACCCAAAGTTTCCGCGCCCGCCATACCGGATCCCATCAAGCCTATGGTGGTTAAGCCATCACGTATGGCGTCCGTCGCGGCGGAGTCCGAGACTGCGGGGGCAACAAAACCTGCTGCTTCTGTCGACCCGTTGTCCGTTCCACTCTCGACCGTTTCCCCGCTGCATCCGTCAAAGCACCACGTGCTCGAAAGTCAGTCGGTCGCAGGAAAAGGCGCGTCATACCGCTCTTACTACATCGTAGTCGCCGTCATGGTAGCGCTAACGCTTGGCGCTATGCTCGCCATCCCGAGACTACGCGATCATCAAAACGAAGCAGATACTACGTCTGCATCTAGCCATCCAGCAGTCCAGCCTGATGCGCCACTGACATCAGCGACCTCCGAGCCCCAACCGAGAACATCACAGAAAAAACCCGCGACGGACCGCACGTTACAAGGGCTTCCACCACGCTCGGCGCCGCAGCCTCCGCAGGGTTCACCGCAGGATTCGCTGAAGACCGCCAGCGAAAGGCAATTGTTGAAGAAGGACGCCGCCTCGGATTCTGGCGCCGGCTCTTCTACCGCTACCTCGTCGGCGGTTGTTCATTCCGACCCGATTTCCATAGAGACTGCGAAAGCAACAGGTGTTGCGCTTGCCGGACCAGTTACCCAAGGCGAGGTTCTGAATCAAGTGCTTCCCGAGGTTTCGGCCAGATCCAGAAGTACGATCCACGGCACCGTGCGCGTCATTGTAAAAGTTCATGTCGATGCGTCAGGCACCGTTACTGGGGCCGAGCCGGCTTCCAGTCCCAGCAAGTTTTTCGGCGACGCTGCCGTTCAAGCCGCCAAGCGCTGGGATTTCGCTCCGGCAAAGGTCGCTGACCAGCGTGTACCTAGTGAATGGCTGGTGCGCTTCGATTTCACGCAGACGGACACAAAAGTTCTGCCCTCGCAAACCAAGCCCTAAGATCTCCCGCGCGCGCCGGCACGAACATGCGTAAGCAATGCCAGCGCAATCGCTGAAGTGCGGCCACGTTCCTCAGCATTCCAGTTCTGCTCTTCCGTGCGTTCCCTCCCGCTTCTCCAGGTGCTACCATTTCTGTTTCCCAGCAGCGAGGAGAAGAACATGCGCTGGACACCCGGTGGTGAAAGCCAGGACATCGAAGATCGCCGCGACGATTCCGGCGGCGGAGGCGGAGGATTTCAGTTCGGCGGGATGCACCTCGGAATTGGCGGCGCGCTCGTCCTGCTGGTGCTGAGCCTCATCTTCCGGCAGAATTTCTTCGCGCTGCTTGGAGGCGGAGGCAGTCCAGGGCCCGCGACTGTCAGCCAGCCCGACCCGGCGCTCGATGCATCCGAAAAACCCCTGGTTCAGTTCGTCTCGTTCGTACTCGATGATACGCAAAACACCTGGACGCAGATTCTCCCGCAACAAACCGGCCGCCCTTACCGCCACGCCAAACTTGTGCTGTTCCGCGACTACACCCAATCCGCCTGCGGCGGCGCCGAATCCGCCACCGGGCCCTTCTATTGCCCGGGAGACGAACGGGTCTACATCGATTTAGGTTTTTACGATGAGCTCAAGCGGCGCTTTGGCGCGCCAGGGGAATTCGCTCAAGCCTACGTGCTCGCCCACGAGATCGGACATCACGTTCAGAATATTCTCGGCATTGAACGGAAAGCGCGACAAGGCAGCATGCGTGGCGCGGATTCTTCTTCTGTGCGGCTCGAACTCCAGGCGGACTGTTTCGCGGGGATCTGGGCGCATTCGACACAGCAGCGAGGACTCCTCGAAAAGGGCGACGTCGAGTCCGCACTAGGCGCCGCGGCCGCCGTCGGAGACGACCGTTTACAGAAAATGTCCACGGGCCACGTCTCGCCGGACTCCTTCACTCACGGCACATCGCAGCAGCGCATGTCCTGGTTCAGTAAGGGACTGGACAGCGGCTCGATCGCCGCATGCAACACATTCGGAGAACAATAAATCTGATCAGGTTAAACCTTCAAGAAGAAATAAACGCCGACGTGATCTTAGACGCCAGAGAACTGTGCGCTGGAAAAAGACGCGTCACGGAACTCAGCGAAGACGCGACTATGGCTTTCATCACCAGCAGTGTGGTCAGTTCCTCCCGCAGATTGACAGCGGCCGCAATCGCGTAAGTGATTGCGAGCCATCGCGTAGGATTTAGCAAATCTCGCTTGCAACCACCGAAGCTCATCGTCGATTCCCTTTCCACGCAAGCCAAGTTCAGAAATCTCCGCCCGCCGCTGGTTCCATTCTCTGCGCGCGGTCTCGCACTCTTCGAGCAACCCTTCGTAGGTCTCGCATGCCTGGGTGTCGACTGCTGCCATCGGGCTCATCGCATCTCCTCCGTAAGCTGCCCATAAAAAGCTGCGGGCATTTTCGGCAGGCCTGGGAGCGACGTTCTCGGAGTGTGCAAACGGCGTGCCATTGTGTGCGGGTGGACTAACCTGGTGCATAAGAGACGTAACTGGTGTTCTTTGCGAGTATTACGGCTACTGGACCGGGGGCGAAAGGCGGCTGCGGTTAGAGGAAGATGATTATTTCTTGCACGCGCCTCGTATGATTTTCTAGGGAGTTTGCAGTATGCGTTATTCGCTGAGCCTGTACGCCAGGCTCTGGCTAGAAATCGCGGTGCAACTCAGGGCTTTTTGGCCCCGCCGTCGGGCGTGAGTTCCGAACGTCCAGAGCTAGGCACACCGAGAGCCTGGCTTTTCCCCATCGCCTTTTGCGCCGCAGCCGCTTTTTCCGGATCCACCCAGGCATCCTGCGTGACCATGGTCGTTTGCGACGGCAGCGCCACGGCCCCGCCGGTCCGCTCCAGCGTTTCCATCACCTGCAGCAGCAAATCTTCCTGCGTCGCCAGAAATGTAGGGTAGTCGCGCTCCAGAATGTAGGCGTAGAGTTCTACCTCAATCGCGTATTCACCAAAGCGCATCACCCGCACGCGCGCAGTCGATTCCTCCACCTTTGCATGCTGAACCAGCACTTCGCGCACTTGCTCAAGGACGTAGCGCAAGTGATTGGGTGAGAGGTCATACCGCAAACGTATCGTCTGCTTGTAAAGAATCTTGTCGCGGTAGCGAAAGTTTTCGAGAGTGGCCGTCGCCACGGTGCCGTTGGGGATCGACACCAACGTGCGTTCCTCAGTGCGGATTTTCGTCGAGCGTAATCCAATGTCCTCCACCGTCCCAGCACGATCGCCGATTTTGCAGACGTCCCCCACAACAATCGTCTTGTCGGTCAGGATGGAAATGCCGCCCAGCAAGTTTTCAAAGGTCTTCTGCGCGCCAAGGCCGATCGCCAGACCGCCGATGCCAAGACCCGCAAGTGCCGCCGTAACGTTGACGTCCATCCGGGTCAAAATAATCAGCACAATCGCCACAAAAATCATCACATCCAGGACCCGCCGTGACAACGAAACCAGCGAGCGTTCCGCCAGCATTCCTCTCTCGGTGAGCCGTCGCGAAATTTCTCGAAAGACCCAATGTGTTACCTGCAAGACCGCCCAGTACACTGCAAACGCCAATAACACCAGGATGACGCGTCCATAGTATTGGCGGTACAGCAGCGAAGTCCCGATCTCGGCGACAAAAATATAGTGAATGATCACCGCCAGCAGCATGGCACCCGGGCCAAAGCGCCGAATCGGCTGTGGCGGAAGTGGAGTAAGCCCGCGAACGCGTCGCGCTAGCTGCCAGACGGTCCTTATAACTAACGCCAGCGCCCAGCCCAATGCCATGGCGACAGGCGCCAACAGAACCACCGCGAGCCATTGCCAGGCCGGCATGCCCAGCGGACGGTTCCTGACCAGATAGATGGGCAGATCTTTTTCCAATCGAGGAAACCGCAGGGAGTCGTAAACCTCAGGCACCTCATCCAGCGTTTGCCGCGAAATAAACCAAAGTTTTGCGCCGCGCGGATCCTGGAGACGCACCAGCGTAATAGGAAACGCCTCGCTCAGTCCGCGCGTTCCGCCGACCTTCATCTGATCGCGCGGCTGTTGATCGTCACCGCGCCCTTCCGGATCGTTGCTGATCAATCCGAGAGCCGACACCGAAAATCTCGCATTCAAGACAGTAAACAACTGTGTCGCGAGTTCCTGCTCTTCCGCGGGAGTGTTCCGGTGGCCTTTCGGCGCGGGCTGGAAATACTCGATGGCACGTTCGCTCTCGTCCTGCGCGGCGTGGACAAAACCGACCAGCGTGCCACGGGGCGTATCGCGCCCGAGTGGGTCCGTCGGACTAGCGGGCTGCGACGCGGCGGGCTTCGAGGCGGGCAGAAAGGACGATACTTGCCCGGACGCAAACCCTGTGCTCGTCAGGCTAAGCAAAAAAAGAACGAATATCCGCGCCTGTGTCGCAGAAAGTGATTTTGGCAGGGCTTTTAGCACTGTCACGTCCTCAGGAGAGCCGAGCATGCTCGAGCCAGCCTCTGCATTGTACCTAGCCAGACCGCGTCGCGGAAAATTCGTCTTCTATATTCGGGTGACTCACCCTAAATGGATGCACCGGCACCGTTCCGGGTGCCGCACCCTTTGGATTTTGCATCTTCAAAGGGTACGGGTTTAGAGTCCCCTTCAACCGCGTTCATCGGCTCAGGCACTCTGCCTCTCGCTCCCTGTCCGGGCATGGTACCCAGCAAAGCGCGCTAGTGAAAATTCGGGTGGGTCGTCCTAAGCGGACGGATTAGCGGCAACCGCTGCGCCAAAACACTGGCGGTATTGTCGAAGCAGAAATTGATCTGTCATTCCCGCGATGTAGTCGCAAACAACTACGTGCCGTGGGTCAGTGCGCGTAAGCTCTTCGTGTGGTTCCGGCATCGACCCCGGCGAAGCCAAGTAGTAGCGGAAAAGCTCCTCGAGGCAGTGCACCGAACGGTCGCGATCCTCGGTGATCTCCGGCCGGTCGTAAATATTCGCAAACAAGAACCGCTTGAGCTCCCCATTGCGCGCTCCAAACGTTTCACTGAACCCCGCAATACGCTTCGGCAGCCGCCGGACATCCTCGACCGTAGCGACCCTGGACTCACGCACACGCCGATTCGTCGTTTCGATCAAGTCGGTGACCAATTGATCGAGCACATGCTTAAGCCCTTCGTTGAATTTAAGCTTTTCGCGCACCGAGGGATGCGTCGCTTCCACCTTGGCGTAAGCTTCACCAAAAATCGGCACCTCACCACACAAAGCGTCCAGGTCCAGAAGCTCCGCTTCTCGCGCATCGTCTAGATCAGCGGTGTTGTACGCAATCTCATCGACGCAATCAATCAACTGCGCCTCCAGCGGCGGCCGCAAATCCAGAAGGTATTCGGCAAACTGAGGAAATTCTTTCGCGCTATATTCCCGGGAGTGCTTGATGATGCCCTCGCGCACCTCGAACGTGAGATTCAACCCCGGAAAATCCGGATAGCGCTGCTCGAACTGCTCCACGATGCGCAACGCATGTCGATTGTGATTGAAACTCCCGCCGTACAACCGCATCAACTCGTCAAGCTTGCGTTCACCGGCATGACCGAACGGCGGGTGGCCAATATCGTGAACCAGGGCCAGCGCCTCGACCAGCTCTGCGTTTAAACCCAGCGCCGAAGCCACGGTGCGGGCAATTTGCGACACTTCAATCGTGTGCGTCAGCCGGTTTCGGAAATGATCGGAGAAGCGCGTAGTAAACACTTGCGTCTTTGCTTCCAGACGCCGAAACGCCCGCGCGTGCACGATGCGGTCGCGATCGCGCGCGTATTCGCTGCGGTAACGATGCAGGGGTTCGGGATAGCGACGGCCGCGCGACTCGTTCGCGTGCATAGCCCAAGCCGCAAGTGTGAAACCAGACTCGATGGGCCGCTCCGTGGATTTCCGCCGTAAGTAGCACCGACACTCTTGCTTGCCCTGAGCGCGAAGGGCTTACCCTGAGCTTCGAAGGGTTTGTGTCCCACCTACGCTAACTCGCAGATCTCTCCGCCATCCGACCGCGCGAACGACGAACCCGTCAGCCTAGGATTTCGGCGCGATGGTATCCAAGCCGCGATCCGCTTCTTCCGAAATAGCCGACTCGGGAAATTCCCTTTTCACCTGCTGATAGACGCTAGCGGCTTCCTTAGGATTGCCCTGCCGCAGCGCGCCTGCCAGCTCTAACAATGCCAACGGACGAGGCACAAACACCGACGGTTTGTCCGCCAGCCCACGAAATATCTTGATGGCGTCGTCGGTCTTGCCCGTTCGCGAGTAAATCACCGCAGTTTGATACTCCGCCATGCTCGCCAGTTCCTTGTCGCTGCCGGAGCTGATTTTCTTCAATTGTTCCAGGGCCTGATTCTGCCGGTCCTGGTCTTCCAGGCAAAGCGCCGCGTAGTAACGCGCCAGCCGTCCCGGACTTGTGTTCGGATACTTGTCGGCCACCATGGAAAATTTCAGTTCTGCATCGTTGGAGCGCGCCGCTTCGTCCGGGTAGGTCGCCTCACCCGGCTCCGCCGGATCAGCCGCGCCAATACGACCTGTGTAAGCTTTCATCGCGGTATCGAAGGCCGCGGAAGCCGCCGCCGTCTGCCGGTCCGTGTAAACACTCCAAGCCGCATATCCCGCCGCGATCACCGCAACCACCAGCAGCACCACCAGCGCCACCTGCTTGTGCGAATAGACCGCCTCCGCCCCATGCTCAAAGGCGTCGTGAATCTTGTCCTGTTTCAACTCTTTGCGCGAAATATGCTCGGCCAAGGCGTGCTCTCCTATCCAACTCCGAACTTATAATCGTAGCATATCGCATTCAAGTAGTAGTCTTGTGTAGCGGCCTATGTAGCGGCCGCTTTCCGAAGCGGGCGCCTTTAGCCGCGATGCCCCCGTCGACGTACTCCCCACGACCGCCGCTTTTCGCATCGCAGTTACCGTTGCAACAAGCCCGCCAGCGCACTCCCGCCAGCGCATCGCAAACATGCTAATTTCAACCCATGCAAGCAGCCTGCAGCCACTGTGGCACAGAACACGTGCTCAGAGACGCGGACGTGGGCGCCCATCCCAAGGTCCAATTTCACTGCGCCAAATGTGGCATGAAGACGGTCGTGGATACCAGACGCCATCCCAATGCCACCATGGTCATCTCGCCGCTGCCTTCATTTGCGCGCGGCGATGGCTCCGGCTCCAGCAGGAATCTCCTGCAGCCCGACGACAATGTGAAACTTCCGGCAACGCAAAGCGTGATCCTAACGGTCGTTTCCGGCCCTGGCAAAGGCGCCACCCATAAACTATCCAAGCCCCGCGTCGTGGTCGGGCGCGAAGGATCGGATATCGCGCTGCAAGACCCGGAGGTTTCGCGCCATCACTGCGTCATCGAGGTTCGCGAAAACTATGTCAATTTGCGCGATTTGGACTCCACCAACGGCACTTTTTACGAGGAAGAACGCGTGCGCGCGGCCATGCTCGTCAATGACGCCGAGTTTCGCATCGGCGAAACCGTCTTGCGCGTCTCCTTCCGGCCAAAGTAAACTCGTCCGCCCATCAAGGGCCGCCGCCATGCCGGTCGCCATCCGGACTCTCTTTGTAGGGACGGGGCTCGCCCCGCCCGGCGCTGCCCACACTAAGCACGAACGCCACGCTCGCCTACGGAACGTCTCGATTGTGAGATACTGAATCTCAGTCAAAGCTCTTCGCCTACCTGCGATGAACCGCATCTCCGTCTGCCTGATCACACTCAATGAGGAACACAATTTGCCTCGGGCGCTAGCCTCCCTCGCCGGAGTCGCCGACGAAATCGTCGTCGTGGACGCCGGAAGCACGGATCGCACCCCAGAGATCGCTCAGGATCACGGTGCCACGGTCTTTTCCCGTCCCTGGACAAATTATGCGGAACAAAAGAATTTTGCCGCCGAACGCGCCGCCCATGATTGGGTCTTCTCGATGGATGCCGACGAGGAACTCAGCAGCCTGTTGCACACCTCCCTGCTGGACTGGAAGAAACGCAAGCCCGAGCATGTCGTCTACGAAGTGTCGCGAAAGACCTGGTATTTAGGCGCGTGGATCGCCCATTCCGGCTGGTATCCCGATTTTCAGCGCCGCCTGTACCGCCGCGGTGCTGCCCAATTTTCCGGCATCATTCACGAGGCTCTGCGATTTGACGGGAAGCCTGGCCGCCTGATCGGCGATGTGCTGCACTACACGGTGCATTCCTTCGAAGAGCACGAGGCCAATGTCGAGCGCTACTCCACGCTGGCCGCGCAGCAGATGTTTGCGAAGGGCCAGCGTCGGTGGCGCGGCGCGCTCTGGTTCGCCACGCCCTGGAGCTGGTTTCAGAATTTCGTGCTGCGCGGCGGATTCCTGGATGGCTATCGAGGTGTTCTCATCGCACACATGGCGGCGCGCTCGGTGCGATTGAAATACGCCAAGCTCGGCAAGCTGATCGCCTCAAGGGGCCGCGGCACCGGAGCGGCCAATTCGTGAATATTCTCCTCGTTGACCTGGACACGGAGTGGCGCGGCGGCCAAAACCAGGCCCTCCTGATGCTGGAAGGCTTCCAGGCGCGAAATCACAATGCCCAATTGGTTTCTCCGGAAGGCTCGGCGCTCGGCGATCGCGCTAAAGCCAGGGGTATCCATGTCCATCGTATCTCGCCTCGTTTCTCCAGGATTTCGGCGGCCCTCAAGATTTCGGAACTCTCGAAATCCGGCCGGTTCGACATCGTCCACGCCAATGAAGCCCACGCCATCACGGCAACCTGGCTCGCCAGAACTCACAAGCGCGTACCTCTTGTAATCTCCCGCCGCGTCGGCTACCCCATTCGCAAAAGCGCTTTAGCCCTCTCGCGTTATCGAGCAGCCGCGCGCATCCTTCCCATCTCTGGCTGGGTCGCCCAACGTCTGGCAGCTTCCGGCATAGACCAGGAAAAGATGACCGTCGTATACGAAGGCGTCGAAATCCCCCGCCTCCCTCCGAACGAAGTAAGGCGCGAAGCACGTCTCCTCTGGGGCGTCACCGACGCCTCCCCGCTCCTCGGATGCGTCGGCGTTCTGCTGCCCGACAAAGGACAAGACCTCGCTGATTCGCGTCCTGGCAGATCTTCGCCAAGAATTTCCTCAAGCCCGACTGCTTCTAGCCGGCGATGGCCCAGACCGCCATAGGCTAGAGCGTCTGACAACCCAGCTAGGCCTCGACAACGGGGTAATTTTTGCCGGCTTCGTAACCGCGATGGAGCCGGTCTACACAGCTCTGGACGTCTTCCTGTTCCCCTCCCGCTTCGAGGGCCTGGGCACCTCACTCCTCGCCGCCATGAGCTACGCCGTCCCCTCCGTAGCCTTTGAGACCTGCGCGTTCGGCGAAATCATCGAACACGGCAAAAGCGGCCTCCTCGCCGAACTCGGAAGCGAGACCTCCCTGCGCAACGCCGCCGCAACTCTCCTTCGCAATCCCCCCATAGCCAAACAAATCGCCGCAGCCGCGCGCACCCGCATCGAACAAAAATTCTCCGCCGCAAAAATGGTGGACGAAATGCTCCGCGTCTACGAATCCCAACCCGTAATTAAGTGACACCGGTTTCGTACAATAACTCGACTCAGAATTGCTTACCTCGGTTGATCATGGCTGAAGAAGAAAAAGGTGCATCGCGAATTCCGCAGCTTGATGGGCTGCGAGGTTTGGCAATTCTTTCGGTGCTTGGCCTGCATTTCCTGAATGACTCGAATCACGGGCCATTTGGAAGTTTGCTCTATCGATTTGGGTCCGCTTTTCGGCTGGGGTGGGCCGGGGTTGACCTGTTCTTCATACTTTCGGGATTTCTAATTGGCGGAATTCTGCTGGAGGCGCGCGGCACCAGCAATTATTTCAGCGTGTTCTACTTGCGCAGGTTGCATCGGATCGTTCCCATCTATTATCTCTGGGTCACGCTATTTGTTCTGGTGGCAGCGGTGGCCGGAGGAGCCGTATCGCGTGTGATGCCTATCGGGTCCACGGCATTTCACACCATTCCTCTGTTTTATTTATTCCTACAAAACTATCTTCAGCTTCCTTTTGGTTCGCTGATTTGGGCGTGGCTGGCGGCATCCTGGTCCCTGGGAGTGGAGGAGCAGTTTTACCTCGTGGCCCCGCCATTGATCCGGGTCTTGTCTGGCAAGGCATTGAAAAAAGTCTTGCTCGCGACGCTCGTGGCCGCGCCGATCTTGCGCGTATTGGTCTATCGCTTCTTGCCCGACGGAGGAACCTCGATGTACGTGTGGATGCCATGCCGCGCGGATTCTTTGGCGTTTGGGGTTCTCGCGGCGATTTACTGGCGCGATGGAACCGTCCGGCAATGGTACGCAATGAACCGGCGCTTGTTCTTGTTCGCGCTGGCCGTTCTAGCGGCCGCGATCCCGTTGTTTATTAAGTGGATGTTTGTTCCCTACACGCTGGCTATGGGCGCTTTCGGATTTACGTGGCTGGCCATGCTATTCACGGGCCTGCTGCTATTCAGCCTGTTGGAGCCCCAGGGAGCGTGGGCTTCCTTTCTTCGTTTAGGTTTTTTGCGAGAGATGGGCAAGCTTTCTTACTGCATGTATCTGATTCACCTTGCAATCCTTCATCTCTCTCACGGCATAGTGCTCCATTCCTTGCCCCGAATTTACGATCTTCCAGGAGCTGGCGTTTCGCTGTTTGCGTTTTTTTTGACTTATGGCTTTGCCAAGATTTCCTGGCTGGTGTTCGAACATCCCTTGATCCGGCGCGGGCATAGGTTCATCTATCGCTATTCCGACAGCACTCTAGCCGAACCACAAACAGTTGATCTCAAATCGTAGGAACCATTCCGGATAGGAAGACTGTATCCCTCAGATGACTGTGAAGTTTCACTCGGCGAAACTCCATTTTCCGGGCACTTGTTCCGACGCCGCCGCAGCAGGAACTTTCACCCCACTAAACTCGTATCTATCCACGAAGCCTTTTATACGTCTATACAGGTGAACAATGCCGTCTCCTGAGGGACGCTTCATGAATACCTTCACCCAAGACCTCCGCTTCGCTTTCCGTCAGTTTCGGAAGTCACCCGGCTTCGTGGTCACCTGCGTTGTCTCTCTGATGCTCGGCATCGGCGCCACCACCGCCATCTTCAGCGTGGTCTACGGCGTTCTCGTCGACCCGTATCCTTACAAGGATAACGACCGCATGGTCCATATTGAGCTGCGCGATAAGTCCGACCGTGGTCCTCTCCTCTTCGTTTCCGGCACGGGCTACCAGCAGCTTCGGCAAGTCTCCTCGGTAGATGACGTGTTCTTACAGCAGGGCGGGACACAGAACTTGACCGGCGCCGAAATTCCCGTTTCCGTCAACGTTGGTATCTACTCTCCGAACCTTTTCGAGTATATGGGTGTTTCTCCACTCCTCGGCCGCGAATTCAGTTCCGGCGACGCACCCAATGGCAACCCTGCACCGGTCGCGGTGCTCAGTTATTTGTTCTGGCAGCGTCAGTTCGGCGGCAGCCGTGACATCGTCGGGAAATCGTTGGAACTTGATCACAAGATTTACAGCATTATTGGTGTCGTTCCCCCGCGATTCACGTGGGGTGATTCCGATGTCTATCTCCCCGGGGTACCGAACGCCGATCCCCATGACTACTGGATGTCCTTCGTCAAGCTGAAGCCCGGCACGCCTTATAAGAAGGCCGAAGGGGAGTTCCAGGTTCTTGCGGACAGCTTCGCCAAGCTAGACAAGAACTATCCTCAGGAGCGCCACGCCAAGGTCGTCAGTCTCAATGAAGAAGTCCTCGGCAAATTCGCGGGTACCTTGGTGTTGCTCTTCGGAGCGGTCCTCGCGCTACTGATCATCGGTTGCTCCAACGTATCCATCCTGCTTCTGGCGCGCGGCACTGCGCGTCAGCAGGAGCTGGCGGTTCGGGTTTCCGTCGGCGCCAGCCGCAACCGCTTGATTCGCCAACTGCTCACGGAATCCCTGCTGCTCTCGGTCACCGGTGCGACTCTCGGTGTTTTGGCGGCGTACAAAGGTGTGGACGCCATCGTCGCGATGCTGCCCCTGTACTCTTTCCCCCACGAAGCCGCCATTCACGTCAACGCCGTTGTGCTCGTCTTTAGCGCCGCCGTGGCTCTGGTCACCGGCATTCTCTTCGGCATTTCGCCGGCTTGGAAACTTTCCCGACCCCAGGTGAGCCATCTGATTCAAGCCAGCTCCGGCAAGCACTCTGGCAGCGGTCACAGCCGCAATGTCCATCGCCTGCTGATCGCTGGACAGGTTGCTCTCACGCTTCTCCTCATGGCCGGCGCGGGCGCCGCGATGAAAGCTTTTGTCGAGCGAACTCACACGCCCCTCGGTTTCAAAGCCGACCACGTTCTGGCCATGAATGTTGGTTTCCCCAAGGGCTCCAATCCCACCTGGCAAGGCCGCCTGAATTCTCAGGAGTTGGTGCGCAAAACCATCACGGAAGTCCCCGGCGTGGATACCGCGACCGTTTCGAACAGCTGGTTTCCTCCCTTCGGAGGCTTTCGCGCCAATGTCGAGGTCCAGGGCAAGCCCGGACTGACCGACGCGCAAGCAATCCTCGCTCTTTCAAGCCCCCACGAATTTCTCACCCTGGGCATTCCTCTGTTGAAGGGCCGCGTCTTTGACGACAGCGAAGTAATGCGCGCTGCCCACGTCGCCGTGGTCAATCAGGCTTTCGTAAGGCAATTTCTCCCCGACGGCGACCCCATTGGCCAGAGCGTCCGCAGCTCCAGGCTCAAGGTTGAGCAACCTAATCTGCTCGTTGCGCAGGCCCCGGACGACTGGCTGCAAATCATCGGCATTGTCGGCGACGCGCGTAATGACGGGCTCGATCACCCGGTGAAGCCTGCAGTGTTCTTGCCTTACAGCTTTGTGCTCCCCACCGATGAGTCTCTCTTCATCCGCACGACGGGTAACCCCGAACTTGTGACGCGTGCGATTAAGGAACGCTTGCGCCAAATCAACCCCGAATTGGTGGTCGGCAACGACCACACTCTGACGTGGTGGCTCGACACGCAAGGCTGGGGAAAGGAGAGCTTCATCGCCACGCTTTTTTCGTTATTTGCGATTCTGGCGTTGGTACTTGCGGCGACCGGCCTATACAGCGTTGTATCCTACGCGGTCACCCAGCGCACTCAGGAAGTTGGCATTCGCATGGCTCTCGGTGCTCCGCGGGCCAGCATTGTGCGGCTGGTACTTTCTTCCACAGGTGTGATGCTGGGGATTGGGATCGCGGTCGGCATAACACTCAGCGTTCTGCTGGATCACGTGCTGACGTCCTGGGCAGGAGGCAGCTCGCGCGACCCGATGACCCTGCTGGCCTCGGCCTGCGTCCTCTTGTTCGTCGCAGCGGTTGCGTGCATCGTTCCCTCATGGCGCGCCGCCACAATCGACCCCATGCGTGCCCTCCGCGTCGAATAGCCGCCCGATCCGGCCGCTACCGATTAGCGTCCAATTCGCGGTGAGCAAGCGTGACGAGGCATTTCAGAAATACTTACTGTGTCTTCTTCTTTAGGTTGATCTTCCTTACGTTGGAGATTTCTTGCGCCGCGAGACTGCGGGGACGATAATCTACAGCGTCTCCGGCGGTTTGCCCGAAACAGGAGTGGTTCATGCAAACCAGACTCTCTCCTTTGTTCCTCTGCGTTTTCCTGCTTGTCGGCGCCTCAGCTTCTACCCAGGAATCTGCCGAAGTGGCGAAGCGTGCCGCGGATACCTCCAAGGAAAGCCAGTCTTGCATCAACTGCCATCGCAGCGGCGCCGCGCCTCTCGCCGTACAGCAGTGGGCGACGAGCCGCCATGCGCAGGCCGGCATCGGCTGCTATGAGTGCCATCAGGCAGACAAGGAGCGTCCGGACGGTTTCGAGCACTTCGGCCAAAGGATTTCCGTCATGGTCACGCCGAAGTCCTGCGGCACCTGCCACGCCCAGGAGGCTCAGGAATTCCAAGCCAGCCATCACGCGCAAGCGGGACAAATCCTTGGCTCACTGGACAACGTGCTCGGCGAAGACGTGGAGGGTCCTGCGGCGGCTGCCATGGGCTGCGCCAAGTGCCACGGCAGCGTCGTCAAAGTTGTTGGCAACGGCAAGCTCGATCCGGCCACCTGGCCCAATGAGGGCATCGGCCGGGTGAATCCCGACGGCTCGAAGGGCTCCTGCTCCGTCTGCCACAGCCGCCACACCTTCTCGCTGGCCATCGCTCGCCAGCCGGAGAGCTGCGGCTACTGCCATCTGGGCCCTGACCACCCCCAGGCGGAAATCTACGACGAGAGCAAGCATGGCGTCACCTACCGCACGCTCATTGCGCAAATGAATCTGAATTCGCCCTCCTGGGTGCTGGGAAAGGATTACAGTGTGGCCCCGACCTGCGACACCTGCCACATGGGCGCAACCTCCCAGCTTGCCTCCACTCACGACGTCGGTGCGCGCATCTCCTGGAACCTCCGTCCGGAGATCGCCATCCACCAGAAAGACTGGGAGGGGAAGCGCGACGCAATGAAGTCCGTGTGCGCGAATTGCCACGCAGCGGACTGGGTCAGCAACTTCTATATACAGTTCGACAACGTAGTGGATCTGGGCAACGAGAAATTCTTCCAGCCGGCCAAAGACATCATGGGCAAACTCCAGCAGGCCGGAAAGATTTCACCCACGCCGTTTGACGCGCCCATCAAGTGGACCTACTTCGAGTTGTGGCACCACCAGGGGCGCCGCGCCCGTATGGGCGCCTCGATGAACGGGCCCGACTACGTGCAATGGCACGGCTTCTATGAAGTCGCGAAGATCTTTTACAGCGACTTCTTGCCGGAGGCGGAGCACCTGTTGCCCGGCGTGACCTCCGCGGTGAAGGAAAGTAGCTACCACCAGTGGTTGAAAGGCCTCTCGGCCGAACAGCGGCAAAACATTCGCGAGTACTACCAGAAGCGGTACGAGCAGCCGCCGCAGTAGGGCCAATAATGCGTTTACCAGAACTTTGAGAATTACTCGGAAACCGGAAAAGCGCCTCCATGTCCGGTAATGCAACTTGCCGGGAGTTGCGCAAGCACCCAACTTGGCGTTTGTGCCCCTCATGATTGACATATCGCTGCAGCAATACTAGTGTGGCGCCCATCAGGTCGGCACCATTCGTATTTTCACTCAAGGAGAAATCACAGATGCTTCGCTCACTGCTTCTGCTGGTGTTCGTGTGTTTCACGGGTTCTGCCGTGCTGGCGCAAGATCCCGTCAAAGTCGATCCACAACATTACAAGGTGATATTTGAAAACGATCAGGTCCGCGTTCTCCGAATTCACTACGGGCCCCACGAAAAATCGGTCATGCACTCTCATCCCGACGCTGTCGTGGTTTACGAGAGCGATGCCCACATGAAGATGACCACGCCCGACGGCAAGTCCGTCGAATCGAACGGCAAGACCCACGATTCTCAATGGACTCCTGCAGGAGATCACCTGCCTGAGAATCTTTCGGACAAACCCGTGGACGCGGTCCTGGTCGAACTCAAAACCAAGCCAGCTCACTAATTCTCATTGGCTGTCAGCCCCATAGACAAGTCCTGACAAACGTGCAAACCGTATATGTAGATTGTGTTTCGTAGGCACACGATAACAAAAACACACTGGGTCTAATCTCACCCCTTTTCCTAAAATGGAATTGAGGTGCGAAAAGTGCCCTATCACAAGGCAGGTGAAGCAACCGCGATGCAGCTGTTGGAACCGTCGGCCCCAAATTCATCGCAGAGAAGGATTTGAAATGCGTATGCTCTCCGCGATAGAGAATGTGGAGGGACGGGAGCGCCGACACTCAATTTGTATTGGCTGCTCGCCATTCTTGGACCAATGAGCGTGCTAGGCTCGAAAATGATTAGGGCGCGGCCGCCCAGCCTTTGGCTGCGTCGAATGCATCCTGGTCATGCCAGACATCATGACCCGGATTGTCGCCGATCAAGGCAAAAGCCTGCTTTGCGGCGGCTTTGTCCCGCGCCATGTAGGCCATATAGGCATAACGATTGTTTTTGAGGTTCACCGTTCCGTAGAGCCGCTCCAGATTGGCGTAACCTTCCTACCCTGAACGCAAATCTAAAGCAATCATGAGCCATGAACCCAAAAATATGAGCAGGCCCTGAAGTAAAGACAGAACGATCTGGGCGAGTCGTTGCCAGAGTCGGAGTTGGAGCAAACAGCTGGAGGCAAAGTTACATTTAATCCGCCCGTCCAGTAGCAGCACAAACTCTCCGTGTCCTCTGTGCTGCAATCTCTGAGCCCTCTGCGTTAAGTCTTTTTCCGTCCCTTTTCCGTCGCTTTTTTCCTGCACTTTTCTCCTTCTTTATTTCATTATTTCTTTACTTCCTTACTTCCCGACCTCATTCCCCGCAAAAAGAATGAAGCGCCGCCCGGCCTTCTCTTCCGTGCGGCGCTTCAACTCCTATTCTTTTGTTTGCACCAGTTATTTGTCTTCCGTTCCAGGCGTTCCCCTCCTATCCGCCCTGCCGTTGGGCCGAGCTTTCTTTTGATTGAACAACCCATCGCCCCGCCGGATCGAGAAACTCCACGCCAACTGCATAGCCGTCGCCATGCATTGGTTGGCAGTAAGCCACCCGAGCCAACGAACGAAACTCTCCAGTGCGCGAAACAAAGGTAAGCGGTTCCCCTTTTTCCCATCGGCGCGTACTCACCACCCGCGCGCCTCTCGCGCTCACATTCTCTGTAAAAGTCGATTCCGCGCCCGGCGTCTGCCGATGACCGTCCAGCACGACGGGAATCTCCATCGGGATGCGGCGCTCGGCGCGGTGAAACGAGAAAATCTTCCTGGGTGACATGCTCGTGTCATTCCTCACAAGCACGCCGCGATGCGCGTGAGATTTTGAATGCTGCCGCCGCGGTTCTTCATGCCGTACAGTGCGCGATCCGCGGCCCCCAGAAGCTGTTCCGGCGTATCTCCGTCTTCCGGAAACGCGGCAACGCCAGCGCTAACCGAAAGCGCAGGCCGCTCGGGTTCCGCGGCAAGACGTTCCCGAATACGAGCAACAACACGAGCGGCCACCTCGCGGCTCGCCTCCGGCAGGACTAATGCGAATTCATCCCCGCCATAGCGAGCGGGAGTGTCGATAGCGCGCGAATGATTCGAAAGAACCTTGCCAAGCCGCACCAGCGCTCGGCTGCCAGTCAAATGCCCAAATTGATCGTTGATGGCCTTGAGGCCATCCATGTCTAGCAGGATCACGCTGAACGGCCGCATCGTGCGCCGCGAACGGTCCAACTCGGTTTCCAGAACGTGGATGAGACGCCGATAGTTCGCCAAACCAGTCAGCGAATCGCTGACGGCCATCGAGCGAACCTGTTCAAACAAGCGCGCCTGCTCCAGCAGCGCCCCGGCAAGCACGACCACGTAGCTCGCCGTCTTGAACAACTCGGCAACAAAAAACGGCCCATCGAAAAGATGTCGTGAAAAAGCGGCGGCGGCGTGGCAAACAACGTTCAGCGAGGCCACTGCAAAAAGAGAGTATTCATACAGGCTTGCAGGGTTCTTGCTGCTCTTGTCACGGTCCAAACGCTGCCGGTAGCAAATCGCCGCCGCGAGGAACAGCACTCCCGGGAGCAAGTCCCAGGGACGCGATAAAATCCGCGCCGCGTGAGAAAACGGCGCCGCCGGTGCCGCAAGGAACGCCGCGCTGGTCAGGTACGCCGCCAACAAAACAACCAGCAGCGCGCCCGCAGTTTCCCGGCTCGGCTGCCGCGCCGTCGGCATGTACCGCTCGACGCCGATGGCCGCCAGCAGCATCACCGCCAGAAGTACTCGGCTGACCATCCAGCCCATCGGCACCGTCGTCGGCACCGCGTGGCCCGCCTGCATCTGCGCATTCAGCGCGAAGTAGCCAACCGTCTCAATGATCCCGGAAAGCACAAAACCAAACGCGAGAATCAACGCAGTTCGATCATGAGTCCCACGAAATCGAACCAACGCGTTGGCCGCGTAGCAAAAACTGATCAGCGTCCCGCCAACCTCAAGATAAAGATAGCTTTGCGTGCTTCCGGTGATTCCTGCATGACGCAGATAGAAAATGAATCCAAAGAAAACAGCCACCAGCGCAACATACGAGGCGATCACCCAGCGAGACGCCGCCTTTTTCGGAGCGACACTCACACGTCGGTCCGCGCTAGTCCCCCTCGTTAAGCGCGAAAGCCGCAGAAACCCGATGATCTTGCCCCAACGCCCCACGAAATCCCCCAAATGCCGAAGAAAGCCTGCGAACCCCGATAAATGCACGTCGGTGTCCCTTCTCCACAGAAACTATCGGTTTGTAAGCTGCTGAATTTTATGGATTTACGGGAGGGGTAACTTGCAGCGCACGGTCGTATCGGTTCGGCGAGACAGTGGTATCACGCAGAAAGCGGTGCGTATGCCCAGCTATCTAATTCATTTTTGGACACTTATTCGTGAGAATCGCTTCAGGGAGGCGAAATGAGATGCATTCTCAGTCTGAGACTCGTCTCAGGCTAAATTGGGAATCTCTAATTTAATCATGAGCCTACGGGGTGGGTACTTCCTCGGTCCATTCCCGCGGCGCGCGCTGCGTGAATGCCCATCTCCGTATCTAGTACAAGCCTTTGGCGGAGGTCCTAAATCTTGGGCTTCGGGGCGGGCAGTTCACGTGCGGCCACGGTGTCGGCAAATCCACACGCTTTGTGGGACCCATCGCAGAACGGTTTGTTCGCGGAGTGTCCGCAGCGGCATAGGCCTATGGCGGTGCGGCCTGCCAAGCCGAACGAGCGGCCTTCGGGATCGACGATCTCGAAGTCGCCTTCGACGCGGATCGAGCCGTTGTGGTTCACAATGATCTTGGTTGCCGCCATCTGCTCTCCTGGAAAAACTCGCGAAATCGATCATACAGTAACTGCAGACGCCGGGCTTCAGCCCGGCGCTCGCCTGTTCCGGCAGGTCAGTACTTGGGCACTGTGGGGTCGACTTCGTCGGACCAGGCGAGGATTCCGCCCTTCAAATTGAGGATCTTGCGGAAGCCCGCTT
The DNA here is from genome assembly GCA_963832615.1 of uncultured Acidobacteriota bacterium. Lineage (GTDB taxonomy): Bacteria > Acidobacteriota > Terriglobia > Acidiferrales > UBA7541 > Acidiferrum. The sequence goes on from CAWHVA010000027.1 coordinate 388,155, forward strand.
TGCGCAGGAAATCGACGGCTTCGGCGGAACGCTTGCCGCTGCGGCAATGTGCGACGATCTCTCGCGACGTGTCCAGTTCATGGACGCGGCGCGGCAACTCACCGAGCGGAATCAGCTTTCCATTCAAATTGCAGATCTGGTATTCGTGCGGTTCACGGACATCGAGAATGAAGAGATCGTCGCCTTTATCGAGGCGCGACTTCAGTTCCTTTGGCGTGATTTCTGGAACCGCCAGATCAGGTGCAGGGGCTTCTTCTCCGCGCACGCCGCAGAATTCGTAGTAGTCGATCAGCTTGTTAATGGTGCGATGCTCGCCGCACATCGGGCAATTCGGATTCTTGCGCAGCTTCAATTCGCGGAACTTCATGCCCAACGCATCGAACAGCAGCAACCGGCCGACGAGACTGTCGCCGCGTCCGAGAATCAGCTTGATCGTCTCCATGGCCTGAATCGAGCCGACGATTCCAGGGAGCACACCCAGCACGCCGCCCTCAGCGCAGGAAGGCACGAGTCCCGGCGGAGGCGGCTCGGGATAGAGGCAGCGGTAGCACGGACCATCCGGCATGCCAAACACGGTAATCTGCCCCTCGAACCGGAAAATAGATCCGTAAACGTTAGGCTTGCCCAGCAAGATGCACGCATCGTTTACGAGATACCGGGTAGGAAAATTGTCGGTTCCGTCGACGATAATGTCGAAATCCTTGAATAATTCCAACGCATTTGCGCTCGTCAATTGCGTTTCAAACGCTTCGATCTGAATGTCCGGATTCAAATCCGAAAGTCGCGCGCGCGCCGCTTGCGCCTTGGACTTGCCGACGTCCGCTGTGCCAAAAGCAATTTGCCGCTGCAAATTGGTGAAATCGACGACGTCAAAATCCACGAGGCCCAATTTGCCGACGCCGGCAGCTGCTAGATACAAACCCAACGGCGCACCGAGCCCGCCCGTGCCGATCAGCAGGACCTTGGCGTTCTTTAGCTTGAGCTGCCCTTCCATGCCGACCTCGGGCATGATCAGGTGGCGGCTGTAGCGCAGGATCTCTTCGTTGGAGAGGCTGGTCGCGGTTGGTTGCGCAGCGGGCGATGCAGTTAACGGCTGGACTTTGGTTGACATTGTGATTCCTCTAGATTCCTTCGCAATTAGGACACGTTGTGTTTCGTTGATCTTTGGCTTGCATTAGATGATGCGCGGTCCTAGTCGATGCAAATGCCGCGCGCGGCGTACTTAAGTTGAGCAGGATCAACAACGATAGGACGCGGGGCAACAGTAATAAGGAGAAGAACCGCCGGCGATGGAGGGGACGATGCTGATGGTGTCACCGTCTTTGGTTGGGGTGTTCTCTTTCGCCAGATAACGAATGTCTTCGTCGTTGACGTATACATTGACGAAGCTGCGGAGCTTGCCGTCTTCGGTGAACAGATGTTTGCGCAGGTCGCCGAATCGGGTGGTCAGGTGGCCTAGAGCTTCACCGACGGTCGCCGCGGTGAACTCGGCGGAATCGCGCTTGCCGGCGTAGACCCGCAGCGGCGTTGGAATCATTACTTTTACCGCCATTTGGTTCTCCTCACCAGAGTCTATGCAAAAACGTTTCAACTTGCCACCCAGGCCCGAATGCGAACTGATTGGAGCGCCGGGCTAAAGCCCGGCGCCTACATACCGCTAGGCTTTTGCACTTTCACGAATCTCCAGAGCTTCGGGACTAAATTTTGAGCGGTCGTCGAGCAGGCGCCATGAGGTCATGTCTTGTGGAGCGCCGTTGGCTACGCTGACGATGATGTAGCTGTACCACGGCCAGGCGTGGTCGCGATCGTATTCGCTCGGGGCGGCCGGGTGATCGGGGTGGGAATGATACCATCCGACCACGTCGATGCCCTTTTCGCGTGCGGCCTTTTCTGCGTCGCGCACGTCGTCGGAGGTGACCGAGAAACGATTGCGCGGGGAGTCGTCGCGGCGATTCACAAGCGGAAATAGCGCCACGATTTCGCGCGAAGGAGGCTCGGCTGCGTCGGGCGCTGAAGTCGCGCTGGCGTCGAGGTCGCGGCCTAAGAGTGCGCCGCAGCATTCGTGCGGATAGGTTTCCGCGCCATGATCGCGGATTTTCTGGGCGATGTCGGAACTGAGTGCCGTGGCCATGGTCAAGACTCTTCCCAGAAACGCTCGGTGAGATATTTTGCCGCGGAATCGGCGAACACCGTGACGATGACGGCGTGCTGATCGCGCGGAATCTTTTTTGCGACCTGGAAGCAGCCGAGCAGTGCTGCGGCCGCGCTGGGGCTCACGAGCAAGCCTTCTTCGCGCGCGATCCTTTTCACCAGGTGGTACGAATCTTCCGTGCCGACTTCGAGATTTTCGTCGGCCAGCGTGTCGTCGTAGATGGACGGGCGAATCGCGGTTTCCATGTGCTTCCAGCCTTCGAGTCCGTGGAAGGGAGCGTCGGGTTGCAGGCTGATGAAACGGATCGCGGGATTCAGCTCTTTGAGTCTGCGCGTTACTCCGACGAACGTCCCACTGGTGCCGAGGCCCGCGACGAAATGCGTGATGCGCCCGGCGGTCTGCTCCCAGATCTCATTTGCTGTCGTGTGGTAGTGGGCTTGCCAGTTCGCGGGATTGCTGTACTGGTCGGGATAGAAATATTTCTGGGGATCGGCGGCCACGATCTGTTGCACGCGGCGAATCGCGCCATCGGTGGCTTCGTCGCCAGGTGTGATGACCAGCTCCGCGCCAAACGCGGCGAGAATGCGTTTGCGTTCTTGCGAGGCGCTATCGGGGAGGCAGAGCTTTACGGGATAGCCCATCGCCGCCGCGATCATGGCGTAGGCGATTCCAGTGTTGCCGCTGGTGGCGTCGATGATGGTCTTGCCGGGGCTCAGAGCGCCGCTCGTGAGACCCGCCTCCATCATGCTGAGTGCGGGGCGATCTTTGACTGAGCCACCGGGATTGAACCATTCGGCTTTAGCGGCAAATTCGACGTTGGGGAATTCGCGGCCGATGCGTTCGAGGCGAAGAAGTGGGGTGTTACCGATCAGGTCGAGAACCGATCGCCCAATTGCGCCGGAGACTGAGCTTCCGGAGGTCGCTGGATGCTTCGTGGCGATCGTGGTCATAGGGGACCGCCATTATAGGGAGTTCTGGTTAACCGTTGCGGCCCCTCCCCCGCCTTATTTTGTAAGTGCGGATTATAAAGGACTTTAAGTCCTTTCGATTTGGAAGTGCGGATTCTAAAGAGGTTATGGGATCTTGCTTTGCGTCCGAGCTTCTGTGCGCCTACGGGAAGCGATTCGGAGAGGTTCTGCCAAACCACGATTTGATAATTATAATGCATAAGTAACTATTTGTCAAGTACTTATAAGGCTAAGCCCTGGGCAGGACCCGGTTGGATCGGCGTCAGGGCTTTTACCTGGAAGTCGCGCATTGTACCTGTTATAGGATGCGCAGGCTAGGTTCGGTGGTATGCGAGGTGGGGTCAGTTTGAATTTCGCTTTACTGGAAAGGGTCCCAATATGAGCCTCATGAATAGAACGAACAGTGCAATCGAGATAACCGCCATCCACCACGGCCTAAGCACCATCGGAAACAAGACAACCAGCAGCCACACCCACCAAGGTGCTTGTGACCACCGATTAGTGCCCGATTCTGCAGGCTTTGCTTGATCCTCCATGCGAGGGGAAGAGTAAGCCCGAATTGGCGTTGGATCAAAGGTTAAAATCCCACGTCAATAGGCTGGAATTTCAAACTAGCCCACCACCGGTATGGGGTATGCGAGATGGGTGGGGTTTCGGGAGGAGTGTCTGTGCTGCCACGGAAACTACTGAATGCTTTAGGGCGTCGTAGGGTATGAGAGACTGCGGCGGGTGAACTGCTATGCGTCGTTACCACGCGTTGGCCCTCATTTTTGTGTCGTTGTTGGGTTGTTTACTGCTTTCGCAGACTCCTCCGCCTGATGTTGCCAGCCAGCAGCCAGCCATCAAATCCGAAGTGCGGATTGTGCTGTTGGATGTGGTGGTGACGCAGGGGAAGGGGGAGACGGTTGGCGGGCTGCATAAGGAGGACTTTCAAGCTACGGAAGACGGACAGCCTCAAAAGATTTCGTTTTTTGAGGAGCATACCGGTGGAAGAGTTTCGGCGGTGCCCTTGCCGCCGATGCCGCCGGACGTTTACACGAATTATCCGAGGGTCAAATTAACCGATTCGGTCAATGTGCTGCTGCTGGACTCACTGAATACGCAGGCGATCGACCAGACTTATGTGCGCCCGCAAATGGAAAAGTACCTGGAGGCTGCCATGGCCGCTCCGACGGGCGCGCGGCTGGCAATTTTCACGTTGGGATCGAAGTTGCGAATGGTGCAGGGATTTACGGAGGATTCTTCCGAACTCAAGGCTTCGTTGCTCGATCCGAAATCGGGAACGCAGGCGAAGTTTGAATCGCAGATGGCCTCGCCCGCGCGGAAAGTCGGCGAGAAGCTAGCCTGCGATCGCATACGGTCTCAGGCGGGCCAAGATGCCTGCCGGGATTTCATGGCCGATGAGGCCGGTGACCGCAACGCGGACCGTGTCGGCATGACGTTGCAAGCGTTTCAGGCGCTGGCGCGGTATCTTGCGCCCATTCCTGGCCGTAAGAACGTGATGTGGCTTGCCGGGTCGTTCCCGGTTCATTTTTTCCCGGACACGGGCGCGCGACGCAAGATTTCCGTTTCACATCAGGCCGAGGTTCAGCAAACAGCGGAACTGCTGACGGCGGACCAGGTGGCGGTCTACCCGATTCAGGCTACGGGGCTGGATCCGAACGCGGTTAACGATCCGACCAATTATGGGAAGCCCATTGAAGCGGACGAAGCGGATCGCAGCTTCAACCAGATTGCCATGGAGTTGTTGGCGCGGGACACCGGCGGCAAGGCTTTCTACAATACAAACGGATTGAGCGAGGCGATGGCGCAGGCGATCGACGAGGGCTCGCACTTCTACACGCTGACTTATGCTCCAACCAACGCCAGCATGGACGGGAAATACCGTCACATCGACGTGAAGATTGTTAACGGCAACTATAAGCTGGCCTACCGCCGCGGGTACTTCGCGGAGAACGCGAAATTCGGGTTGACTTCGGACGAGAACCGGAAGAGCGATGCGCTGCTGCCATTGATGGGATTCGGGATGCCGGATTTTGCGCAGATTATGTACAAGGTGCGCGTGTTGCCGCTGAAAACGGTACCGCGAACCCAGGCGGGGAGCATTGAGGAGCTTAGAAAACCATCTGTTCGCTATGGGCTCGATTTCGCGATTTCGCCGCAGGACCTGCGGCTGGAGACGACGGCGGATGGGGTGCGGCATGGAGGCATCGAAGTCACGGTGATTGCTTACGACCGTGACGGGAAGGCGTTAGGCGTGGTGAGCAAGAAGAGCGAAATTGCGCTGAAGCCCGATGTGTATGCGGATCTTACGAGAGTGGGATTGCAGGTGCATAAGGAGATTGATGTGCCCGGGGGCGAGGTTTACTTGCGGACTGGTGTGTACGATTTGAATTCGAGCAAGGCGGGGACGCTGGGGATTGCGTTGGGCGGTGGGGCGGCGGCGCAGTAGGTTGTCCGATGGCGTCAAAAACGGACGAGTCGGTTTGAATTTGGCCGCCGGCTTTGAACTGCTCGTTGGTGTTGAGCACGAAGCGGCTCTCGCCGACAGAGCTTGAGGACAGGCCGTTGAAGAGGTTGTTGGCGACGACGGAATTGACCGTGAAGTTGTTGCTGGTGTCGCGCTGGCCGTTGGCGAAGATGTTCTGATTGCCCAACCCCGCGTTGGTGCCCGCACCGCTAAGAAAATCCGCATTGGCGCCGGGGGCCAAGACGGCCAATTGAGTGAAGCTGCCTGTTCCAAGAGGTATATTTTCGATCAGGTCGCTTCCCCAGGGTGTAGCCGTTGGTCATGTCGGTCTGATTCAACAGGGGGTGCCAGTGACCGTAACGGTGGTAGCTACTTGCCCGGGCTGCAAGGAGGCGTTGACGGTGGCCGTGCGATCGCCCTGGACCAGGATTTTTGAATGGATCTCGGTCCCGAAGCCGTCGCGCGAAAAAGTAAGCTCGTAGGTACCGATCGGTAGATCCGAGACGAGATAGAAGCCATCGTCTTTGGTCAGAACGGTGCGCTCGTCATTCGTGGCCAAATTGCGAATTCTAACCGTAGCCTTCTGGAGCACGGCGCCGGAGCTGTCAACGACGGTGCCGTTGATGGACCCGAGAGTTTGCTGCGCGTAACAGGAGAGAACAACCAAGAAGAGATTGCAGACGCACACTGCCAACGAACGAATGAGTTTCGCCATACCTAGTGCCCCTTTTTCCTCGACAGGTTTTCGGCGGGGATGCACCTCCCCACGAAAGAATCCGGTTTGCCCTGCGATCATGCACAGGTGCGAGACAGCGTCCGCAACTTTGATAAAACAGGCACGTGAATGGCAGTGCAACTGATTGTTGCAGTTGTGTTAATCGCTCCCCGCAAACTTTTCACAATTCTCTCGCCGGGATTTGACAAACTTCTGGTTGCCCGAGGCCCTTTACAGGCGCACGTTCATTCATTACCCTAAACATCCTATGTGGAATGTCGACGAACGGTTTTCACCGAAGGCAATTGAAGGACTGGCGGCGCTGGGCTTCAAGGTCGGCAGCACGCGCGGGGTGGTGCGCGTGGAGAAATATGGGTGCGGGGCGGAGTTTCGAAAAGGAGCCGACGACCACTACCAGATGACGATTTTGCCCACGATCATGCTGAAGGGGCAATTCACGCGCTTGTGGGATGCTGGGTACCAGAAATTTTTGCTGACCGATGATGGGCAGAAACTCCCGGCGCTGGCGTTGCACCTGGAGAATTTGCGCAGGTTTAACGAAGAACTGCGGACGGCGTTGGGTGTGCCGACGTTCTACAACGAGGCGCTTGGGTCGGTGAGTCAAATCTCGGTTTACGATCGCGTCAAAGGGCGCAAGGGCGCCGTGCCGGACGATACTGTCGGCGCGCACAGCAGCGGGAGCGGGCACTAGGCTTTTGTTGGCATTTATTGCGTGTGGTCTGGGCAGAGGTAATGAACGCGTAAGTTGGAACGGCCGCTGGTAGCTGCAATTCTCCGATCAATCTCTGTTCAACCATAGCGAGAGCTGATCCTGTTCAAGCATCGTTTCGAACAGAGTCGGCGTCTGTCTAGAAGCGTTACAGCGTCTGGCCATCTGCTGGGAAACACAGACAAGAGTGTCTGTGCTACCCGGACTTCCTGTCCCGGGAAGAGCTTAACAAGATTCATTCGAGAGGGTACGGAGAACACAGAGACGGAGTGGGGATAGAGAGGCTTAGGTCATGGACAGAGTTGTGGCGTTGATCGACGATTTATTTTTTCAGATGAAGGTGGCGGAAACTGCAAAGCATCTCGGCATGGAACTCAAGGTGGCCGCGAACGGTGACGCCCTGCTTACGCTGCTCGAACCCGCGCCTAAGCTGGTGATCGTGGACTTGAACGCGCGAAGCCAGCCGATTCAGGTGATTGAGCGCGTGCGGGCCGGCAAGAATGATGTGCGCGTCATCGGGTTTCTGTCGCATGTGCAAACGGACCTGGCGGCGCAGGCGCGCGCCGCGGGTTGCGACGAAGTGATGCCGCGTTCGAGCTTTACGCAAAACCTGGCGGCGATTCTTGGCGCCGCGAAGGACTAACTTGAAATCGCACGGGCTTAGCGCGCGCTTTCTTCTCGTCGTCATCGCGCTGCCGCTGTTCGCGGCCAGTGAGTGTCGCGCACAAGAATCCAGTTCGCGGCCGAGCGCCGACCCCCAAAACGGCCTCACGGGTCCCAGCTTGGCGTTGCGGGAGGCGCTCGCAGCGGCCTGTTCGCAAAGCGAACGGGAGTTCACGAAATTTCTCACCGCGCGCAACGCGCAAACTTTCGCGGCACTGACGCCGGGGGCGCGCGTTGCGCTCATGAAGCGTTTCGTTCTGCTGGATGAGCCTGGCAGACCCTCGCTGGTGACCGGCGCGTCGGGCAGGCCACTGGTACGCTGCGAAACTCCGGGCGGGGCCGCCGAAGCGCAAATTGGCGGCGCGGAGATTTCGGACAATCTCGCTTTCCTGCCGGTGGAGATCCGCGACGCGACCGACACCGTTGGCGCAAACGTGATGCACGTGAAGATGGGGCTGGTCCGCGAAAATGGCGAATGGAAGCTGCTCTCGGTCGGCCTCGTGCTGCTTGATCTGCCTTCCCTGGCCGCCGAATGGGACGCTGCGCAAATTGAGTTCACCGAGCACGCCGCCATCGATGCGCTCAAGCTCATCGCCGATGCCGTCGAAACGTATCGCCACACCTACACTCGTCTGCCGGACTCGCTGGCAAACCTGGGGCCGACTAAGCGTGGAGCAGTGGCCGGCCCGGAAGCCGCCGGCCTTCTGGATGCGGATCTCGCTGCCGGCGCGCGGAGCGGCTACAACTTCCGGTACGTCATCGCCGGGGCCAGCACGCTTGGCGCGCCCGCGAAATTCGCCCTCGCGGCCACGCCGCAAACCTATGGCCGCACGGGTCGCCGCTCCTTTTTTCGGGATGCGAACGGGGGGCTGCACGGCGCGGATCGCCAGGGTTCCGTTGGAAGCGAAGTGGACCCGAAGGTCGAATGAGGCGATTGAACTCGGCGGTGCGTTGACACTTTGGAGCGGGTTGGTGCGGTTGAGGCTTGTCCCCGGCCCCGCCGGCTCCCACACTACGTTGCAGGGTCAATCCTCCGACGGCGACGCTCACGACGACGAGCGGCGCTTGCTACCCATGGGTCTCTCAGGGCAGGACACTCCAGGAGCCCTGACATGGCAGACTCAATGGCCGATCGACGTGATTGGCCGAGGTACGCGCTGACGCTGGTCGCGGAAGTTTTCGAACCACTCAACTCCACGGTGCTGAACGCGCGGTCATCGGACGTGAGCCGCAGTGGCTGCTACATCGACACGCTGAGTCCTCTCCCTCCCCAGACACGGATCAGAATTCAATTGCGCAGCGGCGACGATGTCTTTGAAACGGAAGCACGCGTCGTCTACGTCAGTCCAGGGCTGGGCATGGGCGTTCATTGGGGGACCAACCCGGCCGAAAACCATATCGCGCTCCTGGATGGCTGCTAAAGGCCGCTATGCCTTGCGCTTAGAAACATGGAAGAGTGATTCGGGAACGCGCGCCAGTTCGTCATGATTACCTCCGCATCGCTATTTGATTTGCCGAGGCTGCAACATTTGTGCCGCGGCGCACTTGGCGCTACCATCGAGCGTTTCCGTATGGGCTACTCAACACTCGCGCGCATGGTTCTCGTGCTGATCGCCGCTTTGTTGCTTTTTCCGCAGCCCGGCGCGGCGGCAGAGCCGCAAGTGGATTCGCAATATGGTCCGCTCCCAGTCTTCGAGTTGCACAGCGGGTTCTGGATCAATCTCCATCACACGCTTTATGGGCAAGCCCGGCAATCGCGCGACGGCCGAGGCAGTCCGTCCGGCGCGGGAGCCGCTATCCGACGCACGCCGAGCGAACAACTCGCATGGGACGCGGCCGTTGCCTACTACGCCGCCAACTATCAGGACAAAGATCTGCTCTTCAACACCGAGCTGATCCTGTTGAAAAATCAGCTCGGCGATTTCGAACAGTGCGACGAACTTTCTGGCGCAAAAAAGAAAACCTGCGACGCCGGCCTTCCGCCAAAGCTGACACGCATCCTGGATGCCGCCGCTCCCGTTTATCGCACGCATGAATGGCCGGAGCACGACCGCGCCAACCGGAGATGGATCGCCGGCGTGTCGCCGCTGGTACGCGTGAAAGGCGTCGAGTTATCGCAGCGCCTCGCTGAGATTTACCAAACCCGCTGGCCCAAGGAACGCATCCGCGTGGATGTCACCGCATTTGCAAATTATGCCGGCGCTTACACCACGCTGGATCCGCTGCGCGTGGTGATCTCCAGCACCGATCCCCGCAATCAAGGCAACTCCGCGCTGGAGGTCTTGTTCCATGAAGCCTCCAACGGCATTGCCGAGCCCGTGCAACTGGCCATCAATCGGGAATGCCGCCAGCGCGACAAAGCAATTCCGCGTGATCTGTGGCACGCGCTCGTGTTTTACACTACTGGCGAAATCATCAAGCCGGTCGTCAATGAGGAAAACACGAATGCCGGTGAGGGCGAATACACGCCCTACGCGTTCCGCGAACGCCTTTACCAACGCGGCTGGGACGATTACCTGAAACTTCTCGAGCGATTCTGGCAACCGTACCTCGACGGTAAAGCCACCTTCGACGACGCCATCGCTCATATCGTCTCCGCGCTATAGCTTCGAATGGAGATGCGGTTCGGCCTCGGCAGGCCGGCGTTTCCATCTTCGCTTTCTTCACCGCCGGAAATCTCAACTTCCAATCCCAGATGCGACGGATTTCGTGAACTAACCCCTATTCGCGATGCTTACTATTTCGCGTAACATAATGGAACGACACGCCCCGATCTGCCTCCGCGTCCCGCTAAGCGGATAGCGGAATTTCGCGAAGCACTCACAGGATGCGCCGAAGCCGCGCTACAGGAGTCGATTGTTTGCCAACAACGCGATGAGGCAAAACGCGATATCATGACCCTTCACGTTAAACACCAAACGAATTAGCAATTGTCGATGCGAGGCACGCCCGTCGTGCAGTGGAAACCCCAGTTGCCGCGCCCTCTCTCTACGATTCAAAGCTATGGCCTCGCTGCGCTTTCCGTTTCTGTGGCGCTTGGCGGGGCATTGCTCCTGGAGCGGTTCGAGTTCCGCGACGTGGAGGTTCCGCTTTTCCTGCTCGCCGTCGCCGTATCTGCATGGTATGGGGGAACGGGAGCAGCGGTACTGGCGCTGGTACTGTCCTGCATAGGTTTCGACTACTTCTTCGTACAGCCCTTATATAGTTTCTACGTCTCCGGTTCCGATCTCCCTTATTTCATTGTGTTCGCCACTTTCGCTTCGCTGGTCACGTGGTTCAGCGCCGTGCGACGCCGCGTGGAACGAGACCTTCGACAAGCTCGCGACGAATTGAAAATTGAGGTTGCGGAACGCACCCAGCAGGCCAGTTTGCTGAATCTCACGCACGACACGATTTTCGTTCGCGATATGACCGACGTCATCACTTACTGGAATCGGGGAGCTCAGGAGTTGTATGGATGGACGGCCGAGCAAGCGATTGGCAAGCGCTCTCCCGAGTTATTGCATACCGTCTTTCCGGCGCCGATCGAGCAGATTCGCGAGGAACTGCTGCGTTCCGGGCGTTGGGACGGTGAACTCGAGCGGGGCAAGGCTGACGGAACCCAGGTCGTTGTCGCGAGCCGCTGGTCGTTGCGGCGGGACGAGCAGGGACAGCCCACCGCGATATTGGAAACCAATAACGACATCACCGAGCGCAAGCGGCGCGAACAGGAAACGAGCATTCTCAACGAAGAACTCGCAAAACGAACCGCTGAGCTGGAAGCCATCAACCGGGAATTGGAAGCCTTTGCTTATTCCATTTCGCACGATCTCCGCGCGCCGCTTCGCCATATCGCCGGGTTCACGGAACTTCTGCAAAAGAATACGGCGTCCCTTCTAAATGAGAAAAGCCAACGATACGTGACCATGATTCTGGAATCGGCGAACCGTATGGGCAATCTGATCGACGACCTTCTGGCCTTTTCCAGAATAGGCCGCGCAGAAACCCACAAGACGCCGGTCAGCCTTGACCAACTTGTGCAAGAGGCTCTGTCTGAAGTGCGGCAGGAGACGGACGGGCGCAATATTGTTTGGAAGGTTAGCGGGTTGCCCGCTTGGTACGGAGACCGCTCCATGCTGCGGCTAGCACTCGTCAACCTGATTTCGAATGCAGTAAAATTCACGCGCACACGCGTGCAGGCCGAGATCGAGATAGGATGCAGGGAGCAAAATCAGGATCAGGTGGTGGTGTTCATTCGAGACAACGGCGTCGGCTTTGATATGAAATATCTCAATAAGCTTTTTGGCGTATTCCAGCGTCTCCATGGGCCTGAGGTCTTTGAAGGGACGGGCATCGGGTTGGCAACCGTTCAGCGCATCGTTCACCGACATGGAGGGCGAGCTTGGGCGGAGGGTCTAGTGGATAAGGGCGCCACCTTCTATTTCTCACTTTCGAAATCGCAGGGAGTCTAAGTGATGACCAATTTTGGGCGAATCTTGATGGTGGAAGACGATCCGAAAGACGTGGAGCTCAGCCTGACGGCTTTGGAAGAATACAATCTTGCCAACGAGGTTGTGGTCACTCGTGATGGCGAGGAGGCACTGGACTATCTATATTGCCGGGGCAAATTCAGTGACCGTCCGGATGGCAATCCCGCCGTCCTGCTGCTCGATTTGAAACTACCGAAGGTCAACGGATTGGAGGTGCTGCAGCAGATCAAATCGGATGCCAAGCTCATGATGATTCCCGTGGTGGTGTTGACCTCCTCTCATGAAGAAAAGGATATGGTGGCGAGCTATAAGCTGGGCGTGAACGCATACGTCGTAAAGCCCGTGGATTTTCACGATTTTGTGAATGCTGTGAGGGAGCTCGGAGTTTTTTGGGCAATTATTAACGAGCCGCCGCCAGGAAGTTTAAAAAAGCACTAATTGGGAAATGAAATATCAGCTGCGTGTTTTATATCTTGAAGATGACCCCCAGGACGCAGAGCTTGTCCAGGAAACGCTCGCGGCCGACGGCATCACCTGCCAGCTAACGCGTGTTGAAACTGAGGCTGATTTTGTCACGGCCCTCCAACAGCGCGGCTTTGACCTGATTCTCGCGGACCACACCCTTCCTACCTTCGACGGCCTGTCTGCCCTGAAAATTGCTCAGCGAAACTGGCCGGAAGTACCATTCATCTTTGTTTCTGGAACCTTGGGCGAGGAAGTGGCTATTGAAGCGCTCCGGTTCGGCGCTACCGATTACGTTCTGAAGACCCGGCTGTCGAGGATCGTGCCCTCGGTGCAACGCGCTTTACGCGAAGCCCAGGAAAGATGCGAACTCAGGCGTTCTGAGGAAGCGCTGCGGCGAAGCGAAACTTACCTGGCCGAAGCGCAAAAATTGAGCCACACCGGCAGCTTTGGCTGGGATGTTCGCAGCGGAGAGGTCTACTGGTCTCAAGAGAGCTATCAAATATTTGATTGCGAGCTCACTGTCAAGCCTACGGTTGAATTGATCGACCAGCGAATCCACCCGGAGGACCGGGCGACCGTGCAGCAAATCATGGAACGCGCATCCCGCGAGAGGACGGCGTTCGATTTTGAGCATCGCTTGCTGATGGCGGACGGATCCATCAAATATGTGCGGGTCATGGGCCGTCCTTCCAACGATGACGCGGACAACGTCGAGGTCGTAGGTGCGGTCACCGATATCACCGAGCGCAAGCACACCGAAGAAGCCTTGCGGCGAAGCGAGAGTTATCTGGCGGAAGCGCAAAGGCTCACGCATTCGGGGAGCTGGGTCTGGCAGGTGGCGGGAAGAGGCGCGTCGCACCTCTCCGATGAATGGTATCGCATTTACGAGTTCAATCCGGAAGACGGCCCACCCGATTGGGAAAAGCGCCTCCAGCGCGTCCTTCCCGCCGATCGCGCTCACTGGCAAGGCACCATCGAGCGCGCCATCCGCGAAAAGGCGGATTACGAAGTGGAATTCCGAATCCTCCTGCCAGTCGGCCGCATCAAGTGGATCCATACCGTCGGCCATCCAATTTTGGACGCCTCCGGCGAAGTCGTGCACTTCGTCGGCAGTTCCATGGACATCACCGAGCGCAAGCGTGCCGACGAGGCCTTGCGGCGGAGCGAATCTTATTTGGCCGAGGCCCAGAGAGTAAGCCATACCGGCAGCTGGGCGGTGGACGTTCGCAACATGGAGAACGTTTATTGGTCGCCAGAGATGTACCGGATTTTTGAGCTTGATCCGGCTCCCGGGTTGCCCGTGTATTCAGAGGTTGCGCGGCTGCGACTGCACCCTGACGACACGCCTTACCACGCGATTGTGAATCAGGCGATTCGAAACAGGACCGATTTCGACACCGAGTACCGTCTGGTCTTTCCCGAGGGTAGGACCAAGTACATCCATGTGATCGGGCATCCGTTGGCGAACGCGTCCGGCGAAGTCGTCGAAATCATCGGTACCGCCATGGATGTCACCGAGCAACACGAATCGCGGACCGCTCTGGAGACCGCCTTCGCAGCAATAAAAACACTTCAGGACCAGCTCTACAAAGAGAACATCGCTCTGCGCGAGGAGATCGACAAAGTCTCGATGTTCGAGGAGATCGTGGGCACGTCTCCGGCGCTGCAGGTGGTCCTTACGCGGGTTGCCAAGGTGGCCCCGGCCGATACCACCGTCTTGATCACCGGTGAAACCGGCACCGGCAAGGAACTCATCGCGCGTGCCATCCACAAACGGTCACCGCGCGCCTCCCGCGCCTTTGTGAGTGTGAATTGTGCGGCCATACCCACCACGTTGATCGCCGCGGAGCTGTTCGGTCACGAGAAGGGAGCTTTTACAGGAGCCCTGCAGCGGCGGCTGGGCCGGTTCGAACTTGCCGATGGCGGCACCATCTTTCTAGATGAAATCGGTGAGCTGCCTGCCGAGACCCAAGTCACTCTGCTGCACGTTTTGCAGGAGCGGGAGTTCGAGCGCGTTGGCGGAAACCGCACCATCCAAACGGATGTGCGGGTGATCGCCGCGACCAATCGCGACCTGGAAAAAGCGATCGCCGATGGCGCATTTCGCAGCGATCTGTTCTATCGCCTTAACGTGATCCCCATTAAGATTCCACCTCTCCGCGAACGCAAAGAAGACATCCCTGCACTGGTTGTGTACTTCATACAGCTCTATTCCCGGAAGATAGGAAAGAAAATAGAGACCATCGAAAAGAAGACGATGGACCTGCTGGCGTCCTATGCCTGGCCGGGAAATATTCGGGAACTACAGAACGTGATCGAACGATCGGTCATCGTCTCTGATACCGGCGTTTTCTCCGTGGATCCGAGCTGGTTGTCCGCCGAGCCTTCCTCCGCTCTACAGGGCGTCATATCGATTGCCAGGAAGTCCGCCGCCCAGGAAAAGGAAGCAATCGAGAAGGCGCTGGCGGCGACTCGCGGCCGTGTTTCGGGTCCAACAGGGGCGGCCGCCCTGCTCCGCATTCCCCGGCAAACACTCGAGTCCAAAATCGCCAGCTTGGGAATCAACAAGCGCAAATTCAAATCCGCGTAGACCGTTCAATACCGTTAGTTGCACCGTGAAGCGCGTTGCGGGCACCAGCTGCCCCAAAACTTTCGCTGGAAATCATTACCCAACATGCCGACATCGGCACAACGCGTATAATGCCGCATCAGTCCGGGACACCCTCGTCGAGGAATAGTCAAGACCTGTGGATTGGCGTGCACCGATGAGGTGGCAACATCAGTTGCAGGGAGGGGACGAAGATGCCGGAGCGATCAGGAACCTTCGCCGACGATCCGTTGAAGGGTCGGCCTCCGACCAGTCACGAACGGATGTCGGGACGGCCTTGGGACGCGTCCTACCACGATGGCCCTGCACCTTGGGATATTGGCCAGCCGCAGCCAGCAATAGCGCGTTTGGCATCCGAAGGCGGATTCGCCGGAGCGGTCCTCGATGCGGGCTGCGGGACCGGCGAGAACACTCTTCTTGTCGCCTCGCTGGGATTGTCGGTTCTGGGCGTTGACGTGGCTGAGACGGCACTGGCGATCGCTCGAAAGAAGGCCGACGACCGTGGGATCGAGGTTGAGTTCGCTGCGGCTGACGCGTTCCAGCTGGAGCATTTGGGCCGCATGTTTGAGACCGTGCTGGACTGCGGACTGTTCCATACCTTCGACGCCGACGAGCGACCACGATACGTGGCGAGTCTAGCGTCGGTGACCAAGCACGATGGAACCCTGTATGTGTTGTGCTTCAGTGACGATGGTCCCGATACTGGCCCGCATCCCATCCGCGAGGAAGAACTGAGAGCGGCGTTCCAGCCCAGCAATGGATGGAAGGTCGCCGCCATCCAACCGGACCGGATTCAGACGAGATTCCACGACAACGGCGCACCGGCCTGGTTCGCGACAATCAAACGGATCTAGACTGTGGGACTGCTCGGCCAAGGCCGTGCATTTCTTCGTGCTGTTATTGCAGATTCGCGTATTCCGCCTTGGCTTGCTTCAGGATGGGGATGTCTGGGTCGGCGTCTTTCCACAGCGCGAGGAAGTCTTGATACTTGATGTGAGCTTTCTCGCGGTTGCCTTGCATCGCGTAGGCTCGCCCGAGTTGGAGATGGGCGAGTGCCCCGATAGGTTCGAAAACCATAAGACCACGATGGTCGAGAATTTTCTGGAATTCAGACGCTGCTTCGCTGCCCTGATTTGTTTCCAGATAGGCTTGGCCGCGCACGAAAAGTGGGTACAGGTCCAGTGAAAGCAAAGGGTTAGCCGGTGTCATCAATTCGTAAGAAGAAGAAGAACTGACCCGAAGCATCTCGATGCCTTTTGCCGCATCCTTAGTGTTGAGTGCGAGTTGTGCGCGAAGCGTAGGCAGATAATTGAATCGAACGATCGTATCTTCCGGAAAGAGCCTGGCCAAGTCGTCTGCCAGCGATTGAGGTTTCGCGGAATCGGCGGCCATCGCCAATGCCAGGGCCGCCGCGTACTGCACGTCCCGTCCACTAGAACGCTGGAGCGCAGCGGTGGCCAGTTGTCGTGCTTCGAGTCGGTTGCCGAAGAGCGCTTCCCGCAAAGGCCGCATCAGCTTCGTGACTCGCCGCCGTCTCTTTCTCCTTGGCCTCCTCGGCTGACGCCACCGCCCGGCGGGTCTGCTCACGCGCCTTCGCGAGTTGTCCGGAGCACGCGAACCTATAAGCGTCGAACTCGAACGGTGGACCTTCACTGTCTCTCTTGCCTTCCTTCCAAGCCACCTGTCGCGCCATTCCCGTCGAGTCGTTTTCCAGGAAAGCTAAGAGGTAGAGGTCTGCGTGCACGGAAGCTAAGTCGGGGTATTTCGCCAGCGCCTCTTCCGCAACGTCTTGGGCCTCCCTCAGGCGATCCAAGGTGACATACGAGTACACCAGATAGGAGTAATTCAATTCGGCATCCGGCTCAAGGCGAAGGGATTCGCGGGCTTGCTGCAAGCCTTTCTCATATTGCCCGAGGTTGTCGTAGATATTGCCCAAATTGAAATGCGCGTTAGCATCGCGTGGGTATGTCTGCACGAAGAGTTCATTCACCTCCCGCGCTTTTTCGAGATCGCCAGTAACCTGCCAATCGTACCGAGATTCGAGCTCGAACCTTTCTAGTTCGCTCGTCTCTTTGCGAAGTTCATAAGCCTTCTTGCCATTCGCTGTCGCGAGGCTGCTTTCCCCTAAGTCTACGTAGCTCGCAGCTAGACCGGAGTAGGCCAAGGCGAAGTTGGGGTCGAGGGTGATAGCGCGCTGAAACGAGACCACCGCAGCTGATAAATAGAACCTAGCAATGCGTTAAATTCCGTGGCCGCCACGAGTGATTGAAGCGCAAGTGCCTGTCCGTTCCCTCCGAGTTCCCACGCCGCCAAGAACGGATCGTAATAGTTCATGCCGACGATGAGCGTCTTCGGGCCCGCCGCTTTGCGCAGTTGCCTGAGAATCCACGGCAAGTTTTGCGCTGACGCGCGCGAAACCCGCATCGATGCAGGTCTTGTCGATGGCGGTTGAGCTCACGCAACCATCGACGTCGTTCGCACCGATGTCCAGGGTGATCAGCGCCACTTGGTGGTTCTGGAGGAAGCTGGTGAGACCACCCGTTGCTTTGGTCACGGACATTTACGGACCTGCCGCGCGGGAGGCGGAAAAGACCCAAGGGAGTGACATTTTAGTGTTGCCGTCAGGTTGGCACAATCTAGTTGCTACGAAAGCCGATCACGAGCAGGGTGATGTCGTCTTGTTGCCCTTGCTCCGGGGGCTGCTCCAACCAGCGTGATATTTCATCCAGGAACGCATCGGCAAATTGATCTGCACGCAAGCTCTGATTGTTTTCCATGAAGCGCATGAAGCGGTCTGCGCCAAACTCCTCCTGAGCTGGATTTGCAGCTTCGAGTATTCCATCGGTGCAAAGGACGATGCGATCGCCCGGCTCAAGAGAGATTTCGAGAACGTTGTAAGTTTCTTCCGGAAGAATGCCAAGAATCAAACCGTTTTCGAGAACTTTGGCGGCTTTCCCGAAAGATGCGCGGCAGAGAAGCAACGGCGGGTGACCCGCACCGGCGTACCGCATACAATTATTTTCCAAGTCCACGTAGACGTAGGCCGCGGTAACAAAATTTTGTGTGAACTTGCCGCAGAGCGCGTGATTCAGACCCGACAATACCTTTTCCGGATGCGAGGCGTGGTTCACCTGCGCGGTCAGGGCCACCTGGAGCATGGAGGCGATCAGAGCGGAAGGCAGGCCGTGGCCAGATACGTCCGCGATGAGGATGCCGAGGTGAGTTTCGTCGATAAGGATGAAATCGTAGAAGTCTCCGGCGACGGAGGTCATGGGCAGAAAGCGAGCAGCAATGTCGAGTCCTTGGAGCTTGGGGAGCGTGTGAGGAAGGATGGACAACTGGATCTGCCGTGCCATCTCGAATTCCGCGTTGATGTCGAGCAGTTGTTTTGCCAATTGTGCGCGGGCTTCACGAAGGAGGATGTGGCTATGCACGCGGGCTTTGACTACTGCCGGAGAGAACGGCTTGTGTACGTAGTCGACGGCGCCGACATCAAAACCTTTCGTCTCGTCTTCGGGGCTCGTCTGTCCGGTCAGGAAAATTACGGGTATTTCCCTAGTGGTTGCGTCGGCCTTCAGACGGGAGCAGACCTCGTAGCCGTCCATTTCGGGCATCATGACGTCGAGGAGGATGAGATCAGGTTTTTCCTCCTCTGCAGCGATCGCCAGGGCCTTCGCGCCACTCGTAGCCACTTTCGTTTTGTAGGAGTCCTTCAAGGCGCCGGAAATGACGCCGATGTTGGTGGGAGTATCGTCGACAATCAGGATCAACTTCTGTGGTTGTGCCTTCAGTTGCGGTGTTGCGGACATAGTTTCACTCCAGTTTGAGCGACAACCGAGCAGCGATGCTGGAAAGAGACTGGAGCGCGTCGGCGTAAGCGAAGTTGCCGACGTGTCCGATGAGGCTGCCAATTTCTGCGGCAGTCAAAACTTTGCAAAGATTGGGTCGAGCATCAAGGATGAAATCGGAAGCTTCGCCGTCGTCATTCTCAAGAAGCCTTTTCAATTGGGAGAGGGGTTGCGCCACGATCGAGGGATCGGCGGAGGCGAGCGTGGAACTATCTGGCGTCGTCTCGTTTGGCAGAGCCGTGCGGATCGCGGCGAGTGAAGTGTCAAGTGAATGGGAGAGGGCTTCGAGAGCCGCAGCGACGCCTTGATTGGAGTCAATGGCAGATTCGGCTTTGGCGGCAACTTCGGCGAGCGCTGTAGCGCCGAGATTAGCTGCGGCACCCTTCAGGGAATGAGCGAGGCGCTGGGCTGTGGGAGTGTCATTGGCGACGAGCGCAGCGCGAATGTCGCTGACTACGGCCGTTTGGGAATCTGCGAATCTGTGAAGGAGTGACTCGTACCGCTTGAGGTTGCCACCAGTGCGCTTCAGGGCAATCGCTGTGTCGATGCCGGAGATCGTCAATGAATCGGAGCCGGTAGCTGGTGTAGAGAGAGACGCGGGTGAGACTGGACTTTGCGCCGCTACCGCAGCGGCTGCGCGCGGGGTGATCCAACGGAGCAGCGCCTCAAATAATTTGTCCGGATCGATTGGCTTGGCGAGGTGGTCGTTCATTCCCGCGTCGAGGCACAATTGACGGTCGCGGTCCATGGCGTTGGCGGTCATGGCAACGATGGGTAGAGACTGGAAGCGGGGATTCGAGCGGATCGCCTTTGTCGCGGTGACGCCATCCATTACCGGCATTTGCATGTCCATTAGGACAAGATCGTAGTCCTGCCTGGTGATCATTTGAACGGCGATCGCGCCGTTCTCTGCCGTTTCGATGGAAAGTTGGGCGTCCTCAAGCAGACCTAGTGCAACTTCGCGATTGAGTTCATTGTCTTCAACAAGCAAGACGCGCGCGCCGCGGATGGGCGCGAGGTTTGGCTCCGCGCCAGAACTGGACTGGACTTCGCGTGCGGCCGAGTGATCAGCGCTCAAGGCCTGAACGACAGAATCGAACAGGATGGAAGGCGTGACTGGTTTGATCAAGACATTTTCAAACGCGGCCTGTTCGGCCTGCTTCAACACCTCTTCCCTCCCATAGGCGGTGACCATCACCAGGTGCGGACGAACGGCAAGATTGGGCAGCGCCCTGATGCGTTTAGCGGTTTCGATACCGTCGAGAACAGGCATCTGCCAGTCGACAAAGATCACTTCGTAGGGCTCATTGCGATCCGCAGCCTGGCGGACCATTTCGATGCCTTCATTGCCGGACGGCGCTTCATGCACGCGGAAGGTCATGCTCACCAGCATGCTCGACAGGACTTCGCGGGCCTGTGGGTTGTCGTCGATGATCAGCACGCGGCGGCCTCGCAGGTCGGTCTTGGGAACGCGCTTTGCAATCGCTTCGCCCATTGCCAGGTAAGCGGTAAACCAGAATGTGCTGCCCTTGCCGACCTCACTCTTGACGCCGACGTCGCCGCCCATTAGTTGCGCTAATTTCTTAGAGATGGCGAGGCCGAGCCCGGTACCGCCGTGCTGGCGAGTCGTCGAAGCGTCGGCCTGCTCAAATGCCTGGAAGAGACGGCCCATTTGTTCCTCGGTGAGCCCGATGCCGGTGTCGCTTACAGAGAAGCAAACTAGTTGGCCTTTTTCGTCTTCTTCTTGGACGTGAGCCTTAACGATGATTTCGCCGTGCTCGGTAAATTTGACGGCGTTGTTGCAGAAGTTGATCAGAATTTGCCCGAGGCGCAAAGGGTCGCCTTTGGGATGAGTGGAAACAGCGGGATCAATGTCGAAGATCAGCTCCAGGCCTTTCGCCGAGGCCTTCTCCGAGATCAGATTGCTGACGTTCTCCAGAACTTTTTCGAGATCGAAGTCGACGGATTCAACCGCCAATTTTCCAGCTTCGATCTTCGAGAAATCCAGAATGTCGTTGATAATTCCCAGCAGATGTTGGCCAGATTGCTGAATCTTGCGGACGTAGCCTTTTTGGCGCGGATCGAGGTCGGTCTTGAGCGCCAGATGAGACATGCCAATGATGGCGTTCATCGGTGTGCGGATTTCGTGGCTCATGTTGGCAAGAAATTCCGACTTAATCTTGGTGGCGTCTTCGGCCACTTCCTTAGCCCGCCGCAATTCTTCCTTTGACGTCTCTAGCGCCTGGTTGCTGGACTCCAGTTCTTCCTTGCGCGCAAGGATCAGACGCTCGGAAGCGGCGAGGGTTTCCGCTTGGGCGCGGGTCTGTACCAAAAGCTTTTTGGTCTCGATATTGCCGGACAAAAGCTCAGCATTCATGGCAACCGATGGTAACAGGGCGTCGAGCAAGGCCTGTTGGCGTTGGGACATCGGTGAAACGGTCGCCAGTTCAAGCTCTCCGATCAGGACATCTTGATTAACGATAGGCACAAACAAGAGATTCTTTGGAGCAAGAGTCCCCATCCCAGTGGAAACATGGATGTGATCGGCATAGTCCGCCGAAATCATCAGGGGCCGCCGTTCGAGTGCAGCCTGCCCCACGAGCCCGGTTCCGAGAGTGAACTGCCGGGGTTCGTTCGGATTCTCGAGCGCAAATCCACCTACGCGTGTCAAGCGAGTACGGGTTTCGTCGGCCAGATAAAAAGCTCCGTAGAGCAGAGGAATCGACTCAGAAATCCGGGACATCAGGCTGGTGGCGAATCCGGCGAAATCTTCGGCGGATTGAAGGCGCACGCCGGTAGCCGAGGTCTCCGCCTTGACCCACGACAGCGTCTCGCGATCACGGGCGGTGCCCTGTAGAGTGTGCAATGCGCGGCCAATCTCGCCGATCTCGTTCGATTGTTCCAGGTAGGGGATGGATTGGTCGAGATGACCGCCGGCTATTCCCTGGATGCTGTCGCGTACAGACCAGAGCTCCCGAATAACTTCGACGTGGAGGATATAAGCGGCCAGCGCGAAAGAGGCGATGAGTCCGAAACCGATGACGAGCCAAGTGATCAGAATGGAGCGGTTGGTTTTGGCGGTCAGCTCATCGGAGCGCTGGTCAATCTCCTTGCGTATCTCATCTACAATCCTGATTGCCGCCGCTCGTGCCTCCGCCAATTCTTGACTCACACTCCCGTGCATGGTGTTGAGGGCTATTTGATTGTTGCCCGCCATAGCCATGGCGCGCACGGTGCGCGCGTCTTGTATGGCTTGATCGAAGAGAGCCGCCGCCGCCTTGATTTCGTCTGCGCGCTGGGGGACCTTTTGGAGGGCCTCCGCAATCACCGACTCGTAGTCGGCGCGGGTTTTATCCAATTCTGCGTCGATGGCCGGCCTCCTTGCGGGGTCGGTCTCGGCCACGAGCTCGTACAGAAACATTCCAAATCGATTCGTTTGGCTCCGCGCCTCAGAAACGCTTCGCAGTCCCTGAACCTCCATATCAATTAAGTCGCTATACCAGGTGTCGATCCTCTTGCTTTGGATCGACGAGTACACACCCGCAACTATCACCATGATCGCCAGAGGAGCCAAGGCGATCAGCAGTTTTCGGCGAAGTTTGAGGTTTGCTAGAAGGCCCATATTCCATGCACTCCAATGGACACCGAGGTCGGATCGACAAATCCAGGCGAGCGCAGCTTTGGACGGAGCCCGCGCACTGTACCATCAAAAGGACCTAATTCTACGCCGCCAGGGGTGAATTTCAGCACGACGAAGCGGTGGAGAGGAGTGTCTTCCGCCTTGTAGATCAAGCGCATCCCGCCGCTCCCAAGTTTTTCCAAAATACGGAAGCTGGAGAAGGTCTCGCCGATTTGGGCTGAGAATTTCTCCATGATGCGATTATCAGTACTGGACGCCTGTTAATCCAGTTCAACAGTCTTCCATCTGAGAAGGAGAGATACGACTGTCAAAATGAACAGGCAGTCATTGCTTACCGTGGCGCAGCCTTCGGCGTGATAACCGTTACGCCCCCCTCCAAGGGTTACCCTGACCGGAGGGGCCCATCCTTCGCGCCGTTTGGCATGGACGGTGGGCACGTACGCTCAAAGGCCGCCACTCCCCTTCATCGGGGGAGGGGTGCAAACTGCTAACCGGTCCTCCGCTACGGGCTGCCGTCCGCACCTTCCATCCGCGAACCGCTTCCCTGGCGACGCCATCTCGCCTCACTCATCCTTTTTCTTTACCTCATTACTTCCCTACTTCTTTACTTCGCCCTTTCGAGCCAGCGCAGCACCCTTTGCGCTCTTTTGTGCCGACACCGGATGTGCTAGTCTCTCCCTGCGGAAATTCAGCCCCGGCCCCGTGCGACGCAAGTCCTCGCGCCGTAAGCGACTTCTCTCGATTTCCAGATCGCGCCTCCCGTGCCGGAGGTTCCGTTTCGGGAAACCGCCATCGCCTGGGCTCAGTTCATCGCCCTGCGGTCCCTCGGCCGCCCGACTTGCACCGGGCCCCGACTTGCACCATGTCGAAGTCGCCGGGTCAGAGTTGCAGCGATTCAGAAAGAGGATGTGACTACAACCATGTCCGGCCAGCCCGCCACCTCCAAAACCTCCCAGCAGACTCTGGAAATCAAGCTCGCGCATTCTCCCGATTCCGACGATGCCTTCATGTTTTACGCCCTGGCCACACATAAGCTCGCCACCCCGGGCTACAAGTACACGCACGTGCTGTCCGATATTCAGACGCTGAACGACGCTGCGCTCAAGGAAACCTACGACGTCACCGCCGTCAGCTTCGCCGCCTATCCCACCCTGCGCGACAAGTACATCCTGCTCGACTGCGGGGCGAGTTTCGGCGAAGGCTACGGCCCCATTGTCGTGGCTTCCAAGCCCTTGCACCAGCAGGAGTTGGCCGGCAAGCGAGTGGCCGTCCCGGGACTCACCACCACTGCTTACCTGACACTCAAGCTCTTCGAGCCCAACTTTGACGCGGTCGTTATGCCCTTCGACAAGATTCTCGACGCCGTACAAGCCAACGTCGTCGATGCCGGCTTGCTGATCCACGAAGGCCAGCTTCTGTTCCCACAGCTCGGCCTGCACCGCGTACTGGATCTCGGGGTTTGGTGGCACGAGCGCACCAAGCTCCCGCTACCCCTCGGTGGTAATGCCGTGCGCCGCGCGCTCGGCCCGGAAATGGGCCGCCAGATCGCGCAAACCATCCGAGATAGCGTCGCCTACGGCCTCGATCATCGCGAAGAAGCCCTGAACTACGCCATGCAGTTTGCCCGCGACATGGAAACTGAGCTCGCCGACAAATTCATCGGCATGTATGTCAACAAATGGACCATGGGCTACGGCGAGCGAGGCAGGCGAGCCGTGACCGAACTGATCGAACAAGGCACCCAGGCCGGCCTGCTACCCGGCCCGCCCACGGTCGAATTTCTCAGCGAAAACTAAGTCGAGCGCTGAAGCCCAAGAAACAATCGCCGGCAACTCAAGAAAGCCAAGCAAGAAAAAGCGAAGCTAAAAACGAGCGAAAGCGAGAAACAGCCAGCGAGAACAGGACTCTAAAATTTCGAGTAGTTCCCCTAAAGTTTGTGACGCGCCTGCCGATACAAAGCTTGTCTGGCATCAGGCGACGAATGGCCGTCGAGCTTAGCCACCCCGTCCTGTCGATCATTCCCATTCTGGGAATTCCTTGATGCAACGCACCGGCCCAGCATGCTTGGAGGTGAATCATGGCAACCACAGGTCTTGTTAATCTCGCGGAAAGTCTTCTGAATCAGACGGCGACGGCGCAGGAACTGCAAGCGCTGCCCGCAACGAACGGAACGGGCACTGCCACTGCGGGAGCGGTGAATACCCAAGCAATCCTGGATGAGTTTGTGCCCTCGTCACAAACCGGAGCTGCGAATGCAACCGCCGAGGCCGCGGGTTTGTTTACGGCTGCGCAAATTCCTTTGTTCACGGCGGCAGCGAATTCCTTGCTGGCGCAATCAACGCCCGCGCAGACAAATCTCCGCAGTGGCGCCGGGAAACACCGTGGCTCCGCTGGTCCCGCCGTTAGTTTCGCTCGTTGAAGGCACGGCGCAAACCCCGATTCAAACCATCACCACCACGCCAGCTCCTGCCGCTGCCGCACCTGCTGCAGCAACGCTTGCTGTCGCTGTAGCTGGAGTCCAGACTGGCACGAATGGGAATGTCACCGCCGCGAACGTTGCGCCAGCGGAGACGACGCAGCAGCCCGCCGCGGCCGCTTCAGCGACGAACAGCGCAAGCGCCATCGGTGCCGCTACCGCGGCGTCGGCCGGTACACTCGTGAGCCAAGCGCAGTTGCAAACGCTCAATAATTCGCTGGCGGCGCTGGGCTTGAGCACGGCCGCCATTCAGACGGTGGACCAAATCGCAAACGCGATCAACGATTTCAACCCGGACGCGTACAGCCGTCTCGTTTATCAGCTCGAAGCGGCGGCCCAAGCCGCGGCTTCGCAAACGCCAGCCTCGAACGTTGCTGCCACGAGTACTCCAACGGCTGCCACACAGGCTCCAGCGACCAATGTCGGAGCTGTGAACGGCCCGGCTGTCGCCGGTGTAAACACCAACGGCGGAACCTTCGCGCTGCCAGGAGCGTAGGTTCAGACTGACGTTCACCAGCAACACCGGACCGACCGCGCAGGTCCTGACGAGGTAGCCGACACGAATCCAACAGTGGCATTGACGAGATCGCCTTGACGCTCCTTGCCGAATCCCTTACTGTCGTCGTCTCGATGAAATTTCGTGCCGCAACATGGGAGCGCGCTCGAATGCTGGCTTTGGCTTTGCCGCTGGCAATTCGCCCCCAGCGCTCATGGCCAGGCCGCCGCGGAATATCGGCCGCATGCCGACACAGCCGGAGCAGTGGCCGAAACAGGCAGTACGCGCAGCGCATGGCATGGTTGCGACTGACGAGCAGCTGGGCTCACAAGCCGGTGTAGAGATTCTGAAGCGAGGCGGAAACGCGGTGGACGCCGCCGTGGCCGTCGCATTCGCGCTCGCGGTTGTCGAGCCCGCTGCGGGGAATATCGGTGGCGGCGGCTTTATGCTGGTGCGCCTTGCCGACGGACGCACGCAATTTCTCGACTACCGCGAAGTTGCACCGGGTAAAGCCACGCGCAACATGTACATCGGCACCGACGGGAAACTCATACCCAACGAAAATGTTACCGGCTCGGTTCTCGGCTATCGTTCGGTGGCCGTGCCTGGAACGGTCGCCGGGCTTGAGCTGGCGCTGAAAACTTACGGCACGCTGAAACTCGCGGAGGTGATGGCGCCCGCGATCCGTCTAGCGAAAGAGGGTTTTCTTGTCAGCGAAAAACTCGCCCACGAACTGAACGAGGAGAAATCCGGCCTGCAGCAATTTCCCGTCAGCAAACGCATTTTCTTGAATGACGGCAAGATGCTGCATGCGGGCGACACGCTGCGCCAACCGGAACTCGCGGCTACGTTGCAACGCATCGCTAAAAATGGCGCCGCCGAGTTCTACCGTGGCGAAACCGCGCGCGGCGTGATCGACGATATAACGCGCAACGGCGGCATCATCACGCTCGACGATCTGGCGCAGTACAGGCCGAAAGTTCGCGAAGTGCTCCATGCCGAATACAAAGTCAACGATCGCGAGGATTCCGTTCACAGCTGGGAAGTGCTCACTTCGCCGCCACCTAGTTCTGGCGGCGTGGCTATCATCGAAGCGCTCAACATGCTAAAGAATGTTCCGCTGAAGGGCTGGGACGACGTCGAGAGCGTACATATGGTCGCGGAGACCATGCGCCGGGTCTTCGCCGACCGCGCGGCTTATCTGGCCGATCCGGATTTCTCAAACGTGCCGGTCGCCGGACTGATCGATCCCTGCTACGCGAAGGAACTCGAGGACACTATCGATCCGCAGCATGCGTCGTCCAGCAAAACCGTCAAAGCCGGCACACCGCACATTTGCGCGGGAACCTCATCCACCGCGGTGCCAACAACCGTGAGTTTTAACGACGGTCCGTACACGACGCACTTCTCTGTGGTCGACGCGGCTGGAAACGCCGTCGCCAGCACCTACACGCTGAACGACAGCTACGGTTCGCATGTCACCAGTCCCGCGGGATTTCTGCTGAACGATGAAATGGACGACTTCACAACGCAGCCCGGCGTCCCGAATGCATTGTTCGGCTTGATCCAGTCCGATGCGAATGCTATCGCGCCCGGACATCGGCCCCTTAGCTCGATGTCGCCGACAATGTTGCTGCGTGACGGCAAACTTAGCTTCGTGACCGGCTCGCCCGGCGGCCCGACAATCATTTCCGCGACGCTGCTGAGCGTCATCAACTGGATGCGGCTCGGCATGGATGCGCAAGCCGCCATCAACGCTCCACGCTTTCATCACCAGTGGCTGCCGGATTTAATTTTGATGGAGCAGAATTTTCCTGCGGCGATGGAGAAGGAGTTGCAGGCACGGGGCTTCACGACAAAGCGCCGCGGTCACATCGGATTGGTCAACGCGATTGGCATCGATCCCAAGACCAGCGACCGGCTCGGCGCCGCCGATCCTCGCGACGGTGGCAGCGCCGCGGGGTATTGACCTCTGTTCACGGGCCGCCAAGACGGAAAGCAAAAAGTTAACGCGGAGAGCACGAAGGAGGCACAGAGAGCGCGGAGATGTGACTTTTCGTTGTTTTTTCCTTCAGTCCGCTGCCCTCTTTCCTCTCTCGAACACCTGAAAGACGAAGCCGCGAGCTAGTTCTTGAAACTCGTGGATAATATCCCAGGCACGTCTATGCAAAGACTCTTCTCAACATATATCTTCGTTTCTCGCAAACTCACACGCGAACTGCTCGGCCAGATTTCGAATGCCGGCTTTGCCGGGCTGGAGATTTTCTGCTCGCGCAGTCACTTCGACTACACCGCAAAAACTGAGGTGCAAGAGATGGGGCGCGCGCTCGCTGACAATCGCCTCATGTTGGCTTCGCTTCATGCGCCCACCAGCCGCGACTTGAGCGCCACCCGCGAGGGCGGCCAGCCACTCTCGATCTGCGAAGTCGAACGCGTCCGCCGCATCGAGGCCATGGACGAGCTGAAACGCGCCCTCGATGTCGCGGAAGAGATCCCGTTTTCTCGAATGATTTTTCACATGGGCGGCCCGCGCGAAACCGCTGACCCGCGCAAGCGTGACGCGGCCTTCAGCTCGCTCGAGCATTTGATTCTGCACGCGCGTCATCGGGGCGTCACGATCTGCGTCGAAAACACCACCAGTGAGATGGGCGCGCCAAAGTATCTGCGCTCGTTCGTGGACGAAACGCGTCTTGCCGGGCTGCGCTTTAATTTCGATATCGGCCACGCGCACCTGGCCGACGGCTCCGAGGAAAGTCGCATCGCGGACAGCTTTGAGCCGCTTCGCGAGCTTGTTGCCGGCGTGCATATCCACGACAATCATGGCGAAAAGGACGAGCACCTTCCGCCCTACGACGGCACGATCGATTGGGCCGCCGCGGTCAAGGTTCTCAAGACCGCGCCGGAACCAAATCTTCCACTGACGCTGGAACTGAAAGAGAAAATCGGACCCGAGGCGCCCAGCGTGCAGGAGCAACTCGCGCCCGCGCGCAAATCTGTGGACCGGTTGGAAGAGGAGTGGGGGTAAAGGCCGGCCGCGCTTGGGCTATTGCATGCAGCCAGGATTCTCGTCGGAATCGTAGGTTCCGCAGAGCGGCGGGTTGTATGCCGACTGCTGATCGTTGTTGTCTAAACTGCTGAGTGCTTGGATGCCGGTGTCCAGCAAGTTCCAGCCGGCCAGACCCACAGGAGCCCACGGGTTTAAGGCGAGGCTGCTAAAGTTCAGCGCAAGGCCGAACAGATCGCCTAGAAACCAGAAATCGTTGCCGCCGCCGTACCCTCCGCCGTACCAGCCCCCGCCGTGCCATCCACCACCGTACCAGCCACCGCCGTGCCAACCGCCGCGACCATAGCCGTAGCCGCTGCGACCATTGTCGCCATGCCCATAGCCTTGGCGTCCGAAGCCATTCCGCGCGAAGCTATTGCCTTCGAAACCGTGAGATTGGGATCCGCCGAATTGTGCTGATCCGAATCGCGAGAAGGATGCATTTGTGAGATTTCTACCTGAGAAGCGCGAGTTGCCTAAATTGGACCGGCTGCGATTCGCATCAAAATTGGACGTTCCTGACCCGTACAAATTTTCGCGGCTCGACAAGTTTTCTTGAGTGGATCGAGCGCTTGGCGGCCTGTCGGATCCAGAGAACGCTCCTCGTCGCATCGCGCTTCCGGCAAGTTGGCTGCCGCGCGAAGAAGAGGACGACGTCCAACTCGCGGAACTCGCTCGACCAACCGGCCGATTCATGTCCGATGAAAGGACGCGCCCCGCCGGGGTTCCCCGACCGGAACCCCAGCTTCCGCGAGCGGATTCATTCGACCAATTTCGCTGTGCGCTGGGAGGACGATTGGGGTTAAACGAGGAATTCGTCATCATCCCGCCACCCGATGTATTTCTCGCCAGCGAAGAGCTCCTTCCCGACCAATTGCTTAAGCCTTGCTGAGAATTTGGCGGCCGGTTCGCTCCGAACGAAGCGGCAGACCTCGACGTGTTTCCCCAACTCGAGCTTGAGCCGCGCCCAGACCAAGTTCCCGAATTCCACCGTCCAGTCGAGGCCCGATTGGCGCTCGACCAGCCACTGCTGCGGCCATATCCAGAATTTGCGGATTGCCTGGACGAGAACGATCCGAACCCTTTATTGGATGCGCCGCTGTTTCCTTGTCGTGAGGCATGGAGTCCGCCCGAAAAGCCGCTATGTCGGCTACCGCCGTTAAGGTGTCCACCGCCCCGAGACGCGCTGCTATGAAAGCTACCGCCGTGGGAGTGGCCGCCGCCGTGAGATCCCCCGCCGTGAAATCCGCCGCCGCGCGAGTGCCCGCCGCCTCCGTGGGATCCGTGCCCGCCGTGCGACGCGGCCGCGGAACTCGCTGCGCCGGCGACAACGCAGGCTACAACCAAGAGCATGCTTTTGAGGAGGGTCGGCTTCCGCATCTCATTCCTCCATCTAACTTAAGAACCGGGCTCGGCGTCAGGTACGTCCGATCCCTGCTTCCGAGGCGCGCCCGTTGAGGGCGGTAGTGAAGTTGCAGCACATCAGCCGCCGAAAAGGTGGTGACGATAACTCGCTGAATGCAAGCGCGTTATGCTTGCCACACGACTCAGGCACGTGCCAGATCCTTCTGACACCGACGCCCCTCGCCGACAGGGGCGATATTCCCTGCCCGTCGAAAATTGTGCCTTGGGTGACGCCGGGCGGGCCAAGCTCGGCCCCTACAAGGGATTCGGATTTACAAGGGCATTCGGATTTACAAAGAAATTCCGATACACACGGGGATTCGGATATACAGAGGGATTCGGATATACAATCGCTGGATGGCTGTGAACCCCAAAATTTCGGAATTCGTCGAACGCGCCAGAGGAAGCGGCACGTCCGAACAGTCCATCGTCGGAATCTTGACGGCTCGCGGATGGCCAGAAAAAGAGGTCTACGAAGCGCTCGCCGCCCAGTATGAACGGCTGACGGGAATCGAAATTCCCCGCCGTGGCAGTGCCGGAACCGCGGCCAAAGACGCTTTCTTTTATTTGCTGGTCTTCTCCACGCTGGCGACGTGGACTTGCGGCCTGGGCTGGCTGGCATTCACGCTGATTGATCACTGGTTCGAGGATTCGCTCTTTCCCAACGGCTACTATCCGCAAATGGAGAGTTACAGTATCGCCTCGGCGCTTGCGACGATCCTTGTGGCGTTTCCTGTCTACCTGCTGGTGTCGCGCGCCATCGTCAGCGAGGAGCGAAAGCATCCTGAGAAACTGGATTCGCCCGTCCGCAAGTGGCTGACGTACATGGCGCTCGTTGTTGCGGCCGCGGTTTTTATGGGCGACTTGATTGCAGCGCTGACGACTCTTTTGCGCGGCGAGATTACGTCGCGATTTCTTGCCAAAGCGTTCGTGGTTCTGGTGATCTCGGGGGGCGTGTTCTTTTACTATTTCGCGGGCGTGCGGAAATCCGACGAACCTCGTGCCCGTGGCCGGCTGAGCCGCGACGCAATCATGGCCCTGGTCAGCGCGGTAACCGTCCTGGCGATGGTTATTCTGGGATTTTCGTACCTGGGAGCGCCGAAGAAACAGCGCACGCTGCGAGGGGACAACAAGCGGGTGCAGGACTTGTATCAACTGAGCAATCAAATCGATGCTCGTTGGAATTCCAACAACCATAAGCTACCCGAGCACCTGGACGAACTTTCTGGCGTTGTTTTGGCCGATCCCATAACGCGCGTGGCCTACGGATATCACGTTAAGGAAGGAAGCCAGTACGAACTGTGCGCGACATTTTCCATGGAAAATCGCGGAAAAGACGAAGTATCGCGCCGAAGCCAGTGGTCGCATCCGCCGGGAAACCATTGTTTTGCGCTGGACGCAACAAAAACGGCCGAGAATCCCTACATCTACTTTCCGAACTAGAAAAACAATCGGCGAGCGCTGCGCGGCCCGCGTCTGAGGTCGCATCTTTGCGGTGAAGCGCGATATTCTATACGTCCTGGTCAGCACTGCTTCGGAGGATGAAATAATGCAACGCCCTGATACGCTGCACATTCTCGCGATGGAGCCGGGCAGCGACGTAACTCAAGGCCATGACGCGAAAGGGTCCATGACGATCATCACCATCGAAGAAGCAGGAAAGCACGACGGCCAGGAAGTCACGATTCGCGGCTGGCTGTACAACCTTCGCGAGTCGGGCAAACTGCTGTTTCCAATTTTTCGCGACGGTACGGGGATTATTCAGGGGGTGGTCGCGTTGAAGGAAAATCCCGAGGCGTTCGCGGCGCTCAAGGGTTTGACGCAGGAATCCAGCGTCATCGTGACAGGCAAAATTCGCGCCGAGCTGCGGGCTCCCGGCGGGTATGAGCTCGGCGTCACGCAAATTGAGGTGGTGCAGAAGGTTTCCGAGAGCCAGCCTTACCCGATACAGCTGAAGGAGCATGGGGTCGATTTCCTGCTGGATCACCGGCATCTCTGGATGCGCACGCCGCGGCAGGCGGCGATCTTGCGCATTCGCGCGGAGGCGGAGCGGGCCGCGCGCAACTACATGGACAGCCAGGGCTATACGCTGACGGACGCGCCTATGTTTACGCCGGCGGCCTGCGAGGGGACGTCGACACTGTTTGAAGTGAATTACATTGATGATCAGAAGGCTTATCTGACGCAGAGCGGTCAGCTCTACATTGAAGCGACCGCGATGGCGCTCGGCAAGGTCTACACGTTTGGACCGACGTTTCGCGCGGAAAAATCGAAAACACGCCGTCACCTCACCGAGTTCTGGATGCTGGAGCCGGAAGCGGCTTACGCCGATCTCAACGATATGATGGCGCTCGGCGAAGGCCTGGTTAGCGCGATCGTGCAATCTGTGCTGCACAACAAGCCGCGCGAGCTGGAAACGCTGAAGCGCGACACGAAGAAGCTCGAAAACGTGAAGCCGCCGTTCCCGCGGATCAGCTACGAAGACGCCATCAAGTTGCTGCAGAAGCAGGGCAATCCGTCGAAATTTGGCGATGACATCGGTGGCGATGAAGAGACCCTCGTCTCCAACGAGTTCGACCGGCCGGTGATGGTGCACCGCTATCCGGCTTCCATCAAAGCGTTCTACATGCAGCCGGATGCCGAGCGGCCCGACCTCGCCCTTGCCTTCGACATGCTCGCGCCGGAAGGCTACGGCGAAATCATTGGCGGCAGCCAGCGTATTCACGACTACGATCTCCTGGTTAAGCGATTGAAAGAACACAACTTACCGGAAGAATCGTTCCAGTGGTATCTGGACCTGCGGCGCTACGGCAGCGTTCCCCACTCGGGATTTGGCATGGGACTTGAGCGCACGGTCGCCTGGATTTGTGGCGTCGAGCACATCCGCGAGGTCATCCCCTTTCCGCGCATGCTGTACCGCGTGTATCCTTAGTTGGGGTAGTTGGCGTCGCTTCCTGCACTTTTCGTTGCATTTCTCGCATTCTAGAGTGACTGTTGCACCGTGACGTGTGACTCGTGCGCTCCTGCCCTGAAGGTGTGCCAGTCACCAACCGCGAGTCACCAGTCATCGCCTCAGGATCTTCGCATGTCGCAAAAAGTTCGCATCATTGGCGTACCCATGGACCTCGGCCAGAGCCGCCGTGGCGTGGACATGGGCCCATCGGCGCTTCGCGGCGCCGGCCTGCAGGCGGCCATCAAGAAGCTCGGGCTCACCGTCGAGGACATCGGCAACCTGGAAGTGAAGCAGCCTGAGGAAATGCCCGTCGGCGAAAAACGCGCCAAGTATTTGCAGGAGATTGCGGAAACCTGTCTGGATATCGCCAAAACCGTGGAAAAATCGCTGACCGAAAGTTTTCTCCCCGTCGTTCTTGGGGGGGACCATTCCATCGCGGCTGGCGTGGCTGCCGGTGTGGCAAGTTTTTACCGCCAGCAAAAGAAAGATATCGGGTACCTCTGGCTGGACGCGCACGGCGACATGAATACGCCGGATTCCTCGCCGTCCGGCAACGTTCACGGCATGCCGCTCGCGGCCATCATGGGTTATGGAGCACCGGAGCTCGTTGACCTGATGGGTTTCAAGCCCAAGGCCGAGCCGGGCAACATCGTGATCGTCGGGGCGCGGGATTTGGACGCGCAGGAACGCAAGATCGTGAAAAAATCGGGGATTCACGTGTTCACGATGCGCGACATCGATGAGCGGGGAATGCGCGATGTCATGTCCGAGGCGCTGAAATACGCGATGGACGATACCGCGGGTGTCGCGGTCAGTCTGGATATGGATTTTGTCGATCCCGCCGACGCGCCGGGTGTGGGAACGCCGGTGCGCGGCGGGGTCACTTATCGCGAGGCGCATCTCGCCATGGAGATGATTGCTGACAGTGAAGCGATGGTTTCGCTCGAAGTTGTCGAGATCAATCCCATCCTCGACGAACACAATCGCACGGCATTGCTGGGCGTAGAGCTGGTGCTCTCGTCGCTAGGTCAAAAAATACTCTAGCTGCTCCGCCATGGAAACACTACCCCGCGCGACGCTTCTAGCCCGCGGCCTTTTCTGGAAAAATACTGAACGTGTCCAGCGAAACAAAACGATTGCGGGTGGGAGTTCTCTTTGGCGGGCGCTCCGGCGAGCATGAAGTCTCGCTGGCCTCCGCCGCTTCCGTGATTCGCGGGCTCGATCCCGCAAAGTACGAAGCCGTACCCATCGGAATCACCAAGGAAGGTCACTGGCGCATTGGCGTGGGCGCGCAAAAAATGCTCCCAGAAGTCTTGCGCGGCGGCCAGCCTGTGATGATGACCGCCGACCCCACGGACGCGTCGCTGGTACCGTTGAGCGGCGGCGGCGCCGGTCAGCGGCTGGACGTAATTTTCCCCGTGATGCACGGAACGTTCGGCGAAGACGGCACCATCCAGGGTCTGCTCGATCTTGCGGGGCTGCCGTTTGTTGGCGCGGGCGTGCTCGGCTCCGCCATCGGGATGGACAAAGACGTCGCCAAGCGTTTGCTGCAAGTGGCGAAAATTCCCGTGGTGCCGTGGATCACCGTTCATCGCCACGACTGGGAAAAGAATCCAAAGCAAATTCAGCGCGCCATCGAAAGCAAATTCAAGTACCCGGTATTCGTCAAGCCCGCAACGCTGGGCTCCTCGGTCGGCATGACCAAAGTCCATTCTCGGGCGGAACTCGCCCCGGCGCTGAATCTGGCTGCCGAATTCGCGATGAAGATTCTGGTTGAGAAAGCAATGGTCGCGCGAGAGATCGAAGTTTCCGTGCTGGGCAACCATGACCCGAAGGCTTCCATCCCCGGAGAAATCGTGCCGCACCGCGAGTTCTACGATTACACCGCGAAATATCTCGAAGACGGCACGCAACTCTTGATTCCCGCGAAACTCAAAGGCGCGCAAGTGAAAACGATCCAGTCGCTGGCAGTAGCGGCCTTTCGCGCACTCGAACTGAGCGGCATGGCCCGCGTCGATTTTTTCTTGGAAAAACGCGCGCCCGGCAAGCTTTTTCTCAATGAAGTGAACACCATCCCCGGTTTCACCTCGATCAGCATGTACCCCAAGCTCTGGGAAGCCAGCGGAATTCCCTTTCGTGAGTTGATCGATCGATTGATCGCGCTCGCGCTCGAACAACACGCAGAAAAAGTCCGCACGAAGTACGAAATCGAGCTGCCCGAGGGCGCGGCTGGCGCGCTGCAGGGCTGAGCTCCACCCGCCGAAATCATTTACTCTCACGCACAAATTTTGTTACGGTGTGAGTGTCGCAGAACGCGCGTTCATCGCCTCGTTCCAGCGGCTGCTCTGACGCTCGCAGGGCAGGAGACCCTAACGTGTCACTTCTCGATCCGCCTCCGGCAACATCTCACAAATCCCGGCCACTGGCCTTCACGATTGCAGCGTTCATCCTAGTTGCCATCGTGTCCCTCTGGTGGACGTTTCGCTTTTACCCAGAAAAACGAGCCGTGGCGAATTTCTTCGACGCGGTGGTCGCGGGTGATACGGCAAAGGCCTACCAACTCTGGAAGCCCAAGCCTAGCTACAAAATGGAAGATTTCCTCGCCGACTGGGGCCCCAACGGATACTTCGGGCCGGTGAAGAGTTACCGCGTCATGCGCGAAAGCTCGCCAGCCGGTTCGAATGCCGTCGAAGTGGCCGTGGCGATTAGCCCGTTCTCACCTATGCCAAGCCCCGTCGACCCAGCGACCAAAGAGCAGAGCCAGAAAACACGCGTGATCGGTATCTGGGTCGTAACCAGCGACAAGTCGCTGACTTTCCCGCCATAAAATCGGTGCCGCGCGTGACTCGCGATTCGCGTTCCGTTCTTCACACTCCACGACACAACTTCAGATCACGCTTCTTGCCGAAGTTCATCCAACGCGTGTTGAAGCTCCGCAGGACTCACGCTAGCCGTACCCAGTTTTCCAACCACGACGCCAGCCGCAATGTTCGCAAGCGTAGCGGCGTCCGGCAGCGAAGCACCGGCGGCTGACGCCAGCGCCAACACACTGAGTACCGTGTCGCCCGCCCCGGTAACATCAAAAACCTGGCGCCCGGTAGCCCCGCGATCAACGCCAGCCTGGCCCACTCGCGCGTAGGTCACCTCGAAACTCGTAGCCGGAATATTCAGGTGCCGCGGCGACGATTCTTCGAACAAGCTCATCCCTTTTTCGCCCAGCGTAATCAGCACCGCGCCAGCTCCAAAATGCGCCAGCAGTCCCCGACCCACTTCCTCGACTGATTTTTCATCACTAAGGGTCTGCGAAACGAACTGCCCCGCTTCCTTGGCATTACAAACGATGGCCTTCGCGCCGCGATACGCGTACAGGCGCGATCTCTTCGGTCCGACAAACACCGCCACCTTCAGCCGATGACAAGCGCTGAGAACGCGATCGGCAAATTCGTCGGTAATCAGGCCTTTGTCGTAATCCGAAAGCACCAACGCGTCAAGGCCCTTGAGCGCGGCGAATAGGGAGCGCAAGATGCGCTCTTCGGTTTGCGAACGCAGCGGCTCACGACGTTCGCGATCAACGCGCACGATATGCTGATGCCGCGCGATGATCCGCGTTTTGAGGGTAGTGATGCGCTTGGGATCGGCAAGCACGCCTTTGTCGATAATGTTGGCCGCCCGCAGACATTTCCGCAGCGCCGCGCCCGGCTCGTCAGCAGCATCCTTAGCTCCAACACCGCCAATCACGCCAAACATTTCCACACGCGCGCCCAGTGCGGCCAGATTCGCGGCCACGTTCCCAGCCCCGCCCAGGCACTCGCTCTGTTCCACGAAGTCCACGACCGGCACCGCGGCCTCGGGCGACAATCGTGACGCCGTGCCCCAAAGATAGCGGTCGAGCATGAGATCGCCCACCACACCGATGCGTTTGCCCCGCATCCGCGGCACAATTCGCTTCAACCGGGGCACAGATTCAGCGAGAGTAGCGGAAGTGGGTGATTTTTCCATGCGTTAGCAACCGGTCATTCCGGAGCGATGGTAGCTTCTTCGATCAGCATGACAGGAATTTCATCGCGCACGGGATAAACGCGTCGGCACGCCTGACATTTCAAGCCCGAGTTGTCCGCGGTGGGCTTCACCGGCGCCTTGCACGCCGGACAAACCAAAATATCCAGAAGTTCTTGCGGGATTGGCATGATTGGCTCCATGGTTTCGAGTTGCCACTGTAGCAAAGCAGGAGTCGACCGTCGATAGTTTGCGGTTAAAGCGAGCAAGCGGAAAGCGCAACACCCGAAAATCGCGGGTCAGCTTCCGGTAAGGCCCCGATCAGGAAGGTGGTCTGGACATGAATCGGCAACACACGGCCAGTAAATGTGTTCTTTCTGGCACAGACGCTCATTTAGCCACGCGTTAGTCTACTTGAGGATTCCGATGCGTAAGAGGGTGCAAATTGAACTCCAGGATCAAAACGGATTGCAAAGAATGCCGATGCGAAACTGAATCGAGTAAGGAAAGGAAAGATTATGTGGCAAAAGAAATGTCCAGTCTGTCGTCTACCTATGGAAAAGGCGCGTCCCACCGAGACGGTCCCTTGCGCATGCGGCAAGTACATCTGGAAGGGTTAGACATTGCCGCATAACGGTTCCGGTTGACTGGCCACGGGCCGGGCTGGGTAGGAGGTATCATCTGGCTCTGAAGAGAGAAGTGCCGACAACTCGCTGCACCGAGTGCGGGGCGGCAGGATACAACGTTTCGGTGGCGAACGGTCGATGCAACAAGATTATCGGCGGAGAACGCTGCCACGGGATAAACCAGAGCGCTACCAACATCGCTGACTGGGAAGAATGCGGTTACTGCAAGGCGACCGGTTTTGAACGAAACAAGATTTGTTCGCAATGCCGAGGTGTAGGATTTCTATTCATCGGCAAAATCGAGCCCGCTATCTATCGCTCGCTTTGAGAGGGTGCGGAACTTGGGACAAACGGCTCACCCGCTACCTGCCAGAAACAACAGCTCGTACATAGCGCGTTACTGCCAGCGAAGTGCCACTGCCGGATCCACCCGCATCGCACGCCATGCCGGAAACGCCACAGCGGCCAGCGTAACGAGCACCGTGAACGCGGTCGCCCCGGCGTACACCAGTGGGTCCGCCGGACTGACCCCAACGAGCATCGCCGAAATGACCCGCGCCAGCGCCGCCGCAGCCAGCGACCCCACAACCAGGCCTACCAACGCAAATGATATACCCTGTCGGATCACCAACCGCATGATGTCCCTTGGCTGGGCGCCCAGCGTGACGCGAATCCCAATCTCACTGGTCCGCTGCGCCACCGAATACGCCATCACGCTGTACAGTCCGACCGCCGCGAGCAGCAATCCCAATCCGCTCAGCACGCTCAAGAGACTTGCCGCAATCTTTTCTCCGAACAGCGACGCCGCCACGTACTCCGTCATTGGTTCAGCACCGAAAATCGTCAGCGATGGATCGATCGCTGTCGACTCGCGCCGCAGCGCCGCAATCGCTTCGCTCACCGGCCCGGAAGTCCGTACGTGGAACGTCAAACCGTATTCCGGCCGGAAAATCTGCCGGATGGGAATGTAGAAGTATGGCTGAGGATTCTCATTGACCCGGTGATACTTGCTATCTTTCGCGACCCCCACAATCGTGAACCATTCGCCCCACCCATGCACTTTGCGCCCGATCACACTGCGATTAGCCATAAATCGGCGCACAAATTCCTGGTTGACGATCATTACTTTCAACGACTTCGGGTCATCGCGCAGGTCGAAATCACGCCCTTCCACCAGCGGAATCTTCATCGATTCAAAGAACCTGGGTGAAATCAGATCTCGATAGATCTTCATGTTTTCGTTCGCGGCGGGAACGTAACCTTCCACCTCCAGCGACTCCCAATTTCCTCCGCTGAATCCCAACGGCACAGAATCGTCGTAACTCACGGAGGTCAC
This sequence comes from uncultured Acidobacteriota bacterium, assembly GCA_963832615.1. Classification (GTDB taxonomy): domain Bacteria; phylum Acidobacteriota; class Terriglobia; order Acidiferrales; family UBA7541; genus Acidiferrum. The sequence goes on from CAWHVA010000027.1 coordinate 427,213, forward strand.
GCCAGGTTGCTGCTCGAGATGCTCGCGAAGACGCCGGCAGAATGTGTCGGTCTGCTGCGCATCGTAGTTGGCGGTGGAAAAATCAAATTGCGCCAGCGCGACGCCCTCTGGCGAAAAGCCGGGATCCATCGCCCGCGCGGTCTGGAAGCTTTTCAGAAAGAGTCCCGCGCCAACCAAAGCAATCACCGCGAGAGCAACCTCGGAAATCACCAGCAGCCCGCGCAAACCGTGCGATTGAGCGCTGGAGGTCGCGCTGCGCCCGCCTTCCTTCAGCACTTCGTTAATGTTCGCGCGCGTCGCGTGCAGCGCCGGAACAAGCCCCGCAAGAATGGCCACGACAAATGCCAGTGCGATCGTGAACGCTAATACCTGGCCGTCCAGCGGCGGCTGCAACATCGTGGGCCTGGACACTCCGGGAAGCAGCCACCTCAATGCGCCGCCCAGCAAACTCGCAAGCACCAGGCCGCACAACGATCCTCCGATAGCCATCAGCAGCGTCTCGGTAAGCAGCTGCTGCGTGAGCCGAACCGGCCGCGCACCCAACGCCAGGCGAATGCTGAACTCTTTCAGGCGCCCGGTGGCGCGAGCCAGCAACAAATTCGCAAGGTTCGCGCAAACAATCAGCAGCACCACGCCGCTGGCGCCCATCAAAATCGTAATCGGCGTCAGCAGTATCGACTGCGTGCCGAAGTGCGATTGCCACATGGGCAGAACCGTAGCGCCGACTCCCCGATTCGAGTCCGCGTCGGACACCGCCATGCGATTGGCCAGCGCTTGTACTTCGCCACGCGCCTGCTCGATCGAAACCTCCTGGTGCCAGCCGCGCCATCATCATGAAGTTGCGCGTATTCCGGTCGCGCAACATCCACGTCCCGGTGTGCGTCAACTGGCCGTACATAGTGAGCGGCATCCACATCTCGTAGTCCAGCCCCGAACGTGTGCCGTGGAAGCCTTCAGGGGTCACCCCAATAATGGTGAAAAGCGTTTGGTTGATGCGCACGCTCGATCCGATCGTCGAAGGATCGGTGTGGTAATGAGCTTTCCAATAGCTGTGACTGATGACCACCACTGCGTGCGCGTTCTGCGCGTCGTCGCGTTCCGCTCCGGAAAAGAAACGCCCCGCCTCGGGCTGCACCCCAAGCAAATCGAAAAAGTTGCCCGATACCAGTTCGCCCCAAACTTGCGAGGTCCTGCGGAGCATCGCCCACGGAAAAAACATTTCCAGTGCGCGCCGTGACCGAAGTCACCAGCCGCAGATTGTCGCGGTAGTCGCGGAAGTCGAGGTAAGACGAGGTGAGCGGCTCGCCATCGGCAGCGGTGTTTTCTAGAGCCACGATACGCTCTGTTTGAGTGGCGCCGGGCAGCGGATTCAGCATCAGCGAACGCATCCAGCTGAAGATCGTCGTGCTGGCGCCGATGCCGATGCCAATCGTCAGAACGGCAACCGCGGTGAACCCGGGACTTCGCGCCAGCGTCCGCAGCCCGTATTGAATGTCGCGCAGCAAGGTGTTCATAGGCAGAATGAGAAATGCAAACCGCTGACCATCCTAAGTCGTTGAAAGCACGGAGCAGGGTTGAGTCTTACCATTTCGCACTGTCCGCTTGTGGGAAAATACGTCCGACAGCCGGACACGATTTCGCGATCGTACATCCGGGGAAAAGCAGTAAGCCGCTCTCGCTACTTCTTCGTTTGCTTTTCCTGGACCCAATTCGCCGATTTCTGGAAAGCCTCCTGCGAGGCCTGATGCGCCTTGGCCGAGTGTTCCATCGCCTGCCTGGAATGCTCGTGTCCCGTCTCGTGATCGCCCTTACCTATGTGTGCCGCCGCAGCCCGGTGGGCATGTGCGGCAAGCTCGTGGAACTCCGCGGCTCTCTGGTGCGAGTCCTGTGGCATGATTGGCTCCTTAAATCTTCAGGCATCTTGACGCAATCTTCATGGCACCGGGGGCTTGCAGCACTGCTCTGGTACGGCGACGATATTTCGTTCAATGTGCCGCACTATTTCGGGGCCGGGACCACCGTTTCGAGCTGGGCGATTTGTTGCTTGATAAGGTCGGCGTTTGGCCCCGCCGGCACATAGGTCAGGCAGTTGCGCAAATGCTGCAGCGCGCCGGCATAGTCCCCTTTCCCGGCAAGAATAACGGCCAGGAGTTGCTCGGTGTTAGGCGCCGTGTGCAGCGGGTCCATCGCGAGGGCCTTCGTGGCGCTGGCTGCGGCGACATCCGCCTTGCCCAGCTTGAAATTCCCGAGCGCATTGTAATACCAAGTTTGCGGCGTGCCGCGCGGGTTGAGCTCCAACGCGTGCGTCGTATTAGTCGACGACATCCTGCCACTTGCCGGCTTGCGCGGCGATCGGCGCGAGGTGCTCATAAGGAAGAATGAATTTCGGATCGGCGGCAATCGACTTTGAGAAGGAATTTGCAGCGTCCTGCGGCTTGGAAGTTTCCTGAATCTTGCCCAGCTGATACCAGGCTTCGGCAAATTGCGGGTACACCTGCACCGCTTTTTCCAGATCCTTTTGGGCCTTGTCGGGTTTCTGGTCCAGCCACTCGGTACGCGCCTTATCGAACGCTTTCATCGCGTCTTTCGGGGCGGACGCCGTGGTGCTGCTGACCGCGGTCCCTGCCGATCCTTCTTCCCGTTTCAGCGTGATGGTGCCGATATTCGGGTCGTCCAGCATATTGTGGTTCACGATGGTGAGCGAGCTCGAATCGAAGCCCGCCAGTGCGGCTTGTACGTCGCATCCGACGAACTGCGCCGCGAATTTAGGTTTCACTTCCGTACTGCCGACTGCGGGGGCGTCGGCGCTCGTCGGAGCGATCAGGAAATTACCCTTGGGATCGGTGATGGAAGTGTAGCGAGTCTTTCCGGCGCACATCACGTTAAGCGGAATGGGCTCCCAGGGTAGCGCGCCTCCCGCCACCTTCACGTTGCCCGCAAGATAATCTCCGGGACGCCCTTGGCGGACCAAAGCGTCCCAGTTCGCAGCTTTTCCAATATCGGTGGAAGCCCCGGTCCCGCCGCGGGATTGGTCGGCGGGTTTGTCCCACTGGAAGTGGCGCCGCCGCGACTTTGTGGAAAGGTTGTTACGCTGAAAGTGAGGAACGCCGAGAGGAACAGAAACACTTTCGTTTTCATGTTGCGCCTCGCACGAATTATCCTCCAATTCCGAGCGCGCATGAAGGAGAAATGTTTCTGCAAACCAAGGACGCAGTCTAACTCATTGCTGGTTTCGCGTCGCCAGAATCATTGTCAGCGAGAGCCGCCGGGTCCACGTGCGTTCCGGGTGCCAGAAGTGGAAATCGCGCTCCGTGTGTGTTACATACGGCGCGCTCACATTCGATTTGGAAGTGCAGGCAACGAGCGGAGGAATCATGAACGGAAAGTGGAAACTGGCTTTAATTTTGATGGTAACGGTATTCGCGATTCCGTCCTTTGGCCAAGCGGCGGCACAGGCGCCGCAGGACAAAACCGTAGTCGTCCTGGGACAGACCCTGCACTACTGGGATGTGGGATCTGGACCAATCATAGTGTTGGTGCACGGATTAGGCAGCAAGAAAGAAAACGATTGGGGGCGCGCGGTAGGCCCGCTATCGCAGAAATACCACGTGATCGCGCTGGACCAGCTTGGATTCGGACAGTCGGACAAGCCGCTGATCGACTACAGTATTCAGACCTACGTGGATTTCCTGAACGAGTTTTTGCACGAACTGAAAATTGAGAAAGCCACGCTCGTTGGCGAATCGCTGGGCGGCTGGATTTCCGCGCTCTACACGCTGGAGGCGTCGACCGATAAGCACATGGTTCCGGTGGAAAGATTGGTGCTGGTGGATGCCGCGGGCCTGAAGCAGGACAAACCGATACCCGACCTGAATCCGAGCACCTTGGCGGCCCAGCGAAAGGTATTGCAAGTGGTATTTTACAATTCCAGCTGGGTGACCGACGATCTGGTGAAAAAGGATCTGGCCGATCGGATTCGCTCGAATATCAGTTACACGGTGCACAGTATTCTGAGCAGTCCTGCACTGGTGAGCGAAAGACTCGATGGAAAATTGGATGGCATTCACGTGCCCACGCTCGTCGTGTGGGGGAGACAGGACGAACTTCTGCCAATCGCATCCGGCGAACGTTACTCCAAGGAAATCGCGGGAGCGAAATTCGTAAGCTTCGACAAATGTGGCCACGTGCCGCCAGTTGAGAAGACCGGCGAATTTGTCGCAGCCGTGGAAGACTTTGTGAAATAGCGCGCCTGCATCGCGTTTGCCGGGCCCGCTTGTCCCTGCAACACGCCCGTTGATCGCAACCTTGTTGCGTGCCTCGCCGTTGTGGGGTATCTCCTCGTATATGAACACTTCAAGACTGAGTTGCTGGGCTTGGTGGCTGCTTTTGGGCATCATGTTGCCGGGGCTGGATTGCGTGGCGCGGGCGCAGTCTGTGCCGGACGCTGGGTGGCCCAACTATGGAAATGATGCGGGCGGCGCGCGCTATTCCACCGCTTCACAAATCAACCGCGACAACGTGGCGCAACTGAAGCTGGCGTGGACGTATCGCACTGGCGCGATGGATTTGCAGACGGACCTGAATCATAAAGCCGCGTTCGAGGCCACACCGATTCTTGCGGACGGAAAACTCTTCCTGAGCACGCCTTACGATCATGTGATCGCCCTTGATCCAGTGTCGGGGAAAAAGATTTGGGAGTTCGACCCGAAGCTCGATTTGACGCACGGATATTCGGAAGTTACGTCGCGTGGAGTTTCCGCGTGGCGCGATCCCGCGGCCAAACCAGGCGCGGCGTGCGCGCTGCGGGTTTTTATCGGCACGCTCGATGCGCGGCTGATCGCGCTGGACGGGGAAACCGGAACGCCGTGCGGCGATTTTGGCGCCCAAGGGCAAGTTGACCTGACGCGGGACGTGAATCTGCGTGATGTCGGCGATTATCAGGTTACGTCAGCGACGTCGATCGCTGGGGATCTTGTGGTCGTCGGCTCATCGATCGGGGATAACCGCGCCGTGGATGTCGAGCGCGGAATCGTGCGTGCGTTCGATGCGCGCACGGGAAAAATGCGCTGGAGCTGGGATCCGATTCCGTGGGCGAACAATACCAAGCCCCGAACCGGCGCGGGCAATGCCTGGTCGACCATTTCGGTGGATGCTGAACGCGACCTGGTGTTTGTGCCCACGGGCAGCGCAAGCCCGGACTACTTTGGCGGCATTCGCAAAGGTGACAACCAGTGGGCGAACTCGGTCGTGGCGCTCCGCGCATCGACGGGCGAATTCGTGTGGGGCTTTCAGGTCGTGCATCACGATTTGTGGGATTACGACGTGGCGTCACAACCGACGTTGTTCACTTGGAAAGACAAGACGCCAGCGATTGCGGTAACCACCAAAATGGGACGCGTGTTCGTGCTGAACCGGTTGAACGGCAAGCCGCTGTTTCCCGTAGAAGAACGGCCGGTGCCAAAGAGCGACATTCCCGGCGAGGAAGCGTGGCCGACACAGCCTTCCGGAATTTCGACCGTGCCGGAAGCGCTGAAGCCCAGCGACGCGTTCGGCATCAACGAGGAAGAACGGAAGTGGTGCGAGGACCGCATCAAGGCTTCCCGCTATGAGGGCATTTTTACTCCGCCGACATTGCAAGGAACCATTGTTTTTCCCGGCAACGTGGGTGGCGTGAACTGGGGCAGCTCGGCGTTCGACCCGCAGCGCCACCTGCTGATCATGAACACCAATCATCTGGCGATCTGGATGAAGCTGATCGAGCGCGACAAGCTCGCCGGCGTATATAACGACCGCGAACAAAATCGAATGACGGGCGAGTTCGCTCGGCAAACCGGCGCGCCTTACGGAATGTATCGCGAAACATTTTTGTCGCCTGGTCACCAGGTTCCGTGCACTCCTCCTCCGTGGGGAACCATCGTTGCCGTCGATCTTTTTTCTGGGCAAAAGGCTTGGGACGTGCGGCTGGGGAGCCACGTTCCCGGGCAGCAAACCGGCGCCGTCAATTTCGGCGGACCGATTGTGACGGCGGGTGGTTTGATTTTTATGGCCGCCAGCTGGGACGGTCACCTGCGCGCGTTTGAGTCAGAAACCGGCAAGGAGATTTGGTCGTACGAATTGCCTGCGGGCGGTCAGGCGACGCCGATGACGTACAGCGTTGGCGGAAAACAATACCTAGTGATCGCTGCGGGAGGGCACGGAAAATTTGGAACCAAGCAGGGTGACTACGTGCTCGCTTTCACCTTGCCCTGAAGTGCGGGAATCAACCTTCACCGCTTTCTTTTGCAACAGCTATAGTGAGTTAAGAACTTCTGTTCTGATACGCCTCTGCGGGGTCGGTACCTTGCAACGGCCGAACGGTCTCAGCAGCTTCGAGGAACGCGGGTGCGGGTGTGCGGCGCGGAAACTTCGCTCGGCGAAATGAATGGTTTGGCGTTGAAAAGCGAGCAGATTGCCCGTTGCGCACATTATCAAAATTACGATGCCCGCGATGCTGCCGACGGCCAGATGGCACCAGAAGATTGGTCTACGTGGAGTCATGGTGTGAACGTGGACGCGAAACGGCTAAGAGCTTTCTTCAGGGGCTAAAGCCCAGCGGAGCAGGCGCTTTGTATCGGAGCTAAAGCTCCGACCCCCCTGAAGAATCGGCGTGTGTTCTGATCGGGGCGGCAGCGTTGGCTGAGCGAGCGATGAGTGGACTGTTTGGTTGGGCGAAGGCAGGGAGAGATTCCTCCACTACGCGGGCCGGCACTTTCGCAGGAAGTGAGCGCGGAAGAGAGAATCGACCCCGCTTGGATCATGCGTCGACCCAGCGGCGGAGTAAGTTGTGATAGACGCCCGTGAGGCGGACGCCTGCTGAGGGGTCGGAGGAGGTTTGGTTGACGTGCTGGATGGCGGCGTCGAGATCGAAGAGGAGGGTGCGCTGGTTGTCGTCGCGGACCATGCTCTGAATCCAGAAGAAGGAGGCGATGCGGGCGCCGCGGGTGACGGGCTCGACGTGATGCAGACTCGACGAGGGGTAGACGACCATGTGACCCGCGGGGAGTTTCACGCTGTGAATTCCGTAGGTGTCTTCGACAATGAGTTCGCCGCCATCATAGTCTTCTGGTTTGGTAAAAAACAAAGTGGCGGAAATGTCGGTGCGAATGCGGTGACTGGTGCCGGGGATTTGCCGGAGAGCGTTGTCAACGTGAGTGCCGAACGACTCGCCGCCCTGATAGCGATTGAAAAGAGGTGGGAAAACGCACAGGGGAAGCGCCGCGGAGATGGGCATTTTCCATAAGCTAAGCCAACCTAGTTTGAGTTTTGGACGTCAGTTGCAAACATATTGCAACTGAGGGTGTCGCGAGTTTCCTCTTATTGCAAATGAGTGTCAACAAGACCTCAGTGAACGGCAGATTAATAACGGTCAACCGTCAATATGCGACTGGAACGGTCTTATAAACGGTTTTCCTGTCAACCGGACTGAATTTGTATACGACCCGCATACAAAGGCGACAAGTTAGGTTGCGGACAACGCTCGGCGGATGAGTTGAGCTACGTCGCCTGGGACTTCGCGCTGTGGGAAATGGCCTACGTTTGGCATTTCGATCCGCTCGTATCCTCTCGGGAACCACGGCTCTTGGCCTTGCGAGGAGGCCGGGAGGTTGACGGCGTCCGCTAAGCCACAGCCGAAGAGTAGCGGAACTTGGACTTGCGGCAAGGAGGAGCCGGGCTTGGGGTCGAGTTGGGCTTGCTGCTGGACGTATGCAGGAGCGCCGGGGGCGTTTCCGTAGCGATGACGGTAGTAGGAGATGACGATCGGGACAAATTGCGGATTGGTCCAGGCAACCTTCGCACTTTCCAGTTCGGCTTGGGTGTACTTCCATTCGGGCGACCACGTGGGCCAGAGATATTCGCAAAAGGGTATGGGATCTGCCGCGAAAGCCGCGCGGCCACGCTCGGTATTGAAATACCACTGATACCAGTAGGCGCGGACTTGCTCCGGCGATTCGCGCTTTCCCTGAAACATGAGGTACGGGGTTGATAAGGTGACCAGACCGACGAGGCGTTGCGGCGCCAGAACCGCGACGGAATATGCGGTTCTGGCTCCCCAGTCGTGCCCAACGAGCACGAAGCGACCAATCGAGAGAGTATCGGCGACATCGAGGACGTCCTGGGCGAGGGCCGCGGTTTGTCCGCTCAGGGCTTCGCGGTGGTGGACGTGGGTGGCACCGAACCCGCGCAAGTGGGGGACGAGAATCCGCAAACGCTCGCCTTTCAAGTTCTCGATCACGCCATCCCAAGTTCGGAAACTGTCGGGAAAGCCGTGGAGCAAGATTAGAGCGAGATGCTCTGGAGAACCGTGCGCTTCATATTCGATTTGGGAATACGGGGTGTGGGCGCTGGGCATGACGTGCCTCGATGTCTTGAGTAATCGGGCATCAGGGTATTACGGGCGGGCTGGCGCGTAAAGACAGCTGTGAGTCAGTTGGCCGAGTGCGGTCCAAGAGCGTGGCTGGCGCTCATTCGAGTCGAACGTCAACACCAAGACCCAGGTTCAAAAACGGAACCTGGGGCACCCTCCGTAGCCCGAAACGCAATCGCCGAAGGTTTTGTGGGGAAAAGCCGCGGGGCTCCGCAGACTCCACCCAGCGCTGCCACCGTCCGGTTTTGGGGTGCCAAAGCATTATCAGCCGATTGCACAATGGGTTGCCTCATTGTTCTTCCTGGTAGAAACGGGGTGGATATAGTTGGCATAAGGAGTTTCTCGTCTTATGTGCGTTTTGCCCCGGAGTGATTTTAGGGATTGGCTTGTTTGTGCGCGCTCGCCGATTAGGGTTGTTCTCTGCCTTCTGAGACCTCTTGCTGGTTCCAAATTGGGATTTCGGCGTGGTTTTTGTGTGCTGCCGCTTATGGCGGCGCTTGGTTTGTTGGGTATGGCGGGGTGTGCGGGGGGGTTTCAGGGATCGCGGCCGGAGGCTTTGTCGATTTCGGGGCCAGCCAGTCAGACGGTGAACGTGGGGCAGGCGGCGACGTTTAGTGTGAACGCTAGCGGGACCGGGCCGATGAGTTATCAGTGGTACAAGAACGGAGTGGCCATAAGTGGGGCTACAGGTGGTACTTACACGACTCCGCCTACGGTTCTGGGGGACAGCGGATCGGAATTCACGGTGGTGGTGACTGGCGCTACGGGATCGGAGACGAGCCCGGGTGCGACGTTGACGGTAACGGCTATCAAGCCTGCGATTGTGACGCCGCCTGCTAGCCAGACGGTGATGGTGGGACAAACGGCGACCTTCGCTGTGACGGCCAGCGGATCCGGGCCGCTGACTTACCAGTGGTACAAGAATGGCGTGGCCATAAGCGGCGCTACTTCAAGCACTTACACTACACCGGGGACCGTGGCTGGGGACAACGGTGCGGTGTTTACGGTGGTGGTGTCGAATCCGGCGGGTAACGTGACAAGCGGGCCGGCTACCTTGACGGTGCAGAGCCCGGCGCCTTTGGCTAAGAGCATTGTGCCCAGCAACGCGACGCCTCCTTATAACGCTTCGGTGATGCTGATTCCTACGTTTTCGGGTGGGACGGCGGTGATTGGGTCGATGGGGGTGGGGAGTTCGGATATCACGGCCGCAGCGGTGAGCGGGGGTTCGTATGCGACTCCGGCACTGACCTCGGCGAAGACGTACACGTTGACGGTCACGGATGCGAAGGGGAACGTGGTGTCGACGACGTGCGTGGTGACGCCGACGAGCGTGACGATTACGCCGATTACTCCGGCGAATCAGACGGTGGCGCCGGGGCAGGTCAACTTTGGCGCAACGGCTAGTGGTGGCGTGACGAATGGACTGACGTGGAAAGCGAGCGCGGGGACTTTTAGCGGGAATGTGTGGACTGCTCCGGCGGCGGTGGGCACCTATACGATCACCGCGACCAGCGTGGACGAGCCTTCCGTTTTTGTGACCACGACGGCGACGATCAGTGGCCCGGTGATCCTGACGCAGCCTGCCAGCCAACACGTTTGCACCGGCGCGGGGATATTGCTGACGGTGAGCGCGAACTATGCGGCGAGCTATCAGTGGAGCTTTAATGGGGCGCCGATTCCGGGAGCGACGAGCGCGAGCTACACCGTTCCGGTGGCTGCGGCTGCGAATGCGGGGAATTACAGCGTCACGGTGACGAACGGAATCGGAAACGTGACGTCCAGCATGGCGGTGGTGGCGGTGGGATCGACGATCACGTCGAATCCGACAAATCTTTCGCTGCGACCGGCGCAGACCGCGCTTTTCGGGGTGTCCGGGCAGGGACTCAGCCCGTTCACCTATCAGTGGTATCAAATTCCGGCTGGGGGGATGACGGGAGTGGCGATTCCGGGAGCGACTTCGAACCTGTACACCACGCCCGGGGTGGATCTGACCTACAACGGAGCGAAGTATTACGCGATCGTGACGGACTCATGCCCGACGCCGCTGACGAGCAGTGTCGCGACGCTGACGGTGACGGCCGGCAACACGGGGCCGACGATCGTCACGCAACCGGTGGGAGTGACGGTTACGGCTGGAGGGACGACTTCGTTCAGCGTGGTAGCCACAGGGACTCCGGCGCTGACATACCAGTGGTATCGCATTCCCGCGGGACAGACAACGGGGGTGGCGATCGGGGGAGCGACTTCGGCGACGTACAACGTGCCGGCGACGGCCACGGCGACGACCAACGACCAGGACGAATATTACGTGGTGGTGACCAACGGTTACGGGCAGGCCATTTCAGAGAAGGCTACGCTGGCGGTGGGGAACGGGATATTGCTGCAGATAACCGGGCAGCCGGTGACGCAGTACGTGGACGTAGGAGCGCCCGCTACTTACCAGGTTACGGCGGTTTCGAGCTTGCCGTTGAGCTATCAATGGTACGAAGCGCCTCCGGGAAGTTCGACGTTTACGGCCATTCCAGGGGCGACCAGTTCGACATACACGGTGGACCCAACGGTCGTCACGCAGACCGGTTCTGTCTTCTACGTGGTGGTGAGCAATGGGACGACCGCGTCGGTGACCAGCAATTCGGCAGGACTGTTTGTCGGACCTTTGGCACAGGTTCCAGATCTATGCAATTCGAATTGGTCGGCATTGGGAAATGCGGTGGCGGAACCTGGGTGCAGCTTCCAGTTGACGGCCGCGGTGGGGAACCAGGACGGGGAGATTGTGTGGCCCACGCTTATTTCCACTGGCGATATCCAGCTTACGTTCACGGTGACGCTCAGCAATCCAAGCGGTACGCCGGCTGATGGCTTTGCGGTGGTGCTGGGCGATCCTTCCTTAGGAGCGACGCCTACTACTCTGGGAACACCAGGCATGGGGTTAGGCGCGAAGGGGATTCCTGGGTTGGCGTTCGCGTTCGACACATATCACAACGCGGGTGAGTTCCCGGTGCCGTACGCGGCAGTCGGACGAGGAGAAGCGGCGCTGTGGGAGAACCCCTGGGATAGCGTGAACACTAGTATTCCAACACTGGTGGCGGTAGGCATGTCGATTACACATACCTACACGGTTTCGATCGTTCAGGGGATGCTGACGATGACACTGGATGGCGAAGAGGTGATTTCTGGAAACATCACGCCGCCGCCGGTGGCTTATTTGTACGTTACGTCGTCGACGGGCGGATCTTGGGAGAACACGGTGATCAGCAATGTGTCGGCGACGGTTTCGGTGCCCTCGAACTAATGCGATGGATCAGGAGAACGGCGATGCGATCGATTTTAGTTGTGGCAGCGCTGCTGTTTGTGGGAGCGTCGGCAGCGGTGGCGCAGGAAGGGTTCAGCGGAGACGCGGCGGCGACGTATCAGTGGGTGCATACCAACGCAGGACCCGGGCAGTGCGGGTGTTTCGGGTTGAATGGGGGCGGGGTCTCGGGCTCGTGGAACTTTCTGGGGCCGTGGTCCGTAGTAACGGACGTCAGTAGTGGGTTTACGAACAGCGGGGCGCCTGACGGGCATTCTTTGACGCTGACATCGTATATGGCCGGTGCGCGCTATCAGTTGCCTGGGCTGCCGCGGACTTGGGCACATGGCGCGCATCGCGTGCAGCCGTTTGCGCAGGTGTTGGTTGGGGCGGCACATGCCGGCGGTGGAGTGGCGGGCATTGGCGATGCGTCGTATGGATTTGCCAGCCGCGTCGGGGGAGGGTTGGATGTGCCCGTGAGCCGGCGGTTTTCGGTGCGGGTGATTCAGATGGATTACTACCTGACGCGGATCGCGAATGCAGTGAACGATCACCAGAACAATTTCCTGGTGGGCGCGGGGATTGTGTTTCGGTGGTCCCTCTCGAAATAACGCGTGGTGGTTAGTTTCCGGTAACGCGACTAGTCGGGATTTGGCGAATTGCCGCTGACGCATAACACCCGTCAATGGCTCACTTCAAGGTGCGAATGATGCGGCCGATTTCAGACTCAGCGAGTTTCACTCCAACGTGATCGTCCCCTTCAATTCTGATCTTGAACATGCGGTCCGTAGCGTCAAACATGGCTAAATCAACGCGCTGCCAGTTGAGCGAGACTCCCCTGATCTCGAACCCCCGGCATTGCGCTGTAACGAATGAAAATATGTCAGGCACTACAGAGTTATGCTCAAACCACAGCGCTTTCTGATTTACCAACGCCAGGGTGAATCCAAATTGATCATGCGATTGAAATGGCGACAGTTGGGATGGCGTCGCCGAGATCACGGCTTTGAATTGCTCGTATTTTGAGTTGCATATTTCCGGCTTAGACCCTCTGTCATCGTCAGTGGAATTCTGGCCGGTACCACAATCGGAGAAAGGGTTGTGAAAATAGGGTCTGTCAGGATCGAAAAGTGTGAGGTGCTGGCCAGTCGCGAATTGAATCTCAACATCATCCGATTCGCGCTCACGAACAATCTTTTTGTATGGGACCTCAAAACTATAGCCGAAGTATGAAATCGCAGGTCCCTCAGCAGTCGAGGCAGGGATTTCCTCTACGGGTCGCGGTGCGACATTTATGCCACGATATAGATATGACTCGGGATGTCGTACCCGCGGACGATACTCAAGATAAAAGATGGTCTGAGGTCCGAATAAGGCCACCCACAAGAAAACAATTCCCGCGATTGCGCTGGGAAAGAATAGCCAGATTCTGTTCTTGATGGCGACCTTCACTACTGTGCCGTATCGGGCATAGGAAGTAGAGCCGTCTCTACTTTCGCACGAATCTGACACTCATTGGACACCGAACTGTCTCGTTGGTTTCCGGGAACCAGGACATAGCCGTTTCCGATTTGGCATTGGCAGAAGCCAATTTTACGAGTGCCTGGTGAACGCTGCCAGCTCAACCGGAACCTGAATCCACTACCAAATAACGATTCCGGTTGGCAACGGCTCCCCCTTTTTACGCTGTTGCAGTTAATGAGCGAGATGGATCGAGTAAAGCGCTTCAAAGCTTTCCGCAGTGTATTTTTCGTTTGACGCGTTTTCCTGCTGCGATGTAGAGCTCTACTCTTCAGGTGCAGATCATAAGTTTTTGGAGGCGCGGAAGGCACGGACTACCGCGGCGGCGTCGCGCTGGTTGGCGTCGACTTCGGCATTTAGATGGCGCATGTCTTCGGCGGTGATTTTGTTGGCTAGGTCGGCTAAGGCGGAGCGGAGTTGGGGGAACTTGCCCAGGGTGTCGCGGCGAACTATGGGGACGGCGTCGTACGGGGGGAAATAGTGGCGGTCGTCGGTAAGGGCTACCAAGTGGAGGGCGTCGATTAGGCCGTCCGTGGAGTTGCCGGCTACGATGTCTACTTTCTTGTCGACCAGGGCGCGGTAGATCAGTCCAAGATCCATTACGCTGGGTTGGGAGGCGAAGCGGAGGCCGTAACGTTGGCTGAACCCTGGATAGCCGTCGGGCCGCTCGAGGAATTCGTAGCCTACGCCTGCGCGCCAGTGTGGAGCCAGCGGGACGATGTCGGAGATCGTTCGCAGCTGAAATTGGTGGGCGTCGGTGCCGCGGACGACCATGGCGAAGGTGTTTTCGAAGCCCAGGGGCTCGGTTACTTCCAGGTTGAAGCGGTCGGCGTAGCCTTTTTTCACTCGCCGGTAAATGGCGTTTGAGTCGCCATTGGGGGTCTCGTTTAGGACCGCGGTTAGGGCGGTGCCAGTGTATTCGACGTAGAGATCGAGTTGGCCGGATTCCAGGGCTTTTTGGCAGAGGAGAGTACCGCCGAGGTTGGTTTTGCGCTCGACGTGGATTCCGGTGCGGGCTTCGATGTGCTGGGCCAGGAGTTCGGCGAGGATTACTTGCTCGGTGAAGAATTTTGAGCCGATGGTGATGTGAGGTTGAGAAGAGTGGCAGCCGGAGAGGGTTAGGAGAAGAAGGAGGCACAGGAGGGTCTCGGCTGGGCGACGCATTGTTGGAAATGTCTCATGGGCGCAGCGATTGATAAAGAGATTGTGCTGGGTTTGCGCCTCAAACGAAAAGGCTCTCACCACAGAGTTCGCAAAGGGCGCAGACAAGAGGTGAGTGGTGGTTAGGCGACTTTCAGGCGGCGCTCTAGCCAGGCTAGGAGAACGTCGGCGAAGATGGCCAGGAGGGCGGCGGGGATGGCGCCGGCCAGGATTACGGCGTTGCTGACCATGGCTACGCCTCGGAAGATGAAGGTGCCGAGGCCGCCAGCGCCTATGGCGGCGGCGATGGTGGCTACACCAATGGTGATGATCGTGGCTGTGCGGATACCGGCCAGAATCACCGGAAGGGCCAGAGGTAGGCGAACGCGCCAGAGGATTTGAGTATTGGTCATGCCCATAGCTTCGGCGGCTTGGAGGACCGCAGCGTCGATTCCGGTCAGGCCGACATAGGTGTTTCGGAGGATGGGGAGGAGGGCGTAGAGAACGAGGGCGACGATGGCGGTGCGGCGGCCGATGCCGCCGATGAATGGGATGGGAATCAGGAACCCAAACAGGGCCAGGCTGGGAATAGTTTGGAAGACGCTGGCAATGCCGAGCGCAACGTTGCGGAGCGTGGGGCGCTGAACGATCACCATGCCCAGCGGGACCGCGATCAGGACCGCGATGGCCATGGCGATCAAGACCAGCGTCAGGTGAGTTGCAGTGGCTTCCAGGATTTCCTGGCGGTGGCCGATGAAGAATTGCCAGGGGCTCATGCGGTTGCTCCTGGCACGTCATCGATACAGGAAGCGAAAGCCTTTACTTCGGGATGATCGATGTGCAGGAACTCCTGTGGTTCCCCGGAGGCGACGATGCGACCGGACTCGAGGAGAATGATTCGCGAGGCGAGCAGCAGAGCTTCGCGCAGGTCGTGCGTGACAAAGACGATGGTCTTGCCGAGCCGGTGCTCAAGGTTGCCGAACTCGCGTTGGAGTTCGGCGCGGGTGACCGGGTCGAGCGCGCCGAAGGGCTCGTCCATCAGCAGAATGGGCGGATCGGCAGCGAGGGCGCGGGCTACGCCAACGCGCTGGCGCTGGCCGCCGGAAAGTTCGTGAGGGCGGCGGGTGGCGAATTCGTGAGGATCGAGACCGACGAGGATGAGGAGTTCTTCGACGCGCTTCGCAATGCGAGCCGGCTCCCACTTTTCCAATTTGGGAACCAAACCGATATTCTGTGCGACGGTGAAGTGGGGGAACAATCCGCCCTCCTGAATAACGTATCCGATGCCGCGGCGCAGGCGAATGGCATCCCACTCGGAGGTAAGGCGGCCTTGGACCAGCACCTCGCCGGATTGGGGCGATAAAAGGCCATTGATCAGCTTTAAGAGGGTGGTTTTGCCGCTGCCGCTGCGTCCGAGAAGTACCAGCGTTTCACCTGCGTGAATTTCCAATGAGATGCAGTCAATAATTGGCTGAGAAGCGTTACCGTTAACGCTGTATGTTACGTCATGGAATTGAATGGTACTTTCGGGCGGTGCGGCGGCTTTCGCGTTCATTTGGGTTGACACCTTTACAGTGTGGGAGAGACCATCTTACTTGGCTCGGGCTCCCTGCATCGAATTTTGGTGCATCCTTCAGCGCGGAAACAGCATCGAACCGGGGGGGAGATTATCGCATGGGAGTTCTTAGCAGCGCGGTCCGCATACGTCACGACCTGCATATGCGCCTTACGGAGGCGCGCAAACGCACCGACGAGCTGTTTGGAATCGTTCGCGAAGAAGCTCTGTACGACCGGCCGATTGCGGAACGTCATCGCATCATTTTTTACGTCGGACATGTGGAGTCGTTCGACTGGAATCTGCTGGCGCAGCGGGCTTTTGGGTTGCAGCCCTTCCACGAAACATTCGATAAATTGTTTGCGTTCGGGATCGATCCGGTCGGGGGTGGTTTGCCGACGGACAAGCCGTCGGATTGGCCGTCGCACCAAGAAATCAACAAGTACAACCAGCGACTGCGCGAGGATTTGGATCGCGCCATTGCGCGAACGCTGGCGAATCCGTCCGAAGGCCACCCGCTGCTTTTGCCCATGCTTGAAGTCGCGATCGAGCACCGACTGATGCACGCCGAGACCCTAGCGTATATGCTGCACCAATTGCCTGCCGACCGAAAAATTCCGGCCGAAAAAGAAGCGGTTTGGAAGACGGCGCGGGCCAAGTCACATCTGATTGACGTGCCCGCAGGCCCGGCGACGCTGGGGATGCGGCGGAGCGATAACGGCGAATTCGGCTGGGACAATGAAATGGACGCGTGGGAAGCATTCGTGCCCGGATTTGCCATCGACAATTACAACGTGATGAACCGCGATTTTCTGCTGTTCATTCAGTCGGGTGGCTACGAAAACCGGTCGTTGTGGAGCGACGACGGGTGGGCGTGGAAGAAAGCGGAGGGGATCCAGCATCCGACATTCTGGCGGCGCGAGGGCAGCTTGTGGATGTATCGCACGATGTTTGGCGATATTCAATTGCCGCTGGATTGGCCCGTGTACGTGAGCCACGCGGAAGCTACCGCCTACGCGAAATGGCTGGGACGCAAGTTGCCGACCGAAGAGCAATTTCATCGCGCGGCATACGGCACTTCGGACGAGCGCGTGGAGCGCTTGTACCCTTGGGGCGATGAGGCACCCAGCGAGCGGTATGGGAATTTTAATTTCGCCCATTGGGATCCGAAGCCTGTAGGCTCGTATCCACGCGGCGCCAGCGCGTTTGGCGTGCACGACCTGGTGGGCAACGGCTGGGAATGGACACGAACGGAATTCGCTCCGTTTCCCGGCTTTGCGCCGATGTCGTTCTATCCAGGCTATTCTGCGAATTTCTTCGACGGTAAGCACTACGTGATGAAAGGCGGCTCCCCCCGCACCGCCTCGTGTATGCTGCGACGATCATTCCGTAACTGGTTCCAACCGAACTATCCATACGTATACGCTTCATTTCGCTGCGTTGAGGACTGACCAAGACGTCAGCCCTGGGAGCCGACATGCTGAGCCATTCCCTACCGACAAGGCACGTCTCGGAGTTCGCGCAATGTGTGGGCGAATGCCTGACGAAGTCTGGACAGAAAGAACTGCCTTCGAAATATCTGTACGACGAAGTTGGCTCGGCACTGTTCGAGGCGATCTGCGTGCTGCCGGAATATGGCCTGACCAGGGCGGATGCGCGGTTGCTGGAGACGCACGCCGGGGAAATCGTGGCGCGCCTGCCGTTTCCTGTTGAGGTGGCGGAGCTCGGAAGCGGCAGCGGAAAAAAGACGCGGTGGATTCTCGAGGCACTCTCGCGACGCCAGCGGACCTACTACTATCCGATTGAGATTTCACCGTCGGCGCTGGCCGCGTGCGAAAAAGAGCTGGGGCAAATCGATCTCGTCAGCATCGTAGGTTACGAGCAGCCGTATCTGGAAGGGCTGCGTGCGGTTG
The DNA here is from genome assembly GCA_963832615.1 of uncultured Acidobacteriota bacterium. GTDB lineage: Bacteria > Acidobacteriota > Terriglobia > Acidiferrales > UBA7541 > Acidiferrum. The sequence continues at coordinate 445,035 of CAWHVA010000027.1, forward strand.
CGCAGCGGCGTGATGACCGCGAGCATTTGCTGGTGCTGTTTTTGGGAAGCACCATCGGGAATTTCGATCGCGAAGCCGGCGAGGGATTTTTGCGCGAGGTTCGCGCGATTTTGCGAACCGGGGACGCGCTGCTGTTGGGAACCGATCTTGAAAAGAGCGCCGCAGTGCAGATACTGGCTTACGACGATCCGGCGGGAGTGACGGCGGCATTCAACCTGAATCTGCTGGCGCGCATCAATCGTGAACTCGGCGCTGATTTCGATCTCGCGCATTTCGAACACGAGGCTCGATGGAATACATCGGACCGGCGAATCGAGATGCACCTGCGATCGACACGAGACCAAATCGTGACCATTCCAGCAGCGAGACTAGAAATTGGGTTTAAAGAGGGCGAAACGATCTGGACCGAGAGTTCGCATAAGTATCAGCCCGCCGAAGTCGTTGCTATGGCGCAAAGAACGGGATTCCGGTGCGATGCTCAGTGGATTGATGAGGAATGGCCGTTCGCGCAGAACTTGTTGATTCGGGAGTAGAACAGTTGGGCCGAAGATGCCGTTGCGTGAGCGGACGCCTTGGTAAGGTGACCAGGCAAGAGTTCTGCTGGGATAAGAGGCAGGCAACACCTGGCTGAAGCCAGGCGCCTAGATGGTAGCTCGGGCCGCGGGTCTTAGTGGGGATTCGGCTTTATTTCTCTGGGATTTCTTCGATTCGGCAAACCAGGCGACCTAGCCAAGATTTTTCACTCGCGAAATCTGGATACCAGACTGCCAGCACTTGCGAGCCCTGGTAAACGCGCTCGAACCCTTCTTCAGACTCTGAAACTGTTTCAATCGGCGCAATCCAGAATTGTGTCGCGGCGGGCGCATGCAGAGCGATCTTTATGCGCTGCCAGCCATCTTCCATGCGGAGCGTGGGGCCAGGAACCGCTCCGCTGAAGCGCAGATTTTGCGGGCCGTCTGGCGTCTCAAAATATCGATCATCTGCGTTTGGAGCGAGTAGATTCACAACGGACTCCAGACCGATTGCGATGGGCGTGGCTGTCGCCGACTTGAATTTTACTCTGAGTTCACAAGCCACCTCGCAGCCGCGAGGCGCGGGGCCAAATGAGAAATGCTTGGTTATGCTTACATCGGTGCTCGGAGCGGAATTGCCTCCGGGCCGGGCTATTACTGCCTCGCGCACCAGGTCGGCAGTTTGCGAAGAGGAGTTATCCACGGTGAAAGGTCCGGCGGCAAATCCGGGGTCCTCGCGAAGCTGAAGAGCTTCGTAGTCGGCAGGAGTGCATGACGGATCAAAGAGAAATATTCGAAAAGCGTGGCGCGACCAACGATCGTAGAGGAGAAATCGATCCAGGCCCGTCTCCTTGACTTTGGTCTGCTGGTACGCAGATGCGGTGGACGTTGCGGGGCGATAGTTGGGATCGCGCAGGCGGGAATGATACGGTTCGGGACGCCGCAAGATGGAGTTGATCAAGGTGGAGGACGTGGGCCGGAAATCCAGTGCGGCGAGCGTGCCGCCGTCGGAAGGTTTCACGAGGGCCTGATATTCGGGCGCGGTGAACAAGAGTTCATCGACGCCGTCACCGTCGTAGTCCAGGGTTTCCATGCGAGGAGCGATCGCGCCTGGGGTGTGGCGATCGGCAATCGCTTCGGCGCGAACCAGATTGCGGGAAATCTCCGTACGAAGATGCGGGGCGTACAGGCCGCCAAAAATTCCGTGCCAATAGGCGTCGTTGCATTGGGCGCGATGCAGCAGGTCGCGGGCCAGTGTTAGCTCTTCGGCAGCTTTCGAACCGCTGCGGCGCTTTGGCGCTTTAGCGATGCGGCCGGCGACGCGCAGCATCTTTTTATGGAGCAGGTTGGATTCCGAGTACTTACGGAAAAAGCCGCGCCAGGGGCAGCCGCGGAGGAACGAGAGCACCTCGGGGCGCGCGCTAAATTCCTTGAGCAGCGCGTTGTAGTGTTCCCGCGTGCGCGTGGGGAGAGCCCATTCCATCATCTCGGTGTAGGAGGCCGTGGGAAGGTCGGCGCGTCCGATGGGCTTGTGTGTGATCAAATACTCGGCCGGCGAGCAGACATCCAGCCAGGACGAATTTTGTTCAAAGGCGGCGAAGAGATTGTCGAGCCATCCTTCTTGAAAGCAATGGTCGAAGGTGCCGGGCCATCCGCCAAATTTTTCCATGTCGTCGCCCATTGCCGCGACGCCATCGGGGTGGGCAGCGTGGGTCTCGTGCAGATGCACCATCACTTTATCGACGGTGTCCCACGGAATGAGGTAGCGCAGGGATTTTTGTCCTGGAATGATGCGGATGGTCTGGCCTTTGTCTTCGGCGATGTAGTCGCCGAACAATTCGGCCTGCTCGAAGCCCGCGGAGAGGAAGTGGATGTCGTCGAGGACCGTGTAAGCGACTTCGGCCTCAGCTAGCACGGAGGCGAGCTGAGGTTCCCAAACGCGTTCGGCGAGCCATGCGCCGGTCGGGCGCTTGCCAAAGTGTTGCTCGACGTAGTCCGCGAGCTGGACGATTTGCTCGTGCTGGTCCGCCGACGGGATCGAAATCAGAATGGGCTCGTAAAAGCCACCGCCCACCACTTCCACCTGACCTTTTCCTACCATCGTTCTCAGGGAGTCCAGATATTCCGGATGATGCTGCTCGATCCAGGTGAGTAGCGGCCCCGAATAGTGAAGGCCGACGTGTACGTTAGGGTGCCGCTCGAGGACTTCGACGAACGGCAAATAGCAACGGGCGTAGGATTGCTCGAAAACGTGATCGAAATTGCCAACGGGTTGATGCGCGTGGACGAGGAGAACCAAATGGAGCTTTGGCGGCACGGGAACTAGATCGGACTCCTGAATTACAGCATAACCTGTAGTGCACGGTTATGAACGCTCCGAGAATGCAATGTTACGCGAATTACGCACCTGGGTTCGATGAGGGCAGGGTATGTCCGGGTGCGGCTGCAGGTGCGCTTGGGGCAGAAACGCTCCCGCGGTTACGGCGACGAATGCTTCAAGATCCAGCTGGAAATCGTGGTTAGCGCTTCGGGAGCAAATGTCTCCTCAATGGCCCGGGATTCCGCGGGCAATCCCATATAGCAGTGCTGGAACTGGTGATTGAGCTCGGGCAGTTCGATGATCTGAAAATCCTTGTTGTCGCCGGTTTCGAGCGCCTTTTTGGCCAGCGGCAGATTTGCTTTCGGCGGCACTTGCAGGTCTTTCTCTCCGCTCAAGACAAGGACGGGGCACTTGGTTTTTTGAAGCGCGGGCGCGGGATCATAGTCGAGGAAATAACGAAACCACGGCGAGCTTGTCCAATGAATTTGGCGTTGGAGAAACGCAGAAGGGCCGGCAGGCCCCAGACCGCTCACCTTGACTAGATCCTCGAGCTTGTTTTCCAGGGTTGCCCGGTCCTTCTCACGACGCACCAGATTGTACGATTCCCGGTCGAAATCGAGGCTCTTGGCGACTTGTTCTGTAGTCATTCCGGCGGCCCTGGTGATCAGGTCCGATTGCAGCAGCAACGTTTCCTCGCCCTTGGTAGCGGGCCCGGCGAGGAGGACGATCCAGTCGACATCGCTCGAGCGTGAAGCAATCATGGGCGCGATGATTCCGCCTTCGCTGTGGCCGATAATGCCTATTTTTCGTACGTCGATCTCTTTGCGGCCCTTGAGAAATGCCATGGCGGCTTCCGCATCTGCCGCGAAATCCGTTGTGGTGGCCTCGTCGTAGTCGCCTGTCGACTTGCCGATACCGCGTTTGTCGTAACGCAAGACCGCGATGCCCCGGCGCGTGAGGTGATCCGCGAGAACCAAGAAGGGGCGATGGCCGGAGTCGGCTTCGTCGCGATCGAGCGGTCCCGACCCTACCAGCAGGATGGCCGCGGCGAAGGGCCCCGTTCCTCGGGGGATCGTCAACGTGGCAGCAAGAGAGATGCCCGCCTTCGTGTTTGGGACGGTTAGTTCTTCCTCTTTGTAGGGATATGGTTTGATCGGAACTTGCGGTCGCCGCAGCTCTAAAATCTGATCGGAGCGCTTGAAATCGAGCCGAATGGAATCGCCGCTTTGATGCCAAGGCCCCGAGATGGTGTTCTTTGCACCGTTCAGGGTGCCGTCGTAAACAGCGCGGACCGCGGGGAGATCCAGGTGCACAGCGGATTCGCTTTGGATAACTCTTGCCGCGGGAAAGCCGTTAATGCCCTGATCGATGCTGTCCATCGAGGCGATGAGTTGCCCTTGGGCATCGTGCGAAATTCGCAATTGCAGTCGATAACGCATTCCGTTGGTTTCCAGAGCGGCCTGCCAGGTGCCTTCGGAGGTGGCCACCGCTCCTGGGGGATTTCGGGAGGCCGACATGTGGGGCTGGCGATGGAACGTCAGCGGAAGACTGGCGCCGCCCTGGGACCATGTGCCGTCGATGGTCAAGTGATCGGCGGAAATCTCTCCTTCGTAGGAGGCGTTGACGGACTGGATTGCGAACTTAAATGTCGAGCTGGATGACTCCAGGACGCGGGCTTCGATTCCATAGACGCCCTGGTCGAGACTATCGAGAGTAGCCACGAGAGAACCGCGGTCGCCCTTGGCAACGTGGAGAACCATATGGAGCGTGGTGTCTCCAGCTTGCAATGTGCCAGACCAGACGCCTTCGAGTGCCGGAGCGCGGGATTGAGTGGCGGACGGCAAAGTCCGAGCCGCAATTTGCGCTCTCAAATCGCCGGCATGCGCGAAAATGCAGGCTAGCGCGAGCAGTGCGCAGAATGGAAAGTGGATCTTCAAACGCTGTCTCTCTTTCGTATCCGCATTCACACCATTGTAGATGGCAGGAGTGCGGCAAGTGTTGGAAGAGCGAACAAGGAGATCCATCCGCGGCAATCGGTGGCAGAAAGGAAAAGCGACACGCCGAAGCGTGCCGCCGAAAGCTGCCTGGAATTGTTGAGGCTCAACCCTGCGAGTTCGCTACTTTTTCGCGTAAAAGTCTGCGTTGACGGGTGTGTAGCTCTGCCACTTCTCGGGCAGATCTTCCAGGGCGAAAATCGCGGTCACCGGGCAAACGGGAACGCAAGCGCCGCAATCGATGCACTCTGCGGGATTGATGAATAGCTGTTTCACGCCTTCGTAGTCCGGCTCATCCTTGCGTGGGTGGATGCAATCGACGGGGCAGACGTCAACGCAGGCGGTGTCTTTTGTGCCGATGCAAGGCTCGGCAATCACGTATGCCATTCAAGGTCTCCTTCTATTGGACCAAAGACCGGTGGCTCTTCGGAATTACAGCGAGCAACCGCCGGAAAATTCTTATACCACGGCCTCATCAGGGCCAACAAGCGATGACTTCGATTGTACGCAACGCGATTGGGTTTCTCAACTTCGGCTCGCGCAGTTAGAATGGTACACGAAGGGGTGCTCATGAATATTCGGACCGTTTTCGTCGCAATGGCGTTTTTCGCGGCCGCCTCCACGTTGGCCGCACCCCAAGCCACCCCGCCCCGCGATCCAAAATTGATCGACGCTCAGGGTTATCAAAACCTGGTGGAGCAATATCGCGGGAAGCCCGTGCTGATCACTTTCTGGGCGACCTGGTGCGAGCCGTGCCGCGACGAATTCCCCATGTTGAACGAGTTGGCGAAGGAATACGCCCCGAAAGGATTGCACGTCGTGGGTGTCAATCTCGACCAGGATGGCGATTTGATCTTGATGCGGCGTTTCATCACTCGCTACAAGCCGATTTTCCCGAATTACCGCAAAAAAGCGGGCGGCGAAGATGCGTTTGTGCAATCCGTGCTACCGGGATGGGGCGGCGCGATTCCAGCTTCGTTCTTTTACGCGAAAGACGGGCGGCAGATCGGCCACTTGCTCGGAGCAAACGATCGCGCGACGTATGAAGCGGCCATTCGCTCGCTGCTCGCATCGAATGACAGTGCCGCTGCGACGCACTAGCTCATAGAGTTTCAGCCAACCCAGCCTGTTCTTCCAATCTCTTCTCGAGGCCTCCGATGATCGACACGAAGGGAAACAAAATCACTTATTTCGGCCATAGCACGTTTTCACTGACTACTCCCAGCGGCCACGTGGCGTTGATCGACCCATTTTTAACCGGCAACCCCGTTTGCCCGGAGTCGCTGAAGAAAGTTCCGCGGCTCGACGTGATCTTTCTGTCCCACGCGCACTCCGATCATTCCGCTGACCTGCTGGCGCTGGCAAAACAGCACAAACCGAAAATCGTGGCTATTTTCGAGACGTGCCTGTGGGTAGAAAGCAAGGGATTCGAGCACGAGACCAAGCCGATGGGAAAAGGTGGAACGCAGCAGGTTGGCGAATTTCAAGTCACCATGACGCATGCGTTCCACTCGAATTCGATCCACGACGGCGACAAGGTTATACCCGCCGGCGAACCGGCGGGCCTGGTGATTCGCATGCCTGGAAGCTTCACGATCTATCACGCCGGGGATACCGCACTTTTCAGCGATATGAAATTGATCGGCGAACTGTACAAGCCGGACGTCGCCATGCTTCCGATCGGCGACCATTTTACGATGGGCCCTCGAGACGCTACGCATGCCATTCGTTTTCTCGGAGTAAAGCACGTCATCCCGATGCACTATGGTACGTTCCCGGTTCTGACCGGCACGCCAGACGCCTTGCGATTGGAAGCTAAAGACATCGCCGATTTGGAGATCCACGCTCTGAAACCAGGAGAAAGCCTATGATCCGCACCGAAAACCTCCGCAGTGAGTACATTCAGGACGACGTTGAGCAGTATCTCTACGAACTGCTTCCACCGCGCGACGCTGTGGTCACCGAAATCGAAGCCTATGCGGCGAAGAATCGTGTGCCGATCATTGGTCCTGCCGTAGCACGTTTACTCACGCTGCTAGTGCAGGTGTCCGGCGCCATGCGGATTTTTGAGATGGGCTCGGCGATCGGCTATTCGACGATCTGGCTGGCGCGCGCCGCTGGGCCGAAGGCCGAGGTGTTTTACACCGACGGTGACCCCGAAAAGGCGCGCCGTGCTCAAGACTATTTTCGGCGGGCCGGCGTGGCCAAACGCATCAAGGTGCAGACCGGCGATGCGATCGCCTTCATGAAGAAAGCGCCGGGAAAATTCGATTTCATCTTCAACGACATCGACAAGCATCAGTATCCCGACGCGTTGCGGGCAGCCCTGCCAAAGCTGAAGCGGGGAGGCCTGCTGGTCACGGACAACACACTGTGGTCGGGCAAAGCCGCGCGTCCCGCCGCGGCTGACGACAAGCACACGCTCGGCATTCAGGAATTCAACCGCCTCGTCTATACCTCCAAGGATTTGTACCCGGTGCTGATTCCGCTGCGCGATGGTGTTACGGTCTGCCGGAAACTCTAACTACCTGTTTTGGGATCGTGAGCAACCCCAGTCGCAAGCCTCTCCATCTCACTTTGAACGGAACGCCGCGATGCGCGGGGACGCGAATGCGATGACAATAGCTTCCGTGGCGGCAGCAAAAACTCCAGCCCGACGTCCGCCGGGTCCCAAAGGCAATTTCTTGCTGGGCAGTTTGGCCGCGGTCTCGCGCGATTGGCTGGGGTTCTATGAGCAATGCGCCAGAGAATACGGTGACATCGTCCAGGTTCGATTTCTGCACGTTCCCATATGTCTTCTCGTCCATCCCCGGGACATCGAATACGTGCTGGTAACAAATCCAGGCAACTTCACCAAGTCCGCGGACTATCGCGCGCTAGAGCGCGTTTTGGGCCGCGGGTTGCTCACCAGTGAAGGAACTTTCTGGCAGCGGCAGCGAGGCCTCATCCAGCCGGCTTTTCGCCGCGAAAATATTCTGTCTTACGCTAAAGTGATGACCGCCGCGACGACCCGCATGGTCGATGGCTGGCACAACAACGAGTCACGCAACCTGCACGACGACCTGATGCGCGTGACCCTGGAGATTGTCGCGGAGTGCCTTTTCGGCGCACAGGTCGGCGACGCCGCCAAACGGGTCGGTAAGGCCATGCACGTGGTGACCGAAAGGTTCGTACATGACGCCGCCCAGGCTCTACTCTTCCCCTTCGACATTCCTGATTTCCTGGCCCCCAGACGCCGTCATGCCGTCAGCGAACTGAAAGACGTGATCAACGGAATTATCCAGGAGCGACGCAACTCCGATCAGCCCCGTCAACACTTGCTCGGTAGTCTCCTCCAAGCGCGCGACGCGAACGGCAGTCCTATGAGCGACGCGCAGTTGCGAGACGAAGTCATGACGCTTTTTCTGGCAGGCCACGAAACGACTGCAATCACCTTATCGTGGACTTTTTTCCTGTTGGCGCAACACCCACAAGTCGAAGCGCTTGTCGTCGAAGAGTTGCGCGCTGTCCTCGGTAATCGCGAACCTGTTCCCGAGGATCTACCGCGTTTGCGTTACACGGAGACGGTCCTCAAGGAAGCGATGCGTTTCTATCCTGCCGTGTGGGGCATTGGCCGCAGGGCGCTGGCGGACTGCGAAATGGGCGGCTATCGAATTTCAGCGGGCACAAACGTCTTCATCCTTCAATGGCTGACCCACCGCGACTCACGATTTTTCCCCAACCCCGAAACCTTTGATCCAGAACGCTGGCGGGAAGATCCAGTTCGCACCGGCAAGATTCCGCGATTTGCGTATTTCCCTTTTGGGGGAGGACCCAGAGTTTGCGTGGGTGCATCCTTTGCGATGATTGAAGCCACCATGCTGCTCGCCACGATCCTGCGGAGGGTTCATCTGGAATGCGAAACGGGCCATCCGGTCGAGATGCTGCCATCGGTCACGCTGCGTCCAAAACACGGCGTCCGCGTCATGGTCCGCCTGCGCCATCTGCCGGCGTAACAGCTTTTGGCTGGGCTATTGGCGGAAGAAATTCCGCAGCAGGAATCCAATGTTCGCCGGACGTTCCGCCAGCCGCCGCATAAAATAGGGAAACCAATCCCGCCCGTACGGAATGTAAATGCGAACGTGGTAGCCGCCATTCACCAGCCGCCGCTGCAAATCCGTGCGGATTCCGTACAACATCTGAAACTCGAAATCGTCCTTGGAGATCTGCTTCGCCGCAGCCCAACGAATCGTCTCTCCGATCATGTGGGGGTCGTGCGTCGCAATCGCGTGATAGAAGCCGCTGGGCAGCAGCATCTGCATCAGCCGCACATAGTTCGCATCCACATCCCGTTTTCGCTCGAATGCAACCTCGGCCGATTCCTTGTAAGCGCCCTTGCAAAGGCGCACGCGACAACCGTACCCCAGCAAATCTTGGATATCGCGCTCGCTTCGATACAAGTACGCCTGGATCACCGTTCCAATGGCGGGATTTCGCGCCCGAATGCGTTTTACCAGCTCTACGGTCCGCTGCGTGTAAACCGATCCTTCCATATCCACGCGCAGAAAATTACCGTAGCCCGCCGCGCGCTCGACGACGGAAAGAACCAGCCCCTCGCAGAATTCGGCGCTCAAATCCAGACCGAGTTGCGTCAACTTGCAGGAAACGTTGGCTTGAAGGTTTTCTTTGGCGATACGCTCGAAAATTTCCAGGTAAGCGTCGCGCGCGCGTTGCGCATCGGTTGTAGTGGCAACATTTTCGCCAAGATAGTCGAGACTCGCGAGCATCCCAGCGTCGTTGCACCTGCGCGCGGCGTAAATCGCTTCGTCGAGCGTTTCGCCGGCTACGAAGCGGCGCGCCATGCTCCGTGTGGAACTATTGGAGGTAACCCAGCGCGCAAATCCCGGGCTGTCCGAAAGTTTGAGGAGCGTCGACCTGAGCATGGGCCTTTCGATTATGCCCGCGCGCGATTTGTGCGGCTAGGTCCGCGCTAATCGTTGTGCTCTTCCAGGAACTTTTCCGCGTCCATGGCGGCCATGCAGCCCGAACCAGCGGCAGTGACGGCTTGCCGGTACCGATGATCCTGCACGTCACCGGCAATAAACACGCCGGGGATCTTCGTCAAGCTGCCATGCTTGGCGATCAGGTAGCCGTTCGCGTCCATTTCCAGCTTGCCCTTCAACACTTTGGTGTTGGGATCATGCCCGATGGCCACAAAGAGTCCGTGGACCGCAATTTCCCGCGTCTCACTCGATTCCGGATTCCGCAGCCTCACGCTCTCGACAGAACCATCCTTGGCTATGATCTCATCCACCACGGCGGGCGTTACAAATTCAATCTTTTCGTTCGCTCGCGCGCGATCGATCATGATCTTGGAAGCGCGGAACTCGTTCCGACGGTGAATCAGATACACCTTGCTGGCGTACCGCGACAAAAAGTTGGCCTCTTCCATCGCTGTATCGCCGCCGCCGACCACCCCGATCGGCTTGCCTCGGAAGAAGTAGCCGTCGCACGTGGCGCAGGTCGAAACACCGTGGCCGATCAACTCGCGTTCGTTGGGCAGCCCAATCAGCCGAGCCGACGCTCCCGCCGCCACAATCAACGCTTTCGCTTCGTACGTATCTTTCCCCGCGACGATCTTGAATGGCCTCTGGCTCACATCCACGTCGGTGATCACGCCGGACTTGAACTCGGTGCCGAACTTAGCTGCCTGCTTGCGCATATTTTCGATCAGTTCGGGTCCCATGATACCGTCCGGAAATCCGGGAAAGTTCTCCACGTGCGTGGTCAGCGAAAGCTGACCTCCGGGCTCGTGACCATCGATCACAAGGGGTTTCAGGTTGGCGCGCCCCGCGTAGATCGCGGCCGTCAGCCCCGCGCAGCCACTGCCGATGATTACCACGTTGTTCATTCGAAGGCTCCTGACGCTATTTGATTCCGCAACATGCCTGGCCGATTCATTGAAGATCATTGTAGCAAACTCGCACCGTCAGCCCCGAAAGCGCCTGGCGTCCAATTTGGAGAGCCATTTGGACTTAGCCCGCATTGACGCAGTGCAGGGGCGTCGCTAGGCTATCTTCGGAACGTAAAGCTATCTCGGAAGGAATGAGCTGATGGATCCGCGCTACCCAATCGGAAAATTCGAAATGCCCGTGGAAGTCACACCCACCCGCCGCCGTCAAGCCATCGACGAAATCGCGGCCACGCCCGCGAAATTACGCGCGGCCGTCAGCGGTCTGGACGAAGCGCAGCTCGACACGCCCTATCGCGAAGGCGGATGGACCGTTCGCCAGGTGGTTCACCACGTGCCCGACAGTCACATGAACGCCTTCATCCGCTTGCGGCTGGCCCTCACCGAGGACAAGCCGACAATCAAGCCCTACGAAGAAGCCCGCTGGGCCGAACTCGCCGACGCAAAGCTGCCGATTGCCGTGTCGCAGACACTGCTCGATTCCTTGCACGAGCGCTGGGACATCCTCTGGCGATCACTGAAGGCCGAACAATTCGCCCGTCCGCTGATTCATCCGGAAAGCGGCGAGCGCAACGTCGATTGGCTCCTCTTTCTCTACGAGTGGCACGGCAAACACCACACCGCCCACATCACCAACCTCCGCAAACAGAAGGCCTGGTAGTGTAACCTGATCGAGCCGCCCCAAATGTGCGCAGTATGCAGTATGTAGGCGCTCTATGTAAGCGCCGGGCTTTAGCCCGGCGAACGATTCCAATGCAAACCTCGCAAACATGGGATCCCGAACGCTACGCCCGCAACGCCCGCTTCGTCTCCGACCTGGGCGCGCCAGTCCTCGAACTGCTCGCTCCCATGCCGGGCGAACACATCCTCGACCTTGGCTGCGGTGACGGCGTCCTGACCGCCAAGCTCGCAGCCATGGGATGTCGCGTAATCGGTGTAGACGCCAGCCCCGCCCAAGTAGAAGGCGCGAAAAAATTAGGAGTGGACACGCATGTAGTGGATGGCGAGCATCTGAATTTCGATAACGAATTCGACGCCGTCTTCAGCAACGCAGCGCTCCACTGGATGCGCAGTCCCGATTCGGTAATCGCCGGCGTCTGGCACGCCCTGCGCCCAGGTGGACGCTTCGTAGCCGAAATGGGCGGCCACGGCTGCGTAGAAGCAATCAAGCGCGCACTCATCGAAGCCCTGGACCGCCGTGGCATCGATGGCCAAGCCGCGAACCCATGGTATTTTCCAACGGTCGAAGACTACTCCGCCCGCCTGATCAACGGCGGTTTCAATATCAATTACATCGCGCTCATTCCCCGCCCGACTCCGCTACCCGGCGACGTAACCGCGTGGCTCGAAACCTTTGCCCAGAACTTCACGGCAACCCTTGCGCCCGCCGAGCGCGCCGCTTACCTCGCTGAGGTCCAGGAATCGCTCCGCCACAAACTTTGCGATGCCGAAGGGAAGTGGACCGCCGACTACGTCCGCCTCCGCTTCTCCGCAAAAAAACTGTAGCCGCTTTACCCTGAGCCTCGAAGGGCCGAGAGGGCGGGGTTAGATTCCAAAAATCCCAGCAATCTGCAGGTTTCACCTTCGGCACTTCTCGTAATTTCTTAAAATTCTTTTCCCCTGACTTCCGCGTCACTCTCCGAACTGCCGCAAATGATGATCCATGTGCAAATATCCCCAACGCATCCACTCTTCTTCCGACAACTCCAAGAACATGGGGTGAGGCTTCCACACAAAATCCCTGGGCTGTCGCGTGAATCTCTCAAATAGCTGAAGCAATTCCCGCCTATCCGCCTCAAACTCCGCAGGCTGCGTCCCGCCAATCTCCTGATCCATCTCCGGCATCGTCTTCACTCCATGCGGCCACGCGAACGGCGCGTACAGCGCAATCCACTTGATGACGCCGCGCCCAAACATCGGCCTCGGCGCCAACGATTTTTGTCCCATCACTCCGCGAAACGAATCCGCCAAGTGGCACACCATTTGGTGCGCAGACATTTTTCCCCACCGCCGTTGGCTGTCCGCCTGCACCCGCCCCACGCGTTCTCTGATCTCTTTCCTGCACTGCCCGTCCGCCAGCGTCTTCATGCCGCATCCTCCTGCGTCATTCTCCAGACTTCGCACTCGCTTGTCACCGCAACTGAAAAGTGGACCTTCCAAATTCCAAAACTGTCATGCTGTGGGCATCCGATAAGGATGGCCGAAGAACCTCAACGTTAAGACTCAAGCAATCGCACAACAAGTGCTATGCCCGGACACCGGCTGGAGCGAAGTGACCCGAAGCCCCTAAATAGAACCTCCGAGGCAATAAAAAGATTTCTCTTGACATATTCCCATATAGGAATGTATTCTCTGCCCATGGCTCGCGCTTCCACAACCTCCGATGCCTTCAACGCCGTCGCCGAATCCCGTCGCCGCGACATCCTGAACTATCTCGCCCTTCAGGAACGCTCCGTCGGTGACATCGTGGACAGTCTGAGCATGGAGCAGCCCTCGGTCTCTAAGCACCTGCGGGTCCTGAAATATGTCGGCCTGGTCCAGGTGCGCCGAGACGGCCGGCGCAAGTTCTATCGCACTAACGCCGAAGCCATCCGCCCGCTGCACGAGTGGACCAGCACCTTCGAGCGCTTCTGGCGGCACCAGTTGAACCGCATTAAGGAACGCGCGGAAGGCAAGAGTGATCCGTTAAACAAGAGGCCCTCTAATTTCATTCCAAGGAGCAAAGATGATCTCGACCGCGACAAGAATTGAAGATTTGACGCTGAACATCACGCAGGAAATCCACGTAAACGCCTCGCTGCAAACGACGTTCGCCGCCCTTCTCGATCAGCTCGGGCCGCTCAGCGAAACGGCCGAGGGCCAGTCGATGAACATGAAGATTGAGGCCTGGCCGGGCGGGCGCTGGTATCGCGACCTCGGTGGCGAAAACGGCCACCTATGGGGGCACGTGCAAGCCATCAAACGCCCCACGCTTCTGGAATTTACCGGCCCACTGTTCATGTCTTATCCGGTCGTCAATAACGTGCAATACCGTTTGAGCGAAGTCGACGGTGGAACGCTGATCAAGTTCCATCACACCGCGCTGGGACTGATCATCGAAGACCACCGCACCGGCGTGAACAAAGGCTGGTCGCACATTCACGAAAACGTTCGCAAACTTGCCGAATCTCGGCGCGCGAAGTAACGCCGCAGCGGGAGGAAATACGTATGTGTCCAGCATGCATGGCGAGTGCGGCTTTGATGGTAGCGGGCGTGATCTCTACTGGCGGGCTCACCGCGCTCGCCGCGAAACTCCGTCACTCCAAGACAAATCTGGCCAAAAGGAATCCTGGCAACCACTCATCCGAGCAGCAAATCCAATCCGAAGAACCAAAACGAAAGGAGCAGTAATCATGGCAACGGCATCAAGCAGGACTGAAAATCCGAGAGTCGTGTCTCCCGCCGAGTGGCTCGCGGCGCGAAAGGAACTTCTGGCGAAAGAGAAAGAGTTCACGCACCTGCGCGACGATCTGAGCCGCAAGCGTCTCGAACTCCCGTGGGAGAAAGTCGAAGAAAACTACGTGTTCGAAGGTCCCAACGGCAAGGTGTCTCTCGCCGATCTGTTCGGCAACAAAAGCCAGCTGATTGTCTACCATTTCATGCTCGGCCCGACATGGACCGAAGGCTGTCCCGGCTGCTCCTTCCTCGCGGACCACTTCGACGGCAGCCTCCCACACCTCGCCGCCCGAGACGTCGCGTTCGTTGCGGTTTCGCGCGCCCCGCTTCCGCAAATCGAGGCCTTCAAAAAGCGCATGGGCTGGGGCTTCCGCTGGGTCTCCTCCAGCGCCAACGACTTCAATTTCGACTACCACGTCTCGTTCCTGAAAGGCGATGCCGCGAACCGCGAGATCTATTACAACTACGCCACTCAAAAATCAGGCGCCGAGGAAATGCCGGGCGCAAGCTGCTTCTACAAGGACGCAGCCGGGAACATTTTCCACACCTACTCCAGCTACGGCCGCGGCCTCGAATCGATGATCGGCGCGTACGACTGGCTCGACATCGCCCCTAAAGGCCGCGATGAGGCTAGTCTCAAACCACCGATGTCCTGGGTGCGACATCACGACAAGTACCTTGACTCCCAGATCGCGGGAGCACCGAAAGCGTAGAGCGTTCGCGCTGGGATTTGGGGGGGGGTGAGGTTCATTCAGCGTGCATAGCAAGTACGGCTGACGGTGGCGGGAGTGATCTCCACGGGCAGGGTGGCCGCTCTCGCCTCCAGGCTGCTTCATTCTCATGCCCAAGGGTCGCCACGAAGCGGGCCTGCCGCGTGAGATGGCGTGAGTTCCCCACCACGACAAATACATCGACGGTCAAATCGCCGCCGCCCCGAAGGTATAGCGCCACCTGTCTTGCAGCTTCGCGGGCGTAGGAGAGGGGCTTGCTCCTTCCCGGCGTCAAAGCCTCGCACACTGCTTGCCGTCAAGCAGCTCTCGTCGAAGCTCCAAGCGAAGGTGAGAGCTGCGGAATCGGTCCCGTCCGGCTACCTGTTCAGCCGCCACGTGTCGTCGCAACTTTTTGGAGTCAAGCCAACCGATCTGTCCACGTGCATTGCTGCGATCGTGATCTTGGCAGTCGTCGCAGCGCTGTCCCGGTTTGTGCCTGCGCGACGCGAAAGCACCATCGATCCACTCCCGGCGTTGCGGCACGAATAGGCGTCATAGGTTCTTGTGCGTTAGACAAAACGATACCGAATCTGCGGCGCGCGACTCACTCATGTTTGAGCGCAGTAACAGCCTCAGTTCGTGCTAAAGGGCAGGGGCAGTATCACAGCAACCTTCGTGCCGTCTGCATTCGAGATGATCCGCAGAGTGCCACCAAACTGGCGAACCCTTTCCTCCATGCCACGCACTCCGACTCCGGCCCTCGCGGCCGTCATGTCGCGCTGCCTCTCCGGAGAAATCCCTTTGCCGCGGTCGCTGATTTCAAACTCCACGGCGCGTGCCGAGCGCATCATTAAAATCTTTGCGAAGCCGCTTCCGGAATGACGATGAATGTTGGTGAGACATTCCTGCACAACACGAAAGATAACCAGTTCCAGTTCTTTCGGAAGTCTTTCCGGATCTGCAGGTAACTGCAGTTCTACCTTGATCTTGCTGCGCTCCGAAAAGCCCTCGACATACCATCGAAGGGCGGATTCCAGGCCGACTTCATCGAGGAGCGGAGGATGCAGCAGGTAGGACAGCGTACGGATTTCCTTCGACAACTCGTCCGATAGGTCTTGGCTTTCCGCGGCGAGCCGGATGATCTTGGGGTCCTGATTTCTGGCTGCCTGGCGTAGCGTGGAAAGATTCATGCCCAACGCTGCAAGCGCCTGCCCCGCGTGGTCGTGTAATTCGCGGGCCATGTGTCGTCGCTCTTCGTCCTGCGCCTGCAGCAACCGCCCGGTCAGTTCCCGCAAGCTGGACTCCGCGTGCTCGCGTTCTAAAATTTCGGCTTCCAGTGCGGTGGTTCGCTCGGTGACCTTCTTCTCCAATTCGTCGTTTGCTTTCCGTAAAGCTTCCTGAGCAACTTTCAATGGAGTGAGATCGGTGATGAACGCCGCGACTTCCGGATCGCCTTCGGAGTGACCGATCGTCGACGCTCCTAGAAGGATGGGAATGCGCCTCCCGTCTTTCGCGATGTATGCCTTTTCGTACACCTCGCAGCTTCCTAGCGTTCGCAGTTGCTGGACCGCATTGGCATCAGCCTCTGCATACTCGGGTGGCGTGAGTTCGGTCCAGTGCACTCTCCCGGCACTCACGTCTGCCTGAGAATAACCCAGCGTATCCAGGAACCCCGGATTCACATATCTGAGTTCACCCTCGAGGTTACCAATGACCATGCCGAATGGGTTTGCCTCCACGAGGCTGCTGAATCTTTCGGCGGCCTGCGCGATTTCCGCCTGATGCACTTCGCTTTGCAGCAGACTCGCAACCCGATTTCCCACCAACTGGAAAAACGTCTCGTACCGTTCATCAAACGGCAAGCGCGGACTGATCCCGAAAACAAGAACGGCCTGAATCGAAGCCCCGGTGAACCGCAGCGGCAACACGTAAGCGCGAGTCACAGGCTCCGGCCACGGTGGATACACCAGGTCGCCGAATCGGTGTTGCAAATCCTCAACCAGCACTGGCGTTTGCGAACTTACGGCATTTGCCGATAACCACTTTTCCGAGTCCGCCAACACTTCGAACGCGGCGCTTCCGGCATGAACAATCCCTTCCGGGGTGAGCAGATATAGCGCCGCAAAAGGGATATCCGCGGGGTCGTTCTCAAGCTTCCTTAAAATATTTTGCCCAAAATAAAGCAGCGGTTGCGAAGTTGCCTGCTGCCCCTGGGCCGGGGAATCCAAGGTAATCGCGAGCAGCGTGCGCAGACGTCGTTCGCTGAGTACTTGTTCGGTGGTCTCACTGCACACCACCAGCGTGCCGTGCACTGCTCCATCGCGATCTCGCACCGGACTGTAGCTGTACGTCCAGTAGACCTCTTCCCGTTTTCCGTTTCGGTTGATGGGAACAAGCTGGTTCGTATTCCAAGTGGACTCGCCGCGACTCATCACCGCTTCGATTTGTGGGCCAATGATGGGCCATATTTCCGGCCAGCATTCGGTGCCCCGCTGACCAAGAGCAGCGGGATGTTTGTCGGCACGAATGCTCGGCCGATAGCCATCGTTGTAGAACTGCACGAGGTCCGGCCCCCACCACAAAAACATCGGGTGCCTAGACGCCAGCAACACGTTTACCGTGGTCACGAGGATATCCGACCAGGTCGCAACCGGGCCAAGAGGGCTCTTGTCCCAGTCGAACGCGCGAATCATCGCGGCCATTTCACCGCTGCCAATGATCCGCGAAGACGAACCGGCTCGGCTAGTCTGAGGTGCTCGGCTCATACGATTCGGATTTGGAGAAGACGACATAATTCCATCGAAATCCCGCGATTTTTGCGAATTGCGCTAAGACACCAAACATCTTAAAAATCGCGATCCGCGAATGAGGCTGCCGCTGGGAGCGGGACCTGGCGCTCGTTGCCACGATTGTCGCTCAAAACCTTGCTCTCATTAAACCATACCTGTGGCACGCCGAGGCGCTGTCCTCGCACTGAATCTATTCCGGATTGCGTGCTCGAGCGCGCAGACCGCCAGTTCCCGGAGATTCCATAGGACGGCACTATAAGTCGTTTCCCAAACGATCCAAGAGCGCGGGGATTTCCGTGATGGAACCCAGCAGGAATTCGGGTCGTGCGGCGCGCAGTCCCTGTTCTGTCGGAAAACGCCCGAGCACGGCGATCGCGCGCACTCCGGCGCGCCGCGCCATTTCCAAATCGTGCGGGGTATCGCCCACATAGACGCACGCGCCAGGATTCAGCCCCATCTGTTTCAGCGCAAGACGTAGTGGAGCGGGATGAGGTTTTTTCCACGTGGTGTCGTCGGCGCAGACCCGCGACGCAAATAGGCGCGTCAACCGGAAGTAGCGCAGCTGGCGCGTGACCCGGTCGCGGTCACCACTGGTGACCAGTCCGAGCCGATACCGCCGTCGGATGCGTGCTAGGACACGACGCGCACCCGCCACCAGCTTGGGCTTATGCATGGCGTATTGCTTGCGCCAGGCCAGGTTGGCAGCATCCCAGCTGGCGCGCGGGAGTTTGGCGGCGCGATAGACGTTGTACCAATTGGGTGAATAGTGTCGCGCGAGTTCGTCGAGGCCCCAGGGAATGTCCATCTCGCGGAACATAGCAAGGTACGCGCTGGAATCGGCGTCGAAGGAGTCGAGGAGAGTGCCGTCCCAATCGAACAGCACCGCTTCGATGGGGTGTTTCTGCTTTACGGGCATCGCGTGGAAAAGAGTAGCAGAGAATTCGCTGAGCTATTGACGATGTAGCCGTGGGATGACAGGCGGGGCCGTGTTGTGGACCAATGCCTGCCGCGCTTGGTGCTTTGTCGGGCTACAGCTTCAGAAATCGCGCGGGCACGCGATCGTCGCGATCGAAGGACATGTCATCGAACAAGGCGGCGACGCCGTACCAACCGGGCATGGCGGCAGGTTCGAGTCTCTGCACCCGCGCTGCGGTGGCGACGACAACGTTTCCGCGGCCCATGGGCCGGCTGACCAGCACGATTTCCAATTCGATCTGCGTGCCTAAGGCGAGTTGTTTGGGGCAAAGAAAGAAAACGCCGGTCGAACTGATATCCCGCGTCACCAGAGTAATCGGAAATTCTTCCAGAATGCTGTTTACGCTACGCAGCCGCAACGGGAGCCGCAGGGTCGCTCGCGGGTACTCTCGATGCTCCGGATGAACGCCCACGGCATGCGTCGGGACTCGAACAAAACGCCGCGGTTGGGTCTCGGTGATCAGCGGCACCACGCGTAGCGTGGGCGCGCGGGACGCTACTGCCTCAGTCTGCGGCACAACGACCGGTACAAGTGCACGTGACTCCGCCGGCGCGGTTTTCGACGCTGGCTCAATAACCCTTGCGAGGTTTGTTGCCCTCATCTCACCCTCAGAGACGCTGACATCACCAAATTGTATTGTTCCCGACCCACCAAAAGCGGCAAAGTCAAAGCCGCTACCACCCTGCGAAGGTGGGCCGCTAAAATGCCACTATAAGCGGCTAAGGTCAACCATTGGAAAGCAGTGCGAGTGTCCTAAGATCAAATACATGGTCATAGTACTTCGCCATTCCGGAGCGTGGCCGACAAGGCCCCCTCATCGCCCGACCCTTACTTTGACGACCCTTTCCGGATATACCGAATCGCTTGCGCAGTTCATCTTGTGTAGTGAAGCCCGCGCATCGTTTGGACAGTGCGAAGTTGATCAAGACGGGCACCAATATGGCGCTGTACATGTGAACTTCTCGCGTCTACGTTATTCCTTTTATGCAAGATGGATCGCGCGTTCCGTCGCAACCCAGGCCAATGTCTATCACCACAGTAACCCAGTCGAAATCCGATAGCCCTCCGCACCCCAAGCCTTCGCTCGACCAAGCGGGTGGCGCAACGTTGCTGCTAGTCGCATTCGGCGCCGTCTATTTGATCTGGGGCTCGACCTATCTCGCGATTCGCTTGGGCGTCGAATCGTTCCCACCTCTTCTGCTGGCAGGATCACGCCATTTGATCTTTGGCTTGTTGTTCTACCCGCTCTTGCGGTGGAAGACGGGCATACGTCCGACGTGGGCCAATTGGCGCACGGTGACGGTTACAGGTTTCCTGTTGCTGTTCGTAGGAAACGGCGGGGTCTGCGTTGCGGAGCAGACTGTGCCCTCGGGAGTAACCGCGTTGCTGGTGGCGACGGTTTCGCTGTGGATGGTTCTGATCGATTGGTTGCGACCCGGCGGAGTGCGACCTGTCGCCCGCGTCCTGATCGGCTTGTTGCTGGGCTTCGCGGGTCTCGCGTTGCTGGTGGGCCCGAAGGATCTCGGAGGATCAGCGCGCATCAATCCCATCGGGGTCGCGATCCTCGTCGTGGCGTCGTTTGCCTGGGCCTGCGGCTCGCTCTATTCCAAGCATGGCCAAATGCCGAGTTCCCCGCTTCTGGGCGCGGCAATGCAGAGTCTGACCGGAGGCACCGTGCTATGGATTGTGGGCTGGTTATCCGGGGAGGTACGCTCTCTCCACCTTGCCGCGGTCACGACGCGTTCGTGGGTGGCGATGGGGTATTTGGTATTTTGCGGCTCGATGATCGGATTTACGGCATATATCTATATTTTGAAGCACAGTACGGCCACCCGAGTCGCTACCTATGCGTTTGTCAACCCGGTCGTCGCTCTGTTCCTGGGATGGCTGCTGCTTGGAGAATCCATCACGCTCCGGACGATTTTGGCTGCAGCGGTAATTCTGGCCGCGGTGCTGTTGGTGATCACCGCGCCCCACCGCCAGGCTGTGCCCACTGCCAACGCTGTCCCAGAAGCCGCCGAAGCCTAACTTCGTTCCGTCGGGTGATTGGGCGGGCTCCGATTCTTCTTTGACGCGCCTTTGCGGATAGATTTGCTTTTCCCCTTGGGTTACCTTGGCCTTGTCATGATGAGTCAAACTATTACGCAGTCCGAATCAAACATTCCGCCGAGCGCCGCGGCCCGTTACTGGCGCGCTACCCTGTCGCGTGACGCACGAGCCGATGGCACCTTTGTGCTGGCGGTGCGCTCGACGCAAATCTATTGCCGCCCGTCCTGTCCGGCTCGACGTCCATTGCGCCGGAACGTCGTTTTCTTCCGTACCCGTGAAGAGGCCGAAAAACAAGGATTCCGGCCGTGCCTCCGGTGCAAGCCCAATGAAGTAGCGGGGCCAGTCGCGCTGGTCGAGCGTGCCACGCGCCAATTGGCGGAGTCCGCCGAAGAGAGCGTCCGATTTGGCGCACTTGCGAGATCGCTCGGCACAACGCCAGCTACTCTACGCAGGGCGTTCCTGCAAGTAACCGGCCTGCGGCCTCGCGAGCTCGCGCAAGCAGTGCGACTCGCGCGCTTCAAGAAAATGTTGCGCGCGGGGAAAAGCATCACGGACGCGCTTTACGAAACGGGCTACGGCTCATCGAGCCGCGTATACGAGCGGAGCAACGCGCAGTTGGGAATGACGCCTGCAACTTATCGAAAGGGAGGAATAGGTATGAAGATCGGTTACAGCATTGCGAAATCGGCGCTGGGCAAGGTCCTGGTTGCGGCTACGGACCGCGGCGTGTCCGCCGTTTATCTCGGAGATGCGGAAGCAAAGCTCGTGCAGGAATTGAAAGACGAGTATCCCCGTGCGGAGTTGGTTCCCGCCGACGATTCCTTCGAGCGCTGGGTGAAAGAAATCGTGCAGCGCGTGGAAGGCAAACCGCCGCGCATCGAGTTGCCGCTGGACTTACAAGCAACAACCTTTCAGCGCCGCGTCTGGCAAGAGTTGCAACGCATCCCCGCGGGGACAACGCGGACGTACTCTCAGGTCGCCAAAGCACTTGGGAACCCGAAGGCGGTGCGGGCCGTGGCGCGTGCGTGCGCAACCAACCCAGTCTCCATCGTAGTGCCGTGCCACCGCGTGATCCGAGAAGACGGCAATCTTGCAGGATACCGCTGGGGCCTGTCGAGAAAAGAACAGCTGTTGGCGCAGGAAAAGCTAGCAGGTCGCTGAGGAGGGTTTGCGAGAACCAATGTAGGCGCCGGGCTTCAGCCCGGCGTCGAGGCGACCACCGCCGGAAATACAGCCGGGCATAAATGCAGAGGCGCGCTTCAACGCGTCCCTAGCTCCGGTTAGCAACCCACGCGCATTCGACAACGATCTCAGCCCCTCGGCTTCACCCGAGTTACGTCTTTTGGCCAGTCCTGCTTGAACCTGGAGTCGCTGATCTTCAGATTCTTCATCACACTGGAATAGTGGAACTGTATGTAGTCGCCTGATCCAGTTTCGTAGAATTTTTGCTGAATCGGAAGCCATGAAGACTGGTCAATCCACATCTGAATCTTCGTAATTTGGTGGCGCACATCGTCGGATTTCGGGGCGAGTTCCAGGAGAAACGTTTTGCGGCCATCGAGCTGGTCTTCTCCGGTCAGTTTAACGTCGTAGCTCTTCAGCATGTTCTGGCTTTTCGTGCCAAAGCCCAGCAAGACATATTGATCAACCATGGCGCGGTTTTTGCCAAGATCGTACTCCTCAACGCGCTTGATCTTCGGTGTATACACGAAGAGCGAATCGCCATTACGGAGAATGGTGCGCGGGTCGGGTTTCAGGATTTCGATGCGCATCTTCTGGTCCTTGCGCACGAAAATCTGTCCCGTTTCGGTCGAGCTATCCTTCACGACATCGGTGTACTTGGTATTTTCGAGGTCGGCGGTAAGACTGCGAAAATCGGCGGCGGATTTGTCCATCATGGCCAGGACCGATTCGGTGGTCTGCTGGTCCCGGGGTTTGCGCGGCCCGCAGGTGCATGACACCAGCAATCGCACAGAGCCCGAATAGGGCAACAGACCAGAATGTCCGTTTCAAAATGAGCCCCTGCGGCGGATGGACCGGCCGATGAATCCCGTTCGATTTAATCGTAGCACATCGGAACAGATGCGCGAGCGTCGGCGAACGTTTTCCATTGAAGTCTTGCGAGGTGAATAGCTAGCGGTGAATCTCGACCTGGTAGGCGATCACCGTGCCGGCCTCGTCGCGAACCGGCTCGATCTTGGTGATCGAAAAACGCCCGTTGCGCAGGTCTGGCAGTGCCTTCTTCAACGCGTTGTGGAGGTCATTTTGTAGCGCCGGCGTCTGTTCCGGCGGCGCCAGAACGCGCGCGTCGACGCGGTAAGTCTGCCGCGCATCGCGCTCCGAGCCGGCGACCAGCGCCACTTGCCCCGCCGACGCGGGCATTCCGACTTGCGGCTCGTCATGAAACCATCTGGGCGGCGTCGCCAAGACGAAAATCAAGATGAGAATCACCGCGAGGTCGTATTGCCAGGTGCCGCGCTCGTACGACCAGAAAAACGTTCGCGAGAGAATGGTTTTGAGGCTGGCCATCTCAATCCGCGGGAATGTCGTCCACGATCACGCCATCACGCATGTGCACAACGCGGTCGAAATAGGTGACCGCTTCGGGATTGTGCGTGATCATGACCACCGTCTGGCCCAAATCCTTGTTCAGCTGCCGCAGCATTTGCAGCACGATTTCGGAATTTTTCGAATCCAGGTTTCCGGTCGGCTCGTCCGCGAGCAGTATTTTCGGCTCGTTGATGATCGCCCGCGCGATTGCCACGCGCTGTTGCTCGCCGCCCGAAAGTTCCGAGGGCTTGTGCTGCAGGCGGCCCTCGAGGCCCAGCATCTTGGTGACAACATCGAAGCGGTGCGGATCGAAGCCATCGCCGTGAATGAATTGTGCGATGGCGATATTGCCTTTGGCGGTGAGCGTCGGCAGGAGATTGAAACGCTGGAACACGAAGCCGATTTTGTGGCGGCGCAGCTTGGTGCGCGCCGCATCGCTCATCGTGGTCAGGTCGTTGCCGTCCACAAAGACGTGGCCCCGGGAAGCCTGCGCCAGCCCGCCAATCACGTAGAGAAGAGAAGACTTACCGCAACCCGAAGGTCCCATGACCGCAACCGACTCTCCCGGAGCGACTTCGAAATTCACCCCGCGTAAAGCCGGCACTTCTACCTTGCCCGCATGGTAGAGCTTCCACAGACCTTCCGTTTTGAGTATCGACTCCACGCTGTTTTGCCTTGGAAAAATCAGCTTTTTTGCAAGTGGTCGTATTGTAGCCGCGTTTGCCATCCCTGCCTAGTTGCGCACGAAACTACCCGCGCACCCTTTCCGAATCTACCGATTGCGGACTGTGCGCCGAATCGGCTGCCATGTTTTGCTCTTCTTCAATCGTAAGAAAGCGCCTCGACCGCGTCTTTGCGGCTGGCCATCCACGCGGGATAGCTGGCCCCCAGAATCGCGCCTAGCAACGCTATGCCCCCAGCGCGCAAAATCCATTCCGGCGTGATCAAGATCGACAGCGTGGGAAATCCGGCCAGGAACGCCGCCCGCACCAGATAGCTCAGCCCAATCCCCGCGGCAATTCCGAAAATGCACAGCGCCGCCGACTCCATGAGCAACGCGCGCACGATGAAACCCCGATTCGCTCCGATCGATTTCAAAACACCGATGTCGCGCGTGCGCTCGATCACGGTCGTGTACATCGTCAGAAAAATCACCAGCAATCCGATGGAGATCGCCAGCGCGATCATCGCGTGGATGAATGTTTCCAGGCCCGGAATATTCGTCGAAGTCATCAAGGATAGGAAATCCCTCAACGGACGAACGGTATAGCCGGGCAGCACGGTGCGAATCTCTTCCATAACGTCATCGGTGTGTTCCGGGCGCGTGCACTTGAGCAGAAAAATGGAGGCCTTGTCGCGAGCGCCTACCAATTCTTGTAGCGTGGCGATGGGCACAAATAGCCGCGCGCCTTTTCCATGCTCGATAATTGCAGCGACGTGCCAGTCGTGGTTCAACAGGTTATACGTGTCGCCGACTTTGATGCGTTTCGCTCGCGCCTCCCAGTCGTCGACCAGCAGATCGTCCGCACCCTCCATGTCGTGACCGTGCAGGAAGACAAAGCCCCCGGACACCGCGTGAAAACTGTCGCGATCGATGCCGTAGATCACTTCGACGCCGCCGCTGGAATTAAATTGCAGCAGAGCCGGCGCGACCGCCTGCACGTATTTCAACTCTTCGAGTTTCGCCCCAATTTTGATGGGCATTGGCGAACCGCTGAAGCCCAGAAAAATGGAGGCCGCAGGTGGCTGCAACATGACGTCGGCGCCAATTCCCTGTATGCGCTTGGCGGTCTCCGTGAGCAGACCGGAAGTGAGTCCGACGATCAGCACGACCAGCGCAACCTCGACGGCAACCGCCATCACCCCGATGAACGTCCGCAGCGGACGGTGCAGCAGGTTGCGGACGATCAACTCACCCATCATTGCGATTTGTCTCCCTCGGGCTCGCCAACGCGCACCAGTTCGCTTCCAGCTGTCTGGTCGAGCTTGAAACGATCCGCCGGAATTTCCGCATTTAGCGTTACTTTCGTGATCTGTAAGTCCAGCCGGTAGTCATCGTGCGGACGGTCGATGCGGATGGCGCGGGGAAAGGCCGTCACATCGCTGGCGGAAGCGGCAGCGGTTTGCCCGGGATCGGCCGCGGGAGCGAGTGGCTGCCAATCCGACAGGCGCACATCGGAAACCAACACGCCTTTCGGGCCGTAGTTCTGCAGCCGCGACACCTGCAAGTCCGCCCGATCGTACCAGATCTTTCGCAGAATCTCCGTCCGGTAGCCGCCGCGCAGCACCGTCAAGATGTAGAAGCGCGCGGTGTCGTCGTTAGATTCCTCGAACAGCACGGCTTCCTCTTTCCGGATTTCGGGCCACAGCAGCGCATCCAGTAGGTGCTGCGGACGGAGGTTTTCGATCGGCTTGTTGCTGGCGCTCTCGGTTGCAACCTGTCCAACGAGAAACTTGTTTTTCGACGGAATCCATACGCGAAACGTTTCGCCATCGCTAGTCATGTCAAACACGGTGGTGCCGACCACCGGCGCCTGCCCGATCATTCGGATTTCCGCCGGGCGAGCCGCCAGCAGGAACGCCTTAACCTCATGATATTCCTCGATTACGCCGCTATATTTCGAACCCGCGGTGGGTTTCAGTTCCACGGTGGCGTTTACGGTCTTCACACCCAGGGCGATCTGGTTGTATTTTTCCAGCAGCTGTTCCTGCGTGGCGTCTCTGACCACCGGCTTGGCGCTCTGCGGAACTGTGGTCTTGGTGCTGACGGCGGCGCCACGACCGCACCCGAAGGAAAACGCCGCCACTGTCGCCCCTATCGTCCATGCCAGCACTCGTCGATTCAATGAGTTAGGTCCTAAACCATGCAAACTATGCAATCGATTAACCACCCCAGGGCAACCACCTCAAACCCAACCAACTCTAAGCTCCCCATGGTCGTCCATTTGGATGCCGTCACTCTAGCAGGGTCACGGGCCGGTGTCATTTTGATACGCCCGCTGGGGCTGCCGTGCGGCGCCGGCTGCGCGCGGTTGGCCTGAGTCTCTGTTAAATCACACACAATTTTTGTCCCGTTCGGCAGCCTTTTTGGCTTGGCCCTACATCCTACTAGTCCCGTGTGTCCCGTCCCCATCGCCGTTTGTTCGCTATCACTTTGGACAAATACCATCCGAAAGTACTATTGGAGCTTTTCCCGTTGGTACTATCGGCGTTTTTCCGCCGTACTATTGGAGTTTTTTTCGGGTCAGGCTTATGCTCAATCGCGCGAACTGCTACGAAGTAGTCGACCGGCCAATTTCGCGACAAGAAACACGGCCCTCGACCCAAGTCCATCGAAAGAAGGCAAGAAATCGATGAAGAATCTCGCAGGTGTGTCCCTGTGTGCCCTCGCTGTTTCGCTCTTCGGTGGAATAACCGTCGATGCCCAGAACATCACGACCGTGGCCGGCGGCGGCCCTCCGGCTACAGGTACGGCCGTTACCAAGACCGGCGCAAGCATCGGTGCTCCGGCAGCCGTTCGCCAAGACCACTTGGGTAACACCTACATTCTGGACAACGATTTAGGTCGCGTCTTCAAGGTCGATGCGATGGGCCACCTGACCCTCTTCGCTGGCAACGGTACAGTCGGGTACAACGGCGACAACATACCAGCCGTGAGTGCCGCCATGGACGGCCCCAGCGGCCTGTGCATCGACGCCAACAACAACGTCTATATAGCCGATTCCGATAACGCGATCGTGCGCGAGGTCGTGGTGGCAACAGGAATGATCCACACGGTTGCCGGTATGCCAATGGAAACCAACTTCGCCTACGGCGGCGACGGCGGGCTCGCCACCAGTGCCAACCTCCACTTCCCGGATGGCTGCTCGTTCGACAGTCGCGGAAACCTGTACATCGCCGACCGCGGCAACAACGCCATTCGTATCGTGATTCTCGGCACCCCGACTGCTGCCTTTCCTACGGTGGGCAATATTTATCGCTTTGCTGGCGCAAACCCCGCTGCTAACCCCACTCCTCCTCCTGCTCTCCTCCCGCCCGCTCCAGGCTATGGCCCTGACAACACTCCGGCGATCGGCGCGGCCCTCAACGGCCCTTTTGACGTGTTCGTGGATACCGCCGACAACGTCTTCATCGCCGATCTTGGCAACCCCGGTACAACCTCGAATAACGTCGTCCGCGAGGTTCCTGCAACAACACCCCAGACTTTTCCGTTCGCCATGGCCGTCGGCAACATCTACACGGTGGCGGGCATGCATGGGCAAAGCGGAGCTGCTACTTCCGGCGTCCCCGCCACTATGGCGAAATTGAACGGGCCCTGAGGGCATCTTTGTCGACATACATCAAAACCTGTTCTTCGTTGACGTCGGCAACCAGGTCGTCCGCGAAGTCGCCGGCCCAACGCCATCCGCCGGGATGACCGCAGGAGACATCTACACGATCGCTGGCAACGCTAGTAAAGGATATGCAGGCGACGGCGGTGTGGCAATCAGCGCCAGTCTCGCCAACCCGGCCGGCTCCTTCGTTGACGCCACTGGATCCCTTTTCATCGCCGACGAAAGCAATGCGCGCATTCGCCAAGTCACTTCCACCACTGCCAACTACACCACAGAAACCATCAGTACCTGGGCTGGCAATGGCTCCATTTCCTTCTTCAACGCCGCGCCCGCTACCGCTGGCCAGCTCGACGCGCCGGCCGGCCTCGCGGTCGACGCGACGGGCAACCTGGCCATCGCCGATGTGGGCTTCCAAGGCGAACAGAGCTTGATTCGTAAAGTTGCAACTCCGATCGCGAGCGGCGCTCTCAGCACCCTCGTCGGTTCACCCGGATTCAACGGATTCGTGAACGCCACGAACACCGGCTTTCCCAATTACGTGGAAAACGATGCCATCGGCGTCGCTTTCGATTCTTCCGGAAACCTGTACATCGCTGACACCGGTAACTGCATCGTCCGCAAACTGAGCGCAGGCGTGATGACCACTGTGGCAGGTATCGAGCCTACCCCCGATCTAGCCAATCCACCGAACAGCACGCCCAACTGCGGATTTGCAGCCCAAGGCGGAGCCGCCGTCGGCACCAAGCTGGGCGCCGTGAATGGTGTCGCCCTCGACGCTGCCGGCGATATCTTCTTCTCCGACGCTACCAACAACGTGATTTGGGAAGTCCC
Organism: uncultured Acidobacteriota bacterium; assembly: GCA_963832615.1. Taxonomy (GTDB): domain Bacteria; phylum Acidobacteriota; class Terriglobia; order Acidiferrales; family UBA7541; genus Acidiferrum. Next base: position 473,485 of record CAWHVA010000027.1, read on the forward strand.
GAAGAACACCGCAGGCACCATGACCGCAGGTAACGCCTACATCGTCGTTGGCACGCAGGACCTCACCGGCTCGTTTGGCGGAGAAGGCGGCGCCGCACCCGCCGCGCACCTGAATAAACCCACAGATATTTCCTTCGACGTATACGGAAACCTGTTCATCGCCGATACCGGCAACAACATCATCCGCGAAGTTCCGGCCGACAATACCTCCGGAAAGACCGCCGGCTTCCTCTACACCGTCGCCGGGGACAAGGCCGGCCAAACCGCAGGGTACGCCGGTAACGGCGGTCCAGCCACCAACGCAAAATTGAACGCGCCATTCACCATGGTGGTCGACAATGCCGAGGACATCTTCATCGCCGACACGAATAACAATGTAATCCGCGAAGTAGCAGGCACGACGGCGGGCGGCAAGACTGCGGGTGACATCTACACCGTAGTAGGCACGAACGTCGCTGGTTTCGCGGGAGACGGTGGCGCTGCGGCTGCTGCTGAGCTTAACACCCCACAAGGCTTGGCGCTCGACGGCGCGGGCGATCTGTTGATCGGCGACTCCCAGAACAATCGCGTACGCAGTGTCGCGGGCATCGCGAACGTAGCGGCGGTTCCCGTAGCCAGCTTCCAACCATCCAGTCTGACATTCATGGCCCAACCACTGACCATCAAGTCGACCGCTGATGTGATCACTCTGACCAATAACGGCGGCGCCACACTAACGGGCATTGCCATCACGCTCGGTGGCACAAATGCGGCTAACTTCGCTGACACAACCACCTGCACGGCGACACTCGCGGCCGGCGCCAACTGCACCATTAGCGTGACCTTTACACCGACTGCGGTCGGCCCGGCATCTGCCACGCTATCCATTGCGGACAACGCCATTGGCAGCCCTCAAACCATCGCGCTCAGCGGAACCGGCCAGCTCGGTTCTCCCACAGACGTTGTAACTCCCAATCCGATTGCGTTCACTACGCCGCAACTCGTCGGTGTCGCCTCTGCGGTACTTCCCGTCACTCTGAGCAACGCCACAGGTACCGGTGCCCTCGTAATTTCTAGCATTACCTTCGGCGGCACGAATACGACCGACTTCACTCAAACCAACAATTGCGGCACGACCGTGGCCGTCGGCGCCACCTGCACAATTAACGTCGTCTTTAACCCGACCTCGGTGACACCACCCGTGCGTAGCGCCACGTTGATCATCACAGACAATGCCGCGGACAGCCCGCAAAGCGTACCTGTCACTGGCACCGCCATCGCCCCAGCAATCAGCATCACTCCCACCAGCCTGACCTTTGCCAGTCAGACTGTGAAGACTCCGTCGGCGCCTCAGACGGTCACCATCAAGAATATGGGCACCGGGCCCCTATCCTTCACCGGTACCGGCATCACCATCTCCGGCGCCAACGCTGCTGACTTTAGTATCGTCGCTGCGACCGATACATGCTCCGCGCCCTTGGCCGCGGGTGCGATGTGCAGCTTCAACGTCGTCTACAACCCAGCCGCAGCCGGGACAAGCACCGCGATGATCGTTGTGGCCGACAGCGTCCCATCCAGCCCGCAACTGATCCCCCTGAGCGGCACAGCCACGGCTACGCCCCCAGCGCTGACCTTGACCCTTGGTCCCGCTACTGGCGCTTCGCCATCGCAAACCGTTACCGCCGGCCAGACGGCCACCTATATGTTGCAAATCAGCGCGAATCAGAATGTCAACGTAACCTTTACTTGCGCTGGCGCTCCCACGGCCGCGACCTGCACGCCTCCGGCGGCTCCCGTCGCAGTCACCGCCGGAACGCCCGCTCCCGTCACCGTTACTGTCTCGACCACCGCACGCGGCATGCTGGCCCCGCAATCTGAACCTGCGACCAGGATGCAACCTCCAGCCGCGATTCAGATGTTGCCGCTTTCCGTGCTGGCCGTGCTCCTCTTGATCCTCACCTTGTTGGGCGCAACTCAGAGTCCAACAGGGCGCCTGCGCCTCGCTCGCGTAGCGCTCTCTGCATGCCTCGTGCTGATGCCAATCGCGGCGGCCACGCTCCTCGTAGGCTGCGGCGGCGGCTCCAGTTCCACGACCCCGCCCCCAGTCACCGGAACGCCAGCGGGAACCTACACCATCACCGTGACCGCAACCTCCGGCAGCACCACAGCGCCGACTCAGTTGACGCTGATCGTGCAGTAACCCAACTTCAGCGGCATCCCTGCGATGCCCTGACTTTCTCTCCAGCGGCGCCTTTCGCAACCATGCGGAAGGCGCCGCTGCCTTTTAACCATCCACCCACCGCCGCGAATTTAACCACCCACCTGTCGCCGCCTTCCTGTTTTTCGGAGGGCGGGGTTTAGATGCGACCCCGGCAGCGAGAAAGATGGAGGCCCGCAATCGCGCCCATTGCTTGCAACACAGGCAGGGCACGGCACCGCCGTGCCCATCCCGCGCGATCCCTTCTATTGACACTCTATAGGTAGAAACATATTCTCCTGCAGAGCGTCTATAGGAAAGAGCCCACGTGACCCAAAACCAAACTAATCTGCTGCAAGGCACCCTCGACATGATGATCTTGAAATCCCTCGCCCTGGCTGAAATGCACGGCCTGGGCATCGCCCGCAGGATCGAGCAGATCACCAAGGGCACATTCCAGGTAAAGCCCGGCTCGCTGTTCCCCGCCCTGCACCGCATGGAAGAGGAAGGCTGGCTCACCTCCGCATGGGGAGAGTCCGAAAATAACCGTCGCGCCAAATATTACAAACTCACCAGCGCAGGCCGCCGCCAACTCGAATCCGAAACGAAACGCTGGGGGCGCATCTCCCTGGCCATCGCCCGCGCGCTCGAAACTTCCTGAAGGGAGCATCACCATGGGTTTGCTCACTCGTCTAGCAAGTCTTTCGCGCAATCTCATCGCCAGAAAGCGCGTCGAACGCGAACTCGACGACGAGGTCCGTTCCTACGAGCAGCTCCTCGCGGACGAAAAGATCAGGAATGGGATGAGCGCTCAGCAGGCCCGCCGCGCAGCCCGCATCGAACTGGGCGGCATCGAGCAAGTGAAAGAGCAAGCCCGCGACGCGCGCCCCGGCCATCTGCTCGAGGCGTTCTGGCGCGACTTGCGCCTCACCTTCCGCAGCCTGCGCAAAAAACCGGGGTTCACCATCGTTGTCGTTCTCTCACTGGCGCTTGGAATCGGCGCAAATGCAGCGATCTTCAGCCTGATCGATGCCATCGCTTTCCGCCCCTTGCCCGTTCCCTACGCCAGCGACCTCATCGCGATCGACACCGCCGCCTCAAAGCTGACCCGCTACGGCAGTTCTTCCTATTTGGACTACCTCGACTTCTGCGCCCGCGCCAAATCCTTTAAGAGCCTGGCGATCGCCCAAGACCTATCGGCGGGCATGAACGCCGCCACCGCCGCTCCCAGCAGTAAGCCCGAAAATGTCGATGGCTACCTCGTATCGGCGAATTTCTTCTCCGCACTCGAAGTGGAACCGATCCTTGGCCGCGGCTTCCTTCCCGAAGAAGGCCAGGTTCCCGAAAAATACCCGGTCGCCGTGATCAGCTATTCGTTGTGGAACCGCGTTTTCGCGAAAGATCCCGACGTCGCTGGAAAAATCATCAAGCTCAATGGTCGCAGCTTCACGATCGTAGGAGTCGCTCCAAAGTCGTTCACCGGCATCGACCTGTTTTACCGGCCCGACATTTTCGTTCCTGCAGCTATGGCCGCCCATTTAACCGTGGATGGCGCCGACACCCTCAAACAACGCAGTTATCGGGGCTTCTACATGCTCGGCCGCCTCCATCCCGGCGTCAGCGTCGCGCAGGCACAAGCGGAAATGAACGTGATCATGAGCGATCTCGAAAAAGAGCATCCCGAAAGCAACAAAGACAACGTGGCGATTGTGCGAAACGAAATGAACCGGCGAATGGAGCTAAGCAACGTTGCTGTGCCGACCATCCTGGGCGCGCTGGTGATTCTCGTGCTCCTCATGGCGTGCGCCAACGTTGCCAGTCTGCTGATGGCCCGTGCCACCTCGCGCCTCAAGGAAACTTCCACCCGGCTCGCGTTGGGCGCCACTCGCGCTTGTCTGGTTCGTCAATTTCTAACCGAGAGCATGGTCCTCGCCACCGTTGGCGGTGCCGCGGGCATTCTGCTTGCCGATGCCGCCATCAAAGGATTCGGCGCGCTTGCGCCCTTCTCCGGAACGACCCAGGGACCCGACTTCCGGCTCGACCTCCGCGTTCTCTCCTGTGTCGCGATTGCCTCGGCCGCCTCCGTTCTACTCTTTGGCCTCGCGCCCGCTTTCATGGCTGTGAAAGACGCCTGGAATTCTGTGATGACCACGCGCTCTTCCGCCTCCGCCAGCCGCTCATTCAGCAGCATCGCTCGCCGCGTACTGATTGGCGGGCAGATCGCTCTCTCCGTCGTCCTTCTGATTGTCAGCGGTCTCTTCTTGAAATCCTTCACCCACTCGCAAAATCTCGATTTTGGTTTCAATCCAAATCACGTCTTGCTGGTCACCATTGACCCCATGCTCCGCGGCTATTCCAACGAGCAAGCCTCCCGCTTCCACGAACAGCTGCTGCAGCGCGTCGCCGTTCTCCCGGGCGTGAAATCCGCCACCGTTGGCGAGCGCGTTCCCTTTCTCTCCGGAGCATCCTGGGATATCTCCATCGACGGCTACACCGCCCCCGACGGCGAAAAATTTATCGACACCTTGACCAACGAGGTGGATCCCAATTACTTCGTGACCATGCAAATTCCTCTGCTCCACGGGCGCGAGTTCACCAGCAACGACACCAGGAAATCTCCCGGCGTCGCGGTCGTGAACGAAACATTCGCGCGACGCTATGTCACCGGTGACGGCGATTTGAGCAAAGCTCTCGGACGCATCATTCGCTTACGCGACGCCGCGCCGATCCAGATCGTTGGAGTCGCCAAAGATTCCACCTACGGCTCGATCGGCACCCCGCCGCCTCCCGTTTTCTATCTGGCCTATCTCCAGCAGGGCGGCCCGAACGCCACCCTGCACGTCCGCACCGAAGGCGATCCCGCGATCGTCCTACCAGCAATTCGCGCGGAAATGGCCACGCTGGATGCGGAAATCGCTCCTATCTCAGCGCTGAAGATGACCGATCTGATTTCCCAGCAAGGACTATTTCTGCCCAGAATCGTAACGATGCTCGGCGGTGCATTCGGTTTCGTGGCGATGTCGTTGGCGGCGATCGGACTCTACGGCGTAGTCTCGTTTATGGTCGGGTCGCAGAACTCAGGAAATCGGCATCCGCATGACGCTAGGCGCGCAACGCAGCGAAGTTCTGCGAATGGTGCTCGTCAATGGCTTGTCGCTGGCCGCCGTAGGCCTCGTCGTAGGTATTGGCGTTGCGGTGCTGGCGACTCCGCTCATACGCTCCATCCTGGTAGGCGTCAGTCCCTGGGATCCCGCCACATTCCTCGGCGTCTGCCTCGTACTCGTCACCGCAACCGCGGTAGCCAGCTGGATCCCAGCCAGCCGCGCCACCCACGTCGATCCCATGGTCGCGCTGCGCCATGAATAGACGCAGCTCTTGGGCGCATTTGACTCGGAACTAGCGCCGGGACGAGTTCACTTTGGGTAGATGCCGATCTCAAGGGTGGCGGTAAGCGCCTTATTCCGCGCGAAGTGCTTCTACCGGATCGATCACCATTGCGCGGCGCGCGGGGCGCCATGCTGCTAGCATTCCGACGAGGCCCAGCACGCAAATCGCAAACGCGAGCGCCCAGACATCGATGGTTCCGGAGCCGTAGAAGAGGGCTCGCGCTCCGCGGCTCGCTGCCTCTGTAAGCGCTATGCCCGGCAGGATTCCGGCGATGAGGATCCACAAGGTTTGTCGAAGTACGAGCGCGCGAACATGCGCGGGGGTCGCTCCCAGGGCCACGCGGATTCCGATTTCGGCTGTACGGCGCGTCACGTTAAACGACAGCAGGCCGTAAAAGCCGAGTGCCGCCAGCGCTTCCGCCAGAAATCCAAATGCGCCCGTCAGCCGCGCGAGCAATTTCTCTCGCGACAGGCCTGCATCATATGCCTCGCGCAAAGGAATAATCTCCGTGATCGGAAGATGCGCATCGACCGAGAGTAGCGCCTGACGGATTGCGGAAGAAAGCGCGACGGGCTGGCCGCCTCCGCGCACCTCAATTGTCTCTGCCTTCGCCGGCCGCTGATCGATCGAAAAATAAGCAACTGGAGGACCCGGCGACCGCAGATCATCTACGCGCGCGTCCGAGACCTCTCCGACGATCACGTATTTCGCATCGCGCGGCGCGGCTTCGTAACCAATGCGGTGCCCGATTGGGCTTTCGTTGCCAAAGAGTTTTTTGGCATAGGCGTGATTGAGAATGGCTACCGGCAGCGATGTGGGCAAATCGCGCTCTTCAAATTCCCTGCCTTCCAGCACCGGAATGCCCAAGGTACGGAAGTAACCCGCGCCAACGTGGTTCTCTTCTCCGTGCGTTTGCTCGTCCGGAATTTCTGGATGACCGTGAACACGGATCGCGGTATTCCAGATGCATCCTGGAATCGCGCACATGCTCACCGCGGCATCTCTTACGCCAGGCAGTTGCTTCAGACGCGCCAAAATCCGGCCATACAAGGCCGGCAGATCTCGTTCTTCATAGCCGGCGTTCGCGAAATCCAGATGAACCGAGACGACGTGATCGCGGTCCAGCCCCGCATCCACATGATCGAGATTGCGAAGTGTTTGCGCGAACAGACCTGCCATGCCCAGCAGCGGCACCGACAAGCTGACTTGTCCGGCCAGCAAGATGGCGGACCAGCGGCTCGCCGATTTTCCTTGCCACGCCGATGAACTCGACCTCGTGGTCATGGCCCCGGCCAGGTGACTCCCGGTAATGCGCCATGCCGGCAGCAAGCTGAATGCGGCTAAAGCCGCGAGCAGAAGTGCTACGCCGAAAGCGAAGAGTTCCCATCCGATGCGGAGGTCCAGCGAAATAGCACCGTCGCTTCCCGATGCGTACTGCAACAGTAGGGAGCTTGAAATCTTGCCCACGACCAAAGCAAGGGCGGCCCCAATCGATGCGAGCAGCGCATCTTCTACCAGCAATTGTCGCAAGATCCGCCATCGGCTAGCGCCCAACGCTGTCCGGACCACGAACTCGCGCTGGCGGCTCATCAACCGGGAAAGTTGCAGGTTGGCAAGGTTTACGCAACCCGCCAGGAGCACCAAGCCCGCCATGATCATCAGCAGGATCAGCGCCTGCGAGTAGTCTTCGCGCAACGTGCCTTCGCCGGTCGCTGCCGAAATAAGTTGCACGCGGCTCTCTAAGATTCGCTCGCGATCGTGCGGTTCTTTGGACGCACCTGCTAACAAAACAAGATCCGGCTGCATCACTGCGGTCCATTGCGCGATCGCGGAGGGTTTCGCCTCGTCGGGCAAGCGCGCCATCAACCAGAGCCAATAGACGTTTTGCTGAGTCATGTACGGCGCCCGGATGTCCGCGCCGCTGCCAGGTCCAAGCGAGTCGAACCAGGAAGAGAAGCGCGTCGTCCCTTGCGCTTCCAGCGGCAGCCAGACATCCGGCGATTGCCCCGCAACTACTCCGTTAAATCGCTCTGGAGCAATACCAATAACTACGACCGGCACGCCGTTGATTGACGCCTGCTTCCCGATGACCGACCGGTCGGCGCCGAAGGATTCCGCCCAGTACCCATAGCGAAGAACTACAGGCCACGAGCCTTGACTGAACTCTTTGTCGCTCGTCTCAAAAAATCTGCCACCCACCGGGGATAGCCCGAGCACATCAAAGAAATTTTCCGACACGAGCTGATATTTGACTCGGGCTGCGGATTCGCTCTGGCGCTGCAGAATCCCGTCGGAGATTCCCGAACGCGCTAGGATCGGCGCGGAGTTTGCCGTCGAACTCCGCAGCCGCTGATACGCCGGGTACGAGAAGAACCACTGCCCATCGAAGGGAGACTTCACCGCATGCAGAGAATAAAGCTGGCTCGGTCTGACTACCGGCAGTTGCGCGAACAACACTCCGTGAAGCAGTTGAAAGATCGCGAGATTGGTCCCTATCCCGAGTGCCAGGGTTAAAATCACGGTTAGCGCAAATCCTGGCGCTCGCCAGATCTGACGCACGGCGTACCGAAAATCCCGGCCCAGTTGATCGCGCCAAGAGCATCCCGAAGTTGTCTGCGTCTCTTGCATGGGGCTCGGTGCGTTCGGTGACGGATGCATGGTCTGTCGGTCAGTGGGGGCGGGCGAGGTAGACGTCGAAACGCTGGACGGCGGGGCGGACTCGTCGGATGACTTCGCTGGGCCACAGCGTCTTGCTCAAGAGCGTGACCCAGCCATCTTCGGGTTCGCAGACGGCGCAGAAGGTGTAGCGCTCGTAAGCGGTCTGATACGCGTCCAAGCCGCGGCGGGAGAGTTCTTTCTCGAGCGCGGCGTCGGGCTCTTCGATCGCGGCACCGGCGCGCAGTCCAAACGTTTCGCGCTCAAAGCGCTCGAAAATTTCCTCCAGTTGCGTTCCGGTCGGCTGGCGCAAGCACCACGCAGCGCTCGGCCGTATCGCGATAATGAATTTCGTACATTTTGCAGAATTCTCGGACGCGGTCCACGTGACTGAAAAAATCGAGGACGAAAACGTCGTTGGCCGCGAGAGCGGGGAAGGTGGCGGCCCAGATCGCCGCGGCTTCCTTGCCGCGCACCGGTTCGCGGCTTTCCGTTCCCAGCAACTCCAAGCCGACCGCTTTTACGTCCGCGCCAAGATCGAGGGTTTCGACGTCCAGCGAAAACGGCGGGAGATCCAGCGCTCCGCTATCGAGAGGCGCACCGCCGGTCGCGCTCATCCCACTTCCTCCTGCTCTTCGGGCGGAAACTTTGCCTGGAACTCCGGTGATTGCTTGCGGACGTCGAGCCAATCGAAAAAAACATCCGGCGTTTCCAGCCAGATGCGGAACCAGTTGGCAATCTCTTCCTTCTCAGCCCGCTTGTGCGGCTCGACCTTAGGATTCCGCGAGATCATTTCGGCGCGGCGTTTGCCCAGCCGCCCTACGTTCAAGACGCGCGCAGCGGCCGCGTGCTCGCCGTGCGCTTGAAACTTCCGCATCAGCTCATCCAAACGCATGATGCTCACTTCCGCATCTTCTAGCGTCTTGAAATGCAGCAAGTCTTCAAACTCTTCTTCGTACTGGTCTTCCGCTTCTTCCTGCTGGGAAAGCGCGACCTTGATGCCTGCGTTTTTCAAGACGTCGGCGATGTAGTCGTTCCCGGTCTTGCCTTCCTCGCCGTATTCCGCCATCAAACGCCGGCGCAACTGGTCGATTTCCGCAGGTGTGAACTGCTGCGCGCCGATTTCCCGGGCCGCTTGCAAGATGAGTTCTTTTTTTGTCTTCAGCGATTCATTCATTGGGCTGCGCCTTGGTGCGGTTGGCGCTCGGATTTACTTGCGATCGGTGGCAACGGTACCACAGGCGGCGTCTGCGTCGCAGCGGGCCCCTTCAAGAGCTGCCGGTATTTCGTGACGTTGCGATTATGCTCCTCCAGCGACGCCGCGAAAAAGTGGCCGCCCTGCGTATTCGCCACAAAGTACAGAAAAGATGTCTTGGTCGGTGCCATCGCCGCACGCAGCGATTCTTCCCCTGGATTTCCGATGGGACCCGGCGGCAGTCCAGCGTGCTCGTAGGTATTGTATGGCGAATCGAACTTCAAGTCCGCGCCAGTGAGTGTGCCCTTGTATTCGCCGATCTGCTCCAGCGCGTAAATCACGGTGGGATCGCATTGCAGCCGCATATTCTTGCCGAGGCGATTTTCAAACACGCCGGCCACCAGCGGCCTTTCATCAGGCTTTGGTGTTTCGCGTTCCACCAGCGAAGCCAGCGTGACCAGATGTTCGGTAAGCCCGCTGGCCGGAGCGATCTGCACGGTGGAGCGAATCCGCGACCATTCTTCTTTGAATTTCTTGACCATCTCCCCCGTCAGTTCGTTGGCCGCGGGACGTCGCGGCAAATTGTACGTGGCCGGATACAGAAATCCCTCGAGGGTTTTCGCATTCGGCGCAAGATCACGAACGAGTTCCGGATTTTTTGCCGCACTCAAAAAATCGCTGGCTGCCATGAATTTTCCGGCCTCCAGGTCGCGCGCGATATCGAACATGGTTTCGCCCTCGCGCACGGTGAACGGCTGCTCGTAAATGTGCCCGTCGGCTATTTGCCAGAAAACGTCGCGGCCCGAAATCGGGTGGTTGAAAAGATATTCGCCAGCCTGCAATCTGCGCGTCGGATGGCGCCGCGCGTAAATTTCAAATGCGATCGCGCTGCGGATCACACCGTTCTGCTGCAAAAGCCGCGACACCGTGCGGCTGGATGCGCCGTGCGGAAGATCGACGAATACCCCTTCCGCCGGAAATGCTCCGTACGGCCGCTCGATGGAAATCCACAACCAGGCCGCAACTCCGGCGACGATGATCAACAGCAGCAACATTAGTTTTCCGAGGGTTTTCAAGTTCGCTTGCGTCTCTCCGTCACAAAGCTCGGGCCTTGCCCGGCATGTGTAATTTAGATGCTTTTACCGGCGATTTGCTCTCGTTCTAAATACTCTTTCAGAATGACCGCGGCGGCCATGGCATCCACCGAAGCGCGGGTCGATTCGCGCCGCTTCTTGTGCGAAGTCTTCGCGTCGTCGTGAAAGACTTTTCCGGAGTGGTCTTCCAGCAGGCGCTCCGCTTCCCAGCTCGTCAGCCGCTCATCCACCATTTCCACAGGAATACCGAGTTGCTTGCGGACGCGCTCGCCAAATCGAGCAGCTTCCTCTGCCATCTCGCCACGCGATCCATCCAGCCGCAGTGGCAACCCTACGACAATTTGTTTCACGGCGTGGGTTCGCACGATGTCCCGGAGCCGCCGCATGTCTTCGTTACGGTTAATCCGCTTCAGAGTGTCCAGCGGCCGGGGCAACGCCGTTCGGACGTCGGCCAAGGCCAAACCGATGCGGGCGCGGCCATAGTCTATCCCGAGTATTCCGGTTCGCCGGATTTCGCCCGGCATCGTTTCCGGCGAGTCATTGGTTGATTGCGTCACGGTTCCAGTATACCGGGAAGACACAGCCGGAGCTTCGATGCCTAGAATTGGCTCATTTTCGGGCGTTTGCTTTTCTCCTTCCCTGTTTCTTGCGAGTTGTCGAACTCGCCGGGCTAAAGCCTGGCGCCTACACGAAACGATCACACCAAGCGAGCTCATGAACCGATCTAAAGATCGGCCACTACACTATGGTTTGCGGCCGTGGGTGCCGTTTTGCCAGCCTTCCCAGACGCCTTGCTGTTTCATTTTTTCGTCCAGGCCAGTATCTGCAAGCTGCTGTTCGATTTCTGCGCGAGAGAGACGCTTACCTAACGGCTCAGCCCGGTCCGCAACGCCCCACGCCGTAACCGCGGCGATCACCGCGTTGATTTTCAGCTCGCGTATATCCACTTTGTCCAACGTATCGGAAGCCGCGTGATAGTTCGGCAGATAGTTCGCTTCGTCCTGTTGCGCGACCATCGTGGGAACGCCATCCAGCAGAAAATCCCAGTTGTCGTCTCCAATGTCTCCGTCGAGGCTATGCCGATTCACATCCCAAGAGCTCAGCGGCCTGAGTATTTCCTGCAAGGCGTCTCGAATATCCCGCCTCCCGCTCAGTGAGTACCCACTGAAGCGCCCAACGCCGGAATCGAAAATGAAGACGCCGCGAATCTTGTCCATCTCCGCGCGATGCGCGGCCACATACTGCCAGGACCCGACCATGCCCTGTTCTTCGCCGGTGAAGAGCGCGAAGCGGATAGTACGCCGCGGGACGAGCCCCGTCGCCCGGATGGCGCGAGCCGCTTCGATCACCATGGCTGCGTTGCAGCCGTTGTCCAGCGCGCCGGTTCCAAGGTCCCAGGAATCCAGGTGCGCGCCGAGAATCACCGCTTCGTCGGGCTTTTCGCGCCCGCGAATTTCGCCGATAACGTTGAATTGTTCGATGGGCCCGCCGATCTTGTTGGGCATGGAAAAGCGCGCGCGAACCTTGCCCGGGTAGGCCGCGATAGTGCGCGCCAGACGCATGGCGTCTTCGCGCGCAACCACAGCCTGCGGAATCACATCGATCTGGCCGTCCCCGCTGTTGGTGTGCCGGTACAGAAGCAACCGCTCCCGTGCGCCCATCCAAAGAATCGCTGCCGCGCCGCCCTTCACCGCACGATCGATGATGGCAGGCGGCAACGCGTACTCGTTGAACAGATCGTTCCAGGTTGAGCCGATCTCGGAGGATACAAGAAGGATCGAACCTTTAATGGAAGACCCAGCTTTGGCGAAATCGTCCGTCGTCCCAAAGCCCACATCAATCAGATTCGCCTCGATGCCGCCCGCAGGTGTCGCCGGCGACCAGCCTTCCGCGACCAGTCGTAATGAAAATTTCTGCGGGCCGAGCAATTCTAAGCGTGTATCGCCTTCGTTCCAACTGCTTGCCAGCGTGTATTTTTCGGTGTGAACCTCAACGCCTTCCGCGCGAAACGCCGCGACAGCCCACTCGATCGCCTTAGCCATCTCCGGCGATCCGCTGACGCGACCCCCAATTTCATCGGTGAGCCGGCGCAGATTCTCTTCCATCGGTGATGGGCCCATCACCTGAGGAATGATCTTCGCCGCAGCCTCGGCGCAGGAAGCTTCCGTGGCAGAGCAAGCTTGTGCATTGGCCGATGACTTGCCAAACGGGTCGGAATTTACCGGCGGAAGCTGCGCACGCACAGGCGAAGCAATGAAGCAAAGAAATAATGAAGTAACGAGAAGAGAGCCAGACCGCATCAAACCGCACCTCACAGTAGCACAGGCACTCTTGTTAATCCTGAGTCTCGAAGGGCCTGTGCTCCGACGACCCCCTCATCCAATCGGACTCGAATCAGGGACGGACCAACCCAACCTTGAGAGCCATTTTGAAACGCCCACGAGGGGCGACCTTGCAGCATCCGCCTAGCGTGCAATAAGTTCAAACACAGGATAGTTCGCCGCGCTATCGCGAAACGATTCACAAGGCGACCCAGGCGGCACAGGGAAAAACTTACGTACCGCGCTGGCATACCGGTCCAGATATTCCTTCAAAATCTCTGGCTTCCCGGCATCCGCAATGGGCCGCAAGCCGAACTGCCGCTGGTAACTGCCGCGCTTCAGCGTTATTTCTCCGGCCGCCTCCGCGTTCCGCACCCATTGCGCCCGGCCCCTCGGCGCAACCAGAATTTGCTTTCCTCCGATTTCCATTACGTTCACCGGCGAAGAATAAGTCTTCCCGCTCTTGCGCCCTCGCACCTGCAGGAGATAGATGAACTTAGGACCGATCCCCAACCCGACTAGGAACCCAAACGTCCGGTTGAAGAGCGCTTCGACCGCGCTCGGCGCCCGAAACTCCGCCATGCTTTTTCCCGTAGTCATGGCCGTATCTTACTACGCCCTCCACGCATTCCTAATTCGGCCGCCATACCGATAGCAGACGATCGCAGCCCACGCACGTTTCGTTCGAAATCCCTAATTCTCCGTGGTCTCTGTGTTCCTATCTCCGTGCCCTCTGTGTTAAATCTTTCTCCGCCGCCTTTTCTAAATTAGTCGAACCTTGCGGGTCACCGGGATTCGCGGTGTCGCAGCACACGCGTTCGAATAGCACAACAGTTATTGCTTAACATATGGTAAATATCGTGCTATACTGTTTTGTGCCAGTTGAACACATTCGAACGAACCGTTCAGACTCTCCCGGCACCTGCGTTCTCCTGGCACATTCCCACAACCCCTTGAGAATCCGCACTTATAAAAAGCACGCGCGTAACTCTTTCAGAATCCGCACTTCCAAAACACAAGACTTAAAGTCCTTCAGAATCCGCACTTACGAAAAAAGGCGGGGGGAGAGGTGCAAAACTGTTAACCGGAATTGCGGAACCACGGTGCCGTAGCGCAGGGCGGAGTCCGCGCAGCCCTGTTTACCCTGAGCATCGAAGGGCGGCTTTCGCGCCCAGTCGCACACACTCCCGCACGTCGCGTCTCATTTTTTTACGATTTGCCGGCCAAAGACGGCGTTTCGTTGGCAATGGGCGCGGATTCGTGGAGGCGGAATTCGTTATGCAGGGCGACCAGGGCGGGTTGCATCGAGTTTTTCTCGACCACCAGGGAGATGTTGTATTCGGACGAGCCTTGGGCAATGGCCATGATGTTTACGTTTTCGCGGCCCAGTGCCGTGAAGGTGCGCCCAGCCACGCCGGGGATCCCGCGCATATTCTCGCCGACTACCGCGACGATGGCGATGTCGGGATTGCAAGTTACGTGCTCGACGGTTTGTTCGGCGATTTCTGGAGCGAAGGCGTCGCGAAGAGCTTTGAGCGCGCGCTTCTCGTCGGCGCTGGCGATGACGAAACAAATGTCGTTTTGCGAAGAGGATTGCGAGACCAGGAACACGTTCGTGCGGGTTTCGGCGGTGGCGGCAAAGGAACGGGCTAGAACGTCGGGGAGGCCGACGATGCCGGGGCCGCCCACCGTGACCAGCGTGACATCACGAATCGCGGTCAGCGCTTTGACACCACCACCAGTCGGCATGCCTTCGGCGGTGATTTTTGTGCCAGGCCTTTCGGGCGCGAAGGTGTTGCGAATCCAGACGGGCACGCGGGCCGCAGTGACCGGCCGCAGGGTGTTGGGATGCAGAACTTTGGCCCCGAAGTAGGCCAGCTCGGCAGCCTCGTTGTAAGAGATTTCCGGGATGGTGCGCGCTTCCGGTACCAGGCGAGGGTCGGCGGTTTTTACGCCGTCCACGTCAGTCCAGATTACCGTTTCTTGCGCCCCGAGCGCCGCGCCCAGAATCGTAGCGGAGTAGTCGGACCCTCCCCGGCCTAGCGTGGTCTGCACACCTTCCGGTGTGGCGGCAATGAAGCCGGTGACGACCGGGACGATGCCCTGATCGATTAATGGTCGCAGCCTGGATTCTGCGCGATTGCGCGTGGGGGCCATGAGCGGCTCGGCGCGGCCATGGTGCCCGTCAGTGACGATGACTTCGGTGGCGGAAATCGGCACCGCGTGGATGCCTAGCCCGCAGACTGCGCCCGCAACCAGCGGAGCGGACAGGCGTTCGCCGATTCCAGAAATCACGTCGAGGGCGCGGGGAGTCAGCTCGCGAAGCAAAGCGGTGCCGCGCAACAGGCGTTCAAGTTCGTCGAGCACCTCCTGGCACGCGGTGGCGACTTTAGCGCGGGCTTGGGTGTTGCTCAAGAGGGCTTCCAGCACGGCGACGTGCTGGGCACGGAGTTCGTTGGCTAACGGCGCGATGAAGTCTTGTTCGCCTTGCTCGGCGCGGTGCGCGGCTTGAACCAGACGATTGGTGACGCCGCTCATCGCGGAAACGACCACTACGACAGGGTGTCGGGTGGCGGCGGAATGAACGATGCTCGCAACGCGGCGGATGCAGTCGGCGTCGCCGACGGAAGTGCCGCCGAATTTCATGACCTGGAGAGCGGGTTTCATTGTTTTGGCCAAGCGTTTCATTTTCGCATAGCGCGCGGATCTGTCGCGACTGCGAAGAGGGCGTGCGTTACGTGATGCTAAAGCAGGGGGTGCAATGGCCGTGCCATTTTTTGGCCCTCGCGTTGGATTTGAATTGGGTTGACTCTAAACCCCGCGGTCTCGGAGACCGCGGCTACAGGTGCTGGCTCCGCGTTTACGGCTTGGCGTTTGGGGCGCACCCTTCAGTGTTCAGGGCAAAGCATTGCTGCGCCCCTGCAACGGATTGCGGCGACAGGACGGATTGCGCCTGACTTAGATTTGCTGGAGTTTCCAGCGGCCGCGGCGGAACAGGATTATGCCCGCTGCGGCGATGGCTGCTTCGGCGACTACGATGGAGATGAAGACGCCGTTGGAGTGCAAGTGCGCTGGAATCGCCAACGCGTAGGCCAGCGGAATCTCGATAAACCAGAAGCCGAAGAGATTCACGAAGGTCGGTGTGATGGTGTCACCCGCGCCGTTGAAGGCTTGCAGCATGACCATGCCGTAGGCGTAGCCGATGTTGCCGTAGCTGATGATGCGTAAGCAGGACGCGGCCAGCGGAATGACTTGCGGATCGTTGGTGAACAGGCTCACGACCGGCCCGGCAAAGATGGCGAAGAAGACGCCGATGCCGCCCAGGAAGATCATGTTGTAGAAGCCAGTGCGCCAGACGGATTTTGCGGCACGCTCGGGTTGCTTGGCGCCTAGGTTTTGGCCGACGAGCGTGGCCGCGGCGTTGCTGAGTCCCCAGGACGGCAGCAGGATGAAGATCACGATGCGGATGGCGATGGTGTAGCCGGCGAGCGCGGCCGAACCAAAGATGCTGACGATGCGGACCAGGCCAATCCAGCTGGTGTGGGCAATGGCGAACTGCAGGATGCCGGTCAGGGAAACGCGCAGCAAGCGGAGCAGGACGCTGAGATTCAGGCGAATCTGGCTGCGCAAGATGCGGATACGCTCGCTGCCTCGGAGGAGACGGTAAAACTGGTACAGGACGCCGACGCTGCGGCCAGTGAAGGTAGCGAGGGCCGCGCCGGTCACGCCGAGTTTGGGCAATGGACCCCAGCCGAATATCAGGCAAGGGTCGAGAATGAGGTTGATGATGTTGGAGACCCAGAGCAAGCGCATGGCGATGGCGGCATCGCCGGCCCCGCGGAAGATGGCATTGTTGAGAAAAAGCAGCATGATCGCGCCGCTGCCGCCTAAGGCAATGCGCGCGTAGCCGCTGCCGGTGTCGATGATTTGCGGTGAAGCGCCCATCAACCGGAGCAACTCCGGCGCGAAGAAAAAGCACGGCACGCCGACGAGGAAGGAAACCGCCAGACCTATGGCGATGGCCTGTACACCCGCGACGGCTGCGCCCTCGGGATCTTTTTCGCCGATGCGGCGGGCGACCATCGCGGTGGTCGATAGGCTGAGGCCTAGACCCACGGCGAAGACCAGGCTGAGCAGAGATTCGGTGAGGCCGACGGTGGCGACTGCGTCAGCACCTAGGCGGCCGACCCAGAAAACGTCGACGACCGCGAACAGTGATTCCAGCACCATTTCAAGGACCATCGGGATGGCCAGCAACAAAATGGCGCGGTTCAGGCTGCCCGTCGTGAAGTCCTGGTGCGATCCGCGAATGGCTTCGCGGATCGATTGCCAGATAGGGATGGGCCTTGGTTCAAGAGTAAGCTGCTGCGTTTCCATGAAGACCTTTGTATTTCTGCACGAAAGCGGCTGAAAAATCAGGCGCGATGGCGCGGCTATAGAAATTGAGAGCTACGAGGTTAGAGAGAAGCAGGTCCGCGAGACTCGCGGATTAGAGGACTGCCGGGATTAGTACGATGACGATCTTCATCTGATTTCACCAGTCATCGTTGGGCCGGCGAAAGGCTTGAGCCGCAACGGAAGAATTCGTGAGGAGCATTGTAGCGAGGATCTGGTATTCGCGCTAGAAGAATTTCTCGCGGAACACAAGGCGCCCGCTTCGGAAAGCGGCCGCTACAACTGCGAGTTGAGGAGGCGGTCGGCGACGCTTACGACTTGCGCCATTTCGGCTACATCGTGGACGCGGACGATGTGGGCGCCACCGAGGATGCTGGCTGTGACCGTGGCGGCGGTGGCCCAGATGCGTTCTTCGGCGGGAACCGATTCGGTCTTGCCGGCGGTGCTTTTCTTCGCCAAGGCTAGGGTTCGGCCGAGAAAGCCTTTCCGCGACGTGCCGACCAGAAGCGGATAACCGAGCTTTGCCAATTCCGGGAGGCGCCGCAGGATTTCGTAATTTTGCGCGAAGCTCTTGCCGAAGCCGACGCCGGGGTCGACGATGATTTGCGATCTGGCTATGCCGGCTGTCCTGGCTTTCTGGATCGATGCTCGAAGGCCCCGAGTGATGTCCTTCATCACGTTGCGGGCGAACGGGGCTTTTTGCATGGTGCGAGGCTCGCCGCGCATGTGCATCAGGATCAACGGGACCTGGCGGCGGGCGGCGACTTCGGCGATGCGCGGATCGTGGTTTAGGCCAGAGA
Organism: uncultured Acidobacteriota bacterium; assembly: GCA_963832615.1. Taxonomy (GTDB): domain Bacteria; phylum Acidobacteriota; class Terriglobia; order Acidiferrales; family UBA7541; genus Acidiferrum. Next base: position 491,508 of record CAWHVA010000027.1, read on the forward strand.
TGTCGTTGATGAGTTCGGCGCCGGCACCGATGGCTATTTCGGCTACGCTGGCTTTGCGGGTGTCGATCGAGATCGGAATTTTCAGTTTGCCGCGGAGCGCTTGCAGGACTGGGAGAAGACGGCGGAGTTCTTCAACAGCACTGATGCCGATCGAACCGGGTCTTGTCGATTCCGCGCCGATGTCCAGGAGATCTGCTCCCGCTTTCTGCAGGGAAAGCGCGTGTGCGATCGCGTGGTCGGGACTCAGGAATTTGCCGCCGTCGGAAAAGCTGTCGGGAGTGATGTTAAGTACACCCATGAGCAGCGTGCGTTTGCCGAGGACCAGCGAGCGGGTTGGAAGTTGCAGGCGAAAGGTTTTGCGTTTGCTCATTTGCGAGGAGAAGTTTAACGCGACTCTACTCGGCGGTGATGGAAAGAAGGCTTCACCACAGAGGACACAGCAGGGAGCACAGAGTCGAGAATAGACCGCGGGGAGTTAGTCCAAGTCGAAGTCGCGGATCGGCTTGCCAATCGGCGCGTCTTTGGCCTTCTTCATGGCTTCTTCGAACTTCTTGGTGAGGATGTCTTCTTTGTTCGATTCCTGGAACCAGGAGTCGCGGAATTTGTCTTCGCGCTGGCGATTTTGTTCGGCGAGGATGCCGGCGGCGTCGGTGAGATCTACGCCGGGCCCCGCTTTCGGCGGCGCCTCGTGCGACAAGACGACACCCAAAGTGGCGTCTATCGTGAGCTTCGCGTGGCAGCAGGGGCAGTTTGCTTGAATCGTGCCATCGGCTTTCTTGGCCATGGGCGTATTCTACGCTTTTTTTCGAGGGATGAAAGAGTGGTAGGAGGCGGCCATAAAAGGTCCGCTAAAGCGGCGGCCGCTAGGCGGCCTGATCGGTATTTCGTGCGTGTGCCTCCATATCGAGAGCGAGGCGGGCGATGCGTTCTAGTTCTGCTCGCAGCGTTACCCAGTGTTCGGCACCCAGGGCCTGCACAAAGCGCTCGTGGGCTGTTCGCCACGCGGGCAGGCTCTCGGCCAGCAATTTCTCCCCTTTTGGGGTCAGGGTAACAAAACGTTGCCGCCTTACCGAACGCGGGGAAATGGTGAGCACGCCCTCCTTCTGTAATCTGCCCAGGCTTCTAGTAAGTGTCGTGGAATCAATAACCATGACATTGGCAAGGTCGCCGATTGAGGTCGGCTGGGTTTTCGCTATCCCCACCATAATGGAAAACTGGGTGGAACGCAGGCCGCAGCTCTGAAACGCCTGGTCGTAGAGGCGAGTGACGGCACGTGCGGTACGGCGGAAATTGAAGCACCCGCAGTAGCCGACACCACGGAAATCGAAAGGGGAATCAGGAGGCTTCATGGCGTAGATTCTCCGGACTTGACATGTATATACATCTTAAGCTATACCTGACCTCAATCGGTTGTCAAGCGGTGGAGCGTTTTTCGAGCGAACGCAGGCCTGCGAGCGAGTGGAATGCGGCCTCCATTCGTCGATGTGACGGGCAGTTCTCTATTGGCTCAAGGGTGTGTTATGAACGCGGAAGCTCTCAAGCAGGTTCCTAAAGAGCAGGCACGCCGCAATCCAGATCACCCGGGACGTCAAGACGGGTCGACGTCGGACACTCCGTGTTTGCGCTTCGGCGACTACGAGTTGGATTTGCAGCAGCGGCATTTGTCCAAGGGCGGATTGCCGGTAAAGGTGCCGGGCAAGGTATGCCAGGTATTGATGGCCCTGGCGGAAACTCCCGGCGAGCTTGTGACGCGCGACGCACTGCGGACGCGTTTGTGGCCGCGAGATACGCGACTCAACTACGACGCGAACGTAAACACTACGGTCAACAAGCTGCGACAAATCCTTGGCGATACCAATGAGGAGTCGAAGTTTATCGAGACGATTCCAAGAAAAGGTTATCGCTTCATTGCGACGGTGGAATACGCAGAGAGGCCCGCGGCTGGTTCGAGAGTCGCGGCGACGAATCGGATGGAATTAGTTTGGAGATTTGCAGGAGCTCCGGATTTCTTGCGCTCAGGTCCTGCCCGAATTTGGTTTACCGCGAGCGTGATTGCCCTGGTGGTTGCGGCGGTATTGTTTGGCGCGGCGATTACATTGTATTGGCACCGATCGGCCCAGCCTCACGTGGTCTCCGGTCCGGAAATACACACGACACCACCGACTAGCAGCCCTTAGTCCATCGCCGGACCAAGTTGCGCGCAGGCCTTCATCTGCGCTTTTCGTGCGCACCTATTGACCACCACATCCTGCATCCCGTGTTGCTTACACCTTGCTGAATTGGGCGCAGGAGTCCTGCGCCCCTACAAATTTAGCCGAGGCGCTAACGTCGCTATAGCGTTGCGTGTATGCAAGCGTCAGTTGTAGGGGCCCAGCACCGCTGAGCCCCGGCCCGGCAACACTATTTCAGGAAGACGCCGATTGCGCACCCAGATTGCCGCGAAGGCCAAGGCCGTCCGCGTTTTCGCGCATCGCGGCGATGCAGAAAGCAATATGCTCTTCGAGAGGGATGCCGAGTTCTTCGGCGCCTTTGCGGACATCGTCGCGAGAGACTCCGCGGGCGAAGGCTTTGTCTTTCATGCGTTTCTTTACTGAATCCACTTCCAAATCGAGAATGCTTTTCGACGGGCGGACGTAGGTGCACGCGGTGAGGAAGCCTGCGAGTTCGTCGCAGGCGAAGAGTATGTGTTCGAGCGGCGATTGGCGGACTACGCCGGAATAATCCGCGTGAGAGAGAATGGCGCGGACGGCTTCCTCCGGGTAGCCGAGTTCGCGGAGAATTTTTGCGCCTTCGGCGGGATGTTCTTTGTCGGCGGCGTGGTCGGCGTTCGGAAAGCGTTCGTAGTCGAAATCGTGCAGGAGTGCGGTGATGCCCCACAGTTCTTCATCGGCACCGTTTTTGCGGGCGTAGGCGCGGACGCAGGTTTCTACCGCTAGCATATGTTTGCGCAGACTTTCGGATTGCGTGTATTCGCAGAGAAGTTTCCAGGCATCTTCGCGGGTGGGCATAAAATCTCCTTAAAAAAAGAATGTGTAGTGTATCGCAGGATAGGCGTGGCGGTCGGATTGCAGAGCGCGCTCGTAATTACGGCGGGCGGGGCAAGCCCCCGCCCCGGTGTGACGTGTTTGCGTTAGGGGCGCGGCCTTTCGTGGGTTTCGCCCTGTCCGGGAGAACAGGCGAAACTCGGGCGTAAACCGGGTGAAACAGGGACGCGCGCCTAAAAAAAATCTAAAAATACTCTTGACAGAGAATCCGCGGTGCACGATACTCCCCCTCGCGCCAGTTACTGCCTTCCCCCCCGAAGTACGTTCCGACGTTCCTCTCCTATCCGCACGCCGGACAAAGTCAGCGAAGGAGTACCGGTGTCCTTACAACTAGAAAAAGAGTCGTTGAATTCATTGGAAATGGATAGGGAAGTCATTCGCTGCAAGACTTGCGGACTCGTACAGTACCGGACGCGCACGGGAAACTGCCGTCGATGTGTGCGCGCATTGCCCCAGCGTTTGGAGTTCCTGATTCCTCCACCGGCACCTGCGGAGGAGACCAACGCTGAAGCCACGCCCGAAAAGTTTGCCAACCGCGAGACGGTCGAGAACATCGGCCAGCGCATCCGTCAGCTGCGCGAATCGCGCGCGATGACGCAGAGCCAATTGCAGTCACGCTCGAAAGTGTCGCGCTCCTATCTGTCGCGCATTGAAAGCGGACAGATGACGCCGAGCCTTGGGACGCTGGAGAAAATCTCCGAAGCGCTCAACGTGGGCCTCAATCGCTTCTTCATTCCCGAATCGGACGGCGAAGCGCTGCTCGAGGATCCTTTCATTCAGGGGTTGCGGCCGTTCCTGCGGCAATTGGATTGGGAACAGTGGCAATCGATTCTGAAGAGGCTCCAGGCGATCAGCGATCACGTCACCGCGGTTCCGGCGACTAATCTCCGCCCTATCGGTAATCCCGCGCGGTTGCCGCAGCCCGCGTCGGGAAACGGGAATGGCAACGGTCATATTACGCAGCCGGGCCATTCGAATGGGCATGCGTTGACGCATGCTCATGGTCATCCGCAGGGCTATCCGCTGCGGCGTCCCGGGGCGCCATTGTTTCAACGGCCTTTGGCGCGATAACAGTTTTCTCGCAGAGCACACTGGTGCGGCGCGATCTTCGGATCACGCCGCACTTTTTTTGGGACGAGTGTTCTTCGGCAGAGCGAAACGGAAAGAGAGACGCGCTAAAGCGTGCCCCTACATTTCGAACGCAGAACCGCTCGATCTACTCGGCGCGGAGAGCATCCACAGGATCAACCGCGGCTGCGCGGCGCGAAGGCAAATAACTGGCAAGGAGTGCTGTCGCAGCGAGTCCCAGCGAGACCGCGCCATATGTGACCGGATCGAACGGCTTCACGCCAAAGAGCAGCGTCGACATAAAGCGCATCAGGAGAATGGCAGCGACGAGACCGCAAGCGACGCCGATTCCGGTGAGTGCGAGTCCCTGCCTGACGAACATTCCTGTAAGTACCTGGCGTTGCGCTCCCAGCGCCATGCGAATTCCGATCTCTCGGGTCCGTTGCGATACCGAGTAGGCGATCACACCGTAAAGACCTACGACGCCCAGAAGCAATGCCATGCTACCCGCCACTCCGATCATGATCAGCGTGAACGACGTTCGCGCCATGGATTTCCGATAGAAATATTGCAAAGTGTGGACATCGGCGAGCGGAAGATTGGGATCTACGGCCCAGACGGCTTCACGCACATCTTTCATGAAATTCTCCGAGCCTGCACGTTGCGTGCGCACAACAACCGAGATGTCGCGGCGGACAGAAGTGTCGTCCCCCTCGAAATGCTGCATAAGAAGGGGCCAGTACACAGACGTCGTGGGTTTCTGGTTCACGCCATCATCGTGGACGTCACCAACGACACCAACAATCTCGCGCCAATCATCTTTTGTGGTGACGCGAATGCGTTTGCCTAAGGCGCTACGCGCATCTCCAAACACTTCGCGCGCCATATTCTCGGAGATCATGCCTACAGGAAGCTTTTTGTAGGTGTCATCCCAGGTGAGATCTCTGCCGGCAACGAGAGGAATGCCCATGGCGTCAAAAAGGCCGGGAGAGACGAACTTGAATCTTCGTAGAGGAGGGAATTGACCCTCCGCATAGGCTTGGCCGTCGATGAGGACGGGGTCTTGCCACCCCTGACCTGTCATCGGGAGTTTTGTGTCGATGGCAACGGAGGCGGCGCCTGGGATGGCGGCGACGCGGCGCACAATTTCCTGTTCCATGCGAATAACGGATTCAGGATCCTTGACGTGGGTTTCGGGGATGGAGATTCGGAAGGTCTGAAGCTGCTCGGGCGCGGTGAATCCGGGATTCACTTTGGTGAGCGCGCGGAAGGTGCGGATCATGAGACCCGAGCAAATGAGAAGCACAAGAGCCAGTGCAACCTGCACGACCACGAGGGCATTGCGGGCGCGATGCTGCTCGCGGCTTTGGCTGAGGGCGCGGCCGCCCTCACGAATGCCAGTGCTAAGGCGCACTCCCGCGTATTTGAGAATCGGAATGCACGCGAAGAGCGCGCTGGCAACGAATGACACGAGAAGAGTGAAAAGCAGGACTGGGCCGTCGATGCCGATTTCGTGAATGCGGGGCAACCCCTCTGGGGCAGCCGCAACGAGAATGCGCAGACCAATGAAAGCAATCGCCAATCCGATTGCGCTGCCCAACAGTCCGAGAATTGCACTTTCGAGAAAGAGCTCGCCGGCGATACGGCCGCGTCCCGCGCCCAAGGCAGCTCGCAAAGCGAGTTCCTGGCGACGGCCCTCCACGCGCACGAGCAAGAGGTTGGCCACGTTTGCGCACACGATGAGAAGCACCAGGCCGATCGAGCCCATCACGATCCACAAAACATTGCCCATATCGCCGACAACATCATGCTTCAAGGGGCGCACGTTCGGTCCGATGCGGGCGTCGTCAAACAGCTTCATGCTGAACCCTGCTGGAACCGGAAAGGAATTCTTGACGACGTCCAGCATGCGACCAACGTCGGCGTTTGCCTGCCCGATCGTGGCACCCGGCTTGAGGCGCGCCAGACCTTCATAGCTGAAATTCCCGAGATTTACTTTGGCGCGGTCGAATTGAAAAGGAATGAACACGCTCGCATCCGGATAGTCCAGGAAATGAAAAGATCGCGGCAGAACGCCGACGATGAGGCGGCTATCCCCGTCGGTTATCAGGGTATGGCCGATTACGGCAGGATCTGCGCCAAATTTTCGGACCCAGTAGCCGTAGCTGAGCATAGCGGTCTTGGGACTGTTGGAAAGGTCGTCGTCGTGCGAGAACAGGCGCCCGGCGACCGGCACCACACCTAGGAGAGGAAGCAGGCCGTCGCTGACCTGCAAGGCATCGACGTGTTCGGGCTCACCAACCCCCGTGACGCTAACGGAGTCACCCTGGTAGAGGCCGACGTCCTGGAACGTCTTGCTCTGCTCGCGGTACACGAAATAGTTCGAAGGAGACATGTTGAGGTCGTCGGTATGAAGCCCGGCAGCGGTGTGCCAGACGCCGACGAGGCGATCGGCCTCCGGATAAGGCAAAGGCTTGAGAATGACGCCCTCGATCACGCTGAAAACGAGAGTGTTGGCGCCAATGCCGGCAGCGAGGGTGATTAGCGTGATGGCCGTGAACAGGGGCGCCAGACGAAGTCTACGGAGGACCTGCTTGAGTTGTTGAAGAAAGGATTCCATTGGCTAACCCCCGACTCTGATGTTCGGAGCGACACGCGGCCCGTAAGCAGAGGTACGAGAGTTAGCGGGAGAAGTTTCCTTTAATCTTGGTTCGCGTGATTTGGGGTCGCCGCGAGAGGCTAGTCGCGGACTACGGCGACTTTTGCGGACGGCACTTCCAAACGCATCAGCCGGTGGTTTGAATCGAGGTACAAAAGTACTTCGAGATCGGACGTCGCCACCCGCAAGCCGTCATAGGACTTGCCGCCGGCGCTGAGCGCACCCGCCGATTCCACCGAAATCGATCCAGGCGTCAGTTCCTGTGGGATAAGCACCGGTAAACTCTGTGCCCCGCGCTTGGACCAGTCGTAGACGCGCGCGAGCACGGCATATTGGTAGTACAAATTGTTATCGAGCACGGCGATCAGCGGAGAGCCGAAGCTCATATCCTGCTCAAACGGCCGCGCGTCCTGCATTTGCAGCGTGATTTTCGCTACGCCGTTCGCGAACAAAATGTGCGCGCCATTCGTTTTTTCGGCTTGCGAGGTCCACTCATAGCTGATGGGAGCGCCGTCCGGCTGCAAGGTAAGTGCGCCGGTGATGCGTTCGGTTGGTGAATCCGGCGGAGCAATATCGGTCGTGCTGCGAGCCAACCAGCCGCCGCCAGCCGGCGCGAGATCGAACTCTTCGTGCCCAACCGACTTGCCGTTCAGCTGAATCGTGAATTTTCCCTTGTCCTGCGCGAAGACCGAAGGGCTGGCCGGGGCCGCGCTCTTTTTTTGAGATGCGATCGTCAATGTCGTGCATAGGAAGAGGATCGCCATGATGTACGTGAAAATCTTGGGCTTCAAATCGGTGGTGCTGTTTCGCATGGTTCCCTCCCCTCGATGAAACGAGTGTGCCACACGCTGCGAGAGGAACTGGGAGACATCCTTGCGGAATGCGCCCAGAAAGACACGGGTCTGTGTTTGCCGGGTAGCGCACTATCGCGGCCGATTCGTTAGTTGTTGGGTGGGCTTGTTCCGCCCGCTCGACCGGTGCGCCGGCCACCACCGGCGGAGCAAGCCCCACCCCTACAGAACCTCGCAGAATGTGAACTGAGTGGAAGGGACGAACCCTTTTAGGACTGCGGCTTTTCAACGATCAGGTGAGCTTCGTTTCCGCCGGCGGCGACAATTCCACGACTGAGTATCTCGGCAACCACCCGCGCTGGATCGCCAGAACTGTCCACGCGGTGTTCAGCAAGTTGGTACGAGGACAGGCGCTGCGCATAAAGAGCGCGAAAACTGCTTTCGTCGCGAAACAGCGGCCGGCCAGTCATGGTCATGCAACGCGCAAGCAAGACTTCGACCGGTGAATCCAGCCAGACAACCGGTACGCCCGCTGCGCGCAGAAATTCGGGGGCGCCGACCTGCGCATACGTGCCGCCGCCAAGCGCCAGCACAATGGATTCGTTAAACTCGAAAACGCGACCGAGAGCGGCGCGCAATTGGTCGGCCTCCATCTGGCGAAAAGCAGGCTCGCCTAGGCGCTCGAATATTTCCGGGATGCGCAATCCCGCAGCCTCCTCGATGCGATCATCGAGATCGACAAAGCGCCACGCCAACTGACGCGCGAGCTGTGTGCCGATCGTGGTTTTGCCGGAGCCCATGAAGCCGGCGAGACAGAGCATCTGTACGCGCGGCTGAGACGGACGTGAAATTGGTGGTTGGGTCATCAATTGTGGACGAGCATAAAGCAAACGTCGAAGCTCAACGAAGTCCGCCCCGCGGCCAAAAGAATGCGAGGAGCGAACCACCTTGAACGCGAAACAACCCGGTTAGTCGCGCTTCAATATGCGGATTGTACCACTGTAGGAGGAGAGTTCGACCTTCGCCAGGCCGCTGCCCACGGTGCCGAAGAGTCCCTTGGTGAACTTCGAGGCCATGTGCTTCATGCCGTGTGAATCAGGCTTCAAATAAGCTTCTGCCTGATTGTCCACCGTACCTGTGGCGGTTTGCGCGTTCAAATCGAAGGAATCGTTCCCGGAAAAGTGCACCTCGACGGTGCCCTTGCCGCTGCGCATGGTGTAGATGCCAGTGCGGATGAAATCGCCGTCGAAAAGAATGTTCCCCGAGGTCGTAAACAAATTCACGTTCGTGAGGCCAGGCTGCAAAAGCTGCGCGCTGCCACTCACCGAATTAAAATCGAGCTTGCCGGCACACTGGGCGCAAACCAGCGAACCATGCGTCGTGCGGACCACGATGTAGCCCGAGACTTCCTTCAGGTGTACGTCACCCGCGACGCTTTGCAGCGTCATATCGCCCATCACCTGCTCGACGTAAATCAATCCGGTCTGCGTTTTCAGTTCGAGTTCCGTTTCTTCCGGCACGGTGAGCTGAAAATTCACTTCGGTTTCCAGGGGTTGCGCGTTCACGTCAACAATGTTTGCCGAAACATCGATGCGATCGCCGGCGTTTTCGGTCTCCAGCGTGACTTTCGACGAAGCGCGCGTGCCGGCGACGATCACTTCCGGGTTTTTCGAGGATTTCACTTCGATGCGCCCATTCCCAATGTTATGGATGCAGACCACTGGATGGCCCTTCACGGGGAAATGCTTCTCGAAGTGCTCCGTCGCTCGCGTCGTGGGCGTAGCTGTCCACAAAAACAGTCCGGCGGTCAGTAGCGGCAGAATGCTCCTGCCCATCGTTTGCGCGTTCATTTCAGTTTACGCTCCCCCCGCGTTCCATCATCGCGGACAGCAATTCCGCTTTCTGCTGGTAAGCGCCGGTCAGGTACTCCCGGGCCAAATCATCGCGTGGCTCTTCTTTGACGCGTTGCTCGCAATCCGCAATAAACTTGTCAACGATGTCTAGATTTTGGCGAAGAGAAACGTCTACAACAGAACCGCCGAGCTGCATCTGTGCCAGGTTCGCCTCATCGGCGTTCAGAACCGTCGCGGCGTCGTCGTAAACGTTGCGCGCTTCGGTAGCGGGCGCAGGATGTTGAATCTGCAGCGCGAGCGCGGCAATCACCAGCATCCCTACCAGCGAAGTGGCTAGCACGCGTGCGCGAAACAAGTCCGGAAGGCTCTGCCACCAGGAACCGCGCTCGGCACGCGTGGCCTTGATGATTCCCTCTTCTTCAAGTTGAGCACGTAACGAAGTCCACACACGCGCGGGGGGTTCGACTTCGGCGGGAAGCAGGTGGGCCGTAGCGACAATGGAGGTCAGGTCTTCCACCAGGTTCTGGCAAGCAGCGCACCCGGCAACATGCTCGCGCGCCGCTTCTGGCAGAGGTGTCCAACCCTCATGTTCAAGGACGACTTCCACTTCTTTACACTGCATGGCCGTTCACTCCGCCAGACGAGACGACAGGTGGCTTGCCCGCTCGATTTTCGAGGAATCGCGCGGCCCGTCTTCGTCTGAGACAACACCCCGAAACTCTTCGTATTGTAGCTTAACCGCCATGTCCGGTCTGTGTCTTTGCCGCATGACGCACCTGCCGCGCCTGCTCTCGTACTTCTTCCTGCAGCAGATCCCGCAACTTCGTGCGCGCCTTGTGCAACTGCGACTTCGAGTTACCTACCGAACATCCCATGATCCCAGCGATCTCGTTATGCTCGTAGCCTTGCACATCGTGCAAAACGAACACCGTTCGGTAACCGGGCGGCAGCTTATCGATGGACCGCTCCAGATTGACCCTGTCGACCGCGCCGCTCAGCTTCAAATCCGGCGCGCCGACGTCCTTCCTCGGGCCTCCCGATTCTTCGTCGGGCTCCGTGGCCTCTTCCAACGACGACACAGGAAGGGACTTTTTGCGCAGCCGCATCAGGACCACGTTGACCGTCATCCGATGCAACCAGGTCGAAAACGCCGACTCCCCCCGGAAGGTGCCGATCTTGCGGAAAAGCTGCAGGAAAGCCTCCTGCATCAGGTCTTCCGCATCAGACGGGTTACCCACCATGCGCAGGCACAGTGCGTAGACGCGGCGGCCGTGGAGTCCATACAGAAACTCAAACGCCGCAGCATCACCTGCTTGCGCCAGACGTATGGCTTCCGGCTCAGTCAGAGCTCTAGGCTGCTGAGAAGAAGTCGACACGCTGGGATCGCTTGGTCGGTTTCGGGCCAACGGTCCAATAACGGCGCATCCAACGGTTCGGATGCACCGGATACCTCCTGGAGTTGTATTCGCAATGAACCCGCGCTGCCAAAGAAATACGCGCTGACAGGCGTTTTTTCCCCGGAATGCCCGTTAACGTTGACAACGGGCAGACTGCCTGCCATTAGCAGGCTTTTCTATTCTCCCCCGACTGCGGCCATACGTCTATGCCGGAATAGACGTTTGCCCGACGGTGTGGAATCGTCGGGTGCGTGGGTCTGGGCCCGTAGGGATTTCTGGAATGTGCCCAATTGATCTTCGGGCAGAACCAACAGGAAAGACTTTAGCAATACGATAGCTTCCCGCAGGCAGGTATTCAGGTCGAAATGCGCGGCGTCCACCACCCGCCAATCCTCCTCCGGGTTGAATGAGACTCCGGTGGAAAGATTCTCAACGGTGAGACGAAAGTCCTTCCCCAGGTCGCCGACCATTTCCTCAAGCGTGCCGATCTTGTGCAGGAATTGAGAGCGCTGCGTTAGCAGAACTCGGCTCAGCAGGTCGCTCATTCGTGCGGTGCGCTGTTGCTGGGGCCCTTGGAAGTTCTTTGGGTCGAGCGACGCGGCGTTGGGAATCGTGCCGTAATGTCTGGCGTGCCCGCCGAGTCCTCGCAAGAGTGCTGCCACGCTGTAGGATAGTCGAGCGGCTAAGCCCGGAGTCATGCCTACCGCCTGGTACGACTTCGAAAACATTCCGGTCTGGCGAAACTCGATCGCTTCGTTCAGCGCAATGCTGAACATCATATAGACCGATTCCAATTGTTGGACTTGCTCGTTGAAAATTTGCGCCTTCTCTTTCGGCAGCCAAGCGCACCAATCATCTTGCACGGAAGGAAGAGCGCGAATTTGCACTTGGATAAGACCTCCTCGGGGTGGGGAGTATACCAAAATCCACAGGATGTGGCGTATTTTCTTAACAGTTTCTCCACAGGCATTCTTTTTCCGATTGATCACTTTTCCCGATTGATCAAATGTCCGTGCTTCGGATTACTTGATACTAGTACAGGTGTATTTCCGGATGTGGCAAAGTCGGGTCTATCAGCGCACCGCGCCAGTGTCAGATTCGGCCTCGCCTTCGATCATCGATCGAAAAGACGCTGGACGGAAATTAGACACCACCAGCTGCTTCGATTCCTTGCTCTTCGCACACGCTGGCCGCTATACTCGCCTGCGATCACGCCCGAAAGGATTTTCCATTTGGAATTTGAGCCGCGGGACCAGTTTGAGCAGCGTCAGAAGAAACTTGAGCAGATCCAGGCGTTGGGCTTTGACCCATTCCCGCGCGAGTTTCGCTGGACGGACACGCCTGCTGCATTGGTGGACAAATTTTGGGCGACACCTGGTCCGGAGTTGGAGGCCAACAAGCAGCAGGTGCGCGTCGCCGGACGTCTCGTCTCCTACCGGCTAATGGGAAAAGCCGGCTTCGCCCACCTGCAAGGCTCCGGAAAACGTATACAGATCTATGTAAAGAAAGATGTTGTCGGAGAGCGCGGCTTTCAACTCTTTCATTTGCTCGATCTAGGGGACTCCATCGGCGTGCGTGGGCATCTGTTTCGCACTCGAACCGACGAACTGTCGATCTGGGTGGAGGAAATTGTTTTCCTTTCCAAGGCGCTCCTGCCGCTGCCCGAGAAATGGCACGGCCTGACCGATGTCGAACTGCGCTACCGCCAGCGATACCTCGATCTGATCGCTAACGAGAAGTCGCGCCAAGTCTTCGTCACGCGCGCCCGTATCATTCAGGAATTACGGCGCTTATTCGACGCCCGAGGCTATATCGAAGTCGAGACGCCGATGATGCATCCCATCCCCGGCGGTGCTGCAGCGCGTCCTTTTATTACCCATCACAATACTCTCGATATTGATTTGTACCTGCGCATCGCCCCGGAGCTTTACCTCAAGCGGCTTACCGTAGGCGGATTCGATCGTGTGTACGAGATCAATCGTAACTTCCGGAATGAGGGCATCTCGACACAGCACAACCCGGAATTCACGATGCTCGAGTTCTATGAGGCGTATAGCAACTACCGGGATTTGATGGACTTGAATGAGCAGATCTTCGCGGAAGTCGCGAAGGCAATCACCGGTTCGACAACTGTGAAATACGGCGAGGTGGCGCTGGATTTCAGCAAAATGGAGCGCCTGTCGATGCGCGAGGCCATCGCCAAGTATTGGCCGGCAGAAGCGGGCGTGGCCCCGACTTCGGCCGACCTGGCGGCACCGGGTGGTCCGCGGGCTGCCGCGGAACGTTACAACGTTTGGGCGAAGAGGACGGGTGCGCCCTATGCGGCTGCAAAGGGCACACTTAGCGACGGCGAGTGGACGGGCCTGCTCTTCGAGGCCATGGCGGAGCACCATCTCGTCCAGCCGACCATCCTATATGACTTCCCCACGGACATTTCCCCGCTGTCCAAACAGAAGCCCGATGATCCCTCTCTGACCGAGCGGTTCGAGATCTATGTCGCTGGCATGGAAATTGCCAACGGCTTCTCGGAACTGAATGATCCGGCAGAACAGGAGCGCCGCTTCTTGGCGCAGATCGCGCACGGAGGCGACGAAGTCCCCAAGCAGCTCGACATGGACTATATACGCGCTCTTTGTCATGGCATGCCGCCCACCGCTGGCGAAGGCATCGGCATCGACCGGCTAACCATGCTACTGACGGATTCACCCTCCATTCGCGACGTCATTCTCTTTCCTTTGCTTCGCCCAGAAACCCGCGAAGAGTCTGCTTCCGAAGCACACGGCGCGTGACGTATCCTTCTTCCCTCAATGCGCCTTGAATGGTTCGTCGCCAAGCGGTACCTGCGGTCGCCGTATCGTCCGGCGGTATTGCGATTGGTTACCGCCTTCTCCGTTCTGGGAGTCGCTGCGGGCGTAGCCACCTTGGTCATCGCACTGTCGATGAACACCGGGTTTCGCGAAACGCTTCAGGATCGGCTTCTGGGGGTGAAGGCCCACATCTCACTTGCCAGGCCCGGAACCGGCGGCATCCACGACTACGAAAGGCTTGCGGCCAAATTCGCAACCATCCACGGAGTAAAATCCGTCACTCCAGCGGTGTACCAGACCGTGCTGCTGGCGTTTGGCGGAGACGCGCGCGGCATTGTTACAAAAGGAATCGATCCGGAACGCGAACGCCGCAACGATGAGGCACTTCAACGCATTGTCGCGGGGCAGCTTGATTTTTCTCCGGACGCCGACGGCATCGACGCCCTGCTTATAGGCAAGCAGCTCGCTGAGGAATGGAAGATCACGCCCGGCGATTACGTGACCCTCACCAGCCCTCAGGGCCGGCTCACGCCCTTCGGTATGTTGCCGCGGACTCGCCGCTTTCGCGTCGCGGGCGTTTTCGATTCCGGCTTTTACGACTATGACGAGAACTGGTGCTTCATGACCCTCGCCGCGGCCCAAGCTCTCTCCGGGACTGGCGACATTGTTAATGTCCTCGAATTCCGCCTGGACAAACCCGAGGGCGCCACCGAAATCGCCCGGGTGCTGGAACTGGAGGCGGGGCCGAGTTTCGCGGCCAGCACCTGGGTGGAAGAGAATCGCGCCCTGTTTCGCGCTCTCCGGCTGGAGAAGCTTGTCACCGCCATTTTCATCGGACTGATCACTTTCGTCGCCGGCTTGAACGTTCTTGTGGTGCTTTCCATGACGGTTACCGACAAGGCCCGCGATATTGCGGTGCTGATGTCCATGGGCGCGCGTCGCGAACAAGTTCGCCGCATTTTTCTCTGGCAGGGGATCGTGATCGGCGCGACCGGAACGATTAGCGGCTTGGTCGTCGGATACGCATTCGCGTGGATCGCGGGCGCCTTTCACCTGATTCCACTCGATCCTCAAGTCTATGCCGTTCCGTATGTACCCTTCCATCCAAGCATCCGGGATGGCCTCTGGATAACCATTGTCGCCATGGGCATTTCCGTCGGAGCTACCATATTGCCAGCGCGTGCAGCGGCACGACTGCTGCCGGTTGAAATCCTTCGTTATGAGTAGGCGAGGACTCCATAAAGACCGACGAAGAGAGTGACGCTTGAGAGACATTCCTGACTCAATTAAAGAACGGTTTGGGCCCTCTAAATGGGCAGGCTTTGGTGCGCCGTTTGCTCCTACAATGGGTTCAAGAGCAGGTAGGTCGGAGACGGGAACATCTTTCGTCTTCGATTTTGTGGTTTCTCTCTACCTCAACTCATTGAAATGTCAACGGTTACGTCCGTGTCAGATTGAAACAGGTCCATCGTTCTTTTGACTTGGGCAATGATGTGCAAAAAACGGGAATAACTTAGGCCAGGGGCAGGTCGCCCCAAGCCGCGGGCGCGGCACTCCAATTGCACTTACTGCATCTAATGTTAACTGTAGCAGGTGCAGAAATGGGCGCAGTGAAGACAAAGCTACCCGAAACGAATTGATGCAAAGCGAAGCCAATCCGGACCAAGGTAGGTTAAGCGCTTCGGCGCTATCGCTGGATGCCGCTGTGGTCTTAGAAGCTCGCAGTTTGAAGAAGTCCTACGGATCTGGCGAGCGCACCTTGCCGATTTTGGTCGATGCGAATCTCACTTTGCGTCGTGGAGAGATGGTCGCCATCGTTGCGCCATCGGGAGCGGGCAAAAGCACTTTGCTGCACTTGCTCGCTGCGCTAGACACGCCAACGAGCGGTACAGTATACTTTCGCTCGAAAGCCATTGAAACGAATGTTGACAGCGCGGTAGCGGAGTTTCGGAATCGCTCCGTGGGATTCTTATGGCAGCGGCATCAATTGTTGCCGGATTTTACAGCTGCCGAGAATGTAGCTATGCCGCTTTTGTTGCGCGGCGGAGATTTCACCTCCACGCTGGAGACAGCGCGGAAGTGGCTCGCGGAGGTCGGACTTGCAAATCGGGCCGATCACCGCGCAGGGGAGCTTTCCGGAGGGGAACAGCAGCGTGTAGCTATCGCTCGGGCGCTCGTCACCGAGCCGGCCGTGCTGCTGGCAGATGAACCTACCGGAGATTTAGACGAGCAGAATGCTTGGGCCGTGTTTGAGTTATTAGAGCGGTTGCATCGCGCGCACCAGTTGACGTCGCTCATCGCGACGCACAATCTGGCGCTCGCCGCGCGATGTGACCGAATTCTGGACTTGGAACACGGCGTTCTGCGTACTCGCAAGGCTTCGGCCGAAGCGAGCGGGGCCCCAGGGGGAGAAGCGAGCTAATCGTGTTCGAACGGTATACAGAAAAAGCGCGACGCGTTATTTTCTTTGCAAGATATGAGGCCAGCCAGTACGGCAGCCCGTACATTGAGACGGAGCATCTGTTGCTCGGCTTGATGCGCGAGGACAAGGCACTGGCCAATCGCTTCCTGCGGCAGCAGGGCTCGATTGAATCGATCCGCAAAGAGATCGAGGCACGCATTACCATCCGCGAGCGCATTTCGACCTCCGTCGAAGTACCGCTCAGCGCGGAGTGCAAGCGCATCCTTAATATGGCCGGCGAAGAAGCGGAACGCCTCGGTGTGAAGCATGTTGGCACCGAGCACCTGCTCCTCGGAATCCTGCGCGAAGAGAAGTGCTTCGGGGCGGAGATCCTGATGGAGCGCGGTCTGCGCCTTTCCACGCTGCGCGAAGAACTCGCGCGCACGTCCGGTGAAAAGACTGCCGCAGCTCGCCCGAAGGAAACGTCGCTGCTCGCGGAGTTCAGCCGCGACCTCACGCAAGCCGCTTCCGAAGGCTCGCTCGATCCGCTCGTTGGTCGCGAAGGCGAAGTCGAGCGCGTAATCCAAATTCTCTGCCGCCGCACGAAGAACAATCCCGTGCTCATCGGCGAACCTGGAGTCGGCAAAACCGCCATCGTTGAAGGTCTAGCTCAGCGCATCTCCGACGGCGACGTTCCGCCGTTCCTCGCGGACAAACGCATTCTCTCTCTCGACCTCTCCCTGATCGTCGCCGGCACCAAATATCGCGGCCAATTCGAAGAGCGCCTTAAAACCATCATGAAAGAGTTGATGGAGAGCCAAAACTCCATCGTCTTCATCGACGAGTTGCACACTCTAGTCGGCGCAGGTTCCGCAGAAGGCTCGCTCGACGCCGCCAACATTTTGAAGCCCGCGCTATCCCGCGGCGAAATTCAATGCATCGGCGCGACCACGCCCGGCGAATACCGCAAGTCCGTCGAAAAAGATCGCTCCCTCGAGCGCCGTTTCCAATCTGTGAAGGTTCCCGCGCCCAACGAGGAAGAAGCCATTCAGGTCATCAGCGGCGTCCGCGAGCGCTACGAAAAATTCCACGCGGTCAGCTACACCGACGAAGCTCTTCGTTACTCCGTCTATCTTTCGAACCGCTACATTCCCGACCGCTTCCTCCCGGACAAGGCGATCGACCTGATCGATGAAGCCGGCGCCCGCGTCAAGCTGCGCCAGGCCAGCGTCCCCGAAGAGGTCGGCGAAGTTCAGAAGCGCGTGAAATTCATCACGCACCGCATGGAAAGCGCCATAGCCGCCCACGAATTCGAGAAAGCGCGTTTCTATTCCGAGGAAGAGCGCAAAGAAAAAGAAAATCTTCGCACCCTTCGTGATCGCTACAAGCTCGACGACGCCTCCACCGGCATCGTCACCCGCGAAGACATCGAGGAGGTCGTCTCGCGCTGGACCGGCATCGGCGTAACCTCCATCAAGGAAGACGAACAGCAGAAACTCCTGCGCATCGAACCCGAACTCCACAAGCGCGTCATCAGCCAGGACAAGGCCATTACCGCCCTCGCCCGCGCCATTCGTCGCAGCCGCGCCGGCCTCAAATCACCACTTCGCCCAGTAGGGTGCTTCTTCTTCCTCGGGCCCACCGGCGTGGGCAAAACCGAAGTCGCCCGGCGTCTAGCCGAATTCCTCTTCGGCTCGGAAAAATCGCTAGTCCGATTCGACATGTCCGAATTCATGGAGAAGCATTCCGTCTCCAAACTAATCGGCGCGCCTCCAGGCTACGTAGGCTACGAAGAAGGCGGCCAGCTCACCGAACGCGTCCGCCGCACTCCGTACTCCGTTATCCTCCTCGACGAAATCGAGAAGGCTCATCCGGACGTCTTCAACATCCTGCTGCAAGTCTTCGAAGACGGCCAACTGACAGACGGCCTGGGCAACACCGTCGACTTCCGCAACACCATCATCATCATGACCTCCAACCTAGGCGCGCGCCATTTGCAAAAGCGCACCTCGATGGGCTTCCAATCCGGCACCGACGAAGCCGGCATGAAGTCCATGGAAGATCTGGTGATGGGCGAAGTGAAGCGGGCATTCAATCCGGAGTTCCTCAATCGCTTGGACGAGGTCATTATCTTCAATCCGCTCGGCGACGACGACCTGCTTCGCATTATCGATTTACTGGTAGGCCAGCTCAACGACACGCTGATCCACCGCCAGGTCCAGATCGTGGTTTCGCCGGAAGCACGTCAATGGATCCTCGAAAAAACGTGCGCGGATCGCAATTACGGGGCGCGGCCGTTACGGCGCGCTTTACAGAAGTACGTGGAAGACCCGCTCTCGGAAGCCCTCATTCAGGGGGGA
This sequence comes from uncultured Acidobacteriota bacterium, assembly GCA_963832615.1. Classification (GTDB taxonomy): domain Bacteria; phylum Acidobacteriota; class Terriglobia; order Acidiferrales; family UBA7541; genus Acidiferrum. The sequence continues at coordinate 509,888 of CAWHVA010000027.1, forward strand.
ATCACCAGGCCTGCGACTCTTCAGATTTACGTCGCCGGGGAAGGCCTCGCGTTCCGTCCGGTCGGTGAGGCAACCCCGGTCGTCCACTAACGAATCAGAACCAACGCATGGCGGCCCCGGTCTCGAGCCGGGGCCAACAACACGGCCGGCCCGCACCGGGTACGGCGGGAGAAGAACAAATTGGGTTTGGGGGCGCGGCCTTGACCTCATCATTGGCCGCTCAAATAAGGGTTTGTTCGTCGTTTGGGCTTCTGCGCGTTCGGATCCTCTGGATCGCGGGTGTGGTGTTGTTGCTCGCTTCCGGTTTGCCTGCTACCGCGTCGGAAAACCTTACGCCGGATGATTCCGCGCACTCGCAACCCGTCGCTCCCTTGGATTCTTCCGATTCACCAAAAGTTTCAGCCGCAACGGACGCCGAGTCTGACCAAACTCCGCAAGCCCGTCAGGACCAACCACCTGCCGCTGTCGTCGACCGCATCATCTTCCTGGGCAATCGGCGCATTCGCACCGACACCTTAAAGGCGCGCATCTTCAGCCGCGAGGGCGATCCTTATAACGAAGAAACTCTGCGCCGCGACTTCCAGGCTCTCTGGAACACGCAATTCTTCGAAGACGTGAAACTCCGCGTCGAAGACTCTCCTGACGGACCCAATCACAAGAACATCATCTTCGACGTCAAAGAGCGCCCGGTCATCCGCCGCATCCGCTACGACGGCATCCACTCCGTTTCCGAATCCGACATCCTCGACCGCTTCAAGGAGCGCAAGGTAGGTCTGACCGTCGAGAGCCAGTTCGACCCCACGCGCATCAAGAAAGCGGAAGTCGTCCTGAAAGATCTGCTCGGCGAGCACGGCCGTCAATTTGCGAAGGTTACGCCCGAGTACGAGCGCATCGCCTCCAGCAACGCCGTGATCCTGGTCTTCAAGATCGAAGAAGGCCCCAAGGTCAAGGTCGGCCACATTAAGTTCACCGGCAATCATGCCTTCAGCGAACGCAAGCTCGTTCGCGCCATGAAGCACGACCGTCCGTACGCGATTCCCCTCTACATCACCGAAATTCCCGTTCTCTCGAAGACCTACGACCGCGAAAAACTCAATGAAGATCTGGAAGTGGGCGTCCGCGGCCTCTATCAGGACAACGGCTATTTCAAGGTCATCGTCGGCGAGCCCGTTCTCGAGAACATCGATACGGAGGGATATCGCCTGGGCGTCCCCTTCACCGGCCGCACCAAGGGCAAAGCCGTCAACATCACCATCCCCATCGAAGAAGGCGAGCGCTACAAGATGGGCACCCTCAAAATCGTCAGCGCCGACCCGGACAAGGCGCTCTCGCTTAAAGTCGACGCTCTTAAGTCCATCTTCCCGCTCCACGAAGGTGACATCTTCTCGGTCGCCAAGATCCGCAAAGCCATCGAAGACTACGGCAAGGCTTACGGCCAATACGGCTTCATCGACTTTACCGCGGAGCCGCAGACCGACATCGACGACGTCAACAAACGCATTGACGTCACCATGCGCTTCACCGAAGAGAAGCAATACTACGTTCGCCGCATCGACTTCAGCGGCAACACCACCACCCGCGACAAAGTTATCCGCCGCGAACTGCTCCTCGACGAAGGCCAGCTGTTCAACAAGCGCGCGTGGGAAATCAGCATCCTGCGTCTCAACCAGCTCAATTACTTCGAGCGCATCGAAGAAGACAAAGCCGTCGAGATCAAGCGCAACACCAAGGATGGCACCGTCGATCTCAATCTCAAGTTGAAAGAAAAGGGCAAGCAGTCCATCGGTCTGCAAGGCGGCGTCAGCGGACTCGCCGGCACCTTTATCGGCCTGACCTACCAGACCAACAATTTCCTGGGTCTCGGCGAAACTCTGACCTTCTCCGCGCAGTTCGGCGACCTGCAGCGCAGCTTCATGTTTGGCTTCACCGAGCCCTACCTCTTCGACCGGCCCATCTCCACGGGTTTCACCATTTTCGATAGCAAGTACAATTTTGATCAGGCCAAGCAGGAAGCGCTGGCCCTGGGACAATCGGTCAGCATCAACCCGCAATACGTCCAGAATTACACGCAGAACTCCACGGGCTTCACGGTGTTCGCGAACTATCCGGTCAAGCGTCTTTCCTTTACCAGGTTCTCGCTCACCTATGGGCTTACGCGCACCAACATCGAATCCTTCAACCAGGCGTCCACTCTCTTGTTCGAGCAGCTCCAGTTTCGCAGCGTCGCCGGCCCCAGCGCTTTGGAGGGCATCCTCTCCAGCACCATCACCCCTTCCGTGAGTCATAACACCATCGACAATCCACAGAATCCCCGTAAGGGAAGGAGCTATTTCTACTCCCTCGCGGTTTCCGGCGGGCCGCTCGGCGGCAACGTCAACACCATCACGAACGTCTTTTCCTTTACGCAGTTTCGTCCCGTCTTCAAAAAGCGTAACGTTTTGGGTCTGCATTTTACTGCCGCCTACACCACCGGTTATGGCGGAGGAGAAGTTCCGCCCTTCAGTCGCTTCTACATGGGCGGCGAAAACGATCTTCGCGGATATGACATCCGCTCCATCTCCCCGGTCACCTTCATTCCCACCGCGACCGCGCAGACGTTTACCTTCACCGATCCCACCACGCTGTCTGGCAGCGGTACCCCGCTCTCGCGCTCTTTCACCGTTCCCATACTCACCTACACTGCCACTCTCCCTGGCGGCGACGTACAAACTTCTGGAAACATCGAATACCGCATTCCCATTGTCGGGCCGGTCACGGCTTCGCTCTTCCTCGACGCCGGCACCGACGGCATCGCAAAGGAAAGCGCGCTCAAACTGAATCCCCAGGGCCTCACGATGCTGCAGCAGCAGTTCCCGGGTTCCAATGTCAGCGGCCAATTGCCCATTGCCTCGGGAACGAATTTCCGCTTGCGCGGCTCGACGGGTATCGAATTTGGCGTGCAGCTCCCGATTGTGCAGGCGCCATTTCGCATCTACTATGCGTACAACATCAACCGCCTGCATTCCGAGATCGTTTCGCCCCCGGACTACATCAATCCGAGCGAACTCGCTCTTTTGAAAAGCACGCTGCCGCCTGAGGTTTACAACACTCAGGTGCTGCCGCTGTTGCAGCAGTTCAGCATCAATCCGGGACGTTTGAATTATTTTGAGCCCAAGACCACTTTCCGTTTCACCGTGGGCAAGACGTTCTAACGGTCGGGGCTCGCCCGACTTCGCTGCCGGCGGCCTGGGAGAATTTAACCGAACGCGACCAATCGGCCCTGGAGGGCTGGTCAAGGAAAGCGTCGCGTCGTATGTCGTGACCGCCGAGCGGTTCACGCGTGGGAGGCAGGGGGAATGAAGTTGCGAAAGGTGGCGAGCTGTATTGCCGTAGTGGCCGCTCTGGCGTCCGTCTGGCTCGACGGATGTGGCAGTAGTAGCGCGAACACCGTCACTGTCACGGTAAGCCCACCGAGTGCAACGCTCGTGGTGACGCAGGTACTGAATCTTACTGCGACGGTCGCGGGCGCCACCAACGTCAACGTCAATTGGACGTGCACCTTTACCACCATCACGACGACCACTGCCACGAACGGCACCACCAGCACCACTACCAGCGCTGCTGCCCCTTGCACGGCAGCCACCGGGGTGCTCACCAATATTCAGGACACCACCGTCACTTACACTGCGCCTTCCAAAATCACCACCCCTCCTCCTACGGCCACCACCGTCGTTTCTCCCCCCACGGTCACCATCACCGCCACCTCGCAGCAAGATACCAAGGTTACCGGTACTTGCGTGGTTGCCCTGAATTCCGGCATCGCCGTTACCATTAACCCGGCGAACGCCGCGGTTCCCACCGGACAGAACTTTCAGTTCACTGCCACCTTGGCGAACGATACCGTTCCCAACGATGTCACTTGGCAGCTTACTCAGGAACCTCTCTCCACCACCACGCTGGCCGATGCCGTTACTTGCAGTCCCACCTGCGGCAGCATTAGCAGCAATGGCCTCTACACCGCTCCCACCACGGTACCCACCGTCAATACTCCTTCGACTATAACCTCCACTACCCCACAGAGCCTTTCGGTGATAGCCGTTTCCGTCGTCGACGCCACGAAAGTAGGCACCGCGACCGTCACCATTGTTCCCACAGGCGATATCGCTTTCACCGGCATCGTGCCTGGCCAGGCGCCCCAGGGCGGGGTTCTGCAAGACGTTTATTTGGCGGCCACCAACGTAAATTCTTTGACCAGCATCTTTTACGATGGCACCGCGCTGCCGAGTTCGCAGATTCTGGTTGTCTCGCCGCCGACCGCTGGGGCGACTCCAAGCGGGGCTCGCGCTCGTCTGCTACCGGCGCAATTGGCTAAGGCCGGGCCTCATGTCATCGGCATTTGCAATCCGCCCATCGGCCAGCCGACGTGCACTCCCAATTCCGTCGGTGGACCCTTCACGCTCACCGTTGTGCCCGAGCGTCCTGTTCTTGTCTCCACCCAACCTGACAGCCAGCCGCAGACTGCCGCGGTTGCTCCTTCCGGTGGCGCCATCACCATCGATGGCGGCTATTTCGGCTCCCCCTCTGCTCCGTTGGTTTCTGCCCAATTCAACGGCACTCCCCTCGCGGTCAGCGAACCTACTTCTCGCCAGATCTCACTTACCTTGCCGGCCCTTCCTACTGCTGGGCTGTTCCCCGTTAGCGTCACGAATAACAACGCTTCCCCGACTACCGCTGTGACGAACATCGCGATCTTTCCCGACTATGGAAATTCCAACCCCGCTCCGCCGGTCACCAATGTGATTCCTTTGGCGACGGGCTCCGTGCCCAGCGCCATTGCCATCGACGACGTTCTCAACGTCGCCGTCATCACCGAAGCCGCCACCAACAGCGTTGAATATCTGAATTTAAATGGCGCCATCCCTACGCTTATCACCGGAAAGGTTCCCGTTGGCAACGTACCGACCGGTGTCTCTGTGGATGACGTGCTTCACATCGCCGCCGTGGTGAACTACACCGATCGCACTCTCGAGATGCTTTCCGTCCCGGCTGCCGGGCAGACTCCTTCGACAACGCCCTTGGCCACGATCGACTTGAGCATCCTCATTCCCACCAGTGCTCCAACTACTCCGCCAACACCTCCCCCATTCCCCTACTCTGTCGGAATTGATCCGCTAACGCATACGGCCGTCATTGCCTTCGCGAACACCAACATTGGATTCATTGCAGATATTAATCCCGCAAGCACTGCGCCCGCGTCCGAGTGCCTGTTGTCCGGACAGCATCCGCCTTGCGTCATTTCCTCGGTCACCTTGAATACCGGGCAATATCCGCAGGTCGCTCTCCAGCCGCACGTTCATCTCGCCTACGTTACTCCGGGTGGCGCCGGCAATATGTCGGTAGTCGATCTCACCCATAAATCCGCGTCGATCGGCATCGCCAGCGCGACCCGCGCTTCCAACGTCGTTACCATTTCCACAGTCGCTCCGCACAACATCAGTCCGGCGAATCCGGGAACCATCCTCATCAGCGGTGTCTCCACAAAGAACACCAATTTCAACGGCACCTTTTCCGGCATCAGCGTCATCGACGCCAATGATTTTGCATACTCACAAACCGCCGTCGACGACTCCGTCACCGGCGGAACCGTAGCGGCTCCCATCGGCCAAGCGAGCTACGGCAGCGCATATCTCACCTTCAGCGTTTCCCCAACCCAGCAGGGGATCGCCATCAACTCCATTTCCCGCACTGCCATGCTCGCGGATCCCAATGCCACTGCGGGACAAGTCAATTTCATCAGCACCTTGGATCAGGGCGTTAGTTCTATGACGCTCACCGAAGGCAGCCTCGGTATCACGGCGGGCAGCGGACCGGAGATCCGCGACACCAACGCCGCCTTCCAGCCGTTCACCAATACCGCGGTTTTGTTCAATCCTCAATTGAACCAGGTCTCGCTCATCGATCCGGTACGCCTGCAGCGTTTGCAGATCATCCCCACGGCTCCAGCCGCCGGCCCCGCAACCAACGGCATCGGCATCGTCAACGTTCCGGGCGGAACTGGCACCGTGCCACTCAGCATTTTCGGGGCGTTGGCCGTGGACGCCTCAACGAATACCGCTCTGGTCGTCAATTCCGGCAGCAACAACGTCAGCGTGGTGACCCTCGGCACCAACATTAAGCCCGTTCATATTGAGTCGGTGATGACCTCCAGCGGCATTCCCGGAGCGCTTCTGCCGCAGGCCGTGCTCACTACGAATTCCTCGCCGGTCGCCGGCGGTCCCGTGACCTTGAGGATTCTGGGCACCGGCTTCCAGTCCGCTACTCCCGTGCAAGTGCGTCTGGACGGGACTCCTTTGACCGGCGCTACCGTGGTTAGCAACTCCGAAGTCGACGTCACCGTCCCTGCGACTTTTCTCACCGTGCCGCGCCATTACGCCTTGGACGTCCTCGCTGGCAGCGTTGGCTCGAACGCTACCGATTTCACGGTAATTCAATCCGTCGACCTCACCTCAGCTTGCGCAGCCGGCTCGACGCCACAACCTGGTGCCGTGGCCATCGATACCACCCGCAACATCGCCGCGGTTAGCAACTTCGGCTGCGGTAGCATTTCTCTCGTGGACTTGACTCCGGGTGCAACTGCCCCGCTCACGAAAACCATTGCCGTGGGAACCTCTCCCATAGGAATCGATGTTATCCCGCGTCTGGGCTATGCCGTCGTTGCCAACAATGGCAGCGGCACCGTTTCCATCGTCAACGTGGACACCGGGACCTTGGTAGCGAGTCCCGGCACCGGCACCAACCCTACCGGGCTTGCTATTGACCAATATTCCGGATTGGCCATCGTCGCCAACACCGGTTCGAACAGTATTACTTCCATCGATCTGACTTCCATCACCGCTACCAACACCACTCCTACGGTGAACACGCTGGGCATCGACCAGCAACCCATTGCAGTCGCCATCGACCCAAACCGTGCTGCTTGTGGCAGTGCCACCGCCACCGGAATTGGTGTCGCCGTCATCACCGCTCTGCAATTGAGCTCCGGTTCATCGCTCGGTGCGCTCGACACCGTCGATATCAGTAGCGCAGTCCCGGTTCAGTGTACGACCGTGACGCCCGCGAGTGTGACTGCCACTCCCACCGGGATCGTCTTTGATCCTGCCGGGCAGGCCGCCGGAACCAGCGCCAGTTCTGCTCCCGGCACGACGCCAGGCGTTTTCTACGCTACCGGCAGCCAGGGCAACGTCATCTACGTGTTCAATCCCGACACGGGAACCGCCACCCCTGCCAATGTCGGCATCAATCCCACGTCTCTGGCGGTGAACTACAACACCGGAACCCTGTTGACCGTAAACTCGCTCAGCAACACCGTTTCGGTGCTGGATACGCAGACACTGAAAACTCGCGCCACCTTGGGCATTGGGGGCTCCACCCAGTTCGCCGCGGCCATTCATCCGCTCACTAACATGGCGGTGATCACCGATCAGGCCAACAATCGTCTGATCATCATGCCACTGCCAAACTAGTCGAGCAGGTCAGCGGAACGGGTGATTCAAGACGATCGAATTCGCTGTGTTGCGGGCCGTCGAGCAAAGGAAACGCCAGCGCGGTTAAATGCATTCCGGCCAACTCAATGCCGCCGAATGCCATCGTAGTCAGCCGGGGCGCGATCGGCGATCTGGTTCGACGATGCTTTCTGATTGCAGGGGGCCGCGGAGCTCGGCTATACTTCGAGGTTTGTGTAATGCTCGTGTAACCCGCCGGGAAGCGGTCCGAGCCAATCGGGATTCGTTAACGTCAAACTGTTAACAAGGAGAAATACAGTGAATTCGAGAATGTTCACCGCTTCGCGGTCACGCGGCATCTTGCTTCGGGGAGCCGCTATCGCCGCTGCGTGCCTTTTTTCCACCGTCGCCGTTCGCGCGCAGGGCACCGCCGCAGCGGGCGCCGCGGTCAGTGGGAAGACCGGCGTCATCAATATTCGCCAGGCCATCGCCAGCACCGCCGAAGGCAAGCAAGCCGGCGCGGAACTCCAGTCGCAGTTTGCCGCGCGCCAGACCGAGCTCGAGGGACTCAACAAGCAGATCAACGACCTGCGGCAGCGCCTCGATACCGGCCGGGGCAAGATCAGTGACGAAGAGCAGGCGCGCTTGACCCGTCAAGGCGAAGTGATGGCACGGCAACTCCAGCGCAAGCAGGACGAATATCAGGAAGATGTGAACGCGGCGCAAGGCGAGGTATTCGATCGCATCGGCCGGAAAATGGTCGACGTCCTGGATCGCTACGCAAGAGAGAACAGTTACGTGATCATTCTCGATTCTTCCGCGCAGAACACGCCCATTCTGTTCGCGTCAACCAACATCGACGTTACCCAGGATATCGTCCGTTTGTATGACGGCGCGTATCCGGTTAAGGCCGGCGGAACGACACCGGCGAGGCCCGCACCCAAGCCTGCGACGCCTCCTGCTCAGAAGCCGCCACAGCGATAAGCTGGTAGCTGCGATCAGCGGGTAGTCAGTGGTGTGAACTTCGCCGCGAACTATCTCAGACTCACGCGCCTCTCAGACTCACGCGCCCCGGAAGAAATTCCGGGGCGTTTTGTTTTGGCTCGTCAATCCGCGTTCGACGGTGCTGCGCTCAATTGTTCTGTGGCGTTTCCTTGGGTGCGTTGATCTGGTGGTCGGTATCGACGGAAAACAGAGCGTAGTTGGTCAGAGTGTGCCGGTGGTGGTAGCGCTTGCCGTGTACTTGCATGTACAGCTCCGCATACCAGGGCAGCCACAGCGAGGTTTTGCCGTGGTCGAATTTCACCGGGCCATAATCGATGATCAGGTGGTCGCGTTCCAACTCCAGCTGCGGGATGGGTTCGCGTAAGTCCGTCTCAATATGCAGCAGATCGTAACTATTGGCGGCGATCCACACGCGACCCTTTAGGGCCACGGGGAAAATGCCGCGTTTGTTCTTCCACGTCATGATGCGAGAAGGAACTTCCTCGCGCTGCTCAAATCGAATTTCCCATGCCGCCTGCCCGCGCCACTCACTCAGTCCTTCGCATTTGTAAGTGAAATCGCTCTGGTACTGAGGATCGAACAAAAAGACGCCAAGCCCGACCAAGCCATGCGAGGCGAGTGAGGTCGGAAATTCAGTGAGATTTTCGCCGCCATCTCTTTCCTCATCGAGAAAGAAGGTATCTTTCTTAGCCTTCCGGATGAAAACGAGGTAGGTGAAATCCTTCGTTTTCATGGGTCCCGAATTCCCGTAGGCGTCAACGTCCTGGTGCTCGATATGCTCGGTGGCCAGGAATTTTTCAAAATTGCCGATCTGCTTCATGGTGCGCGCCTGCGTTCGCTGAACCAACTGGTCCGTCGAGCAACTGACGTCCGGCGCAACTACGTATTCTTTGGCGTCCACGTCGGGGGGCGCCCACGGTCGAAGCACCGCGGGAATCGGGGGAACGGGCTGGAGCGCGGGATTAGCTGCGGGCGGAGGCGCCACCGGCAGCGTACTGGTTGCCGGCGTCGCAGCAACGACCTCCGCGGGTTTGTCCAGCGCTGCCAGGGCGATTTTGGCGTCCTTGGCAGCGGGATCGTTCGGGAAATCGCGAATCACGCCGTTGAATGCTGCTCTAGCCTCAGGAATCTTATTCTGGGAGGCGAGGATGCGACCGAGCAAGATTCGCGCGGGGGCGCCGCGCTCCTTACCGAGGTCCGCGGCACGTTGCGCGTGCGTTTGCGCCTTGTCAAATTCCTTTAGCTCAGCGTAGGCAAAGCCGAGTAGGTAGTGCGTGTGCCAATCCGCGCCGTTGACGAGATAGGCCTTTTCGAGCGTACGCGCAGCCTCCGCCGCCTGGCCGCTGCGCAGCTCAATCTCCCCCAGAGTGATCAGGGCTCGCTCATGCGAGGGATAAATGGATATCGCCGCTTCAAGCTTCGTGCGCGCCAGATCGTAGTGTTGCTGGTAGTACTCGAGCATGCCCAATAGATATTGAACGTCCGGATTACCCGGCGCCCTCTTTGCTGCCTTGTCAAAGTGAGAGCGTGCGGCATCGAACTGCTGACGCCGCATTTTGTCGACGCCTTTGTCGATCTCAGCCTGTAGACGCGGGGTCATGGTCGTCTTGGTCGGCGCCACGTTTCGCGAACCCGGGGCAGACTCAGGCGAGACATAGACGTAAAGGTTGTAGGCGGAGTAACTCGGCATGACGGAAGCTTGCTCGGTGGTGGTTTTGTACCCAGCGGAACTCACTTCGATCTGGTAGTCACCTGCGCGAATACTGGGAAAGGTAGCCGCTCCGCCATCCTGGGTTGGAGCTGTTAAATGGACGCCGCTGAAGTCGGAAGAAAGCTTGACGAAGGCGCTTCCCTGGAGCGGCATGCCGCCTAACTCACGCACGCTAACGACGACAGTAACAAGCATGTCGGCTGGTAATCCGCCCTGCGCCCCTGCGCCGGGAGACGGCGACCTTTGAGCAAACGCGGAGACCTGGGTGGTCGCGAGCAGCACAGTCAACAGGTAAATCTTCAGCAGGGGTGCGCGCTTGGAGGGTAGGGATTTGATGTGCGCGTGCAAAAAACACTCCGATCGAGGGCTTGCAAACAATAACTTCGGTCAAGGAGGAGGTCAATAGATAGAGGGAGGGCCCGCCCCCCTGGTTTTTGTGCAACGACCTGATTCTATGGAGGTTAACTCGCGGTTTGGCGCAGTGATTTGATTCTAAAGGAGATAAGATACGCCAGACTGACGTTTGGGCATTGAGCGGGTACGATATCTCAGCGTACACGGTAAAGTATTGCACCGCCATAATACCATGTCAACATATAGCTTTGTGATTAGCTTTCGAAAGCCGAAATCAGTTGGTTGACGGAAAGGATGGCGTTGAAATTGTGGGTATCGCCGATCGCCAGGATAATGCATTACTGCAGGGCCAGCGGGCCTTCGAGGATGCCATTGTCAAAGTCGGCGATCCACGCGCTTCCGGTGCTGTCGACGGCCACACCGGAGATGAGTCCACCCGTGAGAGATTGCATGGACGGAGGAGGATTCTGCCACTGGCTGTCGGAACGGGCGTAGAAGAGCACCTTCTTACCCGAGGCCAGAAGCACACTGTGAGAATCGCCGGTGATGGAATGCACGACACCAACATTGGATGCCAGAGATTGGATCTTGCTGAACACGGCGAGCATGCCGTGCAATTTCCTGACAATCGCATTTCCTTCCATGGCGGCGCGCTGGAGGCTGCGATAGTCGACCGAAAAAAACTTGGCATTGATTCCGGTGACGATGCTGGTGGCCAGGCCCAAGACGATGGTCGCTACTTTGGCGGCATTTCCTGTTGATTTTTGAAGCACGGAAATGACAGCTCCAAAAATAACTACCGCGATCACCAGAACAATTTGCATATTTGCCTGATGATCCCAGGCTGTTATCTGGTTCTGGATTTCCTGAATCGATTTCTCGAACGGGTTGGTCGTGGCGACAGATTGCGCGCGGAGGGGCGCCGGAGCCAGGCTGGCAGCCATGAGGGCGAAGATCCAACCACACAAAAGCAATCGTTTCATAGAGCACCTCGGGGGTAACGGTGATCGTAAGTGCTGAGCACGCTACCACCTGAAAATGCTGATTGTCAAAGTTTGAGAATTGCTGGACGTACTCCCAAGACGGGTCGAAGGGTGCTGACAGCGGCCGCGGAGTTGGCGATACGCGGCTCGCCGGGCTTCGCCCTCGGGAAGGGCCGGGCTAAAGCCCGGCGGCTACATGGGATCGAGGAACCATCTGTACGGTATGCGGTGGTGGGTCGTTTTGACCCCGGGGCCGGGGAGGCCCGTATCTTGCTTTTACCGTGTTGGGGGAATATACTGCTGCTTCGCTCTGAAGCGGGTCGCACGATGAGTGGGCGCGAGCCCACTTTTTTGTTGGGCCGGTTGCAGTGCTCTTGATACCGGCATTGGCCGGGGAGTCTTCGCGTGAATCTGGAGAAAATCCGGGGCGCCGCCGAGCGGGTGGCCCGTTCGGAGGGGCTGGAAGTCTTTGATGTCGAGTGGAAGATCGGGAAGCAGCGATTTTTGCGGGTGTATATCGACCGCGTTCCCGCTTCGACAAGCTCAGCTAACGCGATTGATTCGACGAGCGGCGAGGAAGTTGCAGGGATGTCAGCCGACGCCGCGGAAATCGACCCTTACGGCGCCATCAGCCACGCAGATTGCGAACGGGTTAGTCAGCAGCTGAGCGTGATCCTGGATGTGGAAGGATTGATCGAGGGGCCCGGGTATATTTTGGAGGTGAGTTCTCCGGGGTTGGACCGGGCGCTGAGAGGGCCGGCGGATTTCGACCGGTTCGCGGGCAAGCTGGCGAAAATTACGACTAGCGAACCCATCGGGGCGCAGAGTTTTTTTGAGGGGCGGCTGGCGGGGATGGCGGATGGGAAAGTCCGCATGGAATTGAAGGGGAAGGACCCGCGGGTGGTTGAAGTGCCGCTTGGGACCATTCGGAAGGCGAATTTAGTGGTGGAGTGGTAGGAGCGCGAAAGCGAAGTAAAGACGTAACGAAGTAACGAGGTAAGGATTTCGGGAAGAGAAGCGAAATCAGAAATTCAAGTCTATAGCGGTATTTCAGGAACGAACGGAACATGGCGAATCTGCTCTATCAGCAAATTGAGATGTTGAGCCGCGAGAAGCATATCGAGCCGGAGATCGTGGTGTCTGCGATTGAGGATGCGATGGTGGTGGCGGCGCGGAAGTATTACAAGACGGAAGAAGACCTGCGCGCGAAGTTCAACCAGGAAACCGGACAGGTGGATGTGTTTTCGGTGCACATTGTCGTCGAAGAAGTCACCGACCCTAAGAAAGAAGTGAGCCTGGCGGAGGCCAAGAAGAAAAATCCGGCGGCGGAAGTTGGTACGGAAATTGTGGCCGCCAAGCCTACCGACGTGCTGGGGCGCATCGCTGCGCAGACAGCCAAGCAAGTGATTCTGCAGAAGGTGCGGGAGGCTGAGCGCGATACGATTTTTAACGAGTATCACGGGCGTGTGGGCGAGCTGGTTACCGTGATTGTGAAGCGTGCGGAGGGTCCGGACCTGATTGTGGATATGGGCCGGACGGAAGCGCGTTTGCCGAAGCGCGAGCAGTCGAAGCTGGAGACGTACAATATCGGCGAGCGCTTGCGCGTGGTGATCAAGATGGTGGATCGGGCTGCGAAAGGCCCGCAGGTGATCGTTTCGCGGGCGGATGCGAGCCTGGTACAGCGGTTGTTTGAGATGGAAGTGCCGGAAATTTACGACGGGACCGTGCAGATCCGTCACGCGGCGCGCGAAGCTGGCGAACGCACGAAGGTGGCGGTGGCCAGCCGGGATAAAGACGTGGATCCGGTGGGCGCGTGCGTGGGCATGAAGGGTATGCGCGTGCAGTCAATTATTCGGGAACTTCGCGGCGAGAAGATCGACATTATACCTTACAGCGAAGAGACGGTGGCGTTTGCGCAGAAGGCGCTTAGCCCGGCGAAAGTTACGCGCGTGCAGATCACCGACCCGGAGAATCGCAAGCTGGAAGTGATTGTCGAGGATTCGCAGCTTTCGCTGGCGATCGGCAAAAAGGGACAGAACGTCAGGCTAGCGAGCAAGCTCATTGGCTGGGACATCGACATCAAGAGCGAGGAAGAGAAGCGGCGCGAGATTGAAGAGCAGATGACGGCTCTGACCGCGCCTACGACACCACTGACGGCATTAGCTGGCGTTGGCGCGAAGACGATTGAGAAGATCGAAGCAGCGGGGATTACGAACGTCGAGAAGCTCGCGGGGATGACGCCGGAACAGTTAATGGAGATTCCGGGCATCGGCGAGAAGATGGTGGACAAGATTTATCAGGCGGTGAACCGATTCTACGAGGGCGGCGAAGCCGCGGCGGCCGGCGAAGCAGTGGAAAGTGCCGAGGCGCCGGCCGAGGAAGCCGCGTCGGAAGATCAGGCAGAAGCGTCCGCCGAAGGTGCGGGCGTGGAGACCACGGAAGCCGAGGTCGAGGGTACTGCGGAAACGGCGCCTGAAGCGCACGACGAGGCGGCAGCCGCTTCGGCTGAAACCGCTGACGACGGTGATGGCACTCAGACTGCGGAAGCTTCTGAAGAAGGCGACAAAAAGCACACGGAATCGGAAGAAGAGGCTAAATCTTAGGAACGCATGACAACAGACCCAAACCAAGTACGGATTAACGAGCTGGCCCGCGAACTCGAGGTCAAAGCGAAAGCGATCATCGACCTGTTGGCGGGATATGGCGTCACTGAAAAAAAGACGCACTCAAGTTCGATCCCGGTTGACGTCGCGGAGAAAGTACGCGCGCACCTGCGGGGAGTTGCCGACGCCGAAGCGGAGGCGGAGGCCAAGTCTAAAGCGGACAAAGACGCGAAGGAAGCTGCGGCGAGAGCTGCAAGGATGAGGCCCGCGGTAGCTCCAGCGGCTGCTGCTCCGCCCGCTGCCCCGGCACCTGCTGCACCTACGCCCGTCGCGACGAGACCCGTGGCCGCCGCTCCTGCTCCTGTTGCGGCACCGGTCGCTCCAGCTCCGGCCGCACCCGCAACCGCGCCAGCGGCGCCACCGGTAGCAGCGACACCGGCACCGGTTGCGCCCAAAGCGCCGGCGCCCGCACCTGTTGCGGCGACCGAAGCCCCCGTGGCGGCAACACCGGCACCGGCAGCGCGACCCGTTGCGCCGCCAAGTCCGCAAGCGGGCGCACCGCTGCGTCCTTCGACGCCCGCGCCCTCCGGAAGCACGCCGAGGCCTGCCGCTCCTGCTCCGGGTCAACGACCTTTTCAGCCACAACGACCTGGACAACCGCCAGCGGGCCAACCCGCAGGTGCACGTCCTGCTGCCGGGGCGCGTCCCGCTGCTGCTGCGCCTGGGGCGCGTCCGGGTGCTCCTCCGGCTGCGGCTCGCCCACCGATGCCGACGGGTGGCAATCGCGGACCGATACCCGGCACGACACCGGGAAGTCATCAGCGTCAAGGCGGACCGAGACCTGGTCAGCCGATGCGACCTTTGCAATCCGGCGGTCAGGGACGGCCGTTTACGCCGCGTCCGAGTGGGCCAGGTGGACCCAGCGGTCAGCCCGCAAGACCTTTTGAGCAACGCCGTGGTCCGATGCCGACAGGATCGCGTCCGGGACCGCGCATGCCGGGGCGTCCCGGGATGCTGCCGCCGCTACCGGACAAGGCTCCCGCGAAAGCGGAGCCGGGCAAGCCGCTGTACACCAGGAAGCCGCCACAGCGTCAGCGTCCTACCGCGGACAAGCGCGAGATGGAAGGTGAGCGCAAGCTGCACCCCACGCGCCAGCGTCCCGGTGCGGGAGGTCGCAGTGGAACCGCGGTGGCCATCGCGCCGCCGGAGCCGCGCGCGCCACGCGACGTGGCCATCACCGAGGGCATTACCATTCGCGAATTGGCCGAGAAGCTCGACGTTCGCGCCAAAGAGCTTTTGAAGACGTTGATGGATCGCGGCGTCTTCGCCAGCATCAACCAGGCGCTTGATGTTCCGACCGCAACCACGATTGCCGAAGCATTCAATGGTGTTGTCAGTGTCGTTTCCTTTGAAGAGGAGATGGTGCTGGAGGTCGCGAAGGAAGAGACCAAGGAAAACCTGAAACCGCGGCCACCGGTGGTTACCGTGATGGGCCACGTCGATCACGGCAAGACCAGCTTGCTGGATGCCATTCGCGAAGCCGATGTTGCGGCAGGCGAGGCAGGCGGCATCACCCAGCATATTGGCGCGTACAAGGTGATGGTGAACGATCGCGCCGTGGTGTTTGTGGACACGCCGGGCCACGAAGCGTTCACGCGGATGCGCGCGCGCGGTGCGAAGGTCACCGACATCGTGGTGCTCGTTGTGGCCGCCGACGACGGTGTCATGCCACAGACCAAGGAAGCGATCGATCACGCGCGAGCGGCCAACGTGCCGATCGTTGTGGCCATCAACAAGATCGACAAGCCCGAGGCACAGGTCGAGCGCGTGAAACGCCAGCTTGCGGACTTGAATTTGCTGCCTGCGGAATGGGGCGGCGATACCGAGTTTGTGGAAGTTTCCGCGAAGCAGAAAACCGGAATTTCCAAGTTGTTGGAAACTCTATTGGCGTTGGCGGATTTGCGCGAATTGAGAGCGAATCCGGATGCGCCTGCCACAGGCACGGTGCTGGAATCGCGCGTGGATAAAGGCCGCGGTCCGGTCGCGACGATTCTGATTCAGAACGGCACGCTGCAACTCGGCGATTTCTTCATCTGCGGCTCGGTGTTTGGAAAAGTCCGAGCATTGTTCGATGATCGTGGACGCCCGACGAAGGACGCACCGCCCTCCACACCCGTGGAAGTGCTGGGCTTGCAGGGAATCCCGGACGCTGGCGACAACTTCCAAGTGACCGACGAGGCCAAGGCCCGCCACATCGTCGAGTTCCGACAATCGAAACAGCGCGATGCGGCCATGGCTCGCTCCAGCGGTGGGCGCATTACGCTCGATCAGTTGCACGAGCAACTGAAGGCCGGCGAGGTTAAGGAACTGGGCATCGTCATCAAGGGCGACGTTCAAGGCTCGGTCGAAGTGCTCAGCGAAATGCTGCCGAAATTGTCGAACGATCAGGTGAAGTTGAAGATCATCGGCTCAGGCGTGGGCGCGGTTACGGAGAACGACGTACTGCTGGCTTCGGCATCCGGGGCTATCATCATCGCGTTCGGCATCCGTCCCGACCGCAAAGCCGCGGAGCTCGCGCAGCAAGAGCACGTGGAAATTCGGCCTCACACCATCATCTACGAAGTTTCCGACGAGATTAAGAAGGCCATGGAAGGCCTGCTCGAACCCGTCGTCCAGGAAACGTACGTGGGCCGCGCCGAAGTGCGGAACACGTTCCGCGTCAAAGGTTCCGGCACCATAGCAGGTTGCTACGTGGTGGATGGCGTACTCAAGCGCGATTCGCAGGTTCGCGTCATGCGCGACGGCGCGGTGGTCTACACTTCAAAACTCAGCTCGCTGAAGCGCTTTAAGGACGACGCCAGCGAAGTGCGCACCGGCTTTGAGTGCGGCGTGGGCATCGCGAATTTCAACGACGTCAAGGTCGGCGACATTCTGGAATGCTTCCAGGTGACGAAACTGAGCGCCGCGGAAGCGGCCGCGCAAACCGGGGCGCCAGCGTCACGCAAATAAGTTGCTATCCGGTTCCTGGAGCAGTCATGCCGGTCGGCTTGCTCACCCTTGAGTTGCACATCCCGGACGCGCAATCGCTGAAGGACAAGAGACAGGTGATTCGCAGCTTGAAAGATAAGCTGCGGAGACAGTTCAACGTGGCGGTTGCGGAATTGGATCATCACGATCTGTGGCAAAGGTCGGTCGTGGGGGTAGTGACGCTATCGAACGAAGAACGTCACGTGCAAGAATCTTTGCAGCAGGTCTTGGATGAGGCCGATCGCATCCTCGGCTCGTTTTTGATCGGACAGAAATTCGAGATTGTTTAGGGAGTCCGGCGTTCAGAACGCCGTTTGCACCGATGAGTCCAACCAATCACCGTCATGAACGCGTGGGCGAGGAAATCGCGCACGAAATCAACGCCATGCTGGCCGGAGAGCTGAAGGACCCGCGGCTCGAGGGCATGGTGGTGGTCAGCGAAGTGCGCGTGCAGCCGGACATGAAACATGCGCGTGTCTATGTGAATGTTCGCGGCACGAACAAGGAACAGTCCGACGCGATCAAGGCGCTCGATCATGCTTCGGGTTACATCCGCAGCGAACTGATCGAACGGTTGCAACTCCGTCGATTGCCCGACCTGCATTTCACTCTGGACCTCTCGCAGGAACACGTCGAGCGCATCGAACAGTTGTTGAAAGAAGTGAAGAAAGACAAGCCAGCAGCGCCGTAGTAAGTCGCAGGGGAAGGATGTCATCCGGAAGGATGAGGCTACACGGCTGGTGTAGCGCCGGGCTTTCGCCCGGCATTCTTTGTTTCTTCATCCACATATAGGCCGCGCAAGGAAAATACGAACGCATGCCACGACAGCCGAGTCCTGCGCCGTTTGACGGTGCGCTGGTGATCGACAAGCCGAAAGGCAAGACATCGCACGATGTCGTCGACGCGGTGCGCCATCTGGCAGGCTTCCGGCAGATCGGGCATCTTGGCACGTTAGACCCGCTCGCGACCGGCGTGCTGGTATTGCTGCTTGGACGCGCGACGCGGTTGGTCCAGTTTTATTCCGGCAGGCGCAAGCGCTACTCGGCCGGATTCCGTTTTGGATTTGCCACCGACACTTATGATTCCGATGGTGAAGCGCAAGGGCCCGATGCGCCGCCGACGCTGGAGCGGGCCATGCTCGAGAAACTGGCCGCGGAGCGCGTCGGATGTTTCGAGCAAATGCCGCCATCGTTTTCGGCAAAAAAGATTCATGGCCGGCCCGCTTACGAACTGGCGAGAAAAAAACAGCCAGTGGAGTTAAAAGCCGTCGAGGTCGAGGTCTTCGAGTACAAGCTGACCGAGATCGAAGGCAGCATCGCTCGTTTTGTGATTGAGTGTTCGTCAGGGACCTATATCCGTTCATTGGCGCATGAAATGGGCCAGAAGCTCGGGTGTGGAGCGCACCTTGCGGAGATTACGCGTCTC
Organism: uncultured Acidobacteriota bacterium; assembly: GCA_963832615.1. Lineage (GTDB taxonomy): Bacteria > Acidobacteriota > Terriglobia > Acidiferrales > UBA7541 > Acidiferrum. Next base: position 528,477 of record CAWHVA010000027.1, read on the forward strand.
GCTGTGGGAGAGTTTTCGCTGGACCAAGCGATCAAGCTTGAAGAACTTGCCGAAGGCGCGCGAGCAGGAAAGTTCACCGACTACGTGATCAAACTGGAAAATTTGTTGCCGAATTTTCCGCGGGCGAATGTGCTGCCGGTTGTGGAGCGGCGGGTGCGTCACGGCACGAAGTTTAATGTCATGATCTCGCAGATTCAGCCTGGGCGCGTGGAACCGCCGCCGGGTTCGACGTCGGAACTCGACGCCGGGGAGCCTCGGCCTCCGCGACTGCGCGTGTTCAATCAGCAGGACAAATTGATCGCCATCGCGGAAGCGGTGGTGCCTCGAACGTACCAGCCGGTGGTGGTATTTGAGCCATTGGCTTAGAGCAATATATGGGTTCCTCGCTGCGGATTGAGAAGACACAGACAAGAGTGTCTGTGCTACCAGAAATACACGCGCGTTCTACTTGTAAGGGTCTATCGCGCTGGTTATAGTTTTTCCGTGAGGCGTGCGATGCCAGCTGCTTCGTCTTCTGTATCGCAAGATTCGATTCCGGGAATGAGCCGGTTGGTCACGGTGAAGGATGACGGTGGTCCGGAGCGAGGCCGCATGCTTTGCGGCGAGCTTGAGGCTGGTAACATTTTGTTTTTCCCGCAAACGCCGTTCGCGTTTCCCGACGACGATCTAAAATTTCTACTCAGCCGCAAGCAGACCGACGCAAGCTTTCACAAGAACATCGCTTATCGTCCCGCTGAAGACCGCATCACGGGTCTGGACAAATCCGCCGCAGGCCCGGAAGTGGATCGTCTACGCGCGATTGTTGCGGGTTATTCTCAGCGTTCCACTCAATTTCTGGCCCAACTGCTGCCGCCATACGCCGGAAAATGGAAGCTCGACTTTGCCAGCTACCGACCGGTGGAAGAAGAAGGACGCCCCGCCCGCCTTCGCGCGCGCAACGATTTGCCGCACGTCGATGCGTTCCCGACGCGTCCGACAAACGGAGACCGCATCCTACGGTTATTCACGAACATCAACCCGACGCAAAATCGCGTGTGGATCACGAGCCAGAACTTCGATGTGATCGGGCCGCTGTTCGCGAAAATGATCGGCCTGCCACAACGGCAGAATCGCAATGCCATTTCGAAGGCGCTTCGTGCAATCGCCACGGCCGCGCATCTGCCTGGAGCGAATCGCTCGCCCTATGACGACTTCATGCATCGATGCCACAACGCCATGAAGGAAGACGGCGAATTCCAGCAAAACTGCCCCAAGCAGCGCTCGGAATTCCCGCCGCACTCGACGTGGATCGTGTTCACCGACTTCGTCAGCCACGCGGTGCTGCATGGACAATACGCACTGGAGCAGACGTTCATTATTTCGCGCGACGCGATGGTGCGGCCCGAACTTTCGCCGCTCAGAATACTCGAGAAGCTGGCCGGCCATCCGCTAACCAAGGCAAACTGAGCAGGCCGACGCGTTCGTGACACCCATGACATTTCCACAAAGCGCCGGATCAAATCTTACGGCTGAGGTTGCGGATTAGGAGTTGGTATCGGGCGCGGATTCTCCCGCTGCGCGGGCGGGGGATTTCCCGTGGGCGTCGGTCCTACTGGCGCTGGCGGCGGTGGCTCTGGAGCACCCGCGCCAACCGAACCGCGGGCGCCGGGATCACCACGACCCGCCAGAATGTTACGCCCGGTACGCACCGGAGAACGCAACGGACGCGGCGTGACCAAGATCATGAACTCCGTCTCCTGGACGGAATTGTTGTGCGTTCCGAAGGAGTAGCCGGCGCCAGGAATCTCTGCCAACCCGGGAAGACCGGTGATCGCTTGCGTTTCTTCCTGGTCCAGCAGGCCGCCAATCAGAGTGGTCTCATTGTCCTTCACGCGCACTACCTGGCTCAACGTGCGATTGGAGAGAATGGGAATGCCGTTGATGTTCATTCCCGAGAGCGCGCGAATCTCAAATTCCAATTGCAGCGTAACCTCGTGATTCGCGTGGAGCGAGGGCGTAGCCTTCACCTTCACCCCGAGATCGACATACTCGGCACCGGGATAGGGCGTCTGCGTTGGCGTCGTGCCGGTCGCAAAGGCCGAAGAGTCCAGAAATACGGTGACCACACCTTGATTGGCGGTCGAGCCAAGCGCCGTCAGCGCGACATCCGGCAGTCCGTTGCTCGTCAACATCCCGCTGACGATCGCCGAAGGGCTTGTGGGCGTGACAATTTCCAGACGATTCGAGAATGTTCCCCCGCCCAATCCGATATAAATTCCCAACGTGCTCTGGCCCTGATTGGTCACCGCGATGCTTGGGGTGTTCCCACCCGTAAAGTTTGCGATCACAATTCCGGCGGGAGTGGCCGCCGTGGGCAGAGGTGAACCGGAAGCGGCGCTGAACGTCGCGTCCGCGTTGGCGCTCGAGAGAATAATCGAGACACTGTTGTCGCCCTGATTCACCACCGCTAGATCGGGAATGCCATCGGTATTCAGATCGCCTGCAGCGATGGCCACCGGGTTGGTGCCCACCGCGAGGGGCGAGCTATTCGCTTCGGTCAGCAGCAGGTTCTGGTTGGCATCGAGAGAGCCCAGCAAGATGGTGACGTTGTTGGTGGTTTGGTTGACCACTGCGAGATCGACTTCTGGAGCCGTCAAGCTCGGCAGCGTCGTGTTCTTAAAATTTGCGGTGGCCAGCGCGACGGGTCCCTTCTCGCTGATCGTCGCGTTATTCTGCAGCGCGTAGGGTGACTTGGGGAAGGCCGTAAATCCGCCCTTCCCATCGCCTTTAAAAACGGAAATCGTGTTGTCCCCTTTGTTGGCCACCGCGAAATCCAAATTGCCGTCTCCGTTGAAATCCGCCACCACCACGGAACTGGGATTCATTCCCACCGGGTAGGGAGAGCCCGGTGCTTCGTTGAAGGTGCCGTCGTTGTTTCCCAGCAGCACGGTCACGTTATTCGAAGTGGAATTGGCAATGACCAGGTCGACGGGCGACACGGTGACGCCGTTGGAGTTGACGACAGTATTCCCGAACGCGCCGGCGGCGATGGAAACGGGACCGGTTTCACCCTTCGCCAGCGTGAACGGCGAGTTCGCTTGCGCAACGAAGTTTCCGTTATCCTGGTTCAACAAAATGCTGATGGTGTTGTCGTTCTCATTGGCCACCGCCAGATCCGGCAGCGTGCCGCCACTGTAGGCCGCCGCGGCCAATGCGACGGGATTGTTGCCCACGCTGAAAGTGGTCTCCGCAAACGTGGTGGAACTAGGAACCGCGCCAACGATCGAGTTTGAGTTCGTGGGCGTCCCGGTTCCGGTGCCGAGGCTTCCAGACAAAAGAGAGAGCGTGATCGGATAGCGGTCGCCCACGAAGAAGGTAGCCGGCTTGCCGTCCTGCGCGCGCATCAGAACCTGCCTCCCGCTCTGCACCAGTGTCAGCGCATCGGAAAAATTGGCAGGCACGGCCGGCACCGTCAACAAGAATGTGGAATAGCCGCCGCCAAACAAAATAAATCCCGGAACACTACTGATTCCCTGGGCGCTAAAAAGAGAACCCAGGATCGTCAATGCGTTCGATAGGTCGGAGGCTTTGGACAGCGCGGCGATATCGTTGGGACTGATCAGGACCGCTTGTGCCGACGTTGGCGGCGTGAGGCCAAGCTGCAGCGCTTTGTTCCGATCCACCTCCAGCAGCTCCACCTCCAGCATCAGTTCGCCGCGGGCCCTCTCCACTTGCGATAGCAGCTCACTGGCCAGCGCGAGCCTTTCCGGTGTGTCACGCATGGTGATCGTGCGGCTTTGCGAATCCAGCTCGATACGCGTTGAGCCGGTGATTTCGCGCAGGACGCGGAGGAGTTCGGTCATTTCTTCGGGGGCGACTGATGAAGTCAGCGGGAAGGTCTGCTCCGCCTCCACGGCGTACTGCCGGCGCTTCTCTGGCGTATCCGTCGCGATGAAAATCAGCGTCGCGCTTAGCGGACGCCAGAATGTCCCGGTTTGCTGTGCGAGCAAGGTCATTGCCGTGGCGAAGTCCACGTTTTCGACGCGCAGTTTCACATTGCGTGGCTGCAGGTCCGGATCGAACGCCGTCTTGATGCCAAAAATTTGCGCGACCTGATCGTAGGCGCTCTTGGTGTCGCCTCGCAGGTCCAGGTTGTGCTTTCCCGTTAGTGTGTTCAATCGCGGCAGACCTTCGATGGATTGCGGCCGCGGTTCGCCCTCGTCGCCCTTCATCCCTTCCATTTGCGCCATGCGCTCGGCGACAACGGCATTCGTGGGGTCGACTTGCAGCGCGAGCCGCAGTTCGTCCGTGGCCTGGGAAATATTTCCCGCCAGCGCCAGGTTCTCGGCATTGGTTGCGTGCTCGCCCACGAGTTTGGCCCGCAGAAACGCGCCCCGGGCTAGCGCCACTGCATCTTGTGGGGCGAGTCGCGCCGCTTCGTCGTATGCGGCCAGCGCCTCCTCCATCCGTCCTTCGGCTGCGGCCTTATCCCCTCGCTCGATTGCCTTTTGCGCGCGCTTGGGGTCCACCAAGATGACCTTCGGCGACGGTGTACCGGCGGGAGCCTGCGTCTGGGCAAACAGCGGGACACACGTCAGCGCTCCCGAAAGAAGGAGAGAAGCAAGTTGCCTGGAAATTTGGGCCGCGGGCATAGTTAGGATATTCTAGCGTGAAGATATGCGACCAGGTTGGTCCGGTTGACGGAAGTAGCTAATAAAGGTAAACTTAAGTCGTATTTGCAACTGGTTTACAACTGGGGTTTGCGTGTTATCTGCTTTTCTCATTGCTCTCCGTGAAGGCGTCGAAGCCTCCCTTGTCGTAGGCATCATACTCGTCTATTTGTCTCGTACCGGCCGCGCTCATTTGGCTCGTTATGCCTGGTATGGCGTGGCCGCCGCCGTGGCCCTTAGCTTGGGTGTTGCCATCGCCTTGGAACGCTGGCAGATCAGCGAAGATGGCTTCGAGGGGGTGCTGCTGCTCGCCGCCGCGGCCTTCGTCATTACGATGATCGTATGGATGAATCGCGTTGCGCGCCACCTGAAAAAAGAAATCGAGCAAAAGGTGGAAGCCTACGCGGTTCGGGCGGGCAAAGCCGCAGGTTGGGGCATCTTTGCCTTCGTCTTTCTGATGGTCGTCCGCGAGGGAGCGGAGTTGGCGCTGATTTTGCGCGCAGTCGAGCTCTCCACTGAGGGCTTGCAGACCTGGATCGGCACCATCGCGGGCATCGCGGCGGCCGTCGCGGTCGGTCTCTTCTTTTTCAAGGGCACATTGCGCATTCCTCTCCAGCGATTTTTCGCCGCCACCAGCGTCATCCTCATGCTCGTAGTTTTTCAACTGGCGCTCACCGGCTTGCATGAGCTGAGCGAGGCGCAGTGGCTGCCTTCGAGCAAGACGGAAATGGCAGTAATCGGGCCTATAGTGCGGAATGAACTATTCTTCTTCGTGTTTATTTTCGGCGCGGCTGCGCTGCTGGTATTTCGCGAATGGCAGTCGGCGACGCACGCTACCGCAGTGACGCGCGCCGCAGGCGAAGCGGAGAAACGGTTGCTCGAGGCGCAAAATCGCCGCCAGCGCCGTTGGATGGTGGCCGCGGCTTCAGCATGTCTGGTAGTCATTCTTCTGCTGACCGCGGATTTCATCTACGCCCGCGCAAATTCAGCGCGCCCCACAGTCACCCAAGTCACCGTACACAGCAACGAGGTGCGCGTCCCGATTCGCGACGTGCAAGACGGCGACATGCACCTGTTTTCCACCGAAATCGCCGGCGGGCAAGTCGTCCGCTTCATGATCATCAAGAAGCCGGATGGCTGGGGCACCGCACTCGACGCTTGTCGCATCTGCGGCGCCGAAGGCTATCGCCAGGACGGCCAAAACGTAATCTGCCGCCACTGCGGCTCCGCCATCTATGTCCCAACAATCGGCCAAGCCGGCGGCTGCAATCCCATAGGCGTGCCATCGCATGTAGACGGCGGAAATCTAGTGCTGGACGTTTCAGCGCTAACGCAAGCCACAAACGAGATTCCCAAGTAGCACAGACACTCCTGTCTGTGCCCACTTTGCTCGGAGCAAGGCCAATGCCGAAGTATCACCAAGACGTAGCGACCCTTTGCTCACTATTTCGGCGACCGATCTGTAGAGGCGGCACTTGCCCCGCCCGGCGTAACGAGTTCGCGCAATCGCAGCGGCAGAACTCCAGCCGCCCCACACGCTAAACAAAATGTTCCTACGCCTAGTAACCGACTCTTTTACCCGCCGCCCGCGCCACAAGCTCCTAACCGGCGCGGCCCTCGCGCTAGGTATGGCCGTAGCCACCGCCGCCCTAAGCATAAGCCTAGACGTAGGGGACCGCCTCTCCCACGAATTCCGCAGCCTCGGCGCAAACTTGCTCGTCACCCCGCAAGCCGACACTCTCCCCCTGGAAATCGGCGGCGTAGACTACCGTCCAGTAAACTCCGGCGCCTATCTCCCCGAATCCGACCTCCCCAAGATCAAAACCGTCTTCTGGCACAACAACATCGTCGCCTTCGCGCCAATCCTAGAGGCTCGCGTCACTTCTTCCACTCCGCATTTTTCCCCCGCATCCGCGACCTTTATACAGCCATCGTCGAACGGCGATGCCCAACTTATCGGATCGTGGTCGGATCACTTGGTTTCACTGCCAGACGGTGGAACCTTTGTCACTGGTCTGCAAAAGACGAACCCGTGGTGGAATATGGAAGGGTCGTGGTTTCAGGACGACGCTGGAGAATGCGTCGTCGGCAGAGCCTTCGCGAAAAGGAACGGCGTGGAGATCGGTAGTCCTCTCTATCTCGCAACAGTTAAGTCGCCCGACCAAGGCCTTCCGCTGAAGGTGACCGGAATTTTTGGCAGCGGAGGCGCGGAAGATGACGCGGTAGTAGCTCCGTTGAGGATTGTGCAACTGTATCTGAAGCAGCCCGGCCAGTACCGCCAACTCTACGTCAGCGCCCTCACCAAGCCCGAAGACGACTTCGCCCGCCGCAGTCCTGCCACCATGACTCCCGATGAACTCGAGCGATGGAGCTGCAGCCCCTACGTTTCTTCCATCGCCTACTCCATCAAACAAGTCCTCCCCGGCTCCGACGTCCGCGTAATCCGCCGCGTAGCCGAGGGCGAAGGCCTTATCCTGACGCGAGTCCGCGCGCTGCTCTGGCTGGTAACGTTCGCCGCGCTGCTAGCCGCCGCATTAGCGGTCGGCGCATCCTCCGCCGCAAGCGTCATCGAGCGCCGCACTGAAATTGGCCTGATGAAAGCGTTAGGCGCAGGCTCCGGAATGGTCGGCGTGCTGTTGGCCGCGGAACAACTCCTGCTAGCCGTAGCAGGCGGAGCCGCAGGCTACGCCTTAGGCATTCTCTTAGCGCGCCTGGTCGGCGAAAAAATCTTCGGCGCAGCTCCGCAACCCTCGCTCTTGGTTCTTGTTGTGATCGTAGGACTCGCAGCCGCGGTCACCCTGGCAGGCAGTGCCATCCCCCTGCGCCGCGCCGCTCGCTACGAACCGGCTCCCATCCTCCGAGGCGAATGATGCCCACCCACCGCCCTCTCAACCGCCTCATGTTCTGGCGAATCGTCCGCCGCCTGCTGACCGCCAATCGCGGACGCCTGATTGTCATTTCGCTCGCGCTGGGTGCCGGCGCGGCCGTCACCGCCGCGCTCCTCAATCTTCAAATCGACGCTCGCCGCCGCCTGACCACCGAATTTCGCTCGCTCGGCGCAAATGTAGTCGTCGCCCCGCAGGATCCATCGGAATCTCCGAACCGTACTTTGGATGAATCCCTTCTTGAGCGCGTTCCTTCGTCCGTTCAAGGCCAGCGCGCCCACGTTCTGGCAGTTCTCTACGTCACCGCAAATGCGCTTTCGCCCAACTCCAGTGCTTCTACTCCGATTGTGGTGGCAGGTGAACGGGGCGACATAGGTGCCGAAATTACCGGCTACAACGGCGGCGTGATCACCATTGTTGTTTCGTCGAAATCGGACCAGGCGCCAACATGCTGGATCGGTGTTGGAGCTGCGGACCATCTTCACGTCAAGTCCGGCGATCTTCTCACATTGCGGAGTGACGCGCGCGCGGAACGCTGCCGCGTCGGCTTCGTTCCTTCGCGCGGCGGTCCCGAAGACAATCAGGTCACCGCGCCTCTTGATTTGGTGCAACGCCTTGCCGCTTTGCCCGGGAAGGTCAGCCTGATCCAAATCAGCGTCCCCGGAACTCCGCGCGCAATCAGCGACTACATTGCCGACGCGGCCCAACGCCTTCCCGAAGCCGACGTCCACGGAATCCGCCAATTCACCGAAGCCGAAGCTAAAATCTACAACCGCATCAGCGGACTGCTCAACGCCACGGTCGTGGTCGTCCTCATCCTCACCACGCTCTGCGTGATGGCCGCCATGACCAACGTCGCCATGGAGCGCAAAAACGACGTCGGCCTGATGAAAGCCATCGGCGGCGCCACCCGTCGTGTTCTGCGGCTCTTCCTCGCCGAGGCCGCGGTCCTCGGCCTCGTAGGCGGCATCGTAGGCGCAGCCGCCGGGATCCTGCTGTCCATCGGTCTGGGCAAGGCCGTCTTCGGCGTGGCGGCGCAACCCCGCCTGATTGTGTATCCTGTAACCGTACTGCTGACGATCCTCGTTGCCATTGCCAGCGCCTATCCGCTGCGCCGCCTTGCGAGTGTTCGCCCAGCGTCTGTTTTTCGAGGTGAAGCGTGACGCCGCAGGTCGCCATTGAGTCGCTAACCAAGCAATACGGCGCCCTCCGCGCGGTTGATTCCCTCAGCTTCAGCATCAATCCGGGCGAGTGGGTCGCGCTGATGGGTCCGTCCGGGTCCGGCAAAACCACGCTCATCAACGTCCTCGGCGGTCTCGACACGCTAACCTCCGGCCGCGTCATCGTGGACGGCGTCGACCTCGCCAAACTCTCCGAAAGCCAGATGGTTCGCTACCGCGCCGAAAAAATCGGCTTCGTCTTCCAGCAATTCCATCTCGTCCCGTATCTCAGCGCCGTGGAGAATGTCATGCTCGCCCAATACTTCCACAGCGTCACCGACGAATCCCAGGCCGCCGAGGCACTTCGTCGCGTGGGTCTAGGCGACCGCTTGACGCATCTCCCCGCCCAACTCTCCGGCGGCGAGCAGCAACGCGTAGCCATCGCCCGCGCTCTCATCAATCAGCCAAAGCTCATCCTGGCCGATGAGCCTACTGGGAATCTCGACGAACCCAACGAAACCATCGTCATGGAGATTTTCCGCGAGCTGCACCGCGCAGGCCACACGATCTTGATGGTTACCCACGATCCCGACATCGCCCGTCAGGCCGACCGCCGCATCGAACTGCAACACGGTCACCTGCACTACGACAGCACGCAGCACGGACCTAACCATCCGCTCCTCTGCCCGCTGGCGAACACTGCCGATTGCTGTAGCACCCCGACAGCCGATGACGAAATCCGCTTCGACCATCTGCTCGAGCAAATCTGGGTCTTCGGCGAAGAAGGAAAGCCCGCAAGAGTCGATTCCCTTCACGCCACAGGACCCGCTGGCACCCTGCCGCTGATCACTGACGAATCCCCAACGCGCATTCTCACTCGCATGTCCGAACTGCAACTCGTGCAAGCCGAAAACGGCCACGTGCAACTCACCGACGCAGGCACTCGGCGCGCCCGCGATGTAGTCCGCCGCCACCGCCTGGCCGAGCGCCTCTTCAAAGACACCTTCGCGGTCGACGACTCCGAAGCCCACACCCAAGCCTGCAAATTCGAACACATCATCAGTCCCGAGCTGGACCAGCGTATCTGCACCTTCCTGGGCCATCCAAAAACCTGCCCCCACGGCAACCCCATCCCCCCAGGCCACTGCTGCAACGGCATCCCCAAACCGTGAAATTCCGGTTGTCCTTCAATTACGGTATCCTCGTGGCGAATATTCGACGGGAGAAACGGCAGTGACCAGAGACGAGGCTCGAAATCTGGCCAACCATTGGGTGGCGGCCTGGAACACTCATGATTTGGACCTGATTATGACGCACTATGACGATGCCATCGAGTTGACCTCGCCCGTCGCCGCACAACTCTTGGGGACGCCAGATGGCAAGGTCGCCGGGAAGGCAAATTTGAGAGCGTATTTCCAGCGAGGCCTGGAAGCCTACCCGGACCTCCATTTCCGTCTTGAAGACGTACTGTGGGGCGTAAACAGCGTGCTGCTTTACTACACAAATCAAAAGGGGAGACGCACCGGAGAGTTCATGGAGATGTCACCCATCGGAAAAGTAGTGCGAGTCGTGGCGAACTACAGTGCCTAACGATTGACAATCGATCGATTCATTGTCCCGCTCCGGAACTGGACCGGCGCGCTAAGCTGATTATCTCGGTTTAGACTATTCACTGACGACTTCTCATGCCTACCCCCATCGACCAACGCAAAAAGCCCGCCAGCGTAAAGATTCACGTCTCCACCGGCGCCGGCGTCGACATCACGTGGTCCGACGGCCACGCCAGCCACTACGACTTCCACTACCTTCGCGACGAATGCCCCTGTGCCACGTGCAACGATGAGCGCGAGAAAAAGCGCGCCTTCACCACCGCGGGTCCAGCCTCATCCGCCGCCCTGCCTATGTTTAAACCCAAGCCCACCGCCAAAGCCGCAAACGCCGTAGGCAACTACGCCATCCAGTTCACTTTTAGTGACGGCCACGGTACGGGCATCTACAGCTACGACCATCTCCGCACCATCTGCCCGTGTGCTACCTGCGCCCAATCGTTCCGGAACACGGCGGCTGGGTAAATCCGAAGTTGATCTTGAAATACAAATGGACAAAGGGAGGGGGGACACCCTCGCCAGCAAATTGATTCCAGCCACAAGATTTGCTCCCCACCTCTAACCTGTGGAATGCTTTCGACATTTCCCAAATCCACGAGGTGCCTCGATGGGCTCCAGTCCGGAAACGCTCCGCGCCGTCCCGCTGTTCTCTCTCTTCGATGAAGACGAACTCGCCGTCCTCGCCGGCGAGGTGGAGGTCAAAACCTTCGCCCCGCGCCAACGCATTTATAAAATGGGCGATGCCAGCGGCCACGCCTACGTTATGGTTTCCGGCAAGGTTCGTGTCACCACCGTGGATGACGACCATCAGGAAGTGGTCGTCGACGAGCCATCGCACGGCGAATTCTTCGGCTTCGCGTCCATGCTCGAGCAGACCCCGCACCAGACCAACGCGATCGCCCTTGAGGAAACACGCTGCATCGAAGTGGACCGCCACGATATCGCCGTTCTCATCCAGCGCAAGCCACACGCCGGGATGGACATGCTCACCGTCCTGGGCCGTCAGTTTCACGCGTCGCAGCAATTAGTGCGCAATCGCGCCAGCCGCAATCCCAACGAAGTGATCGAGGAGGACGCCACCTTCGGCGATCGCGTGTCCGACGCAGTCGCGCACTTCGGCGGCTCCTGGTCGTTCATAATCACCGTCTTGGTCGGGCTGGTCATTTACGTGACCATCAACGTCATCCTGCGAAACGCCGCCTGGGATCCCTACCCATTCATTTTGCTGAACCTTTTCTTATCGATGCTGGCCGCGATTCAAGCGCCGGTGATCATGATGAGTCAAAATCGGCAAGACTCGAAAGATCGCGTTCGTGGTGAGCTGGACTACGAGGTCAATCGCCGCGCGGAAAGAGAAATCCAGAACGTGACACACAAACTGAATTTGCTGGACGACAAGATGGGCGACGTCGCGGAGCTCTTGCGCCGCCATGTTGAACTAGCCGGCGGTGGTGGATCGCCGCAAGCCGAGTGATCGAAACCGCAAACAGAACCTGCCTGGCAAACGGGCCTCGCTGGTCAGAGTGAGTGATTCGCGGCGAGCGACTTGTTGTAGCTCTTCTACTACAGGTCATCGCTCCGTTGCCGGAATACATCCCGGAATAGCCGCCGCGAAAATAAACGCGCGGCCGGAAAACGCCAGCGCCACAAATAAACTTGTCAACTCGTCCTGGTTATGCAGGTTTGCCAAAACCCTGGGAGCGTGCAGAAACAGCACCCACAACAGGAACATCACGCCCAACATAATGCCCGCGATCCGAGCCTGGACCGCAGTGGTAATCGCCAAACTCATCACCAGCGTCGCCAGAAATTGCGCGTACATAAAATGTTGAATGCCAAAAATAACCATCGAAGGGCCAAACAGCAGGCGCCCAAACAGAATCAGTTTGTCGTCGTACCTGGATGTTCCCGCGCCCGAGCCTTCCGTTGGCAGGAGTGCAGCCAGCGCTAACGCGGCCCCGCTTAGCGCCAAAGGTTCAAAGGCGCGTGTTCGGTCATTTCCGTTGTGCAGCACTGCGCTGAAGGGAAGAAAATGAAAAAATATCACGCACAACAGAAACAAGACGGCGATCATCAGAGCTGATACTCGCGCCATCTTGTTGATGGCGATGCTCAAGCCCGCTGCAATCAAGATCGCTCCCACCAGATAAGCGCCCACCGCCCCGCCCGGCGTCCACGGCGGCACTGGCGGCAGCCCGCCCTGGTAGCTTCCGAGCGCCACGTACTGCATTCCAAAGACAATGATCGGAATCGCGAAAAAGAAGCGGCCGATCTGATCCAGATTTCTCAAAGTCGCTCGCCCGGATTGCGGACCGTCAGCGCGACCCTTCGGCGTCCGAAAGTGAACACTGGAGTCTGCAGCGTCATCTCTTATTGCCGCCCAGAACCACAAGGGCGGCGAGCGCCGCCGTCTTCTGATCGATGGTCCAGGGCGGTCCGAGCGAATGCCCCATTTCCAGGACTTGGCGCCGCAGACGAGTCGCTGATTTCCCAAACGCCGCGCCGAGACTCTGGTCCAGATCGCGCTCGCGTATGCGCGTCACGGAAAGATCGAGTTGGCCGCAAGCTCTGGAAAATATGTCGCGAAAGAATTCCCCTTCCGCCGTGTGGATTAGCGCATGCGACGCCAAAATATTCGGAAGCGGCGGCAACGCCTGGCCCGAGGCCAGCAGGACAGCGGCGCCCACGACTCGGTACCGCCGATCGCGCAGTTCGTGCACGACCGCGCCAACCCCCTCCCAAGCGAGTCGTGTGGAGGCGGCAAGGCAATTCGCGAGATGTTTCTCCGCGGCGGCAAGGTCCAGCGTCTCCGCGAAGTGGTAAGGCTGCTTTGCCCCCGCAGCACCGGGAGCAACGACAATCAGCTTGCGCCGTTCCACAATCTCCAGGGCACCTGCGACCTCGGACACCGCGACCACGGCTCCCCAGCCCGAATGCATTCGGACACCGATGGCTACCCGCTTCATGACCAAAAAGTTCACCAAACCTGTTGGGCGAGGATTCTATCTCAGGGAGATCATCTTGTACTTGTCGCAAATCGTTTTTGCTGGGGCTCGTACTTTCACTTGCTCCCCAATTCCTGGCGCTTGCGGTTTGGGCTGACCGATCTAAAGATCGGCCACTACAAGTCAGTAATAATTTGTGCCCCGCGGTGGGACAAATCCGTAAGAAAAAACGATCGCAAAATGCTTTCAATCGAGTTGCTCCGCGATGGTCGATTCCTGGCTGTGGGATCAACCCGCGAAACTAGACTTCGCCCGAAAAAAATGCGAGCATTTTAATCTGCAGGTCAACATCACCCATTCATGAGCAGCAGCACTCCTACTAGCCCCGCTGCCACGCGCAGCCGGGGAAACGGTATTCCGCGCGTCATCGTAGCCACCACGGCGCTGCTGACGTTCATCTCGTTCTGGCGTGCGGCGGCCATCGTTCTGAACGACTTGGCGTCTTCCGCTTACTATGCGGGCGGTGAAGCTGAGGGCTTCATCGGTAAAACCGCGCCGTGGTTCATCCTGGCAATTATGTTGTTTTCGTATGCGGTGCGCGCCGTGTACGTCGAAAGCTGCAGCATGTTCGTGCGCGGCGGAGTGTACCGCGCCGTCAAACAGTCCTTGGGCGGCGCGCTGGCGAAATTCAGCGTTTCCGCGCTGATGTTCGACTACATCTTGACCGGGCCGATCAGCGGTGTCGCCGCTGGTCAATATCTCGGCGGGTTACTCAGTGAATTGTCGCAATACTTTCACCTGAGCGGTCCTTTTTCTGAACATACATTGGGCGGAATTTCTGCAAGTTTTGCGATCATCGTCACCGTCTATTTCTGGTGGGAAAATACCAAGGGCGTCTCCGAATCCAGCGAAAAAGCTTTACACATCATGAAGCTGGTTACCGTGATGGTGGTGATTCTGATCGGCTGGTGCATTTACACTGCCATCCTGCGGCATTCCTCCCTGCCTCCGTTTCCTTATCCGCGGAATATTCACCTGACAGGCAGCGCCCTGGGTTGGCTGGCGCACAGCAACTTGCCGCAAATGTTCGGCGTCATCGCCATCTTCATCGCGCTAGGACACTCCGTGCTGGCCATGAGCGGCGAGGAATCGCTGGCGCAGGTGTATCGTGAAATCGAGAGCCCCAAGCTGCAGAACCTGAAGAAGGCCGGCCTGGTCATTTTCGTTTACAGCCTGGTGTTCACGTCGCTGGTTTCTTTTTTCGCGGTGATGATAATCCCGGACGATGTCCGCCAAGGCTTTTTGGAGAATCTGATCGGCGGGCTGGCGATGAATTTGCAGGGCCCGTTCATCGTGCGGCTGATCTTTCACGGCTTCGTGGTGGTCGTCGGCACGCTCATCCTCGCCGGTGCCGTGAACACCGCGATCGTGGGCTCGAACGGAGTGCTGAATCGGGTTTCCGAAGACGGCGTATTGAGCGAGTGGTTCCGGCAGCCGCATCCGAGATTCGGCACCAGCTACCGTATCATCAACATCGTCGTGCTGCTGCAGATCACCACCATCGTGATCAGCCGCGGCGATGTCACTTTTCTGGCGAACCTTTACGCGTTCGGCGTCATCTGGAGTTTCGCGATGAACGGCCTGGCAGTGCTGGTGCTCCGTTATACGAATCCGGGCCAGCGCGAATTCCAGGTGCCGTTCAATTTCACGATACGCGGCGTGCAGATCCCGGTGGGGCTGGGTTTCATCACGCTCACGTTGTTCTTGATCGCGGTCACCAACCTGTTCACCAAGCCGGTGGCCACCATGGCCGGCGGCGCCTTCTCCGTCATGTTGTACATCGTCTTCACCATTTCGGAGCGGCGCGGCAAACATCGCGGCGTAGCCCACGTGGAAATGGACCAGTTCAACCTGGAGTTGGAAGGGGAGCTGAGCCCGGAGGCGGTGGGGGCGCGCCCTGGAAATATTCTCGTGCCGGTCAGTAACCACTTCAATTTGTACCACCTGGGAAATGTGCTTGACCGTTTGAAACCGGGGAGGCGCGACGTTGTGGTGTTGCACGTGCGCTTGTTGCGGCGTTCTGGTTCCGGCGAAAACGAGCTGGAAGCTGACCAGCTATTTGGCAGCATCGAACAGCATCTGTTTTCTCAGGCGTTGTCCATGGCAGAGAAGCGGGGAAAGTCCATTCGCCTGGCGGTCGTTGCCGCCAACGATCTCTGGGACGGTATTCTACGCGCGGCCACTTCGCTGCAGTCCAGCACGATCGTGGTGGGTCACTCGGCTAAGGAGATGACCGAAGAGCAGGCGAGACAGATCGGGGAGGCCTGGGAAAAGCTCGGCGATCAGAAGCCACAGTTCAATCTGGAAATTCACATGCCCAATGGGGACAAGATCTACAAAGTCCTCGGGCCGCACGCGCCAAACTTGACTGCCAATGAAGTACATCTATTGCATCGTTTGTGGCTGCGCTTTAGCGAGGTCCTGGCGCGCGAGGAATTGCATCACCATGACGTTGTGCACTTCGCGCTGGAGGAAGTGCAGAAAGAGATCGACGAGGGACATGAAGAGTCTGTCGTCGGGCGGTTGCGTGCGCACTTGGAAGCGAATCAGACCAAGCGCAAACCGCCGAAGACGTAGAGAGTCGCAGGCAAGACGCGACGGCCGGGCGGGGCAAGCCCCGCCCCTACGCGAGTTGCGAGGTGCAGTGGCCGCAGCGCTTCGCCGCGATGGGAATTGACATCGCGCACTGCGGGCAGTCTTTTGTGGTAGGTGGCCCTGGCGGCGCCGGTTTGTTGACCCAGTGACTCACCAGCTGAATGATGAGGAACACGCAGAAGGCAACGATCAGGAAATTGATTACGGTGTTGAGAAACAGGCCATAGTTAAGTGTTGCAACGTTATGGTCCTTCGCATCCTTCAGACTTGCGTACGAATTGCCGTCCAATGCAACGAACAAGTTGGAGAAATCGACGCCCTTCACGATCTTTCCGATTGGTGGCATCAGGACATCGTCAACGAGTGAAGAGACGATTTTGCCGAAGGCTGCGCCGATGATTACGCCGACTGCCAGATCCAACACGTTGCCACGCATTACAAAGGCTTTGAATTCTTTCAACATGCGGATTCTCCTATCAAAAGGTTAACGGGTGGAGCGGATTATAGCGGAGATTGCTCGGCAGTCTATAGGGGAAACCCCGTGCCAACCGGAAACGCTGGATGTCACGATTGAGGTCTAGCGCGGCCGGAGAACTAAAATGGAGCCAACCAGACCGCGCAGGACCAGGACAAGCCCTGCCACCGCGAACAACTTGCCCACCCACAGAAAGGGTGCGCGGGCGATGGCGAGCATCACGATGCCCAGAAGGATGAGCGAGAGTCCGCGGGTCCAGCGCTCGCCGCGCAACCAGGCCCGGCCCGGACGATAAAATGCGTAGCCCCCCCAAAGAATCAGCGCGACGCTCAGGATGATCCACGGGGCGGTGCCGCGGTCGACGAAGATTCGCCCGGTGACGCCGAGCCACACGACCAGCACGCCAAGCAGGACGAACATCAGTTCGATGACGATGCGAAGCAGGCGGTCCGTTGTGAGCATTGCCGTTCACCAAATCGCCAGCGCGGACAAGCGCGTGAGGGCCCCCGGTGATACGCTTTCCTGCCTCACATCACTGGCGAAAACTTGCACCACCGAGAAATTCTGCGCCGTAGTTACCTCTAAACCCCGCCTCCTAAAAGCAAGATGGCGGCTACAGCTGTTGACTACGCTACGCGCTCGATCCGGACTTTGTTCAGCGTTACCGGAGTGCGCGGGCGGTCGCTGGCATCGCGCGGCACCTTGGAAATTTTATCGGCAATTTCCTGACCTTCCACTACTTCGCCGAAAATTGAATGCTTGTTATCCAGCCAGGGCGTCGCTGCAACGGTCAAGAAAAACTGGCTGCCGTTGGTGCCAGGTCCGGCGTTGGCCATGGAGAGCTTGCCGGACTTATTGTGCTTCAGCGACGGATGAAACTCGTCGGCAAAAGTGTAGCCGGGTCCGCCGCGGCCATCGCCTCGTGGGCAACCGCCCTGAATCATGAAGTCCGGAATCACTCGGTGAAAAGTCAGCCCGTCGTAATAATTCCTCTTTTGCTTCTGGCCGGTTCGTTCATCGATGAATTCTTTTGTGCCTTCCGCAAGGCCGACGAAGTTCGCTACGGTCTTCGGCGCTTTGTCTTCGAGCAGGCGGATAACGATTTCGCCCTGCGATGTTTCAAAAATGGCATACGTACCTGCGGGTCGCGTCATGAAATCTCCTTGAGTGGTTCGATTCATCGTACACGAGGGTCAGGCAGCCGCGCCAGTTTGACGGCCGGTAACAGCCGACGAGCTCCTCGTGAAAAATGCTTCGGAATTACACCACAATGCGAGCACTCAGGATTGCGGCTTCTCCGGCGGAGTCGCCGCGGAGTGGTTGCGGGTGCGGCGGCTGGGGCCGAAACCGTGGCTGGCAGTGGCTTGAAATCGCTCCACTTGATCACCAACCGCACTGGGAACTCGCCGTCCTTCAAATGTAGCGTTTCGTCCGCGCGCTCGTAGTTCGGAAACCAATATTTGCCATCCACATTTTCCCGGTAGGTCTCAAATGTTGTGAACGGCAACGTCGCGAATTTCACGTCGCCCAGTTCGTTCACCCACCGGCCATAGGTCTTCACCACTTCCAGATATTTGGTATCGACCCACACGAGCCCGTCCAGATACGCGTGGGCACGGTCCAGGGCCCTGGGCGTCACCTTAAAAATATACGTATCGATCTCGTCGATGGTCTCTTGCCCGATATATTTCAGGTCGTATTTCGTAAGCTGCGCCGAGTTCAGCGGAAACTGCGGGATGCGCTCGAGCTCCTTTACGTCTTCCGACTCCAACGCAAACACGTGCAGGGTTGACTGCGGATGCTCGATCACCTTGTTCACGATTCTGCCGTCGGGCGTGCGGATGACTTCAGTGACCATCAGAAATTGCCCCGACAGTCTTCCCTGGTGATCAAACTCGTCGATGCGAATAGTTTTGCGCGCGCCGTACGTTGGACGGACGGCAACATACTCATCCTCTTTCGCCGCGAATTTCTTGATGATTTCTTCGGGAGGAAGCGAAGGTGGCTCCGCGGGTTCTGGCGTGTTTCCGATGCGCTTCACATCATGCTCGGGAGGCGGCGCCATGGGCGCCGAAGACTCCTGCGCAACGACGGGGCGAGCATTCATCAACAGAACCGCAAGACACGCGGCGCACAGAATGGGAACGTTCACGCACCGTGCCACGGCATTCACGTCTCGGCTCATATCGATTTGGATGCACCCGGAACGCCGGAGGCAGCCCGGATCCTCGCGCGACCCTAAGAGCTTACCGCAAATCGCTCTGCTCATTCGTAGCACTGACACTCCCTTCTGTGTTCTCTTCCGGGTCGTCAAGCTCTGTTTTCCCTACCGTGCTGGTAAGGTTCATATTTAACCAAACTACTCACCTCAACTGAAAATCTTGCCCATGGCTTCGCCTTGATTGCGGTTGCGGCAGGCACAGACAAGAGTGTCTGTGCTACTTCTGCTACAATTCAAAAGTTTGTGACGGACGCGAAACAAGCAAAGCGCTTCTTTGTCTCGGGATTTGTGCAAGGCGTGGGCTTTCGCAACTTCACGGAGGGCGAAGCCAGGCGGCTGAACGTGAGCGGCTACGTGCGCAATCTGCGAGACGGCCGCGTGGAAGCGTACGCCATCGGTACCCCCGAGCAGCTTGCGAAATTTCGAGCGGCGCTCGAGCGTGGTCCGCGCTTTTCCAGTGTCAGCGGCGTAAACGAAGAGCCCGCGAACGTGGACCCGCAATACGCGCACGAATTTGTTACCACCTATGACCAGTAACGCTTGAAACTCGAACAGGAGTCCACCGGATGGATGAGCTGAAGAAATTGATCCGCGAAGTGCCCGATTATCCGAAGCCTGGGATATTGTTCTATGACCTGACGACCATCTTGAAAGACAAGCGAGGCTTTCACATGCTGGTCGACCGGCTCTGCGAGCACTATAACGGTCACACCATCGATCTGGTCGCCGGCATCGAGGCGCGCGGCTTTATCTTCGCTCCGGCCCTGGCTTATCGGATGGGGGCAGGGTTCGTCCCCGTGCGCAAACCGAAAAAGCTCCCAGCGAAAACGAGAAGCGTGAGTTACGCGCTCGAATATGGCTCGGACGCGCTCGAGTTGCACGAAGACGCGGTAAAGCCGGGCGATCGCGTCATCATTTGCGATGATTTGCTGGCAACCGGCGGCACCGCGTCGGCCACGGTGAAACTGGTCGAGCAACTGGGCGGCAAAGTCGAAGGCTTGGCGTTTGCGGTCGAGCTTACTTTCCTGCAAGGCCGCAAGAAACTCTCCGGCCTCGACGTCTTCTCCCTAATTCAATACGACAAATAGATCCTGCCCCGAAGCCGCGGTCTCCGATACCACGGGGTTTAGATGTCGACCAGGCAATGACCCAACGACCGTAGCGCAGGTCGAGCCGCGGAGCACCCCGTTTCGTAAGGCGACGCCGCAATCAACTCCCGCGTCCCTCGCGCATCTATCGCTTCCCTCGCCGTTGCCGCAACGCCTCAAACAAAACCACCCCCGCGGCCACCGACACATTCAGTGATTTCACTGGCCCCGTCGTCGGCAGCGACACCACAAAATCACACCGCTTTCGCGTTAACTCGTGCAGGCCTTTGCCTTCGCCGCCCAGGACGATGCCTACCGGGGACGTGTAGTCCACGTCCGTGTAGTTCTTATCTCCGCGCTCGTCGAGTCCGACGAGCCAGTATCCCGCTTCCTTTAATTCCTCCATCGTGCGCACCAGATTCGTAACCCTAGCGACCGCCAGATGCGCCAGTGCTCCTGCTGAAGCACGCGCCACCGTGTCTGTCAATCCCGCCGCTCGGCGCTCCGGAATCACAACGCCGTGTGCCCCCGCCGCCAGCGCCGTGCGAATAACCGCGCCCAGATTGTGCGGATCCTCCACGCCGTCGAGCAAAACGATCAATCCTTTCTCGCCACGTCCGGTCCCGGCATTCGCTGCCGCCAAGATTTCGTCGAGCGTCCCGGCAGCTCGCGCCGCGACCAACGCTACAATTCCCTGATGATCCTTCGAATCTGCAAGCCGATCGAGTTGTCCGCGATCCTCAAAGCGCACGGAAATGTTCCGCGCGCGCGCCGCTTGCACGATTTCTTCGACCCGCGAGTCCTGCCTTCCCTTCGCAATCACGATGCGGTCAAACGCCCGCCCCGCCTCCAACGCCTCGCGCACCGCATGTATTCCGGTCAATCGATCCATGAACCTCTCGCAATCCTCCGCGTCTCAATCGAGCGCCGAGCAGAACTCGATCATCCTTTCACGCACTGTTTTTATATTCGCCGCGAAGCCAGCGCCCGCTGCTGCATCTACCAATAAAATGACGCGATCCAACTGACCCTCGCCGGCTCGACCGACCAGCGCGAGCCGTAAAGGATGCAGCACTTCTCGTCCGCGCAAGTCGAGCTTTTCCTTCAGTGCGGTAACAATCTCTTTAAATCGCTCGGTGGTGCAGGGCCCGCCCTCCAAGACAAGTCGCGCCAGCAGCCGGATCACATCGCGCGCACCGTATCGCGTCATCACTGCGTGCGCATCTGTGGTCGCCATCGCCCGCGCCGCGTCATACTCAAATACCAATCGCAACAATTCCGCGAGCGCCTCGCGATCCGCCACTTGCGGTCCAAGCAGAAACGCCGCGCGTTCGCACCAGGCGTTCTGTACCGCGGAAGTCTCGGAAGACGAGAGCCAAGCGCGATCGCGCAGCACCTTCGCGACATCCGTCGCGCTGAACGGATTGGCGACCCCTACATCGAGTTTGGGAGGAATTTCTTCGACAGCCATCGATGGAATTCTAACGCAGCTGATGCAATCGCAGCGGCCGCTTTCCGAGGCGGGCGCCTTTTCTCTGCCGTCGCACCAACGAACGAAACTATTGCGCCATGATCGTCGCTACCACGTATGCCGCGATCGCTTCGCCGCGCCCGATCGCGTCCACGCCTTCGTTGGTCTTGGCCTTCAAATGAATTTTTTCCGCAGGTACGCCTAGTGCTCGCCCCAAGGCCTCGCGCATCTTCGGAAAATGCGGACCCAGCTTGGGCTTTTCCGTAATCACCACAGCATCTACATGTTCGATCACAAATTTCTTTTCATCCAGCAGTTTCCTGGCGTGCTCCAAAAAAATCAGACTGTTCGCGCCCTTCCATTTCGGATCGGTATCCGGGAAATGCGTGCCGATGTCCCCCAGTCCGGCCGCCCCCAGCAACGCATCGCACAACGCGTGCGCCAGAACATCTCCATCTGAATGGCCTACAGGTCCTTTCTCAAACGGCAACTCAATCCCGCCCACGATCAACTTGCGGCCTTCCGCAAGGCGATGCAGATCGTACCCGATCCCGCAACGGGCACTCATGACTTCGCGCGCTCGCGTTCCAGATAAAACCGCGCGAGGTCCATGTCCGCGGGCTTCGTAATTTTGATGTTGCGCTCGGATCCCAGCACCACGTGCACATCGTGTCCAAGCCGCTCGACCAGCCCGGCGTCGTCCGACGCGCTCACTCCGTCGGCCTCGGCCCGCGCGTACGCTTCTTTCAGCAACTTCGCGGCAAACACTTGCGGAGTCTGCGCGAGCACTACGCGCTCACGCGGAATCGTGGCCGTAATCAGCGCCACATCCTCCGGCAAACTCGCGCGCTTCACTTCTTTCACGGTGTCCATCGCGGGGATCCCCAGAATCGCTGCATGGCACCGCCGCGCCTCTTCGATGACACGCGTGATCTGCTCGCGCGTAACAAACGGGCGTACCGCATCATGCACGACGACCAGATCGGTATCGTCAGGAACATGTTGCAAGGCCCGCGCCACGGAATCCTGCCGCGCATCTCCGCCGCGCACCACGCGCACGGTCTGTTTGAATTTCTCGGCGCGAATCTGATCTTCGAGCCACGCGATTCCATCGCCGCGCGTGGCGACGATGATGTCGGTAATCAGCTCGCACGAGGCAATACGCCGAAGGCTTAGCATCACAATGGGCACGCCTTCCAGCTCAAGAAATTGCTTCGGGGTCTCGGCACCCATGCGGGTGCCCAGACCGGCGGCAGGCAAAATGGCAGTTATGCGGCTCATTTTTATAATTCGTCGGGGACCTGAGAGTGTACATCAAGCCGTAGGCCGAGGCGAAACGCACCAACGGCTTTCGACTGGTTCGAGGTGCACACGCACTCCTGCGTGCGGCGACCTTGACAAATTTTGCTGTTGGTCTCTGCTTTCACCGAAGGGGCACGATACATCGCGCGCTACGGTCGACGTGGCAGCGCCGATTGCCGCTGCTGCAGGAAGCGGCGTACGGAGGGGTCGCGCTCCAGACCGATTGCGATTTCATAGGCCTCATGGGCCTCACCATGTGCGCCGGATTTTGCTAACAATTCCGCGCGTGCTGCCCAGTAGGGCTGGTATTGGGCTAGGCGCGCATCGGCGGCTACTTCTTGCATGGCTGCAAGCCCTGCGGAGGGGTCATGCAACTCTGCGAGCGCCAGGGCTCGATTGATCGCGACCACCGGTGATCCAGCGATCACCCATAGCGCATCGTAAAGTTGCACTACCTCAGCCCAGTTCGCTTGACCGGTGCGGCAGCGATACACGTGCGCCGACTGCAAAGCGGCTTCGAGCTGATATCGGCCGATGGAACCCAGGTCGCTGGCGCGCCGTAGCAGCATCTCGGCCTCACCGATCATCTGCGCGTCCCACAATTCCGAGTCCTGGTCGGCTAATGGGATGTATTCGCGGTCCGGGCTGCGCCGGGCGCGACGACGCGCTTCGGCGTGAAGCATCAATGCGAGCAGGCCCAGCGCTTCGGGCTCGTGCGGCAGCAGCTCGGTGACGAGTCTGGCCAGAAACAATGCTTCTTCGGTGAGATCGCGGCGTGCGAGATCGGTACCGCCAGGATCGGTCCATCCTTCGGCGAACGCGGCGTAGATTGCGGCCAACACGGTGTCGAGCCGCGCCGGCAATTCTTCGCGCTCCGGGACACTGAACGGAATGCCGGCTTGGCGGATCTTGGTCTTGGCTCGAACCAGGCGCTGGCCCATCGTTGCCGGAGAAATCAGGAAGGCCGAAGCGATCGTGGCCGCGTCCAACCCCAGTACGACTTGCAGGATCAACGGCGCGCGAATCCCGGCCTCGATCGCCGGATGCGCGCAGACAAACATCAAAGCGAGACGACGGTCGGGAATTTCCGCGTCTGCAAGACCGGAACCCAGCACTTCCGCGACACGTCGTAGCTCCTCGGAGGCAATCTCGCCGGTCTTGCGTCTTCGCGCGAAGTCGATACTTTTTCGGCGGGCCACGGTCAGCAGCCACGCTTCGGGATTCGCCGGGCAACCGTTCCGCGGCCAATCGGCCAATGCCGCAGCGAAGGCTTCCGAAAGCGCGTCCTCGGCCGCCGCCACATCCCGCGTGCGCGCGGCGAGAAACGCGACCAGCTTGCCGTAACTGCGGCGGGCAACAGCATCGGCAGTGATCTGTGCCTGAGCATCGTGTTCGTCCAAAGTCATGTCTTCACGTAACGAAGAAATCTAGCACCGCCACGGAGAAGCGGCTATGGTGCCGCTGAATCAGCGAGAGCGTCGGCGAACAATAGCGGGGTCACGCTGACGCGGTCATCCCTACATCGCTGGGACTGCGCGAATTTCGACGACTCCATGACTCGCGCCCGGGCACTTCTGCGCCCACGAGATCGCCGTTTCGAGATCGGGAACATCAATGAGGTAGTAGCCGCCGATTTGCTCTTTCGATTCCGAATACGGGCCGTCCAGCACCTGCGCCTTCCCATTTGCGATGCGCACCGTTGTCGCCGTCGCGCTGGACGCGAGGCGATTGTTGCCCTTGAGCACCCCAGCTTTCGCCAGAGCCTCCGTGTAGGCCTTATAAGCCGCCATCCCTTGCTCCTGTTGAGCCTTCGTCAACTTGGGCCAGCCTGCCTCGTCCACATGGAGCATCAGCATGTATTCCATGAAAGCCTCCTTAACCAGTGATGAGAGGGAGAAGATCTCTCTCACTACAATGACGTTCGAAATCCAACGATTCAGACCGTCACCGCAGAATAATTCCCGTCAGGTTCTCCACTTTTTGTCTTGCTCGACACTTTCTTTAACGCGAAATGCGGTGATCTTGCGGACCAGAGACAGAGGCAACGGCTTCTCCAACGGAAACTGGATCGAACCTTTAGCTGTGGAGAATTTTGACAGCTCCTTCGCGAAGGCGGTCACCGCCGACGGTGTCGGATAAAATCCGATATGCTTCTTAAACCCGGCAAACGTCACCAGGATTCGGCGATAAGAGAAAGCGGGCATCCCCCACTTCAGGCCTTCCTTGGCCCCAGGTGCCGCCCCGCGGATGCACGCACGCATCTCGCGCAGTTTCCTTTGAGCTTCTTTAGGCGCGGCATGGATGTATTCGTCGATCGTTTTAGGTCGCGTCTTCGTTGAGATCATCGTGTTATGTCATCCGGTTTACGTTCGAATTCCAGGTTCAGCTTACTTTCCGGCTGGCTCGTAGCAAGTGTAAACATTCCCATTGCCGAAGGTCCGCGATTTTGTAAGCTTCAGACTCAGTTTCTCTGTGACGCCCTCAAATAGCGTCCTTCCGCTGCCAATCGCGATCGGACACACCACGATCTGGAATTCGTCGATCAGACCTTCCTGCGCCAATTGCGAAACGATGGTGCCGCTCCCCATGATCACCAGGCCCTGTCCCGACTCCTGCTTCAGTTTCCGCACTTCCGTGGCGAGGTCACCCTTCACGAGTTTCGTGTTGTTCCAGGAGGCCTTGTCCAGCGTTCTGGAAAACACCACCTTCTGTAGATTATTCATGTGCTCGGCCACGGCGGGTGAATTCTGGGCCGCCATGGGCGTGGGCCAGTAGCTGGCCATCATTTCATAGGTCACGCGGCCAAACAAAAGCACTCCACCGCCGCGCGCATTGGCAGCGACAAATTCGTTCCACTCCGGATCTTGTTTGTGGGCCCAACGCATGTCTCCTTTTTTATCGACAAAGTAGCCATCCAGCGAAACGTGATTGAACACAATTAGACCGCGCATGTTTCTTCTCCTTGTTTGTCCAGTTTTTGTGCGTTTTTATGCTGCGAAAATCGGGGCCCGTCGGATGCTGATTACTCCCGCTTGATATATTGGTTGATGTCCGTGGTCAGCAGCGTGCCTTCCCACATGGGCCGCACCTCCACGACGCCGTGAAGCGCGGTCGGCGAACGCGCCGCCCACGCGATTGCCGCGTCGAGATCGGCGACTTCAATGATGTGATAGCCGCCGAGTTGTTCTTTGGACTCGGCATACGGCCCGTCGAGCACCTGGGCTTTGTCGTTCACCATTCGAACGGTGGTGGCCATCGACGCCGACTTCAGCCCACCGCTGCTCTTCAGCACGCCGGCCTTCGTCATTGCCTCCATGTACGCTTTATAGGCCCCCAGCCAATGTTCCTGGTCGGCCTTGGTCAGCGTCTGCCAGCCGGCTTCTTGAACGTAATCCATCAACATGTATTTCATGCGGTGTCCCCTTCGTAGTCTTTCTTCGCTGCCCTGTTCTGTTCCTCTACTACAATGACGCGCGAAATCGGGCGATTTCGACAGCCCGAACAGACCGACGCCACAAAGCTAATATAGATGGTCGAAATTGTT
Source organism: uncultured Acidobacteriota bacterium (assembly GCA_963832615.1). GTDB lineage: Bacteria > Acidobacteriota > Terriglobia > Acidiferrales > UBA7541 > Acidiferrum. The sequence continues at coordinate 554,479 of CAWHVA010000027.1, forward strand.
CGGGAAGCTTCTGAAACAAGAGGATTGGGGGTTGTAGAAGAGGATTTGGGGTCGTAAAAGAGGATTCGGGGTCGTAGAACGGGTCGGGCTGAAGGCTAACAGGCTGCGGCAAAACTCCTTGTCTTTAGGAGGTCGGGGCTTTAGCCCCGACGCAAGCCACGTGCTCTCAACCGGGCTTTAGCCCCTGAAGCCGGCTTTCAGACTTTTCCGCAATCTCTTAATCCGCGTCGGTTTCGGGATAAATGGCGCGCGTTCCGCGGTCCAACACCCCAGGAGCGGCATTGCGCCCGTTACCGTCGTTACGGCCAGTGCCGGCGGTCGCTTGGTGCGCCGTCGTCGGGTGCGACTCCAGGCGATCGTCAACGCGCCCAAAAATCATTTTCCCCGCGGTAGTCTGGTGGACCGAAGTCACGGTGATGTCCACACTCTTGTTGATGCAGCGCTTCGCGCCGTCGACCACCACCATCGTGCCATCGTCCAAATACGCAACACCCTGATTCGCTTCTTTCCCTCCGCGCAAAATCAGCACGCGCATCGCTTCGCCCGGCAAGACCACCGGCTTGAGTGCGTTCGCCAACTGATTCACGTTTAGCACCGACAGTCCCTGAACCGTCGCCACTTTGTTCAAATTGAAATCGTTGGTGACGATCTTCGCGCCGATCTGTCGTGCCAGCTCGATCAATTTGTGATCGACCTCGCCCGCTTGTGAAATGCCATTCTCCGGGACGCGCACTTCCACTCCAGGCATCTTGCGGATGCGCTCCAGCACATCGAGTCCACGCCGCCCCCGCTGCCGTTTTAGCGCGTCGCCGGAGTCGGCCACCAGTTGCAGTTCGTGCAGCACGAATTGCGGCACGATCAAAACTCCATCGACGAATTGCGCTTCGCAAATATCCGCGATGCGTCCGTCGATCAGCACACTGGTATCCAATAATTTTAGCGACTCCGGCGGCGCGGTGGCGGCCTTGGCGATGACTCGCTCGCCGATCGTTTCCAGATGCAGCTCGCCGGCCTTTTTCGATCCCAGCACCAGCCCGAGATACGCAAACGCAACGAGCACCACGCACTCCAGAAACGACTTCGTGGGCTCGGGCTCAGCAGTGCGCGAAATAATCAGCGTGACTAGGACCGCGGCAAAGATTCCCAGAACCGCGCCGAATGCTCCGCCGAGTAATCCGCTCATCGCTGCCCACCGCAGCCGCAACTCCGCTAGCAGAATGACTCCGGCGGTCAACACGCCGAGGCCGGCCGAAGTCCCGCCCCCCAGGCGGAAAGGCCGCAACGCGTAGCAAATCGCCGCAGCGCAAACCACCAGAGACGCGCGCAACGCCCACGACTCCAGGTTCGTTCGCCGCAAGCGCGACTTGCCGAAAGCGGCTGGACTGGATTCAGGTGCACTTGGAGCGGCAGGAAAAGACGAGGAAACCGCGCGACGTTCCACTCCCGAATACGCTCGGCTCATACGACCTCACAGGACTTGCGCAATCACTGCAAAATCGGTACAGCCTTCCCGCAGAGCGTGGGACTTGGGGCCGTTGCGGGATAGAACCTAGTTACGTTCCAGAGCCGTATATACTCCATCGTCAGATTGGCGTCAAGAGTTTATACAAGTTGACGGTCCCTGAAGACCGGATGCGGCTCGAGTAAAGGGACCGTCGGGACGGTCAGTAAACGTAGAGGCGTGGAACTCGTGCGCTAACCGCACAAAGCAAGTCGGAGGTCACCGTGCCAATACCACGAGCGACCTGGCTTGCTGGGTGCACATGTTCGCCGTCGACACCGTAAATCGTGACGACCTCGCCGATCTCGACATCGGGGACGTCGGTGATATCGATCATGGTCACGTCCATCGAGACGATGCCGACGATGGGAGCGAGTTTGCCGCGCACCAGGACGCAACCACGGTTGCCCAGGGAGCGGTGCACGCCGTCACCGTAACCTGCGGCGAGCACTCCGATCACCGAAGGACGCTCGGTCACGAACTTTCCGCCGTATCCGACACTGGCGCCAGCCGGGACGCGCCGCAGACTAATGATGCGCGTGCGCAGGCTCATCACCGGTTTCAGCGGCAGCTTCTTCTCCGCTTCCAACCGCCGCTCCGGTGGATCGTACCCCGGGTGATAGCCATACAGTATTACTCCGGGGCGCACCATGTCCGCCCACGTCTCCGGACGCACTGCGATGGCTGCGCTGTTCGCAAGATGCACGATTCCGGGATCGACGCCGAGTGCGCGCAATCGCTCCAACGCGACGAAAAAATGCTCTTCCTGCTCGCGGGTTTGCTCGCCTTGCGCCGACGGCGCAAACGCTTCCGAGGACGCGAAGTGCGTCAGCACGCCGCCCAATTGGAGATGGCGGCATTTCGCAAGCTGCCCGGCGAAGCAATCGATGTCGCTGGGCGCAATGCCCAAGCGATTCATGCCCGTGTCCATCTTTAGGTGGAACGAAAATGGCTCGCGGTTCCTTCTCCGGGAAGCCGCTTTGTTTAAGGGCGCAAGCTGGTCGCAACGGTGAACCACCGGAGTGAGGTTGTGCTTCAGGAGATTATCTTCTTCGCCGGGCCAAAAACTCGTCAGCACTAGGATCGGCTTCCGGACGCCGGCTTTGCGAACTTCGATCCCTTCGGAGGCAGAGGTGACGCCGAACCAGTCCGAGCCGGCCTTTTCCAGAATTTTGGCGACTTGCGGTCCGCCATGGCCGTAGCCGTTGCCCTTCACGATGGAGAGAACTCAGCGCGGCGTTTTGCGTTGCTCGTCCGCCGGATTGACGTAGTCGCGGATGGCGCGGAGATTATGTGTTAGCGCTGAGGCGGAAACCTCGGCCCAGACTGGACGGCCTTCCACTTTGGCAACTTTTGCCGCTTTTACGACGGGGGCCGAACTTCGGCGCGGCTGCGTTTTCTTGGAGATGGTTTGCGTATGTGCCATGGTCTTCCCAAATGAAAAATTTAGTGTACGACATCCGCGCGGCACAGGCCGTTTCGCCGCGCGGATGCCGCGTGAAAGACAACAGTACGAAGGGGAGCAATTGGAGCGCCGCCTCCGAGGGTCCTTCGGTCCACCTATAACTTGTTGAGAGCACGTGCCTATACGGCCCGGGTGATCTTTCGGCCGCGCACATTGGCAGTGTCCCTGCTTGCACAGGCTGACATCCGGGAACCACAGTGAAACTCGGGAAGCACGATGATCTACAGGGACAGGAAATTCTTCAGGAGTTGCTTGCCGGATTCGGTTAGGACGGATTCGGGGTGGAATTGGACGCCTTCGAGTTTGTGGCGGCGGTGGCGGAAGCCCATGATGATGCCGTCATGGGTTTCGGCGGTGATGGTTAGCTCGCGCGGGAGGGATTTGCGCTCGACGATCAGGGAATGGTAGCGAGTGGCGGTGAAGGGGTCGGGCAATTTGCGGAAGACGCCTTTGGAATCGTGATGGATTGCACTCGTCTTGCCGTGGAAGAGCTTAGGCGCGCGGATAACTTTTCCGCCGAAGGCTGCGCCGATGGCTTGATGCCCCAGGCAAACACCAAGAATCGGGAATTTTCCGGCGAGGCGCTGAATCAGGTCGATACAAATTCCGGCATCCTGGGGGGTGCAGGGACCCGGTGAGATTACGATGCGTTCCGGTTTGCGGCGAGCAATCTCTTCGACGGAAATTTTGTCGTTGCGATGCACTTCAACATTGCAGCCCAGCTCGCCGAGATACTGCGCCAGGTTGTAGGTGAAGGAATCGTAGTTGTCGAGCAGCAGAATCACGGCGGTCCTTTAGTTCGTGCTCACCGTCGAGCTTTCGAGGCTTGCGATCCTAATTGTCGCATTTTTTCGGCGTCGCTGAACAGTTGGTGGGGAGATGGGTAGTGGTGGCCCACCATACGCCACCTCCAGAGACCACATCGCCGTGGGCATGGACACCCGGGTTGAGGCTACGGCAGCCCGTTGAGGTAGTTCTCCAGCCAGGTGTAGCCGTTCGGAGCAACCGTCTTATACAAATTGGGATCCGTCGTGCTGAGCCCTTTCAGCGTCTTCCACTGGTCCGGAATCCCGTCGTGCAGCGATTCCTGACAAGCGCTGAAGTTGGTCACTGGATTGTCTTGCCAGTTGCTGCTCGGCGACGGAATGCTCGGCTGGCCGGTATACGTCACTCCATTGGGCCAGAAGCCGCCGCTTCCGCCGTTCTGATATTGCGCGACGATTCGCGAGTCCGCTGCGTCTCGGTGCGACACCCATTTGCCATTGCAATCGACATGTTGGGAATTCCCCACCGTCCCTAGCAAAATGCTATCCAGATTTTCCGCTGGGTCCGGAACGATCGGAAACGAATTGCTGGGATCCATCGGGCCGCTACGTTGCCAACTGCTGGGGATCGGACCGGTCTCGTCGCCATTCTCACCGGTGATGTTCGCCACCAGCGTGCCGTACTGGTCGGAAGCCGCGCTATTGGCTCCTGCGCTTCCGAAGATATTCCCGGCCACATAGGTCGACGGCGCCCCGCTCATCTCCGGGCTGTTCGTCGTGAAGTGGATGGGATGCGCCTGGGCCTGGCCGTTCAGGTTTCCCTGGATGAACTTATTGTTGATGTCGTCGATGATCTCCGCTCCCAGCCATTCGTTGGCATAGAAGCTCCAGTTGTAAATGATGTTGTTGATCCAGCGCGTTGATCCGTTGGAGTTTTCCGGGATGCGATGGTCAACGTTGACGAACATGTTGTGGTGGAAATCGATGTCGGTCTCGTAGACAGAGAGACACGACGGGTTGGTGCGCGTCCCCACGCAGCTTTCGTCGGTCGCGGTTCCGTAGCCCACCGGATGCCCTTCGTGCGGCTCGTAGTCCAGCGTCCACTGCACGGTAATCGAGTGGTTCGGTCCCGTGCCGTTGCCGTTGCCATTTACCGCGGGCGTGAAGTTCGAAGTGGTTATCCAGCTCTTGTTGCCCGACCACCGGGTCGTGACGTGATCGGTGATGATGTTGTAGCAGCCGCCACCGCTCAGCGTGCCATCCCCGGCGCAGTTCACAATCGTGATGCCCACCGTGCCGGTGTCGGGGCCCGACACGGTGTTGACGTTGTCCGGGCTGAACGTGCAATAGCGCACGACCACATCATGTGTGGAGATGCGCAATGACGCTCCGTTCGAATTCGGCCCGCCGATAATAACCTCGCCAGGAGCACTCTGACACGCGATCGTCAGAAACGGGTTAACCGCGCTGTTATCTCCCGACGTGATGTTGAACACGCCGGCCACGCGGAACACGCAAGTGCGCGGTCCACTAGCTTCCACGCAAGCGCGTAGAGATCCGGTTCCCGAATCATTTGTGTTCGTCACTTCGATTACCGCGCCGCCGCGTCCACCGGCAGAGCCGGCTCCCCCGCCTGCCGCACCCGGAAATGCTGGGCAATTTGAGCCCGCACACGAAACGCTGGAAGATGGGCTAGGCGGGGCCGGCGTTGGAGGCGGCGCAGTAATGGTCACGGTCGCCGAAGCAGACTTGCTGGGGTCCGCATTGCTCGTTGCAGTGACCTTATCAGTTCCGGCGTTCGCTGGAGCGGTGTAGGCACCCGAGGAGCTGATGGTGCCCAAAGTGGCTGCCCACGTGACCGTTTCTTCCGTGGCCGTGGCGGATACCGTTGCTGAGAACTGCAGTGTGCCTCCGGTCGTTGTCGAAGGAGAGCTCGGCGTGATCCTCAAGGAAGTCACAGCGGAGCCCCCAGTCGGTGGTACGCTGGTGGTGACACTAGCAGGTTTCGTAGCTGAGGCTGACCCCGCACATCCCGATATCCAAGACGAGAAGCTCAGAGCTAAAACCAAGCTCGCACTGAAGAATACACACCTCGAACGTCGACTTTCAGGCGCACGTATCATGTAGTCGCGGGGACCCTTTCGCTAAATGTTTTGTTTACAGCGTGCTACCGCCGATCAACAACGTTCCGGTTGGTGGGTTAACGGAGCTGCCGACGGGGTGATGTTAGTCATAGGCGTACTAGCGGACAAGTTGACCAGCAGGACAGATTGGGAGCAAGCCTGTAGGAAACGGAAGGGCAGGGAAAGAGGACAGTTGTAGTACTGCGCCGTTGTTCAGGGGGCAATTACATTCGTAAGTATAAGTAAAAAATAGACTTATACTGTACTGCGAGCTGTGTGGATCTGGTGGCGCGAGGGGCCGTGAACTGAAAGTGGGAAATCCGTCGGAAAGGACTGCTAGCGGCGGCGTTCCGCGGTTTCCAAGGCGGTCAATAGGGCGCGGGACTTGTTAACGCTTTCCTGATATTCGCCCGCCGGCGAGGAGTCGGCGACTATGCCGCCGCCCGCTTGGATGTGGGCTACGCCATTTTTGATAACCATGGTGCGTAGGGCAATGCAGGAGTCCAGGTTGCCGGCAAAATCCATATATAAAACGCCGCCGGCGTAGATGCCGCGGCGGGTGCGCTCGAGCTCTTCGATGATCTCCATGGCGCGGACTTTTGGGGCGCCGGAGACCGTGCCCGCGGGGAAACAGGCCATCAGGGCGTCGAAACAATCGACGTCTTCGCGGAGGCGGCCGCGCAGACTGCTCACCAGGTGCATTACGTGGGAGAAGCGCTCGACGGTCATCAACTGCTCGACCCTCACCGTGCCGTACTCGCAAACCCGGCCGAGATCGTTGCGGCCCAGGTCCACGAGCATAATGTGTTCGGCCCGCTCCTTTTCGCTCGCCAGCATTTGCTTTTCCAGGCGTTGGTCTTCGGCTTCATCCTTGCCACGAGGCAGCGTTCCGGCGATGGGACGGTAAAAGACGTCGCGTCCCTGGACCTTGACGAGCATTTCCGGGGAACTGCCCACGACAGCGACATCATTCATCTGCAAATAGAAAAGGTAGGGAGATGGATTGAGGGCGCGAAGCTCGCGATAGATGTCGAAGGGTTGCGCCTTTGTTTTTGCGGAAAAGCGCTGGCTGACCACCACTTGAAAAATATCACCGGCGCGAATGTACTCCTTGCACTTGCGCACCGCCGCGAGATACTCGCTGCGGCGAAAATTGGAAGTGACCTTTATTGGCGAGGGTTTGCCTGGGCGCGCTTCCCGGCGGGGTTTTTCCGCATCCACGGGCTGCTCGAGCAGCTTGCGGGTCTCGCGTATCTGGCGAACCGCGGACTTGTATTTCGACCGAAGGGTGCCGGAGTCTTCAGTGAAGACGTTGCGCACAATCCACAGGCGGTGCCGCACGTGATCGAAGGCGATAATCCCGTGGTAGAACATGAGCATGGCATCGAACAAGCCGATGTCGTCGTGCAAGCGCTTCGGCAAACGCTCGATGAGCCGCACCATGTCGTAGGAAAAATAGCCGATGGCGCCGGCCACCAGCGGCGGCAAGCCCGGAAGGCGCACAGGCCGAAAGCGCTCGATGCGGGTGCGCAGAAACGCGACGGGGTCGCGCTCTTCCCAGACGACGCGGTCGCGGCCCTCCATGACGCAGGCCCCATTGGCGTAGCGAAAAACTTCTTCGGGGTTGGCGCCGGCGAAAGTGTAACGCGCGATTTTTTCGCCGCCCTCCACGCTTTCGAGCAGAAAGGAATAGCGCGCGCCTTGCGCGATGCGTAGATAAGCGCTGACAGGCGTGAGCAAGTCCGCCGGAAGCACGTCGAAAACAGGAATCAGGTTGCCTTGCTTGGCGAGCCGCTGGAATTCGCGGAAGTCTGGCTGGATCACCGCGGCCTCCTCGGCCGCTTCGATTTCAGCGAATCTTCGACGCGCAACGCCGCGAGCACGGCCCTCCGCATGACCGCTTCCGGAGCGCGCTGCTTGGTCCACATCTCCCACTGCGCGATACCCTGTGCGAGGAACATTTCGACGCCGGAAACCGTGGCGATGCCTTTGCCAGCGGCCAGCTTCAACAACTGCGTGCGCTCGGGGCGGTAGATGAGGTCCATGACAATTCGACAGTGTAACTCGCGGAGGCTCAACGGAGAAATTTCGGCGTGTGGATGCATTCCGACTGGGGTTGTGTTGATCACAACATCGAAGGATTCCGTGCGCAAAGAGCGCCGCGGAACAACCTCGCCGCCGACGGCGCGAGCAAGTTCACGCGCGGCCCGCCGTCTCCGCGCGCAAACCGCGACCCAGGCGCCCGCCCGAGCCAGCGCAAACGCGGCGGCGCGAGCTGACCCACCGGCTCCGAAAACCAGGACGTGGCTTTTCGCGAGATCGACCTTCGCTTCCAGCGAGCGAAGCACTCCCACGTAGTCGGTGTTAAAGCCGACAAGCGAAAAGTCCCGGCGAACCACGACGGTGTTGACGGCGCCAATGTCCGCCGCCAAGGGATCGCACTCTTTCAGGTACTTCAGGATTCTCTGCTTGTGCGGGATCGTGACACTGAATCCACGAATGCCGAATTCAGGGACCGCGTCCAGAAAGTCACGCAGGTCTCTAGCAAGGAACGGAAGATAAACCGCGTTCATTTTTTCCGCCACGAACGCGGAGTTGTGCATCAACGGAGACAGCGAGTGCCCGACAGGATCGCCAATCACTCCGAAAACTTGAGTGCGCTGGTTCAGTTCGTGGGCGCGATAAAGATGCTTCAGCTCGTGAAGCGAAACTTGCCCCGGAGCGGTGGCTGCCGCCACGGGCGCATATGCCAGCGCGCTGCCTTCTCGCAGCGCCAGAATGCGGCCCGGGAGCCCTACCTCACCCATGGGCACGGCGATGCAATCCTTGGAATCCCGGGCCCAACGAAGCAAGCGCACGCTATCTTTAATAGTCCGTGCGTGCGCCGCGATCTTGATGGCGTCCACTTCGCTACGCGACGGAAGGTGGACCGACCGGGTGAGTTCCGGTGTCCGCTGGAAATCGTGTATCGAGAGCATGATACGGGGCGGAACAGCATACGCGCGAGCCGATTGGCCGGGCAATTCCCGTAGCGTCTCGACTTCGATGTCGCACCACTGGCAGCCGGCTTCGCGAGCTTGGATCAGCCAAAACAGTTGAGCTTGGATATTCCCGGCAAAGCGTCCGCCAGCCCCTTTACGACGACAGGTTGCGAGAAATACGACATCCCGAGGACAATGTTGCCGAAGCCAGTGCAGGAACTTGGATCGTTCGGCGTCGCTGGTGAGCCAGTCGAGGCGCAGCTCGATGGTTGGCGTCTCGCGCAGTGCTGCCCTAATGGCAGCGGCCATATCGGCAGCTGTTGCCTCCGCGACGACCCCACAAATGCGCCCCACACCCGTGCCCCGCCGCGTCATCGCCGCCCTCTTGCCCGGAAGGCCGGGCTAAAGCCCGGCGCCTAATTTGCCAGTTAGCCATTCTATTGAAAACAGGGCGCATAGCAAGCCGCGCGCGGCCCGTATCAAAAGTGTAAAGCTCCTCTTCCCATTTCGTTGACGCACCTAGGGTTGCTTGTTACTTTCGATGAGCACGTCCCCGCACGGCCCTTAGGGCGTGTTTCTAAGGAGCATTGTAATGCGCGCGAAACTAGCTGCATTGTGTGTTTCGATCCTCTCCAGCGCGGTCGTCTGTTCGGCGCAGACCGCTCCGGAAACTACTCCTCGCCCAACCGGACAGGCGGATTATTCCTCCGTGTACTGCTCCGGGTTTGTAAGCGAGCCCAAGGTTCCTGAGGACATCCGGGTCGTCTCCGGCGAGGAATCCGCCTACAAGGTCACCTTCGCGCGCGGGGACTATGTATATCTCAACCGCGGAGAGGACAAGGGCGTGAAGATCGGAGACCGCTTCATTATTGTGAGGGAGGAGACCGATCCGGCCAACGAATGGTTTTACGGGCAGACCAAGTTATTCAAGGAGATGGGCGCTGTTTACAAGGATACCGGTCAGGTGCGCGTCGTTAGCGTCCATCCCAAGATTTCCATTGCGGAAGTTGTGTTTTCCTGCGACTACGTGCAACGCGGCGATATCGCGCGGCCGTTCGAGGAGCGCCCGGCGCCGCCGTACAAGGATGCCAACAAATTCGATCACTTTGCTCCCATCAGTGGCAAGCCCGTGGGAACGGTCGTCTCCTCTTTTGACTTCCATCAAGAGTTGGGACGCGGCGACGCGGCCTACGTAAATATCGGTGCGGAGAAAGGCGTCAAGGTAGGCGATTACATGCGCGTTTTCCGCTATCAGGAGAACAAGAAGGACGTCTCCGCTTCGGCTGGGGAACACGACATGCAGTACAAAGATTACGGTTTCGGAAGCGCCCCGACGCATTACGCAGGGAAAGATTTGCCCCGCGAGATTCTTGGCGAGGGCATCGTGCTCAGCGTAACCAAGGGCGCCGCTACGGTGTTGATCACCTACAGCACCTCCGAGATGTATGCCGGAGATTTCGCGGAAATCGAATAAACTCGGCCGCGCGAGACGACGTAACAACTTTCAGACCCGCGTGGGGCGGCTTCCTGCGCGGGTTTTTATTTGCCCCTACCCGCGCCCGGCAACGCCACCGTCGGTGAAAACCTCGCAGGTGAATCCCAGCGTCTGCGTCTCTGGATCCCGCCAGGATTGTCGCGGCAACTGCGCCTTCCGGCAGACTTCTTCGAGAAACTGCTCGGGTGTGAGCTTGTGCTCAACGGCAACTTGCGGGAGCAACAAACCACGCTGGGTGCCTCGCGAAATCAGCAGGCCATGATGACCGATTTCAATCCGTGCGGGATCAATCGCGGCAGGCGGTGAAAGCAACGAGATCTCGATCTCAAGTTCGTCGAGATCTTCCGGCTTTAGCGGCGCGAACCTGGGATCGTGCAATGCGGCACTAGCGGCGCAGCGCACCAAGGCTTCTCCCAGGGGATCGTCTCCCTCAACCACTCCAATGCATCCCTGCAGACGATGTCGGCGGCGCAGCGTGACGAATACACCGTGCTGCTCGGCGAAAACTCCATCCTTTGGAATTATATCGGGAAGGTGGCCCAAGGTTACAGCTTCAACGACAACTTGCCGCGCCAATCGCAGCAACTCCTGGCGGTCGGTTTCAGAGAGAGACAGCATCCTCGGTCTTCTCGCGACCCTCCAGTATACGCAGCTTTCTGCGCTGCTTGATGCGATCGTCGAGGTGCCCCCAGAAGCGCAAGAAATACTGCGCGGCCGAAACCAAGGCGCTGGCCACCACCAGCCATAGCAAGAGCAGCGCGAGTGGCTTCAAAGAAGGATGCCTGGCGCCGGCGATCAGAACTGCCACGGCGCAAACCTGCAGAACCATTTTTGTCTTGCCGATGAGGGATGCGGAAATCGTGAAGCCTTCGGTAGACGCGATACTTCGTAATCCCTGGACCGTGAACTCGCGTCCGATGATGATGACCACCATCCACGCCGGCACCAGGTGCATGTCCACCAGGGAAATGAATGCCGCTGAAATCAGCAGCTTGTCGGCGATCGGATCCAGGAGCATCCCCAAAGTCGTTACTTGCAGGCGCCTCCTCGCGAAATACCCGTCCGCCCAGTCGGTCGCTGCGGCCATGAGCAGAATCAATACTCCCCAAAACTCGAAGTGCATGGGGAAACCCCACAGCTCCACATTTGGGCTGCGTGTCAGCAGAATCACAATGAGGACGGGAACGAAAAAAATCCGGAGAAGCGTCAATCCGTTCGGAAGGTTCATAGGCGCCGAGCGGTGGAAAAACTGTCCTTCGCGGCCATTACCACCACCGCGCCTCACTATAGACCCCAGTTACGCAGGCGTCAACGCCCGGAAGGACGCTAAGCAGTTGTGGCGGCAAGTACTTCCGGGTTAACCAGCTGCCAAAGTCTGATCGTGCGTGAGGGGAATACTCTCTCGTAACACGCCGCCTGTAAGCCTGTGCAAATGTTGGAATTAGAGTTTCGCGAGAGAATGTGTCGGCAGGAAACGACAGCTTCGCTGAGAGCCTCGTAAGCCACTGTTTTCTATACTAGTTAACGGGGAGTGCGACAAAATCCCCGCATTTCATCGAATTCGCGGACCAACGGGACGTGTTTGCAGAGCTTTGCTTTCCCACAGAGTTTTCCACAACAAAGAGGCTTGCCACGGTCTCCCCAAGCCGCGGTCTCCCAATCCATTTCAGCGCCAAAAACGCCAATCTTGCGAGCATTACCGGGGAGTTACCGCGTCGCCACCCTGCAATTGTTCAGATCGCGCGCGGGCCGCGCAACAGCCGTACCGGCAGAAAGAAAAGCGCGGTCAGAAGCTCCAGCACACCGCCCACGGCGATGCCCACGATCCGGAACGGCAGTAAAATCAGCCACACGAACGGATAGGCGATGAGCGCCAGCAACGCCAACGGCCAGCACAAGATAAACAAAATGACCCACAACAGAAAGGCGGCCATCGAATTTTCCTCCACCCTAAGTTACGTTAGAGCGAGCTTGGAAGTTCCCTGCGCGGTATATTGGCTCAAATGCAGGCTGCGCGCAATCGAGGTCGGCACCTCGGCGTCCATCAGCATGTGGGAATCCTCAACCTCCGAGTGGAGCACGCGTCCCATGGCGTGAACCAGTGCGAGTGTGCGACCCTCCGCCAGCGGTAGTCGCAGCGACATGGTCACGACAGGATCGACTGGCAGGGCGGCATCGATGCGTCTCAGCAACTCGTCGATGCCTTTTCCCGTGAGGCCCGAGACGAGGATGGGCCCGGAGTCTCCCGCTGTTGCGACACTCGATTCGAGAGTTTCCCGCAACAGTGGCGACAACAAGTCGACCTTATTCAGGACGCGCAATTTGGGCCGATTCGTTACGCCAAGTTCACCGAGGATCTTATCGACTTCTTCGTCCAATTCATCGTGATGAGGATTCGAGACGTCGCTCACGTGCAGGATCACGGCCGCCTCTTGCACTTCCTCGAGCGTGGCGCGAAAGGCCGTCAGCAGTCCCTTCGGAAGATCGCGAATAAATCCAACCGTGTCGGAAACGAGTACCCGGCGATTCGAAGGCAAGCGAATGGCTCGGATGGTGGGGTCGAGCGTCGCAAACATACGCGAGGAGACCAGGACGTCGGCCTTACTGAGCGCATTGAACAAAGTGGATTTGCCGGCATTGGTATAGCCTACGAGCGCGACGGTTCCGAGAGGAATGGCGTTGCGTGCTTCGCGTCGCAGGGCACGCTGTCGCCGGACCGCTTCGATGCCGGCTTGAATCTTGCTCACGCGGTCGCGAATACGACGCCGGTCGGTCTCCAGTTTCTTTTCACCGGGACCGCGAACGCCGATTCGTCCTGCCCCGCCACCCGCACCGCCACTGCCACCACCGCCGCTTTTTCCGCCGAGGCGCGACATCGACGTGCCTTTGCCCGTCAGCCGCGGCAACATATAGTTCAACTGCGCAAGCTCCACCTGCAATTGGCCTTCGCGGCTGCGCGCGTGCTTCGCGAATATGTCCAGAATCAGCTGCGTGCGATCGATCACGCGGCGCTCGGTGGCCTCTTCGATGTTTCTTTGCTGCATGGGCGAGAGATTGCCGTCAAAAATGATGAGTGGCGCCTTGTGGGCCGTCGCTTCGGCGCGAATCTCGTCGAGCTTGCCGCGCCCGACAAGCGTCGCCGGGTCGGCAGCGTCGCGCACCTGGTACATCGTGCCCGTAACTTCTGCGCCGGCGCTGCGCGCTAGTTCGACGAGTTCGGCGAGAGATTCGCGTCCCTGCTCGCCCGCGAGAGTGCCAGGAATGCGTCGGGCGCGTTTCCACGTTACTCCGACAAGCAAAGCACGTTCCGCGGACGAGGTCTGATGTTGTGTCTTCATGAATAGGATGGAGCGGGCGTCATCGTGCCGATCTTGGGTTCAGTAGCGGTGGGAACGGTTCACGGAAGATTGAATCTCCACAATCGGATTATACGCCGATGGCTCGCTCGCCGCGACCTGCATTGAGGCTGGTGATCGAGTGTCGGTCTCGTTGAAGCCGGGAGGGGCAAGCCCCGCCCCTACAAGGGGAGTTCGCTTAGGCATTTGAGTGATTGTGCTTGGACTTGAGGATCGTCGCCGAATCCTTCGCACCAGTGGACACCGGTCTCTTTGCGAAACCAGGTTATTTGGCGTTTCGCGTAGCGCCGGGTGGCTTGTTGGATGGTGCTGCGAGCATCTTCCAGTTTCAGGCTTCCACGTAGGACAGCGCGTAGCTCGCGATATCCGATGAAGTCGAAGGGCTTTGCGTTTTCTGGCAGGCCCCAGGTTAGGAGAGCGCGCACTTCTTCGATCCAGCCGTTTGCCAGCATCGCGTCCGTTCTGGCATGGATTCGCTCATATAAGGCCTCGCGTGGAGGTATCAAGCCAATTTTTAACACGCGCCATCCCTCCAATGGAACGCGCCCCGATCGATGGACTTCCGACAGAGGACGCTTCGCAAGCAGGCAAATCTCTACCGCGCGGATCAATTTTTGTTCGTCGCCCGACGCGATTTTGCGGGAGGCTTCCGAATCGAGGCGTTGCAGTATGCGGTGCAGGTGGCCGGGAGGATGGCTTTCGATGCTCGCCCGCAATCGCGCGCGAAGCTCCTCTGATCTCTGCGGAACGTCCGCCAGTCCTTCGAGCAGCGCGCGCAAATAGAGCCCAGTGCCCACCGTAAGAATGGGGATGCGGCCGCGACGACGCAGGTCTTCGAGTACGCGGATGGCCATCTGCCGGTATCCGCCCGCCGTAGCGTCCTCCCTCGCCGTCAGAACATTGATCAAGTGATGTGGAATTCCACTGCGTTCGTGGAGGCCGGGCTTCGCGGTGCCGATGTCGAAGCCCTTGTAGAGTTGCGTGGAATCACAAGCTACCACTTCCCCGCCGAGCCGCTCGGCAAGCCATACAGCGAGCGCCGATTTGCCGGAAGCCGTCGGGCCAACGATGGCAATGAGCAGCGCACAGCCAGGAATGACTGCGCTGCCGGAAAGCGATTTGCCGGGATTCATGGGAATAGGAGATGGCGCGCGCGGACGAACAAGAAAATCAGCACAAATAGGGCGATCAGAAGACTGCCCAGAACTTGTTGGCGTGCGAGTTTCACCTAATGTGCGTAGTCGGGCTGAAGATTATAGTAATACGTAAATCGCAATTCGATATACGGCCCGCTGAAGGCCGGCGGCAACGGCGAAAATGGGTTCGAAGCGCGAATCGAAGAAACCGCCGCGCGGTCCAGCGGCTCTTTTCCGGATCCCGCCAGACGAACCGGTTCGCCGTCGGGAACGCTGCCATCCCTCATGATTTTAAATTGCAACGATACGACGCCTTTGTCTCCAAGCCGTACGGATTCCGGCATCACGGAAAACCAATTTCGCTTCACGGTAATGTAGACCCGGTGGAGATAATCGTTGAAATCCACCCCTTCGGTGGGCGTGAGCATTTGCATCGCGCCGTACGCCGAGGCTTGCCCTCCGGCGCCTGGGAGGCCGCTGTTACTCGGAACTTGTCCGCCGCCTCCAACAGCCGACGGCGCGTTCATCTTGGCAGATTCGCGGATGGAATCCTGCAGCGAATGGCCCAGGGAACTCTTCGGAAGGAGCAGGGAGTGATCCGTAGGCTGTTGTTGTGGAGTTTCCAGCTTCAAAGGCTGTTTCGGAGCATCGGCCTTGGCTGTGCTGTCGTCGGGCTGAGGTTTTGGCGGCGCGGTATTGGGTTTCGGCACGGGCGCGCTGGGCAGTTCTTTTGCGACGCGCTCGGGCTCCTTGGGGGGAGGAGTCGGGATGGGCTGCGGCACAGGCGGCGCCACTTTGCGGAGTATGCGCGGATCGACATGCACGGCCGGCGGTCTGGGTCGAGGCGTTGCTTTGAGCTCGTCGAGAGCACCCGGCGGAAGCAAGATGGTCATTTGGCGGCGAGCGAGTTCATCCTCTTCGCGGGTGCGCTGGTGCGGCGGAAAAATTTTAGGTTCAAGAATAATCAGCGCGATGAAGAGTATGTGCGCCGCGAACGAAGTGATCGACTTGATCAGCTCGGCTCTGTTCTGCTCTGGCGAAGGCTCTTTGTTAAGAAGGTTGACCTCGCCGGTCATGAAAATGTCGGACTCCACCAGATCGGTGGGAATGTTTTCCAGCGGTTTTATGACGAAGGGAAGCGCCGCGCCCTGCGGGACGATGATGCGCTCGTCCATGTCGGTCGGCTGCAGCGGCAGGTCGCCGTTCTTTTCGGCCACAAACTTCTCATGCTTCACATCGCGAGGCACCACGACGCGGGCGGCGATCGACTCCAACGGCAGAGATGAGGGAATGTTGGTGTGCCCGTCCAGCGGAACGATCGGGAGCATCGCCGGCACAAGCGTGCGTTCATCCATCGTGGTGGGACGCCGCCGCGTTGTCGGGGCATCGTCCGCCGGGGGCTTGGAGCCAAGAGGAACGAGGAGTCTCGGAATCATTCGTCTGTTTTCTGCGCGGCGGCAAAGGCTGACAGTTGGACGCGCTCGCCATGCTCCTGGATGCTTGCCATCACGCGTTCGGCCAATTCCAGTGCCGCACGACCGCTGCGACCGCTGGTCCGAGGCTCACGACGCGTTCGTGCCGCCTCGACAAACGCTTCGAGTTCCGCGCGCAAAGGCTCCACCGGTTGGGCCGGCAACTTCTCGAACGCAAATTCCGGCTTAGGTCCCGGCGTCTTCACCGCGACTCGCAACGCATCCCGCCGCGCGTAGTCGAGAGAAATATATTCGTGCTGTTGAAAGAATCTCATTTTGCGTACGCGTTCCGTCGACACCCGGCTTGCCGTGACATTAGCCACCGCGCCACCCGCAAATTCCAGCCGCGCGTGCGCGATATCCACTTTGTCGGTAAGCACCGGAATGCCTACAGCCTTTACTTCCGTCACGTCCTGCTTCACCAGGGTCAGCAATATGTCCAGGTCGTGAATCATCAGGTCGTAAATGACATCGACGTCCAGGCTGCGCGCGGTAAAAACCCCCAGCCGGTGCACCTCGAAAAAGAGGGGATGATTCAGTATAGGCTCAACCGCCAGGACCGCGGGGTTGAATCGTTCCACGTGTCCGACTTGCAGGATGCGCCCGAATTTCTTCGCAGCGTGGAGCAGCGCATCAGCCTCCGCCAGGTTCGTCGCCATCGGCTTTTCGACGAGTACATCGAGGCCCATCTCCATCAACCTGCAGCCTACGGTCGCATGCTCGACCGTCGGGACCGCCACGCTCACCGCGTCAGCAACTCCTCGCAACTCTTCAGCCGACGAAAGTGCCCGCGTCTGAAATTCTGTTGCGACTTGCGCCGCGCGATCGGGATCTTTGTCATACACGCCAACGAGTTCCGCACCCGGAATTTCACGGTACACGCGCGCATGGTTGCGCCCAAACTCACCGGTACCTACGACGGCGACACGGATTTTCTTGGCTTCCCCAGTCGCCGTGCTCATTCCTTCTTCATTCCCCCGGTGACAGTCCGTGGTTCCCCAGTGGCGGCCGCGGGAAAGGCCTGAATGGCGATTCCAGCCGCATCCGCCTGCGCCATCAATTTTTCTCGGTCGAACAACAGGGTGCGCCCGGCATCGAGAGCCAAAGCCGTGGCGCGGGCACTCTTCATCTGTTCGATGGTCGGCAGACCAATCACGGGTACATCGAAGCGCATGTCCTGGCCCGGCTTGCTCACTTTCACCACGACCAATGGCTTGCCACCCACGATCCGCGCAGCTCTGGCGATCGTTTCGTCGGTACCTTCCATCGCCTCGACAGCCACGCACGCGCGGTCGGAAATCACCACGGTTTGCCCAATGTCCATCGCTGAAATCTGCCGCGCCACGCCGAGCCCATAAGCGATGTCGGCTGCTTCTCGCTCGTCGGGGGCGCGGCGCGTCAACACGCCCACCTCCGGCACGAGCGGCTTCAGAAAAAGTGTCGAGTCCACCAGCCGGATGCCTTCGTCTTCCAAAACTCGCGCCACCGCGCCAATCAACGAATCGGTATTTTTTCGCGGCAACGAAAACAGCAACTTCGCCAGTTTCCAGTCCGGACGGATCGAGCTGAAAATCTTGTTGTGCTTCACTTGCCCGGCCATCACCGCTTGCGTCACGCCCTCTTTGTGCATCAGGTCGATGGCCTTGCTTAACTCGCCGAGGCTTACCCAGTGCAGCCGTTTCGCGGAATTCGCCAGCTCCGCCGAAGCTTCTTCCTTCACGGCGATCACCGCCATCTCGATGCCCTGGCTGCGCGCGCCTTCCAGCACCAGAAACGGAAATCGGCCGTTCCCGGCGATGAGTCCCCATCCCGTTGAGCCCTGTCCGGTGCCCGGGGCGCGTTGCGCGGTATGAGTTGCGTTTGTCATGAAGTGGCCGGGCGGCCGAACCTAGTTGCCAAAGCTACTTGATGATCCCTCGCTCCGCAGTCTCGATAAACCGGATGAGCTCCGCCACATCGGCGGAATCCGCTAGCGAAGCGCGCATCTCGCCCAGCGCCTGATTGGTGTTCAGCTTTGAACGCAACAATAGGCGAAATGCCTGATTCAGAGCCTGCATGCGCTCTTCGGAAAAACCTTTGCGTTGCAAGCCGATTTTGTTCACGCCAAAACAAGTCGTCTCGCGTTCCGTCACCACCAGCGAAAAAGGCGGCACATCCTGCGTGATTACGGTGGATGCGCCAATGTAGGCATAGCGGCCCACGCGGCAGAATTGATGCACCGGCGAACAAAATCCAATGGTGGAGAAATCCTCGACGGTCACATGCCCCGCCAGAGTCGCACCGTTCACGAACAAATTGCCGTCCCCAACATGAGAGTCGTGCCCGACGTGCGAGGACGCCAGAAACAAATTCCGGCTGCCGATGGTCGTCTTTCCACCGCCCTTGACGGTGCCGCGGCTGACGGTCACGTTCTCACGAAACGTATTCCCATCGCCGACCACGAGTTCCACGTGCTCGCCGCGGAACCCGAGATCCTGTGGGTCGCCGCCGATCGAGCTGAACGGATGAAACACATTGTCGCGGCCGATCGTCGACGGGCCCTGCACCACCGCGTGCGCGTGCAAAACGCAGCCGTCGCCCAGCTCTACTCCATCGCCAACCACGGCGTAGGGACCGATCTGAACGCCCGAGCCGAGTTTCGCAGTAGGCGCTACCGAGGCTTGCAGATGGATGTGAGCGACGCTCATGCCTTGGGTTCTTCAGTCTTGGCAGCCGCTGGTTTCGGTTCGCGATCCACCATCTTGCACATCAGCGTGGCCTCCGCGGCGAGCTGCCCGTCCACCGTCGCGCGGCCTTCCAGCTTGGCAAAATCGCCGCGCCAGGAGAGCACTTTGACCTCCAGCTTCAGTTGATCGCCAGGCACAACCGGACGGCGGAAGCGCGCTCCGTCTACAGCCACGAAATACAGGAGTTTGCTCTCGCGATCAGGAATCTCCAGCAGTAGCAACAGGCCACCCGTCTGCGCCATGGCCTCGATGATCAGAACGCCCGGCATGATCGGCTTCCCGGGAAAATGGCCCTGGAAATGTTGCTCGTTGATGGTCACGTTCTTCACGCCGACGATGCGCTTCAGCCGCTCCATCTCCAGAATTCCGTCGATCATCAGAAACGGGTACCGGTGCGGCAACAGTTTCTGGATTTCATTCACGTCCAAAATCATCATCGCTCCCCATCGCACCGCACACACCCGCACTGCGGCGCCCCTCATTACCCGGCAAACTTACGATTATATGCGAACCGCGCCGTCTGCGGTATTCATCCACAGCAGTTGTCGCGCAAATTACCCCGTTTCGCGACCACGGTCCGAGCCCCTTTTGACGATCTCGGCCGCCGGCCAACCGTCGGTTGTAGGGGCGCAGCGCTGCTGCGGCCCAGCTTGGCACGATTGATGACCGCTCTGCCCGCCTTGCCTCTGTCATCCAGGTCTGCGTGTTTGCCGGGGGATATGCGGACTGCTAGGATATCCCGTTCATGCGCGAATCGCATCCAGCGAAAATATTTCTAAAAATGTTGACGCCCCGCTTGCCGGAGATGCTCTCCACGCTCCGCAATTTCGTCGTTGTCGAGTCGCCGAGCCTCGAAAAACCCGCCGCCGACCGCTGCTGCGGCGTGATCGCCGAGGAATGGAGCAAACGAGGCGTCCGCGTCGAACGCATCGTGCAAAAACATCGCGGCGATCATTTGCGCATCGCCTGGTGGCCGGGAAAGTCACGCCCTGGAGGGCAGTTACTTGTTCTGGGCCACTACGACACCGTGTATTCCACGGGCACGCTCGCGAAAATGGCGTTCCGCGTTGCATCCGGCAAGGCATATGGCCCAGGAACGTTTGACATGAAAGCGGGCATCGTCCAGGCGCTTTTCGCGCTAGACGCATTGCAACACTGCGGTGAGCCGCTGCGGAAGCGCGTGCTCTTGCTGTGGACTTCCGACGAAGAGATCGGCAGCGAGTCTTCTCGCAAATTGATTGAAGCCGAAGCGCGCCGCAGCGATGCTGTGTTCGTGCTGGAACCCTCGTTTGGGCCGCGCGGCTTGCTGAAGACAGCGCGCAAAGGCGTCGGCGAAGCCGAGATCATCGTGCACGGCCGTGCCTCACACGCTGGACTCGCGCCGCAGGAAGGCGTCAACGCAATCCACGAACTCGCCCGGCAAATCGCGCGCCTCGAAAAATGGAATGACCTGCGTCGCGGCGTCACCATCAACGTCGGCCTCATCGAAGGCGGTACGCGCACTAATGTCATCCCCGAGCGCGCCCGCGTGGTTCTCGACCTTCGCGCCTTGCGTGTCGCCGACATGCAACGACTGGAGCGCCGCTTGCACGCGGTACGCCCCACGATGCATGGCGCGCGTCTGGAGATTCACGGCGGCTTCAACCGTGCTCCTCTCGAACGCAAGATGAGCGCCGCTCTCTTCACTCGCGCGAAATCGCTAGCCGCGCAAATGAACTTGTCCATCGATGAGTGCACTGTCGGAGGAGGTTCCGACGGCAACCTCACCGCCGCCTGCGGCGTTCCCACACTCGACGGCCTCGGCGCCGTTGGCGATGGCGCACATTCCGCACACGAACATATCATCGTTAAGACTATGCCCGCCCGCGCTGCACTGCTCGCTGCGCTTCTGCAATCATCGTGACTTAGGCGATTGACAACCGAAAAAAGCGCGTCACAAATAGGTTTTGCGCAGATACGTCGCCGTCGCTTGCGCCAAATCATCATAGTTGCTGTGCAGCGTTTCTTGCACCGCGCCCTCCGTGGAACTTCCCTCCGCGATGCGATTCAAAATCCTGTCCATGTCCCCCATACCGTCCACTTGCACGATGTACTCGACATTGGCCAGCGCCCACGCGTACGCGTAACCTGCGATGGGACCCGACAGTTGCATCCACGATCCTTCCAGCTGGCCCAGCCCCATGGCTTGCCTCTCGTCATAGACCTGGACGAGCACCGAAGCATTGTCCTTGCTGCGCTGCCCTTCCATCCATTGCGCAATTCCTTCCTGGAGCCATACGGGCGCGCGGGCGTGCGTCTTTTGCTGGATGAAGCTGTGCGTCAGTTCGTGCTTGAGCACGCGCGACAGCTCCGGGGTCAAACTCGTCAACCCCTGAACCGGCACGCGGATGCGCCCGTCGTTTAGCGCGCCAACCCAGCCGGGCGCGCGGGTGATATCCGCGAACGCTTGTTGTGTGTATAGAATTACGCCGATGGAATCCGGCGGCGTGAAGTTCAGTTCTGACTCGATTGACGCGAAGTGGGTCTCCAGCGCCCGCAGGATTTCCTTGGCCAGCGCAGGCTCGGCCCCGCCGCTGTAGCGCAGCGTGAAGTGACTGCTCTCATTCTCGCGATAGTTCTCCTCTTCCTGATTGTCGCGCTGCGCCTTGGCCAGCGCGGCTTCCACTTCGGGATCCGGCCCCAGTGCCAGCGCGCGTTTCCATTCGGCCACCGCGCGGTCCGGCTTGTTCATCCCGTAATAAGCCCAGCCCGCCAGCTTCGCGACTTCTGGGTCATCGGGAGCAACCCGGCGCGCGCGATCGAGATACTCCAGCGAAGCTTTATATTCGCTGCGTCGCAAATGCAGGTACGCAACATTCATCAAAATGGTGGGATCGTCCGGCGCATACTTCAGCGCCGACCGTTCGTCGATGAGCGCGTGTTCCATATCCCCGCGCCCCAACTCAAATTGTGACGCGGCATGCAGCGCCCGTGCAGCCTTCGTGTTCGCGGCAGCATCTCCTGAGCGCGCGTCGCCTTCCACTCTTGCGAGATAGTTGCGGTCAATTCCGCCATCGTGTACTGCGGCCTTTTCGATTTCCGCGCTGGCCTCCATCGTTGGAGGTGTAATTCCCATGTTCGCGGCCGCGGACTCGCGCGATTCCGGCATGTCCACGGCCCCGCCCTTCTCGATGTGATCCACGATCGATTTCGGCAGGGTCAATTCCCCGGCGGCTGTCTGATAGCGGACTTTGTCGCCGTCCTCCACCACCGTGAGCGCGACGATCCGGCGCCCGTTTTTCAACACAATGGTATCCGCCGCGGCCGCCGCAGAACTTCCGGCGAGCCACAAAACCAGCGCCGCTAGCGGCACGCGCACAAAAGCGCGCCGCTGGAGACACGTCACCTGAAACAAACACGGCATCTCTCCATTCTAGGTCGCTCTGCGCACAACGACTGCCCATGGCTTGTCGCGCCATGCCGAAAGTGACTACACTGGAGGCATGCGGGCTGGGGTGGCCCTTATCGGGCTTTGTCTGGTGATGCCCACCGTGGCGTCGTCTGGCGAAAAGTCTCCGCGTGAACAGTACGAAGCCCTGAACGCCCTCCGCGCCGATTCTTCCGCCATTTACGAAATCGCCAGCGCGGACCGCATCGAACTCCGCCGCGCCGACGTGCAACTCTCTTTCGAGCAGGGAAAGCTCAGCTTCTTAACGCCATTCAACGGCCACGTCACCGGCGCCGTCTTCTCCGGGCGCGGACATGTGCTAGCCGCGCCTCGTGATCCAGTCGAAAAACAGCAAATGGCTCGCTTCCTCGGCGCTCCCATCCTGGATCAGGACTTTACCAACGTCTGCCTGCGCTTCACCGACGAGACCTCGGCCGACCTGCTCCGCCAGTTGCAGAACGCCAAGATCACGCCGCTTCAGGACTCCGAATTTGCCTCGCGCTGGAATCCGGTCCTGGCGGCGGTGAATCCTCCGCAATCGCTACGCATTCTGTTCGGGAGCCTCTCCAGCAATTCGCAGCCATATTTCTATGCCGCGGTCGATGGCGTCACGACCGGCCCCTTTGACGTGATGATCGACCAGCAGCACCCTGAGGCCGTCCTGCTCGGTCAACCAAAGAGAGCCGGCACGCGCTCGTTTTACGACGTGTGGGCTTCTTACGCGCTCCCTGGCGCTCGGCCGCACGTTCGCAACTTCGTCGCGCTTGATTACGAGATCAATACCTCGATCCTCGCTAATACCTCCCTGGACGCAAAAACCGATTTGCGCATGCGTGCCGAAGTTTCCGGCGAGCGCGTACTCGTCTTTCAACTGGCGCGCACGCTCAACGTGGACGCAATCACCGGAGGGCACGGTGAATCGCTCACCTATTTCCAGAATGAGGGGATGAATCTGCAGGATCGCAACGCTCATGGCAGCGACTGCCTCTACGTGGTGCTGCCGGCGCCGTCCGAAAGCGGATTGGAATTCACTTTGCACTTCCACTACCGGGGCAATGTCATCGAAAACGCGGGGAACGGCGTGCTCTTCGTCGACGCCCGCGAAGGCTGGTATCCCCACTACGGAGGCGCCTCTGACTTTGCCAGCTACGATCTCACCATGCGCTGGCCCAAGAAGTTACGTCTGGTGGCCACCGGGACCAAGCGCGACGAACATGAAGATGGGGAATTTCAGGTGGGCCGCTGGCAGACTGAGAAGCCGGTCTCCGTCGCGGGCTTCAACCTCGGGGACTACGTCTCGACCTCGCTCGCCTCGGAAACTCGCTCCGTCGATGTCTACGCCAATCGCCAGCTCGAGCGCTCCATCGACAGTCGATTGGAAAGTCCGCAGTTGGACAATCCCCGGCCATCCTCACCGTTTACCGCCGAGGGACGCACCAGCATCAATGCGATGGAGGTCACGCCTCCCGCGCCCAGGCCCACGGACGCCGTGAAGGGGCTCGGCCGCCAAATCGAAGACTCCATCAGGTTTTACGAAACGCTCAGCGGACCATTCCCTTTTCAAAAACTCAGCGTGTCGCAAATCCCGGGCGCTTTCGGCCAAGGCTGGCCCGGACTGCTGTATCTCTCCACCTATTCCTACCTGCCTGCGGAAGCGCAACAGCGCGCGGGACTCTCGGAAAACGGCCAAGAACATTTCACCGAACTGGTACCGTTCCACGAAGTCGCTCATCAATGGTGGGGCAATGTCGTCGGCTGGGACGCCTATCGCGACCAGTGGATCGACGAGGCCATCGCCAATTATTTTGCGCTGCTCTTCGCCGACACGCAAAAGCGCACCGACCATTCCCTGCACGTTTGGCTCGGCCGCTATCGCCAGCAGCTTGTCGAGAAACCACCCAACGCCGAGCAACTGCCCAACTCCGAGATTGGCGCGTTGGAACTCGGCAGCCGGCTAACCTCTTCAAAGTCTCCAGCAGGATTTGAAGACGTCATTTACGGCAAAGGGGCCTGGGTGATTCACATGCTCCGGGAAATGCTGCGGCAGCCTGGCGCGAAGAATCCGGACGCGCGTTTTTTCGCTTTACTGCACACCCTCGCCACGAAATACGCCTACCGCGCTCTCTCCACCTCAGATTTGCAGCATGAAGTCGAAGCCGTCATGACACCCGCGATGGATCTGGAGGGCGGCCACTCGATGGAGTGGTTTTTCGAGCAGTGGGTGCGTGGAACTGGAGTCCCGCGGTACCGCGTCGAATATTCCGTGCACAGTTCCGACAAAGGCTACGTGGTGCGCGGGAAACTCTACCAGGAAAATGTGCCCCATTCTTTTCTGGCTCCCGTTCCGTTATACACGGGCGCAAACTCCGGGCACGCCTCATTCCTTGGAGTTGTGGTTGCTGCCGGACCCGAGACTTCCTTTCACTTCACCACCCAGACCGAACCCCACAAAGTCCTGATCGACCCGCAAATGACTCTGCTCTGCGTTACGCAATGACGAGCGTCAGTGCGCTGCTCCCGCCAGCGGCTTCTGGTAGATCTGCTTTTGTTTGACGAGGGGACTCGCCGGATTGAGTTGGGACTTTCCTTCCGCATCGAAAACGTAGGGAAATCCCAGCGGATCGACCGGTGTCCGCGGGAGCAAGCCGGCAACCACTAAGTCATGCGCGGTCTTCGGACGGTGCCCCGCGCGCTTCTCGTATTCGTCCGCGATGCTGTCCAATTGCTTGCAGTCTGCATCCACTCGGAGCAATTGCAAATGCGTCTCCGCGTTTTGCTTCATCTGCGGGTCGGTCGTCGAATTGTAGATTTCGTTCCACAGAAACGACGAAGTCTCCGGAGTGTCGCCCTGCTCCAACACCTTTGCGGCGAGCACCTTCATCCAGACTAGAGCCGCAGGATTCTTGCTGCCTTCCAGGAAAGCGTCCGACGCTTTCTGATAATCCTTAAGCTCAAAATAGTAGATGAACCCCAGGTCTTCGTAGAACCTCCAATACTCCGGATTCGCCCGAATTCCACGATAGATCAATTCGATCGCGAGATCCGGCCTTCCGGCGCCGCTTGGGGGACCTTCGCTTAGAAACATCGAGCCGAAGCGATACGCCACGAGCAAATTGGGATCAAGCGTGGTCGTGACATCCAGCAACGGCCAAAGCAGCTCGAAATTTTCATCGTGACGCGCGTGCTTGTCCCCGTAATACTGCACCACCCGCGTCCAATAGAGGTCGGCCATTAGCGGCGCGTATTCCAGACTGATCGCTTTCAGCATCGGGCCCGAACGGAGTACCAGATCGTCCCTCTCCTGGTGTAACGCATCACGTTGCACATCGATGCGCTCCTGCAGCCGCCAAATCCCCGCGAATCCCGCCGCGAGCACGACAAGCAACAGGATCGATTGCCATCTCCGCGCGTTCATTTCAGATTCCGCCTGGAGAAAATAGCCGAAGCCGCCGCTAGGACAATGGCGCAATACAATGCCGCATAAGCGGTGTTGTGAAGGATCAAAGTCGCGGGAATGTGCCGTCCGTGTGCCGCCGACGCCATAACGTCGAAATTCTCGAAATTGGGAAGCAGGTAGGACAACCACCGCAGAAACGTCTGCACCGCCGGCGACATCGTCTCTCCGTGAAGGCCGCGCATCTCTCTCACGAACAGTCCGGATACGTATAATCCGGCCGTGAACAGAATCGCCAGCAGCGGCGTGGTGTAGCACGAAAACAACAGTGCCAGCGCCACGACCAACGCCAGTTTCAACAAGATGAAATAGATTGCCACCAGCGCCACGCCATCCGCGCGCTCCAGCGAATGCTTCACGTAATACAACGCCGCGAACAATCCTGCGGCCATCGCCGCCGTATTCACCGACAGCGTCAACAGCAATCCGCCAAATTTTCCCAGCAGAAATTCCCACCGTCGCACCGGCTTGGCGAGCAGCGCGTACAGCGTCCGCTTGTCCATTTCCTTGGACACCAGCCCAACGCCGATAAATACCGCCATCAGCAAGCCAATCACCGAAATGGCGCTCAGCCCCAGGCTGACAATCACCATCTGCTCGATGCCGATTGAGATCTGGCCCACCAGGACTGCTGCGCCCATCATCAGCAGCGCGAAGAAGACGAGGTTGTACAACACGCGATCGCGCACCGCTTCGCGAAATGTGTTCCAGGCCACTACGGCGATGCGGCTCATTTTCCGCTCACATCCACCGCGGCCGCTTGTGCGCGGTCCGCTTCGATCAGGTGCATGAAGTATTCTTCCAGCGACGCCTTCATTTGCGTCACCGACAGGATTCTCGCGCCGGTTTCGCGCAGCCTCTCGATGGTCGAGTACAGCTCAGCCTCCTCTACGTGCAGCCGGTAACGGTTTCCCGTTCGCGTCGCCTTTTCCAGCAGCGTCGACGCCGCGCCGGGTGTGTCGCCGACGTACTCAAACAAAATTTCCAACCCGTGCGCTTTGATTCCAACCATCTCGCCGGGAGCACCCACGCCACGCAGCTTTCCTCCCACGATCACTCCCACGCGATCGCACAACATCTCCGCGTCGGATAAAATATGCGTCGAGAACAGCACCGTCCGGCCGTCGCGCTTAAGCTCCAGAATGATGTCGCGCACTTCCCTCCGGCCCAGGGGATCGAGGCCCGACATGGGCTCGTCCAGAATCACAACCCGCGGATCGTGCAGTATCGCTTGCGCCAAACCTACGCGCTGGAGCATGCCCTTCGAGTATTTCCGCAACTGAATTTTCCTCGCCGTCTCCAGGCCGACCTTTTTCAACATGCGCGCCACGCGCTCGCGCCGGTCCGCCGCCTTCAAGTTGTGGAAGCGCGCGAAATAGTCCAGCAGTTCCGCCGCGGTCAGGTAATCGTAGAAATATGGCTGCTCCGGCAGGTACCCGATATCCTGATGCATGGCGATGTCTCTGATCGGCCTGCCCAGGATCTGCGCCGTTCCAGCCGTGGGAAAGATCAAGCCCACCAGTAATTTGATCGTGGTGGATTTCCCCGCTCCGTTCGGACCTAGGAAGCCAAACACTTCCCCGTCCTCGACGCGCATCGTCAGGCCTTCCAACGATCTCTTGGTCTTGAGGTGCAGAAAGCCGAAGGGATAGTCCTTGGTCAGGTTGTCGATCTGAATCGCCGCGTCCGTCATGTCTCAATTGTTGAAAACTAAAGGCTTAGCGTCAATCACTCAGAGCTAGCGATGTGCTGCGGAAGGAACTTTTGGCGCTGATCCAAGAGCAAAATGGGCTTATTGAATCGTTGAAAGGATAAGGAGGGGCATTTTCGTTCGTTCTTTCGATCTGTCGCCGGCAGCCTGACAGACTTCACGATTCGCTGCGGGCGGAGCCAATCTGGACTAGCGGAGACGCCACCGGAGGCGGCGCCATAGGCATCGGTTTCAGCGTCTGTTTGCCACGCCAATTGTCCAGCATCGCCACTTGCTGCACACAAGAGACCGTACATTTCGGCGCGCAAAACTTCTCCGTGTAATACTCCCGGTGTCGCATTTCAGTCGTGTATTCCCCCAGTGGAATTCCCGGATACCCACGCTGTTGCGAGCACCAATGCACCAGCCCGTCTTCGCATACATACAAATACCGCGAGCCCGACCGGCAGCGCCAATCGTGTTCCTTCCCGCGCGCCACATTGTGCTGAAAATCGTTGAATCGGGAGAATGAAGTTTTCCCGAGCGACATAATCTCCTCAAATATCTCGATCTGCCGTGGATTCAGGCTTTTCAGCTGTCCGTTCCCGTCGTGAATAATCCCCACGGTGCTCGTAAATCCGAGTTCCACAGCGCGGTGTGCGATCTGCAGCGCGTCTTCCGGGTTCTTCACCCCGCTGCCCAGCACGGAATTGATATTCACTTGGAACACCGCGTACTGCGAGAGCCACTCGAGGCGGCTATCCAGCGTTTTTAAGCTCTTCTTGGACACCTCGTCCGGCGTCACATTGTCAATGCTGATCTGTAGGTATTCGAGCCCGGCATCGTTCAGCTTTTCGATACGGTCTTTGCCCAACAAAAATCCGTTGGTGATCATCCCGGTGTACATTCCATGCTTGCGCATGTGCCGGATCACTTCTTCCAGTTCCGGATGCAGTAAAGGCTCGCCGCCGCTGATGGTGATCATCGACGTGCCCATGTCCGCCAGCAAGTCCAGTCGGCGCTTCATCTCCGCGAGCGGCACCGGCTTCGACACTTCGTCATACTCGTTGCAATAACCGCAATCCAGATTGCAACGCCGCATCGGGATGATGTGCACCAGAAAAGGATGCCTCGTGGAGACCAGGGCCTTACCAATCTTCATCAGCTCGCGTGCTCGCGACCTGACGAACCGCAGCTGACGCCGCACCCGCACCGACGTGGATGCCGACACCTTCGCCTTGGACGCGCCGTTGGCCATGAAAGTCTGCAGATTCCCCTGACCCTAATTATACACGAGCGCCTCTTCCACCCGCGTCTGTTCCCCAATCGTTACGGGCTTGAATTCAGCCTGTTGTGCTCAGAAATCAATCAGCCACCGCCGAGCGGGTTCGGTTCGCACAAGGCGATGCTGCTTGAGGCTTCGACTTCTCGTCGGGCACGTTCGAGTCTCGCTACCCGCATGGAATGAATCAGTTGAACTTTAGGAATCCCTCGAACGTACATTGTTTCGGGCGGGTAGCCTCGCCGATAAGACCAATTGCAGATTGGCGGCGTCTACTAACCGCAGAGGTGTCCTGTCGTCCAATCAGCCGAGGTGAGGTGCGCATGCAATCCTTAGTCTCCGACCTCCAGTATTCCGCGCGCGAACTCCGCAAGCGCCCCGGGTTCGTCCTCACTGCGGTGCTCTCCCTTGCTCTCGGCATCGGGGCTACCAGCGCCGTCTTCAGCGTCATCTACGCGGTCCTGATCGACCCCTTCCCCTACCCCGGCGCCGACCGCATGATGGAAGTTCGCCTGAAAGACAAATCCGGCAACGACCGCTATACCGGCTTCAACGGGCTGCAACTAGAGCAGATACGGCAGGCCAGATCGGTCGAGAGCGTCGTGGCGCTCGACGGCTGGAATCTCACCACAACCGACGGGGATTTGCCCGAGGACGTCAACGCCGGCTACATTTCCCCGAATGCTCCCAATCACTGGGGCGTTCCCGCATTCCTGGGACGCTGGCTTGCGCCCTCAGACGCGCCCTTCGGCCAAGAGGCCCAACCCGTCGTGGTGATTACCTATCAATTCTGGCAACGGTATTACCTCGGAGATCCCAACGTCGTGGGCCGGAAGATTCAGCTGGTACATAAGCCCTACGAAGTCGTTGGGGTCATGCCGCCGCGATTCAAGTGGGGTGAGGCGGACATCTACGTCCCGCTGAAAGTGACGCGGGATCCCAACATCCGTTTCGGCGCTTCGATCAAGTTGCGTCCAGGGGTCACCCTGGAGCAAGCGCAGGCCGAACTGCAACCACTTGTCGAAGAATTCGCGAAGCAATCGCCCACGAGCTTCCCGGAAAAGTTTCGCGTCAATCTTCACAGCATCGTCGAGCTGTACGCGAGACCTCTGGGCACCACGCTCTATTTGCTTCTTGGCGCCGTGGGGTCGCTCTTGCTTATTGGCTGCGCGAACGTATCCATTCTGCTGCTCGCCCGAGGCGCGGAACGCCAGCATGAACTCGCAGTGCGCGCCGCCATCGGCGCGAACCGCCTGCGCATGATTCGCCAGTTGCTGACCGAGTCGCTGGGGATTGCCGTCGCCGGAGCCGGGCTAGGTGTGCTCCTCGCGTGGAAGAGTCTGCCGCTGATCGTGGCGTGGATGCCTCATGCGTTTCCGGCCGAGTCGGTGATCAAGGTCAATGTGCCGGTTCTGTTGTTCTGCGTTGCCCTGGCCGTAGCCACCTCCATCATTTTTGGTTTGTCGCCTGCTCTCCAACTCTCGCGCCCCGACGTTGCCCGCTTGATGCAAGGCAGTGGGCGCCGCGTCGCCGGCAGCACCCACGCCAAACGGGCGCATAACGCGCTGGTGGCAGCCCAGGTCGCGCTCACCATTCTTCTGCTGACCACCGCCAGCGCCGCCGGCAAAGGATTTCTCCATCTCGTCCGGGCAAACCTCGGCTACGAGCCACACAACGCCATGTCCGTGCCCATCCCGGTGCATGAAAATACTCACGGCACGTGGAAAGATCGCTCTGAATACTTCGATCAGCTCCGCGCCCGCCTCGGCTCCATGCCTGAAGTGATTTCCGCGGGCATCTCCACCAACGCCACGCCGCCATCCAGCGGCAGAACTGAGCAATTTGAGATCTTCGGAAGCGGGGCCGGCGAGAAACCCGAAGCGCTCTTGCACTACGTCAGTCCCGAGTATTTTCCCATTCTCCGCATTCCGCTGGCTCAGGGCCGCATCTGGGATCACGCCGAGACCATGCGTGGCGCTCTGCTAGCCGTCATCAACCAAACCATGGCCCGCCAATTTTGGCCCAATAGTAATCCCGTCGGCCAACAGATAAAGATTCCCGGTCTCAAGGAGGAGCTGCCTTACTCTCCGGCTGTGGCCGGCATCGAAGGTTCCTGGCTCCAAATTGTCGGGGTCTGCGCAGACGTGCTCGACGACGGCCTCCGCAAGCCGGTCAAGCCCGCCATCTACATTCCTTACACGCTGAAAATGTGGATGTTCACGCAGATCCTGATCCGCACCCGCATCCCACCGGCTTCCATGCTCCGCGACATCCGCGCCCAGATAACTCAAGTAGACCCTGAACAGCAGGTCACCCACGCTCAGGATCTCGAAACGTGGATCGTCAACGAGCAGGATTACGGCCAGCAGCGTTTCGTCGCAACATTATTCAGCGTGTTCGCCGTTCTCGCGCTCGTTCTCGCCGCGGTCGGCCTCTACAGCGTCGTCTCCTACGGCGTAGCCACCCGCACCAATGAATTCGGTATCCGCATGGCTCTGGGCGCGAAAGCCGCTGACGTATTTCGCCTAGTGCTCTCTTCAACAACGATGAGCGTAGGCGCAGGTCTCGCCGTCGGTCTTCTGTTGTGCCTCGTGTTCAACAAACTAGCCACCAAGTGGGTCAACGAAAGCTCCCACGACCCGCTGATCCTCGCCGGCGTAACTCTGTTGCTAGTCACCGCCGCGCTCTTGGCGTCGTTCGTCCCAGCCCGCCGAGCCGCCGCCGTCGACCCCATGGTCGCCCTGCGCTACGAGTAATTTCGCTAGCCTTCATACTTCGCCTTCGTACGCCTCTGTAGCGGCCGCCTTCCGAGGCGGGCGCTTTCTAACACCCCGGCAATATCAAACCGCCCGCGCCCCTCATCCGCAATCGCCCCCAACGGGCAACCTCTACCTCGGGCCACGCCTTCCAACTCCGCCAAGACCCCGTGCCGCATCGAGGTGCCGATGCAATCCCTAATCTCCGACCTCCGCTATTCCGCCCGCGAACTCCGCAAACGCCCTGGTTTCACGCTCACTGCCGTCCTCTCTCTCACACTGGGTATCGGCGCCACCACCGCCGTCTTCAGCGTCATCTACGCCGTGCTAATCGACCCATTCCCCTACGTCGGCGCCGATCGCATCATGGAAATCCATCTGCTCGACACGCAAGGCAACGACCGGGTCACTGGGTACAGTGGCCTGGAAATCGATCAACTGCGGCGGCTGAAGTCGTTCGAGAGCGTTGTGGCAATGCAAGGAGGGAATCTCACCACCACCGACGGCGATCTCCCCGAAGACGTCCGCAGTCTGTCGATTTCACCCGAATCCCCGAATCACTGGGGAGTCTCTGCGATGATGGGCCGCTGGTTGATTCCATCCGACGCGCCTCCGGGCGGCGAACCTCAGCCCATTGCGGTACTGAGCTATCAGTTCTGGCAGCGTTATTTCGCGGGCGATCCCAACGTCATCGGCCGCACCATCCGGCTGGTCCACAAGCCCTACCAGATCGTCGGCGTCATGCCTCCGCGGTTCAAGTGGGGTGAGAACGATCTGTATCGGGCGCTCAAAGTTACTCAGGATCCGAACACTGGCCACGCGGTCTCGCTGAAGCTTCAAAAAGGTACGACTGTTGCCCAGGCCAATGCGGAGTTGGAGCCTGTTCTTCAAGAGATGGCGAGGGTGCGGCCAGCGTATTTTCCGGTACGTTTTCGGGTCAACCTGCAGAGCATCGTAGACCTCTACGCTCGACCTCTGGGCACGACTTTATATGTCCTTCTCGGAGCGGTGGCCTCTTTGCTGTTGATCGGCTGCGGTAATGTGTCCATTCTGCTGCTTGCCCGTGGCATCGGGCGGCAGCACGAATTTGCCGTCCGCTCCGTCGTCGGCGCCGATCGCTCTCGTATAGTTCGCCAGTTGCTCACCGAATCCTTCGTCATCGCTGCCGTGGGCTCCGCGGCCGGATTGCTGTTCGCCTGGGGTGGTCTCGCCCTCATTGTCGCGTTTCTGCCCGAGTATTCCTTCCCGCCGGAATCGGCTATCCGAATCAACATTCCTGTGGTGCTCTTCAGCATAGGCCTCGCGTTCGCAACCACACTCCTTTCCGGTGTCTGGCCTGCGCTACACATTTCCCGTCCCAACATCGCGCATCTACTGCAAAATGGATTGCGCCGGATCACTGGGGGTACTGGCGCGCGCCGTACGCACAACATCATGGTGGGTGCGCAAGTAGCGCTCACGCTTCTCTTGCTCACGCTGGCGAGTACCGCAGTAAAGGGCTTCCTCCGACTGCTGCACACCGACCTGGGCTACGATCCGGAAAACACCTTGGCGCTTGGAATTCCCGTCCACGATAATTCCCACGTCTCTTGGCAGGACCGCGCAGAATATTTTGAACAGCTTCGCGCACGAATGGCTGCAATGCCGGAGGTCGTCAGCGCGGCCGTTTCCAGTAACGCCACACCACCCGCAAACGGCAACGATGTTCGCGTCGAGTTCATGAGTCGCGCCGATCTCGGGTCTCCCGAAATTCGAATGAACTTCGTAAGTTCCGAGTACTTTTCTCTTTTGCGTATTCCCCTGCAGCAGGGTCGCATCTGGGATCACCAGGAAACGATGCGGGCGGCTGCGGTGGCTGTGATTAACCAGTCGATGGTCCGGCAATACTGGCCGAATGGGGACGCCGTGGGCCACCAAATCCGGACTCCGGACCTGATCGACCAGCCGCCCCACTCTCCTTCGGCTGCTGGGGCTACGGGCTGGCTGCAAATCGTGGGCGTGGTCGCGGACGCGAAGGACGACGGGATGCGCAGCCCGATCAAACCCGCGATTTATGTTCCCTATTCGCTGCACACTTGGATGTGGACGCAAATCCTCGCTAAGACTCGCGTCCCGTCGCTTTCCGCGCTTCAGGATATGCGGGCTCGGATCGCCGAGGTCGATCCCGACCAGCAAGTCACCGACGCTCGCGATCTTCACGCCTACATAACCAGTGAACCCGAATACGCTCAACAACGACTGGTCGCTACGCTCTTCGCCATCTTTTCGACGCTCGCGCTCGCCCTCGCGATCGTCGGTCTCTACAGCGTCGTCTCCTACGGCGTCACCACCCGCACCAACGAGTTCGGCATTCGCATGGCTCTCGGCGCCAAAGCGTCGGACATATTCCGGATTGTGCTGTCTTCCACCAGTCTAAATGTGGGCGCGGGAGTTTTCGCTGGCGTGTTGCTGAGCGTGATTGTCGGCAAGTTCGCCACCAAGTGGGTCAACGAAAGCTCCCGCGATCCGCTGATCCTCGGCGGCGTCACGCTGTTACTCATCACCGCCGCGCTTTTAGCGTCGTTCGTGCCAGCCCGCCGCGCCGCCGCCGTCGACCCCATGGTCGCCCTCCGCTACGAATAATTTCCCTCGCCTTCGTACTTCGACTTCGTACTTCCCTTTGTACTTCGCCTTTGTAGCGGCCGCCTTCCGAGGCGGGCGCTTTCTTTAACGCCCCTGCAACATCAAACCTCCAGCGACCCTCACCCGCAATTGCCCCCAACGGCCAACCCCTACCCCACACCCTGTTACTCGACTCTGGTTGTGATCCTAACCATGCCTCCTGAAACCTCGCGCTGGCGTGAGCCTGCCGGGCACCCTACAATGCTCAGGCGCAAAAATACTCATGGGACCCCTAATCTCTGACCTTCGCTATTCCGCCCGCGAATTCCGACGGCGCCCTTACTTCACGCTCACTGCCATCTTCTCTCTCGCTTTGGGTATTGGCGCTACCAGCGCCGTCTTCAGCGTCATTTACGCCGTCTTGATCAATCCATTTCCTTATCCCGGCGCCGATCGCATCGTCGAGCTTCGCTTGAAAGATAAAGCCGGCAGCGATCACTACGTAGTCTTAAGCGGTCCGCAGCTCGATCAGCTTCGCCAGACGCACTCCATCGAAAGTGTCGTCGGCTTGAATTGGTGGAACCTGACGACTACTGACGGCGACCTCCCCGAAGACTTGCAAGCCGTTGCGGTCACCACGAACTCCGCAAGTCACTTCGGTATCCCGGCTTTAAAGGGCCGCTGGTTCATCCCCTCCGATGCGCCTCCCGGCGAAGACCCGCAGCGCGTCGCGGTGCTCAGCTATCAATTTTGGCAACGATATTTCGTGGGCGACCCCAACGTCGTCGGCCGCAAATTCCAGCTCGTTCACGAGACCTACGAAGTGATCGGAGTGATGCCGCCGCGCTTCAAGTGGGATGACGCGGAAGTCTACATACCTCAAAGGGTAACGCAAGACGCGGGTCTCAACCTCGGCGCGTCCCTCAAGCTCCGGCCCGGCGTGACCCCCGCTCAAGCCGACGCCGAACTCCAGCCGATCGTAGAACAGTTCGCGAAACAATCGCCGTCGCACTATCCCGACACTTTTCGCGTGGATCTTCGCAGCATCGTCGAGCTGCGCGCCAGGCCGCTAGGCCCGACTCTCTACCTCCTGTTGGGCGCGGTCGCTTCCCTGCTGCTAATCGGCTGCGCCAATGTTTCGATCTTGCTTCTCGCCAGAGGGGCCGAGCGCAAGCATGAACTCTCCGTCCGCGCGGCCGTGGGAGCAGGCCGCCTTCGCATCGTCTGCCAACTACTCACCGAGTCCCTCGCGATAGCCACTGCCGGAACGGCCGTCGGCATACTCTTCGCATGGCGAGGCCTTTCACTGATAACTGCCTTCCTCCCGCAAGGCTCTTTCCCGTCGGAATCGGTCATCCGCATGAACGTGCCGGTGCTGCTCTCCAGCATCGGCCTGGCGTTCGCCACCACCATCGTATTCGGCCTCTGGCCCGCTGTGCAGCTTTCGCGTCCCGAAATCGCGCGGCTCACGCAAACCAGCGCCCGCCGCGTCGCCGGCAGCGCCCTGAGCCGCCGCACTCACGCCGTGATGATCAGCGCTCAGGTGGCCCTCACCATTCTCCTCCTCACCGCGGCAAGCGCCGCCGGCAAAGGTTTCCTACGCCTGGTGAACACCGATCTCGGCTACGATCCGCGCAACACGATGTCGCTTCCCATCCCGGTCCACCGGAATGCGCATGTCTCCTGGCAGGATCGCTCCCAATACTTCGAACAGCTCCGCACAAAACTAGCCACCATGCCCGAAATAGTCGAAGCAGGCATCTCGACCAACGCGACTCCTCCCACCGCCATCGGGAGTGCGCGCATTGAAATCATGAGCCACGCGGAGGCGGAAGACCCGCAAGTTCGTGTGAACTTCATCAGCCCCGAATATTTTTCCGTGCTGAAAATTCCGCTGGCGCAGGGCCGCCTGTTCGACCACACCGAAACCATGCGCGCCGCGCATCTCGCCATCGTCAATCAAACAATGGCGCGCCGGTATTGGCCAAACGGCGACGCCATTGGCCGGCAAATCCGCATCCCTGACCTGAAGGACGAGCCGCCGTATTCGCCCGCCGCTGCCGGCAGCACCGAATGGCTGCAAATCGTCGGCATCGTCGCCGACGCCCGCAACAACGGCTTGCGAAATCCCATCAAGCCCGCCGTCTTCGTGCCCTACACACTGCGTATGCCCATGTACACGCAGATCCTCGTGCGCACCCGCGTCCCGCCCATGTCGATCCTCCGCGACATCCGCGCGCAACTCATTCAGGTCGATCGCGAACAACAAACCACGCACGTTCGCGATCTCCAGGGCTGGATCACCGGTCAGCAAGACTACGCACAACAGCGCCTCGTTGGGGCCCTGTTTGGCCTCTTCGCGATTCTCGCGCTGGCGTTGGCCGCCGTCGGCCTCTATAGCGTGGTCACCTACACGGTAGCCACGCGCACCAACGAGTTCGGCATTCGCATGGCCCTCGGCGCCAAAGCCGCCGACGTCTTCCGCATCGTGCTCACCTCCACAGCGACCAGCCTCGGCGTCGGCCTTGCCACGGGCCTGCTCCTAAGCTTCGCCTTCGACAAACTGTCCACCAGATGGGTGAACGAAAGCTCCCGTGATCCGCTGATCCTCGCTGGCGTCACGGTGCTGCTGATCGCCGCCGCGCTGCTAGCGTCCGTAGTCCCAGCCCGCCGCGCCTCCACAGTCGATCCCATGATCGCCCTCCGCTACGACTAGCCAGCATCCTCCGCGCCCTCTGTGCTCCGACCTCTGTGCCCTCTGCGTTAAAATCCGCCTGTTGGTTGTTTCTCCCTCTCTCTGGTTTTCCATACCCGTCTCGGCTCGGATCGACCAAATTTGAAAGGGCTTGGTTAAGTAATGCCCCCTCCCCTATGTTTTTCGTAAGTATTGATTATAAAAGACCTTGAAGTAGCTCATTTTTGATAGCGTTCTGCAAGTGTTGATTCTAAGCATGTTGCTGGTTAACAGTAATCGGCCATGAATGGCAAAAAGCGCCCCTTGTTAGCGCTTTGTGTATTGAACTATTTAGTATAGCTTAGAACGGGGAAAAGTCAAGGAATATAGAACCTGCAACTGCTGTAAACTGCGTCTTTCTTTCTGACCAGGAGCCACCATGTCCCACGCCACCCAAACCCCCACCTCGGGTCCAACCCGCACCGAATCCGACAGCATGGGCAAGATCGATGTCCCCACTGACCGCTACTACGGCGCCCAAACCGCCCGCTCCCTGATCCACTTCGACATAGGCAAAGACACCATGCCTCCGGAACTGATCCGAGCCTTCGGCATCCTGAAAAAAGCCGCCGCCCTCGTAAATCAGGATTTAGGAAAGCTCTCCCCCGAAAAAGCGCAGCTGATCACGCAAGCCGCGGACGAAGTCATCTCCGGCAAGCTCAACGATCACTTCCCCCTCCGCATTTGGCAAACCGGCAGCGGCACGCAAACCAACATGAACGTCAACGAGGTGATCTCGAATCGCGCCATAGAAATCGCCGGCGGCGAAATGGGCAGCAAGAAGCCCATCCATCCCAACGATGACGTAAATATGTCGCAGTCCTCGAACGACACCTTCCCCACCGCCATGCACATCGCCGCAGCAGCCGAAACCGCGCGACGTCTCTTGCCCGCGGTGAAAAAACTTCGCGACGCGCTCGAGTCCAAAGCCAAAGAATTCGCCGACATCGTAAAAATCGGCCGCACCCATCTACAGGACGCCACCCCGCTAACGCTAGGCCAGGAATTTTCCGGCTACGTCAGCCTTCTCGACCGCGACGGCGCCCGCATCGCCATGGCCCTCGACGGCCTCTACGATCTAGCCATCGGCGGCACCGCCGTAGGCACCGGCCTCAACGCCCATCCCGAATTCGCCGAACGCGCCGCCCGCAAAATTTCCGAGCTGGCCGGCCTGCCGTTCCGCTCGCACCCCAACAAATTCGCCGCGCTCTCGGCCCACGACGAAATCGTCTTCGCCTCTGGAGCCCTGAAAACGCTAGCCGCCTCGCTCATGAAAATCGCCAACGACATCCGCTGGCTAGCCTCCGGCCCTCGCTGTGGCCTCGGCGAATTAAAACTTCCCGAAAACGAGCCCGGCTCGAGCATCATGCCCGGCAAAGTAAATCCCACACAGTCCGAAGCCGTAACCATGGTCGCCATCCAAGTTATGGGCAACGACGCCACAATAGGTTTCGCCGGCTCCCAAGGCAATTTCGAGCTAAACGTCTTCAAGCCGGTCATGATCTTCAACTATCTGCACTCGGTAGAACTTCTAGCCGACGCCTCCAACAGCTTCGTGGACCACTGCATCGTAGGCATCGAAGCCGATCGCGCACAAATCGAACACTACGTCCGCAACTCCCTGATGCTGGTAACCGCGCTAGCCCCCAAAATCGGCTACGACAACGCCGCCATGGTCGCAAAAGCCGCCCACCACGCTCACATAACGCTACGCGAAGCCGCCCTAAACTTAGGCTTAATCAGCGCCGAAGATTTCGACGCCCTAGTCAAGCCCGAAGACATGACCCATCCATGAGGTCACAATGGCGATGACTGACATCTCGAATCCACTTCTTGGAGCTGTAAGTGCGAAACTGTCGGCAGAAGACGATCCACTTCTCTGGGAAAGCGTCCTGACCGTCTTAGTCGATGAATTTCTCCAACGATACGAGAGCGAGGCTAGTAGTCGGAGTTGGTATTTTCTAGTCGGCGCTTGTTCCCGCTGGGTCAGACCGCACAATTCCCGTTGGAACGCGGCAGGAGGGTTTGTATTTCCGGAGGGTTACCAAAACGGAACGCCTGAATTGGACTGGACCGTCATCGCGTTAGGCGACGGCCGATCATGGCACTAAGCTGAGAAGCTCTCTGGCAAGAGACAGATTGTTTTTCGCGTGGCGATCCCGTCACGGAGTGCCCGTCACAATCAGGCAGTCGTTCATACGAAATAGTCCACTACTCAGGACCCAGTCCTGTACGGTTTCCGAAAGCTGGAAGGCTCCTGGCGGTGCGTCGCAGCCTCCGATGAACGCTCTCAAGGCAGTTTCCTCGACTATGGACGACAGGAGCATAAATGATTCGTCACGTCTTCTTAAGCGTGGGACTCTTCCTCTCGGCGTGTGCATTCTCCGCTCAGGGAGTCGATGCGCAAACCACATACACGCTGAAGCCGACACCTAAGACTGTGGCTTGGGGTTACTACGACGCTGAGGCGGCGCCGGTGCTGCGTGTCAAGTCGGGCGACACTGTTGAGATTCAGACGCTGATCACTTCTACGCCGAAACGGCTTGAGGATGCTGGCGTTGCGCCGGGTGACGTCGAGCAATCGTTGCGCGACATCACTACGCAGGTTACCGACAAGGGGCCTGGAGGGCACATCCTCACCGGCCCGATCCACGTTGAGGACGCGCAGATTGGCGACGTGCTGGAAGTGCGCATCCAGAGAATTCGGTTGGCGATTCCTTATGCTTACAATGCGTTTGGGGCTGGACGGGGCTACCTGCCTGACGATTTTCCTTACTCAAAGATGAAAATTATTCCGCTGGACGAGCAGCGCATGGTGGCACACTTCGCTTCCGGCATCGACATCCCGCTGCATCCATTTTTCGGCAGCATGGGCAACGCACCACCGGAAAGCGCAGGCCGCTTCAACAGCGCTCCGCCGTGGATTATGGGCGGCAACATGGACAACAAGGACCTCGTCGCGGGCACCACTCTCTACCTCCCGGTGCACGCCCCAGGCGCGCTCTTTGAAGTCGGCGACGGCCACGCAGGACAGGGCGACGGCGAAGTGGACATCACCGCGCTCGAAACTTCGCTCATCGGCACGTTCCAGTTTATCGTGCGCAAAGACATGCACCTCAAGTGGCCGCGCGCGGAAACTCCCACGCACTACTTGACCATGGGTTTCAACGACGACTTGAACGCCTCCGCCACGCTAGCCGTCCGCGAAATGATCGAGTTCCTGATGACCGAGAAACACCTCTCCCGCGACGACGCCTACATGCTCTCCAGCGTAGCCGCCGACCTGCACATCACCGAACTTGTCGACGGCAATAAAGGCGTCCACATGATGATCCCAAAGAATATTTTCTTCTCAACGTCCGCCAAATGAGAGGAAAGAGAAAGAAAGATTTTAACGCAGAGGGCACGGAGGTCAGAGCACAGAGAACACGGAGACATCTAGCGAAGATGACCACTGTGGTTGTAGACAAAAAGTTAAGAGGTCGGCTTCATGCAGGATATCTCCGCGCCCTCTGTGTCCGACCTCTGTGTTCTCTGCGTTAAATCTTTCTTTTTCGCCGTCGCTGCCACGATAACGATGTCGACCATTCACATCAGACTCGCAAATCCCTCAGACCGGTCCACGTTGGCTGCGCTGTTCCACGCGCTCTGGCCCGACGGTCCCGTAGAAGAACACTCCCGCGAACTCGAAGCGATTCTCTCGGGGAATCCTCCGGGCACTCTGCCGCTCGTCGTCTTCGTGGCGGAAGCAAACGACAAATCGCTGCTCGGTTTTCTCGAAGTAGGTCTCCGCTCGCACGCCGACCACTGCGACCCAGCTCATCCAGTCGGCTACGTCGAAGGATGGTACGTCGCGGAAGGACACCGCCATCGCGGCATCGGCAAGCTACTCCTGGCCGCTGCCGAAGACTGGGCGCGAAGCCAGGGCTGCGTGGAAATGGCCTCGGACACGCAACTCGGAAACGAACTATCGCAACGTGTCCATCAAAGCCTGGGATACGAAATCGTTGAGCGGGCTATTCTGTTTCGCAAGGCGTTGTGATGATCCGGCGTCCATTGTCCGGTTTGCGGTACTCATTTACCGCGGTCAACCGCGGTGAAAGGCGCCCGCCACCCTTCGTGGCTCATGGTAAACGGTCGGCGGCCGCTACAATGGCAACCACAAAAGGGCGGAAGTGGGCTTCAATAGTCGTAGATGTGCTCGATGGTGCCGCGGCTCGCCAGATCGTTCAGCACCAGGTGCAAATCGCGCACGCGGCACTCCAGCACGACTCTCTTCATGTCGGGCTGCGTCAAAAACTTCTCAAAAAACAGCACGCGCTCTTCCGGCGTCTCATAGGTCCAGTTACGCACCATCGCGCTGACCACGATCACGTTGTTTCCCGCGATCTGTGTAAAGTGCACATTATCCTTCGCCATCCTGACGGCCACCTGAGTGAATTCCTGGTAGCGTGGGATGCTCACAAGGTACGATCGCCCGTCGCCGCTTTTCACCCTGCGCGCCTCGGGATACTTCGCAAACAGCGATTCCGGCATGTTTTCAATCCACGTATAAGTTTCCGTGGGTTCCACACCGTAGGTCAGATGGCTCAGTTTCTCCAGAATTCCCGCGTAGATCGATTCCAGCCCATAGTCCACGGTCAGAATCCCTTTACGCTCCAGCTTTCGGAACTCATGCGGCCCCCAAAAGCTGGTCTCCTTCCACAATCCCGCGAGCGCATGCGCGAAATGAAATTCGTAAAACGGCCGCATGTAAACAAAGTTCGCATACTCACGCGCCACTCTCGCCGCATAGCGGTCTTCGTCGACAATTTGATCCGAGCTCGTCCATTCGCTGAACGCTCCCATCGTCTTCTCGTACAAACCGCGCACCGTATATTCTGCGGCAAAGCTCGTCCCCAGCACCACGTCCATCACATGACCGCCGAGACTAGACTGGTGCCGGCTATGAGTGATCCTGCAAATCATGCAGTATCCGCGCCAGTACTGGTGGATCGAGCCGAAGTACGGAAAATCACTCGGCGGCGATCCCTTTTCTAGAAACGACGCGCGTTCCTCGTAGCTCCACACGATGTACCACTCCGGATAGCTGTAGTACGCATCCTGAAGCGGCCGGTTGCGGACGTTGGCTTCCGCGATCGGCCCATCGTCCGGCAACGATCCCACATCGGCCTTCGAAAACGTGCACCAGGATTCAAAAACCATCAGAAAAAGCGCGAATGCACCAAGTGAAATAATCAATGCAATCGCAGCTTTCCGCAGGAACCACTTCAGAAAGGGGATCATTGGACGTGTCTAGGCCTCTTTGTTTGCCGAACTCTCTGAACCCGGCACACTCACAGTCGAAGCAATCCAAAACGCCGCAATGAAAATTAGAATATGCGGCATATTCACCAGGATGTTTTTCGTCAGCGGTATCTTGTGTAGGTGCCCCACAAAATAGGTGACCACGTCGATCAGATACCAGATGCCCAGCACCCAGAAATAAATCCGCGCCGCTCGTGCTGAAATCAACGCCCCGATCACCGCCAACGTGCCCGCTCCCAGATGCCCGAGGTCCACGATGCTGGTCATCTGAAACAGCCCGAACATCAACCCGTTTGCGTCCATGATCCCGGGCACGTAGTCCAGCAGGTACACCCCGAGAAACAACGCCGCGAAGCCCCACGCACACTTCTGGATCGTCGTTATTTTTTTGGACATGCGCAGCTCCTGGAAGACCTCTTCCCAAGGATAGTTGCTCGTATACTTTGCGGGTACCTACTTCTTGCCTTACTTATGCAAAACACTAACTCCCCGGCTCGCAAGAAGTCGCGGTTCGTCGCGTTCTTTCTCGCCATCGCGATCATAGTGATTGCCACCAAAGAGTTTTTCGAGTACTCCGCCGCTCCAGCAAGCGAAAAAACCTCCGACTTCGTCTATCCTCCGAACGCGGATCAAACCAAGCCCACCACGCTAGTCCTGCAAGTCGCGCCTTCTCCGCAAGTGCCCTTCGAACAAGTCTGCGGCTTCATCAACGACGCCAGCCATCTCAACAAGACATCCGTCTACGGCATCGTCAAGATCACGTCGGTTGACGACATCACGCATGCACTACAGTTCGCCCGCGATCACAACCTGAAAGTCACCGCCGCAGGCCAGCGGCACAGCATGGGTGGCCAGAGTTTCGTCCAGGACGGCATGGTCCTCGACATGCGCGGCTTCAACCAGCTGCACCTGGACAAAGAGCACAAGATCCTCAACGTCCAGACCGGCGCCACGTGGAAGCAAATACAACTTTTCCTCGACGCGCAGGGCCTTTCCGTCAAAGCCATGCAGTCCATCAATATCTTCACTGTCGGCGGCACACTCAGCGTCAACGCCCACGGCATCGCCCATAATCCCGGCCCGATCGCCTCCACCGTCCGCTCGATGCGCATGATGCTGGCCAGCGGCGAGATCAAGACCGCGAGTCCGTCGGAAAACCCGGAGTTGTTCCGCAACGCGCTGGGCGGGTACGGCTTGATGGGCGTGATCCTGGACGTCGATCTCGACGTCGTGGACAACGAAATGTACGTTTGGAAAACGCAATACCTGGACTACAAGGACTTCGCCGACTACTACCAGAAAAACGTCGAAGGCAATCCGAAGATCGGCCTCGCCTACGGGCGTCTTTCAATGTCGCCTTCCACCTATCTCACCGAAGCCGCGATCCACACCTACGAAAGAATTCCCGAGACCGTGCCGGTGCAACCGCTAAAGCCCGCACGCTTCGTCTGGCTCGACCGCTTCGTGATCAATTTCTCAAAAACCGGAGGCCCGGGCCGCCGCCTGCGCTGGGTGCTCGAAAAATACGGCGAGCCCCGCCTGCATACTTGCATGACGCGCAACCAGGCCATGAGCCGCGAAGAAGGCTGCCTGGTCTCCCGCAATCAGGAAATGTACGACTCCATGGACTACCTCGAGAACCGCCTCCGCGACACCGACATCCTTCAGGAATATTTCATACCCCAGCAGCGCCTCCCGGAATTCGTCGACGGCCTCCACAAGATCGTGGACGCGAACGGTGCGAATCTT
This sequence comes from uncultured Acidobacteriota bacterium, assembly GCA_963832615.1. Classification (GTDB taxonomy): domain Bacteria; phylum Acidobacteriota; class Terriglobia; order Acidiferrales; family UBA7541; genus Acidiferrum. The sequence continues at coordinate 598,498 of CAWHVA010000027.1, forward strand.
ATCAACGTCACCATCCGCATCGTGCACAAAGACACGGTCACCGCGTTGCCGTACGCCCGCGAAGACATGTTCGCGTACGTCCTCTATTTCAATCAGAAATTCAACGACCGCGAAAGCCAGATCCTGGAGAAGACCACCACGGACCTGATCGATCTCGCGCTAGGCCTGAACGGTACCTACTATCTCCCGTACCAACTCTTCTACTCCCCCGTGCAATTACGGAAAGCCTATCCAGACTTCGACCGCTTCCTGGCCGCAAAGAAGCTGTATGATCCTTCCAGCATCTTCACCAACAAATTCTACGAAAAGTACGGAAAAAGTTGATCCACACGAAGCGCCGAACGAAGATGCCGCGCCCAAGAAAATCCAAAGTACTCACCGTAATCTCGGTATCCGTAGCACTGTGTACAGCGGTGATCGGGCCAGTCCGATCGGCAGCAAAAAATCTCCTTAATCTCCGCGCTCCGGTCTCTGCGCGCGCTGTGTTGAATCCTTCTTTTCCCGATTCACCGCAACCCGAAACTCCCGAATGGTGCCGCAGCCTTCCTCGCCCGGAATACAAATCGCTAGAGCGCATCCTCCCCAACGAGCCATGGTTCGAAATCTACAAAGTCGCCCCCAACACGATCGCCATCTACGAACCTCACCAATTCGAAGAAACCATCGCCTACCTCATCATGGGCACCAAGCAAGCGGTCCTGTTCGACACCGGCATGGGTATCGGGAACATTCACGCGCTGGTCACTCGCCTCACCTCCCGCCCCATAGTCGTCCTCAATTCCCACACCCACAACGATCACATCGGCGGGAACTGGCAATTCCCCTACGTCTTCGGCATGGACACGGCGTTCACTCGCGCCAGCACAAAAGGCGGCCGCGAAGACGCCCAAGCAGAAATCGCTCCGGGACAAATCTGCGGCGATCTTCCGAAGGGCTTCGATCCCAAAACCTACGCCACTAAACCCTGGCACGTCTCCATCCCCGTCCACGACGGCTTCAAAGTGAACCTCGGGGGTCGCACGGTAGAAGTCATCGCCACGCCCGGCCACACCCCCGACTCCATCTGCCTGCTCGACCGCGACAACGGCCTGCTCTTCACCGGCGACACCTATTATCCCGCCCCCATTTGGCTCTATCGCCCGGAAACCGACCTCGACGCCTACGTCGCCTCCGTCAAAAAAATTGCCGAGCTCGCGCCGCAGCTCAAACTCGTCCTCGGCGCTCACAACGTTCCCACAGCGCAACCTTCCGTCCTCCCCAGACTCGTCAGCGCCATCGAAGCGGTCCGCGCCGGCCAAGGCGAAGTAAAACCCGCCGGCGACGGAAAAGCCATCCACACCGTCGACGGTTTCTCGTTCCTGCTTCGCGCCACACCCTAGACAGGCTCACCCGTCTGCCGGCGCGCTATAATGCGCCGGTGCTGCATCACCAGCATCCCGAGCTAGTGGCGCCGAATACGTGGTCTTCGTGGATTCGTCTCGCCGATATCTGGACTGCACGGAGGCCGTCTGCGTACTCCTCGGCTACACGCGCGAAGAAATCCTGCGCATGACGGTGGACGATATCAGCTACAACGTGGATGAAGTCCCGCAATTGTTCGCGCAATACCTGAAAGCCGGCGCGATGGAAGGCGAATACGTCCTGCGCCACAAGGATGGAACGCCCATTCCAATTCATTACCGCGCTTTTGTTTTTAGGGATGCCTGCAACGCGGCGATCTGGAAGCCCGCTAAGGACTGGAGGGAAACTTACCTCGCCGCGTTGCTGGAAGTCGATCCCACCAAGCTGAAGATCAAACTCGACGCAGCCTTGGCCGCAATTGACCGCGCACGTGAGTGTCAGGATCCGGCGACGCAAATAGCTTCCGAGCGGCAGGCCATGGCCGACGCGGCCTCAGCCTTAAATGCGTTGCTGCGAAGCATGAAGCGCAGTCGCTGAAAAAATCAAAACCTCGAATCGCGAACCAAGCCAGCGGCGTCGAATCGACTCCGCTGATCCCTGGACCGCCAGTGCGCATCGTCCTCTTGGGCGCCCCCTACGCCGGTTTTGCGTGTGGGTCTTCGTTCCACACGTTTCCAACCGAGCATCGTGATTCGTAGCCGACCGCTGACAAGAGCAACCCGCCGCCAGCCTCCGCCCCCATTTTTTCCGCCCCCGTTCAGGGGTAAACTCTCTCTGACGGGGTATTCCAATTTGCGCTTTCGCCCTCGAGTGCCGGCGTGGCTAGGCGTAGCTCTCTTGCTCGCCGCCCTGCGCGTCAGCCCCGCGCCCCAACCATCGCGCGAAAAGACGGTCTGGAATTACGAAGGCGGCCTGTTCCTGCAAACCAACGGCTCCATCCCCAACGGCCCCTGCTTCCGCATCTCCGGGCACGTCGCCGCGCCCGGCTTTTTCGACAATCTCAAACGCATCGACACCGATTCCGGCGCCGTATTCCGCCGCGGCAACGAAACGGTCACGCAGTTCCCCGATCAATTGTCGTTGCAATTCGTCGTCTTCGATCACTTCGATCAGACCTGCCCGCCACAAGTGGAAAACACCAACTCTTCCACCCATCTCACGCGCGCGATGATGAGCACCATGCATCTTTATCTGTACTGGAAGCACGGCGTCGAGTTGCGGCCTATCACCAACGTTGAAGCCAAATATTTTTCTGTCGATCCAGTGCTACCCACGGCCACGGCGCGCGCCGCCGCCCACGGTAATCCCGTCCCCGAAAAACTCGCCTGGTCCTATGAGTTCTCGGTCCCGAGCGCCGGCGTTCCGCTCAGCGACAGCCTCGTCCTGATCATGCGCACTCCCGACAATCACATCGCTGCGCGCGTAGCAGCTCGCATGTAATCCACTATCACGGCTTGCGAATTTGTGGGGCACGCTTTAGCACGTCACGGCCGCCGTCGCGGCATTCTTTCTCCATTCACTTCGCCGTCACATAGCTTCTACCTGTTCTGGGTCTAAGAAGTCCTATCCCTCATGCTGTCCCAAATACGGCCCTCCGGACAGTTGCCCGAGGAGTATCCGGAACCTATTGTCAGCCGTGAAGTTGCAAGCGGTGCCCCCCTCAGGCCCTCCCTACGCTTGCCGTTAGAGTCTTTTAATTTAATAAGTAACTCGCGTCGAGGAGGATTAGTGAGCAAGGCCCTAGCTCTCATTTCGTTTGTTTTCCTGTTGTGCGTGCCGGCAAAAGCGCAAACCCCGCAGCAGCCCATCCGCGTGAAGTGCGGAGGTTCCGCATACACCGACTCGAAAGGCCAAGCCTGGGCCACCGACTATGACTTCAGCGGTGGAATGGTGAGCCAAATGAAAGGTCCAGTTTCAGGCACCGCGGACCCGGCGCTCTTTCAAGGTGGCCGTATGCCCGACGACACCAAACCACTCGTATACACGTTTGCCGTCCCGAACGGCGCATACCACGTGAATTTTTACTTCACGGAGCTCAATACCGCAGACGATTTCGTCGGCGGCCGGGTGTTCAACGTCAAGACGCAAGGCAGTGTCGTATTCCAGAATCTTGACATTTTCAAGACCGTCGGCGCGGGCGCGGCCCTCATCAAGGGAGCGGACATCGCAGTAACCAATGGTCAAATCTCCATTGAACTGGACAATGTTCCGGGTCACGATCGCGGCAAAGTCACCGCCCTCGAAATCACTTCGAACGGCGTCTCTCCGCAATTGACGCTGAACTTCGTTCATCCCGATGGAACCCCAGTCGTCGGCACACTGAACTACACCATGGCCACGTCGCAAGTGAAGCTCGGCGGCAATACACCGTTGACGAACGGCCAGGCCACCTGCGTGCTGTTCGCCGCTCCACAAATCATGGGCCTGGTTGGCCAGATTCAACTCACCCTGAGCTTGACCGACAACACTGGCAATACGCTGTGGCAAATCGGCATGACCATGGACCCGACCAGCGTCAATTTCGGCAGCGTCCAAAGCTCGTCGCTAAACGTAGTCGTCCAAAAAATGTAGCTTCCCTTCTTCTCCTGGCAGGGGTGCAGCACTGCTGCGCCCCAACTTGCCAGGACTTCCACTCGGACGGAAATCTCGTTTCTTTTCTCTTCCGATCACTCCAGCGATCCGCCCACGCAAGACCGCGCCTTCCCCGGATTTTCTAACTTTGTGCCTCTGTGGCAGATCCCTCCTCAATCCGACGCCCAGCGAAAAAGTACCGCTACCGCGACCACAATCATCCAATAATCCGTAAATAGCCATGATCCCTTTCTCCGTTCTCGACCTCTCCCCCATTTCGCAAGGCGCAACGGCTTCCGACGCCTTTCGCAACTCTCTCGACCTTGCGCAACACGCCGAACAATGGGGCTACCTCCGTTACTGGCTCGCCGAGCACCACAACATGCCAGGCATCGCCAGCGCCGCTACCTCCATCGTCATCGCCCACATCGCCGGCGGCACCAAAACCATTCGCGTCGGCTCGGGCGGCATCATGTTGCCAAACCACTCGCCGCTCGTCATTGCCGAACAGTTCGGCACGCTAGCCTCGCTCTTTCCCGGACGCATCGATTTAGGTCTCGGCCGCGCTCCTGGCACGGACACACTAACCGCGCGCGCCCTTCGCCGCGATCTCGCCACCAGCTCCGACCGCTTTCCCGAAGACGTGTTGGAGCTGCAACACTATTTCGAACAAGTCCAGCCTGGACAAAAAATCCGCGCCGTCCCCGGCGCCGGCCTGCGCGTCCCCATCTGGCTCCTGGGCTCAAGCCTGTTCAGCGCACAACTCGCCGCACACCTCGGCCTCCCCTTCGCGTTCGCCTCGCATTTCGCGCCCGCCGACATGCTGGACGCACTGCGCCTCTACCGCCACCTCTTCAAGCCCTCGAAGCAACTCGACCACCCGTACGCCATGCTGGGAATCAATGTCATCGCCGCAGAAACCGATGGCGAAGCCCGCCATCACTTCACCTCACTCCAGCAATCATTCACGAATCTTCGCCGCGGCATGCCCGGCCAAATCCCTCCGCCGATCGACGACATCGACACGTTCTGGTCTCCCGCGGAAAAAGCCCTGGCCAGCCAAACTCTAACTGTCTCCGCCGTAGGCTCACCCGAAACAGTCACGCGCGGGCCTGCAAAACTTCCTCGACGTCACCAATCCAGACGAACTGATAATCACCGCCCACATCTACGATCACAAAGCCCGTCTCCGCTCTTTCGAACTGGTCCAGCGCGACCTAGCGCCGCCAGCACCTCAAAATGCAATCAGATCCCCGGCAAACGTGAGCCGCAAGGGCGCCAAAGCCACCGCCTAAGAAAAAATTCCATAGTCCACGCCCGCTACTCCCTCAAGCAAGACGCCCGCAGACTTCCTTTGACTCGATCCGCCCCGCAACATACAATCCCGCCGTTTCATCGGGCTCTTGCCCAGCGCCGTATTCGAGGGAGCATTCGGATGACAAAGCGTTTGATTCTGCTGGCTGCTGCCGCATTCTTTTTTTTCGTTTCATCACATCGCCTCGCGGCCCAAGCGCCAGACAAAGAGAAAGACGCCAAAGCCTCCGACAGCAAAGACAAATGCGACGCCGCCGCAACCAAGGAAGAATCCTCTGTCACCGACCACACCCTCCGCATCGGCGCGCAGACAATCTCCTACAAAGCCACGGCCAGCACAACGCTACTCAAAAACGACAAGGGCGACCCGACGGGACTTCTGTATTCCGTGGCCTACACGCGCAGCGACGTGAAAGATCTGAGCCTTCGCCCAGTCTCATTCCTATACAACGGCGGCCCTGGCTCCGCCACCATGTGGCTGCACATGGGCGCCTTTGGGCCACGCCGCGCGCACACCGTGGACGGCGTGTTCACCCCTCCCGCCCCATACAAACTCGTGGACAACACCGAGAGCCTCCTCGATAAAACCGATCTCGTCTTCATCGACGCCATGGGCACGGGCTACAGCCACGCGGTTTGCAAAGCCCAGGAAAAAGATTTTTATGGGATTGATGAAGATGTAGAAGCTTTCGCGCAATTCATCGTCACCTACCTAAGCCGCAACGATCGCTGGAATTCACCCAAATTTCTGATTGGAGAAAGCTACGGCACATTCCGATCGGCAGCTCTGGGGAATTATTTGCAGAATCACGACACCGTCCACCTGAACGGCATCGTCCTGATCTCCTCGGTCCTCGATCTCGCGACTCTATCATTTGCTCCCGGCGACGACCGACCTTACATCTTCTATCTCCCCAGCTACGCCGCGGTCGCCTGGTATCACAAGGTCTTGAAGGATCGTCCCGCCGATCTGCCCGGGTTCATTGAGGAAGCCCGCAAGTACGCGCAAGGCGAGTACGCCGCCGCTCTCTATAAGGGCGCCGAGCTCTCCGCCGCCGAAAAAGCTGCGGTCGCAAAAAAGCTCTCCTACTTCACCGGCCTAAGCGAAGACTACCTGATCAAAGCCGATCTGCGCGTAACGCTAAGCCAGTTCCGCGTCGAGCTGCAACGCAGCGCCGGCCTGACCACCGGCAGGATCGACGCGCGTTTCACGGGCTACACCTACGATCTGTTGGAAGAAAATGCCCAGGGTGACCCGGAAGGTCCCGCAGTGGGAGGCGCCTTCACTGCCTTGATCAATGCCTACAATCACAACGAGCTGAAATTCGGCGGCGACAAGGTCTACCACAACACCAACGGCGCAGGCGGAATCTGGAACTGGACGCGCCAGCAAACCGGCCCGCGCCGCTTTTTTCCCGGCGCTCCTAACGTCGAAGGCGACCTGGCCCAAGCCATGATCACCAACCCACGTCTACTGGTCCAGGTCGAAAACGGCTACTTCGATTTCGCCACCCCGTTCTTCGCCACTGAATTCACCATGAAGCACCTGGGCCTGCCCGAAGCCCTCCAGAAAAACATCAAAGAGGACTACTACTCCGCTGGCCACATGATGTACCTGCACGACGAAGACCGCGTAAACCTCCACAACCACATAGCCACGTTCATCGACCACGCCACCCAACAGTAATCAAACTTCGATAGTGCCTTAGGCGCGTTTATTGGATTTGCATGATTCGCGGTGTGGGCCGCTGGGACACAGACAGGAGTGTCTGTGCTATCTAGGATGAGCTTTCGACTGTGAACTGCTCCCTACCCCATCGTGCTGAATCGATCGGGCTCGATCTTATACAGTACGCGCACTTCGCCGGGCTGCCGGTACGGATACACCGGATTGCCCAAATATTTTTGCGACAGGGAATTGATGTGGTCGTCCGCGCCGTTCTGCGTGATCTCCACTACCTTGCCGCGGACCTCCAAGTACCGGTAGGGATTTTCCGGATCGACTATCGATAGCGACACGCGCGGGTCGCGGCGGATGTTTTTGTCCTTCACGCGGCCCAGCGCCGAATTTACGCGCACGTGGTGGCCGTCGTAGTCGAACCATACCGGCGTCACCTGCGGGCTGCCATCCTTCATCAACGTGCCAAGATTGGCGAACGCCTTCTTCTTAAACAGATCGGAGTATTTCTCGGGTACTTGCTCTGCCATGGGGACCTCCAGAAGTTGAAAACAAAACTGAGAGCTTCTCCAAGACTGTACCACTCCCGGCAAATCAGTGCACCGCCGGCGGTGTCACCTGCGGCGGTGCAAACTGCGGTGGCTGTAAAGGCGCCTGCATCCATTGTCGCAAGATGCTGGCAGTATCCACGCCGGTGGCCTCGCCGAAAATGACGGGGAGCTCCTCGGTACGAAACGCGCGCTGATTTTGCTCGCTCCAGTCGATCAGATGGCGCAGCGCATCGCGCAATGATTTCTTTCCGTCCGTTTGCGCGCGAATGCGATCATCCATTTCCCCAGCCATCAAAGCGCCGCGAGCGAACAAATTCATGCCGACACGAAAGTCCTCGGCATACAGAAACGATCCCTCGCGGGATAGCACGTCCAGCGACATGCGCTCCAGGAACGCCGGTGCCGCTGCAACGATGCCACGCAAACGATCTAGTTTTTCTTTACGGTAGCGTGCAGCGTCGTCCCTCGGCAGTGCGTCGGCCAGCGCCGCAATCGCTGCATAGCGTCCAAACCCTTCGTTGAACCAGATCGTATCGATGACCGGCGCCATTTCCCACGTGAACGGCAAGTAGCCAGCTCCGTAGGCGCGTTTGGGAATCCAAGAGTGCGCGATATGGTGCGCGTAGTTGAATCGATGCGCCTCCTTCTCGGCATCGGTGCTCTTAGCGGTGAGCGCATTCCCCAGCTCCATATAGAACGTGCCGCTGTTCAGATGCTCCATGCTGAATCCGTATTCGTGCTGCGGGGAAACCGGCTTGAGATACTCCAGCGCCACGGAGTAGTTGGGAAAGGGCGCTTTGCCGAAATAGGTGATGACTTTGTCCAGTGCGTCGCGCGCGAGAACCGCTTCGCGCGCCAGGTCCGCATCGCCCTCTGCGTAGGCCGCCAAAAACAACGGTATACCGCCGTCAACTTTTCGCAACTGTAGCTTTGGCCCCATCATGATCTGCGAATCCGCCAGCGCATAGTAATTCGGCGCGTGGGCCGTCAACGTGGTGGTCGCCGCTGGGCTGGCTGGAGCAAGCGTTGCAAAAACCGGCCATCCCTCCGGGGCGGCAATTTCCAGAGCGATGCTGCGACTCTCCCATCCATCGAGAAATGCGAAAACGGAGTAGCCCAACAGACCCACGTACCCATCGCGAATCTTGGAACTGTCAGACGCCGCGAAAATCTCGCGTTCCATCTGGGCCACGTCCACGTCGTACTCGACGCGGGTCACGCGATCGCAGCACTTCCCGATCGCCCAGCGCGGGCCGAGTTCTTCGCGCTGCACATCGATCGCATTGCCATTCTCCCCAAAAGCTTTAACGTTGATGACGTAGGGATCGTAAGGGCGCTGGACATATCCACCGGGAAATGAGCGCGGCATGATCAGCGTGAGTGGCGCCGCAGCGAAGAGATTGAGACCAAGCGAGACGTGCGCGACTGATGGAGTAGATCGATCGTAGCGGACGCGATAGACCACATCGTCTTGAGCGGACGCAGTGGAAGATAACCACGTGGCGGCGAGCACGAGGATAGCCGCACTCCGAAATATTGGGATCGCGGAGTTTTTCAACCCGATCGCCTTCAAGCTGCGACCCGCTGGTCGAGATGTGCGAGGACGATGGGCCACGCTTCTTCGTGCCGCTTTCTCATTTCCTCGTCGGGGAAACCGGCGTGGGTCAGTTGAAGCAGCGTACCGCCCGGCTGCAACAAGAATTCCACCGTGACCACGGTCTCAAACCCCTTGGTCGCTGACGTGAGCCAAGTAAGTTCCACAAGCAAGTTCCGCTCAAGTCGCAGGAATCGGCCGTAGTGTGGATGACGCGTTTGCTCGAACTCCGTCTCGAAAAAGAAAACCGCATTGACCTCGCCCTTCATCAATACCGTCCCCGGAACCGCAAACCAGCGATCGAACTGCTCGGTCCACGCCAAGAACAGAGCGTCCGGCGTTGCCATCATCAGCCGCGCAACGTTCACGTTGAATGGTCTCGATACAAGATCGGGAGGAGAAAACACGCTCGTCACGAAGACCTCCATTTCTCGACCTGGGATTGTACAGCTAGGGGAGGCGCATTTCCGGGACGTTCTCTGGCACAGTCAGCTTTGCGCCGGTCAGCGCCTGCACTTCCGCCGCGCTCCATCCCGGCGCAACTTCGCGCAGAACCAGTCCATCCGCTCTGATGTCGATCACCGCAAGATCGGTAATGATGGTTGTGACGCACGCCAATCCGGTCAGGGGATAAGTAGACTCTCGCACGATCTTCGGCGCGCCCTCCTTGGTGGTGTGCTCCATGCAAACGATGAGCGTCTTCGTTCCAGCCGCGATGTCCATCGCGCCTCCGATTGCGCCGGAGCCCTTCGCCCCCGGAATTTTCCAATTGGCGAGATCGCCCTTTTCGGAGACTTGAAATCCGCCGAGCACCGCCACATCCAGGTGCCCGCCGCGCGTCATCAGATGCGCATCGGCCTGGTGAAAAAAGGAGGCACCCGGAACCAGCGTTACCGGTACCTTCATCGCGTCCACCAAATCGTAATCCTCTTCTCCCGGCTTGGCGCGTCGCCCCATGCCCAGAATTCCATTTTCACTGTGAAAATAAACGGTGATTCCAGGAGGCAAATAATCGGCGATCAGGTTCGGAATGCCCCAGCCGAGATTCACGTAACCACCGTCCGGAAATTCCCGCGCGGCGCGCTGCGCGATCTGTTCTCGTGTCAGGCGCGCCTTACCCGGCATAGCGAATTCCTTTCGCTTGCACGATGCGGTGCACGAAAATCGCCGGAGTCATCACGCTCTCGGGATCGATCGCGCCGATGGGAACAATCTCCTCGACCTCCACGATGGTGATTCTCGCGGCCATGGCCATGATTGGATTGAAATTCTGCGCCGCCAGCCGGTAGGTCAGGTTGCCAAGTTCGTCGGCCTTCTGCGCCTTGATGAAAGCAAAATCGGCGTGAATGGGCATTTCCAGAATGCAGCGCTTACCGTCAATCGTGCGCTCTTCTTTTCCGGAGGCAACCTCAGTGCCAACGCCAACGGTAGTGTAAAACCCGAGTAGCCCAGCAGCGGCAGCGCGCATCCGCTCGCACAAGATTCCCTGCGGAACAAGCTCCAATGTCACTTCTTTCGCCACCAGACGCTCCTGGAAATAGTTTGAATGCGGGCCGGGAAACGAGGCGGTTACGTGGCGGATACGATCGAGTTTGAACAAAAGTCCGAGTTCACCGTCGCGCGTCCCGCAGTTGTTACTGATGGCCACGATGTCCTTCGTGCCCTTGCGCGCCAGCGCGGCGATCAAATTGTTCGGAAAGCCCGCGCCGCCGAATCCCCCAAACATGATTCGCGCGCCGTCCGGCACGTCCGCGACCACCGCGTCGAGATCGGAATAGACTTTTTGTCTCATCCAGCGCTCGGGACCAAGGGCGTGGTGATCGGGTCTTCGCCCGGGCAAGCTGGGGCACAGGACTGCTGTGTCCCTACAACTGCGCGGATGTTTGTCTGGATCATTGCTACGGAAAACCGCCTAGATGCTCGCCGCAATGCTCGCCCCTGCTATGGACTCCGGGCGCAACTTTTTAGAGAGGCCGCTGTCCTGCAACCACGCGCCCGTTTGTGTGCCGCTCAAATCGTGCTGCAGTAGCGCGCGCAAATCCGCTTCGTCGTCCACGTCCATTTCCAGGCGCACGTTCCGCCCTTTGAGAATCCGGGCGCCCCTGCGTTCGGCTTCGCCGCAATGCTTCGCAAAACTGCCGCTGCCGAAATGTGAGGGGAATAGCGTTGGCGGCGTGCGAAGAATCGCGTTGGTCCCGGTTCCATCGCGCGACGGCACGATCACCAGCGCCGGCGCGGCGCATTCCGTCAGGAGCAGCTCATCGATGTCGCGTGATTGCACCAGCGGCAAATCCAGCGGCAACCGCAACACCGCGGTGATGCCGCGATCCTCGCAATGCCGCGATGCGGCATCCACGGACACGCTCTCCGAGATCTGTCGCTCCTCGCGGAGAATTTCCCAGCCGTTTTCGCGCGCAGCTTCCATCGCAGGCTCGTAGTTCGTCACCACAAGAATCTTGTCGGCGTGCCGTACGCCCTTTACCGCGCGGATCGTGTCGGCCAACATCGCGTGCGCTAAAGCAAAGCGCTCCTCCGGCGTCAACACACCAGCAAGCCGCTGCTTAGCATTTCGGAGGTCTTTGATTGGGAGCAAGAGAGAGCGCATCGAATTTCAATACGAGCCTTCCGCGTACGGTTGACGGTTTCCCTCTTGCAACAATGTCAGCGCCGTCGACGCTCTCGTTTCCAACGGATCGGGTGCTTCCGGCGAATCGAAGAAGCGCCGAATTTTGTAGGTGGTGCTGCGCTCGGCGGGGACGCGCCCAATCGAACGAATCATTCGCTGGAATTCTTCGGGCGAAACGAACTCACCAAACGTGGCGCCCGCAGCCTTCGAAATGCTCTCTTCCATCAACGTGCCGCTGAAATCGTTAGCGCCCGCCTTCAGGCACTCGAGCGAAACCCCGAATCCCAGTTTCACCCAAGATACTTGCAGGTTTTTGATCGCGCAGTGCAGCAGCACGCGCGACAACGCGTGGACGCGCAGGTGATCGTCGTGTTTCGCGCCGGCCCGGGCACCGCCGTGTTTATACAACCTGGTATTTTCGTGAATGAATCCCAACGGGACAAATTCCGTGAAGCCGCCGGTGCGCTTCTGGATCGAACGGAGCAGTAGTATGTGCCGCACCCAATCCGCAGGTTCTTCCACGTGGCCGTACATCATCGTGGAGGTAGTGGGAATTCCCAGTTCGTGCGCGGTGGTGATGATTTCGACCCAGCGCGCGACGGGAAGCTTGTTCGGGCTTAGCCGTTGGCGCACCCGATCGTCCAGGATTTCAGCGGCGGTTCCTGGAATGCTGCCAAGGCCTTCGTCTTTCATCATGTGCAGGTAATCGCGCAACGGCATTCCGGTCTTGTCCACAGCATAAGAAATCTCCATCGGTGAAAATGCGTGGACGTGCATAGCGGGAATGGCGCGCTTAATGGCACGCAAAAGATCGCGGTAGAAAAATCCGTCGAGGTCGCGGGGCAAGCCGCCTTGAATGCAGACTTCGGTCGCGCCGCGGTCCCAGGCTTCTTGAGCCTTTTGAACGACATGTTCCGGGGAATGCGAATAGGCATCGGGCGCGCCCGGACCTCGCGCGAAGCCGCAGAAGCTGCAACCCACGAAGCAGACGTTGGTGAAATTGATGTTGCGATTCACGACGTAGGTGATGGTGTCGCCCGCGGTTTCGCGGCGCAAGGCATCCGCCACCGCGATTAGCGCGTCGAGCGCCGGCGGCTGGGCGGTGGCAAGGCGCAAACCTTGCTCGAAGGAAAGCTCGGCCCCGTCGCAGGCTGCGGCCAGATCGTCGCGTACATCGGCGGGACAATCGGCCAGCGCGGCAGAGCTTCTAAGTTGTGCGGCAGTGCTCATAGACGAGTCGAAAGCGGCTGGGTCCGGCAACGAGCCAGCGAAATGTATCGTACCAGAGAGGCTGCCAGTTCGTCAGAATCCAGAGTCGAACGACTGGGCGCAGTATAGCCTTCACACTCATCGACACTCATTGCCTACACGCGGTCGCGCTTTAACCTGAAAATGACAAAATCCGTCCAGTACCGCACATCAAAATCTGTGGCGGCTATAAGGAACGCTCGGATACCATGGAAGGCCGATTATGAAACGCGGTAACCTCATCCTTCTTCTTGCGGTGGTGGCCGTGGGTCTGGCGGTGGCGGCCGGCGCTTCGATTTTGCACAACGGGTTGAGCGCGCGTGCCACTCCCACTGCGTTGGAAACAATGATCGCGCGAAACGCGCGGCGTCTGGCGATTCCGGCGAATGCGCGCAACGAGCACAATCCCATTTCCGCATCGGACGAAACACTGAAGGAGGCGAGGGCGCATTTCGCGGATCACTGCGCCACCTGCCACGGCAACGACGGGCGCGGCGATACGATGTACGGCAAAGGTTTGTATCCGAAGCCGCCCGATCTTCGTTTGCCGGAGACGCAAAAGCTTTCCGACGGCGAGCTTTTCTGGATCATCGAAAATGGAGTGCGCTTCACTGGCATGCCGGCGTTTGGCGGAGGTTCCCACTCCTCCCAGGACGATAGTTGGAACCTGGTGCTTTTCCTCCGGCACCTGCCGCAGCTGACGATGGAAGAACGGTTGGAGATGGAGCGCCAGAATCCGAAGGGGCCGGACGATCGCGAAGAAGATCAAGAGGAACAGGATTTTCTGCGGAGCGAACCGGTACAACAAAAGCACGCACCGGAGCATCATGATTAGTGGGCGGGATGCTGATTGTTATGGGGATCGGGCGGCTGGCCTAGCCGGCCGGATCCGGCCGAGTTACGGAGAACTTTTATGAAGCGTCGAGTTGTTTCGCTCTTGGTACTGGTCGCGTTGATGGCGAGCGTGGCGTTCGCTCATGGAGACAAAAAGCACGTAATGGGCACGTTGGAAAAAATAAATGCGGACTCGGTGGTGGTTAAGCAAGCCGACGGGAAGTCCGTCGAGGTGAAACTCGTTTCTGGAACGATGTACGTTTCGCGCGACGGCAAGCCCGCGAAGCTCTCGGATCTGGCGCTAGGCGATCGTGTGGTGATTCACGCAACGCCGAATCCTGACAGCACTTTGTCGGCGGATGAGATAAAGTTTTCCGCGGCGGGGACTACCGGCGCGGCTAAACCACAGCAATAGCGACAAGAATTTCGTGCGCGGCGGTGGCGAGTAAGTTTGGCCGAGCGAATCAATCTGTAGGCAAAACAGGCAGCGTACCGGGCACTGAAGCCCCGAATCCTCCGAACCCCCGCTGAAACTCGTTAGCATTGTCGGATTCGCTGCACTGGTACGCCTGGGGGATAGCCTCGGAACTGCGGGCTTTGCATGCTGGCATCAGCCCCCGAGGTTGGGCCACCTTGCCTGATCCATTGCAGCCAACTCGCGATTTGCCGAAGAGTTCGGCGACGGCAACTGATGGCGCGCAGCTTTCGGCCACCGCCTCGCACAATGCGCCGCAGGAAGCGCCGCAGCCTTCGAAAGTCCACGTGGTGCACGCGCTGGTCGAAGTCGAACAGGCGACGAAGAAATCGGCCGCTCCTGAAGGGCTGACTGCGCCGGATCGCACCGCCCCTCCGCAATCCGGGCCTTCGCGCACCTTGGGAGTCATCCTTTATCTCTCTGTGGGATTCGCTCTCATCATGCTACTTGGCTGGACGGTGCAAAACGGGGCACGGCGAATTCATTCTTCGGTGAGCTCGATAACCGACTGGGGTAATGGCGCTGGGTTGCGGAATGGAGCGACGACCGGTGGGACCAGCTCATCGCAGCAAGCCGAGGCGGAGAATCTTCTCGGGCGGCTGGCGTCCGGAGATTCGATAGCTGCCGATCAAATTCTCAGCGAATCCGATAGTTGGATTGGCGGAACGCAACGCACCGCGAAGGCGAACCAGTTCGTTAACGTGGCGCTCAATCAGCACGACCTGCACTTGCGCGGGGCGGCGTTGCAGGCGACGCTGGCACTCGACGGAGTTTCGCGGGATGCAGACGGGCTGAATCGATTGGAGCTTGCGGCGGCGAATCGGAACACGCGAGCGTGGGCGCTGTGGATGCTGGGTGCGCTGGGTAATCGCGGCGTTGAGCAGGAACGCGTCGCTCAGACATTAAAGAGATACCTGGATGACTCGGACGCACGGACGCGTTCGGGAGCGGTGTATGGCCTCGGACTCGTCGCTACGGATGAAACCGTGCCGATGTTGTTGGAGCGTTTTCGCAACGACCTTTCGCCAGGCGTGCAGGAAAGCGCTGCATGTAGTTTGGCGGAAGCGGGGATGTATACGCACGAACAGCGTATGGTTGCGGCGGCGAGTTTGGTGGGATGGTTGGACGACGCGGGCCTGAGCACGCCACAGAAAGAATGGGCTGCACACGCGTTGCGCGATATTTCCGGATTCAATTTCGGGAAGGACGCGGGGGCTTGGCAACAGTGGTACAGCGGGACGCGCTGAAGCGTGCCCCTACATGATTTTTCGTTTCGCCATCCGGCATTGTTGATCGGCGGAGCCCTTCCTGGAAATGCAAGAGACTTTGGCTAATCGCTGACTAGATGGCAGGAGTGCGTTTTCAGGACTATCCAGACAGGCTTGCCTGCGGTGAGTTCGAGTGCGCGGGTGGCGCCAGGCGTTACGTGGACTGTAAACATGACTCCGGCTTGTACGCGGGCTGCCACCAGAGTGCCGCGTGTCTCGAGCGAGATGATTTTTCCTTCCAGAATGTTGCGGGCGCTCAGCCCTACCGGTAGTTGCGTTGCCAGCAAGATGTCCCCAGCGCGGATTGCGATTTTGACGTGATCGTTTGGGGTGGCGTAGCCGAGCGGCACTTCGATTTCGCTGGCGCTTCCGGCCAGGCGCACACGCATCACGCCATCCGTCTCGCGCAACTCCACTACGGTGGCGTCCAGCAGGTTTTCGAAGCCAGCGGCCTGGGCAAGTCTTTTGCGGCGAGGCGCGGCGAGGACTTCGTGCGGCCGGCCTTCGCTGATGACGCGGCCGCGGTCGAGAACAACCACGCGCTCGCCGAGGGCGTCGACTTCGTCGCGGGTGTGCGTTACGTACAGGATTGGAATTCTTTGCGCGGCGTTCCACGCGCGCAGGTCGTCCACAATTGAGACTTTCAATTCCGCGTCCAGGCCGCTAAGGGGTTCATCGAGCAAGAGAATTCGCGGCCGGGTGACCAGCGAGCGCGCCAGCGCGACACGCTGCTTTTCTCCACCGGATATTTCTGCGGGCCTTCGCGTGCCGAGATTTTCGACCCGAAAAGCTTGCAGGATCTCAGCGATTCGAACGGAGCGCTGAGATTCGGGCAAGGACGGCAGGCCATAAGCGACGTTTTCTTCTACCGTCATGTGCGGAAACAAAGCGAGCGATTGGAAGACATAGGCCATGCGTCGGCGCTGCGGAGACACGTTCGCCCGCGCTTCGGAGTCAAAGAGGATGTCATCACCTATTTTGATTTGGCCGGAGTCCGGGCGCAGCAGTCCCGCGACGCAATCCAGCAACGTGGATTTTCCGGCTCCAGAGGTGCCAAACAAAATGGAAATGCCGGAAGGAATTTCGAGAGAGACATCCAGTACGAAGAATGGAGCGTTCGTGGCGCGCCGCTCAAGGAGAATGCGCAGGGAGAGAGGCTTAGTGCTTATCGCGCCGGCCATGGTGACCACATGCGCCCGCCAATGCGGCGATTCAGTCCGTACACGATGGAAAGCACGACAAACGAGAAGGCAAGCAGGATGAGTGCCAGGCGATTCGCTTCCGCGTATTCAAGGGATTGCACGTGATCGTAGATGTCGATCGAAATTGTGCGGGTGCTGCCCGCAAGGTTCCCGCCAACCATCAGGACTACGCCGAACTCGCCCAATGTATGGGCGAAGCTCAGGACCAGCGCGGTAACCACACCCGGGATGGACATCGGCAGGATGACGCGGCGGAAAGTCCGCAGAGCGCCGGCTCCGAGAACGGCGGATGCGTCGAGCAGCTTGCGATCGATGCTCTGAAACGATGCGATCAGCGGCTGCACGGCGAACGGCAAACTGTAGAGCACCGAAGCAAAAACCAATCCAGTAAAGGTGAACGCCAGGGCGTGACCGAAGGCTGCTTGCCACACTCTTCCCAGCGGGCCACGCGTGCCCATGGCGACAAGCACGTAGAATCCAAGCACGGTCGGCGGCAAAACCAGGGGCAACGCCACGATCGACTCCACCAGAAATTTGCCGCGCCATCGCGAATACGCCAGCCAATAGGCGAGCGGCAACCCGATTGCCAAGAGAATTGCGGTGACGCATGCGGCGAGCCGAATGGAAAGGAGCAGGGATTGCATGGTTAGCGGTCGCCGCGCGGCGGAACTGAGATTGCTGGCTGCGTACGGGTGCTGTTCATGGTTGGGGAGCGGCGCTCCGAGCAGCCGTTGGAATCGCGAATCCGTATCTGGCGAGTGTGGCGCGACCTGACTCGCTCTTCACAAACTCGAGGAATGCGCGCGCTGCATCTCTATTCCTCGCGTTTCTCAGCATCACGACGGCTTGTTCGATCGCGGGATAGGTGTCAGCCGGAATCTCCCAGCGCTTGCCGTCCTTCATGGCGGGTGATACCGCGAGTGATAGCGCGATGATGCCTGCTTGCGCGTTGCCCGACTGCACAAATTGGGCAGCTTGCGAAATGTTTTCGCCGAAGACCAGCCTGTCTTTGACCTTTTCGTAGATTCCCGCGGCTTGCATGGCCGCGACGGCGGCGCGTCCGTAGGGAGCGTGCCCGGGGTTGGCGATGGCAATCTTGCTCACGCTGGGATGGAGAAGGGCGTTCCAATTTTGATTGGGTACGTCGAGTTTCGAGTCTGCGGGCGTCCAGATGACGATGCGGCCGACGGCGTAGGCAAAGATCGAGCCGGGCTCGGCGAAACCGGCGCTTTCGAGTTTCTTGGGATAGTCGATGTCGGCGGAGAAAAAGAGATCGAAGGGAGCGCCGTTTTGCAATTGGGAAAAGAAATTTCCGCTTGAGCCATAGGTGACACGGAGCGCGTCGCCGGTCGCCTTTTCGAATTGGTGGGCGAGGTCAGCCATGGCGAATTGTAAATCCGCGGCGGCAGCGACGCTGACTTCTCGCTTTTGCGCGCGCAGTTGCCGCGACCCGAAAGAAAGAGAGATAGCGCCAATCAGGACGAAGAAGGCAGCGCGTCGAATCGCGTTTTGGCGAGTCATCATGGGAGCGTTGAATAAGCGTTGCCTGGGTTCACACCCTGAGAATCATTACTTCGGTTGATTTGATCAGCGCCGCGGCGCGTTCTCCGGGCTTCAGGCGCATCTCCTTCGCAGCGTCGGCAGTGATGATGGCGGTGATGTGCTGCTCGCCAATGGACATGGTCACTTGCGCCAGCAGGCCGCTGTACTTGATCGCGAGGACGCGGCCAATGAGTTGATTGCGCCCGCTGATCTTGCGGAAATTTCCGCGGCGAGTCTGGATGTCTCCACGCTCTAGATTTTTCGGGATCAGGCGATCGATCTCGCTTTCCGGGACGCGATGATGGCCGCCCGGCGTTTTCGCGGTTTTGATCTTGTTGCGGTAGATCCATTGCTTCAGCGTCGGGTAACTGATGCCGAGAATGTTCGCCGCTTCGCGGGGCGCCAGGAGTCTTTGCACAATTGCACCTCAGGTGCGGGAATAGAATAGTCGGTTTCCAGCCGCAAGTTCAATACGTTTTTATACGGTTTTTAGGCTGGGGCGCAAAGACATAGTCGAGAGTGGAATCTGCGATCCCCTCGCTCGGCAGCGATGGCAGTCCATCTAAACCCCGCCCTCTCGGAGAGGACCGCCATACGGACCATCGCGTTTCGTTTGGAGCGCGGCGACTCGCCGCCGCCTTCGATGCGTACGCCCCGGCACCGCGCCAACTAACGGTGCTCCCCACCTACTAATTTCGAAGAGGCTTTCCAGTTTTCAGAGTGTGGGCGATGCGCTCTTGCGTTTTCCTTTCGCCGCAAAGCGAAACGAACGCTTCGCGTTCGAGATCGAGGACGTATTGTTCGCTGACCATCTGCGGAGCGCTGAGCGAGCCGCCTGCCAGAATGTTGGCGAGCTTGCGCGCGACGTGCGCATCGTGTTCAGAGGCGTAGCCCCCACGTAAGAGCAGGTGGATCATCATTTTCGCCCCAGAGAGGAATTGCTCGCCAAGGACTTTGATCTGCGTGGTCTGCGCGCCTTCCTGCCAGCTCGCGGCAGGCGAACTGTATCCGACGCGCACCATGGCGAGCGCAGCTTCCTTGGCGTCCGCGACGAGGCGATCGCGGTTCGTGGACACGCCGTCTTCGCGGCGCAAGAATCCGAGATCGCGGCACTCTTCGGCGCTCGTGCCAACTTTGGCCATGGCCAGCGCTTCGAAGACGGGCTTCATAGCGTGAAATAAATCCAGGTCTTCGCCGCCCGCGGAGTGCTCGTTCGCGCGGATCAACATTTCCTTCGATCCGCCGCCACCGGGGATCAATCCAACGCCGGCCTCCACCAAGCCCATGTACGACTCGGCAGCCGCCTGAATTCTTGCGCCATGCAGGTTGACTTCGCAACCGCCACCGAGCGCCAAGCCTTGCGGCGCGACGACCACGGGTTTCGGTGCGTACTTGATAACGAGATTCGCGTTCTGAAATTGCTTGACCGCGAGGTGCAACTCATCCCATTCCTGTTCCTGCGCAGCTACCAACACCAGCATCAGATTCGCACCTACGGAAAAATTCACGGCCTGGTTGGCGATGACCATGGCATCGAAATCGGAGTCGAGCCGCTTCAGGCCTTTGTGGACCATGGCGATCAGATCCGCGCCAATCGCGTTCATCTTGGAGTGAAATTCACAGCAGACCACGCCGTCGCCAAGGTCGATCAAGCTCGCGCCGGAGTTCCTATCGACTTCCCGGCCGGCGTCTTTCAGCGATTTGAGGATGATGACGCCTTTCGGCTCTTCGACTGTCTTAGCCGCGCCGCTGGCGATGTCGAAGACGGTCGTTGTGCCTTTTTCCGATTCGTAGAAACTTGGGCGGCCGCTCGCCAGGAGGTTTTCGACCACCGGCGGTAGCGTCCGGCCTTCCTTCTGCACACCGGCAGCGAATGCTTTCACGCCGATCGCGTCCATCAACTGAAACGGGCCAAGCTCCCAGGCAAAGCCCCAGCGCATGGCGCGATCGACATCCAGGACGTGATCGGAAATTTCCGGCACCCGCCGCGCGGCGTAGAGGCACGTTTCCGAGAGTAGGCCCCAGAGGAACTGTTGAGCCTTGTCACCCTTCTGACCTTCTAGCACCGGGCCGATCAGGGCACGCAAACGGTCCGTAGTATCCTCGATCGTCTTCGCGTTTTCCAGCGACGGAAAGCGCGCCTTTTGCCGCGGTCGATACTCCATCGTGTCTACGTCGAGAGTTAGAATTTCTCTCTCGCCTTCGCCTTTCACCCGCTTGTAGAAGCCCTGGCCGGTTTTGTCGCCGAGCCACCCTCGCCGCGCCATTTCTTCCACGAGGGTGGGTACGCGATACATCTCGCGCGACTCGTCGTTCGGTACGGTTTCGTAAATATTTTTCACCACGTGCAACAGCACATCCAGTCCGACGATGTCCGCGGTGCGAAAAGTGGCGGACTTGGGTTGCCCGATCACCGGACCGGTGCAGGCGTCCACTTCCTCGATCGTCATTCCCAGCGTGCCCATCAAGCGCAGCGCATTCAGCATGGAGAACGTGCCAATGCGGTTGGCGATGAAGTTCGGCGTGTCCTTCGCTACGACCACGCCCTTCCCTAAGCGGCGGTCACAAAATTCGCTGAGCGTCTCGACGATTTCCGGCAAAGTCTTCGGCCCGGGAATCAGCTCCACCAACTTCAAGTAGCGCGGTGGATTGAAGAAGTGCGTGCCTGCCCAGTGCTGCTGAAACTCTTCGGTCATTTCTTCGGCGATCAAATGCACCGGCAGGCCCGAGGTATTCGTGGTGACGATAGCGCCGGGCTTGCGGAACTGAGCAACCCGCGCGAGCAGATTTTTCTTGATCTCCAGATTTTCGGCGACGACTTCGATGATCCAGTCGGCCTCCGCGCAACGCGCCAAGTCATCATCGAAATTTCCG
This sequence comes from uncultured Acidobacteriota bacterium, assembly GCA_963832615.1. GTDB lineage: Bacteria > Acidobacteriota > Terriglobia > Acidiferrales > UBA7541 > Acidiferrum. Next base: position 619,676 of record CAWHVA010000027.1, read on the forward strand.
ATGGCAATGCGTTCCGCGAGTGCCGCCGTAAAAAAGGCCGCAGGCTTGGCCTTCTTTGCGGCGTCGAGCCCCGCGCGAACAATCTTATTTCGCGCATCAAAGGGCGCATTCTGTGGCAGTCCAGGGGGTACAATGTCTAGCAAGATGCAAGGCAGACCGGCGTTCGCGAAGTGCGCGGCAATTCGCGCGCCCATTGTTCCCGCACCCAGCACAACAGCCTTCTCGATGCGACGTTTCATGGGCAGCCTCTTGAGGGGATTAGTACCGTCGGACAGGTTACAAAACCAGCATGCGGCGGTCAAACAACGTCCTGGCAGCCGCGACTAGCACTAAACTGTAAGTGAGATGATGGAAGACAAAGTAGCCAACGCGGTGGACTGGCTGAAGAACGCCACGGACAAGATTCGCGCTCTGGCCAGCGGTGAAACACGTCCTCCGGGGGAACGCCCACGAGTCGGGCTGGCCCTGGCAGGAGGCTTTGCCAGAGGAATCGCACATGTCGGCGTGATTCGGGCGATACGCAACGCCGGGGTTCCGATCGATGTTGTTGCAGGAACCAGCGTGGGAGCCTTAATCGGTGCCTGCTATTGCGCGGGCGTGCCGCTAAACGACATGCAGCGCATTGCCCGTACCACTACCTTCGCGGATTTCGGGCGCTGGACGCCGTCGTGGCTCGGCCTCGCCAACAATCTACGCATGGAGCGGTATCTCGAGCGCTTCACTTCCGCAAAAACTTTCGAGGAGCTCACCACGCCGCTGGCCATCGCCGCCAGTGACATCAATGAGGGCGTTTCCGTCTATTACACGCGCGGCTTGCTCGGCCCGCCGATGCGCGGGTCGTGCGCGTATCCCGGGCTGTTCGTGCCCATACAATTCGAGGGACGCACGCTGGTGGACGGTTTTCTGACCGCGCCGGTTCCCGTTGAGGGCGCGCTGCTATTGGGCGCGGACATCGTTATCGCCGTGTACCTGGAAGCCGGCAGCTTCACGACTCCACGCACCGCGGCCGACGTGATCAGCCGCTCTTTTTCGATCATCCAACGCCACGCCGATCTGGCCTGGCGCCAGCAGGCCGATGTCATCATCGAGCCGGACGTAAAGCCCTTCGTGTGGGACGATTTCACGCGGACCGATGAGCTGGTTGCGGTAGGACAAGCTGCGGCGGAAGCGGCGCTTCCGCAGATTCTGAAAGCTGTCGGCAGCGAAAAGAGAGAGCCGGCGGCCTGACCCGAAGCGCCCCCCCTTGCTACGTTTCGAGATCCTTGCCAAACCTCAGGCCGCCGTTACTTCTACTTGTAGAGCTTGCCCTTCCCCTTTTCCACGCTGCGTTAGCCACGCACCAAAGCCCTCCGCGAACCGCTCCGGCGTCACCCGAAAGCTGGCCTCCACTCGTCCTTCTTCAACCGGAAGCGTATCGTCGAATTCCGCGGCGTTGGTAAAGTTCCGCATGCAGAATTGATCGAGCCACTCCAGCGGGCAGGCCCGGCGTTCGCCGCGAATCACCACACTCACTTTGAATTTCTGCGAGTACATGGGGAAACTATAACATCGCCCTCGACGTCGCAGGTTTACCGGAGTTCAATGGCTAGAGCTTTGCCCCTCAGACTGCACCACAGCGGCACGTTACCTTTACATTGACTTCTCGCCCATCGCTCCTTAAGATGCCGCTCATTCTAGATAGCTAATCGACAACGTTTAACTATCGTAAGAATCTTGGGCAAGAAAACCGATCATTCAGCGGGGCGCGCAGTTCGCGAGGTTTCCGTGCGCAAAAAGCCCATGAACCAGGACGCTAAGCTCCTTCTTCAGCTCGATCGCCTGCGCAAGCAATCCGAGATGCGCAAGGCATGCCGGTGGTGGCACGAAAAATTTTGGCCGGACAACGCCAGCGACTACTTGAAAATCGAATTGGCGCATGGCACCAAGGAGAGCCGCTGGCTGAGACAAGTGCCGACGTACTGGGGCATGGCGACGTCCTTCGTGCTGGATGACACCTTGAGCGAAAAGGCTTTTCTGAGCGCCGAGTTTTCCCGGGAGATGTTCACCATGTTTGCAAAGGTCCGTCCGTTCCTGAAGCAATTACGCAAGCGGACCGACAATCCGGACTTCATGGCGAACGTGGAGAGATTCATCTTGAAATCGAGGAGCGCGCGCAAGCGCCTTCGATTGGATTCGCAATGTCTCGCAAAACTGCGCAAGGCGCGCAAGTAGAAGGTTCACGCGCTGGCATCGCAATTCGACGGCATTCCAGTAAAATGTGCGCTGCTCAGTTCGGCGATTGCCAGCTGCCCGCAACCGCAAACAACTGCAGTCCCACAGCAAATTGATCGTTGTCCACAGGCACGCAGTAAACCACGCGCGCCCGCGAACGGAAGTTTCCCCCCAGTGACCGCACGTTCAAGCGTTCGTTGGGTTTCCACGGTTTGTTCGTTAACACCCGCGCCCCACGAGGGCTGATATTTTCGGTGATCCCCCCGGTCGCCGGTATGCGAACGTCCAGGCTGGATAGATCTACATTCACCTGCAGCGGGACGCGATTTTCGGTGCGCTTCGAGGCAGGATCCATAGGACGCGCGATACCTTCCGGCTGATCCAACATTGCAAAGATGAAAGTGTCGGGGCCCGGGGCAGCGAGATAATAACCCCGTTGGTGCCCCACACGTCAAGATTTCCGCGCTTGCTCAGGTGTCCGGCAATGCGACACGCCATCCCATGAACGGACAGTGCCGGCGCTGGCTAAGGTCGCTAAGCTTGGCATAAGCCGTTAGCCTTCAAACAGTTTCCGGCGCTTCGTTGTCGGCATCGAAATTGCCAATATTGCCGCGGGGCTGTTCTCTCTCCGCCACTCGATCCTCTGCCAGGAGGCGCTCATGAAGAAGCTGGAATGGACTCGGGACATCTTTTCGACATGGCCAAGTTACGAGTATGTGAAGCAGAAGGAAAGCGCGGGCTGGCGCGTGGCGGCTGTGGAGTGGCAGCGCGAAACCGAAGCCGACGGTGAGCACGAGGCTCCGGAGGGATCGCGTTTCGGTGAAGAAATCCCCTTCGGTACCCGCATCGCCGGCGATTGCCTGCACCTGGAGGAAAACCCCTCCGAGATGGAAATCCTGAATTGCCTGGCGGAGATGGTGGTTCAGGATTTGTCGTACCCCCGCATGGCCGACGGTTTAAATCGGCGCGAGTTTCGCACCCGCGAGGGCAAGCCCTGGACCCCGCTCGCGGTCTTTAAATTGACCCCGCGGCTCATTGAAGTCGCTCCGCGCATTCTTTCCGGCGCCGAATGGGAAACCCGCAAGAAGCAACTTGCCCGGGTTGCGTGGAATTCCTGATTCTCTGATTGCGATTCTCGATCCTGATTTTCCGATGTAGGGGCGGGGCTTGTTGACCCTGAGCGTCGAAAGGACCCGCCCGGGCCGACGCGCCTTGCTCAAAACCTGTCCGTCAAGAACGGGTGGCCATTCCTAATCGTTTAAAACGCTCGCCAGCGAGTCGTGAACGGTCAACCCGCCGTTATAGTGAATTAATCCCAGCTTTCTGAACTTGTTCATGAAGAAATTTATGCGGGATCTTGTCGTCCCAACCATCTCCGCCAGCGTATCCTGGCCGATTTTGTCCAGCAGCGCGGCGGACTCGTCGCCCTGGCGGCTTCGCGCGAGCAGCAACTGCGTGCGCGCCAGGCGCTTCTCGTTGAAATTAAACATGTGATCGATCAAATCCTGTTCGATGCGACGGTTGCGCATCACCAGAAATTCCCGCTCGAAGTTCGGCCTCCTACTCCAACAGCCCAAGCTCCCGGGCGTGCTCCGCGCATAGGAACAAATTCAGGTAGGGGTTGAGTCGCGAGTTCCAATCGTTCCATCGACTTTCCCAGTCGGCACGGCGGAAATCACACATACATTCACTTAGCACTTTGATCGGGCGCGAGCTGCTCCCGCGCGTCCGCGCGTCAAAAATGAAATCAGCGCGGCAACGCAGAACCGCTTCGTCGGCATCCTGGCTTTTGATCATCGGTTGGGCCTGCGCATCATCTCTCGTCGCGCGTGCCAAGTGAATAGAGCAGGGCCAGAGCGAAGGTGCACAACAGCACTCCCTCAAAAAGACTCTTCGATCGCGGCGCCTGCGCGCGCGTAACAGCATCGTAGAGCACAAAAACACCCAGAGACATGATTGCCAAGGTGGTCGCCATCGCGGCTTGTTGTAGCGCGCGGATCATCGTCACGCATCGGATCGCGGAAGGAGACAAGTCATCGTGAAGGGTGCAACGAACAATAGAGCGCTCCGATTTGCGGCCCTTGCGCCAGGGACCGCGTCGAGATTGGTATATTCCCTGCAATGCGGCTTAACGTACGGCCGCTTCATACTGCTGCCGCAGAAGCAGGTTGGGTTAGCCCTGCCGGGCCCCCTGTCAAGCGTCACGAACTGAATCTTCTGTCCGCACGTGCGGTTTGTGCAGTCCCACCACTCTTCGATGTTTTTTTGCACGACTTCACCTCCCGCTTGTGCGCTACGTCGATTCCCCTTTCCGCCGCGCGCGCCGCGCTTCTCCGCATGGCCCGCGTCTGGTCGACGTAACCATTTTGCGGAAAACAGAAAGATGCTGCATACATTTGAAACTCCCAGTACTGTTTGAGTCGGAAAAAAGAGTGCTTCGCTTACTATTACAACCGCAACGTTGCGCCGATGAGTTCGTCGGGCTTTATTTCCCTACACTGACTGTCTGAGAACTGGAATTTGTGGGCCAAGACCGCGTCATTCCTTGAGGGCCGAACGATTCGACGCAATTCTTGACGCCTCGCTTCGCTTTTTTCGGGCCATCAGAACCTGTCGGCGATTCCGCAACAGGACCACGCGTGATGTTGTTGCTGGGTACAGCTACGGCGGGCTGGCGACCGAATTCCATGGCTCCCGATGGGATGCGATCAGCCCACCTGTTGCCTCGGCAATCTCTCGGTCTCGCCTGGTTGGAATTCCGACCAGGGCTCCGGTCTACTAGGTTCTTTCCCCTTTCTCTTTTAGGCTTGCCCGACTCGTGGCCGAATCGTTGCGAGGTCGTTTCCGGGTCCCAAATCTCTCGGAGGAGGATTTATGCGTTCGATGAAGATTCTTTTCTTGCTCTGCGTAGCGCTTCTGATGGCGGGTTTAATACTGCATTCGGGCGTTTCGACCGCCGACGGTGGTAGACCGCTGCCCACCCCTTGGTTCACCGCCGATGGTGGCCGCCCTCTACCAACTCCCTGGCTCGTCGCCGACGGCGGCCGTCCACTCCCAACTCCTTGGATTGGAATTGCGTCTTAGAATGCTTCCGCGATGGCAGGGGGAAGATGCGCCGCCATTTTTCCCCTGACTCGTGCTAGCATCTGAGCGCGTTTCTGTTACCCGGCGCTCGGAGAACAATGCTGAGCCAGTCCATTTGGTGGGCCAGTATCACGCTCGAAGTTCTTCTGCTTGCGCGAGCCATACGTGGCAGACTCGCATTCCGATATCCAGTTTTCTACTTCTATATTTCCTTCATAATATTTGAGGACGTAATTTCCTTCCTGGTTTATCGGTGGAAACCGGCATTCTATTCCTACACCTATTGGACAACTGAATTTTTGTGCGTCTTGATCGGTTGCGGGATCGTTTTTGAGATTTACCGTGTAGGGTTAGCATCCTTTCCGGGAACCGCCAGGATGGCGCGCAACATCTTCGTCGTCCTTTTCATCGTGGCCGCTGCGAAAGGACTGGTAGCGGCTGCGAATGACCCGCAATGGTGGCTGGAAGCCGGCACGCTGGAACTCGAGCGCACGCTTCGCGTGATGCAGGCCGTTTGCGTGGCGGCGCTGGTCGCGCTCTTCCTGTTTTATTCAATTCCTTTTGGAAAGAACCTGCGAGGCATTTTACTTGGGTATGGTTTCTTCATCGGCATGCGCGTCATTACTCTGACATTCTTCATCGGCGGCAGCGATGCATCCCGGCAATTCTGGGGCTACACCTATTCCGCTTCGTACCTCGTCGCCCTGGGAGTATGGTGCGTACATCTTTGGTCGTATGAGGCCAGTCCCGCGGCCCGGCAGACGATCCAGATCGAACGCCAATACCAGCGTGTCGCGGCCGCGACCCAGCGCCGCTTGCACGATGCGCGAACCTATGTGGCCAAGGCGGTGGGTTCGTGATCGGCGTCCCAACCGCCATCTTGCTCGGCATCCTGCTACTTCTCTTGCTGCTTCTATTGGCGGCGCGTGGTTCAACGGCCGCCCGGGAATTGAGTTCGGCGCCGGACCTGCCGCTTCTCGACGACGAAGCCGGCCTCGATGCGTGTCCAGCCGAATTTGTGGCCAGAATTTTTTCCTCCGACGATTGGGAATTCGTCTCAGGCATCAGATCGCGCCAATTGCAAGGACTCTTCCGCAGAGAGCGCAAACTCGTGGCGCTGGTTTGGGTTGACCAGACTTCCAAAGCCATCCGCCGCGTCATGCGCGAACACACCGAGGCCACGCGTCAGAGCCACGATCTACATTTCGCGACGGAAACAAAACTTGCCCTGCAGTATGCCGAGCTGATGTTCATTTGCGGCGTGCTGTTTCTGGCGATTCAGGCTGCCGGGCCCCAGCGCGTCCGCGGCCTGGCGTTGTACGCAGGCACGCTCTCGCAGCGCCTCGCGCAAGCGCAGCAGAACTTCAAAACGGTCACGACAGGCCGCGAGTTTCACGGCGCCGGATCGTCCTGATCCATGTCCTATCTTGACTAAGACCCGCACCCCCGGAACCCCATGACCGTCACCGTCAAGCTCGTGCCCGTACAAGTGGCCTACGACGATCTCCTGCAGAGGTCGCTGTCGAAGATCTCCTGCGATCTGGCCCGGCTCATCTATCTCGCGTCCACCCGCGACTACAACACGGGCACCTACCATCATGACGGGCTCGCGGCCCGCTTCAGCCCGGACGTCGCCGGCAAAGCCCTGGAGATTGCGCACCGGCAGATTTTTTACCAGCTCTCCGCCTACTCGCTGGAGCAACTGGTCAAACAACTGCAAACCTATCTGGATTGTTCACACGAAAGCCCGGCGGACGTACTGCGCATCTGGCAAAAGCTGGAACCTTATCGCGTGGCGATTCCTGTGGAAGTGAATCCCGCGGTCGCGCGCCTGTTTTTATCCAACATCAGACTCGCTTTGGCAATTTGGCGATTCCGTCAGGAGCAGGCTCCGAAACATCCGTAAGCCGCATGGCCACCGCGGTCACCTGCCCGACGATCTCCGCCTCGCTCCCGTAAGTCAGCCTACGCACGCTGCGCGACGACAGTGGATGCGGCAGCAGCAATAAGTGCCCTTCCTGCATTTCGCACCACGAACACGCATAACCGTCGCGCAACTCCACGAAATAGATGGGGCGGTCGAATTCCGTTCGCCAGCGCATCGGCTGGATCTTCCGCACGTGCGGATCGATCTGCACAAACGAGCCCGGCCGGAGCAGCGGCGACAGCGTGTTGTCCTGCAGCCCGATATACCCATACAAGCTGTGGCGAATGTCCAGGTGCTGGATCAGCGCGATGGGAACCTCGCCCCATACTTCCACCATGCGGGACAGCAGGTTGGTGTTGTCCACGTCGAACGAGCGGTCGAAGCGCACCGGGAAGGAGATCGTTTTATCCGTGTCGTAAACTTCCAGCGTCGTGAGGTGCGTTTTGGGCAGCGGCGCGGACATCTGGTGCTTGACCAGGTTCTGCAAGTCCACGCCATAGAGCAGCAGGATGTCGCTGAACTTGATGCGGTAGATGGAGCTCAGACTGTAAAGCTTGAAAACACTGGGGACGGAGTCGGAGTTTTCGATTTGCGTCAGCCACGCGTTGGAAATGTGATATTCAGCGTTGTCTTCGGCTTGCGCAATCTTCTGGCTGAATTCGGCCACGTCGCGCGTGGTGATTCCGAGCCGGTTGCGGATGTCTTTCAGCTGTTCGCTGGGGGGGAGGGCCAGAGCCATGGGGCATTCTATAACAGGGGGCAATTGAACTGCCAAGCGTCTCTGGTTGGTTACGTCCCCAAAATAATAAACGTTTCACCTAGCACGAAGACCTGCGCGTTCCGCTCCTTCTTTGATAGACTCTGTCTCGCGTTTTTTGAGGAGACCGTCCTTCCCCATGCGTTCGATCAAATCGACCTTCGGCAAGAAACTTTGCATCGCCATTGCGATAGCAGGACTGATCGCCGGGCTGGCTCTGCTTAGCGCTCGCGGTCAATCCACGCCGACCCCGGCACCGCCCACGCCCAAGCTCGCCGAAGAACAATTCAAGAACATCAAAGTCTTGAAGGGCATCCCCGCCGAGCAAGTGTTCCCGGCCATGCAATTCATCACCGCATCGCTCGGCGTGGAGTGCGAGTACTGCCACGTCCGCCAGGATCACGGACCGGGAATGGCCTTCGATAAGGACGACAAGAAGCCGAAGGTGATCGCCCGCAAGATGATCCAGATGATGTTCGCCATCAACAAAGACAATTTTGAAGGCAAGCGCGAAGTCACCTGCTTTTCCTGCCATCGTGGCGCGGCCGATCCGGTAGGCACGCCGCTGGTGGCCACCGAAGACGCCGCTCCGGAAGCTGGCGGGGAGAAAAAACCCGTTGCGGCCCCAGGCGTGCTGCCGACAGCCGATCAGGTATTCGATAAGTATCTGACCGCGTCCGGCGGCGCCGATGCCATCCAGAAAATCAGCAGCCGCGTCGAGAAGGGCACGCTTACCGCGTTCGGCGGGCAGCACTTCCCCGTCGACGTCTATAGCAAAACGCCCGACAAGCGCATCTCCGTGATGCACCTGCCCGGCGGTGAAAGCGTCACTGGTTTCGACGGCCACTCTGGCTGGCTCAGCGTCCCCGGGCGTCCGCCGCACATTATGAACGCGGAAGAAAATGCCGCGGCCCGCATGGACGCCGACCTGCATTTTCCAGTCGACGTGAAAACGCAGAGCCGCATCTGGGTGGTGGCCCCCGGCGAAAAAATTGACGGCCACGACACCGCGCAGGCCGTCGGCCGAACCGAGAGCCAGCCGCCGCTCCGCCTCTACTTCGACTCGCAATCCGGGCTGCTGCTGCGTCTCGTCCGCTACAGCGAAACTCCGCTGGGCCGCCTGCCCACGCAAATCGACTACAGCGACTACCGCGACGCCGACGGCGTAAAGCTGCCGTACCGCTGGTCGCTGGCCCGCCCCGGCAACCGTTTCACGATCCAAGTCGACGAGTTGCATCAGAACGTTCCGGTCGACGACGCGAAGTTCGTTGCGCCTCCCCCTCCTCCACCTCCGCCGGAGCAAAAGCCCGCAGCACATTAAACGGGACTGGTGAAAAGCTGGAAGACCCAGGGACGTAAGCCCCGGCCTCTAAAGAACCGGCCTCGAAACACCGGATTTGTCGGCCCGAAACGACGGATTTTGACCTCTACCCATGCCCGCAAAATCGAGTCCTATATCTTTTCTGGCCCAATGTGCGTTACCGTACCACTCCTAAGGGTTCGGCTGAAGTGGAGGTTCTGTGTTATGGCAAGAACTCTATATCGCCTGCGTTCTTGAAACCGATTCGGAAAAGCTGAAAACGCTCATTCACGAAACCGAAGACGCAATCATCTCGCGTTTACAAACTCTGGAAACCCCCGATGACGAGCACCGGGAGATCGCCAGGGCCTCAGCCTCTCTGCTTGTCCTGAAAAGTGAAAGACTAGATTGCCCGGGCGATCCCGATACCAGAAATCCGCCGCCCGACGAAGCAGGGAGCGAGAACATGAGAGAACATCTGCCTGCCAACGTGCAATCTTGCGCGGAATATGAGCAATCGTTTAACAAATGCCTGGATGCCTTGACGCGGTGGACTCGACTGCAGGGTTTTGAGGATAGTCCTGGCTCGATAGGAACGCCGGTAGATATCGAAGTGTGGCGTGCGGAGCGTAACTATGCGGCCGCGTTCTCGGCACTGCTCCAACACACGCGCTGCAGATGTTTTGTCTGTGAAGACGGGCGCGCAGTTCATGTCGACAAATTTCCGGGTGCCACAACCTACCGCAGCCGGGAACTTGCCCTTTGGGAGCATCGGAATTCGTCAAGTGACCTGCCCAGAACGCCGAGCGCCACGCCTATCAAAACCGGCGCCATGGCCCCACAAACGGTCATGCCTGAGAATCCACGAATGTCGATTCGCATGGCGAAATTGGTGAAAGAACTGGCGTCCTGGAGTTGCTTGCTGGATCGCTGGTGGTCCACCGCCTTCACCGAGGCCAAGGATTGGACCGTCCTTTCAAAAATGGGATTGGCCGGAGTTCTTTTACTCACGATCGCGCTGCGTATTAGTCCCCTGGCGCCCTGGCCGCAAATTGTCCGCGTGCCCTTCGGATTCTCCGGTATCTTGCTAATCGATGTGTCGTTGGGTTTTGGCATGTTCTTGTTTGTCTATGATGGAAGCCTGGCTCGCCAAGTCAGGCATTTACGAGACTGGCTCCAATCTACTCGGTCGCCGGGCAACGGTTAGAGCCTGATTGGATGAAGGCTTCGGCCGGGTGCCGCACCCTTGCGATTTTCAAGGGTGCGGGTTTTGACTTTTCCGGATCCCACTCGCCGCGCTCCCCACACTGTCATTTGATTGATCCGTTTCATCTCGGATGCATCTAGGGACCGAGCGAAACAATTCGGCTTTTTCTTTTCCTGCGATTGGGTCACCCGCTATCGCGCCCTCCACACCAATCAAGCTCAAGAACCACCAAAAAAATCTCTTGACACGCCTACTAGGGTAGTAGCATAACAAACGAGTGTAGTAGGAAACAAAGATGACCGAGCCAAAACTAACAAAACTCGAACTCCAAATCATGGACGCCCTCTGGACCCAGCGCCAGGCCTCCATTCGCGACATCCAAGAGGCCTTCCCCGAAAAACACCGTCCGGCCTACACCACCATCCAGACCACCGTTTACCGCCTCGAAGCGAAGAAGGCCGTCCGCCGCGTCAAAAAAGTCGGCAACTTCCACATCTTTGAAGCCGCCGTCTCCCGCAGCGCGGCCCAGCGCAAGTTGATCGATGACCTGCTCGCGATGTTCGGCGGCCACACCCAACCGGTAATGGCTCACTTGATCGAATCCGGCAAGCTCACCCTCGACGACGTGAAGGAAGCTGAAAAAATTCTCCGCAAGCTCGGGAGAAAGGAAAAATCGAAATGATCCCAAAACTTTCGTTCGCCATATGGACGGCCATCGCACCGTCGCTGGGCAACCACCTCTGGCAGTCGACGCTGTTCGCCTCCGCAATCGCACTGTTGACTTTGGCGTTGCGAAACAATCGCGCCCAGGTTCGTTACTCGCTCTGGCTCACAGCCTCGCTCAAATTCTTAGTCCCGTTTTCGCTGCTCGTCGGCTTGGGCAGTCATCTGGCATTGCCCCGCGCGACCGCAGCCCCAAATACCGGACTGTATTTCGCGATGGAGCAGGTTGGCCAACCCTTCACCCGACAAGCGGTCCCACCGATTCCTGACGCCACTCCGTCAACCGCCTTCCAGAGCCTGATCCATCTCCTTCCCGCGCTCCTGGTCGTATGGTTGTGCGGATTTGTAGTCGTGCTGTTCGTGTGGTGCGTCCGTTGGCGTCGCATTTCCGCGACGGTCCGTGAGGCTGAGCCCTTGCGCCAAGGAAGAGAAGTCGAAGTTCTCCGCCGCCTTGAAAGTGCGCCCGGTATGCCGAAGCACATCGAAATCCGATCGTCGCGCGGTTCCCTCGAGCCTGGCATCTTCGGTATCACTCGGCCCGTCTTGTTGTGGCCGCACGGGATCACCGGCCGCCTCGAAGACGAACACTTGAAATCCATCCTCGCTCATGAACTGCTCCACATCCGGCGTCGCGACAATCTCGCCGCAGCCATCCACATGCTCGTGGAAGCCGTCTTCTGGTTTCACCCCCTGGTTTGGTGGATGGGAACGCGCCTGGTCGAAGAACGCGAACGCGCCTGCGATGAGCAAGTTGTGGAATCCGGCGGCGACCGTCAGGTCTACGCGGAAAGCATTTTGAAAATTTGCGAATTCTGCGTGGGGTCGCCATTAACGTGCGTCTCTGGTGTGACTGGCGCGGAACTCAAGACCCGCATCACCCGCATCATGTCCGGTCAAGTCGCCCGCAAACTCGATTTCCGCAGAAAGCTGTTGCTCGGCGCCGCTTTCATCCTGGTCGTCGCCGCACCGATCGCCGCCGGCATACTCCATGCCAACCCACGCCGCGCCGAGTTGCAAGCCCAAAATACAACCGCGCCTCTGCCTCCGTATGCCACCGTTTCCATCACACCAAACAAATCGGGCAGTGATAGGCCCCCACTCATCATGTTTGGACCCGACGGGTTCTCCACTAAAAACGCCTCATTGCAGCAGGTCATTCGATTGGTGTACGGCGTCGAAGATGATCGCATTATAGGCGCGCCCGCCTGGCTCGCCTCCGAGAAATACGACGTCGAGGCCAAAGAAGAGAGTACCGGTGCGGACGATCCTCGTAAGCTCAGCCTCAATGAACGTGTCTCCGAGCAGGGGCACATGCTACAAGCAGTGTTGGTCGATCGGCTCAAACTCGTCCTTCACCGTGAAACAAGAGACCTTACCGTCCTTACGCTGGCCATCGCGAAAGGCGGTCCTAAACTTCAGGAATCTAAACCCGGCGACACCTACTCGAACGGATTCAAAGTCCTGGTCCCGATGGTGTCGCACGGCCGCGCGGCATCCACTTTGCCGGCAATAACAAGTTAATTGCGCAAGGCGTCCCCGTCGGAACACTGCAGGCGCACTTGGCCTGGCAATTGCGTCGCACCATCCTCGATGAGACCGGACTGTCGGGCACCTACGACTTCACGCTGCAGTTGCCCAATGGCATTCCCCTGGGAATCGACAATCCACCTCCGCCCGAATCTTACGAGCCTGCGTTGTCCGCGGCAATCGAGCAGCAACTGAGCCTAAAACTCGAACCCCGAAAAGCCTCCGATGGAAGTCCTCGTTATCGACCATGTCGAGAAACCCGAGTTACAGAGCGAGGCGGCGAGTAGCAAGCTGGCATTCAACTCCGCTTCGGTCACGTTGAACAAGTCCGCCACTCAGGACAACAGTATGAACGTCACACCCGCTAGCGGCTTACTATCGGGCACGAATGCTCGGTTGATCTCCTATATATATTTCGCATACAACCTCACGGGTAACCAATTCCAACTTTTGATGCCTCAGTTGCCAAAGTGGGTCATTGACGATCATTTCGACATTCAGGCTCGCGCGAACGGCAACCCCAGCAAAGACCAGATGCGCGTGATGATGCGATCTCTGCTCGCGGATCGATTCAAGCTGGCGGTTCATTACGAGACACACCGACTCCCGGTGTTCGCCCTTGTTCTGGCTGAGCCGGGAAGAACCGGGCCACAACTTCAACCGCACCCAGAGAGCTCAACGTGTTCGACCGCACTTTCGCAGACGAGCGCTGGCGTGGCATCCACGCCGACGGCCACCGCTGCCGGTGGGCTCCCAACTGTGTGTGGCAGCATCGAAGGAATGCCATCAACTCCATCTGGCCGGCTGCGTGCCGCCGCGCGAGGAGTGCCTATGGGACTGCTTGCATCGACATTGGCTCAAGCCGGGAACTTGGATCGCGCGGTGCTGGATCGGACCGGGCTTAGGGGAAATTTTGATTTCACGTTCGAGTGGACGCCTCAGTTTCATGGCCCTGGGACGCCGCAGGAGGTCCTGCCAGTCGCGGCTAACGCTCACTCTGGCCATGCTGGACCGACGTTTCAGCAGGATCTGCAGCAGCAGTTGGGGTTGAACCTCGAACCGCAAGAGGGCCCGGTCGAGGTTCTGATCATCGATCATATCGAGAAGCCGACTGAAAATTAGTACCGTCGGTGAAAATCGCCGGTCAACGCGTTTGGCGCCGGGTGCCCCAAGGTTTAGAATGTGTATCTTGAAAGGACCATTGCTAGAGATAAGAGCATGATGAGCGCCGCGAGATGATCGAGCTGGATGCACAGGATGGAAAACGGCACGTGATGCTCGGCGAAGACTCCGAGGCTCTCGCGCACGTGAGAGTGGATCATGCCGTGATTGAGGACTCCGCTGGCTTGATCGATGCAGCCGTAAGTAGCGAGCTTGGTTTGGCGGCGGTCCCAGTCGGAGATGGCGACGCTCTCGTCAAAAGTTTCGGCTGCGCCCACGATGGCGCCGTCGGCGTTGCGAACTGGAAAGGACCAGAGCTCTACGGGGACGCGGTGTCCGGACTTGTGTCGTAGAGAGATGCGATGGGCCTGGACGGGCTTGCCCTCGCGCATGGCAACTGCGGTAGGGGCACATGGCCCGGAAAGGTCGTTGTCGTCGCCGTCGGTCTCGCCGAGAAGATTGTCGTTGTCCGTACGGCCGATGACTTCCTGGCGGAGATATCCGGTGATGCGCTCGGCGCCGTCGTTCCAGAAAACGATTTTGCCGGCGCGATTGACTAAATAGACGGCGAGGTGCAGCTCCTCCAGGATGGAGCGGTAGAAGTCAAAGTCAGCAGCGGGTTGCGCCATCGGATGCTCTCTCAACCGACTCATCGGCGCTTTGAAGGGGGCAAGTTTAGTTCCAACTTATCCGGCTGGCGTTCTGCAGTTTTCGCGGAGGTCTACACGGTTTGGGGGTTTTATCGCGAGAGCGTGCGCTCGCGGCGTGCGGTTCTGGGAATGACTCAGCCCTTTTTGGAACAGCGCCTGCGCTGGCGTACGAAACAAACGAGAGGCGTCTTCAAAGTGCCCGGGTTCGGTTGCACTTGAATCGGTACTCTATTGCGTACCGTCTGGATTCAGTAGCGCGGGAGCAGCATGCTCGACCGGCCAGGCGATCAAGTATCGAGGAAATTTCTCCGTGGGGATGCGCCATTCCGCCGAGTAGCGGAACTCGTTCAGCCAGGCGCCGATTTTGTCCGCTGCTTGCTGATGATGGACTTCAACGAGCAGCGGCGGGCGTTGGTTCGCGAATAAAGTCGCTCCGCCGCGTAAGACCTCGTACTCGCCGCCTTCCACGTCAATCTTGACCAACTGCGGCACGGGGCCACCGGCAGCCACAAAATCGTCGAGAGTCGTCACCGGCACAGAAATGATCTCGCCATCTCCGAGGACTGGACGTTGTCCATCCGACTCCACGCCACCTTGC
Organism: uncultured Acidobacteriota bacterium; assembly: GCA_963832615.1. Taxonomy (GTDB): domain Bacteria; phylum Acidobacteriota; class Terriglobia; order Acidiferrales; family UBA7541; genus Acidiferrum. The sequence goes on from CAWHVA010000027.1 coordinate 634,821, forward strand.
GACGGCTGACTTTTGCCACGGCGAAACGAAATTCCGGAGGCACTCCGATGCGACCACACGGCGGCGTGCACCGCCTGAACGCGCGAGTTCAAATGATTGCGCGAACTATTTTCTCGCAAGCGCTCGACATTTTCGGGATCGCCATCAAACGCCACCACGCGGCCGGAGGCTCCGACAAGGCGTGCGGCTCCGAGTGCGAGCGATCCCAGGTGCGCGCCCACGTCGTAGACGACATCGCCTGGGCGGACCAGCGCGGAGATGGCGCTTTGCACGCCGGGCTCGTGCTCGCCGCGCCAGAAGCCGGCTTCCTCTGGAATACGCAGGCGCATCCAGAGCCCCTGCGCGAAGCCGGATTGCACTTGCACCCAGGCGATGCGGCTGGGTAGAGCGCGCTGCTTGAGGAAATTCTTGGCGTCGTTGAACCTGGTCAGCCCTTGCGGCCAACGACGGAATACCGGGACGATGACGCTCTTCTTGAGAGCAAGATAGGCGCGATAAACAAGGAGGTACAGGGAGTTCAAGGCGGTTGGACGCACCGAAGAAAATTGCGTGGTGCGTGCGTCATCTCGAATGTACCGCGGCTATTGGATAGAAGGCAAAGCAGGTCGAGCGCATTCGTAAGAACTGCGCGTCATCTCTCAAGGCGAGCGAATGACACGCAGACTTGGCCGGGAAATCGGAAGCTGTTCGCTTGGCTGGAAGGCCAACCGGAGTGCAGCCGGGACGGCTACGCGGTTACGTTGACACTGCCAGTGCCTGTAGCGTTGGTAGTTGAGGTCGTGCTGGTGCCGCTTGCCGCGCTGGAGCTTGGGAACGCCTGCTGAAAATCAGCCTGGAACGTTGCGTAGGCTTGCTGCGCGGAAGAAGGATTTCCGGATTGCAGAGCGGTGCCGAGCGCCGTCACGTCCTGCTGGAGCGTGTTGTCGGTTTGCTGGCTGACGCCGCCGCCGTGGTGGTGATGATGATGCCCTTGGGCCTGGCCGGAATTCTGCTGCTGTGCATCCTGCTGGATTGCGGCGAAATCGGTTTGCGAGGCCGCGAGATTGCCTGCTTGCAGGTCCTGGCCGAGCGTTTGGAAGGCCTTGGCGATGGTGCTTGTGGGCCCGGTTGTTGTTGAACTGGTGGCGGTTGAGCCGCTAGTTTGCTGGCCGCTGGGGAGCTCCTGCGATAGCGTGGCAAAATCCGCCTGGGCCCGGCTCAGATTGCCGGATTGCAGGTCCTGGCCGACCTTCTGGAACTGACTCTGAATTTGCTGGAACTTGGTCTGGGCAGCCTGCGCCGGGGAAGTTTGAAGGACGTCACTGCTGGACGAGCCTGAAATGGACATTGTTGTCTCCGATCGTTAAGGTTGTCTGATTCGCACTGCTTCGCGCGCAGCACGCCCCCTGGTACTTCATCGGCATTTACCGCTCAGACTTTAGCTTCGGGCTGCCGCGCCGGCATTGCCAAGGAGCATTCGCGGTGCCAGACGAGTGCACCCGAACGAGACGTCCAAGTCTTTTGTCTACAACCGAAAATGGAGCTTCGAAGGGTTGTATGCTGTGCGGACAAGAGATGCTCGGCAAGATGTGGCTGGCGTATGCGGCAAATACTGCCGGATCGATTATTGCTTACGTGCGTTTGAGCACGTGTGGTGGGGTTAGTCCAACTCACCGCCCATTGAGCGCCTGGTTCGAGTCGCATTGGGGGGCAGATTTTTGCATTTGGTTATAATGTCGCCATGAGTCCTCCACCGGCACAACACATGCAGTGCATGGAGGTTTGGGGAGGAAGTCAGCTCACCTCGAACACGGTGGAATTGGGTGGGCTCGAGGCGTGGGTCTACAGCAAGCCCTACGGTCAGGAACAGCGCGGAGGGGATGTCTACTATGTGTCAAGTTGCGCTACGGGCAGAATTAGCCGTTTGCTGCTGGCAGACGTATCGGGCCATGGAAAGACGGTTGCCGCCACTGCGGCTGACCTCCGGACGCTTATGCGGAGGTTCGTCAATCGTCTGGACCAAAAAGAATTTGTGCGAATGCTGAATCAGCAGTTCACGGCCCTATCTCGCAACGGGACCTTCGCCACCGCGGTCGTCACCACCTTTTTTTCGCCCAGCCGACGCTTGTCCGTTTGCAATGCCGGTCATCCGCGACCACTTCTCTATCGGACCGCGGATCGCAGCTGGTCTTTTCTAGGCCACGAGGGAGCGGCGGAGAAGGCCTCTGCGGCCAATATTCCTTTGGGGATCATTGATCTGGCGGACTACGAACAGTTAGACGTCGAATTGGACCCCGGCGATTGCCTGGTCAGCTACACCGATGCACTGATTGAATCGTGCGATGCAGACGGCGAGATGCTTGGCGAAGACGGGCTACTGCGGATCATGAACTTGCTGGGCGGAGTAGAGGCTCACAAGCTGATTGACACACTGCTTAAGGAAATCACCGAACGATTCCCGGAGAACCTTTCTGCCGATGACGTGACGGTGCTTGTGGTAAAGGCGAATGGCGGGAGTCCTCACTATTCATTCAGGGAAAAGATGGAGGCGCTGGCGCGTTTTGCGAGAACGTTGATCGGTTCGTTGAGTCCCCGAGCTGAACGTGTTCCGTTTCCCGATGCGAATCTGGCGAATCTAGGCGGCGCGATTATTCCGGCGCTAGGGCGACGATGGCGAGCATCTAGCTCACCGCACAAGGCCAGACCATAGTTTCGAACTATCGTCGCTAAGAGAACCGACCTCTCCGGTTACGCGCAATCCGAACCGGACAAGATCGCGACGCGGTTAAATCAGCGCCCACGAAAGACTCTAGTTTTCAGACTCCTGCGAGTAGACTTCGAGCGAGTGTTGGGCCGACCCCTGAGTTCACACGACTAATCGGGCACAGCACGCCAGGGCTCGGGCCGATTGTTTTAAGCCTTGCAGGTCCTGCATCTGTTCCATCTAAGGGATTATTCCCCTCGCGCAATGCTCGGTCTTTTTCTCGGCATTGGCGTGACAATGTTCCAATATCCATGGGAATTCGCCGTAAGAAAGTTAGCTCCAAAACTCGCAGAGTCGGCGCTCTCTCTTTATTTGGTCGTCGCAATCGTCCTCTGCATCGTTGTTCTTCTCCGCGATAACTTCAGGCAGATGAAACTGCGCAGAGCACTCGGAACTCCATCGTCAGTTTGAATATCGACATTTTCGCAGGCCACGTCAGTCGGAGGATGATCGAGCACTGCTCGCACATTCGCATCGAGGCAAAGCGGGCAGCCGTGGACGCCATCGCAATCCCGTTTCTGAGTCGGGTGTGGCACAGAATTGGGCACAGCCGGCAAAGCCGGAAAAACCTGCCGTCGCTAACTGATTGAAAGGAACTGGTGGGCCTGGGTGGACTTGAACCACCGACCTCGCCCTTATCAGTTGTCAACAGGCCTCTTTACGAGGTGTGGTGAGGAATCGTGAGACGTTGCGATTCGTCAGTGTTTATGCGGCTCTTGTGATAAGAAGTCGTTGCTACCTAGCGAGAGGCGTTGGGCTGCGAATTTAACGGGTTGTGAACCAAAACGTGAACCAAATAGACGGCCTGCGGGTGGGGTGGTGGACACCAAACTGGGCACAGTTTGGTGTCACACTGCTGAGCCGGTTCGCACTGCACGCTCCGAAGTTATTCGGACATGTGTTCGATTCCCATCGAATCGCTCCATAACTCTTATGATTCAACTGCCCCTACGCGGCTAAGGCGCGAGGACATCTCCGAAAGGACTGCAAGGTCTTGGACCTTAGATGGACGAAGTTCCTAGAGATCCGGATATGCCGCGCCGCCTTGCTAAAGGGCGGCGCTGGTGCCAGCTCACAGCCTCTTTCCCGCTTAGAGGGCCTCTCATTCTTTGCGGACGAACCCAGTTAAGCCCGCGAGTGCTAGCGTCGTAAAAAACCAGCCGGATAGAATTTGAAACCAGCGAAACCTGAGGAGGAACCACGAAGAAATAGTCGGGCGGAAAAACCGTCCTAAGGGTTCCTTACACCGAACCAAGAGGCTATGAGGATAAGGGCCGGGCTGCCAGTGCTCAGCCTGTCCTAACTTAACAATCTGGAAAGAGTTCTCGAAAGAATAGATCGATGCGTGGAAGCTTCCATAATAGGCAGGTGGTTGGCGGTCACGCTCAAATGTGGAATAGGCTTCTTTCTCGGTCGGCACCATGTTTCCGGCGCTATAGCCTGCCCAAAATAGCGCGAAGCCGAATATAGTTAGCGCGGCGAGCCACCAAAGGGCAGGTCGGCTTGGATAATAACCGTAGCCGACCGTCAGCTTTAGAAAAGCACTCCAAACGCGGGCAAGCCAGCCTTCATCTTCTAACTCTCGGCGCCTATCCTCCATAACGAAGAGCACCTTTTGTGCACCCAACTGGCTGCCCTCAGTTCGTAGGATCTTGGCCAGGTGCTGATATGGCTGGGTCGAAAACCGATTCGACCGGGCGAGCCAGTTTAGCCTGGCGTCAATCTGTCTTGGGCTGGATACAGAAATGCGTCCATACGCGAAGCCAAAAAGCTGCAATCTACCGGCAATTGGCCAACTGGCCTCATCGTCACTCAACGATCCAACTGTCGTGTTCATCAAGTCAAGTAGAGGGGTTTCCCGAATTGCGATGTCGCGCCAGTATAGTATGCCATTGATCTTCGTCCGCTCTACCACTAGACCGCTCTGGAACGTAGCGTCTGTGCAGCGGAGGTCGCCGCCGATACGCGAACTTATAAAGCGAACCATGCCGGTCGCCGAGAATCCATCAGACAACAGTACACTTCCCTCCACGTTTGCCAGATCGGCTCCAAGCGATTCTCCAGTGCCGCTGAGCCTTGAAGTGGAGCGTTATTGAAGTGCCGGCATCCTGCCGGTGACGCTATTCACTATTCGGCGGCGCCTCCCCTTGTCAAACTAGGAGAGTATTCGCTAGACTCCTAGTTGAACTAGGAGACCAACATAGTGGACAAAGGAGCGGAACTACTCCCTGGCACACTCGATATGCTGATTCTCAAGGCAGTGTCCTTGAAACCGTTGCATGGCTACGGTGTCTTGCTGCGCATACGCCAGATCTCAAAGGATGCGCTGGAGATTCCGCAGGGGTCCTTATATCCGGCGCTGTACCGTTTGGAGCATCACGGTCTCATCACTGCTGAATGGGGTCAGAGCGAGAACAACCGCCGGGCGAAGTATTACACCTTGACCGCTGCAGGGCGCCGCCGCTTGCGTGAGGAAACGGCCGGCTGGAACCGGCTGGCGTCAGCGATTGCCGCGGCCTTAAACGCAACGTCGGAGGAGGTGTGAGATGATCCAGCGCCTTCGCTCTGTATTTCGCGTGCTCACTCGGCGGCGTGATTTCGAAGAGGGCATGTCTGAGGAGCTCCGCTTCCACATCGAGCAGTACACGGACGACCTGGTGCGCTCCGGCATGTCACGGGAACAAGCGGCCCGCATGGTACAGGTGGAGCTCGGCAGCCCTATCAATATCAAAGCGGATTGCCGGGAAGCGTTTGGGGTGCACTTCTTTGACGAGTTTCGCAGGCAACTGAGTTACGCGGCCCGGTTGTTGCGAAAGACGCCGGCATTTACAGGTACCGCTCTTCTGACGCTCGCCGTTTGCTTCGGCGCGAACCTGACGATTTTTGCGGTGATCGATTCGGTGCTGCTGCGTCCCATGCCCTTTCCCGAGCCCGACCGGCTCATGACGCTCTTCAATACGTATCCGAAAGCCGGTGTCGATCGCGACGGGTCCTCGCTGACCAATTATTACGAACGCCGCGGCCGCATTCCTGCCTTGGCCTCGCTCTCGATCTACAACTATGGAACGGAGATTGTCGGTGAGCCGGGCTCGACGGAACGCCTCCAGACCATGCGCGTGTCTCCAGATTTTTTCTCTACTCTTGGGCTCGGCCCCGCGATGGGACGCACTTTCACGGATGAGGAAACCAGTTCCGAAACCGACCACGTGGCCATTCTTTCCGACCCGTTTTGGCGGCAGCGATACAACGCCGATCCCAATGTCATCGGAAAGCAGATTCGCGTAAACAGCGTTCCCAGAACGGTGATTGGTGTCTTACCTCCCAGCTTCCGCTTTCTCTCTTCCGATGCCCGTGTGTTCTTGCCCCTGGCATCGCGGCCGGAAGATCGCGCGCCATCGCGGCGGCATGCCGGCGGAAATGTGATCCAAATGATTGCGCGCCTGCAACCGGCCGCAACGATCGCACAAGCCCAGTCGGAGATCGACGCACAAAACGCGGCACTGGAAGTTGACGACCCGCAGGCCAAGATGATTGCCGATGCGGGCTTTCGTTCGTTGGTGGTGCCATTGCGCGCGGACCACGTCGCAGCCGTGCGCCCCACACTGCTGCTGCTGGAAGCAGGGGTACTCGTTCTTCTTTTGGTTGGCGCAGTCAACCTCGTGAACCTGCTGCTCATCCGTGCCAGCGGCCGAGTTAAGGAATTAGCCGTTCGCCAGGCGCTTGGCGCAGGTTGGCGATACCTCATCAGCGAAGTGGTTGTAGAGACCACCTTGCTCACGTTCGCCGGAGGGTTACTCGGACTGGCCGTCGCCGCCGGCGGCATCCAACTGCTGCGCGGGTTGGGCGCTGATCGCCTGCCCTTGGGAGGTCGCATCGCTTTTGACGCGCGATTGGCAGTGGCCGGGTTGGTCGCGGCTATCGTCATGGGCATCGTGTTCGCGGTTCCCGTCGCTTGGTTCCATCTTCGACGGCATCTCGGGAATGCGCTGCAATCGGAGAGCCGGGGCGGCACGAGCGGGCACGGTGCTCAACTCCTGCGTCACTGTTTCATCGTCTCTCAGATTGCCCTGGCGTTAGTTCTGCTGGCCGGAGCGGGTCTGCTCGGCCTGAGTCTTCAGCGAGTGATGGCCATTTCTCCGGGCTTCCAGTCGGACCATGTTTTGACCGGGCAAATCTTGCTTCCGTGGGCAGACTACCCGGAGGCAGGCCGCCTGAAATTTGTGGAAAGCTTGATGGACAAACTCGACCACCTGCCTGGGGTTTTGTCCGCGGGCGTGGTCAGCAATGTGCCTTTCAGCGGCGACATCGGCAAAAGCGCCGCCACGGTAGCGGGTCACGTTCGCCGCCCTGGCGAATCCGCGCGAGGGCACTATTCTTACGGGGTCGCCGGCGACTATTTTCGCGCGATGGGTTTCTCCCTGCGGGCAGGACGATTCCTAACCGCCGACGATTCACGCCGCTCCGAGCGAGTCTGCGTTGTGGATGAAGACTTCGCGCGATACTACTGGCCGCAGGGCAGTGCGATTGGCCAACGATTGTGGGATGGCTCGGAAGCGGGGACGGACACCGAAGCACTCACCATAGTCGGCGTTGTGGGTGGGGTGAAACAAGCGGGGCTCACGGAAAACGAAGCCCAGGGCGCGATTTATTATCCCTACGCCTTCCGTATTGGTGACAGCGTCTTCGTCACCGTCCGCACGAGCCTGCCACCCGAATCGCTCGGGCTGACGCTGCAAAAGGCGGTACGGCAAATCGATGCCGACGTGCCAGTCGATGATCTCCGGTCCATGAACACTCGCATTGCCGACAGCCTAGTCGCCCGCCGATCACCCGCAACTCTGGCTGGCCTCTTCTCCGCGATAGCTCTGTTGCTCACCTCCATCGGCACCTACGGGGTTCTGAGTTACGCCGTGGCACAACGCCGCCGCGAGATCGGCGTACGGATAGCCCTCGGGGCGCAACCCGGGCAGATTCGAATCCAGTTTCTCTCACTCTCACTACGCCTGCTAACCGCCGGAACGGTGTTGGGCTTGATCGGAGCATGGCAGGCGGGCCGCGCGATGCGGTCGCTGCTCTTCCAGGTACCGCCGCTTAACGTCGCGGTCCTCGCCGCTGCCGCTTGCGTGACTGCAGCAGTGTGTCTCGCCGCCTGCCTCGTGCCATCGCAACGCGCCGCGCAAGTATCCCCAATGGAGGCTCTTGCAGAGGACTAAAGAGTCCATTCAACCCGTCAGGCCAACGTACAGGGTCGTCAGTCAGTCGCAGTTATCATGCGCGTGAATTATTTCTGAGCTCGTTATCCGACTATCGTGTGGTGACCGCCCGGAGTGGCTACTTCTGCGTTGGCACATCCGTCTCGCGCTTTCTTGCTAGCGCGTTATCGCCGTAGGCAACTACACTTCCTCTGCCGCCACAACAAAGGGGATCCGGATGTTCAATCGTCGCACTTTCCTCAAGACCACCGCAACAGCGCTTCCAATGGCAAGCGCCCTCGACATCCTCGAGCCTGGTTTCGCGCTATCCGCTGAAACAGTTGCCACCGCAGCCGTCAGCGGGGACACGCCGAATCTCATCCCGCTTCCACAACGCTTGACGCCGGTTGACTTAGCCAGCGAGCCCTGGCAGCAGAGGATTCGCCGCGTCGGCCAGAGCAACATGACTGAGCACGACCCCGCCGTCATGAACGTCGAGGAGTGGGCCAGCTATTGGCACTCGGCCCGCGCGGATATCGTCTTCGTCAGCGTAACTGGCATCCTCGCGTTTTATCCATCGAAAGTGAAGTTCCACCGCCACGGGAAGTTCCTGAATGGTCGAGACTTCTTCGGTGAGTGTGTGGCGGCCGCCAAGAAGCGCGGCATGCGCGTGGTTGCCCGCATGAGCCCCGACCTCAACTGGGGCGACGCGCTCGAGGTCCATCCGGACTGGGCCATGCGCTACAAAGACGGTTCGGTGCAATACAGCGGCGAAGAACCGCGACTCTTCAAGACCTGCATGTTCTCCGCCTACATGGACGACTACGTGCCCGCCATCATGCGAGAAATCAACTCGCTCTACGATATCGACTGCTTCTACACGAACGGATGGCCGCCGATTGGTAGCCTGCCCGAATGCTACTGCGGGACCTGCAGCAAACTGCCACCCACCGACACATCAGAGTACTGGCGTGTCTTCAACGATCGCGTCTTCGAACTCTGGAGCAAATACGACTCCATCGCCAAGGAAAATAAACCTGACCGCTTCTATTTCGCGAACCTTGGCGGCAACGTTCACCCCGGCCCCAATTTGGACCGGATTGGCAAACTAGCGGTTTGGTTCCAGGCCGATAACCAGGGCCGTACCTACGACGACCCCGCCATCTGGGGATGCACGCTGCAGAGTCGCGCCTGTAATGCGGTGCTCGACGGCAAGTTTTCCGCCAACGTCGCCGCTGCATACTCGACGGGCATCGTGCGCTGGCGCAACGCTTCTAAGAATCCCGCCGAAGCGAAGATGTGGATGAACGAGGCGCTCGCCGGCGGCATGGCTCTCTATTACCACTTCATCGGTTCAGAAGACGGCCTGGGAGAAGACCGCCGCTGGCAGAAGGTTGGGGCCGATTATTTCCGCTGGGCCGCCAAATACGATGCTCATCTCACGACTCGCAGCTCCATCGCCAACATTGGCGTCGTTATGGGTCAGAGCACCCAACTCCTTTATAAAGGTCCGGCCACGGCGCATTCGCGCCAGTACATGCGCGAAACAACCCATGGACTCTATGAGATATTGCTGAGCGGCCGCTTTGCTTTCGACTTCGTTCACGAAGACCGCCTCGAGTCCGAACGTCTGAGCCGGTATCGCGCGCTGCTATTGCCCAATATCGCCATGCTCAGCAACCGACAGTGTCAGCAGATCCGCGATTACGTGCAATCCGGCGGATCAATCATGGCCAGCTTTGAAACCGGCCTCTACGACGAAAACCTGAAGCAGCGAGGGGACTTCGGCCTGGCCGATCTCCTCGGCATCAGCAAGGCAGGCGATGTCGTGGGTACCATTGGCAACGCCTACTACGGTCGCGTCGAGCGCCAGCACCCGATTCTTGCAGGCTTCACGAACACCAACTGGATTCCCGGCGCACAAAACCGAGTGCCGCTCAAGCCCGTAGCGGAACCCGTTCTTACCGTCGTCCCGGGCTTCGTGCAGTATCCGCCGGAGCTGGCCTATCCTCCCGTCTCGCACACAGCGGAGCCGGCCATAGTCCTGCGCGAGATCGGCCACAGTCGCACTGCCTATTTCGCCGGAGACATCGAGCGCACCTGGTGGCTCACTGGCCATGGCGACCTCCTGCGGCTCCTGCACAACACGATCCGCTGGATTACGCGCGACGAGAAAATTGTCCACGTCCAGGGCGAAGGCTTCGTCGAGATTTTTGCCTGGGAGACGGCCCCCGGCTACTCGGTGCACGTGCTCAACTACACCAACCCCAACTCCCACCATGGTTGGCTGCAGTCAGTCTATCCGCTCGGCCCGCAGGCCGTCAGCATGAGGCTGCCCGCAGGAGTCAAGGTAAAGTCCGTCGAGCTCCTGCATGCCGAGCGCACCGTGCCTTTCCGCTTGGAAGGTGAGCTCCTGCACTTCATCATACCGAGAGTCGAGGACTGCGAGGTCGCCGCCATCACTGCCGGATAGATCCTCTCCCGTACGAAGACCACCATGTACGATTAAGGCGGTGCATTCGACGGGTCGATGCAACACCATCTGATGTAAGTCTGCTGTGTAAAGGTGGTGTTGGCATGAGGCCAGGGAAACGGTTTGAGCTTTCTGCGATCGAGAAGTGTGATGTTTGGAGCCGGTGGAAGGCGGGACAGTCGCTGCATGAGATTGGGCGCGCCTTTGACAAGCTACCTAGCTGCATTCGCTCGGTGTTGTTGCCTCGCGGCGGCATTCCTCCCGCCGCTCGTCGCCGTTCGCGGCGGGCGCTCACGCTAGCGGAGCGAGAGGACATCTCCCGAGGAATCGCTTCCGATTGGCCGCTTCGTGAGATTGCCCGACGACTGGATCGAGCGGCCTCCACCGTGAGCCGGGAGATTTCTCGCCATGGTGGCCGTCCGGCCTATCGCGCCCAGGAGGCGGATGACCATGCCTGGGACTCGGCCTTGCGACCGCAGAGGTGTCTGCTGGCCCTCCACCGCAAGTTGCGGGACATCGTTGCGAGTAAACTGATCCTGGACTGGTCGCCCGAGCAGATTTCCGGATGGCTGAAGACCCAGTATCCTGATGACGAGAGCCTGCGCGTGTCCCACGAAACTATCTATCGCAGCCTGTTCATTCAGGCCCGCGGAGTGCTGAAAAAAGAGCTGCTGGACCAACTGCGGTCGAACGGCGCATGCGCCGCTCGCGCCATGCCAGTGCCAGCGGACAGTCACGAGGGCAGATCGTCGATGCCGTCTCCATCCGCGAAAGACCTGCGGAGGTAGAAGACCGAGCGGTTCCCGGCCACTGGGAAGGGGATCTGCTGGCCGGTGCCAAGAACACCTACATGGCGACTCTGGTGGAGCGCCATTCGCGCTTTGCCATGCTGCTCAAGGTGCCTAGCAAAAACACGGAAGTGGTCGTTGCCGCATTGAGTCAACATGTTCGCAAACTGCCCGCTACCCTGAAACGCTCGCTGACCTGGGATCGCGGACTAGAGATGGCCAAGCACAAGGACTTCACGGTAGCGACGGATGTGCAGGTCTACTTCTGTGATCCGCAAAGTCCCTGGCAACGCGGCACCAACGAAAACACGCATCTCCTGCCGCGTTAGTCGGGAGTTGAGGAGACTGTGTTCTTCCCGTATTGGTAACTTGACGTTTGCTATACGTCTCTGAGAGAGTATCGCAACCATGCACCAGACTGGCGACCCAAATCTCTCTGGGACGGATCTTGTTACCGAAACTTTTCGCAAAATCAGCTTCAGACTGATTCCTCTGCTCGCTGTGTGCTACGGTGTCGCCTACATCGACCGAGTGAACGTCGGTTTTGCCGCGTTGCAAATGAATCGCGACCTGCATTTCAGTGCCTCTGCGTACGGTTTTGGCGCTGGACTCTTTTTTCTGAGTTACGCGGTGTGTGAAGTTCCTGCAAATTTGATGCTCCTCCGCTTCGGTGCTCGGCGGTGGATTGCCCGAATTATGCTCACTTGGGGATTACTCGCGGCCGCAATGGTCCTGATCCGTAAACCATGGGAGTTTTATCTGGTGCGGTTCCTGCTTGGCGCCGCGGAAGCTGGATTCTTCCCGGGCGCTGTTTACTACTTGACGCTTTGGTTTCCACCCCGGGCCCGCGCGCGCAATCAGCAACTTCTATGTGGCTATACCGTTGAGTGGGGTCTTCGTGGCATCAGTGTCGGGCTTTCTTCTGGACTTGAATGGTCGCTTCGGACTTGCCGGCTGGCAGTGGATGTTTCTGATCGAGGCCGTACCAGCAGTTTTGCTTGGGGTCTTCATTTTTGCGGTTCTGCCTGACGGCCCCGCCGATGCCCCTTGGCTGTCAGCCGAGGAGCGCGGCTGCGTGGCCGACCAGTTAGCACGCGAAATCGACAAGTCGGCTGGCGTTTGCCACACTACTCTGAAGGACACCTTTCGCGATACGCGTCTCTGGAAGATTGCTGTGTTTCTATTTGCCAACCTTACCGCGGCTTACGCGTACAGTCTCACGGCACCTTTGCTCATCAAGGACATCGCCCATTACAGCAACAAGACAGTCGGATTCATCATTGCCGCTATCTGGCTCATCGTGGCGCTGGCAATTCTCACTAACGGCCTGATTGCTTCGTCCAGAAAGTCGTCCTACGCTTGCATCATACTGCCCGCAATTTTCATTGTGTTCGGTTGCCTTGGTGTTGGCATCTTTCGAAGACCGATATGGATAATCTGCGCGCTTGCACTCATTCCTATCTTTCACAATGCGACGTTCGGTCCTGTGTTCGCTCTGGCTGCTTCTTTCCTAGCGAAGCGGGTTGCTGCTGGCGGACTGGCCCTCATCAGCAGTGTAGGTATCATCGGTGGCTTCCTAGGACCGTACTACATGGGGTTGGCAAAGGATTTCCTAGGCTCTTACCAAAGAGGATTCCTGATGCTGAGCATTCCTTGTATCATCGGAACGATGCTAATGATCCAACTCCGCAATAAGGCCGCCGCGGTTGTCGATCTTCCCTCCTCGCCAGTCTCAATAAGTGAATCCGGAGACGCCTGCTCACCCTCAGGTGCCTCATAGGCAAACCGGATATGTTCCTCCTAGTACGAACTTCGACGATTAGCGTTTACTAGCCGCTCGTTCGTAAGCGTCTGGTCTGAACCGTGTGGACGAAGTGTGAGTAATTAAGGGTGCTGCCGGTTGTGGGCACATCGCTAAGTGTCCACGAGGGATAAGTGGACACTTCCGGGCAGATGGCCGTTGAGGTTGCGAGCCAGGTAAAGAGGCAGAAAAGATCAGTCGAAGAGAAACGACGAATCGTCGAAGAGACGTTAGAAGCTGGGGCGTCGGTGGCCCGCGTGGCGCGGCGGCATGCCGTCAACGCCAATCAGGTTTTTTACTGGCGCAAGAAGTATCGCGAAGGGCGGCTTGGTAAGGGCCCGTCCAGCAGGCTCCTGCCTGTAACCTTGTCAGATAGCACGTGCGGTAAATCCGTATCTTCGTCACCCGCGGTCGGGTCGCTGGAGATCAAGCTCAGCAAAGGGACGGTTCGTGTAGCAGGGCACGTGGACTTGGTGGTGTTGCGTACGGCCATCGAGTGTTTGCTGGGATGATCGGGCTGCCCGCAGGAACGCGCATCTGGATTGCCGCAGGAGTTACGGATCTACGTCGAGGATTTACTGGTTTGAGCGGGATGGTACAGACGGCCCTTCAGGAGAATCCATTCGCAGGTCACGTTTTCGTTTTTCGTGGTCGGCGCGGTGACCTGATCAAAGTGCTGTGGTTCGATGGTGACGGGTTATGTCTGTTCGCGAAGAGACTGGAGCGCGGAAGATTCATCTGGCCGCAGGCCACGAGCGGAACGGTCGCACTGACACCCGCACAGCTATCGATGTTGCTCGAAGGCATCGATTGGCGACGTCCAGTGCGCAGCCACGATCCGCAGATGGCCGTGTGAAGAAAAGATTTTGCTATTTTTCTGATGTGTTTTAATCAAGCTGTAAAAGAGATGTGCTAGGTTCGCGGCAATGGATGCCGCCACCCTTCCTGATCTCGATCAACTCGATTCCCAAGCACTGAAGTCCCTGATCCTGGCGCAGCATGAGCAAGTCCTCGCGCAGCGCGAGCAGCTCGCTTCGCGCGATGTGGAAATCGAACACTTGAAGTTGCTGATCGCAAAACTACGCCGCATGCAGTTCGGCCGGTCGTCGGAGAAGCGGGAAAATCAGATCGAACAACTGGAACTGCGGCTGGAAGAGCTAGAGGTGCGGCGAAGAAGAGAAACAACTGCAACTCCAGGATCAACGGGAAGTGCTACCGTGGCGCGCCCTGCGCGGCGGCCATTGCCCGATCACTTGCCACGGGAAGTGCGAAAGTGTCTTCCGAAGCAAGAAGCTTGTCCGGACTGTGGAGGAAAGCTGAAGCATCTTGGCGAGGATATTTCGGAGATCTTGGAATATGTGCCGGCCAGTCTCAAAGTCATCCAATACGTTCGCCCCAAGCTGGCTTGTGCCGGTTGCGATCGTATCGTGCAGGCGGAAGCCCCGAGCCGGCCCATCGATCGCGGTATTGCAGGTCCTGGGCTGCTGGCGCACGTGCTGGTATCGAAATATTGTGACCACCTACCGCTGTATCGTCAGTCGCAGATCTATGCGCGTTCCGGTGTGGAGTTGGATCGTTCCACCCTGGCGGAGTGGGTAGGCGGATCGAGTGAGCTGCTGGCGCCGCTCGTGGAAGTGTTGCGCCGGCACGTTCTGTCTGCCGGGAAACTACACGCAGATGACATTCCGGTGCCGGTGTTGGCCCCCGGACTAGGCAAGACCAAAACCGGGCGGTTGTGGACTTACGTGCGCGATGATCGCCCTGCAGGAGACCGTACACCCGCTGCAGTGTGGTTCGCGTATTCACCGGATCGCAAGGGTCAACACCCGCAAGCGCACCTGAGCAACTTTACCGGCACACTGCAGGCCGATGGTTACGCCGGCTTTGATCAAATCTATGCAGCAGGCCGCGTTCAGGAAGCGGCGTGCTGGGCGCACGTACGGAGGAAGTTTTACGATCTCGAGGTGGCGCACAAATCTCCCGTTGCAGCTGAGGCGCTAGAACGCATCGCGGAGTTGTATGCCATCGAAAAAGAGATCCGAGGGCGTCCGCCCGACGAGCGGCACGAGGTTCGCAACACGCGCAGCAGGCCGTTGCTGCAATCGCTGAAGCAATGGTTCGAGGAGACCTTAGGGAAACTCTCGAGAAAATCCGATACAGCCATGGCGGTTCGTTACGCACTGGGACGGTGGGAAGCGCTGCTGCGCTTCGCTGATGACGGCCGCATCGAAATCGATAATAATGCAGCCGAACGAGCGTTGCGGGTCGTAGCTCTGGGCAGAAAGAATTTTCTTTTTGCAGGCTCCGATGGCGGTGGAGAAAGTGCCGCCGCGATTTACAGCCTGCTCGGTACGGCCAAGCTGAACGGAATCGATCCTGAAAGCTATCTGCGGAACGTGTTGTCCCGTATTGCGGATCATCCGATCAAGCGCATCGAGGAGTTGCTACCTTGGAACGTCGCCACAAATCTGTCACCCGGAATAGACGAAGCGGCGTAAACAAAGACGCAACCGGGAAAGTCGGTCTCTGCAGTTCCTCGGAGTTACCGCACATCGCAGAGCTGATCAGCGATGGCGAAATCACGGTGGGAACGCTCGTACCGGTCGGGTGTGTGGCCATAGCTACTGATGGGCACAATACTTTAGCGATGCTGGTACGCCGAGAAGGCGAAACCCTAGCCCAGTTGCTCACACGTCTCGATCTGGCGATTGGCAAAGCGTTCACCGAAGACGTCTTCACCGACGAGATCAACACGCCACTATAAAACTCGCACCGCCGATAGCATCTTGAGTGGACGGTAAGAAACGAACGCTTACGATGAAAATCAAGATCAGCGCGCTGCTGATGGAAGCCGGCGTCAGCTACAACAAGCAACGGTTGCACAAAGCCGGCTATTCCCGTGAACTGCTGGCGAGCAACCCGGACATCGACGAAGGGCTGGGTGCGCTGCTGCGGTTATGCCGCGAGACCGTGGTGCGCCTGCAGAAAACCGAGAGTGCCTTGGTGCGCTCGCTGGAAAATGATGCGTTGTTAATGGAGCGCGTGGAGTGCTATCAAGTGGATTCTAGGCAAAAACCAGTTGTCCGGTAACCCGACTAACCAGGCATGTGGAATTGACCGTAGTGCCGCAAGAGATAGGGAACATGATTTCTTCCGTGGAATCCTGAGTATTATTCCGTTCCCGGTTACTTCGTTCGGAGAAGGCCGCTGGTATTTCGCTTGGGCACGGCCCCAACAGGAATGCTGGCCACCACCTGCATCGTCTTGCTATCGACGACCACGGTGGCATCCTTGCCGGCGACGGCCACGTACAAGTCCTTGCCGTCTGGTGGGATGGTGAGCCACTCTGGGTGCGGTCCAACGTGCACGATTTTAAGCAGTTTGAAATCGGGGAGCGAATAGGCCGCCACGTATTCGTACCACTTACTGGTGGCCCAGAGCACTTCGCCGTCCGGAGTGATGGCCAAACCATGTGAAGGCGACCCTTGGAGCCCGTCGGTCACTTTCCGCTGATCGGAACTATCAGGCAGTGTGATGCGATTGATCTCGTTGTGGGACGCAAAATCCACCGCGACGAACCCGTGGAAGTCCGAGAGTTGCGCGATAATTTCCTTGGTCGATCCGTCAGGGTTCTTGGTGAACGCCATGGGACGAATGCCGCTGCTTAGCTTCACCGACCAAACTACCTGGTTGGTTTGCGTGTCGATCACGCTGATGACGCCGGTCACCGTGGAGCCCACAACGACATATCGGCTGTCCGGGGTGACATACACGTTGTGCACGGCACCCTCCACCGGAATGCTCTTCACATTGGTGAGCGTGGAGGTATCGATAATATCGACCGCGCCGGGGGACTGCGCGATGCCTACGTATACATGCTGGCCATCCTTGGTGATGTCTAGGTTATTGGGGCGGCCGCTCAGCGGAATCCTCTTGGTCACTTGCAGCTTACGCCCGTCGACCACGTCCAAAGTTTTGGTAGGCTCTTGCGTGATGTATATGCAGCTTCCATCGGGAGCGATGACAACGCCGTGGGAAACCTCGATATCTTTGATGATCCCGACCACGCGGTTCGTGGCCGGGTCGATGACGTGCACGCTGTCTCCCGCCGCGTTCGTTTGGATTACTCGGACCTCTTGCTGTGCTGCCATTGCCATGAAAGGTGCGACCAAGACCAAGCTGGCCAGCGGCGTCAGATAGCGAAATGCTCGTTGTGTATTCATAATTGGGGTTCGGTCTTCTGAATCACTGTCTTGGGGTAGTGCCTGTCTGTCCGCCGACCCAGGCCGCCAAAATCCGCCATTCCGGGTTTTCTCTCGACGTCCAGAATTTACCGCCTGTATGCGTAGGATCGCCACCTACCTCCGTGGCGAGAGGGTGCAGCAGTAGCGGGCTCATGGCAGGTTCCCCGGGAACCACGAGCCGCGAGACGACCTCGAAGTTGCTACGGGACTGAGCTTCCGTCCAGGCGATGGCTCCCAGAGGCAGCGGCTGAAGCCGCATACGCGTGGCGAGCACCGTATGACAAGTGAAGCAGGCATTTCCGCTACCCTCATTCGGCTGTCTGGCTCTTAGGAAAATCGGTTCCACAAAAGAGCGGTAGAAGTCAAAATCCAGAGACGCAGCGGGAGCGGAATGCACGGACGCGTGGGACGCGCCGGTGCGCACCCAAGCGGCCAAGGTCTGCCACTCGGGATCGTGTTGCGAATTCCAGTGCTTGCCTCCAGCATGGAAAGGATCGCCACCCGCTTCGGCGGCCAGCGGATGCATCAGCAGCCGACTCGCCAGTGGATCCCCCGGGACTACCACTCGTTGCCAGGCGTCGAAATTCTTGCGCGATTGCTCTTCGTTCCAGTTTGTCGCGCCGGGTGACAGTTCTTCCAACCGGGGGCTTCCGTGGTCGTGGCAAACTATGCAGCGCGCGTGCCCCGGGCGTTTCGCCAGGAAAATGGGCTGCACGCGATCGCGGAAGAAGGCATAGTCCAAGGTGGAAGCCGAAGAAGGGCTAGAAGGTTCCTGGGCAGGTTGTGCTGCCAGGGCCAGAATCAGCATTATCAAAAGTTCGCGCACTGTAGTTCGCTACTCTAAGAGATGCAAATTCCCCCGTCCAGCGGAATTACGACTCCGTTCACGTAAGGGGTTGCTTTGAGGTGGGTGCTTCTGGATACGTCGCGAAGCCACGAATGGCCACCGACCTCTCGTCTGCCGTGGGAGCCGCCCTCGCGGAGCATCGCTTCACCTCTCCAAATCTCACATATCGGAACTGGACTCCCGCTATGCACCTGCGAGGTCGTACAACCGGCAAGGTCGAGGTAACTTTCGGACTTGATCGTAAGTCACACAAACGAACATTTGACGTACTAAGCGCTCCAAGTCTCCGACTATGCTCTTAACGGGGAATAAAAAGCCGTTTAGATAGTGTGGCTGATATTATGCTTGCCGTTCTGATAGTTCTGATGATACATGTCCCCTATGGAACAGGGAACAGCACTAACGCCGAAACCCGACGACAAATTCTTCCACGATACTTTCAATGCGAGCCCCATCGGGATTGCGGTGGAGAACCTAGAGGGACAGCCTCTCTTCGCCAATCGGTTCCTTTGCTCGATGCTTGGATTCAGCGAAGAGGAAATGCGCAGCAAACACTGTGTCGAATTTTCTCCTCCTGAAGATGCACAGAAGGATTGGGCTCTGTTTGAGCAGTTGCGAGCGGGTTTAATTGATCGCTATCAGATAGAGAAGCGTTTTATTCGACGAGACGGCTCGTTGATATGGGGGCGCTTGAGCATCTCTTTGTTGAATCGCACATCTCCGCTGGTAGTCGCGATGGTGGAGGACATTACCCCGAAAAGGACAGCAGAAGAAGCCCGGTTAAGGCACGCCGCTATTGTCGAATCGTCTGAGGATGCGATCATTTCCAAGAATCTGGACGCAGTTATCGAGAGTTGGAATGCAGGTGCACAGCGTATTTTTGGATACACGGAATCGGAATCGGTTGGACAGTCGATCACCATTCTCATTCCGCCTGAACTATGGGCAGAGGAAAACAAGATCCTTGAGAGGCTGAGAGCGGGAGAGCGCATTGAACACTACGAAACAATTCGAATCACGAAAGCGGGGAAAAAGGTTGACGTGTCTCTGACAATTTCCGCAATTAAGGATTCCAGTGGCAGAATCATGGGCTTTTCCAAGATCGCCCGTGACATTACCGAAAGAAAGTTTGCCGAAGTGGCTTTTGCAGATGTCAGTCGCAAGTTGATCGAGATAGAAGAGAAAGAACGTACCCGGATAGCGCGAGACCTACATGACGATATCAACCAACGTCTGGCACTATTGGCGGCAGAAATCGACAAATTAAGGCTTAATCCTCCCGATTCTTCTGCTGAACTGAGTCGCCAACTAACCGAAGTTTGGGATGGGATTAATGAGGTCTCAACGGGAGTGCAATTAATATCGCATCAACTCCATTCTCCGAGACTCGACTACTTGGGCGTCGTCGTTGCGATGAAGGGCTTTTGTCGTGAGTTTGCTGCGCGGCAGACGGTGGAGATTGATTTTAAGAATGACGACATTCCACACATTGTTTCTAGCGAGGTCTCACTATGCCTCTACCGGATTTTGCAGGAAGCACTGCATAATGCCGCCAAGCATAGCGGAGTACGTCAATTCGAGGTGAGACTCGGTTGCTCATCGAACCAGCTTCATCTCACGGTCTCAGATCGAGGGGTTGGCTTTGATGCTGAATCGGCGATGAACATGGGTGGACTGGGTCTGATCAGCATGCGCGAGCGTGTCCGGCTGGTGAGTGGCACGATTGTGATTGAATCGAAGCCGGGGGGTGGAACGACCATCGATGCTCGTGTGCCTTTTGAGGCCGAACAGGGTTCTCAACGGGCGGCGGGGTGAGAGTTCCCGCTGGCCCCGGTTATCCCCTGCCAATTCTCTGGAAAATCTCCGCAGCAATGCAATGTTCTCGTCCGTCACCGTCGGGCTGAGGACCGTCTGCAGGGTAACTTGCTGCCCCTGCACCACCGCCCCCAGCGTCTTCGCCCCCGCCGCAGCCAGCCCCCCACTCAACGCCGCCGCATTACCATGCCCGCAACAAACGTCCCAGCCAATCCTGCCGCTCGCGTCATTTTGCACTTCATAATCTTTCTCTACCGTTGTCCTCTTGGATGTTCAAATTGATCTTTCTCGCAGGGCGACGACCACGGCTCTAGAGTGCCGCGCTCAAGAGCGCAATTATCATTTCACTTTCTCGACGTCCGGCCGCAGCCACGTTCGTCGAGGATAGAATGGTTGCGCAACAACAATGAGAAAGTGCCGGGCACGCCACCGGCTGCAGCGGTGGAGAGGACATGGACGGGCGCGGCGCGGCCTTAGTTGTACCGACCTGCCGGATGACAGGAAATGAAGATATGCCCCGCCAGCGCCTCGCGAATGGCTGGTACGAGCTCAGTGATCATCCGGGACTTCACAACGTATCCTAAAGCACCCGCAGCAAGGCATACACGCACGAAATCAGGGTCCGAATGAACCGTCAAGAACACGATCCGCGACTGGCAGCCTGATTCTTTCAATTGATCGGCAGCCTCTATGCCGTTCAGCAGGGGCATAGAGATGTCGCTGACGATAACATCAGGCTTCAATCTCATGGCTTCCTGAAGCAACTGTTGACCATCGGGGACCTTCCCTACAACCTCGAACTCTGGTTCCAAGTGACGTTCTACCGTCTTCAATAAGTCCGGGTGGTCATCCGCGAGGTGTATTCTTGCTCTGCCCAAGTGGCCTCCTGTTGAATGCGCGTGCGTCAGAGAGTACGCCGAGGGAGGGCCCAATTTGTCGCCGGTGTAATGACACGAATCTGACGCATTTTGCGACGGGTGTAACCACCAGACTGGTCGCAGGACTTGTTAATGCATACTGGCAATACTGTCAGTGGTGTCCCCGGTCACGCTTTTCTGTGACCAAGGGCACTTTAACTGGATCCCGAAGGTGGGACAATGCGAACGGAGAGTAGATATGATCATCATCTTCTTCATCATCGGCTTTGGGGTCGCGGCTCTCTTCTTTCTCCCGCTCGCGGAGTCAATCACCAACTCCACCCAGCGCCACTAACGGCAGCGGTCGCCCGCTGGATTTCCGCGCGAAGGGCAGCCCGCGTCGATCCCATGGTCGCCCTCCGCTACGAATAGCGGATGGCTTCGGGGGCGTCGATGCGCTTTGGCGAACTCCCTCTCGCGAGGGAGCGGGATGCCCCATCAAGTGGACGGCGCTTTCGTGCGCGCGCCATGTCCGGTACCGAGCTGTCCCGCGTGCGAACCGAATTCCGGCTCCGTCTTCCCGAGCCTATCAACAAGAGCCCACTCGAGTCGAGGAGGGCCGGCATTGTTATGCAATTAAGTGGCATTGCCGTCAGCGACGCTCCTCGGAGTGGCCCTTTAATTTGAGAGGCCTGTCCATCCCCTATTGGATTGGTGCGTTCATGATGTAGCTGATGGGGAAAACGCAAGAGAACGCGAAGGCCAGCAGCATGCTTTCGCGTCTTAATTACTTTGCGCTGACGCGGCGCTGGAATCGTCGGTAACCAGCAAATTCAGGAGGCGAATGATTTGTTTCTGCTCGCGTTCCTGTTCGTGAGTGGCGTCCGTGTTTTGCGCGAGCTCCGCGAGCCGGGCCGACAACACTTGCAACGCAACTTCACGCTTGACGTAAGCAGCTTCCTGGATAGGACTCATCACCCAGCCTCTTTTCGTCTTCTCGAAGTCCACAGACTGTTCTTTCCAGCGAAACTGTGAGCCCGTTTGCGCATTCGGAAGACCGCCTAACGATTCGATCCGAACGACTGCAGTTCCGTGCTTGCCCTTGATTTGCATTGCTGAGACGCGTACCTCGCGGTAAACGATTATGGGTTTGCCTAGACTGTCCAGACTGCGCGTACGCAGGGATTCACCGGAATCCTGATTCATTTCGACAAATGCGGCTGCGATCTCGTCTGGCGAAGGGTTTTTTCGGGCCACTTGCAGAACGATCTCTCGAGGAGTTTCGACTGTTGCTGAACTGGAGGTTTCATCTGCGGGAGCAGTGTTCGACGCAGACGCAGGCACCGGCTTGGGCAGTCTGGAAGGCGGTCGATTCTCCGAACTGCGGCTGGTGGCCTGAAGAGGGTGCTGGTCCGCGTGGCGCGTAGCTTCGAGCATTTGGCCGGAACGGAGCGGCTTCTCGGTCATATAACGGAAGAAACGAGCGGTACCACGCGACCGCCAGTAGGGCGAGTCATAAAACTGCGTGTCGGGACCGGAACGCACGGAGCTGAAGAAGGAGTGTTCTTTGGGATCGATGACGATGCCAACATGGCCGCGCCAAACGACCAGGTCGCCCGCTTGGGGCGCACGCACGCGCGTGAAATTTGAGTTGCCGATATAAAGTTCGCGCGAACTGGCGTAGTCGTATGGAAAGCCAGCTTGTTCGTAAACGTCGTGAACTAGGTGGGAACAGTCCGTTTCGGATTCGGAGTCGGCGTCTACCGTGGGAATGATAGCCAGAATCTTGCGACCCTCTGTTCTGGCGATGGGACGAGGTCCGGGCGTGTTCGCAGGGGCTGGCCGGACACCCTGGCCGAGCGCCGCCGAGGCCGTCGCGAGGCACAACGCTACGAAAATGAATCGACACGTCATTGTGTAAGTCTCGCAGACCGCGGCGAAAGCCGAACTGGCCATGCCGCGAAGACAACACCGCCCGATGGTACAGGTCCCCTTCTTGCGTTGGGCTGGAAGACAAAAAATGTGCGAGAAACTTTAAGGCTGGAAACTAAAAAATTGCCGCTGCGACTCCTGTTACTAAGATGTGTGGGCGACTTATGAGGTTGCAGAGCGGGTGTCTCAGTTCGCCACGGAAATACGCGTTGATAGCCAGAGTGCCAGATAAACGCGGTGGTCTCAATGGGTCGACGCAACACTCAGCTCAAACCCACCTTGCATTGACAACAAAAGCTAAAATCGCTCGCTAGATTAGATCAGCCGGAACGCTACCCTGGCTGGGTTTTAACCGGGTACAGCCAAACAGATCGGTTCTCCAGGGGAAGTAGCGTCGGATCAACTGATTCGATGGTGTTGCATCGACCGGTTGAGCTGGCAGCGCTAACCGGACAAATGGAATTATTACGCTGGGACCCGGCGCAAAAACCGCGCCGCTGGGTGCCTGATTTCGTAGCCCTATTTTGACCACTCAAACTCAAACGTTGCCCTCTCGGCCAGTAGACCGCTAAGGGACGCCTGTTTAGACTGGTGGATACATATGTCCGTAACTAAGAGCTTAAAATTGACGGGGACAGCAACGTGCACGGCTGAAATGGACCCGGTTGCGAATTTTAAGCAAGGGATCCGGTTGCTCAAGGAAGGCTACCCCCAAAAGGCCCTCGCACTTTTCCGGCTTTCGTTCGAATGCGAGAAGCACAACCCGTACTATCTGTCGTATTTTGGTTTGTCGGTTGCGCGTGCAGAACGTAAGTGGGAGCAAGCGTCGGAGTTGTGCGAATTAGCAATACATCTCAAAAATGAAGAGATCCAGTTCTATCTTAATTTGGCTGAGGTCTTTACATTAGCCAAGCGACGCGAAAGAGCGTTCGATACACTGGACGCGGCGCTCGAAATATTCGGAGAAGATGAACGACTACGGCAGGCACGTGGCAAGCTAGAAAAGCGCAGTTCCCCCCTGCTACCCTTTTTTTCCAGGGATCACTTTCTGAACCGGAAGCTAGGCAAATTGCGGCATCGCGCAGCGAAACGCTTGAAGAGTGAGGAGAATTAAGAGGAATCCTGAATCCCTGAGCTTTTTGGGCCTGAGACAACAGTGCTGTCCCGGCACATGCCTGATTGAGGAGAATTAAGAGGAATCCTGAATCCCTGAGCTTTTTGGGCCTGAGACAACAGTGCTGTCCCGGCACATGCCTGATTGTCACCATGGAACGACCGGCTCCGATTCGCAGCGCGTGGGTTACGCTGTGAGTCGGTAAGACCAAAACGCAGAGCCACAAGCGAAAGGAGCCGGTCTGTGAAAAGAATAAAGTTTGTCGGTTTGGATGTCCACGCAGAGACGATTGCGGTCGCCGTTGCGGAGCTAGACGGAGAGGTGCGATCGATTGGAGTAATACCAAATCGATGTGAGTCCGTTCGTAAATTGGTAAAGAAACTGGGTCCTGTTGAAGAATTGCGATTCTGTTATGAGGCCGGCCCGACGGGCTACGTGTTGTACTGGCAACTGACGGCGCTGGACGCCAAGTGCGAAGTAGTAGCGCCAACACTGGTACCGGTGAGGGCGGGAGATCGCGTGAAGACGGACCGGCGCGATGCTTTGAAGCTGGCCCGGAGCTATCGCGCGGGAGAGCTGACAGCGGTATGGGTGCCAGATGCCGCTCACGAGGCGTTGCGAGATCTCGTAAGGGCACGTGAAGCTGCCAAGAGAGACCAATTGCGGGCACGAAATCGTCTGACCAAGTTCTTGTTGCGCCATGGGAAGAGGCCACCAGAGGGAGTAAATCCCTGGACCTTGAACTACATGAATTGGGTGAGGAAGGATGTGCA
The DNA here is from genome assembly GCA_963832615.1 of uncultured Acidobacteriota bacterium. Lineage (GTDB taxonomy): Bacteria > Acidobacteriota > Terriglobia > Acidiferrales > UBA7541 > Acidiferrum. The sequence continues at coordinate 659,400 of CAWHVA010000027.1, forward strand.
TTTCGAACCGCTGGCGCAACAAGCCACCTTGTTAGATTACTTACACGAAGTAGAACACATGGCCGCACGAGTTACGCGGCTCGAGCAGGCCATCGAGGAAGCAGTGCAGTTAGCGCCCCACCAGATGCGTGAGGTCATTGAAGCCCTGCAAGCCTTGCGAGGGATTGCGAAGGTATCGGCGGTGACGATCGTAGCGGAGCTCGGAGAGCTATCCCGGTTTGGAGAAGCTCGACAGTTAATGGCCTATAGCGGGACCGTGTCGCGGGAACACTCCAGCGGAGAGAGCTGCAAAAGAGGTGGCATCACCAAGACCGGCAATGTGCACCTGCGTCGCATTGTCGTGGAGGCTGCCTGGGCCTACCGCCACGCGCCAGCGGTAACCGCATGCTTGCGCAAGCGACAAGAGCGAGTAAGTGAAGAGGTAAAGGAAATCGCCTGGAAGGCGCAGCATCGTTTACACGGTCGCTATCGAAAGCTCACCGCGCGTGGCAAAAACACAGGAAAGGTGATCACGGCAGTAGGGCGCGAACTCTTGGGGTTCATCTGGGCCATTGGGGTGAAAGTGGAAGCCGAGCAAAGAAAAGCACTGGGTCAAGCGGCATAGGCTAAATATTTTGGGAAAGTAAAACGCAATGGAGGTGGTACAGGTTGCGGTCTTGGAGCCCACGGGAAGGAGAATCCTCGGCCGCGTTATGCGGAAGGTCTATGGACTAACCCGCGCAGATTGTCCGAGGCAGCTCCCGACGGATCACGATTATGCGGCATCGACCCGCGAATATCTGAGTGATCAACCGTCGTAAAGCTTCCTCGACCGCAACCTGAACCACCTCCTCAGGAGGAAAGAATGAAAAACCATTGCCGGTAGTTGACAGGTCGTTCCATATCTAACGCTGATCGGATTGTGCTCTGCCTTGTCCCGCCGGCGTTTAGTGATAACACTCAAAAAACTAGTTTTCAAGCCAAAGGAACGAGCGTAAGCGTTCGTTTCTTACCGTCCACTCAAGATGCTATCGGCGGTGCGAGTTTTATAGTGGCGTGTTGATCTCGTCGGTGAAGACGTCTTCGGTGAACGCTTTGCCAATCGCCAGATCGAGACGTGTGAGCAACTGGGCTAGGGTTTCGCCTTCTCGGCGTACCAGCATCGCTAAAGTATTGTGCCCATCAGTAGCTATGGCCACACACCCGACCGGTACGAGCGTTCCCACCGTGATTTCGCCATCGCTGATCAGCTCTGCGATGTGCGGTAACTCCGAGGAACTGCAGAGACCGACTTTCCCGGTTGCGTCTTTGTTTACGCCGCTTCGTCTATTCCGGGTGACAGATTTGTGGCGACGTTCCAAGGTAGCAACTCCTCGATGCGCTTGATCGGATGATCCGCAATACGGGACAACACGTTCCGCAGATAGCTTTCAGGATCGATTCCGTTCAGCTTGGCCGTACCGAGCAGGCTGTAAATCGCGGCGGCACTTTCTCCACCGCCATCGGAGCCTGCAAAAAGAAAATTCTTTCTGCCCAGAGCTACGACCCGCAACGCTCGTTCGGCTGCATTATTATCGATTTCGATGCGGCCGTCATCAGCGAAGCGCAGCAGCGCTTCCCACCGTCCCAGTGCGTAACGAACCGCCATGGCTGTATCGGATTTTCTCGAGAGTTTCCCTAAGGTCTCCTCGAACCATTGCTTCAGCGATTGCAGCAACGGCCTGCTGCGCGTGTTGCGAACCTCGTGCCGCTCGTCGGGCGGACGCCCTCGGATCTCTTTTTCGATGGCATACAACTCCGCGATGCGTTCTAGCGCCTCAGCTGCAACGGGAGATTTGTGCGCCACCTCGAGATCGTAAAACTTCCTCCGTACGTGCGCCCAGCACGCCGCTTCCTGAACGCGGCCTGCTGCATAGATTTGATCAAAGCCGGCGTAACCATCGGCCTGCAGTGTGCCGGTAAAGTTGCTCAGGTGCGCTTGCGGGTGTTGACCCTTGCGATCCGGTGAATACGCGAACCACACTGCAGCGGGTGTACGGTCTCCTGCAGGGCGATCATCGCGCACGTAAGTCCACAACCGCCCGGTTTTGGTCTTGCCTAGTCCGGGGGCCAACACCGGCACCGGAATGTCATCTGCGTGTAGTTTCCCGGCAGACAGAACGTGCCGGCGCAACACTTCCACGAGCGGCGCCAGCAGCTCACTCGATCCGCCTACCCACTCCGCCAGGGTGGAACGATCCAACTCCACACCGGAACGCGCATAGATCTGCGACTGACGATACAGCGGTAGGTGGTCACAATATTTCGATACCAGCACGTGCGCCAGCAGCCCAGGACCTGCAATACCGCGATCGATGGGCCGGCTCGGGGCTTCCGCCTGCACGATACGATCGCAACCGGCACAAGCCAGCTTGGGGCGAACGTATTGGATGACTTTGAGACTGGCCGGCACATATTCCAAGATCTCCGAAATATCCTCGCCAAGATGCTTCAGCTTTCCTCCACAGTCCGGACAAGCTTCTTGCTTCGGAAGACACTTTCGCACTTCCCGTGGCAAGTGATCGGGCAATGGCCGCCGCGCAGGGCGCGCCACGGTAGCACTTCCCGTTGATCCTGGAGTTGCAGTTGTTTCTCTTCTTCGCCGCACCTCTAGCTCTTCCAGCCGCAGTTCCAGTTGTTCGATCTGATTTTCCCGCTTCTCCGACGACCGGCCGAACTGCATGCGGCGTAGTTTTGCGATCAGCAACTTCAAGTGTTCGATTTCCACATCGCGCGAAGCGAGCTGCTCGCGCTGCGCGAGGACTTGCTCATGCTGCGCCAGGATCAGGGACTTCAGTGCTTGGGAATCGAGTTGATCGAGATCAGGAAGGGTGGCGGCATCCATTGCCGCGAACCTAGCACATCTCTTTTACAGCTTGATTAAAACACATCAGAAAAATAGCAAAATCTTTTCTTCACACGGCCATCTGCGGATCGTGGCTGCGCACTGGACGTCGCCAATCGATGCCTTCGAGCAACATCGATAGCTGTGCGGGTGTCAGTGCGACCGTTCCGCTCGTGGCCTGCGGCCAGATGAATCTTCCGCGCTCCAGTCTCTTCGCGAACAGACATAACCCGTCACCATCGAACCACAGCACTTTGATCAGGTCACCGCGCCGACCACGAAAAACGAAAACGTGACCTGCGAATGGATTCTCCTGAAGGGCCGTCTGTACCATCCCGCTCAAACCAGTAAATCCTCGACGTAGATCCGTAACTCCTGCGGCAATCCAGATGCGCGTTCCTGCGGGCAGCCCGATCATCCCAGCAAACACTCGATGGCCGTACGCAACACCACCAAGTCCACGTGCCCTGCTACACGAACCGTCCCTTTGCTGAGCTTGATCTCCAGCGACCCGACCGCGGGTGACGAAGATACGGATTTACCGCACGTGCTATCTGACAAGGTTACAGGCAGGAGCCTGCTGGACGGGCCCTTACCAAGCCGCCCTTCGCGATACTTCTTGCGCCAGTAAAAAACCTGATTGGCGTTGACGGCATGCCGCCGCGCCACGCGGGCCACCGACGCCCCAGCTTCTAACGTCTCTTCGACGATTCGTCGTTTCTCTTCGACTGATCTTTTCTGCCTCTTTACCTGGCTCGCAACCTCAACGGCCATCTGCCCGGAAGTGTCCACTTATCCCTCGTGGACACTTAGCGATGTGCCCACAACCGGCAGCATCCTTAATTACTCACACTTCGTCCACACGGTTCAGACCAGACGCTTACTTTTCATCTGCACCATCTGCCGCACCAGCAGGTTGCGATAGCGCAGCGTGCGCCGCCGTTCGCGAATGGCGGTCGAAGCCATGTAACACTCCGGCAGGAAATCGCAGCGCAGACAGTCGCAAATCTTCCGGGCATCGATGCGGTCGTTCTTCTTTTTTGCGGCGGCGATGGCGTGCAGCATCAAAGGGTGCGCCACCTTCAGAGCGGCGGCATGCGGCTGGAGGTGATCGTAAATCCAGCCCGTGACATGGTCGCTTCCATCGCCGCGCTCCACGGCTGTGGCAGCGTTTTCATCCACAGGTCCAGGTCCAGGCGTGTGGCGGAAAGCAATCCTTCGGCGAAAACCTTGCCACTGCTGTCCTTCACGCAGTAGCTGATCTTCCGCTTGTGCACATCCAGTCCGATGTAATACATAGGTTCCATAGGGGAGCCTCCTTGGTGTTCTGAATCAGCTCGCGGCTGAGTTCAGCTTTTCTACACCAAGCGCTCCTCCTTCGACCTATACATTCAAACTTATCAGGACTTGGGAATTGCCTCGTTTCCATTCCAAACTTGAAAAATCTTCCGATGAGGTTGAGGATGTCAAGGATGATCGCCCCATCGGCTCCGCATACGAGCGATCGACCTTTTGGCCTCGCGTCTAACCCTTTAGGAGAAGATTCGCCATGTCGCATCATTTCGATACGCCTACCGGAAAAGAAGACCCCCGCATCAACGTCTGCGACTTCTACTTGTTTCGCGGCCGCCCGGGCACGACGGTCATGGCTTTGACCGTGAATCCGAACGCCGGCGTCGGCGCACCAGACACCTTCCGCGACGAAGGTCTCTACGCCTTTCGCTTCGACACGGATCGCGATCTTCGCGAAGACGTCGCCTTCAAGGTCCAGTTCGGCGCGCCCGCCCACGCCGATGGCGGCGAGTACCGGCACGTTCAGACCTTCGCGGTCCGGCGCGCCACCGGAGCGGACGCTCTGAAGGGTGCCGCGGGCGAACTCATCATTTCCGGGATTACGGGACGCGTCGTGAAAGCGGATCAGGGCTGCCTGGCGTACGCAGGCCTCGCGCCTGATCTGTTCGCCACCGATGGCGCCGGTTTCGGTGCCTTCAGAAAAGCTCTGTGGTCCGAAAACCGGTTTGCCCCGGAGGCGTTCCAGAATCGCCAGAACTTCTTCGGCGGCAACAATGTCACCGCCATCGTCCTCGAGGTCCCCAGCAGCCTGATCGGCCGAGGTGTGGTGCACGCCTGGGCCACCGCATCGCTCTACGGGCACGCGCCGGAGGTGCAGGTATCGCGTTGGGGCCTGCCGATGATCACCCACATCCTGCTCTCCGATCCTTCGCTGCACGACGCTTCGGAAAACTACAACCGCGCGGTCCCGGCGGACGAAGTGGCGCTGTTCTCCAAACCGATCCGCGACTTCGTGGAAAAAGTCACCGCGCTCGCCCACTCAGCGGCCGACCCATCCGCCTACGCTACGCAACTCCTCGCGCGCCTCTGCCCATCGGTCCTGCCGTATGAACTGGACACGCCCGCCTCATTCAGCTTTGCCGCCTTCAACGGCCGGGGCCTCTGCGACGACGTGATGGACGTGATTCTCACGCTGGTCACGAACACGGCCCTCGGCGATGGGGTGGCGCCCGATATGCGGCTGATGCGCCCGGATTTTCCCTATTTCGGCGAGCCGCACCCTACGGCGGCGAGTTCCGCGAAGCAGTGAGGGCGAAGGGCGTCAAAAAATGAATTACATCGACTGATAAGCTGCTCGCTAGCTGGACCAACTCCTGTTTAACACTTTTACCGGCCAAGTCCGCAACAATAAGGATCCCGAGGTTCACGATTCGCGAAGGACGAACTCACGGCTGCAGTGAAGCGATATAAGCAGTGAGTTCAACGATGTCTTGGTCTGTAAGATTGGCGACAATTGGTTTCATAGCAGCGGCATTACGGCCATCGCGAGTGCCGCTCTTGAAGTCGTAAAGTTGCCGCGCTGTAGCAGTAGCAGAACGCCCCGCCAACGGCGGGAACAGGTCTCCATTTCCCTTCAAGCCGTCTCCGTGACAAAAAGCACAAGGAAGAGTCTTGCCAGCATCACCCGTCTTCGCCAGTAACTCGCCCCTCTTTACGCTTCCGCTCGGCACGTATGCGATAAACCCAGACGTGGCATCGCGAAACAACGTCCGCTTCACGTCCTCAGGCACCTCGATGATACGGAGCCCGATTGGCTCTGTAGCTCCGCTGGAATCCACCAGCTGTACGTTATGCGGGCCGGGATGTGTGACAGGAACAGTATCGGTCTCAACGACGCGCGCGCTTCTAACCGCCGGCACAGAGTGAAAGTACTCAGCTGCAAGCTTGGCGTCGGCGTCGTCCAGCGCTTTCGCAACAGGGATCATGTCGTTAACGGTTGCGCGCGGCACGGAACCATGCCGCTTATCGTCCTTCATGTCGGTGAGCTGCTGAAGAAAGTAGGCGACCGGCAGCCCCTGAAGATCGGCCGTATCGGGCTTTCCTCGTCCGTCTATGAGGTGACATTGCCCACACGCGGTGTAGGCGCCTTGCTTACCCGAAATTACCGCAGCAGGAGGCGCAGGGTGCTGCTCCGGAAACCAATCGACCGTGCTCGTGCTCCTATTAATCTGTGTGTCCGTGTAGCTCTTCGTGCTCCCGGGAATACGGAACAGCTGGCCATCGTCCGGTTTCGGCGACTCGTGCACACCCTTCGGGTAAGGCCAATCCGGATAGTCAGTCCTTGCGAGGTTAGCTGGTGGATCGGAGCTCGGCTTCGTTGCTGTCTGGTGCGTATGAGCCAGAACGTTTACGGTGAGAAGGACGCAGCTTGCCGACGTGGCGAACAAAGAAAACAACGATCTCAGATTCATGCCAACATTCTCACGGATATGCGCCCGGAATATCTATCCATTCTAAGGAGCAAATGCGTGTCCGAGATTTCGTCAGTCGCGGTCACAGGCGTTCGAGGATAGTACGAGAAGCGCGAGTGGGGGGCAAGCCTATGGACCCGACCACATTCGTTGTCGATGAAATCGGACGATTCCTCTGAATCAGCCAGCCTTCGAGGCACTCGTTAACTGGGCGGGGCGCTTAGTTGAGTCGAATACGGAAGACTATGTTTTCCCGTCCTGCGAAGCAGCGGGCATTGAACGCAAAAATCCTGACCGCGAGCGCATCGACCCTTCCCGGCCTATCAAGTCATGGCGGTCTGCCTGGCGGGCTGCCCTCAAGCGTGCGGGCCTACAGCTGCGCTTTCACGATCTCCGACACACATGTATTACAAAACTTGCCGAGTCACAGGCCAGCGAGCAGACTCTTATGGCCATCTCGGGCCACGTTAGCCGCAAGATGATTGAACACTATTCTCATATCCGGATGGACGCAAAACGAAGGGCTACGGACGCAATTGTTGATGGGGGTGTGAACCAAAACGTGAACCAACCCCCAGCGACTGTGTCCAGCGTCGCAGCTAAGTCATTGAATTGAATGGTGGGCCTGGGTGGACTTGAACCACCGACCTCGCCCTTATCAGGGGCGCGCTCTAGCCACCTGAGCTACAGGCCCTCACAAACAGAGGAAGAAAACAGCTACAACTTATTCAGTCTACGATGCCTTAGCGTGATTCGCAACAGTGTACAAATCCGCAGTTTGTGTACAAGACAGCAATTTCTCTACCATTTCTCGCTTCTGTCCGTGCTCAAAATGCGTGTAGTTGCTCGTGATTCTCAGGCTGGAATGCCCAATCTGATTCTTCACGAAGTCGCCGGGCATCATGCTCGCTTGCATGTGGCTGACTCTACCATGTCTGAAGGCGTGCATCCCACCGGCTTTGATGCCGAGTTTTTCGCAGAGCGGTTTTAGAACCCTTCTGCAAATATCTCGGTTTTCAAGCGGAGTGCCAACCCTTGACTGAAAGAGCCTGCCAGTTTGACGGCCCGCAAGGAAGTCACGAAGCAGTTGAATAGTCGCGGAGTCAATGAATACGTTCCGCTTCCCACTCTTCGTTTTCGTGTCGCCTTCGATGCCGTTCCAAACCGCACGGCGAACTTCAATCACACCGTGTTCCAACTTCAGGTCTTCAGCGCAAGCCAACAAGTTCGCCAGAACGTAGACCCGTGAACCCGGCCAAATGAAATAGCACTTTATACTGGCCGGTTGCGGCATCCACGATCTGCCGAGTCTCTGCTTGCGTGAACCAACGCTGCTCTTCATCTGGAACTGCCGGAAGGTCTGGGTACCACGTGACCTTTGGCTCATCCATCTGTTTGCGGTGCCAGTTCACCACTGCCCGGAAGTCTTTCCACACATTGTGAATGGTCTTGGGTTCCAACTCCTTCGCAGTCAGCGAACGAATCCAATCGTTGACGGTGCCTGTGCGAATCTCTTCCACGGTCATTTGACCGAAGAAGGGCCGCACATGCTTCCGTATGCGACCGAGCGTGATGGTCTGCGAACTGTTGTGTAGCAAGGGCAATCTCTTCGCTTCCCAAGCATCCGCAATGCTGTTGAAAGTCACAGCGGGCTTCAAGGCTCTTTCGAGATGCTGAGGCTTGTTGACGCCCTCAGCTTCGATGATGTCCATGAGCTTGCGCCGTGCTTCCGGCTTCGTCATTGAAGACTTCTCACCGAGAACTACCAACGGATGTTCACGTTTGTCTTTGCCCGGAACATCGCGCCAGTAGCGCCCGTACCACTTAGAGCCAACCAAGCGAACAGAACCTGATTGACCCGAACGTTTCGACATAGAGCGGCCTGCTTTCCGCTGTTGTCGAATCCGCGTTGCGCCCGGTAATGTAGCCCCGCCCAGGGGCTCGGTGCAAGTCGCCATCTAACCCTCTGCCACATTTATTCCGCTCCTCTCAGCTTTCAAGTTGGCGCAGGCAGGCGGTTTCGGTGATCGTCCTGCCCTCATCCGTCAATGGCTGGCCGTGCTCAAACGTCAAGAACGGAATCGCAGCACCAGGTAAATAAAACTCGTTTCGATCTCGCGCTCAGTCACAGGGCTTCAAACGCTTAGCCACAAACGACGGGCTGATTTTCTTGCCCATCCCGACGCTGCATAGATTCGCTTGAGGCTCGAAAATATCGTCCAGCGCCCTCAACAAGTCTCGTGTGACCTTTGGAGTAGCCCAGCTCTTTCCGGCAATCTGAAAAATCCAATCCAGCAACGATGCAGAATCTCGCACCCGTTCAAGGTCAATCTCATACCTCCACACACCATCAGGCTTGTAATCGAGGGTCAGGCGTTCGGTGTCGAGCTGCCAGTCACCCCATTGGCGGCCATGAAACAGCGGTACCTCGGCATAGTCTTCGAGCAACTCCGCTACGGTCATCGTCAACGGACCCGAGGGGTCGTAATGCGAGTGGCATTGGGAGTTCGAGCAGAGCCCGGATTGGTGCAGGGCATAGCGGCAGGCTTCGCAGGGCAGGGGCGGGTTGTTTGTCGAGGACATGGGCCTAAGAATTCGCTCTCAATCTGGCAGGGAATTCCAGTAGGGGTTCTAAAGAACCCCCTACACTGGAAACTTTCCCAACCCCCAAATGGACAAAAACGCACTGGAATCTCGTATCCTTCGCACTCTCAAAGGGATACGCGAGTTTTTCCACCCTCAAAAACACCGGAATTCCAGTGGAAAATCTTTCCACTGGGTAGTGGAATTTCCACTGCGTTTTTCCACTCACTTTTTCCCCTTTTTTCGGCCTTGCTTCGACTTCTCGATGGCCTTGTAAGCTGCGGCCCTGCCAAGCCCAGTTTTGGCCATCAGCTCATCCACGCCCATTTCGGGATTCACTAACAACTCCAGTGACGCAATCTCTGTACGGCTCTGGCCCTCCCCTTGTGAGGTGGTGTACACAAGCCGCCGCACCTCGAAATCCTCCGTTTCGAGCTTCAAGGTAAAGTCACTCGCTCGCCCCGGCCTTGGAGTGCAACTGCACATGAATCTGATTACTACCCTCCTTATGGGCCTGATAATGGCCCTCAATCATGAAATTCGCCGCAATCGTCACACTCCCCGAGGCCCTTCGTTTCTTTTCATCCTGTGGTGAGTGGGTTATGAGCACGGTGGGGCAGTACTTTCGAGAAATCTCGATAATGGATGCCATCACGGGTGCCATGTCTTTCTGCTCAATCATATTTCGGCCTGGAATCATGTTCTGAAGAGTCGAAAGCACCATGAAGTCAGGTTTGTAGAGTTTGTACACCTCAGGAATCACGTTCTTTCCGACAGTCGTCAAATCAAACGGCCCAGGACATGCGTAGTGGAAACCGGGCACGTTATCTGGCGACAATCCCAGACCTTTCGCAAGATCCCGAATTCGGGCCTCGACAAGCCACTGCGGGTCTTCGGTCTCGACAAACAGCGTCCGTTCCACGTTGGGTGCTGCAAAGTGCCCCCAAACTGTGTGAAGCGACGGGGCTTCCATGCAAGCCTGAAGCCAGCTAAGGCTTTTCATACGCTTTGGGAGGGCGGAAATCAGGGTGCTGGACTCACTCAGAACTAGCCCTTCAACAATCCAAGGCGGCTCCGTGTCCGGTGTCTCGATGGCATCCCGCAGAGTTTTGACTTTCCAGCCCATCGATGCGATGGCGTTTTGCAAAATTTCATCGCCAGGGGATGAGGATGGGGTACTCATCGCACACCACCCTGAAACGCCGCCAAAATCTCCTCCTCAACACGCTTCCCTAGCCGATAGTTGCATCGGACGGCACGCGGGCCTGCCACAACCACCTTGTCGCTTTGCTTGAAAATGATGAAGTTCCCCAGCAGTACCCTGAAACTATCCTCCTCCAGCGCGACAACGACGCGGGCCAAGGCATGACGGCGCGTGGTTCGCTCAATCCTCACAAGGATGCGAGGTTCTTGATGGAAACGAATGTTGCGAGGCACCGTACAGAAGTCGCACGCTTTGGCTAGGGCCTCACGGATGATGGGTGCGGTTTCGCTCACGATTGCACCACCTGCCGCTGGGCCTCATACGCCGCAATGACCGCATCCTCAAGTTGCCGTCTCAGCCCCCGGCTAAGCTCGACGGTGGCCTCATAGCGCCAGCCTGCACCCTCTTTGACGGAATAGGTTGGGAGCGCAACCCAGGTCTGAGCGTTGCGGTTCTTCAGGATTCGCAAATCAGCGATGACGAAAAACTCGCCGTCTTCGAGGATGATCTTGGCCGTTGCTTCCGCTAAGCAGGAAGGCTTGCGGGGCGGGACAATGGAAACAACTTCAATAGCAAACATACTCGTCTCCTATATAAAATATAAAATTCGTCTTGGTTGAGTTTTCGCCAGCCAGATTGGCTTAGCGCCGGGGGGCAACAAATCCCGGTAATCGGAAGGCAACTCGCTACGTTGCTTAAGTGGGCAAGGCCGCATCGGCCCCCAGCCCTCGGGAGGATTGGACTCCCGAACACCCCCTCGTCCGCGTGGCGCGGGGAAGGCGATTTCTTTTAAAGCTACCAGCCCCCTTCAATTCCGTAAATCAACCTCCCGTTTTGGGCGTCCTGGACCGACGGTTCCATCTGGTACCGCCAGCGCCACGCGGGGACGGTTTTTATCTCGCTCACGACCGCGTCCATCTCACGAAGCCTGAATGGGCGACCAACCCTGTCGTGAAATCCGGTCAATCTCCGCCTGCGGGATCATGGTTCTGCGCCCCAGGCGGATCACCCTCACTTCGCCGTTTTGAATCTTCTTTCTCATTGTGTGAGGCGAAATTCCCCCAAGATATTCACTGGCTTGCTCGACGTTGTAGAGCGCCTGTAGCGCCTGCTTCCCTGATCTCTGCATAAATCTGCCTCCTTACAACCAAATACGCGTTCAGGTTAAGAGACAGCTTGATCGCTGTCCATGATTACTGTAATATTCGCTTATGACCACCAAGCGTAAGTTACGCGTGAAACGGTACGCTTGGGGGGCAAACGCAGGCCAAGCGCTTATCGATTGGCTGAATTGCGAGGGCGACTATAGAGACCGGAAGCGTACGCCCGCCCATCGCAGGATCGAAGGATTGCTGCGAGAGTGGCGTTCCCTTGTGTCGCGTCCCAGTTCCTATTGGGGTGAACAAGAATGTGACCAGTTAGAAGCGCTGCAAAGGGAGTTTTCGCGCTACCAAATGACGCCGCAGATCGATACGAAGAGGATGGGCAGTTTGGGCATGCGCTTTTTCTGGAACCCCGGACCCAGCGATGAGGCCAAGGCGGTGCTAGTCATTACCTTGCTGGGAGAGCGGGGATTGCTGTGGCGTGTACGGCGCTGCGCAAGGGGAAACGTTGAGGCCGTGCTCGCCGAACTAGCTGGCAAGCCGTCAGGCAAGACGGTGTGCGGCAGGTGGTTCTATGCGCGACGCCAGGATGAACGATTCTGTAGCCTTCTCTGCCGCCAACGCAGCTATGCACGCAAAACTAAAAACCCCGCAGCCAGGGCTAAACGCGCAGCCTACATGCAATCCTATCGAGCCACCCAGCGGGAGAAAGACGAAAGAGTCTTTGCACAGTTCGGACGCCAGAGGCCGAATCGAAGGCGCAAACGGGCATAGGGCGTAGGGATTACGAGTTCCGATGGAGGAAACGCATGATTGAAAATGAAACCAACTCTTTGGCCCAGGGAACCAAAAACAGGCGTAAAACTGGCAAGTCCTCTCGCGCTGCTCGCCTCGCCGAGATTGGCAAGCGCACCCGCTTCAAGCCGGGTCAGAAATCGCCCAACCCTGCGGGCCGCCCGAGAACTGCGAAATTCAGCGACGCAATGCGCAGCTTGCTGGCCGAGGTCGGTCCGTCGGGCGAATCGAACGCCGAGCTGCTGGCCAAAACATGTTTCAAGAAAGCGATTGCCGGAAGTGCGCGTCACCAGGAATTGGCGCTCAGCTACGTTGAAGGAAAACCGCCCTCCTCCATCGAGTTGTCCGGCCCAGGCGGTTCGTCCATCGGAATCGCAAATATGACCGAGGCCGAGATTGACGCCCGGCTGGCTGAATTGTTAGGCAGCATGACCGACGCCCAGTTGCTCGCCCGTGCGGTCCGCGTGTTCCCCGTGCCCGCCACAGCGATTGATGCACCAGCGATTGATTCGCCGGCGATTGACAATTCCACCGTCGCGGAGTGCGTCGAGATAATTCCCGCTGCCACATCGGCCCCAGCACCCGCAGATGTGAATGTGGCTAAGACTCAAACACGCGTGCCCACAGCGCCGCAGGCCAAGCCGCTAAGCGACGCTGCACGTGATCAGGCTTATTTCCTATACACCACCGGCGCTATTGTGGCCGGGCCAGCAACTGAGCCGAACACCTCAAGCCAAGCGGCGGCGAACGCGATTGTGATACCGCGAGGCGCCCCGCACTAACCCGAATCACTGAAGCCAGCGAAGGCTGGCACTGCGCAATAGTTTTTACTCTAATTGCGGGTCTTCGGAGGTTTGGCGCGTAAGTAACCTACACGTGTGATCGCAGCGTTGCCCATTGTGGCGTGGTTCGCTCATGATCTAGAGTAATCCGTATGAGGACCGCACGAATGTCCGACGTGAAGCGGATCGTTGCCCACGGTGGGCTTGTTCGTTTCACCCACAAGAGTGCTTTGGCATCCCTCGTTTCTGTTGACGGATACTCGTTCTCTCAACTCGATGGGCGCACATACGATACCTTTCTGAGGACAATCGCTCCCCAGCTATCGCGCACGGAATCGGGTTCGGTAGAAACCGGTGATTTGGTTATCTGGTGGAAGCAATGAATGTAGGCAGCCCGAAGCCCGCATAATTTCGCCCAAGGCCCCGTTTCTCACCCCCTCACAACCTTCCTCCCCTTGATTCGGAAGTCGCGCAAAACCCCAGGTCGTGTCGAAAAGAAACCCTTTTGGACGCAGCTGACTCTATCTTTCCTTATAGAACCAAACGCCGACGGGAACTGCTAGCAAAAGGTCAACAACACCGATTCCGATAATCGCCAGCAGGAGGCGATTGGGGAAGAGGTTCAGAGGCATGAGGGCCATCGTCGGGATTACCCAAAATACCAGCCATATGGCGATGCCAGTGAGGACCGCTGAGTTCCGAGTTGGAGTGTAACGCAGGCGGAGCCACGCGTACAGCGCCACTGCAAAACTGCCAACCAGGAAGTTCGATGGGATATAAGTGGTCCAGCCAGTCGGTTTTTTCCCCAGTGCTGCAAATGCGGCCGTCCACTGTTTGTCGAGCAGCACTCGGTGGAACAGCAGTTCTAGCGCATTGATGACCACGCCAGCGGCGATCCCACCGAAGACCACTCGACGAGTCAAGTTAGGTTTCATAGCGCCGGGCCGTTTCCAGCCCGGGTTTATATCAAAGGACCATGCGGAAAGGAAATCCTTTCGGCTCATTTGTCCGGTAAGGCGACTTACCGGGACTTACGCCGGACTGCTCTTGGGCGCGGGCTGCTCGCGGGCCTCCAGCCAGGCCTTAACTTGATCCTGCCCGGTGCCGTGGAAGAAACGGAAAATGACTCCGGCCATGCCTTCGGTGTTGACCCAGGCCACTTGACCCTTGCCAGTCAGGGTTGTTCCAAACGACAAATCGAATGCAAACTCGACCAGCGAAGAGTGCTTCAGCGATGTTGCGGTGCGAACGGTCAGGCCTCCTTCGCTTAGGTTGGTGATCTTGCCGTGCTGCTGGCCGTGTTCGTCCTTCAGCAAAATTTGAAGATTGACGGGATGTCGAAAATAGCGCCGGTGCTCAGACATCATCAGGTCTTTAGCGATGGTGATGTGCCGAGTCACGTCGTCCGCGGTGACCGGTTTTTTTAGGGCGAAGTTGGCACCCGCACTCAGCGCCGGGGTGGACGCTCTGGAATCCGCAACGCAGGCGAAAATCACCGCCTTGCTGTTCGACGTTCCCTTGCGAATGGACTCGATCAGCTGCAGTGCGCCGGAGACTTGTTGATCGACGAAGACAGCGTCGATCTTGCGGCGGTCAAGGCAATTGCGGGCGGAGTCCGAGCTGGGAACAAACGTCAGCGCAGCGCCGAATTTTTTGACACCTGCGGAGACCGCAGTAAGGGTTGGGTAATCGTCACACACGAGCATGAACTCGAGCGGAGGCAGCGAGGACATTGTTTTATCCTTCCATACAATGAAGGCTTCGAGGGTTGTCTCGAATCGGTCGTGCTGACACCGCCGACACTACCGTGTGAACTACTCCGATGTCGAGCACTTCGATGCCGCGTGCCGTCAATTCAACAATTCGTCACACAGGGTTGTCCCACCAGGTCAGATGCCTGACTAACGCGGCGGTCTCAATGGGCCGACGCAACACCAGCTCGACAGTCTACTTGCAGGGTTTTCAAAAGCTAAGGTCGTCTGCGTCGCGTTGATTCAAACGGAACACTGCCCTGTCTGGGTTCTGATCGACCGCAGCTTGATAAATCGGTTGTCGCGGGGAAGTAGTGTCGGATCAATTGATTAGATGGTGTTGCATCGACCGGTTGAGCTGGCAGCGGTTATCGTACAAGTGCCTCGTTGTCAGATTACGCGACTTACACTGTTTCCCTTTGCCGCGTTGGCACGATTGCCGTTAGGCGCGGCTTAGCGGCGATTTGGGAATCAGTTGGAAATGTCGTGCATCCCACCCAATTGTTCGTGTACGGAATTGTAGGATTTTCCACCAAAAGATCGGCGCGAGATTAAGATCGATTTCTCGCCGCATATTATCCAAATGTTGTGGCCTGTCGAGTCTGGAAGAGTCTTTGTGATCGCGGTGACGGTACACGCGGAGAATCCTTCTTGGTTCAAGGAATTAACGGCACCAAACATCGCCTCCACGATGTCATTGTCGTACGAAACCCAGTAACGGTCTGCGTAGTTTAGGCGTCCATTCGTAAACTGGAGCGAGGGACCAAGGTCTTCCATCGCCCCCACTACCCAGTTGTCTTCATTTATCTTTGAAATCCCAGGGCCCGACAATTTGTCGGTCACTTCGGCTTTCGTCATCCCCAGATGCAATTTGAAGCCGGAGACCTCAAGTACAGGTGCGCCACGCTGCGATGAACCTCTTTGCTGCGCAGATAGCAGTGAACATAACGTGACAAACACTAGCCCGACTGCGGCTGTTCTCCTCATGGATTGGTAACCTCCTTGCCGCAACTTTAACACGCCGATAAAAACCCGCTTGGCCAACTATCCAGTTCATCAATGAGATGGTTATACAGACCGACCCTGTTCTCCCGGCCATGTAATCCTTTGCTGACAGTGGTATGGAGGTAATGTGTTGCTTTTCGATTCGATAGACCAAGCTATCTAGATTAGGGGTGGTGTCGGTCAAGCCTGATAACCCTCATCGGCATGGAGGTCGAAATGAAACAACAACCAGTGCCCACCGATATCTGCTTGGCGCGCCACGACCGGATTAAGCAAGGGATGGCAACGATTGGCCGCGCTGCGCCTGTTGCGGTGCTGCTGATGCTGTTTTTCACTGGCTCGGCCTTTGCTCAGACCCAAAATCGCGATGGGAATTCACTGTTGGAATCCTGCAACGCTGCGCTGAAGCTCATAGACGATTCCTCTGCTCAGGTTGATCGCGGTGCATGGTACTGCGTGGGCTACGTTCAAGGAATAAGAGAATCACTGGACGCTCAACGCCTACTTTCATCCTCTACGCGTACTCCTGACCCGTCTGGAATCAACATTCCAGAGCAAGTTGAGAACCGGCAAGTAATCCGAGTTGTTGTTAGATGGCTTCAGAATCACCCGGAAAGCCTTCATGAACAGAAAATCGTCATCATGATTTGGGCGCTTCGTGAGGCATTCCCGGCAGCGCCAGTGGCGAGGAGCCAATGAGCAACCTAGACAGTATAACTGCGGCAAGTACTGTCTCGCGTTCCATCTTGGCTTGCCGAACCTCCGGCGTTAAGTACGAAAGTCCTTTCGCGGCGGGTGACTGCTTTTGCGGAGCCCCCAACTGCAACGGCCATGAAATGATCGACGGCAAGATCGAAATTCCGAGTCACCCTCTCGGACACGTCATCATCCACAAAGGGAGCCAAGCATGAAAAACGAATCACGCTACGAAGCCATCCAAGCCGATTGTGCCATTCGAGCAAAGCTCTGGAAGGAGTACGTCGCCACCTATCAAAAGGTGCTGCAAGAATCGCCCGAAACATTCTCGGCATTCTCAGCCGAGTTCCGCGAACGATATCTGCGGGCTACGTTCAGTCATCTACCACCTAAGTGAGCGGCATCTTCATCCGAATCGATGTGCCCGGTTACCCTACCGCAACTTCGCATTCTCCGCCTTGGCTTGCTTCAGGATGGGGATGTCGGGGTCGGCGTCTTTCCATAGGGTGAGGAAAATCCTGATAGGTCACCCTTGGCCTTCACTTGTCGCCTCGCATCGCGTAGGCTCTTGCGATTTGGAGATGCGCGAGTGCGCCGTTGACCTTATAACCTCTGAATCTTGAGGGGTGTGTACGTCTGCTCAAGGTCGGCGACAAGTCGTTGGAATGCGGGCTTCTCACGCAGGTTTTCGAGATGTGGATCCACCCGGAAGAACGGCCAGCAGGGGAAACCATTGTCGACCGTGCGCTGCAGCCAAGCCATGGCCTTTTCCGTGTCCCCCAGCAATGCGTAAACGCCGGCAATTTGATGGTAGGCGTGGTGCAGATGGCCGAAGGATCGCGGGCAACCCAGTGCTTTTCGGACGCACTCCAGCGCGGGGTCCGTTTGGTTGCGGTGGGCGTAGAGGAGGCCTCGAAGGCTAAGAAAGAAAGGATCATCTTGCAATTCTTTCACAGTCGCCGCCAACTGGTGTCCCGCGAGTTCCAGATTTCCATTCAGGAGGGCGGAGTACGCGCAAAAATTATGAGCATACACATTTCCCGGTGCTGCTTCGAGCCAGACCTTCGCTGCCTTCTCTGCGCTCGCGAAGTCCCCACTATAGAGATCGATATACTCAAGGTTGTGGACCTCTGTCTTGGGATTTGACCGCCGGGCCAGTCCGTGGGCGATACGCGCTTCTTCCATCCTTCCGATATGCCAGCAAATCGTGGACATGCGGTTATGGGCCCGCTCGAAATTAGGTTGCACTGATAGGACCTGTTCCAGCGCCGCGATGGCTTCGGCGTGCTGGAAGTTTTTCGTGGGGCTCCACAGAATCCACGCCCGCGCCAGGTGTCCCTCGGGCAGCGCCGGGTCAAGCGCCAGGGCCCGCCGGCAATGGTCTTCGGCCTGCTGCAGCCACATCCACTGCGGATCGAACTGGAAATGGATGTTCATCGAGACGAAGGACAACGTCGCATGCGCCAGCGCAAAATCCGGGTCGCGCTCGATGGCTCTGGATAAGTGTTTGGCGGCGCTTTGGATCTCCTCTTCCCGATTGGAGCAACTCTCGCGGAGACCTGCCATGAATTCGTTGTACGCCTCGGGATCGCTGCTGTACCTGTCGCGAGACTTCGGTACAGCCGACGGAAACCGCCTTTGCAGCGATTCAACAACCCGGCGCGCAATTTCGTCCTCGACATCGAAGACGCTTTCCAACATGAAGTCATGTTTCTCGGAAAGCGTGATCTTGTGCGTCGTTGAATCGAATAGCTGAATCGACACGCGCCAGTGGGCTCCCAGCTTCTGGACAGTCCCCTGCAGGGAGTGGCGGACGCCGAGATCGCTGCAGACTTTGGCGGGTTCGGTGCCGGCGGCGTAGTTCAGGATCGCCGACGTCGGCGTGACGATCACGTCCTCCAGGTTGCCGAAGATCGTAATGAGCGCGTCCGCAAAACCCAGGGATAGCGCTCTGCTGTCTTCCACCTCGCTCAGGAAGACAAACGGCAAGACGGCGATGGAGATGAGAAGTTTCTGGTCTGCCCGAGTCGCAACTGCAGATGCACGGGCGGTCGCGAGGGCTTCGGGCACGGCGTTGTCCGCAGCGATTGGCACCCGACCCGAAGCTGAATCACGTTTCAGTCGCTGCAAATCGGTGCGAACATCCGCTGCACTCTGGTAGCGCAGTTTGCGGTCTTTTTCCAGCGCCTTGTTGATGATTTCTTCTACCTTCGGATTAACTTGCGGCGCGGAAGTAGGAGCACGGTTCAGGATTCCGTCAAGGATGACCGCAGCGGTGTTGCCAGAGAATGCCATCCTACCTGTGGCCATTTCGTACAGCACCGCACCGAAGGAGAACAGATCCGTTCGTGCATCAAGTTCTTCACCACGCGCCTGTTCTGGCGACATATAAGCGATGGTGCCCATGGTTGCGCCCGGGCTGGTCAAGAGTTCCTTGGCTGTGACGGTCGGCATCTGCGAAGCACCTATGCTCGGACCAACCGGGACGACTTTCGCTAAACCGAAGTCCAGAATTTTGGCGTGCCCGCGCTTGGTGACAAAGATGTTCGCCGGTTTGATGTCACGGTGGATGATGCCTTCGGCGTGGGCAGCTTCCAGCGCATCCGCAATCTCAATTCCTAATTCCAGAACTTGTTCCGGGGGCACAGACCGACCATCTATAAGGTGCTTCAACGTCTGCCCGTCCAGAAACTCCATGGCAATGAAGGGCTGACCGCTGTGTTCGCCTATTTCATAAATGGTGCAAATATTCGGATGGTTCAGGGCAGAAGCAGCCTGCGCCTCACGGTCGAAGCGGCTTAGAGCTTGTGAGTCTGGCGCGAACCCGTCAGGAAGGAACTTCAAAGCAACGAAGCGGTGGAGCTTGATGTCCTCGGCTTTGTAGACCACGCCCATCCCTCCACCACCGAGCTTCTCGACGATGCGGTAGTGGGAAACGGTCTGGCCGATTAGCGACGAGGAGTCCGCCATTTGGCGCTCATCTTAGGTTGCGGCCTGAGGCAAGTCAACGAAGCGCTGCCGGACCGCAGGGTTTAAAGGAACTTCTTCCCGAGTTTTGGAACCCAGGACGACGCGATAGGTCATTCCAATGCCGACTCCCATTTCAGTGGCGATCCGCTGCTTCCAGCCCACGCCTTTGGCGCGCAACGTGGCAATCCCGGCGTGGGCAATGACCTTCTTCGGATATCGGATCGGGTCTCAGGCCCCAGCGAAGTCTTGAGGGCCGAAATGTTACAAAACAAGAAACTCGCCTCAATTTCTGGCGGCTCCAAGCCCTTTGTTTGCGTGAGGCGGAGCGGGGAAAAGGTTACAGAATGGCTAGAATGTAACCTGCTGTGATCTGCGCAAGAACCTGCGGGCGATCTGCAAAAAAGTTTGGACAAACGGTGATGTTTGCAGCGCCCGCCGGTCGGCGCAAGGGCGTCGAGGTCACTTGTCCGGCAATCCGACTAACCAGGCACTGAGTCGAGAGCCGTTAATCATCGGTCCGATTCGCGCCGCATTGACAGAATGTCTGCGAGAAGTACCGCAATAAAAAATATTCCGCCAAGCATATCGCCCCAAGGATAACCGGGGTCAATACAAGCCATCGATTCGAGTAGCTAGGCCGCTGGGCCCTGCGACGTGCTCCATTTTGCGGCCACGTTTCCCCCCGCTGATCCATCCGGCCGCTTTTGCTGGGTGTAGGGCGCGCCTCCTGCAACTTCCTCCAAATCCTTGCCCGAAAGTTCTCCCGTCACTTCAGAGGCCTGTGCATCAATGGCCTGTTCGCCTTTATTACGTTCGTCGCTCATTTGATTCCTCCGTTGAATGTTGATTGCCCGATATATGGGTGAGCAATTTTCTGGCCGTCAGGGACAGGGCGCAGTCGTGCGCTCATTTATCACTGGACAAGGTTGATTGGCAAGGGTTTTTCCCGCTAGAGGCCGAACGCGGTAAGCGGACCCCTTGTCGGAGAGAAGCGCAAGGTCACTATCCAATTAGATAGTCAGCCCTCCCGAACGGATAGAATAACTCCCCGAATGAAGGGGAGACTTATCGTCCAACTGGAATCACTTCCGGGTTTCCCGTAATCCGTCCAGAGTCGATGCCAAGCGCGAAGATCAAGATGCAGGATCGCTCGATGGAAATACAGAAGGTGAGCTCATTCATGGAGATCCTGCAGAGTAACTTGTGCGCCAAGGCAAAGAATTCACGATTTGGGTTGTGAAATAAATCGGTTCACTGTGCTGTGAGTGTCCAATATCGGACAGTTTTACGAACCTAGAAGAGAGATGATCCAATTGCAAAGGAGGGACCGGTGATCGAGAAACTGAAGGATCTCCCTCGTGGAATCGATGGTGTCAGGGCTATTGGAAAGATATCGAAGGAAGACTACGAGCAAGTGTTCGCGCCGCTCCTCGACGAGGCACGACGAGAGGGTCGTCACATTCGCTTTCTATATCAGTTTGGGCCGGAGTTCGAGGGCTTCACTCCGGGCGCGGCATGGGAAGATGCGAAAATCGGCCTCCATTTCCTGCGGCTTTTCGACGGCTGCGCCGTCGTCACTGACTTGGCTTGGATTCGAGAATTGACGCGGCTGGCCGGGTTTCTCATGCCGTGTCCCGTGTCCGTATTCGGCAACACTGAATTCGCCGGGGCCGTTGGCTGGCTGCGAGCGCTTCCCGAAGGTGCCGCCATTTCTCACCGGCTTCTCCCCGAATCCGGCGTGATCGTGGTCGAAGTCAAGCAAGCCTTGCGCGCACAAGATTTCGACTCGCTGGCATTCACGGCAGACGCGTGGATCGAAGTGCATGGTGACTTACAAGGGCTGGTGATTCACGCTCGTGAATTTCCCGGTTGGGAAAATCTGGCGAGCTTCCTTCGTCACGTTCGATTCATCCGCGATCATCATCGAAAGGTAAAGAAGATCGCGCTTGCGGCGGATACCAAGCTGGCCAGCCTAGCGCCCAGTATCGCCGAGCATTTCATTCAAGCTGAAGTGAAGAGCTTCGGATACGACGAACTCGACACCGCAATCGCGTGGGCAGAAAGACCTGCCACACGCAGTGCCGCTGCGCAACGATCCGCGTCACACTAAGCAAACGCTCCAAAGCTTGGGACTGAGCTCGAATCCTATCCTGTAAGCCTGGCGATTGATTTCTGGGAAAATACGGCCGGCTCCGTGCAAAACCCTGAAAGCCTTCGCGGCGGCGGTGATGACGTTCCTGAGCTGATGATCTATGGCGTGTCCAAGCCAACGCCCACGTCGAGCTAGGGTAATCGGAAGTAATCGCCTAAATCCTGATTGATGTCTTAACGATGCCGGCCTTGCGACGGCCCGAGTAGACTGTTCGGTGTTCACCCTACAGAGCTCGGACCGAAGGAGGCCGAGATGCGGATTATAGGATGTGATTTGCACGCTCGCCAGCAGACGGTGGCGATGTTGGACACCGCCACCGGCGAGGTAGTGAAGACGACTCTGAAGCACGAAAGCAACATCGTGCGAGAGTTTTATGCCAACCTCCCACGGCCGGCGCGAGTGGGAATCGAAGCCACCGGCTCCATGCAGTGGTTTGTGAACCTCCTGGAGGAACTCGGAATCGAATGCCTGGTGGGTCATCCGGCAACCATTCGAGCAGCCGAACCACGAAAACAAAAACATGATCGGCGGGATGCCGGTTTACTTCTATCACTGCTAATCGAAGAGCGCTTTCCGGCGATCTGGTTACCTACGAAAGAACTCTTGGACCTGCGGGCCTTGCTGCGACACCGCCATCAGTGGGTGGGCCTGCGGGTCAAAATACAAAATGCGCTGCAGGCCATGGCCTTGGCCCATGGCCTCCGACGGGGTTCCTCACTGTGGACGCAAGCAGGCCAACACGCGATCGCGTCTTTACCGTTGTCGCCGCATGCCGCTTATCGGCGGAATGAGTTGCAGAGGATGTATGTGCAATTCCAGACGGAGATCGAGAAATTAAATCAGCGAGTCGAGCAGCAAGCTCGTGAACGTTCCGGAACACGGTTGTTGATGACCCATCCCGGAGTAGGACCGATCACGGCGCTAGCGACCGAGGTGTTCCTGGGCGATCCGGCGCGATTCGCAAACAGCAAGGAGCTGGCCAGTTATGTAGGGATGATCCCAGGGGAATATTCCAGTGGGAAGCGACAGCGGTTGGGTGGCCTGACCAAACAAGGCAATCCCCTGTTGCGATTTCTGTGGAGTGAAGCAGCGATCCATGCGGTACGCCGGAATCCAGAGTTGAAACATTTTTACCGCCGCAAATTAGTCCAGAAAGGTCTCGGAAAGGCGCGAGCCGCGGTGGCTCGCAAGCTGGGAATCCGGATGTGGATCATGTTGCGGGATCGCATTGAGTACCACGAGTTCTGTCGTCGTGGACAGATGCAGCAGAAAAGTGGTGATGCCTGTGCGGGGATGCCAGCAGCGCGTTAGGGTGCGAAAGTCACTGGCTGATTGATTAGGCTACCCGCCTCCCTGAGAGGGGAGATCGAAAAACTCATCATGGTCGTTGATGATCGAAGAGATGACTGGTGGGCAACACCCAGTTGATGAACGCGAAGGGCTGAGCAGCTTAGGGTGACGCAGATCAACAGCAACTCCAGAAACAGACGCAGTTCCTGCGCCAACGAGGAAGTGTGCTCGATGCCACTAATGAGCGCAGGAAAAAACTCTTGCAACGGCCGGCCTCGTTAGAGATAACGCGGTATCGATGACAATCAGGGCATTCATCCAACGGGCAACGCGGTTCTCTATGTAAGACTTCGTCATGACGGCACCGTTCTTCGAGAAGCCTTGGCGAAGGCGGCAAGGATAGTGCTGGCAAGTACGCAGGTCAAGGAAAGTGCGGGTCTCCTTGTCTGCTTGCGCGCTGCAACTTCAATCGCTGGTTTCGGTGCCCGGTTGGAGGCACGGTTCTGGACGTGTGGTCGGCTACTCGGAAGTTATCTTCGGACCATGCGGTCAAGTCCCGATAAGTTCTATAAAAAGGGAAGTCAAGAGAAAACAGTTCCGCATCGGCCGGAATTTTTCTTGCTTCTCAGCCCACTTGATCGAGCGAGTTCTGTTCTGACCGACCGCGCCATGTGCTCGGTTGCGGGGCCATGCGACCCCGTGGTTTGGGTTTCTCTGCCTCCATCGTCATTCTCCTCGACACACAAGGACGCCCAGTTCGTCGCGAAGGTGCGTGAATTGGGGGCCAGCGGCTATGTCAACAAGCTTGCAGCGGAAACTGAATTGGTGCGAGCGATTCAGACGACGGCTAGCGGCGAAGAGGTTTTTCTTGAATAACTGAAAGTCTATGGCGCGTGTCGCTAAATCCTCATCACCACTGCACGCCTGGATACAAACTCGGAATGCGGAACGCGCGATAAGCGTAATTGCCGCTTATCTGCATTTGCCAGACGGTTTGCGGCGTGGTGGTTTTCATCACCTCAAGGATTGCGGATTGGTTGGCGAACGTATTCGTGCCTGTCAGAGTAAGCCCGCACTCATCGAATTCAACATTCCCGTTTTGCAAGAGGCGGGCGGAGCCCCCAAACATGGAGTATGCCGGGGCAGCATTGTCGACCCATTCGATCGTCGCGGTTTTAGCGGTCTCATCCAGTTGCAGAATGGGCGTGCGGCTCGTGCAGGGCGGAGTGGTGGTACCTCCGCAAGTGGTCCCGCCGGAATCTAAAACCCGCTGATTGCCATCGTCGAACAGAAGGAGTTGGAAAATTCCTTTGCTATTGGGACTGATGATGTTCGCGTCGTGCTGGGCGTAGAACCAGTCTTGGGGATCAGTGCCATTTTGAAGTGAGAAATCACCCTGGTAGCCGAGTTTCCAGAGAATGTCTCCCGCTCCCTGCCCATCATTGTAGTCAATCTTCAGCACCCAACTCTGATGCCGCATGGAGATGATTAGGGCTTTGTCGTCCGGAGAATAGACAACCGAGTTGGTGTGGGTCCAATCTGGAAAATTCAGCGGGTGCCGGTTCAGATCCAAATGGTCAAAAGAGGACCATAGCCATACTGGGTTATGATTTTGATCAAGGTCGATCAAAACGTCGCCCGCCACCGTTACCGGATTGGGAAAACCGGTGAGTCCGGTTTCCACTACGTTTTCCGAAGCAATGACGATCAGATGGCCATTTGGAAGCACCGCGAAATCGTGGTGCATCCCGTAGATCGTAATATTGCATCCAGCGCAAGTTGCCGTTGCCAAAGCCTGATTCAATTGCGCACCGGTCAGTTGCCAAATGACTTGCCCGGACAAGTCAATTTCCTGAATAAGCGAACTTGTGCCGTCTGGTTGTGCCGACAAACCTACCAGGAAGTGCCCGTTTGCCAGCAACTTAATTGGGTTAACTTGGGGACTTCCCGGCAGTGGAGGGTTATAGGTCCACAAGACGTTGCCGCCCAGGTCCGTAACCACGGCACCCAAGCTAGGTTCTGCGATACCAACCAGATCCAACAATTCCACGCCGCTCTGTGGTGTGGCACCGGGACTCGTCGTGGCAACAACATTAGGAACGCTTGCGGCAGGAAGGGTTCCGGTGGTGAATTTTTGATCGGCATCGTCGAATTCGCTGCCGTCGGCGAACTTCAGGATCGCTCGCATATGATAGGTGCTGTTGAGTTTCATTCCGGCGACCAGGATGGTTACCGCGCCGCCGCCGGAAGGAGAAGGCTGTTCCCAGGTGTTGAGACCGTAAGTTGTGTCAGGCCCAAATTGAATGCTCACATTCGCGCTAACTGGCGGAGTGATCGTGTACACGGCCACCTGCACATTGGCAGTCGGTGTCACCACACCGGGCGCAACGATCGTGACCGAGCCCATAGCCGACTTCGTGGGGTCAACGATGCTCGCAGCGGCCACGGTAGCTGTTGCATTCTGCGCTACCGCTGGAGCTGTGTAGTTGCCCATGGAGTCGATAGTGCCAACCGTTGCATTGCCGCCGGCAATTCCGTTGACGGACCAGGTTACGCCAGAATTAGGACCGGTGACCGTCGCCGTAAATTGCGTGACTGCACCCGCACCAATAATCACCGATTGCGGCGAAACGGCCACCGCAACGACAGGAGGCGCGTTAATCGTCACGGTTGAGGAAGCCGATTTCGTAGGGTCACCCTTGCTCGTCGCCGCGACTGTGGCGGTAGCTTGCTGCGTGACCATGGGAGCCGTGAATTTGCCCGAGGAGTCGATTGTGCCCACCGTCGAATTGCCGCTTGCTACTCCGTTGACGGACCACACCACACCAGAAGTATCTCCGGTGACCGTCGCTGTAAATTGTACCGTTTGTCCCGAGGTCACCACCGCCGATTGCGGCGAAACGACAACAACAACAATCGCGACTTGCTGCTTTTGTTGGCCGCCACCGCAGCCAACCACGAACGCTAGCGCGCACAACATAAAAGAGCTCTTCGGGAATTTCCTTCGCATAGGTATTCGCCCCGAGACGGTATTGTCGTCGTAGCGACAATTCAGGGTGGACAGTAAACCCTTTCTGCTTTGATGCCGTCACGGCGAAAAGGACGGCAATTCGCGGCAGTGTGCTTCGCCCGGTTCACAAAAGCCACCTGGCCAGATTCGGGTCGACTAAATGAATCACCGAAAGCGGCAGCAGTTCAAAGAATTATGAATTGCATGGGGCCTCCGGGTTTCTCTACCGGCTAAATGCCCCGCAACCATCTACGGACTTTGCTGCACCGGGAGCCTAACTCCAGATAAGTCGAATGGTTTAAATACCTTCGCTCCGAAACCAAACCTAACCAGTCCATCGACTTGTCGAGTAGTCTCGAATACGAAGTCCGCGCCTTAATCCCTGGCGTGATAAGGCAGCCACCCATCATGCCCTCTAAAATTAGTCTTGCCATCCGGGAAGCGACGCAGTGAACGTATCCCGCCAGGCTCGTTTAGTCATCAAAACGTTTAAAGGAAAATCGTGGGGGCGATGGAACTTTGCTTATCCGGTCCATCTATGACTTTGTAAGAGCTCGGCGCAGGACGTTCTACCTGCTGGCATGCATTGCACTGTTTTTCGCCGCCCTGTCGCGCTATTGGGTAGGTTACGTCCCGACGGACTCCGTTATCCGAGAGCCGGAGAGCTTCCGTCTGGCACACAATCTTTACGACAACGGCAAATTCGCCAATCCATTCGCTGCTCTCGACACCGGCCCTTCGGCGCATCTGTCCCCAGTTTTCCCCTCCTTCGTGGCGCTGTTGATGAAGGTGTTCGGAGATGGGAGTGCCGGTATTTATGCCATCAGGTTGGCGGCTACACTGGTCCTCTCCCTCCAATTGGCCCTTTATCCGGTGTTTAGCAGAATGCTCGGAATGGGAGCCATCAACGGTATTGTCGGAGCTTCCATCTGGATTGTGGCTAAGCCGAGAATTGTCTACAACCACGAGGAGTTATACTTTGCGATTTTGCTTGCCGTAGCCTGTTGCTGCTACCGTCGATATTTAGACGAACGGGCGCAAGGACGCAGCAGACTGGCGTGGCTCCTTGGCAGCCTTATGGGATTCTTGATCCTTACAAGTCAAACGGTCGCACCGATTTACGCCATCTGGCTGGCTTGGGAGGTGTGGCGTCTCAAACACACCTTCTTCAAGAGGTCCCTCGTGCCTCTGGTTCTGCTGCCCGTCGTGATTATTGCTCCATGGACGATTCGAAATTATTTGGTCTTCCACTCCTTCACCCCGATACGTGACAATTTCGGCTTAGAGCTGTCGGTCTCGAACAACGACTGTGCAAGATTCGGGATAAGTGTAAACGAGCGGACCGGCTGCTTCGAGAAAATCCATCCAAACAAAAACGTGAACGAAGCCAGAAAAGTTATGGAGTTGGGAGAGATTAAGTACAACGCATTGCGGTTGCGCGAGGCACTGGATTGGATCAGCAGTCATCCAGCTAGGTTTATCAAGCTGAGCGTAATGAGATTTATCGCTTTCTGGATGCCCACGGAAAACCTTAACAACCCCTATGCCAGTGGGCGTCATCTGGAGCGCGTTGTTATCTACCTGATGACGCTATTAAGCGTGTTCGGACTCGTCATTCTTTGTCAGCGAGATGTCAAGAGTGGGGTGTTGCTCATTTCCTGCCTTACCGTCTTCCCTCTCGTCTATTACATTGTTCAGTTCGAATACCGGTATCGCCATCCAATAATGTGGGTAACGTTCCTCTTGGGAGCCATGCCACTTACTGCTTGCGCCCGCCAACTCTGGGAGATTTTGAGTCATCCTCTCCGCGCGGATGGAGCGGAGTCGAAAATCAAGTTTCATGGGCCCGCCACTCTTCCGCCGTTGATGAGATGAGCTGCTGTGACCCGTGTGCCGAAAACGATGCAGTCTGTGTTCCCATCTCCGCTTGCCGCAAGGCGAAAGTGATAGCGGGTCTCTTTCATCGATAACACGCTTCAAGCAGCCAAATGTCTCAGGATTTTCGGAACAGCCTTGCAGCGTTTGCCGTGAGTGTACGACGCGTCAATGAATCCCCGCAATTTTGACGGTCGAATCCTCGTCGTAATCGGGCTCCGCCCTCGTAACCGCGTTCTATAAAGGGGAAAGTCAATAGTAAATACGTCTCCGGCGACTGGAAGGAGCGAGGTTGTTCGCTTTGCTTTCCAGCCCAAGTCATGTTGAGAGGCTCTTGGGTTTTCGCTCTTCGTAGATCCATTCTGTTTTTGTGACGGCGCTTTCGGATTCTGAAGCAAGACAAGCTGCGCGGTTGAACGTTGTCAACCATGGTTCTATCTGAGGCTCGAGGCCTATAGCTTTTTCTGGTTATCCGAGGGGGCCTATAGTTTATCAAGAGACTCGTGGTGCTCGGAGCACACTCTCCGCCTAACGCGCTTATGGAGACTCACCCTCGAACCAAAGCGTCAGAAGAACCGAAAAGCCATCACCAGAAATGAATCCAGCAAAGGACGGTCCTAACCCGGCGCTCAAGCTGCTTGTTGTTTCAGATGTTCTGCGTCGAAACGAACTCCTTTCTTCCAAACCAGCAAAGTGATGGCCGCGATCTTGCGTGCCAAGGTGAGCCGCGCCAAATGCGGCTTCATGCCTCGGGCGACGCAGTCTTGGTAAAAGCCCTGGAAAGGTCCAGCGGTAGCAGCCGCTCGCGTCGCCGCACCCTTGAAGATATTTTTCAGATCGTGATTATGGTTGATGTTGAGCCCGCGAACGGCCAGGACCTTCTTGGAACGTTTGAGCTGACCAGCGACGAAGCGGTATTCACCGCTGGTGTATGTCCTCAGTGCCAATCCACAGTAAGCCCACAGCTGCCGTTTGGTGCGGAAGCGATTAGGCGTCTGTATCAGAGCGATCAACAGAGCGGCACGGATGGGACCAATCGCAGGAATTTGCCGCAGTAATCTCATGGCCGGATGTTTCCGTGCTTCCGCTAATAGTTCTCGTCGCGTCCCCTGGCGCAATGCCGCCAAGGCATCGAACTGCTGGTAGTAGAGTTCGGCACGACGGCGAACGCCGGCTTCCGAAATCTTTGCAAGCCATTCCGCACGGTAGCGCGGTGCATACACTTGCTGGCCGGCACAAGCAATCCCCCAGCTTCGGTAAATCGCCTTCAGCCGACTCATCACCCGCGTCAAATCGCGAGTTATCGTGATGTAGCTGCGTGCCAGTTCCTTCAGCGTGCGGATACCCTGTTCGCCGTGGTACACCGGGCTGAGCTTGTTCAGATACAAAAGCTCGGACAGCTTGCGGGCATCCATGCGGTCGTTATGGTTTCCGACTTTCAACAGGGCATTCTTGCGCGGATCGCAGGCCACCACCCGGGTGACGTGAGGCTGGAGCAGATCGTGCAACCAGGCGGCCCAGGTTCCTTCTTCAAAGGTCACCGACAAACTGCCGCGTAGCCCGTGAATAAACTCAAGGATCGTATCCGCTTTCGTTTCGAGAATCGCCTCCATTACTAAATTCCCGCGCGAATCCCGAACGGCCACAGAGATCGTTGCCTGATGCACATCCATCCCAATATACTTGGCGTCATTCATGAGGGCGCTCCTTGTTGTAGGTTGAGATGCGAACAATCAAAACCTACTCCAAACGGGCGCCCTTTTATAATGCGTTAATCGTAGCTCTCCGTAGCAGACGGACTTCTCAACGATCTTCAACACGCGAGGGTGAATTTCCAAATCGGATAGGCTCCTAGTCCCGACGTTGGGAGCGATTCCTTTCAGGGTTTCGAGCCCACCCCGGTTCAATCCAAAACTAGGAGTCTACAAATGCTTTCACTCAAACCGACGATGTTAGGCAGTTTGTTGGCCGGAGTCGCTCTCTGGTTGATGTTCTGGTAACTTCCGGTTGGCCCGTAATCCAGGCACAATCTTGACAGATTGCCGCTGTGCAGCGACGCCTCTTCACTCGTTTCGCAACGCGATGAGCGGGTCAACCGCTGCGGCTCGCAACACAGGTGCCAAGGACGCGAAGAACGCTACGATGGCAATACCTGCCGAAACTGCCACGAAGGTTGCTGGATCAACTGCGGAGACGCCGAAGAGCAACGAGGACAACAGGTGCGTCCCTCCTGGCGCCCCGAGCAAACCGATCACGAGCCCTATTCCAGTCAGCCGCGCTGAATACCCCAAAATGAGTCTCATCATGTGCCAGCGGTTCGCCCCTAACGCCATACGCAAACCGATTTCCGGCGTGCGCTGCGAAACAACATAAGAGAGCACACTGTAAATTCCCAATGCTGCGAGGACCAGCGCCAACCCTGCAAAGGCGCCCAACAGCCACAAGACCTGCGTACGATCTGATAGCTCGTTCTCTACAATTGCTTCCATAGGTCTGATCGTGTTTACAGGTTGCTCCGGATCGACAGACCACACGGCTTGCTGCAGCTCCTTGGACAAGGTCAACGGCTCGCGCGACGTGAGCACCGCAATTTCAGAGGGAAGGAAGAAGCCGATCGTGGTCTGGGTGAAGGGAACATAAACCGCGCTCTTATTGGCAAGGTCAAGGCCGCGCTCCCGGATGTCTCGCACGACACCGACAATGGTCATCCATTTAGGCGCACCGTTCCCGGTGCCAGTGTCGATCCTGTGGCCGATTGCGCTTTGGTTCAGCCAATACATTCGCGCCAAAGTTTCATTCACAACCACAACCGGAGTTGTGCCTTGTTGGTCGTGTGCGTCAAGCAGACGGCCTTCTCTGAGTTGCGCTCCGATCGTTTCCAGGTAACCGGCGCTTACCAGGCGGAACAAAGCGTCCATGCCCAAATCGGGCTGCGCTCCTTGGCCCTCGACAATCAAGTCCATAGTATTGCCGCGCGATGTGTAGGGCAGATCAGACGTGAGTCCCGTCAACTTAACGCCGGGAATGGCTGAGACTTTTTGCTGAATCTCCGCGTAAAAGCGCTGGCGCTGCCCACTGTCTTGGTATTTCGGCTCTGGCGCGGTAATTTCCGCGGTTAAGATGCCGGCCGCGCGAAATCCTGGATCGACTGCACGGAGCCGCACCAAGGTTTGTACCAACAACACTGCTCCAATGACTAGCACGAGCGCGACAGACATTTCAGACACAACTAGAATGTCTCGCAAGCGACCGCCACGGGACGTAGAGCTGCTACGTCCCACCTGCTTCAGGGCCGAAGAGATGTTTGCTCTTGATAATTGCAGCGCCGGTGCTAATCCAAAGAGGACGCCGGAAAGGATCGATAGCCCTGCCGTAAATGCAAGAACGCGGCCGTCAAGCTTCAGTTCCACAACTCCTGCGAGACTCTCTGGCACCATTACCTGCAAACCAGACAGGCTCCATCGCGCGAGTGCCAGCCCAAGCGCGCCTCCTACGACGGAAAGCACCAGCGCCTCGACTAGGATCTGGCGAAGCACGCGGCCGGGAGAGGCGCCTATTGCTGCGCGAATGGCCACTTCACGCTGCCGGGCAGCTGCCCATGCTAACAGCAAGTTGCCAATGTTGGCGCACGCAATCAGCAGCACGCAGGCAGCGGAGCACAGCAGCAAAGTGAGCTCATTGCCGCGCTTACCAAGGAACTCCTCCTTGAGCGGGACCACCATGATGCCTACGCGATCATTGCTGGCTGGAAACTCCCTCGCCAGGTCACGCGCAATCACATTCATATCGGCTTGACCCTGCCGAATGCTCTGGCCCCGCTTCAGTCGTCCTGCCACCCACAGAAAGTGGCTGTTCCGGTGTGCGAGCAGCTGCTTAGTGAGACCGAGTGGCACCCATACTTCAGTTCTCCCGTCCGGATGCTGAAAGCCCTTGGGCATCACGCCGATTACTGTGTATTTCTCGTCGCTCATCAGGACTGCTTGTCCTAAAACGCTGGCGTCTCCGCCGAACCGCCGCTTCCACAAACGATAGCTGAGCACCACAGTCCTGTTGCCCGGTGCGTCTTCATCGGGAGTGAAGGTCCGCCCCAGTATCGGTGGTACTCCAAGCATGGGCAGCAGGTTCGCTGTCACGCCCTCCCCGGAAACTTCTTCGGGAGGGCCGCCACCCGACAGATTGAATTCCCGTGCACCACAGGCCGCGATTTCGTCGAATGCCTGGGTTTGTCTCTTCCAGTCCATGAATGTGCCGGGCGACACGCGCTGTTTGGGAACGCCAAATGCTGAGAAGTCCTCCCACAACATAACCAGCCCGTCCGGATTCGCATATGGCAGCGGGCGGTTCACTGTACGGTCCAGTGCGGTAAACAGTGCGGAATTAGCGCCGATTCCGAGTCCCAGGATCACGATGACCGCAATTGCGAATCCGGGCGCTCTGCGGAGAAGGCGCAAGGAGTGGCGCATATCAACCAGAACGGCATTCATGCCGGTTTAGACGACTATAACGGGACGCGGTTAGTGTTCCTTATCTGGACCCAGCACCGGCACGTGACGAGGGATAGACGAGGTTTCGGGCGGTTGGTCGGCTAACCGGAAGCTGTCCGGCTTCCGCGGCGGGATTAGTCCTGTGAAGTCGGCTTCTCGCCAGCGATTGTCGGGCACTGCTAGGGCGTTTCTCGGTAGCAATCGGAGGCTGACAACAAACAACCTGCAGGAACTCGTGACCTAGGGAGCACAGATTCCTGCTGAGCCAACTCTTCTATCCACAATTTTGTTGCGTTGTCGGACAATGCTGCTCTCCGATCCGCCCAACCGCTCCAATCGATTCCTTTTGCGGCTGTCGTGGTCGCTGGGGTTGACAGACGCAATTCTGCCCTGCTCTTATCGTTTATCGTTAGCGAATTGTGGTACGGCTGTTGTTTCTTATTAGCGCAGTCGTTTGCCTTTCCGACAAAGATCGTACCCGTCGTAAACCGGAGTCCTCATGAAGCTGAGAGTCGTCCTGTTTTTGTCTTGTACCCTGATTTTCTTCTTGTCGTCCTTGTCGTTGAACGCGCAGCAGGAGGGGGAGGCGCGGCTGTGGCTGACGACGGTTCTGCCGACACTTGCGGCGAAGGGCGCGACGCCGGAGTTCGGACCCAAAGTAGTGGTCTTCGATCCGTCGATGTCGTCGCAGGCGATCCAGAACCAGATCGATGCGGTGTATGCGACGCAGGAGCACAACGAGTTTGGACAGCAGCGGAACGCTCTGCTATTCCTGCCGGGAGACTATTCGGTGGACGTGCCGGTAGGCTTTTACACGGAAGTGATAGGGCTTGGGGCGTCACCCGATGCAACACGGATTGCGGGCAACGTGCATGCGGATGCGAATCTTGAGCACAACAATGCGACGACGACCTTCTGGAGAGCTGCGGAAGGTCTCTCCATAAAGCCGGCCGGGGGCACGATGCAGTGGGCGGTTTCGCAGGCGGTGTCGCTGCGGCGCATGCATGTACGCGGCGACCTAGTGCTGCACCAGAATCGCGGCTGGGCAAGCGGCGGCTGGATGTCGGATTCGCTGTTGGACGGGAATGTCGACTCCGGAAGCCAGCAGCAGTGGATCTCGCGCAACTGCGACTGGAAGAGTTGGGCGGGCGCGAACTGGAACATGGTGTTTGTCGGTGTGGTGCATCCGCCGGAAGGCGCATGGCCCTCGCCACCGTACACGAAGGTGGCGCATACGCCAGTGGTGCGCGAGAAACCGTTTCTGCAGGCGAATGCTGCGGGCGAGTTCAGCGTGCGGGTCCCGGAGCTGTACAGCAATAGCGTCGGGATTACGTGGCGTGGCGGGGAAACGCCGGGAGAGACAATTCCGATTACGCGGTTTTATATTGCGCGCCCGGATGTGGATACGGCGGAGACGATTAACGCGCAGCTTGCCCAAGGCAAGAACCTGATTCTGACGCCGGGGATCTATGAACTGGCCGCTCCGATTCGCGTGACACGGCCGCATGCGGTGGTGCTGGGGCTCGGGTTTGCGACGCTACGTCCGATGAAGGGCACGGCGGCGATGACGACGACCGATGACGACGGGATCGAGATTGCAGGTCTGCTCTTCGATGCGGGGCCGAGCGAGTCTCCGGTGCTGCTGGAGGTGGGGCCAGAGGGAAGCCGGGCACGCCATGCGAACGACCCGATCACGCTGCACGATGTTTTCTTCCGCGTAGGTGGCGCGGGCGTGGGCCGAGCCAAGGTGAATTTGAGGATCAACAGCAACGACACCCTGGTGGACCATACGTGGATCTGGAGAGCGGACCACGGTGCCGGAGTGGGCTGGGAGCTGAATACCAGCGAGAACGGGCTGGTGGTGAATGGAAACCAGGTCACGATCTATGGCCTGTTTGTCGAGCATCACCAGCAATTCCAGGTTCTGTGGAAGGGCAATGGCGGGCGAACGTATTTTTATCAGTCCGAGATTCCTTACGATCCTCCGAACCAGGCGAGCTATACGAGTACGCCGGGGGTGAACGGCTGGGCCGCGTACAAGGTGGCGGATGGAGTGACGACGCATGAGGCGTGGGGGCTGGGCGTGTATAGCGTCTTCATCTATCCGGATGTCGGGCTGACCCGGGCAATCGAGACGCCGAAGAACCCGGGGGTACGGTTCCACGACATGATCACCGTGGCGCTCGGCGATCACGGCGTGATCGACCATGTGATCGACGACACGGGCGAGGCGACCGCGATACATCCTCGCGTGACGCCGAAGGTGACGGACTTCCCCTGAGTGGGTGCGCGCTGACGCGGCATTCGTGGGGCGGGCAACGTCCGGGAAATGCAAAACCTCATTGAAACGGGCCTCAGGGTTTCGGTAACGAGAAGTCGGCATCTCGCCAGCAATACGACGGTCACTGCTAGCGCGTTTGTTGGTACTAATCTTACGGAGCAAACTGCTAACTTCCGGATTTTCCGTGACCGCACGTGAGAATCCTTAACACGTAGCACGACCTTACGCGACGATCCCAGCGCTTACTTCTACCCAACCGGCCCGGAGTATCTGACCGGCCTTCATCCATGCCGACGTGGCCCTTCAAGAACAATCGGATTCCTTAGGTATAATCCATATCTATGGCACTGATCCCGGGCACAAAACTCGGGCCATACGAAATTCAATTGCTTCTCGGCGCGGGCGGCATGGGCGAGGTGTATCGGGCGCGCGATTTGCGCCTTGAACGCAGTGTTGCGATTAAAGTCTTAACGACGCGTCACTCTTTCGATGCCACTGTTCGCGCACGCTTCGAACTCGAAGCGAAATCCATCTCGGCACTGCAACATCCGAATATCTGCGTGTTGCACGATATTGGATCGCAGGATGGCGTGGATTTCATGGTGATGGAGTACCTGGCCGGCCAGTCGCTCGACAAATTGATTCCTCCCAATGGCTTGCCAATCGAGAGCGCGCTGAATTACGCCGTACAGTTGGCCGAGGCCCTCGCTTGCGCCCACAGTGCGGGCTTCGTTCACCGCGACCTCAAGCCTTCCAACATTTTGGTGGACGAACGCGGCGTCCTCAAAGTGCTCGACTTTGGCCTCGCCAAACTCGCTTTATCAAGTTCGACCAGCAGCGACGAAACCGCCTCGTTGCTCACTGCTCCCGGCGCCATTATCGGAACTTTCGCCTACATGTCGCCCGAACAGGCGGAAGGCAAAGCGATCGACGCAAGGAGTGATCTCTTCTCGTTCGGCTCCGTCTTGTACGAGATGCTTACGGGCAAGAGAGCCTTTCAGGGTTCGTCCGCCGGCGCATCACTCTCCGCTGTAATCCGCGACGAGCCTAAGCCACTCGCCGAAATTCGCCACGATATCCCCCCGGAGTTGCGACGCATCGTTAGTTCGTGTCTCCGGAAAAATCTGCAAGGGCGCTGTCCTTCCTCCGCCGCGCTATTGCTCGAACTTAAGAATTGTCGGGAACTGTTATTCCCTCCGTCCAGCGCGGTTTTCGCTTCTAAACGCATCGTCCACCAATTAAAACGTCCTCGGACTTTGATTCCTCTCGCTATCGTCCTCATCGCCATGTCGGCCGCTGCCGTGCTCTGGTCCAGGCATTCGCGCGACGTTCGCTGGGCAAGGGAAGTAGCCACCACTCAAATCTCGCAACTCTACGATCAAGGCCAAATCGAAAAAGCGTACGATCTCGCGGCCCGAGCCGAGCGCTCCATTCCCGGCGATGCCGCCCTGGCCAAACTTTGGAAGTTGATTTCCTACCGCGTTTCGATCGACACCTCGCCACCGGGCGCCGACGTATACCGCAGCACTTACGGCGAGCTGAACGCGCCATGGGTTTTCGTGGGCCGCACTCCGGTAAAAGACGTCCGCGAGCCGCTGGGCGAACTCATCTGGAAGGTAGAGAAACCAGGGTTCGGGACGGTATTGCGCACGACCAGTTCCTTATTCGGCTGGTTTCTACGCCCTCGTCCTCGGGCCTCTGGAATCGTGACGCTCGACCCGCTCGACAAGATCCCTCCTGGCATGGTCCGCGTCTCGCCTAAGTCCTTGCCAAAAGAACTCTTGATTCCAGGCTATGACGCCTATCCACCGTTGGCGTTAGAAGACTATTGGATTGACCGATACGAAGTCACGAATCAACAGTTCAAGGTCTTTGTCGACCAGCGCGGTTACTTCAAGCCAGAGTATTGGAAAATTGATTTCCAGAGAGGTGGAAAAGCTATCGCGTGGGTTGCTGCGATGGCTCTATTCCGCGACGCGACCGGCCAGCCCGGCCCCCAAAATTGGGTGCAAGGCCAGTATCCCAAGGGTCAGGACGATTTTCCCGTTGTCGGGATCAGTTGGTATGAAGCCGCTGCTTATGCTGAATTTGCTGGCAAGAGTTTGCCCACAATCTATCACTGGAATCGGGCTGCCGGTCCCTTTTCCGCTGCCGTCATCGTGCCCGCCAGCAACTTCGGTTCGGACGGAGTTTTAGCCGTCGGCAGCAAAGCCGGAATGAGCCCGTGGGGCACCTACGACATGGCCGGCAATGCAAAGGAATGGATCTGGAACCAGGCAGGACCAGGGAAAAGGTACCTGCTCGGCGGAGCCTGGGATGAGCCGAGCTACTTGTTTACGGAGCCCGATGCTCAGTCTCCGTTTGTGCGGGCCGCGAATATCGGGTTTCGCTGCGCGAAATATATCGATCCGCGAGAACTGCCCAAAGTTGCGGTCGATCCGGTTCCGCCACCCCCAAATAATTTGGACAAAGTAAAGTCGGCATCGGACCAACTGTTTCGCGCCTATCGAAGCCTTTACTCCTACGATAAAACTCCGTTAAACGCCGTCACCCAACGCTTGGATAGCGCCGACGAGGACTGGACCGTCGAAAAGATCACCTACACCGCCGCCTACGGGGATGAGCAGGCTAGCGCCTATTTGCTTCTTCCCAAAACGTTCAAGCCCCCTCTGCAGACCGTGCTGTACTTTCCCGGCGACGGTGCGCTCTTCCTTCCCACTTTTCCCCTGTCTCCCACCGCGTCTCTGGATGCAATTCTCCGCAGCGGTCGCGCAGTGTTGTACCCGGTGTACAAGGGAACCTACGAACGTGCCGATGGCACCAAAGGGTCCGGTCCATATGCGACTAGCAACTATCGAGACCATGTGATTATGTGGGCCAAAGATGCTTCGCGCGCCATCGACTACGCGGAAACCCGCCCCGACCTGGACCATGAGAAGTTGGCCTACTACGGCTACAGTTGGGGCTCCGGCTTGGGAGCAATCATTCTAGCCGTCGAGCCTCGCATCCGGGTCGGCGTCTTCGCGCTGGGCGGGTTGGACTTTGTACGCCCATTTCCCGAAGTCGACACCGTGAATTTCCTTCCTCGAGTCAAGCAGCCGGTGTTGATGTTGAATGGCCGCTACGATTTCATGTATCCGGTCGAATCGTCGCAGGAAGCCTTCTTTCGTTTGCTCGGATCCCGCGACGACCAGAAAAAACATTTCCTTTATGACACCAGTCACAATCTTCCGCGCAACGACTTCATCAAGGAAACGCAGAATTGGCTTGAGCAACACTTGGGGCCTGCAAAGTAAATTCGTGAACTTGTCAGAGTCGATTCGGATAATCCCGTAGGTAACACAACAAACCGAATTACGGGCCAGGGCCTGGTAGAACGCGGTTACCGTACAAGTGACTTTAGCGACCCAAGCGACGAGTCCGCCTAAGCTGGTCGTTCAGGCCCACATTTGCGGCGTCTCCACCAAACTGCTTGTTTGCTGGAACGTGCAGGAATAGAGCGTTTAGCCGAATGCGATCATCAGAGCCTCGCGGCACGATTCGCTGGCCTGCTCGTCGCTCACATGGGTGTAGACCATTGTGTTGGAAATGTTCTTGTGGCCTGCGCGTTGCTGGATCGCATACACATCCGCGTGCTGTGCCGCCATTGCGGAACACAAAGAGTGCCGCAAGATGTGAGGGTGTGCAAGGCTCGGTGCGACTCCCACGGCCAGCGCGTATTTGCGAAACAGGCGAAGAAACTGCATCCGGGTCATGGCTCCGCCCTTTTGTGAAGGAAACAGGATTCGGGAGCCGTCTTCCACGCGTTCGCGGAGCCAGGTGCGCAGCGCGAGAACCTCGTCGAGAATTGGCTCTCCGCGATGACGGTCAAGACTCTGGACACCTGAGCGCGAGCCTTTGACCCGTGCGATAGCGATGGTGGAATTTTCCAGGTCGATGTCGGCCAGCCTGAGTGTTCGCGCCTCCTGGCTTCTCAGTGCATGGCGGAACGTAAGCAGCAGCAGGCACCAATCCCGCGTGGAATGCTGGCGGGCTTCTTTAAGAATGGCCTTCACCTGTTCGGCGGAAAGAGCCTGTGGTACGTTCTGACGAGTTGCCATGGAGCATCTCCTCCTTGGTGATTAGGGGCGTGTCGCTGTTGAAGCAGCGGTGCGTCCCGCTTACTTCGCCTTTTGCCGCTTGATGAACTCCGCCAAAGCCATGCGAATCACCTGCGCGGTCTTGAGGCCTTGCGGGCGTCCTAGGGCTTCGAGCTGCTTCAGGGTCTTGGTATCCAGGTAGACGTTGGTACGTTTTAGCATGTGTACAGCATACACATGTCTGCCAGCGTGTTCAATAGTACAGAGGTACCGCGCGGCACGAGGGAAGAATAAAAGGAAATTAAGAAGATCGGGACAGAAACGGGATAATTTGAGGATGGAGGAACAACGGTGTCGGAACCCTCTGATGAAGAACTCCTGATAAGGATGCGCCGGTTTGAGGATCACCTTGTTGAACGCAAAACCGCGAGCGACAGGAAAGACTGGCTAAAGACTATCGTGGCGTTCGCAAATTCAACGCCGACCGGTCTAACGGCTGTGCTCTTTGTCGGCGTCACAAATTCCGGCGAGATTGAAGAAAAACAGAACGATCTTGATGCTGTCCAAAAAACTCTGAACAAGGAACTCGAAAAGGCCTATCCACGAATTGCTTGCACAGCACGAGTGATTCAAAATGATGGTCGCCAAGCTCTCGCCGTAATTGTTCCATCAAGCAACAAGAAACCGCATTTCTCCGGCCCATCATTTATTCGTAGAGGGTCCGAAACCTTTGAAGCATCCGAAAAGGAATTCGAGGAATTGATCGCTCGCCGCAATAGTGTCACTGACAGAATCCTGGCCTACAAAGGAAAACAGGTCACCGTCATCAATAGCCCTCGCAACAATCCCCGTGCTGGGGAGTCTATGTGGCCCGGGAATACGACGGTTTACGATTGCGACCAGTTCTGCGTCACTTTGGCGACCGGAACACAGCCTCAGGATAGGCAGACATTTCCTCTGAGTCAGGTCGATATTTCTTTTGACAATTCTATCAACCGCTTATTGTTAAAAATAGACCGATAGGGCCGATAGATAGGTCGGCCGCCACACTCAGTCATTCATGTACGGTCGCACTAAACTGTTGAATTCCTCCATCGTCTTACAATTGTTCTGAAAAACGTCGCGCTCGATAAGGTGCTTTTCTATGGAGGGGGCGCGATGCATATCGCTGCCCCGAGGGCCAGTTGAAACGAAGCGGGGGGTGATGAAGCTGTTGGAGTGATGCCCATTCCTTTGCAACGGTTGTTAGGAGCACGGCAACCCGAGACGAGGAATCGCATAGATTCGGGCATGGGGCAGAAACGGTTGGCGGCGGAGGTGGCTCTGGATAGAGTCGTGTTGTACAACTTGTGTACAAAAGAGCGGTTTTGAAGGGCCTGAAAATCGACCTAAGCTCCAATCCACCGGTCTACCCCGCCATTGGCGCACCAACGCCGAAAATAGTTGTGGCTCAATCCCCTGTCTGCGCAATAGGTGTCGACCTTTGCTACACGGGACCGTTGGATTTGTCGATCCGAATGTGTCGTACTTTGTGAATATATAATCCCGTTAGCGAAATACTCATGTTGCTCCAAAACCTTGCAGGATTGGGCCTTGTTGAAGAGTTCCTAAAGGCCGATAAACCCCGAATCGGTGCCCATACTATGTCCCCAGTCGAGGCCGCGAGGACGCTAAGCGATGCAATTTTCAAATCGTTGCCCAAGAGGTGCTTTCGGCTCAGCCAGTTTGGGTCCAACTTCCTAGACTTCATAAGTGAGGGAAAAGAAACGGAAGAGCCGCCTGCCTGAAGTTTTCACTCACGACTTCAGGACCTAAATTCACCGACGTTGCCGCTGCGGTCGAGTTTTATCACTGCTTCAAATGTCAAAAGCCGAAGCTGTTATTCGCTCCAGCAAAAAGGAAGTGTCCCTCTTGCGGAGATGGGGGCGGAGAAGTACTTCCTCAAGAGCGCGTCAAGCAGGGACTCAAAGCTGGCGTTTACCACAACATTGATCCGAACACAGGAAAGCGGGCAAAGAAGAAACGCTGACGTTCAAACTCTGCCTCAGGGCAACCAGGGGAACACTGCGACAAATGCTAAGATTCCCGATCTGTAGTGGAGGAAACGCCATGCTCAAAAGCCCCTTTTTGTCCGCTGGAGTCATCGTGTCCTTACTCTTGTCATCAGCATCGCTAGCCTATCAAATCAACAAAAATGTTACTCGTAAAGTTGAATCGCATTTTGATAAGTATTCGAATCCCTAGTAGCAGCGGAGACGGGAAAGCTATAAAAGCGGGGTGCTCGATGATCCCGACGGCAACGGTTGGCTGTTCCAGGAGATCACGACGCGGCCACCCGGGCGCATCGACCCAGCGACAACGACCTTCGCATCGGCGAGCGATTTGGCCAGCGCACTTCGCCGCGCCGCGGTTTCACTGTCCGGTAACCCGACTTATCGGGAGTTGAGATTCGCCACATCAGTTTGTTCAGCCACGCTAGCGTGGCCTGGCAATGAGAACAATCAGCGCGAAATACGCGAGTGCGAGCGTTCCTCCTCCGACAAACTTCCACCATTTATTATGGTCCGTTCTTTGATTTGAGAGCGCGGCCACGCAAGCAATGATGAGAATGAAGTGCCCGATTCCGCCGATGGGCACCATCATCGTTTCAAGGTGCTGGACCTGGCCCGTATGCAGAAAAGACCAAATCATGACCGCACCTGCCTGCATGAGATGAGGTCCGAAGGTCTCCAGACAGTTCCAAACAGCCGCGATCGTGAAGCCCGCGCCAAATCCCCACGCGCTGTTGCGGCGCGCAAGCATCACGACGGCAACGTAAATGAGTGCCTGGAGGAAGTGGAGAAGCCGAAGCTCGCGGACAACAATCGCCGATACTGCTAAGGCTACAAGGAAGAGGCCCGATCCAATCGGAATCCACGTGCGTGTCCACAAGGTCTGAGCCGCAGGATCATGAGCCATGCCTTAGAGTACGTTATGGCTAGCTGATAAGTTCCTACGCGTGAGTGCTCGCTGTCATCGGCCCGCTAGTGTAGTAGTTAGGCGAACTCTTTTCGCGACGCATTGAAAGGGTTGTTGCCGTTGACGATTTGTGCTCGATTAGCGCCGTTATCGGAAACTTGGCACCACTTGTCCGATTACCCGACTAATCAGGCACATCGTGGTGCATCATTTGGACTTTGCATAAGCCAGAACTTCCGAGACAGTCGCAGCACGTTCGGGGGCTTGGCAACAATCCCTGGCTATAGCGCAACACGAAAGAGATGCTTAAAGGCAATCCCCTATTTTGGAGTAGGTGGAGGCGGTGGTGGAGGCGGAGGCGGTTCGGTCTCTGTAATATATTTGAGTTTGCTGTCTCCCGACGCTCGTAAGCCTCCCGTAACCTCCCTCAGTTCTTCCGCTGATAGCTCAGTCTGTTTCGGAGTCTCTTTTTCGTCGCTCACAATACCTCCCTGCGATGTTCTTCAAGGGCCTGTGCTACGGGGAAAGCATAGTCCCATCTGAGCGCCAGAATCAACCAGCGGAAGGGCAAGAGCTAGGCGACGACAGACCGTGGGGCGCAGTTTCTGAATCTGCCGAATAATCCATGCAGCTCAACTCCTTCTGATAACGCGGTATCGGAAACTTGAAGTACTGGGACTGGACTTGTCCGGTAACGCGACTTACCAGATGGGATGAGAAGGCCGGTCTCCAGCGGGATGCGATACGCTCCCGATGAATGACGTGCTCGAGGCACAAGAAAAGGAGACCGGCGATGAAGAAGATTAGCACTGCACAGGCATTTGGGAACGAAATTTTCAAGGAGCAAAAGCTGACGATCGGATTGGATCTGGGAGATCGCTGGTCGTTCTACTGTGTTTTGGATGAAGCAGGCAAAATCATTCTGGAACAGAAAGTGCCGACGACACCGGAGGCGATGAAGCAGACATTTTCGAGGATGCCGCAAAGTCGCATCGCCCTGGAGACCGGAACACATTCGCCATGGGCAAGCCGGCTGTTAACGGAGCTGGAACACGAAGTGATCGTGGCGCACGCACAAAAAGTGCAATTGATCACCAAGAGCAATCGAAAAGATGATCGACATGATGCACGGACATTGGCACGACTGGCGCGAATCGATCCCGAGCTATTGGGGCCAGTGCGGCATCGCAGTGTGCAAGCGCAAATCCATCTGACAGTAATCCGGGCGCGAGCTGAACTGGTGAGTGTTCGAACGGCCTTGGTGAACGCAGCACGCGGGTTGGTGAAGTCTTACGGTGAACGACTGCCCAAGTGTGGCACGCAGCAGGTGAGCCGGGAGCTGGCCACTGCATTGAGCACCGAGTTGCGGGATGTTCTGGAGCCGTTGCTCAATGAAATCGAATCGCTGAACGAGCGCATCAAGGAATACGACGAGCGCATGGAGAAAATCGCCAAGGAAGTGTACCCGGAAGTGTCCTTGCTCAAGCAGGTGAAGGGTGTAGGAACGCAGATTGCGCTGACGTATGTGCTGACGATAGAAGATCCACACCGGTTTCTGAAGAGTCGCGAGGTAGGTTGTTTTTTGGGATTGAAACCTGGCCGGAGGAACTCCGGGGAGAGCGAGCCGCAGAAGAAAATCAGCAAAGCAGGAGACCGGTATCTGAGAACGATGATGGTGCAGGGAGCGCATTACATTCTGGGGCCTTTTGGAGAAGACAGTGATCTGCGGAGATGGGGACGGAAGCTTGCGGAGCGAGGAGGAAAAAATGCCAAGAAACGGGCGGTGGTTGCCGTGGCTCGAAAGCTAGCGGTACTGCTCCATCGGTTGTGGGTAAGCGGAGAGGTGTACGAACCACTACGCAATAGCCAGAGAGCGATGCAGGCAGCGGCCTAGAGAGTTGCGATCCGGACAGCTGAGCTCAACCGCCGAGTCCAGGTGACTGCGACTAAGTCCTGGCGCCCGACTCCCACAGAAACGGTGGGAAGAGAGGACGATTATCAGGTAGCAGCACCTACTGAAACGAGAACACCCACCTAGCACCGAGCGAATATCGCTCACAAAAGAGTGCGGATGGAAGGATGGCGACAGAGGCGGCTTGGCTGAATGGGAGCAGACTCACGGAAAGAAGAAAGCGAAGTATGCCTTGACATCAACCGGCCTTCTCATGGAAGGACTTAGCTCTCGTTCCGGGGCACAAACCAAACTATATAAGGTGCAACGCCGGGAAATGAGCGGCTCCTGGAAAGCATTCGCTTCGCGCTGAGCTGATTCAAGAGCAGCACAGCTTCTCGCAATCGCGAGTGTGTTGGTTCATTGGGACAAAGGACCGCGCTGAGCAGCCACAGCTTTCGAGAGGCGATGGAGACGGCTGCTCGCAAACTGTTCACCTTTAAGAACTGCTTCGATCGCAAACGGAAGCTCCCCCGCATCTGACTTTAACAAATAGGCCATTGCTCCTAAGCAGAAGGCACCTTGCATCACTTCTAGCGATGTGTTTTGAGTCAGGAATATCAGTTTGGAACTTGGAGAAACGCTGCGAATTTGCCGAGCGGCTTCCATCCCATTCAGGCTCGGCAATGAGAGATCGAGGAGAATCAACTCCGGCTGCAGTTCTTCGGCCATCTTGACCGCTTGTACTCCGTCTAAGGCTTCAGCAACGACGAAACACGGAGTCTTTTCTTCCAACATCATCCGCAGAATGCGGCGGAAGTCATCGTGGTCCTCCACTATGAGAGTGCTGAAAGGCGGCATCAATGTATTTCTCGCCGGGCCTCGACGCAAATCCACGTCACCAGTAAACTAGCGCGCCTCAGACAAGCGACTCTTCGCAGTTTGTGCCTTTACGAAGAACCCCCATTGCTCGCGGGGGGGCGCTCTGTGGGGAAGATGTGTCTAAGCCGGCTGCTGACAAACTCGGCTCCATTGACGAGTGCTTCGACGCCAACGGAAAGCTCGTCCGCATCAGACTTACACAGGTATCCCCGCACTCCAAGCCGCATGGCCCCTAGAACAACTTCAATAGAAGCTTCTTGGCTAACAACTAGTATCTTGGAATTTGGAGCAAGCTGGCGAATTCGGCGGGCG
The DNA here is from genome assembly GCA_963832615.1 of uncultured Acidobacteriota bacterium. GTDB lineage: Bacteria > Acidobacteriota > Terriglobia > Acidiferrales > UBA7541 > Acidiferrum. The sequence continues at coordinate 704,130 of CAWHVA010000027.1, forward strand.
GCTTCCATACCGTTCAGTTTGGGCAGGCCAAGGTCAAGCAGAATCAAATCGGGCTGGAGTTCTTCGGCTTTTTTAACGGCTTCCAAACCGTCTGAAGCTTCACCGACGACTACGCAAGGCGTCTTCTCCTCCAAGGTCGTGCATAGGAAACGCCGGAAGTCTTCAAGGTCTTCGACAACAAGAGTGCTCAGTGACGCCATTTTCGTTGTGTCGTCTGGTTCAGTCTAGGCCTCAAGTCAAGCGACATGTCACGCATCCAGGCCCAGGGACGCTGCCATTAGCGACTGAAGAGCTCGTTAAGTCACCTGTCAAAAGTAACAGGTCACCGCTGCATCGCGAGATGTTAAGAACACAAGCCCGTGCGCGACACAGACTAATCATTTTGGGAAGCCCATGATCGTTCGTAACACGGAGAGGAAGAACAGCATGCGCGCATTGATCATCTTAGCTTTGTTGGCCGGTGTTGGGTCGGTCGTTGGATGTGGCCACGGAGGTGCGGAATCTGGCGTTCCCGTTACGGTCTCGTTGAGTCCGGGCTGGCCGCACATGCTCATGGCGGGGCAGAGGCTCGATATCACAGCCACGGTTTCGAATGATTCCCGCAATTTAGGCGTGAGCTGGAGCCTCTCGGGAGTCGGTAAGCTCAGCAACAAGACAGCCAGATCCACAACCTATATCGCGCCAACGGATGTGACCAGGGATGAGAACTCAATCGTAACTGCTACCTCGGTCGCGAGTTCTAGTTCGACGGCAACACTGCAGATCTCCGTTCTACGCCCCGGTTCGCTTGAATGAGCTTTCCTCCAACAGAGTGGATGCAAGCACGAGTGCCTGCCTTCCTCTCGGCTGGCAAAGGAGTTACCCAGTGCTGGTCTCCTGTGGAATGTCCCCTATCCCTAAAGCAGTTAGCCCACTAAAAGGTGGGTTTCTTTGGGTTGCGCTCCTGCTGTCGGTAGTCGAATTCACGGCTGAAGTGGCTATGGCTCAGCTTGACACCGGCCGAATCACCGGCACAGTCACCGACGCGACTGGCGCTGTAGTACCCGGAGCCAAAATCACCCTGACAAACGAAGGGACAGGGATCGCTACTTCGACCATCTCCACTCAAACCGGTACGTACTCCCTGAATGAGATAAGACCCGGAACCTATTCCCTGGAAGCACAGGCAATGGGGTTTCAAGACGTTGTTGAGGCTGGCGTCAAGGCGCACGTCCAACAGACCCTGACGATTGATATCAATTTTGTTCCTAGCACTGTCAAGGACCAGATTACCGTAACCGCGGGCATTCCATTGCTACAGTCCGAAACTGCGGCGCTCGGCCAGACGACAACGAGTCAAACTGTCAATAACCTGCCACTTCAGACACGGAATTGGGCTTCTCTCGGGCAACTTTCGGCTGGGGTTACTACCGCTGCCGTTCATGCAATGAGTGCCGATGCGGGGTCTACGAGCAGCCCCTTCTTTTCGGTAATTGGTGTCAATGTGTGGCAGAACGATTTTCGACTGAATGGGATCAACGACAATACTGAATTCTTCGGTGGCAACGCCGCTGGCACCAACGCTGCAATCATTCCTCCGCCCGATGCGATCGAGGAGTTCAAGCTACAGAGCGGCAATTTCAATGCAGAATTCGGTCACTCCACAGGAGCCGTGATCAATGCTGCGACCAAATCTGGAACCAACCGAATTCACGGTGATGTCTGGGAATACCTGAGGAACGACGTCTTTAATGCCAATCTCTTCTTCAACAATGCCACGCACGCCCCCACCCCCGAGTATCGACAGAACTTGTTTGGCTTCACGCTTGGCGGACCGGTTTATATACCGAAAATCTACGATGGCAAGAACAGAACGTTTTTCTTCGTTGACTATCAAGGCGGACGATACATCACGTCATCTACCGCGACCAGCACTGTTCCTACCAGGGGAATGATCTCCAGCCAATTTACGAATTTGCAGGATCTAATCACGTTCAACAGTGGAACCGAGAGGGATCCACTGGGCAGAACTTTCAGACTTGGTACGATCTTTGACCCAGCCACGACGCGCCTGGTACCTGCTGGTGCTGTCGACCCGATCTCAGGACTCGTCAACAGTAGCGGCAGTGCAGTTTATGTTCGGGATCCGTTCTATACAGGGAACCTGACCGGGAAGACCGACTTCACTGGTGCAACGGCGCAACTCAACATTATTCCGCAGCAGCGCCTTGATCCAAATGCGGTGAAGCTGCTCGGGGTCTATCCATCTCCGAATCGACCGGGCTTTGCTAACAATTTCGTGAATGTTATGAAACAGTCGCAAGACACAGATTCCTACGACATACGAATCGATGAGAATATCAATGTCAGTGACACAGTGTTTGGTGTATTCGATCGCAGTCTGATCTCGCGGATCAGTCCGTCGCCACTTCCCGGTGTAGCCGTAGGTCAGGTCGGAGGCGCTGATCTCAGCTTCCCGGCATATGCGTTTGCAGTTGGTTATTCGCATATCTTTGCACCAACTCTGACTAATGACATGCACTTTGGAATGGTGCACGCCGATAACCTTCAGAGATCCTTCTACGGGAACACCTTCGGCATTCCCGCTCAATACGGAATCAATGGGATACCGCAGGTAGCGAACAACGGCGGACTCCCGCCGATCACCATCAGCGGACTGAGCCCGATAGGCGTTGGCACATATACTCCTACGCTTGCGTATGTCAGGAGCATCGAGGGATCGGATAATGTGAGTAAGGTCTATCGGAATCATAATTTCAAAACTGGAATTCAGATCGACGATCTTGAAGGAGATATTTCTCAGCCGCCCGCGGGAAGAGGAAGTCTTAATTTCAACGGTCAGTATTCCGACCTACCAAATAGCAATAACAATCTAAACGGAATTGCAGACCTGCTTTTGATTCCGACTCGATCCGCGGTTGGAGGCATCGATTTCGTAGGCGGTATGAGTAGCTTCTCAGGATCGAATATTGCATTTACCGACTACCATCGCTGGTACATGGGCGCTTACTTCCAAGATGACTGGAAAGTTTCTTCAAACCTGACTCTGAATCTTGGACTTCGTTGGGATTACTTTACGCCATATGCCGAGATCAATGGACGTCAAGCAAACTTCATCGCACCAGGAGGCAACGGAAGCACGGGGACGTATTTGATGTCCAAACAGGGATGCCAGAGCCCAAGATCCGCGTTGTTCGGTGCACTACTGACGAGCAACCATATTGCGCTCGATTGCGTATCCGAGCTCGCGCTTGGAGAAGCTCAAAAAGCCAACTTCGCTCCGAGGTTGGGCTTCGCCTACCGCATAAAACCGAGGCTTGTCTTCCGGGGAGGATACGGAATCGTATACGGAGCCCTAGCAAATGTCGGCTATGGCGGAACCTTGGGAACAAACTATCCATTTGTTTTTACATCCACATTTCCCAGTGTGGATTCGCAGCATCCGATTCTGCTGCCCAATGGCGAACCAGCGATAATGGAAAATATTTTTTCAACGATTAACTTCGGAGACCCCACGATTATCAGCGGCCAAGGCCTGAATTTGTATGGCCGCCAGTATAAGTTTCAGACTCCATACATTCAGACCATTAACCTGACAGTGCAGGATCAGGTCTCCAGTCACGACTCCGTGCAGGTCGCTTATGTCGGCGCGCTCGGTAGGCACTTAGATAACTTGGGATATCACAACTCGCCGATACTGATTTTGCCACCTGGAACAAATGCCCAAAACTATGTGCCATTTCCTAGTTTTGCCCGCGATTCTGTATACGAAACGACAAATGGAACGAGCAATTATAATTCTTTGCAGTTCACCTATGAACGACAATTAAGCTCTGGATTGTCTGTACTTGCTAACTATACTTACAGTAGATGCCTGAGCGACCAGCATACGATAGTTACTCAGACTCAAGGATACCGGGCAGAGTGGCTTCCTAGCTTTGGAATTAATGCCGACTATGGCTTCTGCGAAACGGATGCCTCCAATGTGGTCCATCTATCGGGCACTTTCGACCTGCCGTTCGGGCGCGGCCGCGCACTGATGTCTAGCTCAAACGGGGTCGTAAACACAATCATCGGCGGCTGGGTGGTCAACTTCATCTACACGTACCAGAGCGGCCAGCCAATTACGGTCGGCTGCCCCGTTGCGACAACTGCGGATTTTGGGTGTTTCGCGTTCAAAGTTCCTGGAGAAAACCCTTACGCAGGACCGCACAACCCCCAACAATGGCTGAACCCAAACGCCTTTGCTCAACCGCCAGTTGCCACTCAGATCGGGCAGACTGATTTGGCCCCTCTGGGCGGTGCCCCACAGCAAGTGCGCGGGCCCGGATTTGGCAATCTTGATTTGTCCGTCCTCAAGAACTTTGCCGTCAGTGAAGTTGTTAGGCTGCAGTTTCGAGCAGAAGCGTTTAATGCGACGAATACGCCGCAATTCGGACAACCGGGAAGCCTAAACAGCTTCAACAATCCGACAGGCGGGTTCAGCTCGATCACAACCATGAGGGGCAATCCGCGCACGTTGCAGTTCGCACTGAAACTATTCTTTTGACAGCAACATCGTGTATCCCGAAAAGCTGATTTCTCTTTGCCTTGATGATTCGGAACCAATCTGGTGCTGCTGAATGACGCGGCTGAATCCACGAGAATGGCTCACCTGCCCAAGACCGAGTGCGCTAAAATGGCTTATACTTCCCCTTGCGAGGCATTACTTGTAGGCACAAGAACAATCATGCCAAGCGACTCCAGTGCCGGCAATTCTCTGCTCCTGTGGATTTCGTTTTTGGCCATCCTGTTGCTTGTTTTCATCACTCCCTGTGCCGAGGCAGAGCCGAACGCCAAGAACGTACTGGTGCTGTTTAGCCAGTTCCACCGCGGCCATAATGTGTGGCTGGATGACATCGAGTCGAGGGTGCGGGCTCGTGTACCTGGTGAGGTCAATTTTTTTGCTGGATATCTGGAATACTCGCGGTTGGACGACGAGGCTTATGTGGAGAGCGAAGCTGAAACTTTGCGTCGACAGTACCAAAGCGTGAAGCTGGACCTCATCATTCCGGTTAATAACCCGGCTCTTCAATTCGCTCTAAAACACCGAAACAAAATATTTCCGAGTGTGCCCATCGTATTTACGGGACTTGATCCCGAATTGGAATTGTCGGACGCGCAGAATTGGCCCGGAGTGACGGGTTACGCAGCCAGTGCGGGTATCGGACCAACAATCGACTTGGCGCTCCGTCTCCATCCGGATGCAACTAGCGTTGCCGTCATATCCATCGACGAGGGGTTCTGGTGGGCGGCAACACATGCCGAACTTCTTCATCATCGAGATAAGGTAACGGAGATTGATATCATCGGACCGCCGAACGGCCAGATGCTCGAAAGAGTTGCTGCGCTTCCTCCTCACTCGGTCGTTCTGTTCCAAATCCTGATAAGTGAGTACAATCAACCGGCAATCGATGTCTATGACGCCTCGGAGATGGTCGCACAACGGGCGCCAACCTACTCGGCCTGGGAGAACCTTGTTTTAGGTCACGGCGGAGTTGGGGGAGTGTACAAGAAGTACGTCAAAGAAGCCCTAGCAACCGGAGACATAGCTGCGCGAGTGCTGCTAGGTACAAAGCCGGAGGACATTCCGATTGTTCGCGATCACGGTTTTGATGTCCTAGTGGACTGGCGGGCACTGCAACGTTGGCACATCCCGCAGTCCGCTTTGCCGACGGGTGCTATGGTCTTGTATCGGGAACCCACTCTGTGGGAGCGAAACCGAAATTACGTTTTTGCCGGCCTGGGGGTAATTATCGCTCAAGCTTTGCTAATCTTTGGGTTATTGTGGCAACGTACGCAAAGAAGGAAAACAGAAGCAGAACTTAGAGAATCAGAAGAGAAGTTTTCAAAGTCTTTTCGTCGGAGTCCTCTGGCTGTCACGATTACGAACATACAAGATGCTCGGTTCATTGAAGTCAATGAGGCTTTTGAGCGTTACACCGGTTGGAAACGCGACGAGGTCCTTGGCAGGACACCGTTTGACATCCACCTTTGGGAAAGTCCCGAGCAAAGACTCGCGATGCGAGAACAACTTCTTGCAACTGGCAGCGTGCGAGACTTGGAGTTTAAAGTTCGAAGAAAAGACGGTCAGGTTCTCACGGGCCTTGGTTCAGCCGAATTGATTGAAGTCAATGGTGAGCCATGCGCTCTATCCGTCGCCGTCGATATCTCTGAGCGCAAGACGGCAGAAGAGGCTCTCGCTGGCGTGAGTCGAAAATTGATCGAAGCGCAGGAAGCAGAACGTACGCGCATTGCAAGAGAGTTACATGACGATATCAATCAACGTATTGCAATGCTGGCAATAAACCTAAAAACGGTGAAACAAGATCTTCCCTTGTCAGAAGCTAAAACGAGCCGTCGTATCGAAGAAGCTTGTGCACAGGTTTCTGGCATTGAGAACGATATTCAAGCGTTGTCCCACCGGTTGCATTCTTCAGGGCTTGAATATCTTGGATTGGAGGCGGCGGTCAGTGGCTTTTGCAGAGAGCTTTCGGAGCAGCAGAATCTGTCGATTCATGTGCGATTTGATGGGGTCCCCCAAACCCTCCCTCACGAAGTCTCACTCTGTTTGTTCCGAGTCTTGCAGGAAGCCGTTCACAATGCGGTCAAGTATAGCGGTGTACGCGACTTCGAAGTATCACTCACTGGTGGTGCGAATGAAATCGAGCTGTCCGTTCACGATTCGGGAATTGGTTTCGATCCTGAGGCAAGTCGCAGACACGGTCTCGGTCTTACCAGTATGATGGAGCGGCTGAGACTGGTGAATGGCCAGCTATCCATCGAGTCAAAACCGCAGCATGGCACGAATATCCTCGCGCGCGTGCCTCTCAACGCCAGTACGCCCCTCGATCCTAGAATAACTACGACAAGAAGCGCGGCGTAGGTCTCATCAACCTGGTGAGGGGTGATTGCCTGCGCGGCGGGCTAGGCATCCTCCAGCCGGATTAGTAGCGAGAAGTCGGCTTCTGAGAAGTGATTGCGACTGCTCCCAGTTGACGGGCCACTCGAAGGTAAATCCACATGCTTGATAAACGCATTATAAAAGGGCGCCCGTTTGAAGTAGGTTTTGATCGTTCGCATCAACACCTACAACAAGGAGCGCCCTCATGAATGATGCCAAGTATATTGGGATGGATGTGCATACAGCAACGATCTCGGCGGCGGTTCGGGATTCGAGCGGAAATCTGGTGATGGAAGCCACACTCGAAACGAAAGCCGAGACTATTCTTGAGTTTGTTCATGGTTTGCGCGGTAGTTTGCACGTGAGCTTCGAGGAAGGAACGTGTGCCGCTTGGTTGCACGATCTTTTGAAGCCTCACGTTACCGAAGTGTTGGTTTGTGATTCGCGTAAAAATGCCCTGTTGAGAGTTGGAAACAAGAACGACCGTGAGGATGCACGCAAGCTGTCCGAACTGTTGTTCCTGAACAAGCTCCATCCGGTCTATCACGGTGAAACTGGAATCCGCACGCTGAAGGAGCTGGCACGTAGTTATCTGACAATCACCCGCGATCTGACGCGCGTGATGAATCGCCTGAAGGCGATCTATCGAGGTTGGGGGATTGCTTGTGCCGGCCAGCAAGTGTATGCACCTCGCTACCGTGCCGAATGGCTCGCGAAGATCACCGAAGCCGGCGTGCGCCGTCGCGCCGAACTGTACTACCAGCAGTTCGATGCCTTAGCTGCTTTGCGCCAGGAAGTGCGCCGAGAGCTATTGGCGGAATCCCGGAAACATCCGGCCATGAGATTGCTGCGGCAGATTCCCTCGATCGGCCCGATCCGCGCCGTTTTGTTGATCGCTCTGATGCAGACACCCCATCGCTTCCGTTCCAAGCGGCAGCTGTGGGCCTACTGCGGACTGGCACTGAGAACCTACGATAGTGGGGAATATCGCTTCGTTGGCGGTCAACTGAAACGCTCTAAGAAAGCTGCGACCATTCGCGGACTGAACAAGAATCACAATCATGATCTGAAAAATATCTTTAAGGGAGCTGCCACCCGAGCGGCTGCCACCGCTGGGCCTCTCCAGAAGTTCTACGAAGCTCGTATTGCCAATGGCATGAAACCACCGATGGCGCGCCTGACCTTGGCGCGCAAGATCGCGGCCATCACTTTGCTCGTTTGGAAGAAAGGAGTTCGTTTCGACGCTGAACAGTTAAAGCAACAAGCAGCTTGAGCGCCTGGTGGGAACTCTTTTCCTCGCTGGATTCATGTCTGGCGGCGATCTGTCGGTTCTTCTGGCGCTCTGGTTCGAGGGTGAGTATCCATAACCGCGTTAGGTGGAGACTGTGCTTCGAGCACCAACCATCTCTCGATAAACTATATGCCCCCTCGGACAACCAGAAAAAGCTATAGGCTTCGAGCCTCAGATAGAACCATGGTTGGCACTTTTTGCAACCGTACTGCTTGTCGCATCAGAAACCGAAGGCGTCGTCACGACAACAACATGACTCTGCGAAAAAAGAGAACCCCAAGAGCCTCCCAACATTACATGGGCTGGAGAGCTGGGCAACAATCCTTGCTCCTTCCAGTCGCCGGGGAATTTTTTCCCTTGACTCTCCCCTTTATAGAACGCGGTTACCGGACAAGTCAAGTTCTAGTACGGAACTTGTCCGGTAGTGCGACAAATCAGGAATTGACCTCGAATCGCAAGCTACTTTCGTCAAATGTAGTGACGGCAATCAACTATGGTGCGGCTGCCTTCCGAGCCACTTCTTCGCGCACCAAATCAATGTGCAGCCTTAGTGAATACAGCAAAGGCCGAACGGAAGCAGGCGCGGATTGACGACTTACCCGGTCTGCCATCTGATCAAGTCGCTCGATGAAGGCCTTGCCGGTTCCAGCAGAAGGATCAGCAGCCAGTTGGTCTTCGAGGCGCTTCAATTCGGAGTAGAGCCTGTATACCCGGTGGCGCCCCACCCAGCCATAGATTGCCGGCGCGAATCGCAGCAAGGGGAATAGCACGCCCAATAGGGGAAGGGCCAGCACCAACAACTGATCGGCGAGGACTGCTAACCAAAAAGGCAGATGACGTTGCAAGAACGGAGATCCCGTTTTATAGAATTGACGCGCATAAGTGCTAAGTGGAAGGTCGATGGATTCTGGCGCTGGAAACTCGGCTGCCTTGTGGAACAAACCCGGCGCCGAGTGGAACTGTACTGCCGCCTCGAGCAATAGGTACTGAATTGCGGGATGAAGATCGCGGCGCACTACCATGCTGGCTTTTGGTGCAAGGAGTAGAACATCCGCGGGGGGACGGTTCCTGGCCAAGTCAGCTACGCCAGCAGGGAGCACCAGCTTATTTAAGTACGGGTACAGGGCTACGAAAGCATCCGCTCTGTGAAAACTCTGTAGGCTTACGCCTTCGGCCGTGAGAAGTTCTTGAACAGAAGGGCTATCCCAGGTATCGAGCAAAACTGCGCCGTCGAGTTCTCCGCTGTGAAGCCTTTGGATCGTTTCTGCCGGAGTGAACGGAAACAGGGTGACAGATTTCTGATCGATGATGCCGACGCGACCGAAAAACTCCACCGAGAACTTGTGGGACGCACTGCCTTCTGGGCCGATGGAGAAGCGGAGACCCCGCACCTGATCAGGCCTTTGCAAACCTTGGCCGCGGAGAAAGAACCAAAGAGGTTCGTAAAATAGTGTTCCCAGAGAGACTAAGTGAGGTGAGTCGCGCTGAGTTGTTATCCCGCTCGGGAGAATGGCAATGCTGACGCCTGATTTCTGGTCCTGCAGCCGAGCCAAACTTTCGACAGCGCCCGAAAACGGGACCAGCTTCAGGTCAATTCCGTTTCGTGCAAAAAACTCACGGTAGCGCCTTGCCAGATCTGCATTGGGGCTGCCCTCGGGATCCGTAGCCATAGTCACGGATCGTGGCGGCGCCGGACGCAAAATGGTGAACGCCAGCCAAATCAGCATCACCGCGAATGTGACGACAGCAATCGCGGTCGCTAAAAATCGCCAACTTGTAGGCTTGTCATTCAGAGCATTCATCGCGCGGGGTCTAACTGCAAGAATAGCACCGGGCAGGAGTCTGATACGAACGGACCTCTGTTAGTGCCTGGTAAACGCGGTAACCGGACAACTGGAATTTTTACGGCAGGTCTCTTTTATTTGGCGGCCCGAAGTTTAGCCACCAACTCGCGCATAATCTCAAAGCCAGCTTGGCTGCAGTAGTGGCCTTTCTCTGTGGGAGGACAGGTCAAATTTAGCTCAGAACATTGGGTTCGGACCGAATCGAGGTAAGGGTCAGTTATGCTGAGGGAGCAGAAATCATCCCAGTCCCATTTGGCGCTCGTTCCATCGACGAATTTGTCGATGATGTCTGCGACTTCAGACTTGGTTCTTTGAATGCTGCTCACGGGATGCTTCCCTGTTCCCAAGATTAAACCGAGAGTATAGCTCGTCGCTCAGTGCCTGGTTAACGCGGTATCGGAAACTTGAAGTAGTGGCACTGGACTTGTCCGGTAACCCGACGTATCGGGACTTAGCCAAGCGTGGGGCAGTGGTCAGCTACCGATGAGGCTTTTGTAAGCACCAATTTCCAGCCGCCAGCCGCTTGCGACCATAGCGCCTGCTTGCCCAGGAGAAGCACTGTAAGAAATGACAGTTGGGTCCTCGCGAACCATCCACCATCCTAGCGTTCCAAGGAAAATGGGTGAGTTCCAGGAAAGCTATGTCCGTCATGGACAATTCGAGCCGTATTGCCGGCTCATTTTTTATCTCTGTCCCGGTGCGTTTGGCTTGGCTCAGCCTGATCGTGCTGATTTGCAGCTCTCCCACTCCGGCACAAACGGAACAATCACCTGCCCGTCCGGTTGTGGTGAACGATCCACTCAATTCCCTCCCACCCAAGATGGCTATCGACGCGTCAGAAGATCTGCAGAAAGTGCCCGGAACTATTACCGGAAGCGTGGTTGGCCAGGATGGAATAGCTGTGGCCGGAGCCAATGTGAAGCTCTCGCAAGAGGGTCAGTCGGTCAGCCGGGAAGTTACGTCCAGCGAAGAAGGGCAATTCACGTTTACGCACGTAACGCCCGGATCGTTTCAGCTGGTGATCAGCTCGGAGGGCTTCGCGGCCCATACTTCCACAGGGGAACTGCACTCTGGGGAAAACTTCACGGTGCCGCAGGTCTCGATGGTTCTTGCGACAAACGCTACTGAAGTTCGTGTCGAAGTCTCGGTCATCGAAATCGCGCAAGAACAACTGAAGGATGAAGAGAAGCAGCGCGTGCTGGGCATCATTCCGAATTTTTATGTCACCTACGTCCCTAACGCAGCACCACTCACGCCCAAACAAAAATATAATCTGGCCTGGAGACTGAATATCGATCCCGTCTCGTTCCTCATTGCTGGACAGACAGCGGGAATTCAGCAAGCGCAAAATGAATTCAGTGGATATGGACAAGGCGCAGAAGGTTATGCAAAACGCTATGCGGCAACCTATGCGAACTTCACCATCAGCAACTTCCTGGGCAGCGCGGTGTTCCCCTCCATTTTCAAACAAGACCCCCGTTATTTCTACAAGGGCACAGGTACTACGAAATCTCGAGTCCTATACGCGCTAGCCAATGCGGTGATTTGCAAAAGCGACGGCGGTCACTGGCAGGTGAATTATTCGGGCATCATCGGGAGCCTGGCCTCCGGCGGCATCTCCAATCTGTTCTACCCCGCAAGCGATCGCAATGGGCCCGCTTTAACATTCGAAAATACCGCGATGAGCATCGGGAGTACCGCACTTTTCAATCTGATGCAGGAATTTGTGCTGCGGAAGCTAACGCCCAAAGTTCCGAACACCCCCAACCCCACGAATCCGAACTTACCGTAAATTTGTAATTACTTGGCGAAGGATGATGATGAAAACAAGTGGGGCGCGATCCTAGTTTGTTTGCGGGAGGCAAGCTAAATAATCGAGGTACTGTTGAACTTCCAATCGAGCGCTTGAATTTGCCTAGGTCCTAATAAACGCGCTTGCCGGACAAGTGATTTCAGACTCGATCTGCCATCTGGGCTGACGCCTGGTTCAGTAGAAACTGCACCCTTGAAGCCAAATCGACACGGTTCCAGCAACCAAAATCCCTCACGTAGGAGTTTCTATCTCTTGGACCCTGTTCGTCGGTCAATCCTACATCGCCGATGCATCGGAAACGTCTTGCATTTGACTTCTCAGAGCGCGAGCATCGATCTTTGTGCAGGAGCGATGTTCCAATCAGGCCAACTCGTGCGTGTGAACCTCGCTGGCTTGCAGGCCGAGGGCGTAATGTTCCAGGCTGCGGTCACCGACGCTGTTGGTCACATTGTAAAACAGACCGCGGAACAGCCACCCAAATATCTCGTAAAGCTCCTATTCTCCTTCCGTGGCGTTAGCGAAGTCGAAGTTCCCGCCGACCGCATCCAGGCACAAATCTGACCCCCGCTCTGGTATTTGAAGGGACGCCGGAACTGGGAAACGACGACAGGGGAGACATGAAAGCTCGCTATTAGGAACATGACCAGAACAGGACTTGAAGCGTCGATTGCAACGATGGAGACCTTAATACAAGTCTTCGCGCTCCTTATCGCAATTGGCATCGTAGGAGTAGTAGGGTTTGGCATTAGACATTGGGTGTTGAACAGGCGTATGCAGGCCGTGCTCCATACTGAACAACTGGAACGGGACACCCGCATAGCGGAATTAAACAAGGAAGCTTGGGATGCCCGTCAAGCTGCTAGCGATGCCGTTGAACACGCCGCGAGAGCGGACGAACGCGCAGCGATTGCCAACCGCAAAACCGAGGAAGAGAAGCTTGCCCGGATGAGACTAGAAGAACGGCTGACTCCACGCCACATAGACACCGAGCAGGTGATTGGGCTATTGGTTGATCTAACCCCACTAAAAGGGGAAAAAGTTACCGTGTTCTTTGTTTCGGAGGACCCAGAAACGACTGTCTTTTCACAGAGATTGGGAAAAGTTATGACAGACGCCGGACTGATTGTAGAGTTCCGGCCAGGAATAATTTTGGGAGCGATCAAACCAGGAATTTCTTTGTCGTGCAGTGAGACTCGACTCTCAGACGCCAATATTCTTGCACAAGCTTTCACTCGCGCTAATCTCGCGGACAAACCAATACCGACCGAGCACACGCAGCGAGGCGATGATTTGACCGTAGCTATCGGGCCGAAAAACTAGACAATTCTCAGTGTCCTTCCATACAAAGCATGGCGTTTCTTAGAGTTTGGCATTGTTCGCAAAAACTTTTCCCCAGATACCCGATAGCCGCGAGCCACGTTTGCCCAAGGTCTAGCCCTGATCACTAGTCTTCGGGCCGCTGTCTCAGGCTTTCCTGAAGTACGGAGGAAAAAATAGGTTAACGATGCGCTTCGGCATATCCCGAGTCGGCACATGACGAAGATTTTGGCATTTCGCTTCCGCATTGTTCTCACGTAGAACGTCAGCGCTTTTCTGTAAAACCAACGAGGCCGATGCCGCTTGTCATCCTTGAAAGGAAGCCAAAGGCATTCAAATTGACGGACTTTCTTGTCGTGTATGTTGCGGCGAAGGTTGATGACGTGGGTGATGCCTAATCGCTGCAACTGCCGGACGTCCCTCCATCTAGTGATTCCGCTTCCGAAGGCCAGCCGTTTTGTGACGAAGAAAGCTTTCACGGAGAGCATTGCTCCCGACTATGCAGCAGTTCGTCGATCAGAAAGGACAGCAGCTCTGCCTCCTCTCGCGGATCATCGCCTCCGTACTGACGGCGCTCCCTGCTCACCCAAACCTCAGCAATCTTGCATCCCTTGTCGCTCTCTTCGAGCCGAACCTTGTAAACGCAAAACCCAGTCCAACTGCGAACGAAGCTTAGCCACGGGTTCTTGAAGAAAATGTGCCAGCGATCCTCCATACTCTCAGCGACGAAGCCTTGTTTCAGACGCAAGAACTCCGTTTCTGTGAAACTGCGATCGAATGGAATTTGAACTCGCAGTCTGGGTAGTGGGCGAGGTTTGATCACCGCATGCCCTCATTTCGCATTCACGGCCTTATTTTTCATGGGAATTCTCGCTTGCGCGCAGAATGCCGTCGCCGCACTCACTCCAAGCGCGGTTCCGACCGCCCTCCATGATGCTCCTTGAGCACGCAAGCGGTGGATTTCATCACAGTTAGCAAGTTTTCGTGGCCTGCCGAGGATTTTTCCCTTGGCGCGAGCATTCCGCAACCCGGCCCTGACACGTTCCGCTATCAAGTTGCGCTCCAGTTCAGCTACCGCACCCAAGACTGTGAAGACCATTTTTCCAGTCGGGGTAGAAGTGTCCACCTGCTCCGACAGACTCACAAATTCGATTCCAAGCGCCTTGAACATCTCCAAAGCGCGCAACAGGTGACTCACCGATCTTGCGAAGCGATCGAAGCGCCAGCAGACTACTGAATCAAAGTGACGGCGGTGAGCTTCAGCGATCAATTTATCCAGCTGAGGCCTGGTCTCTTTGCTGCCAGAAACGCCCACATCCACGAATTCGTGGGTAATTTTCCATCCGCGCCTTTTGCAATACTCACGCAGCTCGCGGATTTGCATTTCAGGCGTTTGGGACGTGTTACTAGTCGAGACTCGGGCATACAAGGCTGTTTTCATCGTCGATCCTCCTAAAAGTTCCCGATCCGATCTCGAAGGGGCTAGCCGATCCCGCGCTGCCTCGCATTGCCGGTTTGCTGGCTTCAGGGAGCCGCCTGCAAGGACCGTCCGGGCCGCCTGAGGGGTAGGGCTTAGGCGGGGCGATCACCCCGCCTGCAGCCTTGCAAAGGCAAATAGAGAACTGTAGTGTCATCAGCACAAACAAGTAATCATACTATAGAGTGCTAACGGCGTAAAGCCCTAAAATCAGGGCTATCGCGTTGCCTGGGAGGCGTCCCGATCGTGTCCTTGGGAGGTAGGAAGGCTCTAAAAGCCCTGTAGAACGTGACACACGGCAATCATCACAGCAAACCACCAAACAACAGCAGTACAGTCAGGCAGCAAATGGCCAAAATTGAACTGCTATTGGGCCATAGCCGCTGGAAGAGCCTTGAATGTGAGGTATGAAAATGTCTTGTCAGGAGAAGGGTCAACTAAGTACCCCGGGGCAGTGAGCATGTTCACAGAAACCGGCTCGTTCGATTCGATAGCAGCTTTCAAATGCTACGTTGGCGTTTTGATTGCTTCCAACGCATGCGCTAAATATGCTCTTGTTCGCCTCTTTTTCGCAGCGAAGCCGACTTTTTGATCGCCGTTTCGACCCAGTCACACCGGGGACCGATTAGGGACTGGTAAGGACCAAAAACAAGCAAAAACGGGAGAAAGACAGTGATATCGAGCGTCCACGGGAAAACCGCTGAAGATACGCTAGTTGTTTAAAACCAGTGAGTTTGACGGATGAACTAAAGGACCTTATCAGGGGCGCGCTCTAGCCACCTGAGCTACAGGCCCATTCGAGATAGAACTCACAAATTCTAGCATGGCCGGGCAGGTGGCGCGCAATGCGGCACTGCCGTCTTTTTCACGGTGCTGTGCCTTTACTGCACGAAACCAACGGTGGGCGGAGCGACTTCCGGGGCTTCCTTGATCGATCCGAACTGCGACTCATAGCGGGCGATATTTTCTCCCAGCGCGCGCCAGATGCGCTTGGCGTGGCCCGGACTTACGATCATGCTCTTCAGCAGCTTTCCCTGGGCGCCATTCGGGAAAATATAAATAAAGTTCAGGGTGAACTCTTCCAGATTGTGGTGGATCATCAGCAGGTTGCTGTATTCGCCCTGCAATTCCTTTTCGTCCGCCTTGATCTGAACTTGCCCTTGCGCGGGCCGCTGCTCATCCATTTGGTTTCTCCGATCGGTTGTTTTCGCGGTGCGGAACTCGTTCAAGGTACCACAGCGGCGTGGAAGTGTGCTCGCCGGGGTTTCTGTGGAAATGTGAGTATGCAAATGGCTTACGGTTCCGCGCTCAATTCGTTTTTAGTTTGGGCAGCGCCGGGCGGGGCCAGCCCCCCTGCAGTGGATGGCAAGAACGATTATTGGGACGGGTTGCGGCGAGCGAAAATCGGCGGCTTTAACTATTGACATTGGTCGATGTTAATTGTAGTTTAGAAGCGATATTTACTGTAATTAACTCGCACCATGCAGAGACTGAACGCTCCGGAACTTGAAACAGAACCATCGGTCAGCGCGGAAACAGCCTCCGCGATTCCCTCCCGAGGGCGAACAAGCGCGTTCCCCTCGCTACCGGAAGCTCACCGCACGATTCCTATCGCCGTGGGGGCGACGTGGTTCCGCAAGGCGCTAGCTTTCGCCGGGCCGGGCTATCTGGTCGCCGTCGGCTACATGGATCCCGGAAACTGGGCCACGGATATCGGAGGCGGCTCAAAATTTGGCTACACATTGCTCAGCGTGATCGTGCTGAGCAATTTCATGGCGATGATTCTGCAGGCGCTTTCCGCCAAACTCGGCATCGCCACGGGCCGGGATCTTGCGCAGGCGTGCCGCGAACACTACTCCCGCCGCACGTCGTTCATCCTCTGGGTGCTTTGCGAGATCGCCATAGCTGCATGCGACCTCGCCGAAGTTCTGGGTTCGGCGGTCGCGTTGAAACTCCTGTTCGGATTGCCGCTTCTGGCGGGCGTGCTGATCACCGCATTGGATGTGCTCATCGTGCTGGCGCTGCAGGGCCGCGGCTTCCGGCTGATCGAAGCCTTTGTGGTTACGCTGATCGCCACGATTGCCGCGTGTTTCGCGTACGAAATTTTCTTTGCCCAGCCGCTGTGGCGGGAAGCCGCGCACGGGCTGATTCCGCGCGCCGAAATTCTCCGCAATAAGGAGATGCTGTATATCGCGATCGGCATCCTCGGCGCCACGGTGATGCCTCACAATCTCTATCTGCACTCGAGCATCGTCCAAACACGCGCCTTCGGCAGTTCGATTCGCGATCGCCGCGAAGCTTTACATTTCGCTACCTTCGACTCCACACTCGCGCTCGGGTTCGCGCTCTTCGTCAACGCCGCCATTCTCATCCTTGGCGCGGCAGCCTTCCACACGCATGGCCTGAACGACGTCGCCGAAATCGCGGACGCCTACAAGCTTCTCAGCCCAGTTCTGGGCGCCAGTTTTGCTAGTACGCTGTTCGCCTGCGCGCTGCTTGCTTCTGGGCAAAACTCCACGCTGACTGGCACGCTAGCCGGTCAAATCGTCATGGAAGGCTTTCTGGACATCCGCCTCAAGCCCTGGGTACGTCGCTTGATCACTCGGGCGATTGCGATCATTCCCGCGGTTCTGGTCATTGGCATTGCAGGCGAAGGTAAAGTCACCTCGCTGCTCATCCTCAGTCAGGTGGTCCTCAGTTTTCAGCTGCCATTTGCGGTGATTCCGCTGATTCAGTTCACCGGCAATCGGGCCAAGATGGGGGAGTTCGTCAACTCTCGCCTCACATCGATCATCGCCTGGACGGTTGCTGCCATCATCCTCTTCCTCAACTTCGAATACGTTTGGCTGATTCTCCGCGCGTAGCGGCTAATCAGCACATTCCCGCGCGTTCTGCGTTCGAATTCTTAGCACACTGGTTCCCGTTCATCTTTGACCACTATCGCGGATATGGGAAGATTTCTTCGCGTCCCATGACGAACAGCGCGCCGCAAAATCTGAAAGCACGCAAGTCTCTTTTCGCGGTCCTGCTCCTAGTCATCATTGCCGCCATCATCTGGACGGTTCTGCAGAATCGCCCGTGGACCGTTCCCGAGCAGGCCAAGCAGCTGCAAAATCCGCTGACAAGTTCCGACGCCATCGTGCAATCCGTTCGTCCGCTTTATCATGATAAGTGTTCGTCGTGTCACGGCGATTCGGGCAAAGGCGACGGCCACGATGCGTCACTGTACGATCCCGCGCCCACAAATTTCACAGACACGAAGCGCCTAGGAGCGGTGACCGACGGCGAGCTCTTCTACAAACTCAGCGAAGGGCACAAGCCCATGCCCTCTTTCAAAAAGCGGCTCACGGAAGACCAGCGCTGGCGGCTTGTTCTGCTGCTGCGTTCCTTCGCGGAGCCGTCTGCCGCGGGACCAGCCGCAACGTCGAGCCCAACGCATTAAGCTTTGATCCCGCCGCCGATGGAGCAGTGAAAAAAAGAACCAACAATAGAATTTCTCTATCCAAACGTACGTTCCTTTTGGTCATCGCCGTTGCTATGACCAGGATTTCTGGAATCCAGGTTGATCAACGACGGGCGAAATTGTGCAGTCCCAGAATAGGAACAAAACCATTTCTCACATAAATCAAAATTAGTTTTCCGCGCGCCTTATCAGCATCAAATCGTTTTATTTTTCCTTCGTATTCTTTGCGTTGGACAAGATGCTGACGTACCCGCAAGATTGCTCGTGTAGATAGCAAGTTCGCAACGCAGGCAAGTTCGATGAGAACCCCGAAGTTCTATCGCTAGCCTCTCCGGTTCCGCAGTTGGACCGACCCCGTGACCTCGCGGTGTGAAACGAAATGTTGAGCTGTGTGGGCGAAGCCTGCCCTTTGAATAAAAACTAAATTTAAGGAAGGTATTAAATGACTCAATCTAAGAAAACACGCTATGGCAGTTTCTCAATCGTGAAGCTGTTCCTGTTCGCGCTCTTGCTGGCGGGCGGCGTAACAAGCTCGGCGAACGCCCAGGATCTGGTGAGGGGCACCTTCACCCTGAACACGGAGACACGCTTCGGCACGACGCTGCTTCCCGCCGGACACTACACTGTTTCCGTCGAGCCCTTGACAACCGTTACCAGCCCGGCATCTCGTGTATTGGTCTTCGTCCGGCCGGATGCTAAGGCCGGACCGGTCGCCTCTCTTTTTGCGATAGCTTCGGTAGAGGCGTGCGACACTCCATCCGGGCTTACGCTGGCTTCCGATGGCACCGGCTTAGCCGCTCGCTCGCTTTGCTTGTCGAAGCAGGGGCTCATGATCGACTTTGACCTGGCGCGGTTCAGCGAGACGTCCAAGGTCAGGGCTGTGGCCTCAGTGCGACCGTAATTTCGATAGGCGGGGCGGGCTCTCACCGAGTCCGCCCATTTTCTCCTAGTCTCCTGAGTCATAAATAGATTGTATAAACTGGGGAGCGGGTTTATCGTGGATCATGCCGAATCCACGTGGACGCCCTAAGAAGCGAGAACTGGTTGTCAGTCCCGAGCAGAAGATAGCTTTGCGGCAACTGCTGCAGCAACCTCGGAGCTCGCGATCGCTGGCCTTTCGCGCTCGCATCGTTCTGGAGTGTGCCAGCGGGGAGAGCAACGCCGCGGTGGCCGCCAAGCTGCGCACCACAGGTTTCACCGTGGGCCTGTGGCGCAATCGTTTTATCACCGAGGGGATGGTTGGTTTGGGTGACGAGATGCGGCCGGGAGCACCACGGCAGATTGGCGATGACCGTGTCGAACGGACCGTACGCCTCACCCTGGAAGAGGCTCCCAAGGGAGCAACGCATGGGAGCAGTCGCGCGTTGGCCGCGAAGACGGGCCTGAGCCAATCCACCGTGAGTCGCATCTGGCGGGCCTTTGGGTTGCGTCCTCATCGCAGCGAAACGTTGCAGTTATCCAATGATCCGCTGTTGGTCGACAAGGTGCGAGATATCGTCGGCTTGTACCTGAACCCGCCGCATCATGCGCTGGTGCTGTGCGTGGATGAGAAGAGTCAGATTCAGGCACTGAGCCGCAGTCAGCCGATTCTTCCGATGCAGCCCGGCCCGGCCGAGCGCCGCACGCACGATTACCAACGCCAGGGCACCACCAGTCTATTCGCGGCCTTGGACATCGCCACCGGATCGGTGATCGGCAAGTGCTGGCCACGCCATCGCGCCATCGAGTTCCGCAAATTCTTGAATCAGATTGATCGTGCCGTTCCTGCCGATCTTACCGTCCATCTGGTGTTGGACAATTATGCCACCCACAAGACCAAGGAGATTCGGACGTGGTTCCTGCGGCATCCTCGGTATCACCTGCACTGCACTCCCACGCACAGTTCCTGGCTGAATCAAGTGGAGCGTTGGTTCGCCTTACTGTCACAACGCCAGATCAAACCAGGTTCGCACTACAGCGTGCGTGAACTGGAATCCGCCATCTTGGAGTTCATCGAAGTGCATAACGAGCAGCCCAAACCCTTTGTGTGGACCAAAAGTGCCGATGCAATTCTTAACAGCATTGGACGGTTCGCCTCCCGTACTCTGGCCGCACAGGGCACAAACAATATGCAAGAAATCAGTGACTCAGGAGACTAGTTAGATCGCTGGCTGTGCAGAGGCCACACGATCCGCGGGCGCTTCACGCAATCCCCATTTACAAGCCTGTGTTCCTTCTCCCCGGCCGTGTAGAATAATCTTCCATCGTGGCCTCTCAATCCCGCATGTTCGAACCCGCGCGCTCTGGCGAACTGGTGGAGACGTCGCCGCCGCGCGTTACGCTGCGCAACGCCTTCGCACATCCCTTCGATTCCGCCATCGCCGCCGCGCGAACCTGCTACGCCACGCGCCTGATCGGCCCGGAAGAAGTCACCGACAAGCAGCGCATCAACATCGGCGCCGCGACGTTCTACAGCGGCCATCACACCGTCTATCAGCACGCACATTTCGAATTCGGGCTGGAAAATGTAAGCCGGCAGTTCGTCTGGTCGTTTCTTCACGCGCATCCTTTTTACAATTCGGAGCAGCAGAGCCAACGTTATGTTCGTTTGGACCGCGCGCACGCCTACGTTCCCGCCGAATCGCTGTTTTTCAATGAAGGCAGCCGTGCGATCTACGAGCGTTCGATCGCTCGTTCGTGGAATTGCTACCGCGAACTGTCCGCGCTTCTTGCCGGCGACGCGCGCGCCATCCTCAACGACATTTGGCATGTCGGCCCGATGTCTCACGTGAATCGCATCCAGAAGATCGAGCGCTCAGCCGAAAAGCGCTCCATCGAAATCGCGCGATACGTTCTGCCACTGGCGGCATTCACGACCATGGTGCACACCATCTCCGGAATCGTGCTGCATCGGCTATGGCGCATGTGTAATGCGTCGGATACGCCTACTGAAGCGCGCGAGGTGATCGGCCAGATGGTGGCGCTGGCCCGCGACATCGATCCGCAATTCTTTGAACGCTTTGGGACGGAACCCTTGGGAGAATTGCCGGAGTGGGCCAACCGCTCTGCGGTTGCGCAGGAAAATGACCACGCGGCGATCGCAAAGGACGATCGCTCTCATTCAAATGGCACGGGAGCGGTAGCAACTTCGACCTGTCAAGCCTTCGCTCGCGAATTCGACGCCAGGCTCTCCGGCAAAACCTCCAAGCTCATCGACTATTCGCCCAATGCCCCGCGCATCGCCGCCGAAGCTTACCGCGCCGTCCTCGGCCAGACCGAATCGCAGTGTAGCGACGGCGAGGCCATCGACCGACTGCTCAATCCGGCGCGCAATCTCTATCGACTGGAGACTCTGAACGTCGGCGTGCATGCACCAGCGATGCGCGCGCTCCAGCATGTCAATTACACGTTCGCGAAGAAAATCAGTCACACCGCCGACAGCCAGGACCAGCGCCATCGTATGGTCCCTGGCTCGCGCCCGCTACTAACACTCTCCGACACCCGCGAGCCAGACTACATCACGCCCATGCTGCTCGACGGCAATCCGCGCGCCAAGGAAGTTTATGAACGCGCCATGCATGACGCGTGGAACGCCAAAAACGAACTCCTCGATCGCGGCGTCCCCGCCGAGATCGCGCTCTATGTTCTCCCCAACGCGAAGGCCATCCGGCTGGTCGAGTCCGGTTCCCTACTCCATCTTCTCCACAAATGGACCATGCGCACCTGCTTCAACGCGCAGGAAGAAATCTACCGTGCGTCCATGGACGAAGTCGCACAACTCCGTGAAGTCCACCCGCAATTCGCGCGGTACGTCGGACCACCCTGCTACGTCCGTGCGGGAATCACCACGCCCATCTGCACCGAAGGCTCGCACTTCTGTGGCGTAAAAGTCTGGCTCGACTTCCCCAACGTCGAACGCCGCCTCTGAAGTAGCACAGACACTCCTGTCTGTGTCAGCGTCAACCTTGGCGCATCCTTGGCGCCACCTGGTCGAGGAGGAGTGGCCCCACGCTGTCGCCAGCGATTGACTCAACACACGAGCCGACTCAGAAAAACCGACGCGTTCCCGACAACCCGAGCCCCCTGTCGATACGCCGGCCGCCGCAGACCGCCCGAATCTTGGCTTCGGCCCGGGTAGTCGGTCGAAAATCCCACTTGACATTTTCCCAATTACTGTTACTCTAACAAGTGATATCCTTTCGGCCTCCGCGCCGTCAATTCGGCGCTTTTTTTATTTCTAGAGCCAATTCAACCTGAGTGGAACCCATGCAGAATCAACAGTTACAGAACTCTATCATAACAAACAGCTTTAAGTATCTTTAGAATGAATACTTACGAGAAATGGGGGTAGTTACGGTTAACTATCCTTTTCTCGCCAGCAAGAACAGCCCGTCCGTGCGACCGAATTGCTCTCTCTTAAGATCGCCAGCGCAGCGTAACCGGACCGCTCATCGGGTGCGGCGCCTCCAGCCCAGTTCGCCTCGACTCCTGCAAATTGGCCTTCAGCGCGAAGTACCACTTCGCCGGACGATCCGCGTCATCGATCAACATCAGATGCGGGTTGTGCTTCAATCCTTCCGCCTGCTGGATCATCGTCTCCTGATCCTGCCGCAGGAACGTCTTCCCAAACGCTCGGAAGATCGGCACAGGCAGGAAGAAAAGATTCCATGCGGCGACGAAATCGATGCGGCACAGGTCTCGCCGCACGGGCGTCACCGTTGTTTGGCTTGTAAACCACAACTTGCCGCTGCGAATCTCTTCCAATCGCCGGTTCGGCAAAACGAAATCGATCGTCGTCGTCACCGGCTCGCCGGTCCGCTTCTTCAACAATTGATAGGGCAAGCTGTTGGAGCTCGGAGAGTGCGGGCTCATGCGAAAACCATTTGGAATCGGCTCAAACTGTTTCTGCTTCTCGTGGATACTGCCACGGCTGCGCCAAAACCACGATTGGTGCACGAATGGCCCGTGCGCCGGATCCATCAATCCGATGATTCCGTGATCGACATGAGCCGGCAAATCGCACGCCAGATGCGTGATCTTGTACTTCGCGCTGAAGGTCGCCAGCTTCGGCGCCGCCGGCACCGTTTCCCCCAAGCGAGACCCGGACGCATGCATGTATACCCAGACGTAGCCATCATGCTCTTCGCACGGGTAATGACCCGCAAAAATGCGATCGACTCTTAGTTTGTCCTGGCTGGTCAGCGAGGGAATTTCGACGCATTGTGCGCTGCACGCGTCGAAGCGCCATCCGTGATAGCTGCACTCCACCGTTTTGCCGTCGAACCGTCCGTAAGAAAGAGGAATACCCCGATGCGGGCAGGAATCGCGCATCGCAAACGGCTTACCGTCCGACGTGCGCCCCAGGACCAGCGGCACCTCCAGTAACATGGCCGTAGCCAGGCGCTTGCCAACGATCTCTGTACTCCGAAGAGCCGGATACCAGAAATCCCAAAGAAAGCCGAGATCGCCATCGCGTTCCGCTTCGCTAGCGGCGGTGCCATTCGTCTGTTGCAAAATTGCGGGCGTCGCTTCTCTCATGATTCAGCTGCATCGTAGTACACGCCAACGTATCTCAGCAACCACGCCCAACCCTACCGCGCCCAACCCTGGAACACCAAAAGACGGGCTTGGTCCTTACAATTCGGGCTATCATCACGAGTGTTCGCGACGCCGGGCTAAAGCCCAGCGCCTACACTCTGCCACGAACGTAAACGCACCTAGCCGGAATAACCATGATCAAATTTCTGGCCAACATTTTCCGTGGATTCTCCCTGGTGTTCGGGGTTACCGCTCCGCCGCCCGGACAGGACGAGCGGCCGTTCGTCTTCATCTGGCTCGGCATCATTGCAGTGGTCATCGGCTTCGCCGTGCTGCTTTTCTACGGGCTCTCGCATCTGCATGTAGGATAAGCGGTTGTGGGTGTGGAATCGCGTTCACGGCTTGCGCATCCAATTGCGTGTTTCCGGATTCAAGCGTATTCTTATTAGAGAATGTCGATGTACGCCGCCTTCTATTAGCTGATCCCGCTCCGCTCGCCCTAGGGCAAGCATGTCCTCCCACAGTTGTTACTGACCCCAAATTTTACTTTTTCGAGGCTCCCATGGGCGTACTGACGTTTAATGAAAAATTGAATCAGCTGGGCACCCGCTACGACGAGCTGACCCAGCAGCTTTCGACGGCGGAGCTCACCTCCGACTCGTCGAAGTTCCAAAAGGTCGCTAAGCAGCACGCGGAACTCGAGCAGATCGTCGAGAAGCATCGGGAATTCAAGCAGATCGAAAAAGATCTTGCCGGCGCGCACCAGATGTTCCTGGAAGCGGAAGACGCCGAGATGAAGCAGATGGCGCATGACGAAGAAAAAGAACTTGTGGCGCGCATGGAAATTGTCGAGCGTGATCTGAAACTGCTCCTGCTGCCCAAAGATCCGAATGACGATAAGAGCGTTATCGTCGAAATCCGCGCAGGGACCGGCGGCGACGAAGCAGCGCTGTTCGCCGGCGATCTGTTCCGCATGTATTCGCGATACGCCGAAACCCAGGGCTGGAAGGTGGAAGTGCTGGAGAGCTCTCCTTCGTCGTTGGGCGGTCTGAAAGAAATCGTGGTGGCGATTCAGGGCGACAAGGTTTATTCCAAGCTGAAATATGAGAGCGGCGTGCACCGCGTTCAACGCGTCCCCGCCACCGAAACGCAGGGGCGCATTCACACGTCGGCAGCTACCGTCGCGGTGCTGCCGGAAGCCGACGACATCGACATCAAGATCGAAGCGAAGGATTTGCGCATCGATACGTTTTGCTCCTCGGGTCCGGGCGGGCAGTCCGTCAATACCACGTATTCCGCGGTGCGTATTACGCACATTCCCAGCGGGTTGGTCGTTTCGCAACAAGACGAGAAATCGCAGATCAAGAACCGCGCGAAGGCCATGCGCGTTCTCCGCACGCGGCTCTATGAATTGGAAATGGAAAAGCAGCAGGCTGCCATCGGCGCCGAACGCCGAGGACAAATTAAGACCGGCGACCGCTCCGAGAAAATCCGCACCTACAATTTCCGCGAGAATCGCGTGAGCGACCACCGCATCGGCCTCACGCTGCATCAATTGAACGAAGTCATCGACGGAAAGCTTGGCCCACTTGTCGATGCGCTCATGTCACACTACGAATCCGAACGCCTTCAGCAAGAGCTCTCCGAAGCGTGATGATCGGGGTGGCAAGACTTTTCA